>NZ_KQ089836.1:9605-13671 GCF_001037515.1 Citrobacter sp. MGH110 | reverse complement strand
GCCGGAGGTTTCTTATCCTGCCGCCGGGGATGCAAACCGAAGCCATCCCTTACGACGGGACGACATGGATCCGCCTGAAACAGGAGTAGCGGAAGATGACAGAGCTGGAAAAGCAGTTGCTGAGCGCATTAGAGCAGCTACAGCAGGACTACTCGCAAAGGCTGGACGAATGGGAGAGCGCCTTCGCGGAATGGCGGAGCATGTGTGGGCTTATGCAACGGGAGAACGCGGTGCTGAACGAGCGCGTGTCGGACTTGAGCACGCAGGTGCTGAGTTTAAGCGAGCAGCTGCGCCGCTTGTCCGGGAACTGAATGCCATCGAGCTCCGGCAGAGGGAGAATGAGTATCAGAAAACACTGGAGCTGGAGCGCCAGCCGCAGAAAACCTACCGCGGGCCGACACTTTAAACCATCCAGACAGCTGACAACCCGCACGAAGAGGGACTCTTACTTCTCCCGCTAAATAGGTTCGTGATCAAAAAGATCACGGCCTATACCTGGGGGGGAATTATGAAATTGCTTAACGTCATTGAAGCTGTACTTAACTGCCTGTATCTGGCGGCCGGGCTGTGGGACTGGCTGGAGAAGCATTTACCTGTTTTTAAGGCGTTCGCGCTGATTTTAGTGTGACTTTACACGCCATGCATCTGGCTGCATGGCTATGCAGCCGGGTAAAATTTATCTGTCACGAACGGGGCGGTGTATCGGGTGGTTTGTTGCCGGTTTTACCTGACTGCCGCCCCGTTTGTGGCGAACCCGTCCGGAGCGGTGCCGACAAGAACTCTTATGTTAAATGCGGCGGTGTGGCGGGTTCATACTTCACACATCATGTTGTCACTCAGACTGAGTCCAGAGAGAAAAAGCCCTCCGGCCGAAGTCGAGTAGTGTTTTACTTGTTTTTTTGCAGTTCTAGGAGTAATGGTCGTAGTAGTTAAGCTAGTTATTTGTATATATCTTGTAGTTTAGTGTTGAGCTCTTCCGTTTTTGATGCTAAAAAGATTGTCATTACGCGGTGACTTGCCTTTTTTAAAACAAAAATGGAGATATCTATGTTTGATACTGACTGCATTACTGTTCTTACAGCTAGGGGTATTACTGAGATTTTAAATAGTGGAGGAAGCCAAGCTTGGAGACTTGATGCTACTCACGTAGCTAAGCTTCCGTACCTGGTTTGCGTCCAAAATTCGAAAAAAGACTGGGGTAGTCAGGAGGCTAAGCATCATCATGCATTTATGATCGGGAAAATATCCGGAGTAAGTCGAGCCCCTGAAAACCCTAAGCGCTGGATCATAAATATTGATTCCTATGCTGAAATTGATATCCCTGGGCAGTGGGACGGCAATCGTAATCCAGTCTCCTATAGAAAACTTGAAGACATGGGAATTGATATCTCTAAAGTGGATTTCCAACCCCTACCTAAAGAGGATTCCTTAGTCTTGAATACGATAAAAGGCGGGGATGAATATGATGAGTATGAGGAGGATAGCAACAGAGTTAGGCCGATAAATCTAAAAGAGGCTAAAGCAGGGTTGGCTTTATATTTTGGTGTGAATGAGGATGATATTCAGATCACAATTAAGGGATGACCTTATGCCGTCACTCTCTGTTGAGCGCTGGTTAGCACTAGCTACTGCTGGAGATAGCCAGGCTAGATTTCATCTGGGTAAGATATTCTCATGCGGTCTTGGTGTGCATCAGGATTATAAGCAGGCTATATACTGGTTTCAGCTTGCAGCTGAGCAAGGCCATGATGATGCCCAGTTTAGTCTTGGTTTGGCATATCATCTGGGGTTAGGTGGATATAAAGATGCTCAAAAAGCTTCGGAATGGTATCAGAAAGCTGCTGAGCAAGGTCATGCAGAGGCTCAGTTTCAGCTTGGAAGGCTGTATACTTTCTCTGATTTAAGAAATGATGCGTTAGCAGTCGAATGGTTTCTCTGTGCTGCGAAGCAAGACCACAGTAGTGCCCAATTTAAACTTGGCTGGATGTACCATCTCGGTATGGGCGTTGAGCAAAGTGATAGGCAGGCTTTCCATTGGTTTATTCTGGCCGCTGAGCAAGATCATGCAGGAGCTCAGGCATCTCTTGGTGAGATGTATAAACATGGATGGGGGGTCGAGCAAGATGATGTTGCTGCGCAGGATTGGTTTTATCGTGCCAGAACCATGCACTATCCCTAAACCCGCCCTGTGCGGGGTTTTTTACGCCTACGTGTAAGAGGCTTGCGGAGCTGGCTTCTGCCGATTCATAACAGGGATGTTATGGTAAATAACACTTAATCATTATCAACGGAGTTATTAAAGGTTGCGGCGAAGCCTTTTAATGGGGTTTCTGATATGTAATTAGCAAACTTGACCATGTGTGGGTATTTTATTGCTATGTTCCTACATATTGCGTCAAATGTCGGTGTTGAATACTCTAACTCTTCAACGGTTTTTTTGACCATTGAATACTTGCTGGGATATCTCCCCCCTCTTTTAATAAGATATTTTTGAGGATGATTTTGTCCGTGATAGTTCATCTGGAGGCAATATTTCACGGTGTAGTATCTAACAACGCCATGACCATGGTTGTATGTGGATGTTATTAATCCATTTGAGCAAGAGTATTTTTCTAATTTATCGTAAAGCTCTTTTGTAATAACTAAAGAACCAATACGCCCCTCACGCACTTCTGTTATTGAAAAAGTCATATTTAAGCTCACTTTTTTACTCTGAATATAACCTGTTAGAGAGGATTTTCTTGAGATCATCCGTCTGTCGTCGTAGTCTCTTATCCAGAAACGAAAAAACCACCTGGGGAGGTGGTTTTTCGAAGGTTCAGTAAGTTGGGGAACTTCTGAACCGTGGTAACAGGGTGTACAAGACCGCTGCCACCAAATTCGTCCTTCCAGTTTAGCCGTAGTTTGGCTCTAACTTCAAGAACTCTGCATCAGTAATCTCTTGTACACCCTCTACCAATGGCTGCTGCCAGTGGCGCTTTGTCGTGTTTTTCCGGATTGGACTCAAGTTGATAGTTACCGGATAAGGCGCAGCGGTCGGACTGAACGGGGGGTTCGTGCATACAGTCCAGCTTGGAGCGAACTGCCTTCCCGGAACTGAGTGTCAGGCGTGGAATGAGACAAACGCGGCCATAACAGCGGAGTGACACCGGTAAACCGAAAGGCAGGAACAGGAGAGCGCACGAGGGAGCCGCCAGGGGGAAACGCCTGGTATCTTTATAGTCCTGTCGGGTTTCGCCACCACTGATTTGAGCGTCAGATTCTGTGATGCTTGTCAGGGGGGCGAAGCCTATGGAAAAACGGCTCCGCCGTGGCCTTCTCGCTTCCCTGTTAAGTTTCTTCCTGGCATCTTCCAGGAAATTTCCGCCCCGTTCGTAAGCCATTTCCGCTCGCCGCAGCCGAACGACCGAGCGTAGCGAGTCAGTGAGCGAGGAAGCGGAATATATCCTGTATCACATATTCTGCTGACGCGCTGGTGCCACCTTTTTCTCCTGCTACATGAAGCACTTTCATAAAGTGTTACTCCGCCGTAACATATTAAGCCAGTATACACTCCGCTAGCGCTGCGTGACTGGTTCAGGGCTGCGCCCCGAAACCCGCCAAAAGCCTGACGCGCCTGCGGCTTGTCCAACCCCGCGCCGACCGGGAAAGGGTTTCCCGCCCGTCCCGGCGTTATCAGGAGACCGGTTTGTCAGAGAAACGGAACAAGATGCTCACGATGTGGGTGACCGAAGATGAGCACCGCCGTCTGCTGGAACGCTGCGACGGTAAACAGCTCGCGGCCTGGATGCGGCAGACCTGCCTGGACGAAAAGCCTGCGCGCACCGGAAAGCTCCCCTCAATCTCGCCGGCGCTGCTGCGCCAGCTTGCCGGCATGGGCAATAACCTGAACCAGATAGCCCGCCGCGTTAACGCCGGCGGCGGCACCGGCCATGACAGGGTACAGATTGTGGCGGCGCTGATGGCCATCGATGCCGGGCTTGAGCGGCTGCGGCACGCCGTTCTTGAGAAAGGAACGGACGATGATCGTTAAATTTCATCCACGCGGTCGCGGCGGTGGCGCCGG
>NZ_KQ089836.1:0-6878 GCF_001037515.1 Citrobacter sp. MGH110 | reverse complement strand
GATAAAGATCAGTACAGCATTCTGTGGGTGGAGCACGCGGACAAGGGGCGTCTGGAGCTGAACTTTCTGATCCCCAATACCGAGCTGCTGACCGGCAGGCGGCTCCAGCCGTACTACGACCTCGCCGACCGGCCGCGTATCGATGCCTGGCAGACCATCGTGAACGGCAGACTGGGGCTGCACGACCCGAACGCGCCGGAAAACCGCCGGGCGCTGGTCACGCCGTCCGGACTGCCGAAAACGAAGCAGGAGGCCGCAGAAGCCATCACGCGCGGACTGCTGATCCTTGCTTCGTCCGGGGAGCTGAAAACCCGTCAGGACGTCACTGAGGCGCTGGAACGGTCAGGTTTTGAGGTGGTACGCACCACGAAAAGCAGTATCAGCATTGCCGACCCGGACGGGGGGCGAAACATCCGACTGAAGGGAGCCATCTATGAGCAGTCTTTTAACGCTGGCGAAGGACTTAGAGCAGCAATCGAAAGCGCAGCAGCAGAGTACCGGCGAGATGCTGAAAGCCGCATTCAGCGAGCACGAGCAGTCTGTCAGAGCGGAACTGAGCGCAAGCGCGAGGAGAATCAGCGACGCCATCCTCGCCCACGAGCAGAGTATGAGCGAGGCGATGGAGAAAAACCGGCGGAGCTTACTGCGGACTGCCGGGCGGACATGGCTCACCATCCTGATGGTGTCAGCGCTGCTGATCGGCACGAGCGGGAGCATACTGTGGTGGCAGGGGCAGCAGATAACCGACAATTACACGCATCTTCGTCAGCAGGAAGATACCCTGGCGAAAATGACCGCCCGGACGTGGGGAGTGCGCTATCAGGAGAGCAGCGACGGCCGGAGGTTTCTTATCCTGCCGCCGGGGATGCAAACCGAAGCCATCCCTTACGACGGGACGACATGGATCCGCCTGAAACAGGAGTAGCGGAAAATGACAGAGCTGGAAAAGCAGTTGCTGAGCGCATTAGAGCAGCTACAGCAGGACTACTCGCAAAGGCTGGACGAATGGGAGAGCGCCTTCGCGGAATGGCAGAGCATGTGTGGTCTTATGCAACGGGAGAACGCGATGCTGAACGAACGCGTGTCGGACTTGAGCACGCAGGTGCTGAGTTTAAGCGAGCAGCTGCGCCGCTTGTCCGGGAGCTGAATGCCATCGAGCTCCGGCACAGGGAGCATGAGTATCAGAAAACACTGGAGCTGGAGCACCAGCCGCAGAAAACCTACCGTGGCCCAACGCTGGGCTGACGGCCCGTGACAAACCCCAAGAAGAAGGGCTCATAAATTTCCCGCTAAATACGGTCGTGATGGAAACATCACAGCGTATACAACGGAGGGATTATGAGACTGTTTAACGTGATTGAGACGGTGCTGAACTGCCTGTACATGGCGCTGGAGATCTGGGACTGGCTGGAGAAGCACTTTCCTGTTTTTAAGGCGTTCGCGCTGATTTTAGTGTGACTTTACGCGGCATGCATCTGGCTGCATGACTATGCATCAGTGTAATATCCAGCGGCTGCGTTTCTGGTGTTTTTTCGTTATGTCTGTCGCCACTTTCTCGCGTCTGGCACCGGAAACGCAGCCAACCCCGTTTCAGCGGTGCGGGCAACGGATGTTATGGTAAATCACCTAAATATGATCGTTACTTTCTTCCTTCGTAACCATCAAGATAAACAGTGGAAATGGTATCTGCCAGCAGCCTGAGTTTTTCAGGCGATGGCATGCGACTGTTGGTGTATTTTCTGCCTGCAAAAGTAGTTGTACCCTGGAGAGACTCGAGGAATTTCTCT
Organism: Citrobacter sp. MGH110; assembly: GCF_001037515.1. NCBI lineage: Bacteria > Pseudomonadati > Pseudomonadota > Gammaproteobacteria > Enterobacterales > Enterobacteriaceae > Citrobacter > Citrobacter sp. MGH110. Next base: position 5,091 of record NZ_KQ089836.1, on the reverse strand, counting down.
GAGTGAAATTCTTTGGCACGTTGCTGTGCAGCTTCCTTTGATATGCCAGCTGCCCTGTCCTTCTCTCCCAAATCCCGGAACTGCCTGAAGAACGGAATCATCATCCGCGTGGTGTCGGCTTTGTTGGTATAAAAATTAGGATCAGATCTGTCATCTGAAGCATACACATAATGCCTAGTATGGCGTTCAAGACTGTCTTTTGGAGTGCAGGCTGATGTTGCGAGGGTTATCGCTGCTGCCAGCAGAGTGGTGAGGTACAGCGGGCGTCCAGGTCGTCTCATGAGACTATCCTTGTTTTTAAACTTAATACTCAGTGATTTATATATCCGTAGCCTATCTTATCATCAGTTTCAGCCAATGTTCACCGGCTGAACAGTCTGGCCCAGAATCCCCGTTTTTTCTCCTGCTCCAGTGCCTGTCTGAGCTGCTCGATCTCATTCTGTAGCTGTTCCCGTTCTGCTTCCTGACGCCGACGTTCTGTATCCTGTGCCTGTTTGTCCTCAAGCATCAGCGTCAGGCATTGTTTCATTTCATTCAGTTCTTGGAAAATGCGTTCTGTCTGCTGACTATGTGGTTTTTCTTCCTGTCCCTGAGTGTGTCTTTCAGGTGTCTCATTTTGTTTTAATTCTCCATATGCCCTGATCAGTTCACTGGTTTCAAATTCACGGCGATTGTTTTTTCCTGAGCGGTAACTGACGAGGCCGTTAGCCATATCACGGTACAGCTGTGAACGGGATTTTCCCGTTAATTTTAGTGTGTCCTGAATAGTGTGCCATGCCATAAAGTGACGTTGTCCTGTTAGTGTCTCATTGAGTAAATATAGTAAATCATTTCCCTTCGTGATTAATAACTAAAAACCATGTTGACAGCATGGAACTGCCGAGCGTAGTATCACTTTACTGTATATAAACACATGTGAATATATACAGTTATTGGTGTGGCAGAGCACTTATAACAGCGTGGCGGTAGGTAGCCGCTCAGCAATAAACCGCACACCAGATTTCTCATAAAACAAAAATAAAAAGAGGAAAGATTATGCCTGGATTTAATTATGGTGGAAAAGGTGATGGAACCGGCTGGAGCTCAGAACGTGGGAGTGGTCCAGAGCCGGGTGGTGGTAGCCATGGAAATAGTGGTGGGCACGATCGTGGAGATTCTTCTAACGTAGGTAATGAGTCTGTGACGGTAATGAAACCAGGGGATTCGTATAATACCCCGTGGGGAAAAGTCATCATCAATGCTGCAGGCCAACCGACCATGAACGGAACTGTGATGACCGCTGATAATTCATCGATGGTTCCTTACGGCAGAGGGTTTACACGGGTTTTAAATTCCCTGGTCAATAATCCTGTTTCGCCGGCAGGTCAGAATGACGGGAAATCTCCTGTTCAGACTGCTGTGGAAAATTATCTGATGGTACAGTCAGGAAACCTGCCACCGGGCTACTGGCTCAGTAATGGCAAGGTTATGACGGAGATTCGTGAGGAACGTACTTCTGGCGGCGGCGGGAAAAACGGGAACGAGCGTACCTGGACTGTGAAAGTTCCCCGGGAAGTACCTCAGCTTACGGCATCCTATAACGAGGGGATGAGAATTCGGCAGGAGGCTGCCGACCGTGCCAGAGCGGAAGCAAATGCCCGCGCTCTGGCTGAAGAGGAAGCCCGTGCCATCGCATCAGGAAAGAGTAAAGCTGAGTTTGATGCAGGTAAGCGGGTGGAGGCCGCACAGGCAGCGATTAATACAGCACAACTCAATGTTAATAATCTCAGCGGCGCTGTCAGTGCTGCAAATCAGGTTATAACTCAGAAACAGGCTGAAATGACGCCCCTGAAAAATGAGCTTGAAGCCGCTAACCAGCGTGTCCAGGATACGCTTAAATTTATCAATGATCCTATTCGTAGCCGGATTCATTTTAATATGCGAAGTGGCCTGATTCGCGCTCAAAATGATGTTGATACCAAACAGAATGAAATTAATGCTGCAGTGGCTAACCGTGATGGTCTGAATGCCCAATTGTCTCAGGCTAATAATATCCTGCAGAATGCCCGGAACGAAAAGAGTGCGGCTGATGCAGCACTTTCAGCTGCCACAGCACAGCGGTTACAGGCGGAAGCCGCACTCAGGGCTGCTGCTGAGGCGGCAGAAAAAGCGCGCCAGCGCCAGGCAGAAGAAGCCGAACGTCAGCGTCAGGCTATGGAAGTTGCGGAAAAAGCCAAAGATGAGCGGGAGGTGCTTGAAAAAACCAGTGAACTGATTGCTGGTATGGGAGATAAAATCGGCGAGCATCTTGGAGATAAATATAAGTCGATCGCGAAAGATATTGCGGACAATATTAAAAACTTCCAGGGGCGGAGTCTCCGTAGCTTCGATGACGCAATGGCATCGCTGAATAAAATCACAGCCAATCCTTCCATGAAAATTAATCAGGAGGACAGGGAAGCACTGGTAAATGCCTGGAAACATGTTGATGCCCAGGATATGGCGAATAAACTGGGTAATCTCAGCAAGGCTTTTAAAGTCGCCGACGTGGTGATGAAGGTTGAGAAGGTCCGGGAGAAGAGCATTGAGGGGTATGAAACCGGGAACTGGAGGCCGCTGATGCTGGAGGTTGAGTCCTGGGTGCTCAGTGGTATGGCCTCTGCTGTTGCTCTTGGGATTTTTGGCGGTATTGTCTCTACATTTCTGGTTGCAGGGTCTCTTCCTGCTACAGTCGCTATGATTGGTGGGATAATCACTATCAGTTATCTCGCATCTCTTATTGATGCTGAAGTGGCTGAAAAAATAAACGACGAAGTGACTAATTTTATTCGTTGATAATGGGTGAGAGGTGGTTACCACCTCTCTTTTAATATTTTGCACACGCCGATTGAAAACCAAAATAGCATAGATAATAGTATATAAATACCACTATATAAAGTTATATAGAAAATTGATAATGTAACAACATTGCTAGACATTATTCTAAGTAATCTTCCAGATGTCGTTAATTCAATATTGCAGAATAAAAAAACATAAGTGAAGATTAAGCAAAATACACAATATAGAATGAGGTTTGTTAATAGCACTGTGGTTTTTTTGTCACTTCTTATGTGCATCCCTTTGACTGATGATAGGAATAATATAAAAGCAAATAGTGGGGCTGTTTTTGTATATACATCCATTACCTTACTTAATAATGGATTGTTGGCTGATAACACTGCTGGGAGGTTGCTAGTGCTGGATGCTATGACATTAAGAGTTGTTGACTCGGGATTATTAATATATGTGAAAAAAATCCATAGAAAAGGAAGTATTGCAAACAGTAGGAAATAAAGCATTTTTTTTGCTACTTTGTTCCCTTCGTCGGTTTTGTTATATGTTTTCATTTGCAGTACACCAATAAAATTATAATAAAGGATTGTTTATGAAAAAAATTATTATTTGTGCCATTTTACTTGGAATAATGCTGCTTACAGCATGCCAAGTCAACAATGTCAGGGATACTGGTGGTGGTGCTGTTTCACCGTCTTCCACTGTTACCGGAGTGAGTATGGGGAGTGGTGATGGTCGCAATCAGTAAAGGATCTTCTTGAGATCCTTTAACGATCGTCGTAATCTCTTGCTCTGTAAACGAAAAAACCACCCGGCAAGGTGGTTTTTCGAAGGTTCAGTAAACCGGCAAGTTCCTGAACCTGGTAACAGTCTAAGCAAGAGACATGTCACCAAATCTGTTCCTTCAGTGTAGCCGCAGTTTGGTCATCACTTCAAGTACTCTCAACATATCTCTTGCTGATCCTGTTACCAATGGCTGCTGCCAGTGGCGCTTTGTCGTGTCTTTCCGGGTTGGACTCAAGACGATAGTTACCGGATAAGGCGTAGCAGTCGGACTGAACGGGGGGTTCGTGCATACAGTCCAGCTTGGAGCGAACTGCCTTCCCGGAACCGAGTGTCAGGCGTGGAATGAGAAACCGCGGCCATAACAGCGGAGTGACACCGGTAAACCGAAAGGCAGGAACAGGAGAGCGCACGAGGGAGCCACCAGGGGGAAACGCCTGGTATCTTTAAGTCCTGTCGGGTTTCGCCACCACTGATTTGAGCGTCAGATTTCGTGATGCTTGTCAGGGGGGCGGAGCCTATGGAAAAACGGCTTCGCCGTGGCCTTCTCGCTTCCCTGTTAAGTTTCTTCCTGGCATCTTCCAGGAAATTTCCGCCCCGCCAGTAAGCCCGCACCGCTCGCCGCAGCCGAACGACCGAGCGTAGCGAGTCAGTGAGCGAGGAAGCGGAATATATCCTGTATCACATATTCTGCTGACGCACCGGTGCCGCCTTTTTCCTCCTGCCACATGAAGCACTTCACTGACACCCTCATCCGTGCCAACATAGTAAGCCAGTATACACTCCGCTAGCGCTACGTGACTGGTTCAGGGCTGCGCCCCGAAACCCGCCAACAGCCTGACGCGCCTGCGGCTTGTCCAACCCCGGGCCGACCGGGAAAGGCTTTCCCGGTCGGCCCGGCGTTATCAGGAGGTCGGTTTGTCAGAGAAACGGAACAAGATGCTCACCATGTGGGTGACGGAGGACGAGCACCGCCGGCTGCTTGAGCGCTGTGACGGCAGGCAGCTGGCGGCGTGGATGCGGCAGACCTGCCTGGACGAAAAGCCTGCGCGCACCGGAAAGCTCCCCTCTATCTCGCCGGCGCTGCTGCGCCAGCTTGCCGGCATGGGCAATAACCTGAACCAGATAGCCCGCCGTGTTAACGCCGGCGGCGGCACCGGCCATGACAGGGTACAGATTGTGGCGGCGCTGATGGCCATCGATGCCGGGCTTGAGCGGCTGCGGCACGCCGTTCTTGAGAAAGGAACGGACGATGATCGTTAAATTTCATCCACGCGGTCGCGGCGGTGGCGCCGGTCCGGTGGACTATCTGCTGGGTAAAGGCCGGCAGCGTGAAGGCGCCAGCGTCCTGCAGGGGAAGCCGGACGAAGTCCGGGAGCTGATTGACGCGTCGCCTTACGTGAAGAAATACACCTCCGGCGTCCTGTCGTTTGCGGAGGCCGATCTGCCTCCCGGCCAGCGGGAAAAACTGATGGCCAGCTTCGAGCGGGTTCTGAT
>NZ_KQ089835.1:0-37429 GCF_001037515.1 Citrobacter sp. MGH110 | reverse complement strand
GAGTGCCCACACAGATTGTCTGATAAATTGTTAAAGAGCAGTTGCGACGCGCTTTAGCGCTCTGTCGCGAGGTGGCGTATATTACGCTTTCCTCTTTCAGAGTCAACCCTCATTTTCAGGTTTTTCTCTTCAACCGAACCGGCTGTTTGTGTGAAGTGATTCACATCCGCCGTGTCGATGGAGGCGCATTATAGGGAGTTTCCTGCGGCCCGCAACCCTTAAATGACAGAAAAATGACTGACTGCTGCATTCCACAGCGAAACCCCGCTTTATACCCATTTACACACAGAGTTATCCACAACCACACGATCGTTTCTACGATCCTCTCGTTATATCAGCCTCCTTCAACAGAAAAAGGAGAGGTCAAAATCGAAAATTAAAAATTCGCGAGCGTTGCGCAAACGTTTTCGTTACAATGCCCCCGCAAAACAAGGATGCCCCGTAAGGGGCGTTAGCTGAGTTTTTAGCCAAGAATTCACCTAACGCTCTCTGTAATAGTCAAATCCAGGGGATTTACCATGCAACAACGTCGTCCAGTCCGCCGCGCTCTGCTCAGTGTTTCTGACAAGGCCGGTATCATCGAATTCGCTCAGGCACTTTCCGCACGTGGTGTGGAGCTGCTGTCTACAGGTGGCACTGCGCGCCTGTTAGCGGAGAAAGGTCTGCCAGTGACCGAAGTTTCCGATTACACCGGCTTCCCGGAAATGATGGATGGACGCGTGAAGACCCTGCATCCGAAAGTCCACGGCGGCATTCTTGGTCGTCGCGGTCAGGATGACGGAATTATGGAACAGCACGGTATCGCCCCTATCGATATGGTGGTTGTAAACCTGTATCCGTTCGCCGAGACAGTGGCACGCGAAGGCTGCTCGCTGGAAGATGCGGTAGAGAACATTGATATCGGCGGCCCGACCATGGTGCGTTCCGCAGCCAAGAACCATAAAGACGTAGCGATCGTTGTGAAGAGCAGCGACTACGACGCCATTATTAAAGAGATGGATGCCAACGAAGGCTCCCTGACTCTGGAAACCCGCTTTGACCTCGCGATTAAAGCCTTCGAACACACCGCCGCCTACGACAGCATGATTGCCAACTACTTCGGCAGCATGGTTCCGGCTTACCACGGTGAGAGCAAAGAGGCCGCCGGTCGTTTCCCACGTACGCTGAACCTGAACTTCATTAAGAAGCAGGATATGCGCTACGGCGAGAACAGCCACCAGCAGGCTGCCTTCTATATAGAAGAGAATGTTAAAGAAGCGTCCGTTGCCACCGCCCAGCAGGTACAGGGCAAAGCGCTTTCCTACAACAACATCGCCGATACCGACGCGGCGCTGGAGTGCGTGAAAGAGTTCAGCGAGCCAGCCTGTGTGATCGTTAAGCACGCTAACCCGTGCGGCGTGGCGGTAAGTACCTCTATTCTCGACGCTTACGACCGCGCCTATAAAACCGACCCGACCTCCGCGTTCGGCGGCATCATCGCTTTCAACCGCGAACTGGATGCCGAAACCGCGCAGGCAATTATCTCCCGTCAGTTCGTGGAAGTGATCATCGCCCCGTCCGCAACCGAAGACGCACTGAAAATCACCGCCGCCAAACAGAACGTTCGCGTTCTGACCTGCGGTCAGTGGGCACAACGTGTACCGGGCCTGGACTTCAAACGCGTTAACGGCGGTTTGCTGGTTCAGGACAGGGATCTGGGGATGGTGAGCGAAGGCGAACTGCGCGTGGTGTCCAAACGTCAGCCGACCGAGCAAGAGCTGCGCGATGCACTGTTCTGCTGGAAAGTCGCCAAGTTCGTGAAATCCAACGCCATTGTTTATGCCAAAGAGAACATGACTATCGGCATAGGCGCAGGCCAGATGAGCCGCGTGTACTCCGCAAAAATCGCCGGGATTAAAGCGGCTGACGAAGGTCTGGAAGTGAAAGGCTCTGCAATGGCCTCTGACGCCTTCTTCCCGTTCCGCGATGGTATTGATGCTGCCGCCGCCGTTGGCGTGAGCTGCGTTATCCAGCCAGGTGGTTCTATCCGTGATGATGAAGTCATTGCCGCTGCCGATGAACACGGTATCGCGATGATCTTTACCGACATGCGCCACTTCCGCCATTAATCCACGGAGCAGACGATGAAAGTATTAGTGATTGGCAACGGCGGGCGCGAGCACGCCCTGGCCTGGAAAGCCGCACAGTCCCCGCTGGTTGATACCGTTTTTGTTGCACCAGGTAACGCGGGCACCGCACTGGAACCAGCACTGCAGAACGTGGCTATCGGCGTCACCGATATTCCAGCTCTGCTGAGCTTTGCCCAGAACGAGAAAATTGACCTGACCATCGTCGGTCCGGAAGCGCCGCTGGTGATTGGCGTGGTCGATGCGTTCCGCGCCGCTGGCCTGAAGATCTTCGGGCCAACCGAAGGTGCTGCACAGCTGGAAGGCTCCAAAGCCTTCACCAAAGATTTCCTCGCCCGTCACCAGATCCCGACGGCGGAATATCAGAACTTCACTGAGATTGAGCCAGCGTTGGCCTATCTGCGTGAGAAAGGCGCGCCGATCGTCATCAAAGCTGACGGCCTGGCTGCTGGTAAAGGCGTTATCGTGGCGATGACGCTGGAGGAAGCAGAAGCCGCCGTTCATGACATGCTGGCAGGTAACGCTTTTGGCGATGCGGGCCACCGTATCGTGATCGAAGAGTTCCTCGACGGCGAAGAAGCGAGCTTTATCGTAATGGTCGACGGCGAGCACGTGCTGCCGATGGCCACCAGCCAGGACCACAAACGCGTAGGCAACGGCGACACTGGCCCGAACACCGGCGGTATGGGTGCTTACTCACCAGCGCCGGTGGTAACTGATGAAGTGCATCAGCGCACCATGGAACGCATTATTTGGCCAACCGTAAAAGGTATGGCGGCGGAAGGGAATACCTACACCGGTTTCCTGTACGCGGGTCTGATGATCGACAAACAGGGCAATCCGAAGGTTATCGAGTTCAACTGCCGCTTCGGCGACCCGGAAACCCAGCCGATCATGCTACGCATGAAATCGGACCTGGTGGAGCTTTGCCTGGCCGCTTGCGACGGCAAGCTGGATGAAAAAACCTCCGAGTGGGACGAACGCGCCTCGCTGGGTGTCGTCATTGCTGCCGGAGGTTATCCAGGTAACTACAACACCGGAGATGAAATCCACGGTCTGCCGCTGGAAGAAGTAGAAGACGGAAAAGTGTTCCATGCAGGCACTAAACTCGCCGAAGACGATCGCGTGCTGACCAGCGGCGGTCGCGTGCTGTGCGCCACCGCCCTGGGTCATACCGTGGCTGAAGCGCAGAAACGCGCTTACGCCCTGATGACCGACATCCGCTGGGATGGCAGCTTCAGCCGTAACGACATCGGCTGGCGCGCCATTGAACGCGAGCAACGCTAACGCGAAATTTTCGCCAGCAGCGTTTTACGCGTAATGCCTAACTGACGGGCGGCTTCCGTTTTATTGCCGCCCGTTTTTTCCAGCGCCGCCAGAATCACCTCTTTTTCGACATCCACCAGCGGTTGGATCTCGCCACTGAATTCCGTTTTTATCGGCGTCGCGGCAATCGCCATCGGCAGCTCGCGTTCGGAAATATATTCTCCCGTCAGCAGCACCACCGAGCGCTCAATCGCATTTTCCAGCTCACGAATATTGCCCGGCCAGTCGTAGTGGATCAGCAGATCCATCGCCTGCGGAGTAAATCCTTTCACCGCTTTACGGTTACGCGCGGCAAAACGCTGGAGAAAATGTTCGGCTAACAGCGGAATATCTTCCCGGCGCTGGCACAGCGCTGGCATTTCAACGGTGACGACGTTCAGGCGATAGTAGAGATCCTGACGAAAGCGCCCGGCACTGACTTCCTCGGCCAGATTACGATGCGTGGCGGCGATCAGCCGGACATCAACCGCAATAGTCTGATTGCTACCAACACGCTGCACTTCTCGCTCCTGGATAGCCCGCAGCAGACGTACCTGCATCAGCGGTGAAATATCACCGATTTCATCAAGAAATAACGTGCCGCCATCGGCTTCCACAAAGCGACCTTCCCGCCGTTTATCCGCCCCGGTAAACGCCCCTTTCTCGTGACCAAAAAGTTCGGACTCCAGCAGCGATTCATTAAGCGCCGCGCAGTTGAGCGTCACCAGCGGTTTATCGCGACGGGCGCTGCTGGCATGTAGCGCCCGGGCCACCAGCTCTTTCCCCGTACCGGAGTCTCCGTGAATAAGCACCGTCGCATCCGAAGGAGCAACCATCGCAATTTCGTTGAGCAACTGCTGCATCGCCGGACTGCTGCCAATCATGCCAAACTGCGCAGCCGACGCCGATGGCAGTTCAGCGCCCGTTTCCCGCGTATGCGCCAGCGCCTTTTCCAGCGTCTCCTGCAGACGGTCAAAATCCAGCGGCTTGATTAAGTAGTCCAGCGCCCCGGTTTTAAGCGCTTCAACGGCAGTCTCCACGCTGGAGAACGCCGTCATGATCAAGACTGGAATCGCCGGATTCAGCGCTTTAATCTCTTTCAGCGTTGCGATGCCGTCCATCTCCGCCATGCGTACATCACACAGCACTAAATCAAATACGCGTTCGCGCACCTGTTCCAGCGCCGCTCGCCCGCTATAGGCCAGCGCGACCTCATAACCCCAGCCGCGCAGCAGCGCCTGTAAAATGGTGCAGTGGCTGATATCGTCATCTACCACCAGAATATTGATTTTTCCGCGCGTCATCCTTGTTAATCCTGTTGTTTCGCTTTGGTCGGCAGCCAAAGGGTAAAGGTCGCGCCTTTGCCCTCAACGCTTGCCACCTGAATGGTGCCACCGTGCTGTTCGATAATGTTCTGCACTACCGCCAGCCCGAGACCGGTTCCGTCGGCTTTGGTCGTAAAGTAAGGCGTAAAAATGGCCTCCAGCTGTTCCGCCGCAATCCCCTTCCCAGTATCGGTAACCACAATTTTAACGCGTTCACCGCTGCTTTCATTCGCTTCAACCGTAATCGTGCCCTGACGACCAATCGCATGAATGGCGTTCAGATACAGATTCAACAAAACCTGAGTCAGTCGGTCAGGATCGGCCTGGATAGCGGGCAGCGTAGAATTGGCCGAAAAGCGGAGCTGGATTTCCCGGCTTGCCGCATCCTGACTCACCAGGTGTAATGAGTGGGTGATAACCTCATTGAGATCCACCTGTTGCAGCGTCAGATGTGCAGGTTTCACCAGCTCCAGCAACTCGCTCACCACCCGATTTAAACGATCCGCCTCTTTCGCCATCACCTGTGCCAGCTCATGCGACTCGCCTCCTGCCGGGGTTCGCTCGGCAAAATACTTCGCTAACCCTTTGATCGATGAAAGCGGGTTACGAATTTCATGTGCCACCCCAGCCGCAAGATGACCGAGTGCTAACAGTTTTTCTTTACGCTTCATCGCATCCTGAAGTTCTTTGTACGAGCGCTGATAGCGCTGATACCAGAAGAACGTCAGCACGGTGGCCAGCAACACAGCCGCCAGCGCAGAGAGGACTATCAGTGTATTACGCCACTCCCTTGCCTGAGTCGCTGTCAAATCGCTGGCATCAAAGGCGATAAATATGGTTTGTGCTGGGGTGATAAGCTGCCCGTCATTACTGGCACAGCGCGCCATGCCGTGGCGTCCTGGACCATACATCGGCTGAAACTGGCGATAAATTTCCAGTGCTGGCGTTTTTTCACCATCCCTCGCTGGAATTTCAATATTCCGCCAGCTTTCTTGCTCCCCAGGACTAAGCTGTCGCAGGACATCCGATGAATAGAGCGTTTTGCCGACCATCGCGGAATTGCTGTGGGTAATAATGACACCATGCTCATCGACGACAGCAAACCATAGCACGCCAGGCTGTACAGCCATTTCCTCCAGTAGCGTCTGCTGCTGGGCATGATGCATGCGCATCCCCATGCCTACGCGCGTACCAGACTCCAGAGCGCGAATGAGCACGCTGCCTTTTTCCAGTAGCGTTTGCCGCGCGGCACCACTTTCCCGCCCATAGTCCCGAATGGTCATAATCGAAAACCAGCCGACCAAAACCAGGATTGCCGCCAGCAAGAGTCGGCTCAACCACTTTGCCACCGTATCCTTATAAAGACGCATACGCTCTCCCTTCACCCCGCTTGTTCCTTTCATCGTTGCAGGTATACAGCAGAAATCATGCCATTTTTTCCCCCTGATAACCCTGCCCTCAGACACAAACAGCTGAAAGTAACGGGTAAAAACGACTCGCTGGCGCGTTCTGGCGAGTCATTTTTACTCGTTTCCCTGCAAAGACGGCGGGTACAACACCCGCAGGACTGGGATTACCGCTTTGGCACGGAAGATGCAAAAGGGAATGTAAGCTAACCAACAGGAGAACGAACGATGAAACGGAACAACAAACTGGCACTGATTGCACTTTCTCTTATCGCACTTGGCTCCACCCCTGTACTGGCACAGAATCACTGGGGATATGGCGATGGAATGCAGCAACGGGGCGGTACGCCAATGACCGCTGAGCAGCAGGCTGCCGCACAGAAAATCTATGATGATTATTATTCCCAGACCAGCGCGTTGCGCCAACAGCTGACATCCAAACGTTATGAGTACAATGCACTATTAACGGCCAGCTCTCCGGACACGGCAAAAATTAACGCCGTTGCAAAAGAGATGGAAGCGTTGAATCAGTCTCTGGACGAGCAGCGCGTTAAACGTGATGTCGCAATGGCGCAGGCTGGCGTGCCACGTGGCGCGGGAATGGGCTACGGCGGATGCGGCGGTGGCGGTAACCATCGCGGCGGCGGCCATATGGGAATGGGCCACTGGTAAAAGACTTAATGCCTGATGACGCTATACGGATCAGGCCTGCTGATTTCCTGTATTCAGGTTTTCAGAAAGTTTTGGCTGTAGGCTGCCAGTGACAAAAATCTTCATTGGCGACCAGCAGTAGCTGCGACCCTTCGGGCGCTTCCAGCCATGCCACACTCACCTCTACGGATGAATGTCTCTGGCGGCGCTCGATATGGTTTATCGCCCACGACTCCAGGTCTGGCTTCAGCGTTTCACCTTCACAAGTTGTGACCGTGTTATCCGCATGCCAACGTCCCTGACGCAATATCACCCGTCCCTGACGCAGCGCATCGCTGGTCTGGCGAATTTGATCGGCACGATAGCGGTAAAGCGCGATTTGATCGCTGGAAAGCTGCTGCTTTTGCCCGTCGACTTCACGCTGCATGAAGCTCAGTTCGCCCCGGTCATCGAAGCGTATACGGACATGTTCAGCCGGTTTACTGTAAACGTTGAGTTCTATCAGAGAGAGCGAATCACCCTGCCAGCGGTATTCACTGGTAGTGGTTTCGCCTTTACGCCACGGACTAAATACCGAGAGCAAGTGAACATCGTCACCGGAGTCTTTACGCCAAATGCGTACCGCCCCCTGATCGCCAACATAGCCGCTGGCCGTGAAAGGAGGAAGCTCAGAATGGCTACCGCAGGCAGACAGTAACAGAACACCTGAAAGCCAAAGCGTATGACGCCAGATGGACAAAAGGGGCGAAACCGCCCCTTCGTTAAAACTGTTCACTGCCACGCGAATTACTTAACCGCGTCTTTCAGTGCTTTACCAGAAACAAATGCCGGTACGTTAGCTGCGGCGATTTTGATTTCTTTACCGGTCTGCGGGTTGCGGCCAGTGCGCTCAGCACGGTGGTTCACTTTGAAGGTACCGAAACCAACCAGTTGTACAGCATCGCCTTCTTTCAGAGACTCAGTAATAGCAGCCAGAGTGGATTCCAGAGCAGCTTTAGCCTGTGTTTTAGACAGTTCTGCTTTGTCTGCAATTACATCAATCAGTTGAGTCTTGTTCATAAGTTATCCTTACAATGTGTTTATCGCTTGCTAAGCATCGAGTGCGACGGAAATGCCAGAAAAGCACTCTCCTGCATACACGCACCGATAGCCACTTTTTTTCGCCCCCCAAATGTAGACCAGACCGGGGGCGGATGGGAAGCCTTCAGGCACGACAAATCAGGCGTTAAATCACGTTTTGTGGTGTCATTGCTGAAAATTTATACCAATATTGCTCTCGCCAGCCTCGCGCAGGTCTGCACGCAGCCCTTTTATCAGCTCAATATCGCGTTCTTCACAGTCGGCTAAAAGTCGGAAAATTTCCCACTGAATATCCCATTCTTGCTCAACGGCAGGGTTTTCTTTGAGCTCTTCATCGGTCATTTCACGACCAGCCTGAGTCATTTCCAGCATCGCAACCGTCGTAATCGAAGCCTTACTCACTTCGATTGCATGCTCCAGCGTTTCACCGCTAAGACGCGAATGCATCAGTTCGCTTAATGCCACACAAGCATCAATCGCCGGATAAACACCGTACAGATCGTAATCGTCTGCAGAAGGAATGGCCTCTTCAAATTTTTCCAGCTGGCTGTCGAAATTGATTTTCGCGTCTTTAACCGTCAGCGCTTCCCAAATCAGATCCAGAATTCGGCGGTAAATCTGTCCATCGCCAAATTCAGTTTGCTTGCAGAACATGGCGTAGTTTGGGTACATGCGTTCGCACAGACAGGCCATAAACGTGACGTGCTGCCAGCTTTCCAGCTTCTCCAGACGCAGGTGAATCGGATTTTGTAACATGATGAGTTCTCAAATACGGAAATTAGCCGCAGTTTACCCGATATGGGGCGTTTTTGCTGCAAGCCGAGTAAAAGCCGGGCGTTCGGATGCCACTGCATCTGCCCAGCGTGTGGGTTCCGGCAAACGATAGCCGTTCATACAGCGTTGAACCCACGCCAGTGCGCTGTCCATACTCACGCGGTGGCCCGTGGAAATAAACAACGGGTTACAGCGCGCTTTGCTGCGCCAGACCCATGCCAGTTGTTCGCCTTTATCCAGCAACGGCGCTAGCGCACCAGGTTCAGCAGCGAGCGATTCAAACTTGCCGCACAACCGTTTTTTCGCCACGCCAATCGTCGGGACATCCACCAGCAGACCAAAATGGCTGGCCACGCCCAGACGACGCGGGTGAGAAATGCCATGACCATCAACGAACAGCAGATCTGGCTTGTGCGAGAGCAGTTGCCAGGCGGCCATCAGCGCGGGAGTTTCACGAAAGGAGAGAAAACCGGGAATGTAGGGCATGGTGGTGGCGATACGCGCCACCTTGTATTCGACCAGTTCAAGCGTGGGATACTTCAGTAAGACCATCGCGGCTCGCGTCACTTCGCCACCCTGCTCAAACCCAACGTCCGCCCCGCCGATCAGATCCGGCGGATCGTTCTTCAGACGATCCTCGCGGATCACTGAAGAAGCCAGTTCAAGCTGCTGCGCGCGTAATGACGCGAGATCCATGATAACTCCTTAGCGGTGGTACTGTTCGGACAACCGATGTACCGCCTCCACAAAGACACCCGCATGTTCTGGCGGGACGTCCTGATGAATGCCGTGGCCCAGGTTAAAGACATGCCCTTCACCCTGACCGAATCCGGCCAGAATTGTCGCCACCTCTTCTTCGATGCGGGCTGGCGGCGCATACAGCATGGACGGATCCATATTGCCCTGGAGCGCCACTTTATGACCTACACGACGACGCGCATCGGCAATGTCAGTGGTCCAGTCGAGACCTAACGCATCACAGCCGGTTTCCGCCATCGCTTCCAGCCACTGACCACCGCCTTTGGTAAACAGCGTCACCGGTACGCGACGACCTTCGTTCTCGCGCAGCAGGCCATCAACGATTTTGTGCATGTAGTACAAAGAGAACTGCTGATAGTCGCGACTGGTCAGCACGCCACCCCAGGTGTCGAAAATCATCACCGACTGCGCACCCGCTTTGATCTGCGCGTTCAGGTACAGCGTGACGCTCTTCGCCAGCTTATCAAGCAGCAGATGCAGCGCTTTAGGGTCGGCGTACATCATCTTTTTAATCACGGTGAAGGCTTTGCTGCTGCCGCCTTCAACCATGTAGGTCGCCAGCGTCCACGGACTACCGGAGAAGCCGATCAGCGGCACTTCGCCTTTCAGTTCACGGCGGATAGTACGCACCGCGTTCATCACGTACCCCAACCCATCTTCCGGATCCGGGATCGGCAGTTTGTCGACGTCAGCCTTGCTGGTAATCGGAGAGGTAAAGCGTGGACCTTCTCCTGCTTCAAAATACAGCCCGAGTCCCATCGCATCCGGGATCGTCAGGATATCCGAGAAGAGGATCGCGGCATCAAGTTTATAGCGACGCAGCGGCTGCAACGTGACTTCGCAGGCCAGCTCGGCATTTTTGCACAGCGCCATAAAATCGCCCGCTTCGGCACGGGTAGCTTTGTATTCCGGTAGATAGCGGCCTGCCTGGCGCATCATCCATACCGGAGTGACATCAACGGGCTGGCGCAGCAGCGCACGCAGATAACGATCGTTCTTCAGTTCGGTCATTTTTGCAGTTCCTTATTGCGTCAGTCCATCAGTGTATCACCACTCGCTCTTTACTCGTACTCAGCCCGACACATTGCCACAGTGTCTTCAATCAATCGACGCGCGACAGTACCCGGCGGGGGTAAGAGCGGTAAGTCGTCATAGCGATACCAGTTCGCTTCCAGCAGCTCTTTCGGGTCGATGACGATTTCGCCGCTATCATACTCCGCCATAAATGCGGTCATCAAAGACTGCGGGAATGGCCAGGGCTGAGAAGTGACATAGCGCAGATTTTTCACCTTAATCCCGCTTTCTTCCATAACTTCACGCGCCACCGCCTGTTCTAAGGTCTCGCCCACTTCGACAAAACCTGCCAGTACGGTATGCACGCCGTTACGATGGCGAACATGTTGGGCAAGCAGGATGGAATCATCTCGGCGAATAGCGACGATTATGCACGGGGCAATTTGCGGGTAATAACGTTCACGGCAGTGGCTACAGAGCATCGCCCACTCCGTTTTACTCGGGTGCATGGGATGGCCGCAGTAGCCGCAGAATTTATGCGAGCGATAGAACTCCGCCAGCTGTACGCCGCGTCCGGCCAGTTGAAACAGGCCAACGTCCTGGTCAATGACCTGGCGCACCGACCCCATATCGTGTCGACGCTGCTGCTGCACCAGCCAGACAGTCTCCCCTTCCCACTCGCCTATTGGCAGCGCGCGCTGACCAATCAGATCAAAACGGGCTGCGTCGCCATAAGGTAGCTCGCCATGAGGTAACCATAACTTTTGCTCATGACTGACGATCCACCAGCCGCTATCTAATTTTTCAATTATACGATCCATATCTCTTGCGCAACCTTTGCTTCACAGGCATGTTGTTTACATTATTTTTACATTTACGGGTGAGCAGTTCCTAAACACCATCTTGCGGAGTCAATCATGCTAAACCAGCTGGAAAGCCTGACGGAGCACGTCGGAGGAAGTAATAAACTGGTTGATCGCTGGCTACATGTACGTAAGCACCTGCTCGTGGCTTACTACAATCTGGTTGGCATTAAGCCTGGCAAAGAATCGTACATGCGACTCAATGAAAAAGCGCTGGATGATTTTTGTCAGAGCCTGGTCGATTACCTCTCCACCGGACACTTCAGTATTTATGAACGTATTCTCCATAAATTGGAAGGGAACGGGCAGCTTTTAAAAGCCACAAAAATTTGGCCGCTGCTGGAAGCCAATACGCAGCTGATCATGGACTACTATGACTCCAGCCTGGAAACGGCGATTGATCATGATAACTTCCTTGAATTTCAACAGGTTTTATCGGATCTCGGCGAGGCACTGGAAGCCCGATTCGTGCTGGAAGATAAGCTGATCATGCTGGTATTTGACGCAATGCACGAGAGTAGCACTCTCAAACGTCATGCTTGAGATTTACGGCATTAACGCGTAGTTTACATTCATTACCTCTTTACTGAGGTTACTTCTTGTCGGAGTGCTTATTTTCCACAGCAGCATGAGTGGAAAAGGCTGAGACCGTTAATTCGGGATCCGCGGAACCTGATCAGGTTAAAACCTGCGAAGGGAACAAGAGTCAATCTACAATAGCATCGCCCCCGGGCGAGCTTCTCTCTTGCTTCATCCGTCGTCTGACAAGCCATATCCTTACTTTTATTTGGAATGAGCTATGTCTGCCACTACTAAACCATCACGCCGCGAACAGCGCGCTCAAGCCCAACACTTTATCGATACCCTGGAAGGGACCGCCTTCCCTAACTCAAAACGCATTTATATTACCGGTTCGCAGCCGGATATCCGCATTCCGATGCGCGAAATTCAGCTCAGCCCAACGCTGACTGGCGGCACAAAAGACAACCCGCAGTTCGAAGAGAACGAAGCCGTTCCGGTATACGACACCTCCGGACCGTATGGCGATCCTGACGTGGCGATTAACGTCCAGCAGGGTCTGGCAAAGCTGCGCCAACCGTGGATTGCGGCGCGTAACGATAGCGAAGAATTAGACGACCGGAGTTCCGCTTATACCAAAGAACGTCTGGCCGACGATGGCCTGGACGAGCTGCGTTTCACCGACCTGCTGACGCCAAAGCGCGCCAAAGCGGGTAAGCGAGTCACCCAACTGCACTACGCCCGCCAGGGAATAGTGACCCCGGAGATGGAGTTCATCGCCATCCGTGAAAACATGGGCCGCGAGCGCATTCGCAGTGAAGTGCTGCGTCACCAGCATCCGGGGATGAACTTTGGTGCACGCCTGCCGGAAAACATCACGCCGGAATTCGTGCGTGATGAAGTGGCCGCGGGCCGAGCGATTATTCCTGCCAACATCAACCACCCGGAATCCGAGCCGATGATTATCGGTCGCAACTTCCTGGTGAAGGTTAACGCCAACATTGGTAACTCTGCCGTCACCTCCTCCATTGAAGAAGAGGTAGAGAAGCTGGTGTGGTCGACGCGCTGGGGCGCTGACACGGTGATGGATCTCTCCACCGGTCGCTATATCCACGAAACCCGCGAGTGGATCCTGCGTAACAGTCCGGTACCGATCGGTACTGTGCCGATCTACCAGGCGCTGGAGAAGGTCAACGGGATCGCCGAAGATCTCACCTGGGAAGCCTTCCGCGACACGCTGCTGGAGCAGGCCGAACAGGGCGTCGACTACTTCACCATTCACGCGGGCGTGCTGCTGCGCTACGTGCCGATGACTGCCAAACGCCTGACCGGCATTGTCTCACGCGGCGGTTCAATTATGGCGAAATGGTGCCTTTCTCATCACAAAGAGAACTTCCTGTACGAACATTTCCGCGAGATTTGCGAAATCTGCGCCGCCTACGATGTCTCTTTGTCGCTAGGTGACGGCCTGCGCCCGGGTTCAATTCAGGATGCGAACGACGAAGCGCAGTTCTCCGAGCTGCATACGCTGGGCGAGCTGACCAAAATCGCTTGGGAATACGACGTGCAGGTGATGATAGAAGGTCCAGGTCATGTGCCCATGCATATGATCCAGCGCAACATGACCGAAGAGCTGGAGCACTGCCATGAAGCACCGTTCTACACTCTAGGACCGTTGACCACCGATATCGCACCGGGCTACGACCACTTCACTTCCGGGATCGGTGCGGCGATGATCGGCTGGTTTGGCTGCGCGATGCTGTGCTACGTCACGCCAAAAGAGCACCTCGGCCTGCCGAACAAAGAAGATGTTAAACAAGGGTTGATTACCTACAAGATTGCCGCCCATGCAGCTGACTTAGCAAAAGGTCATCCGGGCGCGCAGATCCGCGATAACGCCATGTCGAAAGCGCGCTTCGAATTCCGCTGGGAAGACCAGTTTAACCTCGCGCTCGACCCATTCACCGCCCGTGCCTACCACGATGAAACCCTGCCACAGGAATCCGGTAAGGTCGCCCACTTCTGCTCCATGTGCGGGCCGAAGTTCTGCTCGATGAAAATCAGCCAGGAGGTTCGCGACTACGCTGCTGCACAAACGATTGAAGTCGGCATGGCAGATATGTCGGAGAACTTCCGCGCCAAAGGCGGCGAAATCTACCTCAAAAAAGAGGAGGCGTAATGTACCAGCCTGATTTCCCGACCGTGCCGTTTCGCCTCGGGCTTTACCCGGTGGTGGACAGCGTGCAATGGATTGAACGCTTGCTGCAGGCGGGCGTATGCACGATCCAACTGCGCATTAAAGATAAGCGTGATGAAGAGGTCGAAGCCGACGTTATGGCCGCCATTGAACTGGGTCGTCGCTATAACGCCCGTCTGTTTATCAACGACTACTGGCGTCTGGCAATTAAGCACCGCGCTTACGGCGTACATCTGGGCCAGGAAGACCTTGAAACCACCGACCTGAAGGCGATTCAGGCGGCGGGGCTGCGCCTGGGGGTCTCCACTCACGATGATATGGAGATCGACGTCGCGCTCGCCGCTAAGCCTTCTTATATCGCGCTGGGTCATGTTTTTCCCACGCAAACCAAACAGATGCCTTCCGCCCCGCAGGGACTCACGCAACTGGCAAACCATATTGAACGATTAGCGGATTACCCGACCGTCGCCATTGGAGGTATCAGCCTTGAGCGCGCCCCGGCGGTACTGGCGACCGGCGTCGGCAGCATTGCCGTGGTCAGCGCCATTACCCAGGCGGCTGACTGGCAGGTCGCCACGGCCCAACTACTGGATATCGCGGGAGTGGGCGATGAATGACCGCGACTTTATGCGCTACAGCCGCCAGATCCTGCTCGGCGATATCGCCATTGAAGGCCAACAAAAGCTGCTCAATAGCCATGTGCTGATTGTCGGTTTAGGCGGGTTAGGTTCGCCTGCCGCGCTGTATCTGGCGGGAGCAGGCATCGGAAAATTGACGCTGGTAGACGATGACGACATTCATCTGAGCAACCTGCAGCGCCAGATCCTGTTTACCACTGATGATATCGCACGTTCAAAATCGCAGGTTGCCCAGCAGCGCCTGACGCGGCTCAACCCGGATATCGAGCTGGTGTCACTCCAGCAGCGACTGAAAGGCGATGCGCTTCGGCATGCGGTAGCGCGTGCCGATGTGGTGCTCGACTGTACCGATAACATGGCCACGCGCCAGGAAATTAACGCCGCCTGCGTAACGCTCAACACCCCGCTCGTCACCGCCAGCGCCGTCGGCTTTGGCGGCCAACTGATGGTGCTGACGCCCCCGTGGGAACAAGGATGTTACCGCTGCCTGTGGCCGGACGATGTAGAGCCCGAACGCAACTGCCGTACCGCCGGTATCGTCGGACCAGTTGTGGGCGTGATGGGCACCTTGCAAGCGTTGGAAGCGATTAAATTGCTCAGCGGTATTGAGACGCCCAGCGGAGAGCTACGCCTGTTTGACGGTAAAACCAGCCAGTGGCGCAGCTTCGCACTACGACGCGCCAGCGGCTGCCCGGTATGCGGAGGGCAACATGCAGATTCAGTTCAATGATGAGCCGATGCAGTGCGCCGAAGGACAAACCGTCAGTGGGCTGCTCACTGCACTTAATCAGCTTAAACCGGGCGCGGCGCTGGCGCTCAATCAGCAGATCCTCCCGCGCGAGCAGTGGGAGCAGCAAATCGTGCAGGAAGGCGACCAGATCCTGCTTTTTCAGGTTATTGCAGGGGGTTGATATGTTACGTATTGCCGACAAAACGTTTGATTCGCATCTGTTCACCGGCACCGGAAAATTTGCTTCATCGCAGCTGATGGTCAAGGCGATTCGCGCCTCCGGCAGCCAACTGGTAACGCTGGCCATGAAGCGCGTGGATTTGCGTCAGCACAACGATGCCATTCTGGCGCCGCTGGTAGAAGCTGGTGTGACGCTGTTGCCCAACACTTCGGGGGCAAAAACCGCTGAAGAGGCGATTTTTGCTGCCCAGTTAGCGCGTGAAGCGCTGGGCACAAACTGGCTGAAATTAGAAATCCATCCGGACGCCCGCTGGCTGTTACCCGATCCAATCGAAACATTGAAAGCCGCAGAAGTACTGGTGAAAAAGGGCTTCGTGGTACTGCCTTACTGTGGCGCAGATCCGGTGCTGTGCAAACGGCTGGAAGAAGTAGGCTGTTCTGCAGTCATGCCGCTCGGCGCGCCCATCGGTTCTAATCAGGGGCTGGAAACCAAAGCGATGCTGGAGATTATTATCCAACAGGCGACCGTGCCGGTGGTGGTTGATGCAGGCATCGGCGTCCCCAGCCACGCCACGCAGGCGCTGGAAATGGGCGCCGACGCGGTGTTGGTCAATACGGCAATCGCGGTAGCCGACAGCCCGGTGATGATGGCAACCGCCTTCCGCCTGGCCGTTGAAGCTGGCTTGCTGGCACGCCAGGCGGTACCAGGAAGCAAAAGTTCGCAGGCAAGTCCCACCAGCCCGTTAACCGGATTCCTGGAGGCCTTCGCATGAAAACGTTCAGCGACCGCTGGCGGCAGCTGGACTGGGATGACATCCGCCTGCGCATCAACGGTAAAACCGCTGCTGACGTAGAGCGCGCCCTCAACGCTTCGCATCTTAGTCGCGACGATCTGATGGCATTGCTCTCTCCTGCCGCCGCCGATTATCTGGAGCCGCTGGCGCAGCGGGCGCAGAAGCTCACCCGTCAGCGTTTTGGTAACACGGTGAGCTTTTACGTGCCGTTGTATCTCTCCAACCTTTGCGCCAACGACTGCACCTACTGCGGTTTTTCGATGAGCAACCGTATCAAACGTAAAACGCTGGACGAAGATGAGATAATACGGGAGTGTGCGGCTATCCGTGAGCTGGGTTTTGAGCATCTGCTGCTGGTCACCGGTGAACATCAGGCAAAAGTGGGGATGGATTACTTTCGTCGCCATTTGCCCGCCATTCGCCGCCAGTTCGCCTCTTTACAGATGGAGGTACAGCCGTTGTCAGAGGCTGAATATGCAGAGCTGAAGACGCTGGGGCTGGATGGCGTGATGGTGTATCAGGAGAGTTATCATGAGGCAACTTACGCTCGTCACCATTTAAAAGGGAAAAAGCAGGATTTCTTCTGGCGCCTGGAAACGCCGGACAGGCTGGGCCGCGCAGGGATCGACAAAATCGGTCTTGGCGCGTTGATTGGTTTGTCCGACAGCTGGCGGGTTGATTGCTATATGGTGGCTGAACATCTGCTATGGATGCAGCAGCATTACTGGCAGAGCCGTTACTCTATCTCCTTCCCTCGCCTGCGCCCATGCACCGGAGGCGTTGAGCCTGCATCGATCATGGATGAGCGACAGTTGGTCCAGACCATTTGCGCGTTTCGTTTACTGGCGCCAGAAATTGAGCTGTCGCTCTCCACCCGCGAATCGCCATGGTTTCGTGACCATGTGATCCCGTTGGCGATCAACAACGTCAGCGCCTTCTCAAAAACCCAGCCCGGTGGTTATGCCGATAACCACCCCGAACTGGAACAGTTCTCCCCGCACGACGATCGTCGCCCAGAAGCCGTTGCTGAAGCACTCATGGCCCAGGGTTTACAGCCCGTGTGGAAAGACTGGGACAGCTATCTGGGGCGCGCTTCACAGGTACCGTAGGTCAGGAGCAATCGCATAAACAAAAAAACCCGCTTTCGCGGGTTTTTTCTTCACTGGCACTTAACTGCTCGGGCTCTGGCCTTCATCGCTATCGTAAGCGCTCGTGAAATTATCGGCGATTACAGCGCGACAACGTTAACAGCAGACGGGCCTTTAGCGCCATTCTCCACGGAGAACTCCACCTTTTGACCTTCGTCTAACGTTTTAAAATCGTTACTCTGGATAGCGGAGAAATGCACAAACACATCCTTGCTACCGTCCTGAGGAGTGATAAAGCCGAAGCCTTTATCAGAGTTAAACCATTTTACTAAACCAGTCATTTTGTTAGACATAGATACTTCCTTTCATGTTATTGAGCCGCTTATGCAGCGAAGATGGCCTGTTTTGCAGAAATTAACTTATGGGGCACTTAGGGAGGAGGCTCATGAAGAAGAGTATCTGAGGATAACGCTTGAACTGAGAACTGCTTTACTAAAACTGCTTGCATAAGGTCTGTGTTCCAAACCGATGCCGCTATAGTAGACCTACTTCTAATCATTAAGCAAGCATTAATTTTTTTAATACCCACTGAGTGATGCAATGTTGAACCATCGCGGCTAAGCATCCTGGATAACAGCTTGATCTACAATGAACAAAAGCCCCGACAATTGCAGTCAGGGCTTTACGTTACTACACACTTCAAATTTAACATTAATAAACTTAACGATTTAATACTGCTGATGGTACTACTTTAAAATGTACACGTTTACTACAGATAATATTGGATATTGATACTAACTAAAGCTTTCCTCTATTTACCGTTAAACACATTCCACCCGCTTGATAATAGAACTCAAGACTGGTGACCTAAACAAGTACACTTCCCCTCGCGACATATACTCTTTGATGCGTTGCCTTATTTCCCTTGTGATAACCAGAAAAGCAGAAACCACAAACATTTACTATAAAATCATGGCGTTACATCGTCGCGCTTTACTGACTTTTTGCGATTAGATATATCAACTACGTGGCCTGAAAGCATTGTCGAAGTGAAAAAATAGCGTTTTCAGCATCGACTATCCCATACAAAAAATACTTCGTGGCCTTTATCGCAAACCCCAATCAAGCTCTACTAATACTTACTACGTTAACAGCAAACTACAATTTCTCCGCTGTTAAGTATTAACATACGGGTTTAAAAAACGCTGTCAATACTGTTTTTTATAACATGTATTTATTGACAGTAATTATATATTCCAGCATGTGATAAGCGAGTCAAAAAGCCGCTGGCCCTGGTCCAGATTGCAGGGTTCTGCCTCTTTTTGTAACCGGTTTCAGAAAAAGCGGCTTTCTTTGTGATGCCTTGCACACAATCGTTGCAAAGCAGTTGTTGCTATAGCTGGCTCGCGATAATTATCAACTCACACATGTTGATCGAGACTGCTTATGAAAAACATCGTTTTATGCTGTGCCGCCGGAATGTCCACCAGCATGCTGGTGCAAAGGATGAAAGATGCCGCCCAGAAAAAAGGCGTCGACGTCACTATCAAAGCCGTCCCGGTGGCCGAGTTTGAAGAGAATATCGCTACAGCGGATATCGTTTTGCTCGGTCCACAGGTTAAGTATGAACAGGCCAAGCTACAGGCGATCGCCGACCCACTAGGCAAAAAGGTCGCCGTTATCGACATGATGGATTACGGCATGATGAAAGGCGATGCGGTACTGGATAAGGCGCTGAAACTACTGGAGTGATGGTATGGAAGAGATAGAAACGATCATCATGGAGTTATTGGTAAACGCTGGCGCTGCACGCAGCCAGGCCCTGACGGCATTGCAACTGGCGCGTAAAGGTGATTTCTCCGGTGCAGAACAAGCGATGACGGAATCACGCGAGTACGTCAAACAAGCGCATAAAATCCAGACCCAGCTGATCGGTATTGACGAGGGCACCGGCAAACTACCGGTTAATCTCATCACCGTCCATTCGCAGGACCACCTGATGAATGCCATGGTGATTCAGGATCTGGCCGGCGATATGATTGAGCTTTATCGGCGGTTACCACCGGTAAATTAATGACACTGCCTGATGGCTTCGTAGACCTGATAAGCGCCATCAGAAATAACATAGACATAAAAAAACCCGCCGAAGCGGGTTTTTTATTATGGTCGGCAACGATTAATCGTTGTCAGAACCGCCCAGGCCTGCGTTCAGCAGTTCTGCCAGGCTGGCAGACGCATCTTCAGCAGTTACCTGCGGTGCAGCTGGCAGTTCGCCCGCTGCGCGACGGCGCATACGATCCTGGTGGTACGCATAACCAGTACCTGCCGGGATCAGACGACCCACGATGACGTTCTCTTTCAGACCGCGCAGTTCATCACGTTTACCTGCAACAGCTGCTTCGGTCAGGACACGCGTGGTTTCCTGGAACGATGCTGCAGAGATGAAGGACTCGGTTGCCAGAGACGCTTTGGTGATACCCAGCAGATCGCGGGAGAACGTTGCACCCACTTTGCCGTTCGCTTCCAGCTCGCGGTTTGCGATCTTGACGCGGGAGTATTCAACCTGCTCGCCTTCCAGGAAGTCGGAGCTACCAGCGCTTTCGATGGTGGCTTTACGCAGCATCTGACGAACGATAACTTCGATGTGTTTATCGTTAATCTTAACACCCTGCAGACGGTATACGTCCTGAACTTCGTTAACGATGTAACGAGTTACAGCATGCACACCACGCAGACGCAGGATGTCGTGCGGCGCTTCCGGACCATCGGAAACCACGTCACCACGTTCTACACGTTCACCTTCGAACACGTTGAGCTGACGCCATTTCGGAATCATCTCTTCGTACGGTTCGCTACCGTCTACCGGGGTGATAACCAGACGACGTTTACCTTTGGTTTCTTTACCGAAGGAAATGATGCCGCTGATTTCAGCCAGGATTGCCGGCTCTTTCGGACGACGTGCTTCGAACAGGTCCGCAACGCGCGGCAGACCACCGGTGATATCCTTGGTACCGCCGGATTCCTGCGGAACACGCGCCAGGGTGTCACCAGAGCTGATCTGTACGCCATCTTCCAGCTGAACAATCGCTTTACCCGGCAGGAAGTACTGAGCAGGCATATCGGTGCCTGGGATCAGAACGTCGTTGCCCTGAGCATCAACAATTTTCAGTGCCGGACGCAGGTCTTTACCACCCGCAGTACGCTCTGCAGAATCCAGAACCACCAGAGAAGACAGACCGGTCAGCTCGTCAGTCTGACGAGTAATGGTCTGGCCATCGATCATGTCAGTGAAGCGGACAAAACCACTCACTTCGGTGATAACTGGCATGGTGTGCGGATCCCAGTTTGCTACGGTTTCGCCGCCAGCAACCTGTTCGCCATCACCTTTCGCCATAACGGAGCCGTAAGGCACTTTATAGCTTTCTTTGGTACGGCCGAATTCGTCGATCAGTTTCAGTTCGGTGTTACGTGAGGTGATAACCAGTTTACCGCTGGAGTTCACAACCGACTTCGCGTTGCTCAGACGGATGCTACCTTTGTTTTTCACCTGGATGCTGGATTCAGCAGCCGCACGAGATGCCGCACCACCGATGTGGAACGTACGCATCGTCAGCTGTGTACCCGGTTCACCGATGGACTGTGCCGCGATAACGCCGATTGCTTCACCTTTGTTGATGATGTGGCCACGCGCCAGGTCACGACCATAGCAGTGCGCACATACACCAAAGTCGGTGTCACAAGATACAACGGAACGGACTTTAACGGAGTCAACGGAGTTCTCTTCCAGCAGATCACACCACTGTTCGTGCAGCAGCGTGTTGCGTGGAACCAGAATATCCGCCGTACCCGGCTTCAGAACGTCTTCAGCAGTTACACGACCCAGAACGCGATCGCGCAGCGGCTCTTTAACGTCACCACCCTCGATAACCGGGGTCATGGTGATGCCTTCCAGAGTGCCGCAATCGTCTTCAGTAACAACCAGGTCCTGCGCGACGTCAACCAGACGACGAGTCAGATAACCGGAGTTCGCTGTTTTCAGTGCGGTATCCGCCAGACCTTTACGAGCACCGTGAGTAGAGATGAAGTACTGGAGTACGTTCAGACCTTCACGGAAGTTCGCGGTGATTGGCGTTTCGATGATGGAGCCATCTGGCTTCGCCATCAGACCACGCATACCGGCCAGCTGACGAATCTGTGCTGCAGAACCACGCGCACCGGAGTCGGCCATCATGTAGATGCTGTTGAAGGAAACCTGCTGCTCTTCTACGCCGTCACGGTTAATAACGGTTTCGGTTTGCAGGTTATCCATCATCGCTTTGGATACACGATCGTTCGCCGCAGCCCAGATATCGATAACTTTGTTATAGCGTTCGCCTGCGGTTACCAGACCAGACTGGAACTGCTCCTGGATCTCAGCAACTTCAGCTTCCGCTTCAGAGATGATCTCGTGTTTCTTCTCTGGGATGACCATGTCATCAATACCAACAGATGCACCTGAACGCGCTGCATATGCAAAGCCGGTGTACATTGTCTGGTCAGCGAAGATAACGGTCGGCTTCAGGCCCAGAATGCGGTAACAGGTGTTCAGCATTTTGGAGATAGCTTTCTTGCCCAGCGCCTGATTGACGATGGAGAAAGGCAGACCTTTCGGTACGATCATCCACAGAATAGCACGGCCAACGGTCGTGTCTTTCAGGCTGGTTTTCGCAACGAATTCGCCGTTTTCATCTTTTTCGTATTCGGTGATACGCACTTTAACGCGCGCATGCAGAGAGGCCAGACCTGCGCGATAGATACGCTCAGCTTCTTTCGGGCCAGTCAGCACCATGCCTTCGCCTTTGGCGTTAACACAGTCACGGGTCATGTAGTACAGACCCAATACAACGTCCTGAGACGGAACGATGATAGGTTCGCCGTTCGCCGGAGACAGGATGTTGTTGGTAGACATCATCAGCGCACGCGCTTCGAGCTGGGCTTCCAGCGTCAGCGGTACGTGAACAGCCATCTGGTCACCATCGAAGTCGGCGTTATATGCCGCACAAACCAGCGGGTGCAGCTGGATAGCTTTACCTTCGATCAGTACCGGTTCAAATGCCTGGATACCCAGACGGTGCAGTGTTGGTGCACGGTTCAGCAGTACCGGGTGTTCGCGGATAACTTCGTCCAGGATATCCCAAACGACAGCTTCTTCACGCTCAACCATTTTCTTAGCGGCTTTAATGGTGGTGGCCAGGCCACGCAGTTCCAGCTTGCCGTAGATGAACGGTTTGAACAGTTCCAGTGCCATTTTCTTCGGCAGACCGCACTGATGCAGACGCAGGTATGGACCTACGGTGATTACAGAACGACCGGAGTAGTCAACACGCTTACCGAGCAGGTTCTGACGGAAACGACCCTGCTTACCTTTGATCATGTCGGCCAAAGATTTCAGAGGACGTTTGTTAGAACCGGTGATCGCACGACCGCGACGACCGTTATCCAGCAGGGCGTCAACCGCTTCCTGCAGCATACGTTTTTCGTTGCGTACGATGATGTCCGGCGCAGCCAGATCCAGCAGACGCTTCAGACGGTTGTTACGGTTGATAACGCGACGATACAGATCGTTCAGATCCGACGTTGCGAAACGACCACCATCCAGCGGAACCAGCGGACGCAGATCTGGCGGCAGAACCGGCAGAACGGTCAGGATCATCCACTCTGGCTTGTTGCCAGACTGTACGAAGGCTTCCAGCAGTTTGATACGCTTGGTCAGCTTCTTACGCTTGGTTTCGGAGTTGGTTTCGTTCAGCTCTTCGCGCAGAGTTTCACACTCTTGCTCCAGATCCATGCTCTTCAGCAGGGCCTGAATAGCTTCCGCACCCATCTTCGCGTCGAATTCGTCACCGAACTCTTCCAGCGCGTCCAGATACTGCTCTTCAGTCAGGATCTGTTGACGTTCCAGGTTAGTCATACCGCCTTCGATAACAACATAAGATTCGAAGTACAGTACGCGCTCGATATCGCGCAGCGGCATATCGAGCAGCAAACCGATACGGGACGGCAGAGATTTCAGGAACCAGATGTGAGCGGTCGGAGACGCCAGCTCGATGTGGCCCATACGCTCACGGCGTACTTTGGTCTGGGTCACTTCAACGCCGCACTTCTCACAGATCACACCACGGTGTTTCAGGCGCTTGTACTTACCGCACAGGCACTCATAGTCTTTTACCGGCCCAAAGATACGGGCGCAGAAAAGGCCGTCACGTTCAGGTTTGAACGTACGGTAGTTAATGGTTTCCGGCTTCTTAACTTCACCGAAAGACCATGAACGGATCATGTCTGGCGAGGCCAGAGCAATTTTGATCGCATCAAACTCTTCGGTTTTAGTCTGCGCTTTCAGAAACTTTAATAAATCTTTCACGGATTTGCTCCCGTCGGAGTTAGCACAATCTGGCGCTGGCTGTTACGCCAGCACCAGTGACCTGTTTGATCGAGAGTTACTCGTCTTCCAGCTCGATGTTGATACCCAGCGAACGAATCTCTTTCAACAGTACGTTGAAGGATTCCGGCATGCCTGGTTCCATCTGATGGTTGCCGTCCACGATGTTTTTATACATCTTAGTACGACCGTTCACGTCATCAGACTTAACGGTGAGCATTTCCTGCAGGGTGTATGCTGCGCCATATGCTTCCAGCGCCCACACTTCCATCTCCCCGAAGCGCTGACCACCGAACTGCGCCTTACCACCCAGCGGCTGCTGAGTAACCAGGCTGTAAGAACCGGTAGAACGCGCATGCATCTTGTCATCAACCAAGTGGTTCAGTTTCAGCATGTACATATAGCCAACGGTAACCTGGCGCTCGAACTGCTCACCGGTACGACCGTCGAACAGTGTGATCTGACCGGAAGTCGGCAGGCCACCCAGCTGTAACAGTTCCTTGATTTCAGACTCTTTCGCACCGTCGAATACCGGCGTTGCGATCGGCATACCTTTTTTCAGGTTTTCAGCCAGACGCAGAACTTCTTCATCGCTGAAGGTATTCAGGTCAACTTTCTGACGAACATCTGAGCCCAGATCGTAAGCACGCTGGATGAATTCGCGCAGTTTCGCGACTTCCTGCTGCTGTTTCAGCATGGCGTTGATCTTATCGCCGATACCTTTTGCAGCCATACCCAGGTGGGTTTCAAGGATCTGACCGATGTTCATACGCGATGGTACGCCCAGCGGGTTCAGTACGATATCTACCGGCGTACCGTTAGCATCGTGTGGCATATCTTCGATCGGGTTGATCTTAGAGATTACACCCTTGTTACCGTGACGACCTGCCATCTTATCACCAGGCTGGATCCGACGTTTAACCGCCAGATACACCTTAACAATCTTCAGCACGCCCGGTGCCAGATCGTCGCCCTGAGTGATTTTACGGCGTTTCGCTTCGAGTTTTTTCTCGAATTCGTGTTTCAGTTCGTCGTACTGCTCAGCCAGTTGTTCCAGCTGATTCTGTTTCTCTTCGTCGGTCAGGCCGAGTTCTAACCAGCGGTCACGCGGCAGTTTGTCGAGCTTCTCAGCTTCAACACCACCGGAAACCAGCACAGCGTAGATACGGCTGAACAGGCCAGCTTCGAGGATCTGCAGTTCTTCAGACAGGTCTTTTTTCGCCTGCTTCAGCTGCATCTCTTCGATTTCCAGCGCACGTTTGTCTTTTTCTACGCCATCGCGAGTAAAGACCTGAACGTCGATAATCGTACCGGAAACACCGTTTGGCACGCGCAGAGAAGAGTCTTTAACGTCAGACGCTTTCTCACCGAAGATCGCACGCAGCAGCTTCTCTTCTGGCGTCAGTTGGGTTTCACCTTTCGGCGTTACCTTACCAACCAGAATGTCGCCACCGGTCACTTCCGCACCGATATAAACGATACCGGATTCATCCAGTTTGGAGAGCGCAGCTTCACCCACGTTCGGGATGTCAGCGGTGATCTCTTCTGGCCCCAGCTTGGTGTCACGGGACACACATGCCAGTTCCTGAATATGGATGGTGGTGAAACGGTCTTCCTGGACAACACGCTCGGATACGAGGATGGAGTCTTCGAAGTTGTAACCATTCCATGGCATGAATGCCACGCGCATGTTCTGACCCAGCGCCAGTTCACCGAGGTCGGTGGACGGACCGTCAGCCAGCACATCACCACGTTCAACCGGCTCGCCCAGAGATACGCAAGGCATCTGATTGATGCAGGTGTTCTGGTTAGAACGGGTGTATTTGGTCAGGTTATAAATGTCGATACCTGCTTCGCCCGGGTACATCTCGTCTTCGTTAACTTTGATAACGATACGGGAAGCATCCACGTACTGAACAGTACCGCCACGTTTAGCAACTGCAGTAACACCGGAGTCAACGGCAACAGCACGTTCCATACCGGTACCAACAAGCGGCTTATCAGCGCGCAGAGTCGGAACCGCCTGACGTTGCATGTTCGCACCCATCAATGCACGGTTGGCGTCATCGTGTTCCAGGAACGGGATCAGGGACGCACCGACGGATACCACCTGCTGGGTGGATACGTCCATGTAGTCAACCTGGTCGCGGCTGAACAAGCTGGATTCGCCTTTGCTACGGCAGGTAACCAGATCTTCTACAAAGTGGCCTTCGTCATCCAGGTTGGAGTTCGCCTGAGCGATAACGTAGTTGCCTTCTTCGATAGCAGAAAGGTAATGAATTTCGTCAGTTACAACACCGTCGGTCACTTTACGGTACGGAGTCTCGAGGAAGCCGTATTCGTTAGTCTGTGCATACACGGACAGGGAGTTGATCAGACCGATGTTCGGACCTTCAGGCGTTTCGATTGGACATACGCGACCGTAGTGAGTCGGGTGTACGTCTCGAACTTCGAAACCTGCGCGTTCACGGGTCAGACCGCCTGGGCCGAGTGCAGAGATACGACGTTTGTGCGTAATCTCAGACAGCGGGTTGTTCTGGTCCATAAACTGAGACAGCTGGCTGGAACCAAAGAACTCTTTCACTGCTGCAGAAATCGGCTTGGCGTTGATCATATCCTGAGGCATCAGGGTATCCAGATCGCCCAGAGACAGACGCTCTTTCACCGCACGCTCAACACGTACCAGGCCAACGCGGAACTGGTTTTCCGCCATTTCGCCTACGGAACGGATACGACGGTTGCCGAGGTGGTCGATATCATCGACTTCGCCTTTACCGTTACGGATATCGATGAGCTTCTTCATCACTTCGATGATGTCGTCTTTGCTCAGGATACCGGAACCTTCGATTTCGTCGCGCAGCAGAGAACGGTTGAACTTCATACGACCAACCGCAGACAGGTCATAGCGGTCTTCGGAGAAGAACAGGTTCTCGAACAGGCTTTCAGCAGCTTCACGAGTCGGCGGCTCACCAGGACGCATCATGCGGTAGATTTCTACCAGTGCGCTCAGACGATCGTTGGTTGGGTCAACACGTACAGTTTCAGAAATGTACGGACCGTGATCCAGATCGTTAGTGAACAGCGTTTCGATACGCTTGTGACCAGACTGGCTCAGCTTAGCCAGCAGATCCAGGCTCAGCTCCATGTTAGCTGCGCAGATCAGCTCGCCAGTAGATTCGTCAACGTAGTCTTTAGCCGCAACTTTACCAGCAATGTATTCAACCGGAACTTCGATATGTTTGATATCGTCTTTTTCCAGTTGGCGAATGTGGCGCGCAGTGATGCGACGGCCTTTTTCGACGTAGACTTTGCCGTTAGCTTCAATGTCAAAGGAGGCGGTTTCACCACGCAGGCGTTCCGGCACCAGTTCCATCTGCAGCTTGTTGTCGCGAATTTCGAAAACAACTTTTTCAAAGAACAGGTCAAGGATCTGCTCAGTGGTGTAGTTCAGTGCACGCAGAATAATGGTCGCAGGCAGTTTACGGCGACGGTCAATACGTACGAACAGGTTGTCCTTCGGATCGAATTCGAAGTCCAGCCAGGAACCACGGTAAGGGATGATGCGCGCGTTATACAGCACTTTACCCGAAGAGTGGGTTTTACCTTTGTCGGAGTCAAAGAAGACGCCAGGACTACGGTGCAGCTGAGAAACGATAACACGCTCAGTACCATTGATTACAAAGGTACCGTTGTCAGTCATGAGCGGAATTTCGCCCATGTAGACTTCTTGTTCTTTAATGTCTTTTACGGTGCCTTCCGGCGCTTCGCGCTCGTAGATCACCAGACGCAGTTTTACGCGCAGCGGTGCGGAATAGGTCACGCCACGGATCTGACATTCCTGAACGTCAAACACCGGTTCGCCAAGGCGGTAGCTGACGTATTGCAGCTCGGAATTACCGCTGTAGCTCTGAATCGGGAAAACGGAACGGAAAGCTGCTTCCAGACCATACTGCCCTTCAGGATCTTGCTCGATGAACTTCTGAAACGAGTCAAGCTGGATAGAAAGGAGATAAGGTATGTCCAACACTTGTGGACGTTTACCAAAATCCTTACGAATACGTTTTTTCTCGGTATAGGAGTAAACCATTAGGGTTCCTCAGCTCGCTGACAAGTCGACCCATCTGTCCGACGAAGGGACAGTTTGTGCAACACTATTTTGTTGACCGGAAAATCGAATACTTTCCGCAATGCCTGTTGCTATCACGCTTAAACCATTTCATTGCGATTTACACAGAACTGATGCTCTGTCGCAGTATATTAAGACGTCGATAGAAACAAGCATTGAAAGGCACAGCAGTAGTCAAACAGTGTGAAATGCTACTGGCGCCTTACAGCGCAAAAAGGCTGGTGACTAAAAAGTCACCAGCCATCAGCCTAATTTCTTAGGCTGCAACCAGAAAAGTTGGCTTATTTAACTTCAACTTCAGCGCCAGCTTCTTCCAGAGATTTTTTCAGTGCTTCTGCGTCGTCTTTGCTGATGCCTTCTTTCAGGGCAGCCGGAGCAGATTCTACCAGGTCTTTAGCTTCTTTCAGACCCAGGCCAGTTGCGCCACGTACTGCTTTGATTACAGCAACTTTGTTAGCGCCAGCAGCTTTCAGAATTACGTCGAATTCAGTTTTTTCTTCAGCAGCTTCAGCCGGGCCAGCAGCTACAGCTACAGCAGCAGCAGCGGAAACACCGAATTTTTCTTCCATTGCAGAGATCAGTTCTACAACGTCCATTACGGACATAGCGGATACTGCTTCAATGATTTGATCTTTAGTGATAGACATTTAAATTGTTCCTGAAAATCAGAATAAGTTTATACGTAAGCAGATGCTTGAGAAAGATAACTGCGATTAAGCAGCTTCTTTCGCATCGCGTACAGCAGCCAGAGTACGAACCAGTTTGCCAGCCGAAGCTTCTTTCATGGTTGCCATCAGGCGTGCAATTGCTTCTTCGTAGGTCGGCAGAGTTGCCAGGCGATCGATTTGCGATGCCGGGATCAATTCACCTTCAAAGGCTGCGGCTTTGACCTCAAATTTTGCATTCGCTTTCGCGAACTCTTTGAACAGACGAGCAGCAGCGCCCGGGTGTTCCATAGAGTATGCAATCAGGGTCGGACCAACAAACGTGTCTTTCAGGCACTCGAACTGAGTACCTTCAACGACGCGGCGCAGCAGGGTGTTACGAACAACACGCATGTATACGCCAGCTTCACGACCTGCTTTACGCAGTTCAGTCATTTTATCTACAGTTACGCCACGGGAATCCGCAACTACTGCAGACAGCGCGCCTTTGGCTACTTCGCTGACTTCAGCAACAATCGCTTGTTTGTCTTGAAGATTTAAAGCCATTAGCTTTGCTCCTGGATGTTTGCCGGAACTCATGTTCCGGAACTCACTTCACTCTCCCCAACGGAAAGAGCGTCTAAATACGGTGAGCAGAAACAAGCCAGAGTATCAGAAATAATCTTAGCGTTCTGTCACCGTCTACGCAGGGCATTAAGTTTCTTACGAAACACCTGCGGTCTTCGACGGAGGCCTGGATAGGCCAGGCTCCAACGAACAAATCTTGTCTATGACTTCGCCCTTTGAACCGTAACCGCATTAGCTGCTCTCGTTCACGCCGGTCATGTAGTTAACTACACTCCCGGCGATTCACTCAATTGCTGCCTTGCTACAATTCAAATGACTCGCATAGAGTTCTGTTTATTTAAACAGAAACGTGGGGGTAAGATTGTAGACAAAATCACCGCCCACGTAAAGGCGAATATTAGTTCGCCACAGTCGCAGTCAGACCGGACTGATCAACGGCAACACCAGCACCCATGGTGGTGGAGATGCTAACTTTCTTGATGTACACGCCTTTAGCCTGAGTCGGTTTCGCTTTTTTCAGCGCAACCAGCAGAGATTCCAGGTTTTCTTTCAGTTTGTCAGCGTCAAAATCCACTTTACCGATGGTGGTGTGGATGATGCCGTTTTTGTCGTTACGGTAACGAACCTGACCTGCTTTAGCGTTCTTAACCGCTTCAGCAACGTTAGGGGTTACAGTACCAACTTTCGGGTTTGGCATCAGGCCGCGCGGGCCCAGAACCTGACCCAGCTGGC
Source organism: Citrobacter sp. MGH110 (assembly GCF_001037515.1). Lineage (NCBI taxonomy): Bacteria > Pseudomonadati > Pseudomonadota > Gammaproteobacteria > Enterobacterales > Enterobacteriaceae > Citrobacter > Citrobacter sp. MGH110. The sequence continues at coordinate 7,472 of NZ_KQ089835.1, read as the reverse complement.
CAACAACGCGCATTGCATCCGGGGAAGCAATAACAACGTCAAAGTTCATTTCGCCTTTCTTGATCTGGTCAGCCAGATCTTCCATACCTACCAGCTCAGCGCCTGCAGCTTTAGCAGCTTCAGCGTTTGCGCCCTGGGCAAATACGGCTACGCGAACGGAACGGCCAGTTCCGTGCGGCAGTACAGTTGCACCACGTACGTTCTGGTCAGATTTACGAGCGTCGATGCCGAGGTTAACGGCAACGTCTACGCTTTCTACGAATTTAGCAGTGGCCAGCTCTTTCAGCAGAGCAATAGCTTCGTTGATGTCGTACTGTTTAGTTGCATCAACTTTGTCACGGATCACGCGCATACGCTTGGTCAGTTTAGCCATTTCTTAGTCCTCCACTACCAGGCCCATGGAACGTGCAGTACCTTCAATGGAGCGAGTCATCGCTTCAATGTCGGAACCAGTCATGTCGGCAGCTTTGGTCTGCGCGATTTCCTGCAGCTGAGCGCGGGAAATTTTACCCACTTTGTCTTTGTTCGGCTTGCCGGAACCAGACTTGATACCAGCCGCTTTCTTCAGCAGAACTGCTGCCGGAGGCGTTTTGGTAACGAAAGTGAAAGAACGGTCAGCGTAAACGGTGATAACAACCGGGATCGGCAGACCTTTTTCCATGGAATCAGTTTTTGCGTTGAACGCTTTGCAGAATTCCATGATGTTCACGCCTTGTTGACCCAGTGCTGGACCTACCGGCGGACTCGGGTTAGCCATACCAGCTGCAACCTGCAGCTTGACGTAGGCCTGGACTTTCTTAGCCATTCTAAATTCCTCTAGTTGGGTTATAGCGCCTCAAGGAGGCTCCCCGTGATTAAATTCGTTTTACGGACAGGGCCCATAAAAACAAAAGGCGCGAAATTGTATTCCAATCTCGCGCCTTGTGCAACGATTAAATCGCCGCTTTTTTGATCGCTGTTTAGGCTTTTTCTACCTGGGCAAAGTCCAGTTCTACCGGGGTCGCACGACCGAAGATAGAAACAGAGACTTTCAGGCGGGACTTCTCGTAGTCCACTTCTTCAACCACGCCGTTAAAGTCAGCAAATGGACCGTCACTAACGCGAACCATTTCACCTGGCTCAAACATCGTTTTCGGACGCGGTTTATCGCCAACCTGCTGCAGACGGTTCATGATCGCATCAACTTCTTTGTCGCTGATCGGCGCCGGACGGTCAGATGTACCGCCGATAAAGCCCATCACACGCGGCACGCTGCGCACCAAGTGCCAGCTTGCGTCATTCATCACCATCTGGACCAGTACATAGCCCGGGAAGAATTTACGTTCGCTCTTGCGACGCTGGCCACCACGGATTTCGACCACTTCTTCGGTCGGCACCATGACTTCGCCAAACAGCTCTTCCATATTTTGTAACTTGATATATTCGCGCAGCGACGTGGCTACGCGGCCTTCAAAACCGGAAAACGCCTGAACGACGTACCAGCGCTTTTTAGGGGCTTCAGACATCTTAGAACCTCAGGCCAGTGATAAAGGATACCAGGCGAACCAGAATACCATCCAGTCCCCACAGGATCAGTGACATTACTGCGGTAACCGCAGCCACAATTAATGTGGTGTGCAATGTTTCCTGGCGAGTTGGCCAAATGACCTTACGGACTTCGGTTCTCGCTTCACGGGCAAAAGCAACGGTCGCTTTACCTTTTGTTGTCAACAGCGCGACACCACCCGCTGCGGCAATCAGAATCACTACGGCCAGCGCACGCAGCGGCAGCATCATGTCACGATAGAGGTAGTTGCCAACGATAGCTACAAGCAGCAATACAGCGACAACAACCCACTTCATCGCTTCCAGGCCGCGCCCGCTTCCTTGAGCTTCGGTATTCGCACTCATAAACCAACCTGTCAGAAGTATTCTACAAACATTTTCACCCCGCGTAAGCGAGGCGATCCAAACCGAAATGCTCTGGTGCGTTTCGGACTAAACGCCCTCTTCAGAGCCTGTCTCAGCAATGATTATGACAAAAAAAATCACTGATGAGCCAGGTTCTGGTGTGAAAGCGTGCAAAAAGGGCATCAAATGATGCCCTTTTATTGCGCATTGCGTCAAATGTTATTCGGCAATTAGCTCATTACTTTAGCAACAACGCCCGCACCAACAGTACGGCCGCCTTCACGGATTGCGAAACGCAGACCGTCGTCCATCGCGATCGGGTGGATCAGGGTAACAACCATTTTGATGTTGTCGCCCGGCATTACCATCTCTACGCCTTCCGGCAGTTCGATGGTACCAGTCACGTCAGTAGTACGGAAGTAGAACTGCGGACGGTAGCCTTTGAAGAACGGAGTATGACGGCCGCCTTCGTCTTTGGACAGAATGTACACTTCAGATTCGAACTTGGTGTGCGGCTTGATAGAGCCCGGCTTAGCCAGTACCTGACCACGTTCGATTTCTTCACGTTTGATACCACGCAGCAGAACACCAACGTTCTCACCAGCACGGCCTTCGTCCAGCAGTTTGCGGAACATTTCAACGCCAGTACAGGTAGACTTAGCAGTCTCTTTGATACCAACGATTTCAACTTCTTCACCAACTTTGATGATACCGCGCTCTACACGACCGGTAACAACGGTACCACGACCGGAGATGGAGAATACGTCTTCGATAGGCAGCAGGAACGGCTTGTCAATCGCACGCTCTGGTTCTGGGATGTAAGAATCCAGGAAGCCAGCCAGTTCGATGATTTTCGCTTCCCACTCTGCTTCGCCTTCCAGCGCTTTCAGAGCAGAACCACGAACGATCGGAGTGTCGTCGCCCGGGAAATCGTACTGAGACAGAAGTTCACGAACTTCCATTTCTACCAGTTCCAGCAGCTCTTCGTCATCAACCATGTCGCATTTGTTCAGGAACACGATGATGTACGGAACGCCTACCTGACGACCCAGCAGGATGTGCTCACGAGTCTGCGGCATCGGGCCGTCAGTCGCAGCAACAACCAGGATCGCGCCGTCCATCTGCGCAGCACCGGTGATCATGTTTTTAACATAGTCGGCGTGGCCCGGGCAGTCTACGTGTGCGTAGTGGCGAGTCGGGGTGTCATATTCAACGTGAGAAGTGTTGATGGTGATACCACGAGCTTTTTCTTCCGGCGCGTTATCGATCTGATCGAATGCGCGAGCAGCACCGCCGTAGGTTTTAGCCAGAACGGTAGTGATTGCAGCGGTCAGCGTTGTTTTACCATGGTCAACGTGGCCGATAGTACCGACGTTAACGTGCGGTTTAGTACGTTCAAATTTTTCTTTAGACATCGATTGTCCCTCTAAGACACGGATAAATCGGTGATATCACCACATCAACCAGGCAATATACCTGAGCTGTTGAATGCTTTTAAAAGTAAACAGAGAGAAACGGGAAGGAGAAGTGAAGTGGTGCTGATACCCAGAGTCGAACTGGGGACCTCACCCTTACCAAGGGTGCGCTCTACCAACTGAGCCATATCAGCACGTCTGGAGCGGGCAGCGGGAATCGAACCCGCATCATCAGCTTGGAAGGCTGAGGTAATAGCCATTATACGATGCCCGCATCCTGAAACTCGGCTACCCAGTTCTTTCTGCAACAAAAAAGAGATTTCTCTCTTTTCTGTTCGAGCTGATTAATTTTTTAATCAACTCAGGCGGCGATAACGCTGCCAGAAAGTGGTGGTGGGGGAAGGATTCGAACCTTCGAAGTCTGTGACGGCAGATTTACAGTCTGCTCCCTTTGGCCGCTCGGGAACCCCACCGAACTTGATGGTGCCGACTACCGGAATCGAACTGGTGACCTACTGATTACAAGTCAGTTGCTCTACCTACTGAGCTAAGTCGGCATCAAGTAGCGCGCATTTTATGGAGACATGCGCACTCATGCAACTAAAAAATTGCATAAAATGTTCTATCGCTCACATTTTGCACTATACGACCGATAAATAATCTATTTCTTCTTTGGATTGGACAAATTTCCAACGTCAGGTGCCTCCTCTGGGAGGAATTTTGCTCCGGCAGGTACGCTTTGATAGAGAGAAAGCACATCTTTATACATCTGGAATACCCGTCACATTGCATTTCAGAGGATGATTTTTTCTTATTATTCCCCCCCATCTGGTGTTACCCTCCTGCCCATTGTCCAAATTAACTGAAATGTGCGTGCCATTGCGTACCAGGATGATTTCGTTTTTTACCGCAGACCTGATATAGCAATGACAGCCAGACCATGCGTATGAGTATAAAAGAGCAAGCGTTAACGTCGCCTTACCTACAGTTTGATCGCAACCAGTGGGCTGCGCTTCGTGATTCCGTGCCGATGACCCTGACCGAGGAAGAGATTGCTCGTCTTAAAGGCATTAACGAAGACTTATCGCTGGAAGAAGTTGCCGAGATTTATTTGCCTCTCTCGCGTTTGCTAAACTTTTACATCAGTTCGAACCTGCGACGTCAGGCCGTGCTGGAGCAATTTTTAGGCACGAATGGCGAGCGTATTCCTTATATTATTAGCATTGCTGGCAGCGTCGCCGTCGGTAAAAGTACGACTGCGCGTGTTTTGCAGGCTTTGCTCAGTCGCTGGCCCGAGCATCGCAAGGTTGAGTTGATTACTACCGATGGCTTTCTCCACCCTAACCAGGTATTGAAAGATCGTGGACTAATGAAGAAGAAAGGCTTCCCCCAGTCCTATGATATGCATCGCTTGGTTAAATTTGTTTCCGATCTGAAATCAGGCGTACCTAACGTCACGGCGCCGGTCTATTCCCATCTCATCTATGATGTGATCCCTGATGGCGACAAAACCGTTGCCCAGCCCGACATATTAATACTCGAAGGGCTAAATGTATTACAAAGCGGGATGGACTATCCTCACGATCCGCATCATGTATTTGTTTCTGACTTTGTCGACTTTTCTATTTATGTTGATGCGCCAGAAGAATTACTCCAGACGTGGTATATCAACCGTTTCCTGAAATTCCGTGAAGGGGCGTTTACCAACCCGGACTCTTATTTCCATAACTATGCAAAATTATCAGAAGATGAGGCTATCAACACCGCCACATCGTTATGGAAAGAGATTAACTGGCTGAATTTAAAACAAAATATATTACCAACGCGTGAGCGAGCAAGCTTAATCATGACGAAAAGTGCCAATCATGCCGTTGAGCAAGTCAGGTTGAGAAAATAAATAAAAAAGGGGAGCAACACCTCCCCTTCTTATTACTCAGCGCTTCTTAGCGATATTTCTCCACCCATCCAGGGTTTGATCTCGCCATTTTGTTCAAGCAATAATGCACCTTGCGCGTCTATTCCACGAGAGATGCCAAATATTTCTTTATCGCCAATAATAAGTTTGACCGGGCGGTCGATAAAGTTATCCAGTCTCTTCCAGCGAGACAGATACGGCGCTAAACCTTCGTGCTCAAAGAGCACTAACGCAGCACGCAACTCACGTATCAGTCGGGCAGCAAGGGTATTGCGATCAATGTTAATGCCCGCTTCCTGCAAGTTAATCCAGCCTTGATTAACCACATTTTCTTCAACCCGGCGCATGGACATATTAATACCCGCACCGATAACAATCTGCGCGGCATCCCCTGTCTTACCGGTCAGTTCAACCAGGATCCCTGCCAGCTTACGGTCGAGCAAATAGAGGTCGTTGGGCCATTTTACACGTACCTTCTCTGCGCCCAGATCGCGTAAAACCTCAGCCATGACGATACCAATAACCAGACTCAGGCCAATCGCGGCAGCCGGTCCTTGTTCCAACCGCCAGAACATTGAAAGGTACAGGTTGGCACCAAACGGTGAGAACCATTTGCGACCACGGCGGCCGCGTCCGGCTTGCTGATATTCAGCGACACAGGCATCCCCTGACTCCAGTTGACCTATTCGGTCCATCAGGTACTGATTGGTTGAGTCGATAACCGGCAGGACTGTGATATTTCCACCATCCAGTTGAGAATGAATAAGTGAGGCATCTAATAGTTGGATAGGCTCCGGTAAGCTGTATCCTTTACCTGGAACAGTAAAGACATCAACCCCCCAGTCGCGTAACGTCTGGACATGCTTATTGATTGCGGCACGGCTCATTCCCAACTTTTCACCGAGCTGCTCACCGGAATGAAATTCGCCATCAGCGAGTAATGAAATAAGCGTCAGAGGGACGGTATTATCCTTCATGCAATGATCTCCACAGCATTCATTTCACCCTGCGGGCCAATAAACCGGACCTCTGGTTCGAGCCAGACATTAAATTTCTCACCGACTTTTTGACGTACATGATGTGCAAGTTGCACCACATCCTGACTCGTCGCATTGTCTGCATTGATCAGCACCAGAGCCTGCTGTTGATGTACCGCTGCGCCACCAATGCGCATGCCTTTTAGCTGACACTGATCGATAAGCCAGCCGGCTGCCAGTTTCACAGAACCATCAGCCTGCGGGTAATGAGGTGCTGTTGGGAATTTTGCCAGGAGCTCCTGCGCAATCTCTGCGGTGACAACCGGGTTTTTAAAGAAGCTTCCTGCATTACCGTTTACTTTCGGATCGGGCAGTTTTGTCGTGCGCATATGGCAGACAGAATCAAAAACCTGCTGAGGCGTCACCGTTGTAGGATCCAGGCGCGTCAGATCGCCATAGGTCAGTACCGGATGCCACTGTTTAGACAAGCGTAAACCAACAGCAATAATTGCGAAGCGATCCTGGTATTCATGTTTGAAGATGCTGTCACGATAACCAAAGCGACATTCTGCCGCACCAACGCGCAGATGTTTGCCAGTCGACAGCTCAACGCAGTCTACGTATTCGCAGACGCGCTGTAGCTCTACGCCATAGGCACCAATATTCTGGATTGGCGATGAACCCACGCAGCCTGGGATAAGCGCCAGATTTTCCAGGCCAGGCATACCAAGCTGCAACGTATGCTGGACCAGATGATGCCAGTTTTCACCCGCACCTACGTGCAAATGCCACGCATCAGGTTGTTCTGTAATCTCAATACCCTTAATACGATTGACGATCACCGTACCCTGGAAGGTATCAAGAAACAGGACGTTACTCCCTTCGCCCAGGATCAGTACTGGATGATGCGATGCATTGGCTGATTGCCAGGCATTCAGTAATTGTTGTTCATTTTCGGCGCAGACAAGTTCATTCGTTTGCTGATCGATACCGAAGGTGTTCCAGGCTTTAAGGGAGTGATTCATAGACGCTTTCCTGATGCAAAATCGCGCCTAGTTTACCGCATATACCGCAGGATGGCTTGTGTTATGGAGGTTTTGGATATTGCTTTGCACCCGATGGTGCGGTGTTGTGATGTGCCTGATGCGCTGCGCTTATCAGGCCTACAAAATACATTCAGCTCTGCCTCTGTAGGCCGGATAAGGCGATACGCCGCATCCGGCAGTATGCAGACGTGTTGCCTGATGCGCTGCGCTTATCAGGCCTACAAAATAC
>NZ_KQ089834.1:0-92500 GCF_001037515.1 Citrobacter sp. MGH110 | reverse complement strand
AGCAGTGCCGCTTCGCTTTTTCTCAGCGGCGCGGGGTGTGCATATTACGCCATCCCGCTACGAAGTCAAGCATTTAATTTCGCTTTCTTCGCCGGAGTTCTCAGTGGAACCCCGCTGACCCGGCGGCTTGTAATCCGTTGTTCCGTGTCAGTGGAGGCGCATTATAGGGAGTTATTTCAGGCTGACAAGGGGAAATTTAAAATAATCTTCCGAGTGCGTATTTTTTATTCTTTGCGCTTATTTTAACAACGCTTTGTTGGTTAATTGGGCTATTTCCCGCGCGAATCTCGCAACCTGTTCCCAATCGGTATACACCACTTCTTTATTCGTATCCGTTTCACCACCTGACATCTTCATTATCAGTTGGATCATAACGCGGTCATACCAGCGATAGCGTGGATACCGCAAAGCACCCGCAATGACTGCGCTGTGGTCTGGTCGCCACGGCGAACTCATCAGGAACTTACGCGCATAGCTGTTGGTTTGCGGCGTACGTTTCTCCGGTTTACGGGCAACCAGGTTTACGGAGTAGAACGCGCTCGGCATCGAATTCAGCCGTGTGGCATGCTTTTTCACAAACTCCTGAAAAGCAGCATGGTAATGACCGTAGCGAATCGAGGCGCCAATTACCACGCTGTCATAATTTTGCCAGTCCGGCTCCGCGGTACGATGCAAATTAACAACATCTGCCCAAACGCCCAGCTCTTTGAGTTCAGAAGCCAGATATTCAGCGATTTCACGCGTTTGTCCGTCCCGGGAAGAAAAAAGAATCAGTGTTTTCACGTGTTACTCCATTATTCACGCCAGAAGGTAGGGGTAAAGAGCACCAGCAGAGTAAAGACCTCCAGACGACCAAACAGCATATTGGCAATCAGGATCCACTTCGCCACAGGGTTCATACTGGCAAAGTTGTCGGCGACAACCCCCAGTCCAGGCCCCAGGTTATTCAACGTTGCCACTACGGAGGCAAACGCGGAGAAGTCATCAACACCGGTCGCAATAATCGCCAGCATACTGATAATAAAGACCAGCGCATAGGCAGAGAAGAATCCCCATACGGCTTCAAGAATTCGCTCCGGCAACGCACGGTTACCCAGTTTGATACTGTAAACCGCATTCGGATGGACCAGTCGTTTCAATTCGCGGTTACCCTGCTTAAACAGCAGCAGGATACGAATCACCTTCAAGCCACCGCCCGTCGACCCGGCACAGCCGCCGATAAAAGCAGAACACAGCAACAGCACTGGCAGAAACAGCGGCCAGCGGGCAATACTGTCCGTAGTAAATCCGGCGGTCGTCGCCATCGATACCACCTGGAAAAAGGCCTGGTTGATCGTCGTGAGCGCCGAGCCATAGGTATTGTGTATCCATAGCACCAGCGTACAGACTGCCACCAGCGTCAGCTGCACGCCGATAAACATGCGGAATTCCGGATCCCGCCAGTAGACCTTCAGACTACGCCCACTTAATAAAGAGAAGTGCAGACCATAGTTACAACCGGAGATCAGCAAGAAGATAGCAATGATGGTGTTAATCGTGGGACTGTCGAAATACCCCACGCTGGCATCGTGTGTGGAAAAACCACCGATGGCGATTGTGGCAAAACTGTGCCCTATGGCGTCAAACGCGGGCATCCCGGCAAACCATAGCGCCAGCGCGCACGCCACCGTTAGTAATACATAGATTAGCCACAGCGTTTTCGCCGTTTCGGCAATACGCGGGCGCATTTTATTATCTTTCAGCGGCCCCGGCATTTCTGCACGATAGAGCTGCATCCCACCAACGCCAAGAATAGGCAGGATAGCCACCGCCAGCACGATGATCCCCATCCCGCCGAACCATTGCAGCATCTGGCGATAAAAGAGAATCGCGTGTGGCAATGAATCCAGCCCCACCAGCGTCGTCGCACCTGTAGTGGTTAATCCGGAAAAGGATTCAAAAAAAGCGTCGGTTATCGTTAGGTTAGGGCTTTCCGCAAAGATGAACGGTAGCGCACCCACACTGCCCAGAACGGTCCAGAACAAAACGACAATCAGAAATCCTTCGCGCGATTTCAGTTCACCCTTCTCTTTACGGTTTGGCCACCACAGCATGGAGCCGATCGCCAGAGCAACGAAGAAAGTTTGGGTGAATGCACGCCCTGCCCCATCGCGGTAGATGAGCGCTACCAGTCCGGGGATAATCATTGTCCCCGAGAATAAGATGACCAGTAGTCCAACGATTCGGGTGATGGCGCGAAAATGCATCTCTGCCGCTTCCTTAGTTCTTTAAAATGAGGTGGGGATTATTCTTCAATCGCTAACAATTGCAATGAACCACGACTAAAATCCGCCAGTTTTGCCGAAAACTCATCCACTTTGGCAAAAGGAAGCGCCACCCTGAGCCGAACAAAAGCCTGGTAATCACTGGCAACGACTTTACCGTCAAACTGCCCCAGCAAGGCTTCAATGCCTGCCAGCTGACCGTACTCACACTGCAAAGTATATTCGGTTAATGGCGTCTTGCGCTGTGTCGTTAACTGGCGCAACGCCTGATTCACACCGCCACCGTAGGCTTTTACCAACCCTCCTGTACCGAGAAGGATACCGCCGTAGTAGCGCACGACTACAGCGGTAATCTCGCCGACACCGCTCCCCATCAGCTGCGCGAGCATCGGTTTACCTGCCGTACCCGCCGGTTCGCCATCGTCTGAAAACCCTAGCTGCTGCGAGTCATTGGGCGCACCCGCCACCCACGCCACACAATGGTGGCGGGCGTCCGGGTGTTCCGCTTTGACTGACTCAACAAACGCCTTTGCCGCTTCTACGCCGTCCGTATGGGCGAGCAGCGTAATGAAGCGGCTTTTTTTGATCTCTTCGACGACGCTAACCGGCGCCGCAGGGATTAACCAACTGTCCATTACGCCAGTTTCAAATCCCGCGTCATGTTTTCGATATTGTTTTCGTGGACCACCACGTTGTCTTCAATACGAATACCGCCGAACGGTTTCAGTGCTTCAATTTTCTGCCAGTTGAAGTGCTTGCTGAACTGTCCTTCACGCCACGGTGCCAACAGAGATTCAATGAAGTAAATGCCCGGTTCGATGGTCAGAACCATGCCTGGTTGCAGTACGCGGGTGCAACGCAGGTAAGGATACTTCGACGGCGCGGCCAGATGAGTACCGCTGTCATCCTGCATAAAGCCTGCGACATCATGTACCTGCAGGCCCAGCGGGTGACCAATACCGTGCGGCATAAACGGCCCGGTAAGATCGTTTTCCACCATCGCTTCTTCACTCATACCGGTGATGATTTGATGCTTACGCAGCAGCTTCGCGATACGCTGATGGAACTGAATGTGATAATCCACGTAGCTGGTGCCTGCTTTCATGGTGGCAATCAGCGCCAGCTCTTCGTCGTTAACGTCTTTCACCAGATGCGCATAGTCGTTGTCGTTTTTCGCCGACCAGGTACGCGTCAGGTCTGCCGCATAGCCGTTGTATTCCGCACCAGCGTCGAGCAGGAAGCTGCGGATTTCAGACGGCGCCTGATGATCCAGCTTGGTGTAATGAAGAACTGAAGCATGCTCGTTAAGCGCCACGATGTTGCTGTATGGCACGTCGGTGTCGCGGTGACCGGTGGCAGTCAGGTAAGCGAGGTTGATGTCAAACTCGCTCATTCCGGAACGGAACGCTTCTTCTGCTGCACGGTGTCCATTTACCGCCATTTTCTGCGCTTCGCGCATACAGGCCAGTTCGTATTCCGTTTTATAGGCGCGGTAATAATGCAGGTAGTCGATCACCCCTTTCGGGTTGATGTTGCTGGCCGCGATGTCCAGTTGCAGCGCACGTTCCGGAACCGGGCCGATGTAACCGATATTGCCGCGAGCAGCAGGCAGTTGGCTACCGATACCATCCGCTTTCGGCAGCGCGATGATCTCGATTTCTTCCGTCCAGAAAGAGGTTGGTAGCGGCTCAACGTTGTGCCAGTAATCGACCGGCAGGTAGAACCACAGTTTCGGCTTGTTTACGCCATCCACCAGCAACCAGCAGTTAGGAACCTGTGTTACAGGCACCCAGGCTTTAAATTGTGGATTGACCTTAAACGGATATGGATGATCGTCGAGAAAGACGTTAACAAGTTCGCCAGAGTGAATAAGTAACGCATCCAGTTTGAAGCGATCCAGCGCGTCGCGCGTCCGTTCCTGTAAGGTAACGATATGATTTTTATAGAGTGCGGCCAGCGATTCCATTTTCTATCCTTCTGTTTTTTGACCTCAAGTCTCCGCATCTTAGCACATCGCTTTGTGAGTGCGTGATTTCTGCCGAGCGTGATCGAATCGTCATTTCTTTAATCATTCATTTGCATTTTATTAACATAAAACACACACTTCGATTCATCTGGTATGACCAGATCACCTTGCGGATTCAGGAGACTGACATGCTTTACAAAGGCGACACCCTGTACCTCGACTGGCTGGAAGATGGCATCGCCGAACTGGTGTTCGATGCCCCTGGTTCGGTCAATAAACTCGACACGGCCACCGTTGCCAGCCTGGGCCATGCGCTTGATGTGCTGGAAAAACAACCGAATTTAAAAGGGCTGCTGCTGCGTTCTAACAAAGCAGCCTTTATTGTTGGTGCCGATATCACCGAATTCCTTTCACTGTTCCTCGTGCCTGAAGAACAACTGAGCCAGTGGCTGCATTTTGCCAACAGCGTCTTTAATCGCCTCGAAGATCTGCCTGTTCCGACCCTGTCAGCAGTAAACGGCTACGCGCTGGGTGGCGGCTGCGAGTGTGTTCTGGCAACCGATTATCGTCTGGCAACGCCGGACCTGCGCATTGGCCTGCCGGAAACCAAGCTGGGCATTATGCCGGGCTTTGGCGGCTCCGTGCGTATGCCACGTATGCTGGGTGCGGACAGCGCGCTGGAAATTATTGCGGCAGGTAAGGATGTTGGTGCTGAGCAGGCGCTAAAAATCGGCCTGGTCGATGGCGTAGTGAAGCAAGACAAACTGCTTGATGGCGCGATCGCAGTATTACGTCAGGCGATTAACGGCGACCTCGACTGGAAGGCCAAACGTCAGCCGAAGCTGGAGCCGTTGAAACTCAGCAAAATTGAAGCGGCTATGAGCTTTACCATCGCTAAAGGCATGGTGGCACAGACGGCAGGGAAGCATTATCCCGCGCCGATTACCGCGGTAAAAACCATTGAAGCAGCGGCCCGTTTTGGCCGTGAAGAAGCGCTGAATCTGGAAAATAAAAGCTTTGTTCCACTGGCGCACACCAGTGAAGCTCGCGCGCTGGTTGGGATCTTCCTTAACGATCAGTTCGTCAAAGCCAAAGCCAAAAAACTCACCAAAAATATTGAAGCACCGAAGCAAGCTGCGGTGCTGGGCGCGGGCATTATGGGCGGCGGCATCGCTTACCAGTCAGCCTGGAAAGGCGTACCGGTTGTCATGAAAGATATCAACGACAAATCATTAACGCTGGGCATGACTGAAGCGGCCAAGCTGCTGAACAAACAGCTTGAGCGCGGCAAAATTGACGGTCTGAAAATGGCGGGCGTGATTTCCACTATTCATCCAACCCTCGACTATAGCGGTTTTGAGCGTGTGGACGTGGTGGTTGAAGCTGTCGTAGAAAACCCGAAAGTGAAAAAAGCGGTACTGGCAGAAACCGAAGATCAGGTACGCCCGAACACCGTACTGGCTTCAAATACCTCCACCATCCCAATCAACGAGCTGGCCAGCGCGCTCAAGCGCCCGGAAAACTTCTGTGGGATGCACTTCTTTAACCCAGTACACCGCATGCCACTGGTTGAGATTATTCGCGGCGAGAAAAGCTCGGATGAAACCATCGCCAAAGTTGTCGCCTGGGCAAGCCAGATGGGCAAAACCCCAATTGTGGTCAACGACTGCCCCGGTTTCTTCGTGAACCGCGTGCTGTTCCCGTATTTTGCCGGTTTCAGCCAGCTGCTGCGCGATGGGGCGGATTTCCGCAAAGTCGACAAAGTCATGGAAAAACAGTTTGGCTGGCCGATGGGCCCGGCTTATCTGCTGGACGTGGTGGGAATTGATACCGCACATCACGCGCAGGCAGTGATGTCCGCAGGCTTCCCTCAGCGTATGCAGAAAGATTATCGCGACGCGATAGACGCCCTGTTTGATGCGAACCGTTTCGGACAGAAAAACGGTCTTGGATTCTGGCGTTATAAAGAAGACAACAAGGGCAAGCCGAAGAAAGAAGAGGATGCCACCGTTGACGATCTGCTGGCAGAAGTCAGCCGGCCGAAACGCGACTTCAGTGATGAAGAGATTATCGCTCGCATGATGATCCCAATGGTCAACGAAGTGGTGCGTTGTCTGGAAGAAGGCATTATTGCCAGCCCGGCAGAAGCCGACATGGCGCTGGTGTATGGCCTGGGCTTCCCTCCGTTCCACGGCGGCGCGTTCCGCTGGCTGGATACGCTCGGCAGCGCGAAGTATCTCGATATGGCCCAGCAGTATCAACACCTCGGAGCGCTGTATGAAGTTCCGGCTGGTCTGCGTGATAAGGCGCGCCATAACGAACCGTATTATCCCCAGGTTGAGCCTGCCCGCCCGGTTGGCAGCCTGAAAACGGCTTAAGGAGTCACAATGGAACAGGTTGTAATTGTTGATGCGATCCGTACCCCGATGGGCCGTTCGAAAGGGGGCGCGTTTCGTAACGTGCGGGCAGAAGATCTCTCCGCACACTTAATGCGTAGCCTGCTGGCGCGAAATCCTGCGCTGGAGCCATCCGCGCTTGATGATATTTACTGGGGCTGTGTGCAGCAAACGCTGGAGCAGGGTTTCAACATCGCCCGTAACGCCGCGCTGCTGGCGGAAGTTCCGCACTCCGTTCCAGCCGTCACGGTCAACCGCCTGTGCGGTTCGTCCATGCAGGCGCTGCACGACGCGGCACGCATGATCATGACCGGCGATGCTCAGGCGTGCCTGATTGGCGGCGTGGAGCATATGGGCCATGTGCCAATGAGCCACGGCGTTGATTTCCATCCGGGCATGAGCCGCAACGTGGCAAAAGCCGCGGGAATGATGGGTCTGACTGCGGAAATGCTCTCTCGCATGCACGGCATCAGCCGTGAAATGCAGGATGCTTTCGCCGCACGTTCACATGCTCGCGCCTGGGCTGCAACACAGTCTGGCGCATTTAAAAACGAAATCATCCCGACCGGCGGCCATGATGCCGACGGCGTGCTGAAGCAGTTTAACTACGATGAGGTTATCCGCCCGGAGACAACCGTTGAAGCGCTCTCCACCCTGCGTCCGGCGTTCGATCCGGTTAGCGGAACGGTCACTGCCGGTACCTCCTCCGCACTCTCCGACGGCGCTGCGGCGATGCTGGTCATGAGCGAAAGTCGCGCCCGTGAGCTGGGTCTGACGCCGCGTGCCCGTATTCGTTCGATGGCTGTTGTTGGCTGCGACCCTTCAATCATGGGTTACGGTCCGGTTCCGGCCTCAAAACTGGCGCTGAAAAAAGCGGGACTCTCCACCAGCGATATCGGTTTGTTTGAGATGAACGAAGCCTTTGCCGCTCAGATCCTGCCGTGCATTAAAGATCTGGGGCTGATGGAGCAGATCGATGAGAAGATCAACCTCAACGGCGGGGCGATCGCTTTGGGCCATCCACTGGGCTGTTCCGGGGCGCGTATCAGCACCACCCTGCTCAATCTGATGGAACGTAAAGACGTACAGTTTGGCCTGGCGACGATGTGTATCGGGTTAGGCCAGGGCATCGCGACGGTATTTGAGCGAGTTTAATCAAAGCATGTGACTTATTGTAGGCCGGGCAAGCGAAGCGCCCCCGGCGACTATGCCGGATGGCGACGCTGATGCGTCTTATCCGGCCTACAACACAAATGCCATTGTATAACAATTTAGTTGCCGTTCTTCCCGCCTGTCAGGGGCGGGTTTTTTATTTCCCTGAACTACCACGTACCACTAACTGCACCGGCAACAGCAGATTCTCTTCCTGATTTTCTTCCAGCAATAAACGCAGCGCTTCACGCCCCAATTGTTGTTTATCAACCGCAATGGTGGTGAGTGGTGGATGTGACCATGCCGCAGCATCGATATCATCAAACCCAACCAGCGCCAGATCTTCCGGGATACGTATACCCTGCTGCGCACACACCCGTTGAACAACCAGCGCTGCCGCATCGTTATAGGCAAAAATAGCGTCGGGCGGCTCTGGCAGACTGAGCAATTCATTCACCGCCTCCACCAAAGATTGCTCGGTATCCAGCAGCGGCGGCGCAATGGCTTCATACTCTGGCGGCATCAGCAAACGGGCCTCATACAATGCCTGACGGTAACCCTTCTCGCGCTGACGGATGCTGTAGTGCGCAAGCGTGCTGGCAAGAAAAGCAATACGGCTGCGACCTTGTGCAATCAAATGTTGTGTAGCCAGATAACCGCCCTGGGTGTTGTCCGGATTCACGCAAGGCAGGCCCGGCGCCCAGAGATCCACCAGCACCAACGGCAGCTTCATCTGTTGCAGCAAGCCAAGTAATTCAGGCTCAAAAAATCCGGCACAGATCAGCGCATCAGGCTGGTGCAGCAGCACCTGCTCACTCACTGCATCGCCTGGACCAATGGAGAGAAAGCTCAGCGCAATACCATGGTCACGACAGTTATCTTCTATGCCCAGCAGCAGTTGAGAGTAAAACGGCAATGCCCGGCTGATATTGTGCTGGCGGTGAAGCAAAAACAGGACGCGTTTGATCTTGTCAGTGCGCAGACGGGAAAAATCATAACCCTGCTGCTGCGCCACAGAAATAATGCGCAGCCGGGTGTCTTCACGCAGCCCCGGCTGCCCTTTTAGGGCGCGGGAAACTGCACCAACTGAAACACCACAAGCTTCGGCAATATCTCTGATACGTACAGGTTTTGTCATTTCACTCTCATTGATTCTACTATGGCTTGTTGCGCCCCCAGCCAGGCCGCACCGCGTACGCCGCTGCTGTCGCCGTGACGGGCCCGAACGATCGGTGTGCGGCACTGCTTACCAAATACGTACTGCGCCACTCGCGCCTGCAAACCCGAATACAGTAAATCGATATTGGATACCCCACCCCCAAGCACGATAACATCGGGATCGAGCGTATTCACCACGCCCGCCAACGCACGCGCCAGTTGATCGCAATAACGTTCCCATACAAAGCAGGCATCCGCATCACCCGATTCTACCTGTTGCATAATTTGTGGCACACCCACATGCTGCGCGGTGTGATTCAGGTACTGGCGTTCCAGACCGCTACCGGAAATAAAGCTCTCAATACAGTTCAACTGTCCGCAATAGCATCTCACTCCAGCCCCGTCCTGAGATTCGTGGTAGCGCGGCAATGCATTATGCCCCCACTCTCCTGCGCAGGCGTTAGGTCCAGAGATCAAGCGGTTATCGATGCATAGTCCACCGCCGCAACCGGTACCGAGGATCACGCCAAATACCACGCTATGCCCGTGTCCGCTACCGTCCATCGCTTCCGACAAGGTAAAGCAGTTGGCATCATTGGTAACCGGCACTGGCATTCCTGATGCTCGCTCAAGGTCTTGCGCAAAGGCCTGCTGATTCAGCACTAGGATGTTCGAATTCTTAATCAAACCTTCGCTATCCACCGCGCCAGGCACCCCAACGCCAACCGATAAAGGCTGATTAACGGCCAGTCTGGCCTTAGCAATCATCTCCGTCACGGCCTGGAAAAAATCACCGTAACTCTGCTTTGGTGTCGCGCATCGCTCGCGGTAAACAATTTCACCCGCGTTATCAATCACCACTGCTTCGATTTTAGTCCCGCCAATATCCAGTCCGAGCCTCATGGTTTTCCTCGTTTGCGCCTCGCAATTTGATTGTGCCTAGTTTGCCAATTTTGTTTACTAAACAAAAAGAGACCTGTCACAAAAGCTAAGTTTTGTGATTAATAGACAGGAAAAATATGTTTACTAAAAAACGTGGTGAAAAAGAGAAACAACGAGACCGGGCTTGCACCCTGTTAGAAGAAGTAAGGTTGGTGATGAATGCGCCGGAAGGGCCCCGGCGCACAGCGCTTAAATGAACGCGAAAGCGTCGCCAAACAGGCGATCTTCACGCGCACTGCGCTCATTACAGAAGAGATCGCGCGCGATTTTGGCCATTTCAAAACGCCCGGCAATGTAGATATCATGCTCCGCCAGGGTACCGTAATCCTGCAATACTGCCGTTAACACGGTTCCCGTACGACCACGCCAGCCGTCTTCAGGCTGTTCCACCACTGGCTCAACGCGCAGATTCGGGTGGTTCACAGACAGCGCTTCCAGCTCGGAGAGATCGTAGAGATGCTTCTCCTCGCGACCGCCCCAGTAAATGGTGATATCGCGGTTTGGGTTGCGCGCGAGCGCGGTAAGCAGAATAGAACGCACGTAAGAGAACCCTGTACCACCGGCAATCAGGATCAGCGGGCGCTCGTCTTCATCTCGCAGCCAGGCTTCGCCATGCGGAATGTCGACTTTGATTTCCCGGTCTTTCAGAATGCGGTCCATCACGGCCATGGCGTAAAGATTTAGCTCAGAGGCGCCAACGTGCAGCTCAATGAATCCTTGCTCGTCCGGCGTTGATGCCATGGAGAACGGACGCTTATCCCTTTCATCCATCACGACCATTAAATACTGGCCAGCACGAAAGGAAAACGCCGCGTCTGGCACTAAACGAACGCGATATACGGTGTCAGTGATAGCTTCTACCGAGGTCACTTTACAGCTTAAGGTTGTCATGCGCTCTCTCTGTCGGATCAATAGGCAAAACGATCGCGCCTCAGGCGCTTTTGCCGTCATTAAAGATGGCCAGTTCATCCCAAATTGCGTCAATGCGCGCAGTCACTTCAGGATCCTTTTTAATCGGACGTCCCCATTCGCGTTGGGTTTCGCCCGGCCATTTATTTGTGGCATCCAGCCCCATTTTTGAACCAAGGCCGGAAACCGGCGAGGCAAAGTCCAGGTAATCAATTGGCGTATTCTCTACCAGTACCGTATCCCGGGCCGGGTCCATACGGGTAGTAATTGCCCAAATCACATCATTCCAGTCGCGTGCGTTGACGTCATCATCGCAAACAATAACAAATTTGGTGTACATAAACTGACGCAAAAACGACCAAACGCCCATCATGACGCGTTTGGCATGACCAGCGTACTGTTTTTTCATCGTCACGACGGCCAGGCGATAAGAACAGCCTTCCGGAGGTAGATAAAAATCGATGATTTCCGGGAACTGCTTTTGCAGAATAGGCACGAAGACTTCGTTCAGCGCCACGCCGAGCACCGCGGGTTCATCTGGCGGGCGTCCGGTATAGGTAGAGTGATAAATTGCATCTTCACGCTGGGTAATGTGCGTGACGGTAAAGACCGGGAAGCTATCTACTTCGTTGTAGTAGCCGGTATGATCACCATACGGCCCTTCCGGAGCCAGCTCGCCCGGTTCAATATACCCTTCCAGCACGATTTCAGCGCTGGCAGGCACTTCCAGGTCGTTGGAAATACATTTAACCACTTCGGTCTTGGTTCCGCGCAACAGCCCGGCAAATGCGTACTCGGATAATGTATCAGGGACCGGCGTCACGGCCCCCAGAATGGTCGCAGGATCTGCTCCTAACGCCACAGAAACCGGGAAGCGTTCACCCGGATGCGCTGCGCACCACTCCTGGTAATCAAGCGCGCCGCCGCGATGGGACAGCCAGCGCATAATGAGCTTGTTTTTGCCAATCAGCTGCTGACGATAGATGCCCAGATTCTGCCGCTCTTTATGCGGACCACGCGTTACGGTGAGCCCCCAGGTAATCAGCGGCGCGGCATCTTCCGGCCAGCAGGTCATAATCGGAATGCGGTTTAAATCAACGTCATCGCCCGAGTAGATTTTTTGCTGACAAGGCGCACCGCGCAACCGCTTAGTCGGCATGTTCAACACCTGCTTAAACTGCGGCAGCTTATCAAACAGATCGCGGAATCCTTTCGGTGGCTCTGGCTCTTTCAAAAACGCCAACAGTTTACCGACTTCTCGTAGCGCCGAGACATCTTCTTGTCCCATCCCCATCGCAACACGCTTTGGTGTGCCAAACAGGTTACACAGCACCGGCATTGAATAGCCTTTCGGATTCTCAAACAGTAACGCAGGCCCACCGGCACGCAGAGTGCGATCGGCAATTTCAGTAATTTCCAGATGGGGATCCACCTCAAGCGAAATGCGTTTGAGCTCGCCCTGCTGTTCAAGCAGCGTCAGGAAGTCGCGTAAATCGTGATATTTCATGGCGTCCATTGTGGCCTCTTCGTAAGCGCTTCATTATACGGCGTTCATCATTGTGATGCTGTATTTTTGTTAAATTAGCGTGAACTCTGGCGATACATATAAGCCCCGGGCGTATATACCCATTGGGTTTCAGCCTGCATTGAGGTGGGTATAATTAACTTAACGCATGGCTTTTGCTATGCTTGCGCTCAGAACAAGCGGATAAGAGTTATTATGCAATCCTGGTATTTACTGTACTGCAAACGTGGGCAACTTCAGAGAGCCCAGGAACACCTGGAAAGACAGGCGGTGAACTGTCTGACGCCTATGATCACCCTGGAAAAAATAGTGCGCGGTAAACGTACCACAGTCAGTGAACCACTATTCCCTAATTACATGTTTGTCGAGTTCGACCCGGAAGTGATCCACACCACCACTATCAATGCCACGCGTGGTGTCAGCCATTTCGTCCGTTTTGGCGCGACGCCTGCGACCGTCCCTTCTCCCGTTATTCACCAGCTTTCTATCTACAAGCCTGAAGGTATTGTGGACCCGCAAACTCCTCAGCCAGGGGACAGCGTGATTATTACTGAAGGGGCATTTGAGGGGCTAAAAGCGATCTTCACCGAACCGGATGGCGAAGCGCGTTCCATGCTACTGCTTAACCTGTTGAATAAAGAAGTTAAGCAGAGCGTGAAAAATACCGGTTTTCGAAAAATTTAAGCCGTTTAGAAGGTCACTTCGAACAACGTTCGGACGTTAGCATCAATGGTTGCTGACAGCCATTGAGGATCTTCTCCGCGCCAGTGGGCAATACGCTCAAGAATATGTGGCAGGTGCGCCGGTTCATTGCGCCGTGACGTCGGTTTAGGCGTTAAGTCGCGAGGAAGTAGGTAAGGCGCATCGGTTTCGATCAGTAGTCTTTCTACCGGAATAAACGGCAGCAGTTCCCGCAGTTCCATCCCACGGCGCTCATCACAGACCCAGCCGGTAATACCAATATAAAGCCCTCGGTCCACACAATCCTGCATCTCCTGCCGCGTTCCGGTAAAACAGTGCAGCACCGCGCCCGGGAGACTATCCAGCCACGGCTCCAGCAACGTCAGAAAACGCTCATGGGCATCCCGACAATGCATGAAAACCGGCATCTGCAGTTCAGCGGCAATGCGCAGTTGTGCCTCAAAAGCACGTTCCTGCTCCTGTGGCGTGGAGAAATTGCGATTGAAATCCAGACCGCACTCGCCAATAGCGACCACCTCAGACTGGTTTGCCAGCGCGATAATCTCGTCTTCCGTTGAGGATTGCCATTGGCTACTGTCATGCGGGTGCACGCCAGCCGTGGACCAGCAATGCGGATAATGTTGCGCCAACTTCAGCGCCTGCTGGCTTTCGTGCAGGTTTGTTCCGGTCAGAAGCATACCGTTTACGCCCGCAGCAAAGGCGCGCGCCACAACATCATCCCTGTCTTTCGCAAATTGTGAACTGGTTAAATTAACGCCAATATCAAACATGCTACCTCCCATATGACAACCGCCCTGACGGGCGGTTGAATTTACTCTTCTGTTTTCTCGGTGGCTTCGGCTTCTTTTGCTTCTTCAGCCTCGTTGTCCTCATCTCGCGTACGTCGCTTACCGACATAGAAACGAGAGAAGAAAACGCCCACTTCAAACAGGCAGTACATCGGTATCGC
The DNA here is from genome assembly GCF_001037515.1 of Citrobacter sp. MGH110. Classification (NCBI taxonomy): domain Bacteria; kingdom Pseudomonadati; phylum Pseudomonadota; class Gammaproteobacteria; order Enterobacterales; family Enterobacteriaceae; genus Citrobacter; species Citrobacter sp. MGH110. Next base: position 78,537 of record NZ_KQ089834.1, on the reverse strand, counting down.
CAACAACGTTTGCGAGAAGACATCTGGCGGGGTCAGTAACATCCCGACGACGAATGCTCCCACCACAACGTAAGGTCGTTTCTTACGTAAATCTTCAGGTGTCGTAATGCCCATCCAGCATAGCAGCACAATGGCGACAGGGACCTCAAAAGAGACACCGAAAGCCATAAATAGCGCCATTACGAAGCTGAGATAGCTGGCAATGTCCGTCGATACCTGCACGCCTTGCGGAGCCGTGTTAGCCAGAAAACCAAACGCCAACGGGAAGACGACAAAATAGGCGAATGCCATGCCGATGTAGAACAACAACGAGCTGGAGACCAGCAGCGGCACAACCAGGCGACGTTCATGTTTGTACAAAGCAGGCGCAATGAATGCCCATACCTGGTAGAGGATCACTGGCGCTGACAGGATCAGCGACACCATGAAGGTTAACTTTATAGGGGTAAAGAACGGTGAGGCCACATCGGTGGCGATCATCGTTGCACCCTGCGGCATCTGTTTAATCAGCGGTGCCGCAACCATATGGTAAATGTCGTTGGCAAAGTAAACCAACGCCAGAAAGATCACGATAACCGCAATAATGCAGTTCAGGAGTCGCTTACGCAGCTCGATAAGATGCGTAATGAGCGGTTGGGTATCTTCTACAGCCATGTTTACGGTTTATCACTCGACGAGGGGGAGGATTCGACAACAGGTGCGGCAGCTTTCTTTTCTGCATCCATCAACGTGGCGGAAGTGTTTTCCGTCTGCTCTGGCGTTTTAGCACCCGCGGATTCCGGTTTTTGCTCCGGCGAACTGGCCTGGTTTTCAGCGGCGGCAGGGGTGACCCCTTCTCGCTGCGCTTCACCTTCTTTCACCACCGGATTATGGATAGTGTGCGCTTCATCGCTCGCTTTCTCAGGATCGTGCACGCTGTAAGAACGCTTCATCGATTCCGCCGCTTCACGCAGCTCATCCATTGACGCTTTCAGCTCCGGGGTCAGATTTGTCAGGCTCGCTTTCTCTACTTTCTTCAGGCTGTCCTGAAACTCCTGAAGCTTAAGCTCCTGGGTCAGTTCATTCTGAACAGTAGTTGCAAGGGAACGCAAAGCGCGAACCCAGCCAGCAACCGTTTTTACCGCTACAGGTAATCGTTGCGGCCCCAGAACAATGAGGCCGATCACGAACACCAATAACAGTTCGCTAAAACCGATATCAAACACGGATTATACCTGCTCTTTATCTTGGCTTTTGGCGTCTTCCTTTTTCACTTCACCCTGCTTATCGGTGATGGATTTAGCAGTAAAATCAGCGTCCTGGCTGGTCTTATCTTGCTTAGGCTCATCATCACCCATCGCTTTTTTGAAGCCTTTGATCGACGCGCCAAGATCGGAACCGATGGAGCCGAGTTTCTTGGTGCCAAATAGCAGTACAACGATGACGGCAATGATCAACAACTGCCAAATACTGATACCACCCATACATGTTCCTCTGTCATAGATGATGAATTAATAAGGCCGTAGTATACGTTACACGACCTGCCTTGGGCGATGAAAAATTCAGCGCATTTTGCGCCAGCCGATCAACCAGGCTATGACGCCTCCCGCCATTAACCAGCCCGGCATAAGCCCCCACTCAGGGCGGCTTACCAGCAGGAATATTCCACTTAGCAACAATGTTGCGCCAATGCCCAATAAATAACGGGATTGTCCCTGGCGTACATGATTCGCGTGAAGCTCGCGGGCAATCTTATCAACACTGTGCTGTAAATATTTGCCCTGGCGCAAACTGTCATACACCAGTTCAGGTATTTCTGGCATTTTTTCGACCCAGAACGGTGCTTTTTCTTTAAATGCCCTAACGAGCGCTGGAATACCGACCTGATCTTTAATCCAGGATTCGAGGAATGGCTTAGCCGTTTTCCACAAATCTAACTGCGGGTAGAGTTGTCGTCCGACACCTTCAACGTACAGCAGCGTCTTCTGGAGCAATACCAGTTGAGGCTGAACTTCCATATTGAAGCGGCGCGCAGTGTTGAACAGATTCAACAGCACGTGACCAAAGGAAATCTCCGCCAGCGGCTTTTCAAAAATCGGCTCGCACACGGTACGAATGGCAAATTCAAACTCTTCTACGTTGGTATCCGGCGGAACCCAACCAGAATCTACGTGCAGTTCAGCAACTTTGCGGTAATCGCGGTTAAAGAACGCAATGAAGTTTTCAGCCAGGTAACGCTTATCTTCTTTGTTTAAAGAGCCCACAATCCCACAATCAATACCAATGTATTTCGGGTTTTCAGGGTGCTCATAACTGACAAAAATGTTCCCGGGGTGCATATCCGCATGGAAAAAGCTGTCGCGGAATACCTGAGTAAAGAAGACCTGAACACCACGCTCGGCCAACAGTTTCATATTGGTGCCGTTCTTCTCAAGCGTGGTGACATCTGAAACCGGGATGCCGTAAATACGCTCCATCACCATCATGTTCTGACTGCAGTAGTCGGAATACACTTCCGGGATGTACAGCATCGGACTATCTTCAAAATTACGTCGTAGCTGAATGGCGTTCGCCGATTCGCGCAGCAGATTCAGTTCATCGATCAACGTTTTTTCATATTCACGGACGACTTCTGTTGGTCGCAGGCGACGCCCATCTGGCAGCAGACGAGGAACCCAACGAGCCAGGCGGTAGATCAGTTTTAAATCCGCTTTGATGACCGGAAGTATGTCCGGGCGAATAACTTTGATCACCACCTCTTTGCCATTCGATTTCAATCGCGCAGTGTGGACCTGAGCAACAGACGCAGATGCCAGTGGCGTGATTTCAAAATCATCAAACCATTCCTCAACGGGCAGCCCGCCCATAGCCTCTTCGATTTGTTTTTTCGCTCTAAGCCCATCGAACGGGGCAACCCGATCCTGCAATAGCGCAAGCTGATCGGCGATGTGCGGAGGGAAAAGGTCACGACGGGTAGAGAGCATTTGCCCAAATTTGATCCACACTGGGCCGAGTTCCTGTAAAGCCAGTCTCAGCCTTTCTCCCAGCGGTTTGTCTTTATGTCGGCTGGGCATCCAGAACAACGAGTAACGCCACAACCGAAGCGGCAGCGTGATTCGCATTTTGGGGATGAGTTCATCAAGACCGTAGCTTAAAAAAGTGCGAATGATGAAATAAAGGCGCCGTACTTCACCTGGCGTCATTTGGCCTCCAGTTTTTCCAGCCGTTTGGCCAGAGATTCAACCGCGCGCTCAACGGCTGCCGTTTCTTCAGCAAACCATGCAACCTCTAGTGGACCAGGAGCCATGCGCCACTCTTCAGTGATCGCTTCGGCGACATAGCGCTGCTGGCGCTGAAAGTTATGGCACAGGAACTTCGCTCCACCACGCAAGACTTTGCTGACCCCTTCCGCGACGATATCGCCGGTATAGGGTGCTAACAGTTCTGCAGGATCCAACTCCGCCAGATCGGCCAGCGCAACAAAGTTCTGTACTACCTGGATATCGCCCTGGACTTCCAGCTCACCGCTGCGGATAAGCGTGGTGAGTTGCTGTCGGTCACGCAATTTCGGTAACACACTGGCATATGTGATTACGGTGCAATCGGCTTCGCCTTCCCATGCCCCCAGCACATCGACCTGGCGCTCGCTAAATACCAGGACTAACGGTGTTGAAAATCCTTTGAGATCAACACGTAGCACCTTACCCTGTAAACGCGTTCGGGCTGACTTCAGCGCAGGAGAACGGTACAGAAAGGTGTTGAGCAGATTTTCAACGCCTGCGGTTACTAAGGGTTTTAAAGGCATCCCCACTCTCCTGTCAGAACTTGTAACCACGGTGCAGCGCAACGACACCTGCTGTCAGGTTGTAGTAATCAACGCTTTCGAACCCGGCATCTTGCATCATTGCTTTTAAGGTGTCCTGATCGGGATGCATACGGATGGACTCCGCCAAATAACGGTAGCTGTCCGCATCGCTTGCTACCATTGAACCTATGCGCGGCAGAACATGGAAAGAGTATGCGTCGTAGGCTTTGCTCAACGGTTCGATTATGGGTTTGGAGAATTCCAGCACCAGTAGACGTCCGCCCGGCTTCAATACGCGGTACATGGAGCGTAATGCTTTGTCTTTATCCGTTACGTTGCGCAGACCGAAAGAGATGGTGATGCAGTCAAACGTGTTGTCAGGGAAAGGTAATGCTTCCGCATTCGCCTGAACGTACTCAACGTTACCTACCACGCCAATATTACGCAGCTTTTCGCGACCCATTTTGAGCATTGAGTCATTGATATCCGCCAGCACAACTTTGCCGGTTTCACCAACCATGCGAGAGAATTTCGCCGTCAGATCGCCGGTACCGCCTGCTAAATCGAGAACGGTTTGCCCGCGACGCACGCCACTGCAATCAATGGTGAAGCGCTTCCACAAACGATGAATGCCAAATGACATTAAGTCATTCATAACGTCATATTTAGACGCCACAGAATGAAAAACGTGGGCCACCATGTCAGCTTTCTGCTCTTTAGCGACGGTCTGAAAGCCAAAGTGCGTCGTTTCTTGTGAATTATCCACCATCTCAGTGCCTGCTCATCCAAAAAATGTTCGAGAAGTGTAACAGATTGGGCCAATTTGCCCTACCCTTCTACCGGGTTCAACTACCCCAAATGGACTAGTTTGATTGCTGATTTACCGCTTCATCCTCGGGGTAAGACGCATCTTGTTGCGTCTCAGGGACCGAGCGCAAGCGGTATTCCTCATCCTGTGTAGTAGCTTGTTCAGCCAGCTCAGGATTTATCTCGCGCTTAATTTCCACGCCTAAACTACGAAAAGCTTCTGCCTGCGACAGGACGTTTCCACGACCGGAAGAGAGTTTTTTCATCGCCTGTCGGTAGTTGTCCTGGGCTTTGTCCAGGCTTTGACCTATTGCCGACATATCATCCACAAACAACCGCATCTTGTCATAAAGTTTGCTGGCCCGATCGGCAATTTGTTGCGCATTACGACTCTGATGCTCGTAGCGCCACAGGTTGGCGATCGTGCGCAATGCCACCAACAGCGTAGTAGGGCTCACCAGCATAATGTTATTTCTAAGCGCTTCGGTAATCAGTTCGGGCTGTCTGTCGAGCGCCAGCAAAAAAGCGGGCTCAACGGGGATAAACATCAGCACGTAGTCAAGCGTACGCAGCCCAGGAAGCTGCTGATAATCTTTGCGCCCCAGTAGTCGAATATGGTTGCGCACCGAGGCGATGTGCTCCTGCAATGCACTTTCGCGGGTGTATTCATCTTCTGCGTTAAAATAGCGCTCATAGGCGACCAGCGTCATTTTCGCATCGATCACCACATCTTTACCCTGCGGTAGCCGAACGATGACATCAGGCTGCATTCGCGAACGGGCGTCGTTTTCGATGCTGACCTGGGTTTCATATTCATAACCTTCACGCAGACCAGAGGCTTCGAGTACCCGCGTGAGTACGACCTCTCCCCAGTTACCCTGCGTTTTGTTATCGCCTTTTAATGCCCGCGTCAGGTTTACCGCTTCCTGCGCCATCTGCGCATTCAGTTGCTGGAGATTACGAATTTCGTGTGCCAGGGTATGGCGTTCTTGCGCCTCTTTACCAAAGCTATCCTGAACCTGGCGACGAAAACCGTCCAGTTGTTCACGAAGCGGCGCAAGCAGGCTGTTCAGACTTTGGCGATTTTGCTCATCAACACGGCGGTTGCTGTGCTCAAAAATACGATTCGCCAGATTTTCAAACTGTTCGCTCAGACGCTGTTCGCTGTTGATCATCTGGCGGATTTTATCTTCCGCATGCTGTTGCGTTGCTTCCAGCCGGGTAGTGACTTCACGGAGATCGGCTTCCAGAGAGGTGTTGATACTGTGCAGACTGCGCAATTCGTTATTGAGTAGTTCGCACTCATCACGCCAGTGAGCTTCCTGCGAGAGCTGCTGGCGAGCGGCGCTTAGCGCAATATCCAGTTCACGTCGCTCTTCGATGAGGTCGGCACGGATTTGATCGGCGCGTGCTTTTGTCGCCAGCCACCCTACCAGTAGCCCTGCGGCTAACGCCAACACGGCACTCATCATAATTGAAATATCCACAACGCCCCCTTACAGCAACGACTTACCCGCACAAAATAGAATTGTGCTGTATAAACGTCCAGTTTAAAAGGAATTTCCTGCGAGGCACTACGCAAAATAAAAAGGCCGAACGCGTCGGCCTTTTTGAATAGAAGGGAGAATTACAGTAAACGACGCGCGGCTTCTACCACGATTTTCACCGCGTGACTTTCCGTTTGTTTCATCGTTTCCGCATTAGGGATCTCTTGCTGAGTACGGTTCACGATAACACCCGCGACCATACCGGCACGCAGACCCTGGCTTGCGCACATGGTCAGCAGCGTAGCAGATTCCATTTCGTAGTTCATAACGCCCATAGACTGCCACTCTTCCATTGAGCCTTTGAAACGACTCACGACGCGACCAGAGAAGGTGTCATAACGCTCCTGGCCTGGGTAGAAGGTGTCAGAAGACGCAGTAACACCCACGTGAGTGGTGGCGCCGATAGATTTCGCCGCTTCCACCAGCGCGGTGGTGCACTCGAAGTCCGCAACGGCCGGGAATTCCATTGGTGCGAAGTGTAGGCTTGCACCGTCCAGACGAACAGATGCAGTGGTAACCAGTACATCACCCACGTTGATATGCGGCTGGATAGCGCCAGTCGTACCGATACGCAGGAAGGTACGAATGCCCAGCTGTGCCAGTTCTTCTACGGCAATAGAGGTGGACGGGCCGCCGATACCGGTAGAGCAAACGATCACGGCTTTACCATCCAGCTCAGCACGCCAGGTGGTGAACTCGCGATGAGATGCCAGCTTAACCGGCTTATCCATCAGCGCGGCGATCTTTTCCACACGCTCCGGGTCGCCAGGGACGATAGCAAGCGTAGCCCCTTGTAAATCGTTCTTAGTGAGGCCGAGATGAAAAACATCAGACTTAGACATAAAAACTCCTCTGTGAATCGGTTTTGTCAGAAGAAGCAAAAACACACTTTACCGAAGGCATAAACATATTTTCGTGACAGTCATCACTATGATGTAAATCAATTGCATTCGATTACCATTAAATGGTGATCTTTATCACATAAATGATGCGATATAAGTAAGCCCTGCACAAAAGATAGACCGTTTAAGGCAATGTGGTTCGTTGCATGTGTCTATAGTTAACAATGCGCTTTTTTGCTGAATATTTAAGGGTACGGAGAATACCATGACAACACGACAATCTGGCTTTGCACCTGCTGTATCTCCACCGACGTCTACCACGGTTCACACCCCGGATAATGCAATTATCGCCGGTGTAACGTCCATACCTTCACAAGGCGATGATATGCCAGCGTATCACGCACGACCAAAACAGACTGATGGCCTGCTGCCCGTAGTCATTGTCGTGCAGGAGATTTTTGGTATTCATGAGCACATTCGTGACGTTTGCCGTCGTCTGGCTCTGGAAGGGTATCTGGCTATCGCACCAGAACTCTATTTTCGCGAAGGCGATCCCAATGACTTTGCCGATATCCCTACGCTGCTTAGTGGCCTTGTCGCCAAAGTGCCTGACTCTCAGGTACTGGCCGATCTGGACCACGTCGCTAGCTGGGCCTCCCGCAACGGAGGAGATGCGCACCAGTTGATGATCACCGGATTTTGCTGGGGTGGACGCATCACCTGGCTGTATGCCGCACATAATCCGCAGTTAAAAGCGGCCGTGGCGTGGTATGGCAAACTGGTGGGTGACAAAACCCTCAACTCGCCAAAACATCCCGTTGATATCGCAACCGATCTTAACGCCCCCGTTTTGGGGCTTTATGGCGGCCAGGACACCAGCATTCCGCAAGATACCGTTGAAACAATGCGCCAGGCGCTACGCGCCGCCAATGCTAAAGCGGAAATCGTGGTCTATCCCGATGCCGGACATGCGTTCAACGCCGATTATCGCCCGAGCTATCACGAAGAGTCCGCGAAAGACGGTTGGCAGAGAATGCTGGAGTGGTTCGTGCAATACGGTGGGAAGAAATAAACGTTAATTGCCCGGTGGCAGCGACGCCTGACCGGGCCTACAACTATTGCGATTTCCTGTAACCCGGGTAAGCACCAGCGCTTCCCGGGCACCGAATTACGCCTGACGCAGATTCTGCGCCGCTTTGACCATGTTCGCCAGCGCGGCACGGGTTTCCGGCCAGCCGCGGGTTTTCAGGCCGCAGTCCGGGTTCACCCACAGACGTTCTGCTGGAATGCGCTGCTCGGCTTTCTTCAACAGGGCTTCAATCCACTCCACGCTCGGAACGTTCGGCGAGTGAATATCGTATACGCCCGGCCCGATTTCATTCGGATAGTCGAACTCTTCAAACGATTCCAGCAACTCCATATCAGAGCGCGAGGTTTCAATGGTGATCACGTCCGCATCCAGCGCCGCAATGGAGTCCATGATGTCGTTGAACTCGCAATAACACATGTGGGTGTGGATCTGGGTTTCATCCTTCGCTACCGCCGCGTTAATGCGGAAGGCTTCCACTCCCCACTCCAGATACGCCGCCCAGTCGCTGCGACGCAGTGGTAAACCTTCGCGCAGTGCCGGTTCATCAATCTGGATGATGCCGATACCCGCCGCTTCCAGATCCGCCACTTCATCACGCAGCGCCAGCGCGATCTGCTTCGCGATGGTTTCACGCGTCACGTCTTCACGCGGGAATGACCAGCAGAGAATGGTCACCGGACCGGTCAGCATGCCTTTTACCGGTTTGTCGGTCAGCGACTGGGCATATTTCGCCCACTCCACGGTGATCGCTTCCGGGCGGCTGACGTCGCCAATCACCACCGGCGGCTTCACGCAGCGAGAGCCGTAGCTCTGCACCCAACCGTTCTGGGTAAAGACGAAGCCGTCCAGGTGTTCGCCAAAGTATTCGACCATGTCATTACGCTCGGCTTCACCGTGTACCAGCACGTCGAGACCCAGACGTTCCTGTTCAACAATCGCCTGTTTAATATGTTCCGCAATTCCGGTGCGATAGTTCCCAGCATCCAGGTTGCCCTTTTTGAAATCCAGGCGCAGGCCGCGAATTTCTGTGGTTTGCGGGAATGAACCGATAGTCGTAGTCGGCCATGCCGGCAGATTAAAGCGGGCACGTTGCGCCTCGGCACGAACCGGGTAAGCGTTAGCGCGCTGGCTGTCCTGGGCGGTGATTGCCGCCAGACGTTTTTCCACTGTGGCGTTGTGTACACGGGTAGAGTGACGACGAGCCTGAATCGGTGCGCTCCACTCAACAATTGCTGCCGTATCACCGCTATTCAACGCATCGCGCAGCAGCGCCAGCTCGCCGCACTTTTGCAACGCGAAGGCAAACCAGCTCTTCACTTCTGCATCAAGGCGGGTTTCCACACTGAGATCGATTGGGCTATGCAGCAGGGAGCAGGAAGAAGCCACCCACAGGTTACGTTTCCCGACGATATCTTTGATTTGTGCGTATTTTTCGCTGAGATCGGCACGCCAGACGTTGCGGCCGTTCACTAGCCCCGCTGACAGCAGCCAGTCGGCTGGCAGACGCGTGTGCAGCTCGGCTGCATCATCTTTGCCGTGCACGAAGTCAACGTGCAGTCCCTGCACCGGCAGGGCGGTAATGGTATCCAGGTTTGGCGTTACGCCTTCGAAGTAAGTGGTCAGTAGCAGCTTCACCTGACCCGTCAGCGCGTCATAAGCTGGTTTGAAGGCGTCCAGCCACGCTTGCGGTAATTCCAGCACTAGAGCGGGTTCGTCAATCTGCACCCACTCAATACCGCGGTTCGCCAGCTCGGCCAGCACCTGCTGGTAAACCGGCAGAATGTCGTTCAACAGGCTCAGGCGGTCAAACTGTTCGCCTTTCACTTTACCCAACCACAGGTAGGTTACCGGCCCCAGCAGCACAGGCTTCACCTTGTGACCGAGCGCCAGCGCTTCGTCCACTTCATCCAGCAGTTGGGTCCAGGTCAGTTTAAACTGCTGACCTTTAGTGAACTCTGGCACCATGTAGTGATAGTTGGTGTTAAACCATTTGGTCATTTCTGCCGCCGCCGCGGGTTCACCCGTTGGTGCGCGGCCACGGCCAATGCGGAATAAGGTATCGATATCGACCGAGCCGTCTTTATTTTGATGGCGAGCCGGAACGTTGCCGAGCAGTAGGCTGGTAGTCAGCACGTGATCGTACCAGGCAAAATCACCCACCGGCAGCAGGTCAACGCCCGCCTGCTTCTGCTGATCCCAGTGGCGGGCACGCAGCTCGCGGCCAACGGTCAGCAAATCTTCACAGGAAGAATTTCCCGCCCAGTAGCTTTCTTGCGCTTTCTTCAACTCGCGACGCAGGCCAACGCGAGGGAAACCGAGGGTGTGATTCAATATTGTCATTTTTCTTCCTCTAATTATATGTAAATCCTATGGATTTTGAATTTAGGGAAGGCGGCAAGTTTACTCATCCCCAGGAGCTTACTGAAGTAAGTGACTGGGGTGGGGAAACGAAGCCAACGCACCATAAATTTAAAAGACGAAGGATTTTAGCCGTCCAGATGTTTACACATCCATAATTGGCGGTTACTGTATATTCCTCAAGCGCAATTTGTTCATGCCGAAGTGAAGGACTTTCATGATCGAGATTAAACACCTGAAAACGCTCCAGGCGTTGCGGAATAGTGGTTCTCTGGCAGCCGCAGCGGCGACGTTGCATCAGACCCAATCCGCCCTTTCTCACCAGTTCAGCGATCTGGAGCAGCGCCTTGGCTTTCGACTTTTTATCCGTAAAAGCCAGCCTCTGCGCTTTACGCCGCAGGGAGAAATCCTGCTGCAGTTAGCCAATCAGGTGTTGCCGCAAATTGGTCGTGCGCTGCAGGCCTGCAACGAACCGCAGCAAACCCGGCTGCGAATCGCGATTGAATGTCACAGTTGTATTCAATGGCTGACGCCCGCGCTGGAGAATTTTCGTGCCAACTGGCCGCAGGTGGAGATGGACTTTAAATCCGGCGTGACGTTCGATCCGCAACCAGCGCTACAGCAGGATGAGCTGGATCTGGTGTTAACCTCCGACATCCTGCCGCGCAGCGGATTACACTACTCACCGATGTTTGATTTTGAAGTCCGCCTGGTACTGGCGCCTGACCATCCGTTGGCCAGCAAAACACAAATCACACCGGAAGATTTGGCCAGCGAGACGCTGCTGATTTACCCGGTACAGCGGAGTCGACTGGATGTATGGCGGCATTTTCTGCAGCCTGCAGGCGTTAGTCCGTCGCTGAAAAGCGTGGATAACACCTTGCTGCTGATTCAGATGGTTGCAGCCAGAATGGGTATCGCGGCATTACCGCACTGGGTGGTGGAGAGTTTTGAACGCCAGGGCCTGGTAGTGACCAAAACCCTGGGTGATGGGTTGTGGAGCCGACTGTACGCCGCCGTGCGTGATGGCGAGCAGCGACAGCCGGTCACAGAAGCGTTTATTCGCTCAGCGCGGAATCACGCCTGCGATCACCTGCCGTTTGTACGGAGTGCGGAACGACCCACTTTCGATGTACCCACAGTGAAGCCACTATCACAGCCGCACCAATGATGAAGCTTGGCCAGTGAGGTTGTTGATGCCAGATAGCTAGGTTAACCAGCAGTCCGGCAGGGACATGCATATTGTTCATGATGCCCAGCGTGCCCGCATCCACCTGGGTCGCGCCGTAGTTCCACATAAAGTAACCAATGCCGGACGCCGCCACGCCAAGAAAGACCAGAATTCCCCACTGTAGCGTGGTTGCAGGCATTTTCTGCGCATTGCCCAGCATGAACCAGGCCACGACAGCCACCATAAAGGCGCCCATATAAAACCAGGCAAAGGCGTTGTGCTGCGGCATTGGCCGCGTCTCCATCAGACGTTTATAGCCCACCATACCAATCGCAAAGCTGATATTGGACAACTGCACCAGCAGCAGACCGGTCCAGAAGTGGCTGGTCACCTGATCGTAACGAATGATCCCCGCGCCAATCACCGCCAGTAACGCACTAAAGGCGTAACTCCAGCGCAGACGACGCCCGCTCATCAGATCATAAATCAGCGTAATGTAGAGCGGCGTCAGCACGGTAAAGAGCAGCAGTTCTGAAACCGTCAGGTACAGATAGGCGTGAAAACTCAGCATGTACATAATGCCAAGCTGCATGGCACCCACCAGCATATACAGCCCGATCGTTTTTACGCTGTGCCCACGAGTACGTAGAAACGGCAGGAACACCAGCGCCGCCAGCCCAACGCGCACCAGCACCGCAAAATAGCTATCGACATGACCGGCAAGGTACTCGCCAAACAGGCTAAAGGAAAAGGCCCACAGAATTGTGGTAATGATGAGTAACGCCACAATGGATGTCTCTTAACAAAAGGTACACCCATTGTAGCGAAGTTTTTAGTTGACAACTGGTCAACTAACGAACAGAAGGTTACTGCAAAAACAGTTCACGCAGATAGTGTGGCACGGCATCGTCGGCATTAAGACCAATGACTTCCAGTTCCGGGTGCAGATCCTTCAGGCGCTGGTGGGCGTTGCCCATGATGCAGCCTTTACCTGCCATGGAGAGCATTTCCGCATCGTTCATCCCGTCGCCAAAGGCGATGCAGTCTTTCAGGCTGTAGCCCATCGCTTTTGCTACCGCTTCCAGCGCATGACCTTTCGATACGCCGCCAGCCATGACTTCCAGACAGGTAAGCGTAGAGAAGCTGACGTTGACGCGATCGCCCCAGCGGGCGTTAATCGCCTGCTCCAGCGGCAGTAGCCTTTCGTGAGAGTCGGTGGTGAAGAACACTTTGCTGACGCCCTCAGGCTCCAGTAATGCAGGTTCAAACAGTGAATAGTTAAACACCGCTTCTTTGAAGAAACGCATTTCGTCCGGACGATGGCGATTCATAAACCACTCATCATCACGATATACGTTGGTCACGATGTCCGGGTTTGCATTCACTACGCCAAACAGGTCGCTGGCAATATCGCGATCCAGGTTATGGGAAAACACTAGATTCCCGTCAGAATCATGCACGCGCGCGCCGTTGGACGTGATCATGTAGGTTTTAATGCCGAGGTTATCGCGAATTTGCCCCACATCAACATGATGACGGCCAGTCGCAAACACGAAGTTAACGCCGCGAGCGGTCAATAACTTCAGCGTCTCTTTGGCATAAGGGGACAGAGTATGGTCGGGAGAAAGCAGCGTACCGTCTAAATCAGACGCAACAACCTGATACATAAGAAAATTCAACCTCTAGGCAAAGCGGGTTCCGCTGGATGAGTTATGCTTGTCGAAAAATTCGACAATAGCGTTAAGCGCGACTGAGCGCATGGCGTCCTTTTCAAAAAGGATCTCATGGTACGCGCCTTTGATGACAAGCGGCTGACCCCCTTCTACAGGATGGCCCGCTGCGGCGCGGAGTTCACAAAAACGATCGTGCATGCGGTTATCTACCACACGCTCTTCTTCAGCCTGAATCAGCAGCGTCGGCGTCGCATCATCTCCGGCGCCAGCCAAAACCTGTTCGCCAGCCAGAATCCCTTCACGTACCCAGTGATAGGTGGGGCCGCCAACGCGCAACCGCGGCTCATCAGCATAAAAGCGTAGATTGCGCCGATAGCGCTGTCGACTATGGGTTAACGCATTCATACCGAACGGCAGCGCCCGCCAGCGCCCGGTTCCCATCGCATAGCCTTCGCGGATCCGCGGATGCCCTTCGGCCCAGTCCAGTATATGGCGCACCATCCAGTCGGGAAAGCGCATCACAATACCAAACATCGGTGCGCAAAGCGCGATGGCATCACACTGATTCGGGTGGCGCTGCAGGAATAACGTGGCAATCGCCCCGCCCATTGAATGCGCCAGGATATAGCGTTTTCTCCACGGGCCGGGTAGCACTTCCTGCTGCCAGAAGGCGGTTAGATCGTCGACATAATCATTAAAGTTATCGACATGACCGCGATGCGGATCCGAAAGCATACGCCCGGAACGCCCCTGGCCACGGTGATCGATAATGAGAACGTCAAAACCAGAATGAAACAGGTCATACGCCAGTTCAGCGTATTTCACGTAGCTTTCAATGCGTCCAGGACAGACGACGATGACGCGATCGTTTTTTTCTGCATGAAAACGAACAAAATGTACGGGAATATCATCCACGCCCGTAAATTCCGCTTCTTCCCGCTGACGCCAGAAATCTGTCAGTGGCCCCATGGAAAAAGCAGCAAACGCGTTTTCTCTTGTTTCCCAGTCTTTTTGCTGCTGAAACATCGGGTATCCAGCCTCGCTGACCAAGTAAAATCGTTTTTTTCGCCGTCACTGACACAACCTAACGGCAGTAGCGTATTGTGGCATAAAAATAGACAATCCGGGAGTTTCTCATGACCTTTGAATGGTGGTTCGCCTACCTGCTGACCTCTATTATTTTGAGCTTGTCCCCAGGCTCTGGCGCAATCAATACCATGACCACCGCCATCAGCCACGGATATCGCGGTGCCAGCGCGTCGATTGCAGGTTTGCAGACCGGGTTGGGTATTCATATCGTTCTGGTTGGCGTAGGACTGGGAACGCTATTTTCACGTTCGGTGATCGCATTTGAGGTGCTGAAGTGGGCGGGAGCGGCCTATCTGATTTGGCTGGGTATTCAACAATGGCGGGCGGCGGGTGCTATCGATCTGAATACCATGGCGAATACGCAATCGCGCAGCCGGCTGTTCAAACGCGCGGTCTTTGTTAATCTGACCAATCCTAAGAGCATAGTTTTCCTTGCCGCTCTGTTCCCTCAGTTTATCCTGCCGCAAGAACCGCAGTTGATGCAGTACGTGGTGCTTGGCGTCACGACCATCGTGGTCGATATCATTGTGATGATCGGTTACGCGACGTTGGCCACGCGCATTGCTGGCTGGATTAAAGGACCAAAGCAAATGAAGGCGCTGAACAAAGTGTTTGGCTCGCTATTTATGCTGATAGGCGCCCTGCTGGCATCGGCAAGGCATGCCTAGCAAATGGAACGTCGCTCGCAATGAAATGCTATCTGTAAGAGCCTCTGAACATGGCTTTTCGTACTTCGCCGCAAAGGGAGAAAAGCCTTTTATCCTGTACTGTTAGACGTTGATTGCTAATGCCAGAATGCTGCCATATTCACCACTCACGGATGATTAACGATGGCGGAAGTAACAACACCACATGACGCAGTATTTAAAACCTTCCTCTCCCGCGTGGAAACCGCGCGGGACTTTATCGAACTTCATCTTCCTCCCTCGTTAATCAAAATATGCAGGCTGGAAACGCTCCGTCTGGAATCAGGCAGTTTTGTGGAGGACGATCTGCGCCCCTATTTCAGCGATATTCTCTACTCACTGGAAACCACCAGCGGACATGGCTATGTACATGTGCTCATTGAGCATCAAAGCTCACCGGATAAGCACATGTCATTTCGCCTGATGCGCTACGCTATCGCAGCGATGCAGCGTCATCTTGAGGCTGGAAACGACACTCTGCCGCTGGTTATTCCTGTTCTCTTTTACCATGGCAAGCAAAGCCCATGGCAAGGCTCAATGAACTGGCTGGATCACTTTGAGGATTCTGGAACCGCCCTTCAACTTTACAGCACACCATTTCCGTTGGTGGATGTGACGGTTATTCCAGATGATGAGATCATGCAGAATCGCAGTATGGCAGCGCTGACATTAGTACAAAAACACATTCGCCAGCGCGACATGGCGCAGTTGCTGGATAAACTTACCCGCCTGTTTATGCTGGAGAAGATGAGCGGACAACAAATAACCGTGCTGGTAAACTACATGGTGCAAGCAGGGAATACACAAGATGTTCAGACATTATTGTATAAGCTGGCACAGCGGGTGCCGCAGCATGGAGAAAAACTGATGACAATGGCGGATCAACTAAAGCAGATAGGCCGTGAAGAAGGGAGGCGCATTGCCCTTACTGATGTAGCAAAAGCGATGCTCAAGCGAGGTCTTGATACCGACGCGATTATGGAAATGACCGGCCTTTCGAAGGATGAGCTACAGAAGCTTGCGCAATAAGCCGCATACCGCCTGGGACTCCCAGGCGGGCAACAAACTTAGCGCGAAATAATCAGATGGATACCGAAGCCTGCGAACAGCGCACCGGCAAAACCATCAATCCACTTCGCCAGACGCTGATAACCACGACGCATTTTCGGCAGAGCAAACAGGCTGGCGACCACGGTAAACCACGCCAGCGTTTCCACGATAATCAGAGCAAAGATCCCCCAGCGCGCGCCCGTTCCCACGTTGTCGCCAACGAACAATGAGAAGACGGAGCCAAAATAGATAATGGCTTTAGGGTTCGCCAGGTTGGTCAGCAGACCTTTCAAAAAGCTGCGTCCGCTCTGCGCCAGCTCCACCTGCGGAGTGGGCGCTGCAACATCCTGTTTTTTAAACGCGCCGCGCAGCATCTGATAACCCATCCAGCACAGATACAGCCCCCCGCCGACCATAATAATGGTATGCAGCCAGGCCATTTTTTCGATAATCAGATGCAGGCCGAGCAGTGCCACGCCAGCCCAGACCATGACGCCGCAGGTAATGCCCAGCACGCCCATCATAGCTTCTTTGCGCGAACGGCTAACCGCAGTTTGAGAAACAAAAAAGAAATCGGGACCGGGGCTCATCAGCGCAACGATATGCACCAACGCAACGGTGAAAAATAGCGTTAACATAAAAATGACTCGCCGGGGAATAGTTCAGTGAGTCACCATCCTGGCACTTTTTTGCCCGGCTGACTACTCTTCGTCGTCACCATCAACGTGTGCGCGAATAAGCGCCATAAACTCTTTACCGAAACGCTCAAGTTTCCGCATCCCCACACCGTTGACGCTTAGCATTTCACTCGGTGAAACCGGCATCTGCTCCGCCATTTCAATCAGCGTGGCGTCGTTGAACACCACGTACGGCGGAATGTTCTCTTCGTCGGCAATGGCTTTACGCAGCTTACGCAATTTGGCGAACAGTTTGCGGTCGTAGTTACCACCGAAGGATTTCTGCATCGCACGCGGTTTCAGCGCCACAATACGTGGTACAGCAAGCTGTAACGCAACGTCACCGCGCAACACCGGACGCGCGGCTTCTGTTAGCTGTAACGCGGAGTGATGAGCAATATTCTGCGTCACCAGGCCCAGGTGAATAAGCTGGCGAATAACGCTCACCCAGTGTTCGTGGCTTTGCTCGCGACCAATGCCATAGACCGGCAGTTTGTCATGAGCCAGTTCGCGAATACGCTGGTTATTCGCTCCGCGCAGCACTTCCACGACGTACCCCATGCCGAAGCGTTGGTTAACACGGTAAATCGTCGACAGCGCTTTGCGCGCATCCATAAGTCCGTCGTACTGTTTTGGCGGATCGAGGCAGATGTCGCAGTTACCGCAAGGCTCCTGACGCCCTTCGCCAAAATAGTTCAGCAGCACCAGACGACGACAGGTTTGCGCCTCGGCAAACGCCCCCATCGCATTGAGCTTATGCCGTTCGATATCCAGCAGTTGCCCAGCGGGTTTCTCTTCGAGGCAACGGCGTAGCCATGCCATATCAGCCGGATCGTAAAACAGCATGGCTTCCGCCGGCAGGCCATCACGCCCGGCGCGGCCGGTTTCCTGGTAATAGGATTCGATATTGCGCGGAATATCGAAATGCACCACGAAGCGTACGTTAGGTTTGTTGATCCCCATACCGAACGCCACGGTCGCCACTACGATTTGCAGGTCATCACGCTGGAATTTCTCCTGCACCTCGGCGCGTACGGCATTTTCCAGCCCGGCATGATAAGCCCCGGCGCTGATGCCACGGCTTTGCAGACGCGCGGCGGTGTCTTCGACTTTGGCGCGACTGTTACAATAGATAATGCCAGACTTACCGCGCTGCTCTTGCACGTAGCGCATCAGCTGATCGAGCGGCTTAAACTTCTCCATCAGCATGTAGCGAATGTTCGGGCGGTCAAAGCTGCTGATCTGAATTAACGGATCGTTGAGTCCCAGCAGACGCACAATGTCCAGCCTGGTTGTCTCATCCGCGGTCGCGGTCAGCGCCACAAACGGCAGCGTCGGGAAACGCTGGCGCAGCTGGCCCAGCGCAGCGTACTCGGGGCGGAAATCATGCCCCCACTGCGAAATACAGTGCGCTTCATCAACCGCCAGCAGCACCGGATTCCAGTGCGCCAGATGCTCAAGGAAGTTATCCAGCATCAGGCGTTCGGGCGCAATGTACAGTAAGCGAATCTGCCCGCTGCGACAGCCCGCCATCACCTCAAGCTGCTGTTCACGACTTTGAGTAGAATTCAGGCACGCCGCCGCCACGCCGTTGGCTAGCAGTTGATCGACCTGATCTTTCATCAGGGAAATCAGCGGAGAAACAACAACGGTGAGTCCGTTTAGCAATAATGCGGGAATTTGATAGCACAGGGATTTACCGCCGCCGGTCGGCATAACGACCAGGCAGTCGCGACCAGAGAGCACGGTATCAATGATTTCTTCCTGACCGGGGCGAAACTGTTGGTAGCCAAAGGTTTCCTGCAAAACCTGTTTAGCGCCCATTTCCAGATTCAACACTTCCGCCTGCGCCACATTAACCCCATTCGCCCGAAATAAAAACAGGAGCTATTTTCAGCGCCTGAGAGAGAAACTGCAATGATTAAAATACTCTCAATACTTATCAGAAGATATCGTTGAGCATCACGCCCACACCAACACGCGTCTGATTGAAGTTGTAGTCAATCAGCGATTCGCCGTAACCACTGTAGACCTGAGTGTATAGACGCACATGCTTCGTGATGGGATAACTGGCCCCCAGCTCTGCGCCGCCGTAGCCGGTATTCCAGTTGTACTGGCCTTTCACGCTGATAACCGCGTCACCCAGGTGATACCCCATTTTCAGCTGATAGTAGCCCATGTATTTAGTGATATCAGGGTTATCGTCGGTGCTACCAATCACGTACCACGGCTTAACTTCCACCAGCCAGTTACCATTTTCAGCCATCAGACGGGTATAAAGACGGTTCCAGCTACGTGACGTGGGATCGGATCGGCCGTTGGAGTCATGGTTATAACCCATTTCGACATCACGAAGCGTCCAACCGGCAAAGCGATAGTCGGTAGCGAAACCGAGGAATAATTGCGGTTCGTAGTTGGTTTCGCGAAACGGTGAAGACTCTTCACTGTTCGAAAGCTGCCACCAGGACTTCTGGGTATAGGAACCACCAAGTACCGAGTTTGGGCCTAATATCCCGCGCCAGAGCGGAAACGCCAGGCTTAGCTGAAACTTAACCTCATCTTTGCGCGCATTTTCGGACCAGCTATAACTGCTGATCGCCTCTTTGTTCATGTCGCTGGTATTGGTGTAAATAAGATAGTTGGTATCATAAGGATAAAGCGTGAAAGGGTTGTCATGTTCCTGCAGCATATTGGCGATAATACTGCCACGAACCGCCGGTGCATCATGAATCTCTTTCACTGTCGCTTCCTGCGCATACGCGGTCAACGGCAGCATAATTGCTGGTAGTAACCATCCCAGAATCGCCCGCATCGGTAATGTTCTCCTGAACCAAAATATTGATGAATTGTATAATTATCTGGCAAGTATTCTACATACTTAGCTAGTTACTCGTTAGTTATCCCGTCCTAAAGTAGAAAACAACAAATAATAAGCATAATATCAACATTTCATTAACCGTCGAGATGTAGGGATCGTATGTCTGCCGTACTTACTGCTGAGGAAGCGCTGAAGTTAGTGGGGGAAATGTTTGTCTATCATATGCCGTTTAACCGGGCGCTGGGACTGGAGCTCGAACGCTATGAGAAAGAATTTGCTCAATTAGCCTTTAATAACCAACCGATGATGGTCGGCAACTGGGCGCAAAGCATTCTGCATGGCGGCGTGATCGCCTCGGCGCTGGACGTCGCCGCCGGGCTGGTATGCGTTGGGAGTACGCTGACCCGCCATGAAACGATCAGCGAGGACGAACTACGTCAGCGGATGTCACGCATGGGTACAATCGATTTGCGTGTTGATTATCTGCGCCCCGGAAGAGGGAATCGCTTTACCGCCACCAGTAGCCTGCTGCGGGCGGGTAATAAAGTCGCTGTTGCGCGCGTGGAATTGCATAACGAAGAACAGCTTTATATTGCCAGCGCAACCGCCACTTATATGGTGGGGTAAGTGCCTAAAAAAAGGTAAACTGCTGTTACATTTCTGCAATGAGTTTTCCCGATGGATGCTAAACAAACGCGGCAGGGCGTGCTACTCGCTCTTGCTGCTTATTTTATTTGGGGTATCGCTCCCGCCTACTTCAAGCTGATTTACTATGTTCCGGCGGATGAGATCCTGACGCACCGCGTCATCTGGTCATTTTTCTTTATGGTGGTACTGATGAGCATCAGCCGCCAGTGGTCAGGCGTTAAAACGCTGCTACAAACGCCAAAGAAGATCTTCCTGCTGGCGCTCTCTGCAGTGCTCATCGGCGGAAACTGGCTGCTGTTCATTTGGGCGGTCAATAATCACCATATGCTGGAAGCCAGCCTCGGCTATTTTATTAACCCACTGGTGAATATTGTGCTGGGAATGCTATTCCTCGGTGAGCGCTTTCGTCGCATGCAGTGGCTGGCGGTACTGTTAGCCGCCTGCGGCGTGCTGGTACAGCTGTGGACCTTCGGATCGCTGCCAATAATCGCGCTGGGACTGGCGTTCAGCTTTGCATTCTATGGGCTGGTGCGCAAGAAGATTGCCGTCGAAGCACAAACCGGCATGCTGATCGAAACCCTGTGGCTTTTACCTGTCGCCGCCATCTATCTGTTTGGCATTGCGGACAGCTCAACCAGCCATATGGGGCAAAACCCCATCTCGCTCAACCTGCTGCTGATTGCCGCGGGTGTCGTGACCACCATTCCGCTTCTGTGCTTTACCGGCGCGGCAACCCGCCTGCGTCTGTCAACGCTGGGATTCTTCCAGTATATCGGGCCTACGCTGATGTTCCTGCTGGCCGTCACCTTCTATGGTGAAGTTCCGGGAACGGATAAAATGGTCACGTTTGCGTTTATCTGGGTGGCGCTGGCGATTTTCGTGATGGATGCGATTTATACGCAACGACGGGTTCGTCGGAGCTAGGGGAGTGCCGGATGGCGCTTCGCTTATCCGGCCTACAAAAGCACATCGCCGTAGGCCGGATAAAGTACAGTTATTACAGCCAGTTCTTGCGCTTAAAGTACAGATACGGCGCCAAACCCGCGAGCATCATAAAGACAATCGCGCCCGGGTAACCGAAGCTCCAGTGCAATTCCGGCATAAACTCAAAGTTCATCCCGTAGCTGGAAGCCACCAGCGTCGGCGGCAGGAATACCACAGAAACCACCGAGAAGATCTTGATGATGCGGTTCTGCTCGATGTTGATAAAGCCCATCGCCGCCTGCATCAGGAAGTTAACCTTCTGGAACAGCGATTCATTATGAGGCAGCAGTGACTCGATATCGCGCAGGATCTCACGCGCCTGCTCCAGCTGACTGCCCGGCAAACGCGCTTTACGTACCAGGAAGTTCAGCGCGCGCTGGGTATCCATCAGACACAGACGTACCTTCCAGCCGATATCTTCCAGTTCCGCCAACGTCGACAGCGCTTCGTCATACTCATCGCCCTGACGCCCTTCCATGATCACACGGCTGAGTTTTTCCAGGTCGCTGTAGATGTTTTCGATTTCATCTGCCAGCTGTTCAATTTTGGTTTCGAACAGGTCGAGCAACAGCTCGTAAGCGTTACCATCCACCATCGCCTGGTTACGCGCACGCATGCGGTACAGGCGGAAGGCCGGCAGTTCGCGCTCGCGCAGAGTAAACAGGCGGCCTTCGCGAATGGTAAATGCGACGGTTGAGTTACCCGCGTGATCGTCGGCGTCTTCGTAAAAGAAGAAGGAGTGGATGTGCAGACCGTCTTCGTCTTCAAAAAAACGTGCGGATGCTTCGATGTCTTCCAGTTCAGGGCGCGTAGCCAGATTCTGGCCCAAGTCCTTTTGCACACGGTTTCGTTCTTCGTCATCCGGCTCGACTAAATCGACCCAAACCGAACTGGCCAGGTGCTCGATCTCGTCTGCCTCAAGGCGAGTTAAACGATTGTTTTCCAGTTGAAATGCGCTCAGCATGACCGGGACTCCCAATGCAAAAAATTATCGGACAGTTCGGAGGGCACACAGAAACAAATTGGGTTTCAGACCATTAAACAGCCTGACTCAGCGCGACGGGAAAAAACAGAAGGTCGCTGACAACCGCGAAGGCTATCAGCAAAAAGGGATAGCCTTAGGAGTTGATCCTGGATGACAGGATAATGAGCCAGTATCTACTGGGTGTGTCCAAGGCGAATGTCCTCTTAGCGTAATCGTGCGCGCATGTTACGCCAGCAAAATTTTGACGTCAACACGCAACGGATGGCGAAAAAGTAATAATTTCCCCTTATACAGAAAGGTTAGCAGAGGGGAATTATTTATCTATGATTTCAGAATATTAACCGACAGATAGCCGGATGGCGGCTTCGCCTTATCCGGCCTACAAATCAAAATATTACGTTCCGCGTAGGCCTGATAAGCGCAGCGACATCAGGCGATCATACCGTTTCCAGTCTGGCGTAGGCGGCAACCAGCCATTTGATCCCCTGCCCCTGGAACGCGACCTGCAAACGACTGTGTTCGCCGCTTCCTTCCAGGTTGACGATGGTGCCCTCGCCAAATTTAGCGTGGCGCACGCGCTGGCCGAGCTTATAGCCGGTATCATTTTCCGCCATTGGCGTGCCCATCCGCTGATGGCTCACCGGGCGGCTGACAGTGGCGCGCAGGCGAACCTCTTCAACGCACGCTTCCGGCAGTTCGCCGATAAAGCGCGACGGACGATGGTAAACCTCTTTGCCGTACAGACGACGCGTTTCGGCGTAGGTCAGCGTCAGCTTTTGCATTGCGCGGGTCACGCCTACGTAAGCCAGGCGGCGCTCTTCTTCGAGGCGACCGCCTTCGTCCAGCGACATCTGGCTGGGGAACATGCCTTCTTCCATCCCGACGATAAACACCTGCGGGAACTCCAGACCTTTCGCCGAGTGCAGCGTCATCAGTTGTACCGCGTCCTGCCAGGTATCCGCCTGCCCTTCGCCCGCTTCCAGCGCAGCGTGAGACAGGAATGCCTGCAGCGGCATTAAGTCTTCGTCTTCTTCGTTGTAGCTGAACTGGCGCGTTGCCGTCACCAGTTCGTCTAAGTTTTCGATACGCGTCTGGCCTTTCTCGCCTTTTTCCTGCTCGTACATCATGCGCAGGCCGGAGTCTTTAATCACCCGGTCAGTCTGCACGTGCAGCGGCATATCGGCGGTCTCCTGCGCCAGTGCGTCAATCAGCTCCATAAAGCGCTGTAAGGCGCTGGCGGCGCGACCCGCGAGGGCTTTTTCCTGCAACAGCTCACGACAGGCCTGCCACAACGTTAGCTGGCGGTCACGGGAGGTCTGACGCACCACATCCAAAGTACGATCGCCAATCCCGCGGGTGGGCGTATTCACCACGCGCTCAAATGCGGCGTCGTCATTGCGGTTGGCGATCAGGCGTAGGTAGGAAAGCGCATCTTTGATTTCCTGGCGTTCGAAGAAGCGCATCCCTCCATAAATCCGATACGGCATGCTGGCCTGTAACAACGCCTCTTCCAGTACGCGCGACTGGGCGTTGCTGCGATACAGAATGGCGCATTGCTCCAGCGCACCACCGTTGTCCTGCCAGGTCTTGATACGATTGACCACAAAGCGCGCTTCATCGAGTTCGTTGAACGCGCAGTACAGCGAGATCGGTTCGCCGTCGACGCCGTCGGTCCACAGCTTTTTACCCAGACGCCCGTTGTTGTTTTCAATCAGGGCGTTGGCCGCGCTGAGGATATTGTTAGTCGAGCGGTAGTTCTGCTCCAGGCGAATAGTTTCTGCGCCGGGGAAATCCGTGAGAAAGCGCTGGATGTTCTCCACCTGCGCTCCGCGCCAGCCGTAGATTGACTGATCGTCATCGCCGACGATCATTACCTTGCCGGTATCGCCCGCCAGCAGGCGGATCCACGCGTACTGAATGTTGTTGGTATCCTGAAATTCGTCCACCAGGATATTGGTAAAACGTTCGCGGTAGTGCTGCAGGATATGCGGTTTGTTGAGCCACAGCTCGTGGGCGCGCAGCAGCAGCTCGGCGAAATCCACCAGCCCCGCGCGGTCACACGCTTCCTGGTAAGCCTGATACACTTTCTGCCAGGTTTGCTCAACCGGGTTGCCGTAGCTTTGCAGATGATGCGGACGCAGCCCTTCGTCTTTCTGGCTGTTGATGAACCACATCGCCTGACGCGGCGGCCACTGCTTCTCATCAAGGTTCATCGCTTTGATCAGACGCTTGAGCAAACGCAGTTGGTCTTCACTGTCGAGGATCTGAAAATCCTGCGGCAGGTTCGCATCCATATGGTGCGCGCGCAGCAGGCGGTGGGCCAGACCGTGGAATGTCCCCACCCACATACCGCCCTGGCTGGTTCCCATGATCTGGCCGATACGGTGGCGCATTTCCGCCGCCGCTTTGTTGGTAAAGGTCACCGCCATAATGGAGTACGGCGAGTTATTCTCAACCGTCAGTAACCAGGCGATACGGTGCACCAGCACGCGCGTTTTACCACTCCCCGCGCCTGCCAGAACCAGCATGTTGCTGCGTGGCGCGGCCACCGCTTCACGCTGTTTATCATTAAGGCTGTCGAGCAGGTAAGAAACGTCCATTGGCACCGCCGCGTAAAAGTAGGTAAGGCGGATAAGCGTAGCGCCATCCGCCAAAAAGCTGGGTATATATACAGAGTTCTGCTGGTGATTATATCAGCGAGGTTAGAGATGCCAACTGTGAAATTTCGATATGCGGCAGCAAACGGCTGTCTGCAGTTTGCATCAGGTCGGCATTTTCCGGTTTGATCCAGCAGGCCTGCATACCACAACGGATGGCGCCCGCGACGTCCGTCGTCAGGTCATCACCCACGTGCAGAATCTCACCCACAGGCATTTTCAGTTTTTCCGCCGCCAAGGTGTACATGTCGCTAAAGGGTTTTGATCGCCCGTCGGGACCGGCGCGCAGCACAAACTCAAAGTAATCACCCAGGCCAAACAGTTCCGGCTGCGCGTTACCGTTGGTGATCGCCACCAGCGGCCATTTGCGGGCCAGCGCCTTCAGCGTGTCATGCGTCGTCTGCGGGACTTCAATGCGGCTACGCCATTTGGCAAAATTCATCATCGCCGCATTCGCCCCCATTCTGGCTTCTGCCGCTGACAACCCCGCCTCCAGCATAGCGCGCTCTACGGCACGGTGACGCCATTGGGTAACATCGTGGTAGATTTCCGGCTCAGCGTCGCGAACGGCCTGACGTAAGCGCTGTAGGTCGCTATTTTGCAGCGAATTCAACGCCGGATGGTAATTCTGTACAAACGCGAGCGCTTCCTGCTCGGTGCGTGTGATAACGGGACGGTTATCGTAAAGGGTGTCATCAAGGTCAAAGGTGAGCGCAGAAATGCGCCCCAAAGGCCGGTAAAAACGCATTATTTCCCCCGTTTGGCGCGCGGATGCGCCGCATCGTACACTGAAGCCAGGTGTTGAAAATCAAGATGGGTATAGATTTGAGTCGTGGAGAGATTGGCATGACCCAATAACTCCTGCACTCCGCGCAGATCGCCGCTCGACTCCAGCATATGCGTCGCAAAGGAGTGACGCAATTTGTGGGGATGTACGTGGCTGTTCAGCCCCTGCTTGATACCCCATTCAGCAAAGCGTTTCTGCACATTACGCGCCGAGATGCGTTTGCCCAGTTTGGACAGAAATAGCGCATCGTCATCGCTACCAAATAGCCCGCGTAGATCCAGCCAGTGCTCAATCCACGCCACCGCGTTGCGGCCAATCGGCAGGCGACGCTCTTTACTGCCCTTACCCATCACCCACACTTCGCCGGTGTCGAGGTCGAGATGTTTAATATCCAGCCCAACCAACTCAGATAAACGCAGACCCGCGCCGTACATCACTTCCAGCATTGCTCTATCGCGCACGGCAAGGGGATCGTTGAGATCGATATCCAGCAGACGATTAACATCGTCGACATCGATATTTTTAGGGAGATGACGCGGTGCTTTCGGCGCGGAAACGCTTTTTGCCGGATTAGCTTTCAGCTCGCCCTGATTAACCAGCCAGTCGAAGAAACTGCGTAACGCGGAGAGACGCAGCGCCAGACTCGCCGGCCCCAGTCCTTTACGACGGCTGCGAACAGCAAAACTACGTACCATCGCAGCATCACATTGTTGCCAGCTTTGCAGACCGGTCTCTCCGGCTAACGCAATGATGGCATCAAGCTGACGCTGATAATTAAGCAATGTGATCGGGCTAAGCTGACGCTCAACGCCCAGATAGCGCAAAAAGCGCGCCACATCCTGAGAAAGGGGTGAATCGGTCATACGCGTTCAATCCAGCGCTCCAGCAGCTCCGGCAACATCAGCGAGATTTCCTGCAGCAATTGCGTGCCTTGCCCCTGCTGGTAATGATTAACGTCACGGCTGCTAAACAGCATCACACCCAGAGAGCCATCTTGCCCGAGCATCGACATCGCCACCGAGCCTATGGCTTTCGCCTCCGGCATCATGACCAGCAATTCCGGACCATTGAGCGGCCCAAGATAGTGCTGTGACTGACCCAGACGCTGGATACGCAGCGGTTCAAAAGCCTGACGGCTTAATGCCAGATGGGTGAATTTTGATGGCGCGCCAAGTCGCCAGCGATCCGGGAACAGACGAACCGTCGCTCCGGCCAGCCCTAACTCACGCGCCCAGCGATGAAATCGCATCAGCATGTCGTCAAGACTGCTGGCCGACACCAGCCGCCCTTGCAGATTTAACAGACGATAGAACAGGCTTTCATTGGCGTTGGCTTGTTCCATCAACAACGCCATGTTCTCTTCCAGCACGTTAATATGATTACGTGCCCGCGCCATATGCCATTCCACTAAAGAGACCGTGCCCCGCACTGGGTGCGGAACTCGCATCGCTTCAACGGCCTGGGCATTACGGATAAAAAACTCAGGATTACGTTGCAGGTAATCGACGACCGCCCGGTCGTCCAGCTCCATGAGCGTTTCCTGTAGTTCTTCCCCTGGTTGCTTCATAAGTGAATAAATCCGTCGTAGACATGTGCCGCCGGGCCAGTCATATACAGCGGATGACCCGGACCTTTCCAGGCGATATCAAGTCGACCGCCCGGTAATTCCACCCTCACTTCTTCTGCCAGCAGACCCTGCTGGATACCGACCGCAACGGCAGCGCACGCACCGCTGCCGCAGGCCTGCGTTTCACCCGCACCGCGCTCATAGACGCGCAGTCGGATATGCTCGCGTTTTACCACCTGCATAAATCCGATATTGGCGCGTTCAGGGAAGCGTTCGTGGCTTTCCAGAACCGGTCCCAGTGTTTCTACCGTGGCCGTATCAACATCATCAACCTGAATCACGCAGTGCGGGTTCCCCATTGAAACCACGCCGCACAATACTGTCTGTTCGGCCGCGCGCATAATATAGGTCTTCTCTGCTTTGTTAGCGCGAAAAGGAACCTGCGAGGGTTCAAAATTGGGTTCGCCCATATTCACCCGCACCAGCTCGTCGTCGGTTACGGTTAATACCATACGACCATTCGCGGTACTGACGCGAATATCACGTTTATTGGTCAGCCCTTTCAGGCGAACAAAACGGGCAAAACAGCGGGCACCATTGCCACACTGTGACACTTCACTGCCGTCGGCATTAAAAATACGGTAGTGGAAATCCAGCTCCGGATCATACGGAGGCTCAACCACCAGCAGTTGATCAAATCCAACGCCGAGATGTCTGTCGGCCAGGCGGCGGATCAGCTCTGGTGAGAAAAAGACATTCTGCGTTACCGCGTCGACGACCATAAAATCGTTGCCAAGGCCATGCATTTTAGAGAATTGCATCATTCACTCCGTTCACGCGGGTACAGAAATGTAAAATCTATTCCTGCCGTTAGTAATTCACCTGAGAAGGCCCATCACTAATCCCACGATCGTTTTTCTCAGGCGTAGTGGATTGCGATTGCGGCTGAACGCTCTTGGTCGGAGGCGGCGCGGTTTTATCAGCTGGCGGGAAATAGAGCGGGCCTTTTAACCCACAGCCCGTCAGGCTGAACAGAGTAAAAATGACAGCGAGTGGCTTTAACACGTTTTTCATTATGGATTGCCTGTAAAGTTCATGCTTTCTGTTTTCTATCATCGCAGGAGAAGGCGTAAAAGCAAGAGTTTGGCTAAAAACTGCATCGCGATTTATTCCACGTTATACTGCGGGCATCACGAAAAATAGGATAAGAAAATGAACGACAGTGAATTTCATCGCCTTGCTGACACCCTGTGGATGACCATTGAAGAACGTCTGGATGACTGGGATGGCGACAGCGATATCGATTGTGAGATCAACGGCGGCGTGCTGACCATCAGCTTCGAAAACGGCAGCAAAATTATCATTAACCGTCAGGAGCCGCTGCACCAGGTGTGGCTGGCGACCAAACAGGGCGGCTACCACTTTGACCTGAAAGGCGACGAATGGATCTGCGACCGAAGCGGCGAAACGTTCTGGGATCTGTTGGAACAAGCGGCAACGCAGCAGGCGGGTGAAGAGGTGAGCTTCCGTTGATTTATTTGCCGGATGCGCTTTGCTTATCCGGCCTACTGTAGGCCCGGTAAACATAGCGCCACCGGGCAAGTTAACTCACGAGAAATACTGCTGTAACAGCGGTGTGTCGTTGTCCTGACTGGCTGGCGGAACAGCGCTAATCGGCTGGGTGCGGAACGGAATCACCTGCGCGCGCCCGTCAGTTTTCACAATCTGATAGAACTGCGGCAGGTTAAAGTTGATGAAGCTGGAGCCGTAGGTAAAACGATCGTGCGACGATGAGTAGAAACGGCTGACGTCGCGTACCAACTCCTCTTTGCTACCTTCGCAGTGGTGATACACCTCGGCCCGATTGCTTTCGTCCAGAATGTAGATATTAAAGCCCTGCTCATCACCCGTTTCTTCGAAAAAGAACTGAATAATCCCTTCGCTGGCAAAACCGTCGACCACCGACGGCAGTTTCACATGGTTGGTCTCAACCTGGACGGAAAGCCCGTGCAGTTTGTTATGTGAAATCGCGCCATAGAATTCAATTGCGTTTTCCAGCTTCTGTACCGAAACGTTCAGGCGCTCGAAGAACAATCCCCACGTCTGGCCGGAAACACGCAGCGCTTTGAAACGTCCGGTTTCCTGACGGGTGCTGGAGAGGCGTAATTCGATGCACTCAGACACCAGTTGCTGGACGCGGGTGCGAATTAAACCGCGCAGATGCTGGCTATAGCAGAAGACCTCGACGCTATCTGGCGGCGCGGCATCCTGGTGCATTTTGCCCAGAATCGTTTTTAACGCTTCAATCATCGCCTGCTCGCCGTTGAAGTGCAGCGTACGCACTTCATTCCACGAGTTGCGGTACAGCAGGTCGACGCTTCCTACCAGGCAATTTTGCTCTTCGCCAAAGCTGAAGACGTCCAGCTTACGGAAATCAAAATGTACCACCTGATTACGGAATGCGGCCGTTGGGTCATATTCGAGGTTAACGATAATCGCCAGATGGCGAATTTCGCATGGGCTATAGAGCGCTTTCGGCGTTGGCGCAGGCAGTCGCAGCGGGAAGTGGTGCGACACGTCGGCGACCATTTCCTGCAGCTTCGGCAAATCAACAATGCCGTTGCCCTTAATAAACAAATGCGTACGCGAGGTCAGCAGGCCATTGAACCAGGCCCACGCCACCAGCTTGTTGAGATAGCGGTTATATTCCAGCGGCTGATGGCTGATGATCGAGTCCATGTTAGGCGCGCGGTTGTAGAGATACCAACCTGAACGGTTAGCACGACCCGGCGGTACATGGATAAAGGTCAGATTCGGTTCCGAGAGATCCGGAGATATCTGTGGGTTCACCAGCGTGACTTTACCCGGTAACGCTTCAAACGCGGCATACAGCTTACGGGTCAGCACGCCGATATCCTGCGGGCTGGCGCTGACGCTGAGGTTATTGCGCCGCGCAAAGCGGATCAGGTTACGATAGCTCTGCATCATCGCATCGAGTAGTTCGTTATGCGCTTCGCGTACCTGGTCAATCTTCCAGTTAGCGCGGTTATCCAGCATAGTCAGACGCGCGTCATCCCAGCCCCACTCATTCACTAACTGACTTAATACTTCACGACGCCAACCCACGCAGGCGCGCTCGCGGCTCAGTTTCTCACACACTTTTAAGTAGAAACATCGACGCACTAAATCCAGGCGCGTCGGATCTTCGAT
The DNA here is from genome assembly GCF_001037515.1 of Citrobacter sp. MGH110. Taxonomy (NCBI): domain Bacteria; kingdom Pseudomonadati; phylum Pseudomonadota; class Gammaproteobacteria; order Enterobacterales; family Enterobacteriaceae; genus Citrobacter; species Citrobacter sp. MGH110. The sequence continues at coordinate 48,107 of NZ_KQ089834.1, read as the reverse complement.
CGCCGTGAGGTACTCGGTAACGCGCTCCAGCATCATGCAGTAAGGGTCGAGACCAAAAGAGACGATCTCGCCATCGTGCAGGCGCTGTTTAATATCTTTCGCCAACAGGCGTGGATTTGGGTATTCCCAGGAATAGGCTTCCAGCAGCAGCGTTTTCAGCACCGCTTTGTACGGGGAGTCGATACTCTTGTACAACTGCCAGAGGCTGGCGCCAAAGTACTCTTCGGCGGAAAGCGAACTGAGTCCGCCGAGATCCAGCCATTCGTTTGGCGTTAGCACCCCCTGCGCGTAGAGCGTCATGACGTAATCGTCGTAATGCTCTTCTTCGTCGCCAGGCACCATATTCCACAGAATACGTTTACCCGCGAGGCGCACAGCGGTGCGATAGAATTCATCAAGCAACAGGATATGCTGCGTCGAGCCACAGTCTTCACCACCCAGACTGCCGCTTTCATTGTGACGGAAACGGTTTTCATCAATCAGGAAGAAACTGACCTCCACGCCCAGCGAGGCGGCCCAGCTTTCCAGCAGGCTGCATTTACGCTGCAGCAGCTGGCGCTCTTCGCTATCCAGCCAGGATTGATGGCAGACCCAGATATCAAGGTCAGAGGAACAGCTTTGCCCTACCGAAGAGGTGCTGCCCATTGAGTAAACGCCGGTGATCGGCAGTTCGCCCTTGGGAGGATCCTGCGGCGACATACCGCGGTACAGTTCCAGTTCGTTCAGGTAGTGGCGTTGGGTTTCATCAGGCGTGTAAAAGCATATGCCTTTGGGAACGTTACCATCGAGGTAACCCGGCATCAGCGGATGGTGGTAGTGCAATAATGTCGGCAGCAGACTGTATACCTGCTGGAAGGCAGGTCCCATGGCAGCAAGCGCGCGATCCACACGCAGTTGATTTATGGCATCCAGTCTCTGTTTCAGAGTCTCAATATAGAGGTACAAGACGTATCGCCTGATGTTGCTATCCGTCATGTTGTCGATTGCCGCGGCGCAAGCGCTCACAATAATCGCCATCAATTCGGATAAACCGTATGTCAAAAATAACCGTTACCTGTTTTTCGCCCATATTTTTTAATGCTGTTCAGCCGAAAAAATGGTCTAAAACGTGATCAATTTAACACCTTGCTCATTGACCGTAAAGAAAGATGCGCTACATACAAGTGTAGCACCGTTCGTTACGTGTAAATTCCTTCATACGGTCGGGAGGTTTCTCGTCATTATTCACTGCCAGTGATGATGCAGCGCCTTTTCCTCTCACTTACGTTTGAGCGTAACGCTGACATCCCTTTGATAAGGATGTTAGGATGGTCAATGATTGATAATGACGGTAACAAGCATGTTAGACAATGTTTTGAGAATTGCCACACGCCAAAGCCCCCTTGCGCTCTGGCAGGCACATTATGTCAAAGACGCCTTAATGGCAAACCACCCCGGTCTGATCGTGGAACTGGTTCCTATGGTAACCCGTGGCGATGTGATCCTTGATACCCCGCTGGCGAAGGTCGGGGGGAAAGGGTTGTTTGTTAAAGAGCTGGAAGTCGCGCTGCTGGAAAAACGCGCCGATATCGCTGTGCATTCCATGAAGGATGTGCCGGTTGAATTCCCTGACGGTCTTGGGCTGGTCACCATTTGTGAGCGAGAGGATCCGCGCGATGCTTTCGTCTCAAATAAGTACAACACGTTGGATGAACTCCCCGCAGGCAGCATCGTCGGGACATCCAGTTTGCGTCGCCAGTGCCAGTTGGCGAAGCGTCGCCCGGATCTCGTCATCCGTTCGCTGCGCGGCAACGTAGGCACGCGCCTCAGCAAACTGGATAACGGCGATTATGACGCCATTATTCTGGCGGTCGCCGGATTAAAACGTTTAGGTCTTGAGTCGCGAGTCCGCACCGCTCTGCCGCCGGAAGTCTCCCTGCCCGCTGTCGGGCAAGGCGCAGTAGGCATAGAATGTCGACTGGATGATATGCGCACTCAGGCGCTGTTAGCGCCGCTCAACCATGAAGAGACCGCGCTACGCGTCAAAGCAGAACGCGCCATGAACACCCGCCTGGAAGGGGGATGTCAGGTACCTATTGGTAGCTATGCCGAAATCATCGACGGTGAGATTTGGCTACGTGCGCTGGTCGGCGCGCCAGACGGTTCACAGATGGTATGCGGAGAACGTCGCGGCGCCACACAGGATGCCGAACAGATGGGTATCTCTCTGGCAGAAGAACTGCTGGAGAACGGTGCGCGCGCCATTCTGGCGGAAGTTTATAACGGAGAAGCCCCCGCATGAGTATTCTGGTCACCCGCCCGTCTCCCGCAGGGGAAGAGTTAGTGAGCCGACTGCGCACACTGGGGCAGGTGGCCTGGAGTTTTCCGCTCATCGAGTTTTCACCTGGTCGGGAGCTGGCAACGGTTGCTTCCCGACTGTCGGCGCTGACGGAGAACGATCTGGTCTTCGCCCTCTCGCAGCACGCCGTTACCTTTGCAGATGCCGAGCTTCAGCAGCAAGAGAAAAGCTGGCCATCTCTTCCACGTTATTTTGCCATTGGCCGTACAACGGCGCTGGCGCTGCATACTGTTAGCGGCTTCAATATTCACTACCCTCTGGATCGGGAAATTAGCGAAGTCTTGCTACAATTACCTGAATTACAAAATATTGCGGGAAAACGCGCGCTTATATTACGCGGCAACGGTGGCCGGGAGCTGATAGGTGAAACCCTGACGGCACGCGGAGCCGATGTCGATTTTTGTGAATGTTATCAACGCAGTGCAAAACATTACGATGGTGCGGAAGAAGCGATGCGCTGGCAATCCCGTGGCGTAACCACGGTGGTTGTCACCAGCGGAGAGATGCTACAACAGCTCTGGTCGCTCATTCCGCAGTGGTATCGTGAGCACTGGTTACTACGCTGTCGGCTGTTGGTCGTCAGTGAGCGTCTGGCGCACCTCGCCCGGGAACTGGGCTGGCAAGATATTAAGGTCGCTGATAACGCCGACAACGATGCGCTACTACGCGCATTACAATAACTCTCATAATGGGATGCCATAATGACGGAACAAGAAAAATCCTCCGCCGTGGTTGAAGAGACCAGGGAGGCCGTGGAAACCACGTCACAGCCAGTCAATACTGAAAAAAAGAGTAAGAACAGCACGGCGCTGATTCTGAGCGCTGTGGCGATTGCTATTGCGCTGGCTGCAGGCGTTGGGCTGTACGGCTGGGGGAAACAACAGGCAACAACACAAACGGCAACCAGCGATGCGCTGGCGAACCAGCTGACGGCGCTGCAAAAAGCGCAGGAAAGCCAAAAAGCTGAGCTGGAAGGTATTATTAAACAGCAGGCAACACAGCTGGATGAAGCCACTCGCCAGCAGGCCACGCTGGTCAAACAGCTTGATGAAGTCCAGCAGAAAGTCGCCACCATCTCCGGCAGCGATGCTGGCACATGGCTGCTGGCGCAGGCTGATTTTCTGGTGAAACTGGCCGGTCGTAAATTATGGAGCGATCAGGACGTCACCACCGCCGCTGCGCTGTTGAAAAGCGCCGACGCCAGTCTGGCAGATATGAACGACCCGAGCTTAATTACCGCGCGACGTGCGATTACTGACGACATCGCGAGCCTGTCCGCGGTGACTCAGGTCGACTATGACGGCATTATCCTGAAAGTGAATCAGCTCTCTAATCAGATTGATAACCTGCGTCTGGCCGACAACGACACCGACGATTCTCCAATGGACTCTGACAGCAGCGAGCTTTCCAGTTCGATTAGTGAATGGCGCGTCAATCTGCAAAAAAGCTGGCAGAACTTTATGGACAGCTTTATCACTATTCGCCGTCGTGATGAAACCGCCGTCCCGCTGCTGGCACCGAACCAGGATGTTTACTTACGTGAGAACATCCGTTCTCGTCTGTTAGTGGCCGCACAGGCCGTGCCGCGTCATCAGGAAGAAACATACCGCCAGGCGCTGGAAAATGTCTCCACATGGGTGCGTGCTTACTACGACACCGACGATGCAGCGACCAAAGCGTTCCTTGAAGAAGTAGACCAGCTGAGCCAGCAAAGCATCAGTATGGATGTTCCGGAAACGCTGCAGAGCCAGGCTATTCTCGACAAGTTAATGCAGACCCGCGTACGTAATTTACTGGCGCAGCCTGCCACAGCACCGGTAGCAGTAGCACCTGCGCCAGCGCCTTCGACAGACGCTCCGGCAACCGCGCCGCAAGGAGAATAATGATGCTAAAAGTATTGTTGCTCTTTGTGCTGTTGATCGCCGGGATCGTCGTCGGTCCGATGATAGCCGGTCATCAGGGTTACGTGCTGATCCAGACGGATAACTACAATATCGAAACCAGCGTTACGGGCCTGGTGATCATCCTTATCGTCGCCATGGTCGTCCTGTTTGCGATTGAATGGCTGTTGCGCCGAATTTTCCGCACCGGCGCACATACCCGTGGGTGGTTTGTGGGTCGTAAGCGTCGTCGCGCCCGTAAACAGACCGAACAGGCCCTACTCAAACTGGCGGAAGGTGACTATCAGCAGGTTGAGAAGCTGATGTCGAAAAATGCCGATCATGCAGAACAGCCGGTAGTGAATTACCTGCTGGCAGCAGAAGCGGCTCAGCAACGCGGTGACGAAGCGCGCGCCAACCAACACCTTGAGCGTGCTGCCGAACTGGCCGGAAATGATACGATCCCGGTAGAAATCGCTCGCGTTCGCCTGCAACTGGCGCGTAATGAAAATCACGCCGCACGCCACAGCGTAGACAAACTGCTGGAAGTGACGCCACGTCATCCGGAAGTGCTGCGTCTGGCTGAGCAGGCCTACATTCGCACCGGCGCATGGAGTTCCTTGCTGGATATCATCCCATCCATGGCAAAAGCGCATGTGGGTGATGACGAGCACCGCGCCATGCTGGAACAACAGGCATGGGTTGGCTTGATGGATCAAGTCCGCGCCGATCAGGGCAGCGAGGGGCTGCGTGCATGGTGGAAAAACCAGAGCCGTAAAACCCGTCATCAGGTTGCCCTGCAGGTGGCGATGGCTGAACATCTGATTGAGTGTGACGATCACGATACGGCGCAGCAGGTCATCATTGATGGTTTGAAACGTCAGTACGATGACCGCCTGGTGCTGCCGATCCCGCGTCTGAAAACCAATAATCCGGAACAGATAGAAAAAGTGCTGCGCCAGCAGATTAAAGCCGTGGGCGATCGCCCGTTGCTGTGGAGTACGCTGGGTCAGTCGTTAATGAAGCATGGGGAATGGCAGGAAGCTACGCTTGCCTTCCGTGCTGCTCTCAAACAGCGCCCGGATGCCTATGACTACGCCTGGCTTGCTGACGCGCTGGACAGACTGCACCAGCCGGAAGAAGCCGCCACCATGCGCCGTGATGGCCTGATGTTGACGCTGCAGAACAACAATCCCCCGCAGTAATTCCCTCTTGCCCGGTGGCGCCTCGCTTACCGGGCCTACATATTTTTCAATCGCATAAACAAAATCCTTCGAGAAGTCACTTGAAGGATTTTGTTTATGCATAAAAAAACGCCCGCTCGGTAAGGAGCAGGCGTTAAACAGGTCTGTATGACAACATAAATGGGTGCTTCACTCAACGTTATGTCCATGGTGTTTGATGAGGCCTGAGCGACATCTGTCTGTGGACGATAAGCACCGTAAACGGCTCTGCATCATTCCTGAGTTTATGAGGCCAGATGGCGAACATAAGAGATGGAATGAGCATCTACTCGCATATTATTGCACAACGCATGCCACGATTGCACTGCAAAAACCAGGTATTCGGACTTTTTAAGACTTCAGGAAATTCGCAGATGCGCAGGCTAAGAAGGGAAAATCTGAAAACAAAAAACCCCGCCGAAGCGGGGTTCAAAATTGGTCGGCGAGAGAGGATTCGAACCTCCGACCCACTGGTCCCAAACCAGTTGCGCTACCAAGCTGCGCTACTCGCCGTTTTACTGCTTTTTGAATTTTTAGTTCAATTCTTTAAGTCGTGGTGCGAGGGGGGGGACTCGAACCCCCACATCCTAAGGACACTAACACCTGAAGCTAGCGCGTCTACCAATTCCGCCACCTTCGCATTTCACAACTTTAAATTAATGGGGTGGCTAATGGGATTCGAACCCACGACAACTGGAATCACAATCCAGGGCTCTACCAACTGAGCTATAGCCACCACTGCAAATCTTTTACGCGGTATTAAAACCACCGCAGCTCTGGCACCCTACTAAATGGTGCGCCCGACAGGATTCGAACCTGAGACCTCTGCCTCCGGAGGGCAGCGCTCTATCCAGCTGAGCTACGGGCGCTTAGCGCCGTTGCGGGGCTGGATATTACGGAGGTCTCGGTCTTCTGTCTAGTGCTTTTTTAAAATAAATTATCGTTTGGTCATGGTTTGTGCGTTTTGTCGCTTATTCCCGCAATTTATGGGCTGTGCCATGACGATTCAGACCAAAAACCTTATAAATGAGCGTCACGGCCAGTAAGAAACCCATGCCAACAAAAAGCGACATTCGGGTATCTTCATTAAAGTACATGCCAATTAATACGCAAATCAGGAACGCCATCGTCAAATAATTCGCCCACGGGAACAGAATGGAGCGGAATGGATGACTGGCAATCGCCGCTTTATGCGCCTGACGGAAACGCAACTGGCTTATCAGGATCACAAACCACGGCACCATCCCCGGCAACACGCTGGCACTATAGACATAAACAAACACGCGCTGCGGGTTAGGAATGATGTAGTTCAGGCATGAGCCAATCAGCAGGATCGCGATAGAAATAGCCACTCCGGCAACCGGCACGCCATGGCGTGATACTTTTCCAACAACGGCAGGAAGCTGGCGATTCTTTGCCAGCGCGTAGAGCATACGCCCACAGCTGTACATGCCGCTGTTACAGCCAGACAGCGCCGCCGTCAGCACCACAAAGTTAATAATCCCTGCCGCAGCAGTAATACCAATCTTGGCAAAGGTGAGAACAAACGGGCTGCCGTTGCTGCCAATCTCATTCCACGGGAAAATAGTGACGATGACAAAAATCGCACCAACGTAGAAAATCAGAATGCGCCACAGCACTTTACCCACCGCGCTACGCAGCGTGACCTGTGGATTCTTCGCTTCCCCTGCAGTGATGCCGATCAGCTCCACGCCCTGGTAAGACGCCACAACAATACACAATGCCGTGAGGAAGCCCTTCCAGCCCCCAGCAAAGAAGCCACCGTGCTCGGTCAGGTTGCCAAAACCAATCGCCTGGCCGCCATTGCCGAAGCCGAAGAAAATCACCCCAACCCCAATGACAATCATCACAATGATGGTGGTCACTTTGATCATGGCAAACCAGAACTCAATTTCACCATACAGGCGAACCGCAGCGAGGTTTGCCAACGCAACCAGTACGACCGCGATCAGTGCGGGTATCCATTGCGCCATTTCCGGAAACCAGAACTGCACATACACCCCGATGGCGGTAATCTCTGAGATCCCCACAGCCATCCACATAAACCAGTATGACCAGGCGGTGAGATAGCCAAAGAAGGGGCTCATATAACGGTGAGCGTAAACAGCGAATGAACCTGCAACCGGCTCGAGGAATAACATCTCCCCCATAGAACGCATAATGAAAAACACGAACAGCCCGGCGACGATATACGCCAGCAGAACCGAAGGTCCCGCCCATTTCAGGGTACTGGCGGCCCCCATAAATAGCCCAACGCCAATAGTGCCCCCAAGGGCAATTAATTCGATGTGACGAGCCTCCAGCCCACGCTGTAGCTCAGGTTTGTTCTCAGCCATAAATCCTCTTGATGTGTTTGCATGCTGTCCGGTATTACCGGTTCTCGTTATGGGTACATCTTGTTATGCCATAACAGGCCATGCGGCACCGACCGCTTTACGGTTGGCGCCAAAAACACCACGGCACTGCAATGATTGTTGCGAATGGTTTCCTAAAATCGCTTAAATGGCAATTAAAGCATTCAAAAAATGAATAGATTGTGCGAGAAAGCAGCGATTATGTTGTGAATAAGTAGCGTAATTAGCAGATCACGCTACTTATCAGAGGAGAGAGAGCGTCAGAGGTTGCCGGTATAGTGCCAGCGGAGATAGCGTAATAAGCGAAGTTGTCGAGTAATACGGCTCGGCTGCGACAATAAGCGATACAGCCACTCCAGCCCCAGATTTTGCCAGATTTTAGGCGCACGCTTAACGTGACCGGTAAAGACGTCGTAGGTGCCCCCTACGCCCATATACAGCGCGTCGGGGTGAGTCTTGCGGCAATCACGCATAAAGATCTCTTGTTTTGGCGAACCCATCGCCACCGTCACAATTTGCGCACCGCTGGCGTGAATACGCTCAAACAACGCCTGACGCTGCTCTGGGGTAAAATAACCGTCCTGACTACCCACAATGTTCACACGCCACTGCGCACGTAGTTTTGCTTCTGTTTGTGCCAGAACTTCAGGCTTGCCGCCAACCAGGAAAACTGGCGTTCCGTTTTGCCCAGCTCGCGCCATCAGCGCTTCCCAAAGGTCAGCTCCGGCCACGCGTGAAACCTGCGCCTGTGGGAATTTTTTGCGCACCGAACGCACCACGCTAATCCCATCCGCATACTTGAACTCCGCGGCGTTGATCAGCTCCCTCACTTCAGGGTTATCTTCTGCTGTCAGCATCTTCTCAGCGTTGATAGCCACCAGCGTTCCTGACCTGAGGCGTCCTTCGGCAAACAGGTAATTCAGCGCATGTTGCATATCGCGCCAGCCAATCAGTTGTAATCCACGCAGCGAATACAGCGGCGCAGTTGTGTTATCTGTCATTACGATCCTTCAATCTGTGTCTGGGGCAGCGATTTGATTCGTTTATGAATGAGTCCCGCGCTATCAAACAACCAGAACAGCAGTTTTGCCACCAGTAGGCAAACGCCGAAAATCACGAGGAAAAAGACCACTCGTGAGACAAACGAATCCAGCCCTTCACGTGCCAAAACGATCATATTGAAAATGGCGCCAAAACAGAAACTGTGCAAAATCGCCGCCTTATAGCGATTGGTTTCGCGATTGCCAAGCTCATACAGCCAGTCGAACCACTTGATAATGAGCCCAACAACAATCGCGCCTAATGGTATAAACAGCGCCCCGCCCATCACCACCAGTGAACCAATTAACGTCGGCGAAATCGCCAGTCCTGAGTGGTTGTTCAACACTTCCCAGGTAAAGTAGTTCGCTGAATTGAGTACAATACTCGGCCGCCCAGGCCACAGCCAGGAGGGAATAAAGACGTAGAAGTCACGGACGATCGGCGCCAGCCCCTGGAACTCAATATTGTGGTAATTCTGCAGCAATAGCGCCAGGTTCTCCCACGGTGAGAAGGTGTCGCGCGTAAGGTACAGGAACGTATAGAACGCCTCATCGCCGCTAACGCTCATTCCGTAGCGCTTCAACGCCAGCCAGAACATCCCGACAATGCCCAACACGCCTGCAGCGGCCAACATCCACAGCGAAATCCAGCCGCGAATAATGCCGATAAACAAGAAGATGGCAAACGCGATAATGATATTGGCGCGCGTCCCACCCACAATCATATAGGTCAGCAAACCAAACGCGACGGTACTCACGAGGAAGAACACCCACGCTTTGCTGTCCTGACGCAAGAAATAAACCACCAGCATTGCCGGAATGAAGAAGTAGAAGAAACGCTTCAGAGCGACGCCAGAGACTTCACTGGAAAAAATCTGGCTATAGGATTGCAGTCTGAACAGCAGGAATCCGTTGTGCATAAAGAAGATGCCCACGCTCACCAGCGCAATCGCCATCAGGATAACCCAGGTCAAATGGGCTTCAACGCGATTGATGGTAAACAGCGGCCTGCGCGGCTTATCATCTACTCGTTTGCGCAAGCGCGTTTTATACGTCACGTAGTAGACGGCATAGAAACAGGCGGCTGACAGCAAGGCCTGTAGAAGGATCTCCGGCGGAGCCACTGCCACATCAAAGCGGAACACCAGGATGCTGGTTAACGGGAATCCGAAGAAGAACGTCAGCAAGAACAACAATGAGAAGAAAACATTGAAGTTAAAACGCACGCGGCGGAACTCAAACCAGGTCAGCGTGGCGATAAACAAGGTGGAGAGCAGCCAGACCACCAGAAGACCGCTGAATTGCATCAGGCTCATACGGTTTCTCCTGAAGCAATGCGCAGCGCGTTGTGCCACGGCTGCAGATAATTCGGGCTAAAGAAGGTAATAGTATTTTTATCTACCGATGCCAACTGGCGCTGCGCTTCACGTACGACGCCTTCATTGAGATCATCAGTGGTAAATAACACCGGAAGATTTTGTTCCACCATATCCTGCCAGAAGGGATTTTCACGGTTGAGCACGCATGGGATACCCGCCTGGATCAGTAAACACAGTGTACCGATTCCCTGTTGACGGGCAAAAATAAAGTAACCCAAATCGCATTGACGCAATAACGCGAGATAAGCGTCAAATTCCAGCTTTTCACTCAAAATTTGCAGATTATCAGCGCTAAATAACGCCAGGCCAGCCTGGCGAACCTCGTCGATATAGGCCGCATTATTGGCGGGATAACCCATCGGCACAATCACATTCACCGTGTCGCCAAACTGCTGATGGACGGCGCGAAGCGCGGCAACATGCTCATTGCTGCGATCGCCAGAGTTGCCAACCAGCACCGTCATCTTGCCGCTGCGCTGGTAATCATTGCTCATGTTATTGAGTGAAGGATCCATTCGCGTTGGGAAATAGAGCAACTCACCCCGCACACGGGGATGTTGCTCGGCGAAATAACGTAAATCGCCCCGTGTGGCAAACACGCAGCCCACACGATTCTGCGCCATGCGGCGAATCGGGTAAAACAGGCGGAATTTCAGCCCACTGGAGACTTCGTATAAATCAGCGCCCCAGATATGCCAGTAAAACTGCGCCGGTTTAATCCCGCCACTCAGCAGCGCCAGCCACAGCCTGGTGTTGAACTGGCCGTGGAAGAAGAAACGCTGTTGGCGATCCGCTTTTGCTTTCGCGATCACAGCGTCAGCAAGCGCCTTTTTCCCGCTGTAGAAGCTTAGCGATAACGCCGGGCAGCTCTCACTGAGTCCCGCATCCTGACCGGCAACCATAAACGTGCGCGCATGCTCGCTCGTCGCGGCCAGCGAGTCGTTGAAAAACCGCAACACGGTTTGGTTATGGTGAGGGATATCCGATCCCAGAACGTGAATCAGTACAGTCATGCCCGCCTACGCCAGAGTAAAAACACGCCACAACAAAGAGAAAAATAGACGATGTACGTTGCCATATAAGCCTGTGCCGCTCCCAGCGCACCGTGTGCAGGGATCAGCCAGTGAGCAAACACCGTCAATAACATGAACTGGCTAATTTCAGCCAAAATATAAAACCGCAGCGATGCTTTCGCGATCACCAGATACCCAAAGACATACGCCCCAACTTTCAGTACATCGCCGACCAGTTGCCAGGCAAACAGATCGCGCATGGCGGTGAATTTTGCGGAGAAAAGCAGCCAGATCGCAAAATCACGCAGCAACCAAACAGTAAAGCTCGCAGCGGCAACCGCCGGTAACACGAACTTCAGCGACTTAACCACCTCGCGCGTAATGTCGCGCTTTTCGGTCAGTCGAGACAACGTCGGAAGCAAGTAAACGCTGAATGAGGCGGTAATGAATTGCAGATAAGCATCAGAGATACTGCTTACTCCCTGCCAAATCCCCACATCATCCCAACTGTACTGCGCCGCCAGCAGGTTTCGCATCATCACGTATGCCACTGGCAGCGTTACGGAGGTAATCAGCGCCATCAGGGTAAACTTGCTTAGCTGTCCAGCCAGACCGTTATCCCACGAGGGTTTCAGGTAATGCAGGGGAATTGCCCCACGCTTAATCAGCATAATAGCGGCGGGGATAACGACCAACGCGGGCACTAACGCCAGACCCAGCAAAGCACCTTCATACCCTCCCAGGCGATAACAGCCATAATAAGCCACTACGCCCACCAGGCTACCCACAATCAGCGACAGCGCGTTACCCGCCGCATCGCGAAAGCCCTTCATCAACGCCAGCAGCAGGTTCGCCCAGGCAATACCCATTTGCACCAGCGCAACCAGTCTTACCAGCCCCTGATAATGAGTATGGCCAAACAATCCCTGACTGATTGGCGCGGCCGCCAGCAGAAAAATCACCGCCATCAGCGTAGAGAATCCCAGCACCATCGCGGAAGATGTACCGACTACCTTACGGAGCCGGGTCGGATCGTCATGGTGCTGCGCAACATATTTCGTGACGCCGTTGAAAATGCCGGCCCCCGCCAGAACACCAAGCACGGTGACCATCTGGCGGAAGTTACCCGCCTGCCCCACGCCTGCCGGGCCAAACGACACCGCCAGCAGCTTCACGACCAGCAAACCTGCACCAATTTTTACCAGCGTACTGGCTGCCGTCCATAAGGACGCTTTAGCAAGCGACATATCAGGCGAAGTAGTTGAGTAAGGTCGAAATGACCGTTCGCTGGTTTACTGGCGACAGGTTGTAAAACAGCGGCAAGCGCAGCAGACGCTCGCTCTCTTTAGTGGTGAAACGATCAACACCGGCAAATACGCCGAATTTATCGCCAGCCGGACAATCATGTAGCGGGATATAGTGGAACACCGCCATAATTTCAGCTTCTTTCAAGAAGTTAATCAACGCCGTGCGATCGTCGATATCGCGCAGCTTGATATAAAACATATGGGCATTCTGCACGCAGTTTTCCGGGACAGAAGGCAGATCAATGCGTCCGGCACGCGCCAGCGGTTCGAGAGCATCATAGTAGTTCTGCCACAGCGCCAGACGCTGCTGGTTAATACGGTCAGCCGCTTCCAGTTGTGCCCACAGATAGGCAGCCTGCAGATCGGACATCAGATAGCTGGAGCCAATATCACGCCAGGTATACTTATCCACCTGACCGCGGAAAAACTGGCTGCGGTTAGTTCCTTTTTCACGGATGATCTCTGCACGTTCGACTAATTTTTTATCATTAATCAGCGTCGCACCACCTTCACCGCCTGCGGTATAGTTTTTGGTCTCATGGAAGCTAAAGCAACCGATGTGACCAATCGTCCCCAGCGCACGACCTTTGTAAGTCGACATGACGCCCTGGGCCGCATCTTCCACGACAAACAGGTTATGTTTGGTCGCCAGCGCCATGATGGTATCCATTTCACAGGCTACGCCCGCGTAATGCACCGGAACGATAGCGCGGGTCTTGTCGGTGATCGCCGCTTCAATCAGCGTTTCGTCAATGTTCATGGTATCCGGCCGGATATCAACAAAGACAATTTTCGCGCCGCGCAGCACGAAAGCATTGGCCGTGGAGACAAACGTATAGCTCGGCATAATGACTTCATCGCCAGGCTGGATATCCAGCAGCAATGCCGCCATCTCAAGCGATGCGGTGCAGGAAGGCGTCAGCAATACTTTCTCGCTGCCAAAATGCTGTTCCAGCCACTGTTGGCAGCGACGGGTAAAACCACCGTCGCCACACAGTTTGCCGCTGTTCATCGCAGACTGCATGTAATCGAGTTCAGTGCCCACCACCGGCGGTGCGTTAAATGGAATCATCGTGTCACCTGTATAACCAATACGCGGTGCTTTCCACATTCGCACCACTGTGTATATAACGTTTAAGCGCGGCGGTATTGCCCATTTGGGTCGCCACGCGCAATGTTGTTTTACCGCGAGCCTGCGCCCAGCAAAGGGCAGCCTGCATCAGTTCTGCTCCCGCCCCACGCCCGGCCAGCAGGCCAATTCGCGCATCGGTCGCATTCAGTTCACGCAGCGAGACATAGCCACGAATATCACCTGCCGGTGTACGAAAAACGAGGCATTGATGATCGAACGTCCCCAGCACCGCGTTTTCAATCCACTGCGCATAAAAACGCGTGCTGGCATCTGCGGCATACCACGGGGTACGAAAACGACTTTGCGCGAACGCCTGCCCTGCCAGTTGGCGTAATGCAGGGATATCCGTAGTTTGTGCGATCTGCGCACCGGGGTCGCCATGCGTACACATCACCGGCAGCACAAAATCCACTTCACCTTCAACCAGTGAGAAGCCCAACTGTTGCAGGGCGTCTAATTCATGGGTATTGGCGGCAGGAATTTTTGCCTGTACCCGCGACCAGGGCTGCAACATATCCGCAGTCAGAACCGGCGCGCGTTGGTCAAAACGCACAATGGCGCTATTCACGCCAAAGAACGTATTTTCCCAGCTAAGCGGCTCAATACTGGCGCGGACGAGCACGGAGCAGCTCCAGCAGGTATTGACCATAACCCGTTTTGGCCAGTGAACTGGCAGCACGCTTCACGCCTTCGTCATCCAGCCAACCGTTACGCCAGGCGATTTCTTCCAGACAGGCTATTTTAAAGCCCTGGCGTTTTTCCACCGTCTGCACAAAAGTACTCGCTTCGATAAGACTGTCGTGCGTACCGGTATCCAGCCAGGCAAAGCCACGCCCGAGCAATTCTACCGTCAGATGTCCGTCATCAAGATACATCTGGTTGATAGACGTAATCTCCAGCTCCCCACGCTCAGAAGGTTTTACGCGTTTTGCGTATTCCACCACCTTGCTGTCATAGAAATAGAGACCGGTCACCGCCCAGTTTGATTTTGGTGCTTTCGGCTTCTCTTCCAGCGAGATAGCTCGAAAATTGTCGTCAAACTCCACGACACCAAAACGTTCAGGATCCATCACCTGGTAACCAAACACCGTCGCGCCTTGCGTTCTGGCGGCTACGTGACGCAGTTTTGGACTGAATCCCTGACCAAAGAAGATATTGTCTCCTAACACCAGACATGATGGTTCCCCGTTAAGGAACGTTTCACCAATGATAAACGCCTGTGCTAATCCATCCGGACTGGGCTGCTCAGCATAGTGCAATTCAATGCCGAACTCAGATCCATCGCCCAGTAAGCGCTGGAAATAGCCTTTATCTTCCGGTGTAGTGATAATCAGGATTTCGCGAATTCCCGCCAGCATCAATACTGATAACGGGTAGTAAATCATCGGCTTATCGTAAATAGGCAATAGCTGCTTCGATACGCCACGCGTAATGGGATACAGGCGAGTACCTGAGCCACCCGCCAGAATGATACCTTTCATGCGTTGTCTCCTCCGGGAGCCAAAACCAGGCTGTTAGCCCTTCAGACCTAAACGTTCGCCCTGGTAACTGCCGTCCTGCACGGGTTTCCACCATGCCTGATTAGCCAGATACCACTGCACGGTTTTGCGCATTCCGCTTTCAAACGTTTCTTGCGGCATCCAGCCTAGTTCACGCGCAATTTTCGACGCGTCAATGGCATAACGCAAATCATGACCCGGGCGATCGTCCACAAAAGCGATCAAGTCGCGGTACTGCGCGATACCCTGCGGCTTTTGCGGTGCCAGCTCTTCCAACAGGCTGCAAACCGTTTCGACAACTTCCAGGTTTTTACGCTCGTTATGGCCACCGATATTATAGGTTTCTCCCACCGCGCCCGTTGTCGCCACACAATAGAGCGCCCTGGCGTGATCTTCTACATACAACCAATCACGGATCTGTTGCCCATTGCCGTAAACCGGCAACGGCTTCCCCGCCAATGCGTTGAGGATCATCAGCGGAATCAGTTTTTCCGGGAAATGGTACGGACCATAGTTGTTAGAACAGTTGGTTATCAGCGTTGGCAGACCGTAGGTACGCAGCCAGGCGCGAACCAGATGATCGCTGCTGGCTTTCGACGCGGAATAAGGGCTGCTCGGTGCATACGGTGTGGTTTCAGTGAAGAAATCATCCGTAGAATGCAGGTCGCCATACACCTCGTCAGTCGAGATATGGTGGAAACGAAACGCTGATTTTTTCTCGCTGGTTAAATCACTCCAGTAAGCGCGCGCCGCTTCCAACAGCGTGTAGGTTCCCACGATGTTAGTTTCGATAAAGGCGGCCGGACCATCAATTGAGCGATCGACGTGGCTTTCTGCCGCCAGATGCATCACGCAGTCCGGCTGATAGTGTTGAAACACCCTGTCGAGCGAAGCTCGATCGCAGATATCGACTTTCTCAAAGGTAAAACGAGGATTCTGTGCAACCGGCTCCAGCGACATCAGGTTTCCGGCATAGGTCAGCTTATCGACCACAATTGCCGCATCCTGAGTCTCCTGAATGATATGCCGTACAACCGCCGAGCCGATGAATCCCGCTCCACCGGTAACCAGAATTCGTTTCATTAGCGCCAGACCCCTTTGGTATCAACGATATATTGCTGGTGAACCGCATCGCCTTTAATGGCTTTAAATTCATTATGGTCGACCAGCAAGACCAGCACATCGGCGCTAGCCAGGGCATCGTCCAGCGCTGCCAGTTGGCACAGACCGTCCAGTTTTTTCGGCAGTTGATGGATGTTCGGTTCCACCACCAATGTTTCGCCTTTGTGCCAATGCGCGATGCTTTGCGCAATTCCCATCGCCGGGCTTTCACGTAAGTCATCAATATTCGGTTTAAATGCCAGACCAAAACAGGCAATTTTCACTTCGCTGGCCCGTTTATTAGTATCCGCCAGACAGTCGGCCACGGCAGCTTTTACCTGATCAACCACCCAATGAGGCTTACCGTCGTTTACCTCACGCGCGGTGCGAATCAATTTCGCCTGCTGCGGGTTCTGCGCCACGATAAACCACGGATCAACCGCGATACAGTGCCCGCCAACCCCCGGACCCGGTTGTAAAATATTCACGCGCGGATGGCGATTTGCCAGTCGAATCAGTTCCCAGACGTTGATCCCCTGATCGGCGCAAATCAGCGACAACTCATTGGCGAAAGCGATATTGACGTCGCGGAAGCTATTTTCAGTCAGTTTGCACATTTCCGCCGTACGGGCGTTGGTCACGACACATTCGCCCTCCAGGAAAATGTTGTACAGTTCGCTAGCACGCGCGGAACAGACGGAGGTCATTCCCCCAATCACGCGGTCGTTTTTAATCAGTTCAACCATCACCTGGCCCGGCAGCACTCGCTCTGGGCAATAAGCAATGTTAACGTCCGCGTGTTCACCGACTTGCTGCGGGAAAGTCAGGTCAGGACGCATTTCAGCCAGCCATGTGGCCATCTGTTCAGTGGCCCCGACAGGCGACGTCGATTCAAGGATCACCAACGCGCCTTTTTTCAGCACCGGTGCAAGAGATTTAGCCGCGGCTTCCACATAAACCATATCGGGTTCGTGCTCCCCCTTAAACGGAGTAGGCACAGCAATCAGATAGGCATCCGCATCTACAGGGGTTGTGGTCGCACGCAGAAATCCATTTTCGACCGCCGTTTTCACCACGGCGCCCAAATCTGGCTCAACGATATGAATTTCACCGCGATTAATGGTATCCACCGCGTGTTGATTTACATCTACGCCAATCACATGCTTTTGACGGGAAGCAAAGGCAGCCGCCGTCGGCAGTCCGATATAACCCAGCCCAATGACAGAAATGGTCGTAAAACTCATAGCGATATCCGATTATTTTTTAACGCGTGTAAAATGCGGCCACATGCCTGCCCGTCACCATACGGATTATGGGCGCGGCTCATGGTCTGATATTCATTGTCGTCATGCAGCAAACGCGTGACTTCTTCGACAATACGCTGCGGGTCGGTCCCTACCAGACGTACTGTGCCTGCAGTAATCGCTTCCGGACGTTCCGTCGTTTCGCGCATCACCAGTACCGGTTTCCCCAGAGATGGGGCTTCTTCCTGAATCCCGCCAGAGTCGGTAAGGATCAGCCAGGCGTGATTCATCAGCCAGACAAACGGCATATAATCCTGCGGTTCAATCAGGATGATGTTTTCAACGTGCCCCAGAATGCGATTAACCGGTTCGCTGACGTTAGGATTCAGGTGCACCGGATAGACAATCTGTACGTTCTGATTGGCCGCGGCAATTTCCGCCAGCGCATGACAAATGTGTTCAAAACCACGACCGAAGCTTTCCCGACGATGACCGGTCACCAGTATCATCTTTTTATCCGAGCTCAGGAATGGGTAATGCTCTGCCAGTTCAGCTCGTAATGCATCACTCGCCAGTACGCGATCGCGTACCCAGATCAACGCATCAATAACCGTATTACCTGTAACGAAGATACGGCTATCAGAAATGTTTTCCCGTAACAGGTTTTGGCGCGAGTTTTCTGTTGGTGCAAAATGATACATCGCCAGATGCCCGGTCAGCGTACGGTTCGCCTCTTCCGGCCAGGGAGAGTAGAGATCGCCTGTACGTAAGCCTGCCTCCACATGCCCTACCGGGATGCGCTGATAGAACGCGGCCAGGCTAGTAGCAATGGTGGTTGTGGTATCGCCGTGAACTAACACAACGTCAGGTTTAAAATCAGCCAGAATTGGCTTTAATCCTTCCAGTATTCGGCAGGTAATTTCTGTTAGTCCCTGACCTGGCTGCATAATATTGAGATCGTAGTCAGGTACAATGGAAAAGAGGTTCAACACCTGATCGAGCATCTCCCGATGCTGCGCCGTGACGCAAACTTTTGCCTCAAAATCAGGATCTTTTGCCAGCGCATGAACCAGAGGTGCCATTTTTATGGCCTCCGGTCGCGTGCCAAATACAGTCAGTACTTTCACATCGATTCTCTTCGGATTGGCAGTGAGGGCCCAGCCCCTCACTGCAACGATATTGCTAAATCGTGCGGCGACGGGTTAACGCGACACCAGCACCGATCAGAGCCCCAACGATGCCCCACATAATCATCAGGAAGGCACGACGAGGGCTGTCACGTTTTACCGGTTCCTCCGGCGTACGCAAATAACGATAGGTCTGAAAACGCGGATCCAGAGTTGGCCCAACGTTCAGTGTGTTAAGCATGGCTCGGTTTTGGAAGTAGTCCAGATCGAAATCGGGACCAACAGATTGCAGGTTTTCGAGTCGTGCCTGCAGCATAGGACGTCCAAGCAAAAACAGTTCAGAATCGGGTAGCTCTTCAGCCGGAACGTCAGTGGAAGTACGCGAAATATTATGCTGTTCAGCAATTTTGAGAGCCTGCTCAATGTTGTGAACTCGGCGAGAGAAAATCGATTTCGCCACTTCTTCCTGGCGTTTAACCTGCGCCTTCATCTGCACAGTGCGCGCAGCCCAGGCTCCCTTTAACTCGTCGTTCAGATGACGCGCCGCACGCTGACTGGCAAACGCGACGTACTGACGCAACAGATTGTTGGCATCAGGTGCCGTTTCGGCAATCAGCTTCACGCTGTCATTGGTATTACGAACCGCATCGCCGGGCATAAACTGAATGTTATTAATCAGTTCATCCAGCATCGCCGCATCGGCTTTACTGTTCCCCACCATACGTTGCTTGTAGTAATCAGTCTGCTGCCAGAATTCACGGCGCGTATCCCATGAGGCAAGCTGCATGATAAATTCTTTATAGGCCTCATCCATCACTGACGGCTGATCCGCAGATGCGAGACTGGCCTTGATGTCCAGGTTACGTAAGAACTGCTGCTGAGAGTAATAGCCGCCCAACATATTAACCGTTGGCCTGTCTGAAATCGCCGTCGCGCTCCACTCCTGACGAGCAAAAAACGTATAGGCGAGAGCGACTAACGCAAAGGCGAGAGCCATACCGACGATCCACACCTTCCCTGTCCACAAAGTACGAAACAACCCACGGATGTCCAGTTCATTTTCAGCGCTCATGGCATGTTCCCCCGGTAATGGTTGTGTCATCGTACCCTCAATTTATTTGGTTAAGTTTGGTTTACTGTCACGGTTTCTACGCAACTTGCGCTTCCAGCGTTTGATAAATCTCGCTACCTTCCAGGCACGTTTAATACAATAGTCATACAAGACAAATGCCAGTAAAAAGAGCACCAGCATCACCCATTCCGGAACGACCCGAGAATATTCAGCCAACACGCCGATAGAAGCCAGGATCGCAGCAGCCAGCGTAATCAGGACAAAAGCCTGTCGGGAAGTAAACCCGGCGCGCATAATTAAATGGTGAATATGTTGGCGGTCCGGGGAGAAAGGGCTCATACCTTTACGTAAACGACGATACATGATCGCCACCATATCCATTAACGGAATGGCAATAATCCACAGTGCGGTGACCGGGCTAATAGGATGCGTTTTACCTTGAGTGGTCTCCAGCAGGATCCAGATGACCGTAAAGCCAATCAGCGTACTCCCCGCATCGCCCATAAAGACCTTATAGCGACGTCCGAGAATACCCAGGTTCAGCATGATGTAAGGCAGAATGGCGGCGATCATGGCAAAACACCAGATAGCCAGGCTTGTCTGGCCGTCAAACCACAAGATAAGCCCCATTGCGGCGAATGATACGCTGGATAGCCCGCCTAACAGACCATCAATCCCATCCACCATGTTAAAGGCGTTAATTGCAGCCCAAACGGCGAAAAGGGTAAGGAAATAGCCAAAAGGACCGAGCACCATCTCCCAAGGGCCAAAAATGAACCCAAGGCTCAACAGATAGAGCTTACCTACCGCCATCATAATGATGCCGATGATAGCCTGGATGGTCGCACGGATTTTTACACTGATATCAAAGCGGTCGTCCAGTGCACCGATAAACACCAGTACACCGGCACAAGCCAGGTAGAGAGTTGCATGCGGGATATAATAATCGGCGATGAGGAACGTAAAGCAAATGCCTGCGTAAACCGAAATCCCCCCAACCAACGGAATCAGTCCCTGATGACGTTTGCGGAAGTTGGGTTTATCCACCAATCCTATCTTTTTCGCAACCTTGCGGGCAAAGAAAAGAAACAGCGTTGTGAATAAAAAAATACTGATGAGATCAGTACTTGCTGTCAGTAAATTCACTATACATACTCTCAAAGAATATCAATATATGAAGTATAACCATCCAGGCGATTATTCAGAAGAGAAACCCGATTCCATATCAGGTGGTTCTGTATGATTATTAACCACAAAATACGAATTACAACCCTTCATCGCCAGGCGGTATGTCATACCGGATTATTATTATTGTGTCGTTAAGATTACATCCACAAAAGCAAAACGCCACGTAAAAACGTGGCGTTTTCAGATGATGCCCGAATCAGGAACGCTTCATCATATCGAAGAAGTCGTCGTTGGTCTTGGTCATCGCCAGTTTGTTAATGAGGAATTCCATTGCGTCGATTTCACCCATCGGATGGATGATTTTGCGCAGGATCCACATTTTCTGCAGCTCTTCCTGGGTAGTGAGCAGCTCTTCTTTACGGGTACCAGAACGGTTGTAGTCGATAGCCGGGAAGACGCGTTTTTCAGCAATCTTACGAGAGAGATGCAGTTCCATGTTGCCGGTACCTTTAAACTCTTCGTAGATAACTTCATCCATTTTAGAGCCGGTATCAATCAGCGCAGTCGCGATGATGGTCAGGCTACCGCCCTCTTCCACGTTACGTGCAGCACCAAAGAAACGCTTAGGACGATGCAGGGCGTTGGCGTCCACACCACCGGTCAGTACTTTACCGGAAGCCGGAACCACGGTGTTATATGCACGCGCCAGACGGGTGATGGAGTCAAGCAGAATGATAACGTCTTTCTTGTGTTCAACCAGACGTTTCGCCTTCTCGATAACCATTTCCGCAACCTGAACGTGGCGGGAGGCTGGTTCGTCAAAGGTAGAGGCAACCACTTCACCTTTCACCAGACGCTGCATCTCGGTAACTTCTTCCGGACGTTCGTCAATCAGCAGCACCATCAGCACGCAGTCAGGATGATTGTATGCAATGCTCTGCGCGATATTCTGCAGCAGCATGGTTTTACCCGCTTTCGGCGGAGCAACAATCAGACCACGTTGGCCACGACCGATCGGCGATGCCAGATCCAGTACACGCGCCGTTAAGTCTTCAGTAGAACCGTTACCGCGTTCCATACGCAGACGAGAGTTTGCGTGCAGCGGCGTTAAGTTCTCAAAGAGGATTTTGTTACGGGCGTTTTCTGGTTTGTCGTAGTTAACTTCGTTAACTTTCAACAGCGCAAAGTAGCGTTCACCTTCTTTCGGCGGGCGAATCTTACCAGAAATGGTATCACCAGTGCGGAGGTTGAAACGACGGATTTGGCTGGGAGAAACGTAGATGTCATCAGGACCGGCGAGGTAGGAGCTGTCTGCAGAGCGGAGGAAACCAAATCCATCCTGCAATATCTCCAGCACACCGTCACCAAAGATATCTTCGCCACTCTTTGCGTGCTGCTTCAGGATGGCAAAAATAATGTCCTGCTTGCGCATACGAGCCAGGTTTTCCAGGCCCATATTTTCGCCGAGAGTGATCAGCTCAGAAACCGGCGTATTCTTTAATTCGGTAAGATTCATAATGGTGTGAGTTCTTAAACTTGGGGTAAATCTCGAACTTAATGTTGTGAATGGTATGGCAGGGTCATCCATGCCTGTTTACGGCCATCAACTCATGTCTGTTCGCTGTCTGGTCACAGGAAAGTACGCAGAACTGAAACGACAAGACGGATTGAGTGACAAGCCAAGAATCTGTCCACTCCTCGCGCGAGAAACAACGGGAAGTATTGGATATAACTAGATTCAAACTTAATAAGGTATGTTTAATACGAAGTCAACACTAACTTAGCACGACTCAAGTCGGGCGTCCAGTCATCCGAATCATTTCGAAGTAGGGTCGCCCGATCATGAGACTTCCTTACGCTAAATTAGCGTCGAGGAATTCTTTCAACTGACCTTTGGACAGCGCGCCGACTTTCGTCGCCGCAACTTCGCCGTTTTTAAACAGCAGCAGGGTCGGGATGCCACGGATACCATACTTCGGCGCGGTGCCTGGGTTTTGGTCAATGTTCAGTTTAGCAACCGTCAGTTTGCCCTGATATTCGTCAGCGATTTCATCCAGAATCGGAGCGATCATTTTGCACGGACCGCACCACTCTGCCCAGAAATCAACGAGGATTGCTCCGTCCGCTTTGAGTACATCCGTGTCAAAACTGTCGTCAGTCAGGTGAATAATTTTATCGCTCATAATAACTCCACAGGAATAAGCCTGGTGCATTGGTGTAGCATTAATCAACGACGTGTTGATGTAGCATTAACCAACTAAAGGTTGACTTTATTTCACCGGATACGCTTTCGTAAAGCAATAGTAAGCTGATATTCTACCACACTATGAGCAAAACACATTTAACAGAACAGAAGTTTTCCGACTTCGCCCTGCACCCAAAGGTGATAGAAGCCCTTGAAAATAAAGGCTTTCATAACTGTACGCCCATTCAGGCCCTCGCGCTGCCGCTAACGCTGGCTGGTCGTGATGTTGCCGGGCAGGCGCAAACCGGTACCGGAAAAACGATGGCGTTCCTGACGTCAACGTTTCATTATCTTCTCTCTCATCCCGCGATTGCCGATCGCAAGGTGAACCAACCGCGTGCGTTAATTATGGCGCCAACGCGTGAGTTAGCCGTGCAGATCCACGCCGATGCCGAGCCGCTGGCACAGACCACTGGTCTGAAATTAGGCCTGGCGTATGGCGGCGATGGTTACGATAAACAGCTGAAAGTGCTGGAAAGCGGCGTCGATATTCTTATCGGCACGACCGGTCGTCTCATCGACTATGCAAAACAGAACCACATTAATCTGGGCGCGATCCAGGTCGTGGTGCTGGATGAAGCCGATCGTATGTACGATCTGGGCTTTATTAAAGATATCCGTTGGCTGTTCCGTCGTATGCCGCCAACCACCCAACGTCTGAACATGCTGTTTTCTGCAACCCTCTCATACCGCGTTCGCGAACTGGCGTTCGAACAGATGAATAACGCTGAGTACGTTGAAGTCGAACCGGAACAGAAAACTGGCCACCGCATTAAAGAAGAGCTCTTCTACCCTTCCAACGAAGAGAAAATGCGTTTGCTGCAAACGCTGATTGAAGAAGAGTGGCCAGATCGCGCCATTGTTTTTGCTAACACCAAGCATCGTTGTGAAGATATCTGGGGCAGCCTTGCTGCGGACGGTCATCGCGTCGGTCTGCTGACCGGTGACGTAGCACAGAAAAAACGTCTGCGTATTCTTGATGAGTTCACCCGTGGCGATCTCGACATTCTCGTTGCGACGGATGTCGCTGCGCGTGGCCTGCATATCCCAGCAGTAACGCACGTATTTAACTATGACCTGCCGGATGACTGTGAAGATTACGTTCACCGAATCGGTCGTACCGGACGTGCTGGCGCAAGCGGTCACTCTATCAGCCTGGCCTGTGAAGAGTACGCGCTGAATTTACCTGCAATCGAGACCTATATCGGCCACTCGATTCCGGTCAGCAAATATAACCCGGATGCGCTGATGACCGATCTGCCGAAGCCGTTGCGCTTAACGCGCCCGCGTACAGGCAATGGCCCACGCCGTACCGGTGGTGCTCCGCGTAATCGTCGTCGTTCAGGTTAAGAAAAGTTATGCCATACACAAAATCATTCAGCCTGTATCAAGGCGGCAAGAAAACGAATCCCGATGAGCTTATTTTAGTAGGTGATTCGGGTGAGAGAACGCAGCCAACACAGATACAGGTTGAAGGATGAAGTGTATGAATTCTACTTCGCTGTATGCAGCAATCGATCTCGGCTCGAATAGTTTTCATATGCTGGTTGTACGCGAGGTGGCAGGAAGCATCCAGACGCTCACGCGTATCAAACGCAAAGTGCGTCTGGCCGCTGGACTCAACGGTGACAACGAGCTCTCTGTTGAAGCGATGGAGCGCGGCTGGCAATGCTTGCGCTTGTTTGCAGAACGTCTGCAGGATATTCCGCATCCTCAAATCCGCGTGGTCGCCACCGCAACATTACGCATCGCCGTAAATGCCGATGTGTTTATTGCTAAAGCGCAAGAGATCCTTGGCTGCCCTGTCCAGGTAATTAGCGGTGAAGAAGAAGCGCGACTGATTTATCAAGGTGTAGCCCATACAACCGGCGGTGCCGATCAGCGTCTGGTTGTGGATATTGGTGGCGCCAGCACTGAATTAGTCACTGGTTCCGGCGCACAAACCACCTCTCTGTTCAGCCTGTCGATGGGCTGCGTCACCTGGCTCGAACGCTATTTTACCGATCGTAATCTGGCACAGGAAAACTTTGACGAGGCAGAGAAGGCCGCACGTGAAGTTCTGCGCCCGGTCGCCGACAAACTGCGTTTTCATGGCTGGAAAGTTTGCGTTGGTGCCTCTGGTACCGTCCAGGCGTTGCAGGAAATCATGATGGCGCAGGGTATGGATGAGCGCATTACGCTGGCCAAACTTCAGCAGCTTAAGCAGCGCGCCATTCACTGTGGTCGTCTGGAAGAGCTGGAAATCGAAGGGTTAACGCTGGAACGTGCGCTGGTTTTCCCCAGCGGGCTGGCCATTCTGATTGCTATTTTCACCGAACTGAACATTCAATGCATGACCCTGGCCGGCGGCGCATTACGTGAAGGTCTGGTCTACGGCATGCTGCATCTGGCGGTGGATCAGGATATTCGTAGCCGCACATTACGCAATATCCAGCGTCGCTTTATGGTCGATACAGAGCAAGCACATCGCGTTGCCAATTTAGCGACTAAATTTCTCGATCAGGTAGAAAAAAAGTGGCATCTTGAACCGATTAGCCGCGAACTACTGATTAGTGCCTGTCAGCTGCATGAAATTGGCCTAAGCGTTGATTTTAAACAGGCACCACAGCATGCCGCTTATCTGGTGCGCAATCTCGATCTCCCGGGTTTTACCCCTGCGCAAAAGAAACTGCTAGCAACGCTGTTACTCAACCAGACCAATCCCGTCGATCTCTCTTCGCTCCACCAGCAAAACGCAGTGCCACCGCGCATCGCGGAGCATCTTTGCCGTTTGCTACGTTTGGCGATCATCTTCGCCAGCCGTCGCCGTGACGATCTTGTGCCGGAAATTCAAATGGATGCAAGAAACGAGCACCTGACGGTCACGCTACCAGAAGGCTGGCTGGAACATCATCCGCTAGGTAAAGAGTTAATCGATCAGGAAAGTCAGTGGCAAAGCTATGTCCACTGGCCACTGGACGTTCATTAGATGTTGGTTGCCGGATAGCGCGCGTTTACACGTATCCGACCTACAAAATACCTACTTCGCTTTGGCTTTCGCCATCATTGCCCGAATATTAGCAATGCTGGCCTGCCCTTTTTGCATCCGCTCCTCAGCGCTCACCACTTTACGCTCTTGCTCCCAGATAACGTCATCCTGTGGCAGCTCCAGCAGGAAACGACTCGGTTCCGGACGCACCAGCTCACCGTACTGACGACGCTCTTTACACAGCGTGAAGATGAGTTCTTTCTGTGCACGCGTAATCCCTACGTAAGCCAGACGACGTTCTTCGTCGATATTGTCTTCATCGATACTGCTCTGGTGCGGCAAAAATCCTTCTTCCATTCCCACCATAAACACGTACGGGAACTCCAGCCCTTTGGAGGCATGCAGCGTCATCAACTGCACCTGATCCAGCTCTTCTTCGCTCTCTCCACGCTCCATCATGTCGCGCAGGGTAAAGCGAGTAACGACCTGGGTCAGGGTCATCGGCTCTTCCAGCTCACTGCCTTCCAGCATCTCCGTCATCCAGCTGAACAGCGTATTGACGTTTTTCATACGCATTTCAGCCGCTTTCGGGCTCGGCGAGGTTTCATACAGCCAGGATTCGTAATCAATACCGTGAATCAGATCGCGTACAGCGGCAACCGGTTCGCGCTCCGCCAGGCGCTGAATTTCACCCAGCCAGTGCGTAAAGCGGGTCAGAGAGTCATACCCGCGCCCGGTCAGTGTCTGGCTAAGCCCCATATCAAAGCTGGCGGTAAACAGGCTTTTATTACGTGTCATCGCCCATTCACCCAACTTTTGCAGCGTGGCCGGACCGATTTCACGCTTTGGCGTGTTTACGATGCGCAAAAATGCGCTGTCGTCATCCGGGTTGCTCAGCACACGCAGGTAGGCCAGCAAATCTTTAATCTCCGGACGCGAGAAGAACGATGTTCCGCCGGAAATTTTGTACGGGATACGGTTCTGCATCAGAAACTTTTCGAACACGCGCGACTGATGATTACCGCGATACAGGATGGCGTAGTCTTTATATTGCGTCTTGTTCACAAAGTGATGGGCAATTAATTCCCCGGTCACACGTTCGGCTTCATGCTCTTCATTATTTGCGCTCAGCACCTTCAGCTCAGCGCCGTAGCCCAGCTCAGAAAAGAGCCGCTTTTCAAAGACGTGTGGATTGTTCGCAATGAGGATGTTCGCCGCTTTCAGGATGCGACCTGATGAACGGTAGTTTTGCTCCAGCTTCACCACCTGTAAAGCCGGAAAATCTTTGCTCAACAGTACCAGGTTCTGCGGACGGGCGCCGCGCCAGGAGTAGATCGACTGATCGTCATCACCCACGACGGTAAAGCGCGCACGTTTCCCTACCAGCAACTTCACCAGCTCGTACTGGCTGGTGTTGGTATCCTGATATTCATCCACCAGCAGGTAGCGGATTCTGTTTTGCCAGCGCTCACGCACTTCTTCATTGCGCTGTAGCAGCAGAGTGGGCAGCAGGATAAGATCGTCAAAATCGAGGACGTTACACGCCTTCATATGCGCGTCATACAGACCATAGCAGTGGGCAAAAATACGATCGCGCTCGCCCTTTGCGCTGGCTGCCGCCTGCGCCGGAGTCATCAGATCGTTTTTCCAGTTGGAGATCGTCGAGATCAGCTGCTGGAGAATAAGCTTATCGTCTTCGATTAGCCCTTCGGTCAGTTCCTTAAGCAAGGCCACCTGGTCAGTATCGTCAAACAACGAGAAGTTAGATTTCATCCCCAGCGCCGCGTATTCACGCTTAATGATATCCAGTCCCAGGGTGTGGAAGGTGGAGATCATCAACCCACGCGCCTCTTTACGACCCAGCGTTTGCGCCACGCGCTCTTTCATCTCGCGCGCAGCCTTATTGGTAAAGGTCACTGCCGCAATATGTCGTGCCTGATAGCCACATTCACGGATCAGATGGGCTATTTTGTTGGTGATAACACGCGTCTTGCCGGAACCCGCTCCCGCCAGCACCAGGCAAGGTCCGGTGACGAATTCGACGGCTTGTTGTTGTCCGGGGTTCAAACGCATAAGGGATTGCTCAATCTGTAAACACGGGGGAGGTGGATTGTAGCAGAAAGAGGGAGAAAAAGAGTATCTGGCTACCCCTGTGAGTAGCCAGAAAATCGGGTCAATCAGGAAACCGTCGCGGCAAGCGGTGTGTAACCGTTGCGCTGTGCGCTCTTGATCCAGCTGTAGGATCCCATCACCGCGATTGCCGTCAGCAGGACATACTCAAGCGACATGGCGTAAACGCCCTGTACCGCGTAAATAACCACACTAATCACGTCGATGAGCACCCACAGCAGCCAGTTTTCGACATATTTACGCGTCATCAGAATCATGGCCGCAATCGACAACACCAGCATGGTGGAATCCCAGAACGGGAAGGCATCGGGCTGAAGGTCAGGCATCGCGACCGGTATACCTATCATTTGTAGCAGTGCAATCATAATGCGGGTAAGCGCTGCAAACACCGGATCGATAAACAGCGTCATCAAAACTATCGCCACCGCGCAAACGCCGCCCAGTACCAGGGTTTGCTGGCGGGAAAGCCAACGTACCTTGAGTGCAGCTTCCTGCGCCTCATTTTGTCGGCTCCACGCATACCAACCGTAAATGTTAGCGGCGAAGAAAAACACCTGTAGCAACAAGCTGGCATAGAGCTGAATCTGGAAAAAGATTGCCGCAAACAGCGTGACGTTAATCAGGCCAAACAGGTAATTGATGATTTTTTCCCGGCTGGCACACCAGATACATAACAGACCAAATACGGTACCAATGGCTTCAATCCAAGATAGTGCATAGCCGCCTTCGCCGAGAGGAATGTTGACCATTACATTGTTAATGCTAAAAAAGTCCATCACTGACCTCCTTGCTGACTATCGGAATGAATGGCGCGTAGCGCCAGGGTAATTTGCCGTTCTTCGCCCTGTTGGCACAACGTTTCCTGCTGGACATAATCATTGATACTGCTATCCAGACAACCGTTGTGGGCAACCACCACATTGAGTAATGACGCCGTACGTAACCCGCGCAGCGCACCGATGGTCATCAAAGCGGCACTTTCCATATCCGCACCCAGAACGCCGAGTGCCGACCACTGCGCATCCAGTTCCGCTTCCCGGTCGGTATAAAAACTATCGTGGCTGCGCACCAGGCCGCATGTGGCGGGAATATTCATCTGCCGCGCTTGCGCCATCAGTTCCCAGGTTAACTGCGGGTCGGCGCAGGCCGGATAGCCCGCAGGCGCATAGGTACGGCTGGTCCCGTCATCCGTTACCGCGGCATGGGCGATAATCACGTCACCAAGCGCAAGATTATCCTGCAATGCCCCGCAGCTACCGATACGAATCAGGGTCTTTACACCGATTTGACGCAGTTCTTCAATGGCAATAGCCGTAGACGGTCCACCGATTCCGGTAGAGAGCACTAAAATCTCGATCCCCTGATACCAACCTCGCGCGGCGCGAAACTCACGGTTTTGACCAAGCGATTCTGGGTTATCAAGAAAATTGGCGATGCGATCTACCCGCAACGGGTCTCCCGGCAGCAGCGCATAGCGTGCGCCTGTCATCTCCTTGCTTAACTGGATATGGGGTTGCAGCGACATTCTCCCGCCTCCTTCACTCTTGCGGTTATCCGATATCAGCCTCCCGCTTTAATTTGTCAGGGGCTAACAACACAATGCGTTCACCATCGGTATCAATAATCTGTAACGCTTTCAGGTCATGCAAAATACGATTAATACTGCGGGTCGTCGCCGCCAGTTCCTGACTGAAGTTTAGCTTATCCAGCAAAATTTCATTCGTGCCATCTTGTTGATAACGCAGCCATAACGCCTGGCACACTCGCTGATACAGCGAGTAAAGATTGTCGCTGCTGGCCTTTTTCGACAGCTGGTAATATTGCTGACTAAAGAAGCGCAGCATCCGCTGGTTAAAATGGTTATCTAACGCCAGCCAGCGGCTGAAGTATTCCTGCGATAAGCTCAGAAGCTGCACATGTCCTACCGCCACTACCGAACAGATGTAATGGCGCGACTCAAAAATCTCGAGTTCGCCCAGCATATCGCCTTTCCGGTAGCGGGCTTGACGATAACGACGTCCATCTTCAGCCTCATAGAAAACATCGACTTCACCGGCAATAATCAGCGAAAAACGCTGACATATTTCCCCCTGCCGACAGATAAAGGCACCGCGTTGGATCTCTTCAAAACGCCAGCGCTGCATGATGTCCAGAGGGCAATATTTCAATAATTCATAGAGCTGTGGATCGCGAACAATATCACCCAGCCCGGTAAGCCATCCGACTGAAAATTCAGTTTTTTTCATTGTATCCATGATATCTCGCTCCATGGCTGTAGGGACAGGACGGAGGTCCCCGGCAAAAGGGAATGCGGCAGAGAAAATGTCGCTCATCTCCCGTTTCCATGCATCAGACGAGACATCTGTCCCGCGATGGCGAAGAGTATATGTCCACGACTAAGACGGGTGATAAAGTAATGGGACATCTTTGAGACATGAGAACAAAATAATGGCTAAGAGCGCGGCAGCCCTACATATCCTGGTGAAAGAAGAGAAATTAGCTCTGGAGATCCTGAGCAAGCTGGATCGCGGTATTAGCTTCGATCATTTGGCAAAACGCTATTCTCGCTGCCCCTCTGGGCGCAACGGAGGCGATCTGGGCGAGTTCAAACAGGGGATGATGGTGGGGCCATTTGATGCCGCTGTGTTTAGCTGCCCACTGCTTAAACCTTACGGGCCTGTAAAAACCAAATTTGGCTACCACATCATCAAAGTGCTGTATCGACGGTAAGCCATGCTAAAATCGCGAGCCTTACAGACCCCCTTTTGAAGGCACGATCATGGCAAAAACAGCAGCAGCAGTGCATATCCTTGTTAAAGAAGAGAAACTGGCACTGGATCTTCTGGAACAGATTAAAAACGGCGCCGACTTCGGCAAACTGGCGAAGAAACACTCCATCTGCCCATCAGGCAAACGCGGCGGTGATTTAGGCGAATTCCGTCAGGGCCAGATGGTTCCGGCGTTCGATAAAGTGGTCTTTTCCTGCCCTGTGCTGGAGCCAACCGGTCCGCTGCACACTCAGTTCGGTTACCACATCATTAAAGTGCTGTACCGTAACTAATAGAAAGCCCGGTGTTTAAACACCGGGCTTTTTTTGCCGGATAGCGCTTCGCTTATCCGGCCTACGAAGCGCTGTTGATATGCCATTCCTCTATGAGGAATTATCCTGCGACCGCAATGCGCTTCATATCGGTCATGTAGCCACGCAGTTTCTGGCCCACTTTCTCGATAGCATGGCCGCGAATCGCATCGTTCACGTCACGCAGCTGCGCGTTGTCTACCGCGCCTTCAGCAATCGCTTTGCCCAGGTCGCCGGTCTGCAGGGTGGTCATGAACTCTTTCAGCAGCGGTACGCAAGCGTAAGAGAACAGGTAGTTGCCGTATTCTGCGGTATCAGAGATAACCACGTTCATTTCGTACAGACGCTTACGGGCAATAGTGTTGGCGATCAGCGGCAGTTCGTGCAGTGATTCGTAGTAAGCAGATTCTTCGATGATGCCGGAATCCACCATGGTTTCGAACGCCAGCTCAACGCCCGCTTTCACCATCGCAATCATCAGAACGCCTTTATCAAAGTATTCCTGCTCGCCGATTTTACCGTCGAACTGGGCAGCGGTTTCGAACGCGGTTTTGCCGGTCTCTTCACGCCAGGTCAGCAGTTTCTTATCGTCGTTGGCCCAGTCAGCCATCATGCCGGAAGAGAATTCACCGGAGATGATGTCGTCCATGTGTTTCTGGAACAGCGGCGCCATGATCTCTTTCAGCTGTTCGGACAGCGCGTAAGCACGCAGTTTCGCCGGGTTAGACAGACGGTCCATCATCAGAGTGATGCCGCCCTGCTTCAGCGCTTCGGTGATAGTTTCCCAGCCGAACTGAATCAGTTTTTCAGCATATGCCGGGTCAGTACCTTCTTCTACCAGCTTATCGAAGCACAGCAGAGAACCGGCCTGCAGCATACCGCACAGGATAGTCTGCTCACCCATCAGATCAGATTTCACTTCCGCAACGAAGGAGGACTCCAGCACACCCGCACGGTGACCGCCAGTAGCCGCAGCCCAGGCTTTAGCAATCGCCATGCCTTCGCCTTTCGGATCATTTTCCGGGTGAACGGCGATCAGCGTAGGTACGCCGAAACCACGTTTGTACTCTTCACGAACTTCAGTACCCGGGCATTTCGGTGCCACCATCACAACGGTGATGTCTTTACGGATCTGCTCACCCACTTCCACGATATTGAAGCCGTGGGAGTAACCCAGCGCTGCGCCGTCTTTCATCAGCGGCTGTACAGAACGCACAACGTCGGAGTGCTGCTTGTCCGGAGTCAGGTTAACCACCAGATCAGCCTGCGGGATCAGCTCTTCGTAGGTACCCACTTTGAAGCCGTTTTCGGTCGCTTTACGCCAGGAAGCACGCTTCTCAGCAATGGCTTCTTTACGCAGTGCGTAGGAGATATCCAGCCCGGAGTCACGCATGTTCAGGCCCTGGTTCAGACCCTGGGCGCCACAGCCGACGATGACCACTTTTTTACCCTGAAGGTAGCTCGCACCATCGGCGAATTCGTCGCGACCCATAAAGCGACATTTACCCAGCTGTGCCAGCTGCTGGCGCAGGTTCAGTGTATTAAAGTAGTTAGCCATGATGGTGTACTCCGTGATGTTGTGTTGTGGTGCTTATTATTCGGTTCGCAGATTTGTATTTGCGAGATTGAATCCACATTACAACAGGAAATTTATTGCGGAAATTGATATATTCACAACGTCACATTGCAATTTATGCAACGTAGAAAATCGGAGGCTCGTCTGTGGATTTACGCGATCTGAAAATGTTCCTGCATTTGGCTGAAAGTCGTCACTTTGGCCGCAGCGCGCGGGCAATGCACGTCAGCCCATCCACGCTTTCCCGGCAGATTCAGCGCCTCGAAGAAGACCTCGGCCAGCCGCTGTTTGTGCGCGATAACCGCACGGTTACACTGACCGAAGCAGGTGAAGAGCTGCGCGTGTTTGCCCAACAGACGCTGTTGCAGTACCAGCAGTTACGCCACACCCTAGATCAACAAGGGCCGTCGCTGTCGGGCGAACTGCATATCTTCTGTTCGGTAACTGCCGCCTACAGCCATCTGCCGCCAATCCTTGACCGTTTCCGCGCCGAGCATCCGTCAGTGGAAATTAAGCTCACCACCGGCGACGCCGCCGATGCGATGGATAAAGTGGTCACTGGTGAAGCCGATCTGGCAATTGCCGGTAAGCCCGAAACGCTGCCTGGCGCGGTGGCGTTCTCGATGCTGGAGAATCTGACGGTTGTGTTGATCGCTCCAGCGCTGCCCTGCCCGGTGCGAAATCAGGTATCGGTCGATAAGCCGGACTGGTCAACGGTGCCGTTTATCATGGCCGATCAGGGTCCGGTACGCCGCCGCATCGAGTTGTGGTTCCGTCGTCACAAAATCAGCAACCCATCGATTTACGCCACGGTGGGTGGCCACGAAGCGATGGTCTCAATGGTAGCACTGGGCTGCGGCGTGGCGCTGCTGCCGGAAGTGGTGCTAGAAAACAGCCCGGAGCCGGTACGTAATCGCGTGATGATTTTAGAGCGCAGTGACGAAAAAACACCGTTCGAGCTTGGCGTCTGCGCGCCGAAAAAGCGGCTGCATGAACCGCTGATCGACGCGTTTTGGAAGATTGTTCTGGAACGTAAATCCGCAGAGTAGCGCCAGCGTCAGGTCTAAAATCAGTGGTAGATTCAGTATTGGCGCTCCTTTTCTGTATAATGTCGTGATCCATTGTAGTGGGGGGCTTGTTAACCATCGCGTTAAGCAGGCCAGAACAGACGGTGTCATTGCGCACTTGACAGCGAAAATACAAACTTAATTAGCCATCATTATGATAATCAAACCAAAAATTCGTGGATTCATCTGTACAACGACCCATCCGACTGGCTGCAAAGTCAACGTGGAAAAGCAGATCGAGTATGTTAAGCAGAACGGGAAAATCGAGAACGGCCCGTCTCGCGTGCTGGTGATCGGTGCTTCCACCGGTTACGGTCTGGCTTCCAGAATTTCCGCCGCCTTTGGCAGCGGTGCCGCCACTATCGGGGTATTTTTCGAAAAACCGGGCACGGATACCAAACCAGGTTCCGCAGGCTGGTATAACTCTGCAGCTTTCGACGAAGCGGCCAAGCGTGAAGGTCTGTACTCCAAAAGCATTAACGGCGATGCGTTCTCTGACGAATGCCGTGATGAAGTGATCAAACTGATCAAAGAAGACCTGGGTCAGATTGACCTGGTGGTTTACTCACTGGCTTCCCCAGTGCGTAAAATGCCGAAAACCGGTGAAATCGTCCGTTCAGCGCTGAAGCCAATCGGTGAGGTTTACACTTCTAAAGCGATCGATACCAACAAAGATCAGATCATCACCGCCAGCATTGAGCCGGCTACCGAAGAAGAAGTTCAGAACACCGTCACCGTCATGGGCGGCGAAGACTGGGAACTGTGGATGGGCGCGCTGAGCGAAGCGGGCGTGCTGGCTGATGGCGTGAAAACCGTAGCCTACTCCTACATCGGTACCGACCTGACCTGGCCAATCTACTGGCACGGCGCGCTGGGCAAAGCGAAAGAAGACCTCGATCGCGCGGCGGGTGAACTGCGTAACCAGCTGGCACCGCTAAACGGTTCCGCTAACGTTGCCGTACTGAAGTCCGTCATCACCCAGGCATCTTCTGCGATTCCGGTAATGCCGCTGTACATCTCCATGGTCTTCAAGCTGATGAAAGCGCAGGGGATTCACGAAGGTTGTATTGAGCAGATCAACCGTCTGATGACCACCAGCCTGTACGGCGATAAAGTGGCGCTTGATGACAACCAGCGTATCCGTATGGATGACTGGGAACTGCGTGACGACATTCAGCAGGCATGTCGCGATCTGTGGCCGCTGATCACTACCGAAAACCTGGCGCAAGAAACTGACTATGCAGGATACAAGCAGGAATTCCTGAACCTGTTCGGTTTTGCCCTCGACGGTGTGGATTACGATGCTGACGTGAATACCGAAGTCGAATTCGACGTTATCACGCTGTAATCTGCTGATACAGTAGCAAAAAGGGTTCATGTTTTTACATGAACCCTTTTTTAATGGCTGTCGTTAACCCGCCAGGAAGAACCTGAATGCCGGGTTATGTGTTTCATCATGACAGTCATAACCCAGTTCATTCAGCCGCGTTTCGAAATCAGGCTCGTGTTCACCCAACTCAAACGCTGCCAGCACACGACCATAGTCAGTGCCGTGACTGCGATAGTGGAACAATGAAATATTCCAGTGCGTCCCCAGGGTATGCAGGAATTTGAGCAACGCCCCCGGCGACTCCGGAAATTCGAAGCTATAAAGACGTTCCTGTAAGGGTTTCGACGGACGTCCACCGACCATATAGCGCACGTGTAGCTTCGCCATCTCGTCATCGGACAGATCCACCACGCTATAGCCGCCCTCATTGAGCAGTTGCAGGATTTCCTTACGCTCTTCCAGCCCACGGCTCAGACGTACGCCGACAAAAATGCAGGCGTCCTTCGCATCAGCAAAGCGGTAGTTAAACTCGGTCACCGAGCGCCCACCCAGCAGTTGGCAAAACTTCAGGAAGCTGCCCTTTTCTTCCGGGATGGTCACGGCCAGCAAGGCTTCGCGCTGTTCCCCCAGCTCGCAACGTTCGGAAACGTAGCGCAGGCCGTGGAAGTTAACGTTAGCGCCGGAAAGAACATGCGCCAGGCGCTCGCCGCGAATATTATGCTGGGCGATGTATTTTTTCATCCCCGCCAGCGCCAGCGCCCCGGAAGGCTCCGCCACCGCACGTACATCCTCGAACAGGTCTTTCATTGCCGCGCAAATAGCATCACTATCGACAGTGATAATATCGTCGAGATATTCCTGGCACAGACGGAAGGTTTCATCACCAATACGTTTCACCGCCACGCCTTCGGCAAAGAGACCCACTCGCGGCAGATCCACCGGATGACCGGCATCCAGCGCCGCTTTCAGACAGGCCGAATCTTCCGCTTCCACGGCAATCACTTTGATTTGCGGCATCAGCTGTTTAATTAGCACCGCAACACCTGCCGCTAATCCGCCACCACCAACTGGCACAAATACGCGATCGAGATGCGCGTCCTGCTGGAGCAGCTCCAGCGCCAGCGTGCCCTGCCCGGCAATCACCATCGGATGATCGAACGGCGGCACCCAGGTAAACCCCTGCTGCTGCGACAATTCAATCGCTTTGGCTTTGGCTTCATCAAAGTTCGCGCCGTGCAGCAGCACTTCTCCGCCGAAGCCGCGAACGGCGTCGACTTTGATATCGGCGGTAGCCGTTGGCATGACAATCAGCGCCTTCACGCCTAATCGCGCAGAAGAGAAAGCGACGCCCTGAGCATGATTACCAGCCGATGCGGTAATGACGCCATGCGCTTTTTGCTCTTCGGTCAAGCCCGCCATCATGCCATAGGCACCGCGTAGCTTGAAGCTGTGAACAGGTTGACGGTCTTCGCGCTTCACCAGAATGACATTGT
This sequence comes from Citrobacter sp. MGH110, assembly GCF_001037515.1. NCBI lineage: Bacteria > Pseudomonadati > Pseudomonadota > Gammaproteobacteria > Enterobacterales > Enterobacteriaceae > Citrobacter > Citrobacter sp. MGH110. The sequence goes on along the minus strand of NZ_KQ089834.1, from coordinate 11,361 downwards.
CGAGGCGCGAAGAGAGTTTTTCCATTTTCTGTAGCGGCGTTACCTGTGCCGCTTCGTATACCGGCGCACGCAGTACCGCTCTGAGATACTCGGCACCCTCAGGAGCGCCGGATAGAGGTTGTGAATCCGCCATGGTCATTATCCCCCGAGCTTCGACTTATCGCGCACCGCACCTTTGTCGGCACTGGTTGCCAGGCTGGCGTAGGCGCGCAGTGCAAAGGAGACCTGACGCTGACGATCTTTTGGCGTCCAGGCTTTGTCACCGCGAGCTTCCTGCGCTTCACGGCGCGCAGCGATTTCCGCATCACTCAGTTGAAGTTGAATACCACGATTCGGGATATCGATGGCAATCATGTCACCATCTTCGATAATCGCGATATTACCGCCGCTGGCCGCTTCCGGAGAAACGTGACCAATGGAAAGCCCCGAAGTACCGCCGGAGAAACGACCATCGGTAATCAGCGCGCAAGCCTTACCGAGGCCCATCGATTTCAGGAAGGTGGTTGGGTAGAGCATTTCCTGCATGCCTGGCCCGCCTTTCGGCCCTTCGTAGCGAATGACAACCACGTCGCCAGCCACCACTTTACCGCCGAGGATGGCTTCAACCGCATCGTCCTGGCTTTCATACACTTTTGCCGGGCCGGTGAATTTCAGGATGCTGTCATCCACGCCTGCGGTTTTTACAATACAGCCGTTTTCCGCGAAGTTACCGTACAGAACTGCCAGACCGCCGTCTTTGCTGTAAGCGTGCTCCAGCGAGCGAATGCAGCCTTCAGCGCGGTCGTCATCCAGCGTATCCCAACGGCAATCCTGTGAGAATGCCTGGGTTGTACGAATGCCGGCCGGGCCAGCACGGAACATTTTTTTCACCGCATCGTCTTTGGTCAACATCACGTCATACCGATCGAGCGTTTGCGGCAGAGTCAGCCCCAGCACGTTTTTCACGTCGCGGTTCAGCAGTCCAGCACGATCCAGTTCGCCTAAAATACCCAGTACGCCGCCTGCGCGATGCACGTCTTCCATATGGTATTTCTGCGTACTCGGCGCCACTTTACACAGCTGCGGGACTTTGCGGGACAGCTTGTCGATATCACTCATGGTGAAGTCGATTTCCGCTTCCTGCGCGGCCGCCAGTAGGTGCAGAACGGTATTGGTGGAGCCGCCCATGGCGATATCCAGCGTCATGGCGTTCTCAAACGCTGCCTTGCTGGCAATGTTGCGCGGCAGCGCGGAAGCATCGTCCTGCTCATAATAACGTTTGGTCAGCTCGACGATGCGCTTACCTGCGTTGAGGAACAGTTCTTTACGGTCGGCGTGAGTCGCCAGCAGTGAACCGTTACCCGGCTGCGACAGGCCCAGCGCTTCAGTCAGGCAGTTCATCGAGTTAGCGGTGAACATACCGGAACAGGAGCCGCAGGTCGGACAGGCGGAACGTTCAACCTGCTCGCTTTGTGAGTCGGAAACTTTCGGGTCAGCACCCTGAATCATCGCATCAACCAGGTCGAGCTTGATGATTTGGTCAGAGAGCTTGGTTTTCCCGGCTTCCATCGGACCGCCGGAAACAAAGATCACCGGAATATTCAGGCGCAAAGAGGCCATTAACATCCCGGGGGTGATTTTGTCGCAGTTGGAGATGCAGACCATCGCATCGGCGCAGTGGGCGTTAACCATGTACTCAACGGAGTCAGCGATCAGCTCACGCGACGGCAGTGAATACAGCATGCCGCCATGACCCATGGCGATACCATCATCCACAGCAATGGTGTTGAACTCTTTCGCCACGCCGCCTGAGGCTTCGATTTGTTCGGCAACCAGCTTACCGAGATCGCGCAGGTGGACGTGACCCGGCACAAACTGGGTAAAGGAGTTCACCACAGCGATAATCGGTTTACCGAAGTCATCATCGGTCATCCCGGTGGCGCGCCACAATGCGCGGGCACCCGCCATATTGCGGCCGTGGGTGGTGGTAGCAGAACGATACTTAGGCATGCTTGATTAACTCCCGTCTGTCTTTCCCCTGCATACTTCACGCCGCAGGTGCGTTGGCCGCCTCGCTCACCCCAGTCACTTACTGCAGTAAGCTCCTGGGACTTGCTGCGTTGCCGTCTTCCTGCAACGTGAATTATTTTGGGGAAATATTAATTTTGTTATTGGTTTACTGAATCCAACCAGCCGTATTTATCTTCCGTTTCACCGGTGAAGAGCCCAAAGAAGGCCTGCTGGATGCGTTTGGTGACCGGACCGCAGCGGCCTTCGCCCACCTGGATACCATCGACACTGCGTACTGGGGTGATTTCAGCCGCGGTACCGGACATGAACACTTCGTCAGCCAGGTACAGTGATTCACGGGACAACACCTGCTCACGTACTTCGATATCGAGATCTTTCGCCAGCTTAATGATCGCGTCACGGGTAATACCCGGCAGTGCAGAAGAGGTAAACGGCGGGGTAAACAGAATGCCGTCTTTTACTTCAAACAGGTTTTCGCCCGCACCTTCGGAGATGTAGCCATTCACGTCCAGCGCAATGCCTTCCTGATAGCCATGACGACGCGCTTCGCTACCCACCAGCAGCGAAGACAGATAGTTACCGCCCGCTTTAGCCGCAGTAGGGATGGTGTTCGGCGCAACGCGGTTCCAGGAAGAAACCATCGCGTCGATCCCCTGCTCCAGCGCTTCTGCACCAAGGTAAGCACCCCACGGGAACGCGGCGATGATCACGTCAGTGGTGTATCCCGCTGGCGGGTTAACGCCCATCCCCACGTCGCCAACAAACACCAGCGGACGGATATAGGCGCTGGTCAGATTGTTTTTACGAATCACCTCGCGGCAAGCTTCCATCAGCTCATTAACGCTCTGAGAAACCGGAAAACGATAGATCTTGGCTGAATCACGCAGACGCTGCATATGTTCGCGATGACGGAACACCACCGGCCCTTTGTGAGAATCGTAGCAACGGATGCCTTCGAATACTGAAGTACCGTAGTGCAGCGCGTGGGACATCACGTGGACCTTCGCGTCTTCCCAACGAATCATCTCGCCATTAGACCAAATGTAATCAGCTTTTTTCGTCGTCATTTTTCTTCCTTTTGCGCTCAGGCGCGGATTTGTTGTGATGTGGTTGTGCTCTGGCAGATAGCAACATGTGCAACGTCTACCAGTTTACTTAACTGACTAAACAGTAAGTCGACCGACCGGGGGCTGGCAACGGTCAATTCGATATTTATATTTTGCGCATCGCTGGCGGCTTCCATATTCATGGAGCACACCTGAAAACCGCGATGGCGTACCACGCGTAAAACACGTTCTAACGTTTCCGGATTGAAACGAGCCTCAACGGCGACCTGATGTTGCATCATGATAATTTCTCCAGCATTTCTGAGTTACTGGCACCTGGCGGTACCAGAGGCCAGACATTCTCAAGTTCGTCGATTGAGACATGAAGCAGGTATGGCCCCTCGCTGTTCAGCATGGTGTCGAGTGCCGCTTCAACCTGGTCTTTACGGGTGATGTGTTGACCTGGTATGCCGAAGGCGCTGGCCAACATGAGGAAATCGGGGTTATCGGTAAGGGTGGTTTCGCTATAACGTTCCTGGAAAAACAGCTGCTGCCATTGTCGCACCATGCCTAACCGCTGGTTGTCGAGTAAGACTATTTTCAGCGGCAACTGCTTGCGTTTTACGGTGCCCAGCTCCTGTACATTCATCATGAAGGAGCCGTCACCGGAGATACAGATTACCGTATCGTTCGGGCGAGCAACCTGCGCACCAACCGCTGCTGGCAGGCCAAAGCCCATCGTACCCAGGCCGCTCGAGGTGATGAAATTTTCCGGGCGGGTGTAGGTCATATGCTGCGCCGACCACATCTGATGCTGACCAACATCCGTTGTCACTACGCTGTCCGCGGGTTTGCGATCGGACAACTGCTTCAACAACAGTGGCGCGTAGATAGCCTCACCGGGATGATCATAGCGCCAGGTATGCTCTGTGCGCAGTTCAGCGCTATGCTGACGCCATGCGTCAATCTTCAGAGATTGCTGCAATGCCGGCAGCAGAGAATTTAAATCACCCTGCAGGGCGACGTGCGCCTGCCGCAGCTTGTTCATTTCCGCAGGGTCGATATCCATGTGGATCACGCTGGCGTTCGGCGCGAAGGTATTCAGCTTGCCGGTCACCCGGTCATCAAAACGCGCACCCACTGCAATCAGTAAATCACATTCTTGCACCGCGAAATTTGCCGCTTTAGTGCCATGCATTCCCAACATACCCAAATAGTATGGGTAGTCAGCTTCTACTGCACCCAGCCCCTTCAACGTGCAGGCGACCGGCATTTGGGTTACCGCGATAAATTCACGCAGGGCCGGGACCGCCTGCGCCATACCAACGCCGCCACCGACGTACAGGATCGGTTTTTGCGCCTGCGCCAGCATTTTACGCGCCTGCTCAACGTCAGCGTGCGGGAAAACCTCTACGTTTTCGACGGTCGTAAAATACGGCTCCAGCGTACCGCTGGCCAGCTGGATATCTTTCGGGATATCAACCAGAACCGGACCCGGACGACCGGAGTTCGCCACAGCGAAAGCCTCTGCCATGATGCGCGGCAGCTCTTCCAGTGACTGCACCAGGAAACTGTGTTTGGTGCAGGACAAAGACATACCCAGAACGTCCACTTCCTGGAACGCATCCGTTCCGATGAAAGGTGAGGCCACCTGGCCGGTGATCGCCACCACAGGAACAGAATCTAACAGCGCATCGGCAAGGCCGGTGATCAGGTTAGTAGCACCAGGTCCGGAAGTGGCGATACACACGCCGGTTTTACCGGTCGCACGGGCATAGCCAATTGCCGCCATTGCCGCGCCCTGCTCGTGTCGGCACAACAGGTGTTCTACGCCGCCGTCATACAACGCATCGTAAACCGGCATAATTGCGCCACCAGGATAACCAAAGACGGTTTGAACCCCTTGTGCACGCAACGCATGTACCACCCACTGTGCCCCATTCATAGTTACATCCCCGCCGTAAATCTTGAGAAACAGAATTTTATGCTACCGTTCACTTTCTGCTCCTCATGTATGTTTTTAAGGTCAAAAAAAACCCCCGGACCTTTCGGTGCGGGGGTCTTAGTTCGTTAAGGCTTGTTTTCTAAGCCTTTCCTCGTCCAAGTGCAGCCCCGCACGGTGGGATAATAATCACCACCACGCTAATCACGACCAGGCTAATCACTCGTAGAAGGGCTGTCATTTTTGTATTTTCTTGCATCTTGTTCGAAGGAATACCTAAAGAGTTACCATAGAATTTGCAAATGACACAAGATATTTTTTTATTCGTTTTTCTGACGCCGTTAACGGTTTAGATAAATATCATTGTTTTTTATACAAAAAATCAAAAGTGAAAATATTTCACGTCTCAGGTGATTCTCGGCAACCCGTTCCCTACTAAAAACGTTATTCAAAAGTGTTTGCGAACGCTATTCCAGGCTTTATGCAAGCAGTATTGAGCTACATAAAAACACGGGAATAAGCCTCTAAAAACCGTAATTATGTGAAATCTTGCCGCGATGTATTGCGACATAATGCTTTCATCAGGAGGGCTTATGTCACTATCGATTGTTCACACACGCGCTGCGCTGGGCGTGAATGCGCCAGCCATTACCATCGAGGTACATATCAGCAATGGTTTGCCTGGTTTAACCATGGTGGGATTACCCGAAACAACGGTAAAAGAGGCTCGCGATCGAGTTCGCAGTGCGATTATTAATAGCGGTTATGAATTCCCGGCAAAGAAGATAACCATAAACCTCGCTCCGGCCGATCTCCCGAAAGAAGGGGGACGATATGATTTACCTATCGCAGTTGCGCTTCTGGCAGCGTCTGAGCAGCTTACAACCCATAACCTCGATACATATGAGCTGGTAGGCGAATTAGCGCTTACAGGCGCGTTACGCGGCGTTCCCGGTGCGATATCAAGTGCAACTGAAGCTATTCGCGCAGGCAGGAGAATTATTGTCGCAAAAGAGAATGCAGCTGAAGTGGGACTGATACACGGTGAAGGGTGCCTGATAGCCGATCATCTACAGGCCGTATGCGCATTTCTCGAAGGTAAGCATGATTTAGACAGACCATCATCGGCAGATTTTACCCCCTGCGCATTAGCAGATGATCTGAGCGATGTTATCGGCCAGGAACAGGGTAAACGCGGACTGGAACTTACCGCAGCTGGCGGTCATAACCTCTTACTCATCGGGCCGCCGGGAACGGGTAAGACCATGCTGGCCAGTCGCCTGAGAGGATTGCTTCCGCCACTGAGTAATGATGAGGCACTGGAAAGCGCCGCGATTCTAAGTCTGGTCAATTCCGACACGCTACAAAAACAGTGGAAACAACGCCCTTTTCGTTCGCCGCATCACAGTGCTTCATTAACCGCCATGGTCGGTGGAGGCTCTATTCCTGCGCCAGGCGAGATATCTCTGGCGCATAACGGCATACTGTTTCTGGATGAACTTCCCGAGTTTGAGCGGCGCACGCTGGATGCACTGCGAGAGCCCATTGAGTCCGGGCAGATTCATTTATCCCGCACTCGGGCAAAAATAACTTACCCCGCGCGTTTTCAGCTTATTGCTGCCATGAATCCCAGCCCAACAGGACATTATCAGGGGAACCATAACCGCTGTACCCCAGAGCAGACGCTACGCTACCTCAATCGATTATCAGGTCCATTTCTTGACCGCTTCGATCTCTCCCTCGAAATCCCCTTACCGCCGCCCGGCATACTCAGCCAGAGCCAGGTAAAAGGGGAAGATAGCGCAACGGTGAAGCAACGCGTTATGGCAGCACGAGAGCGTCAGTATCAGCGGCAGAATAAGTTAAATGCGCACCTGGACAGTCAGGATATCCATAAATACTGTCCATTGCGTAGCGACGATGCGCAATGGCTTGAAGAAACGCTCGCGCATCTCGGATTATCCATCCGCGCATGGTTACGCCTGATAAAGGTCGCTCGAACGATCGCGGATATAGAACAATCTGACCATATCTCTCGCCAGCACTTACAGGAGGCTGTTGGGTATCGGGCGATAGACAGATTACTCATTCATTTGCAGAAACTACTGGCATAAAAAAAGGGCTTTCGCCCTTTTTTATTAATCATCAGATTCGGTGTAGTCTTCCGCACCTTCCACCTGAGGTTTCCCACCAGACAGCGTGTGGAAGCGTTTTGGACGCTTAATGCGCGTCATGTATTTGGACCACACACGTTCAGCTTCGGTAACCGGTTCGCGCTCACCACGGCATACCGCAACAAACAGTTTTTCTTCTTCCGTTACCGGCTCACGCTTGCCCAGATCCAGCTCGTTGAAAGCATAACCGTGACGCTCAAGCAGTTGTGCTTCTTTAATGGTGAAATCACCATGACGGGAGAATCCGCGGGGATAATATTTATTATCGAAATATCGATTAGTCGTCGTAAAGCTTTCCGCCATCCTGCACGCTCCTAATTCTTTGGCCGAGCTATTTATGGCGCGGAGTATTAGTTACGCTTGACAGAGCGTCAAACAAAAGATTTAAATCATAACGACAAATAATTTTATGGAGCGAGTTGTGGATACGGAATTGTTAAAAACTTTCCTGGAAGTTAGCCGGACACGCCACTTTGGCAGGGCTGCTGAAGCGCTCTATCTGACCCAATCAGCGGTTAGTTTTCGGATCAGACAACTGGAAAATCAATTGGGTGTAAACCTGTTCACCCGACACAGAAACAATATCCGTTTAACCGCTGCAGGTGAAAAATTATTACCTTACGCTGAAACGCTGATGAATACGTGGCAAGCAGCACGTAAGGAGGTTGCGAATACCTCGCGGCATAACGAGTTTTCTATTGGTGCCAGCGCATCCCTCTGGGAATGCATGCTTAATGGCTGGCTGGGGCGTTTGTACCAATCCCAGGAGCCGCAATCCAGCCTGCAATTTGAAGCGAGGATCGCGCAGCGACAGTCGTTAGTAAAACAGCTTCATGAACGACAGCTTGATCTATTGATTACTACCGAAACGCCCAAAATGGACGAATTTAGCAGCCAACTGTTGGGATATTTCACGCTGGCGCTCTATTGCAGTTCTCCTTCACAAACCAAAGATGAACTGAATTATCTGCGTCTGGAATGGGGACCTGACTTTCAGCAACACGAGGCTGGATTGATTGCGGGAGATGAAGTGCCGGTACTTACCACCAGTTCGGCAGAATTAGCCAGGCAGCAACTTTCAGTCCTCAAAGGTTTTAGCTGGCTACCGGTCAGCTGGGCTAAAGGTAAAAGCGATCTCCATACGGTTACCGACAGTACAACGCTTTCACGCCCGTTATATGCAGTTTGGCTGCAAAATAGCGATAAACATGCGCTGATTTGCGATCTGCTGAGAACGAATATTCTGGAAGATTAAGGAAAACGCTGGCAAGGATGCCGGGAGTAAAATAGAAAGAAGGAAAAACTCAAATTACAGGTAAAAAAAAATCCTTAGCAATAATGCTAAGGATTGTTTCTGGCAGGGGCGGAGAGACTCGAACTCGCGACACCCGGTTTTGGAGACCGGTGCTCTACCAACTGAGCTACGCCCCTAAATCTTCTTATCATTAAGCCTGCTTAGTAGCAGGCTTAATTTTCTAATAAGTGGCGGAACGGACGGGACTCGAACCCGCGACCCCCTGCGTGACAGGCAGGTATTCTAACCAACTGAACTACCGCTCCACCGAATTTCTTTGTCACTACCCGGATTCTTCATCCCGGTTTACTGCAATTTGATGCCTGGCAGTTCCCTACTCTCGCATGGGGAGACCCCACACTACCATCGGCGCTACGGCGTTTCACTTCTGAGTTCGGCATGGGGTCAGGTGGGACCACCGCGCTACAGCCGCCAGGCAAATTCTGTTTATCAACACACCTCCTGGGCATGTCGACATAATCTGTAATCAAGCTGAATTTCGATGTCTCTTCGCCAAAACATCTTCGGCGTTGTAAGGTTAAGCCTCACGGTTCATTAGTATCGGTTAGCTCAATGTATCGCTACACTTACACACCCGACCTATCAACGTCGTCGTCTTCAACGTTCCTTCAGGACCCTTAAAGGGTCAGGGAGAACTCATCTCGGGGCAAGTTTCGTGCTTAGATGCTTTCAGCACTTATCTCTTCCGCATTTAGCTACCGGGCAATGCCATTGGCATGACAACCCGAACACCAGTGATGCGTCCACTCCGGTCCTCTCGTACTAGGAGCAGCCCCCCTCAATTCTCCAGCGCCCACGGCAGATAGGGACCGAACTGTCTCACGACGTTCTAAACCCAGCTCGCGTACCACTTTAAATGGCGAACAGCCATACCCTTGGGACCTACTTCAGCCCCAGGATGTGATGAGCCGACATCGAGGTGCCAAACACCGCCGTCGATATGAACTCTTGGGCGGTATCAGCCTGTTATCCCCGGAGTACCTTTTATCCGTTGAGCGATGGCCCTTCCATTCAGAACCACCGGATCACTAAGACCTGCTTTCGCACCTGCTCGAGCCGTCACTCTCGCAGTCAAGCTAGCTTATGCCTTTGCACTAACCTCCTGATGTCCGACCAGGATTAGCTAACCTTCGTGCTCCTCCGTTACTCTTTAGGAGGAGACCGCCCCAGTCAAACTACCCACCAGACACTGTCCGCAACCCGGATTACGGGTCTACGTTAGAACACCAGCCATTAAAGGGTGGTATTTCAAGGATGGCTCCATGCAGACTGGCGTCCACACTTCAAAGCCTCCCACCTATCCTACACATCAAGGACCAGTGTTCAGTGTCAAGCTATAGTAAAGGTTCACGGGGTCTTTCCGTCTTGCCGCGGGTACACTGCATCTTCACAGCGAGTTCAATTTCACTGAGTCTCGGGTGGAGACAGCCTGGCCATCATTACGCCATTCGTGCAGGTCGGAACTTACCCGACAAGGAATTTCGCTACCTTAGGACCGTTATAGTTACGGCCGCCGTTTACCGGGGCTTCGATCAAGAGCTTCTCCTTACGGATAACCCCATCAATTAACCTTCCGGCACCGGGCAGGCGTCACACCGTATACGTCCACTTTCGTGTTTGCACAGTGCTGTGTTTTTAATAAACAGTTGCAGCCAGCTGGTATCTTCGACTGATTTCAGCTCCATGAGTAAATCACTTCACCTACATATCAGCGTGCCTTCTCCCGAAGTTACGGCACCATTTTGCCTAGTTCCTTCACCCGAGTTCTCTCAAGCGCCTTGGTATTCTCTACCTGACCACCTGTGTCGGTTTGGGGTACGATTTCGTGTTACCTGATGCTTAGAGGCTTTTCCTGGAAGCAGGGCATTTGTTACTTCAGCACCGTAGTGCCTCGTCATCACACCTCAGCGTTAATAAGGTACCGGATTTACCTGGAACCTCCGCCTACATGCTTAAACCGGGACAACCGTCGCCCGGCTAACATAGCCTTCTCCGTCCCCCCTTCGCAGTAACACCAAGTACAGGAATATTAACCTGTTTCCCATCGACTACGCCTTTCGGCCTCGCCTTAGGGGTCGACTCACCCTGCCCCGATTAACGTTGGACAGGAACCCTTGGTCTTCCGGCGTGCGGGTTTTTCACCCGCATTATCGTTACTTATGTCAGCATTCGCACTTCTGATACCTCCAGCATGCCTCACGACACACCTTCAACGGCTTACAGAACGCTCCCCTACCCAACAACACATAGTGTCGCTGCCGCAGCTTCGGTGCATGGTTTAGCCCCGTTACATCTTCCGCGCAGGCCGACTCGACCAGTGAGCTATTACGCTTTCTTTAAATGATGGCTGCTTCTAAGCCAACATCCTGGCTGTCTGTGCCTTCCCACATCGTTTCCCACTTAACCATGACTTTGGGACCTTAGCTGGCGGTCTGGGTTGTTTCCCTCTTCACGACGGACGTTAGCACCCGCCGTGTGTCTCCCGTGATAACATTCTTCGGTATTCGCAGTTTGCATCGGGTTGGTAAGTCGGGATGACCCCCTAGCCGAAACAGTGCTCTACCCCCGAAGATGAATTCACGAGGCGCTACCTAAATAGCTTTCGGGGAGAACCAGCTATCTCCCGGTTTGATTGGCCTTTCACCCCCAGCCACAAGTCATCCGCTAATTTTTCAACATTAGTCGGTTCGGTCCTCCAGTTAGTGTTACCCAACCTTCAACCTGCCCATGGCTAGATCACCGGGTTTCGGGTCTATACCCTGCAACTTAACGCCCAGTTAAGACTCGGTTTCCCTTCGGCTCCCCTATTCGGTTAACCTTGCTACAGAATATAAGTCGCTGACCCATTATACAAAAGGTACGCAGTCACACCCC
>NZ_KQ089833.1:0-126091 GCF_001037515.1 Citrobacter sp. MGH110 | reverse complement strand
GTACGTACAAGCAGTGGGAGCATCCTTCGGGGTGTGACTGCGTACCTTTTGTATAATGGGTCAGCGACTTATATTCTGTAGCAAGGTTAACCGAATAGGGGAGCCGAAGGGAAACCGAGTCTTAACTGGGCGTTAAGTTGCAGGGTATAGACCCGAAACCCGGTGATCTAGCCATGGGCAGGTTGAAGGTTGGGTAACACTAACTGGAGGACCGAACCGACTAATGTTGAAAAATTAGCGGATGACTTGTGGCTGGGGGTGAAAGGCCAATCAAACCGGGAGATAGCTGGTTCTCCCCGAAAGCTATTTAGGTAGCGCCTCGTGAATTCATCTTCGGGGGTAGAGCACTGTTTCGGCTAGGGGGTCATCCCGACTTACCAACCCGATGCAAACTGCGAATACCGAAGAATGTTATCACGGGAGACACACGGCGGGTGCTAACGTCCGTCGTGAAGAGGGAAACAACCCAGACCGCCAGCTAAGGTCCCAAAGTCATGGTTAAGTGGGAAACGATGTGGGAAGGCACAGACAGCCAGGATGTTGGCTTAGAAGCAGCCATCATTTAAAGAAAGCGTAATAGCTCACTGGTCGAGTCGGCCTGCGCGGAAGATGTAACGGGGCTAAACCATGCACCGAAGCTGCGGCAGCGACACTATGTGTTGTTGGGTAGGGGAGCGTTCTGTAAGCCGTTGAAGGTGTGTCGTGAGGCATGCTGGAGGTATCAGAAGTGCGAATGCTGACATAAGTAACGATAATGCGGGTGAAAAACCCGCACGCCGGAAGACCAAGGGTTCCTGTCCAACGTTAATCGGGGCAGGGTGAGTCGACCCCTAAGGCGAGGCCGAAAGGCGTAGTCGATGGGAAACAGGTTAATATTCCTGTACTTGGTGTTACTGCGAAGGGGGGACGGAGAAGGCTATGTTAGCCGGGCGACGGTTGTCCCGGTTTAAGCATGTAGGCGGAGGTTCCAGGTAAATCCGGTACCTTTTAACGCTGAGGTGTGATGACGAGGCACTACGGTGCTGAAGTAACAAATGCCCTGCTTCCAGGAAAAGCCTCTAAGCATCAGGTAACACGAAATCGTACCCCAAACCGACACAGGTGGTCAGGTAGAGAATACCAAGGCGCTTGAGAGAACTCGGGTGAAGGAACTAGGCAAAATGGTGCCGTAACTTCGGGAGAAGGCACGCTGATATGTAGGTGAAGTGATTTACTCATGGAGCTGAAATCAGTCGAAGATACCAGCTGGCTGCAACTGTTTATTAAAAACACAGCACTGTGCAAACACGAAAGTGGACGTATACGGTGTGACGCCTGCCCGGTGCCGGAAGGTTAATTGATGGGGTTATCCGTAAGGAGAAGCTCTTGATCGAAGCCCCGGTAAACGGCGGCCGTAACTATAACGGTCCTAAGGTAGCGAAATTCCTTGTCGGGTAAGTTCCGACCTGCACGAATGGCGTAATGATGGCCAGGCTGTCTCCACCCGAGACTCAGTGAAATTGAACTCGCTGTGAAGATGCAGTGTACCCGCGGCAAGACGGAAAGACCCCGTGAACCTTTACTATAGCTTGACACTGAACACTGGTCCTTGATGTGTAGGATAGGTGGGAGGCTTTGAAGTGTGGACGCCAGTCTGCATGGAGCCATCCTTGAAATACCACCCTTTAATGGCTGGTGTTCTAACGTAGACCCGTTATCCGGGTTGCGGACAGTGTCTGGTGGGTAGTTTGACTGGGGCGGTCTCCTCCTAAAGAGTAACGGAGGAGCACGAAGGTTAGCTAATCCTGGTCGGACATCAGGAGGTTAGTGCAAAGGCATAAGCTAGCTTGACTGCGAGAGTGACGGCTCGAGCAGGTGCGAAAGCAGGTCTTAGTGATCCGGTGGTTCTGAATGGAAGGGCCATCGCTCAACGGATAAAAGGTACTCCGGGGATAACAGGCTGATACCGCCCAAGAGTTCATATCGACGGCGGTGTTTGGCACCTCGATGTCGGCTCATCACATCCTGGGGCTGAAGTAGGTCCCAAGGGTATGGCTGTTCGCCATTTAAAGTGGTACGCGAGCTGGGTTTAGAACGTCGTGAGACAGTTCGGTCCCTATCTGCCGTGGGCGCTGGAGAATTGAGGGGGGCTGCTCCTAGTACGAGAGGACCGGAGTGGACGCATCACTGGTGTTCGGGTTGTCATGCCAATGGCATTGCCCGGTAGCTAAATGCGGAAGAGATAAGTGCTGAAAGCATCTAAGCACGAAACTTGCCCCGAGATGAGTTCTCCCTGACCCTTTAAGGGTCCTGAAGGAACGTTAAAGACGATGACGTTGATAGGTCGGGTGTGTAAGTGTAGCGATACATTGAGCTAACCGATACTAATGAACCGTGAGGCTTAACCTTACAACGCCGAAGATGTTTTGGCGAAAGACAGACACAAGATTCAGTTTGATTACAGATTACATCGACATGCCCAGGAGGTGTGTTGATAAACAGAATTTGCCTGGCGGCTGTAGCGCGGTGGTCCCACCTGACCCCATGCCGAACTCAGAAGTGAAACGCCGTAGCGCCGATGGTAGTGTGGGGTCTCCCCATGCGAGAGTAGGGAACTGCCAGGCATCAAATAAAAGCGAAAGGCTCAGTCGAAAGACTGGGCCTTTTGTTTTATCTGTTGTCTGTCGGTGAGCGCTCTCCTGAGGAGGACAAATCCGCCGGGAGCGGATTTGAACGTTGCGCAGCAACGGCCCGGAGGGTGGCGGGCAGGACGCCCGCCATAAACTGCCAGGCATCAAATTTAGTGAAGAAGCCCATCCTGACGGATGGGCTTTTTTGCGTCTGTGTGGAATGAAAACCGCCGGATGCGGCGTGCCGCCTTATCCGGCCTACAGGGGCCGGGCTGAACGTATTTTGTAGGCCTGATAAGCGCAGCGCATCAGGCTCATCACAACACCACGGTTACCATCTTATCCATTGCGTAACAAAATCAGCAATTTGCTGTATGTCGTTGATGTCTAACAATGGAACATCCACCGCCAGCGGAACATCACTGGCAACCGCGATAACATATTCGTCTATCGCCAATTCTTCAGGACGATGCCCGCAACCGTCGCGAAAAAGCACGATCTTAGCGACAGGTTCATGCTTAAACCCTTCAACCAGCACTAGATCCAACGTCGCTGCATCCATCCGGCTTACCAGATACGCTAAATCCAGTTCGGGCTCTTCCGGTGTTTCTACCATTAATGCCCAACGTTGCTGGCTGGCGACCAGCGTTTGTGCTGCACCGGCTTTGCGCAGTTCATAGCTATCTTTACCGGGCTTGTCGACATCCATATTGTGATGAGTATGTTTAATCAATCCGGGACGTATACCTCTGGCACGTAGTTCCGGGATCAACTTTTTGAGCAGCGTGGTTTTTCCCGTGCCGCTCCATGCCGCAATGGCGAGTAATGGGATCATGATTTTTCCTGCCATTTTGCGAGCTCTTCGGGGGTGTTCACGTTTACGAACGCATCTTTATGATCGCTGAAATCGACAGCATGACCGCCAGCCAGACGCATAAAGACCATAACGCGTCGTTCACCGGACTGAAGATAATCCTGCAGCAAAGGCTGCATAGAGCGGTGCATCAGCGCAATGGTTGGGTGATCTCTTTCCCCATCATGCACCCAGACAACGGGTGCAGCTTTACGTTGCTCTTTTAAACGAGCGACCAGATCGTGAGGAATATAGGGCATATCGCACGGGCAAAACAGAAACCACTCCCCCGTTTGCTGCAGGAATACCGATAGCATCCCGGCCAGTGGGCCAGGGAAATCGGCCAAGGAATCGGGAATAACTTTCAGGCCGCTTTGCTGGTATATATCCCGGTGGCGATTGGCATTAACCACCACGGTTTCGACCTGCAAAGCGAGAATGTCGGCCACATGCCGCCAAAGAGGTTTACCGTCCAGTTCAAGCAGACCTTTATCGGTTCCACCCATCCGTCTGGCCTTACCGCCGGCCAGCACAACCCCTGTTATTGCACTATCCAGAATCACTGATATCGCCTCTTTTAATGTGGGATTGACCCTGCTAACGTATCTGTATTGAGCCTAAGGAGCACAACCATGAAATGTAAACGTCTGAATGAAGTTATTGAACTCCTCCAGCCTGCCTGGCAGAAGGAACCCGATCTTAACCTGATGCAATTTTTGCAGAAACTGGCGCAAGAGTCAGGTTTTGACGGCGAACTGGCGGATTTAACTGATGACATTCTGATCTATCACCTGAAAATGCGAGACTCAGCGAAGGATGCTGTCATCCCAGGTATTCAGAAAGATTATGAAGAAGATTTTAAAACCGCACTACTCCGCGCTCGTGGCGTAATTAAAGAGTAAAAGCTTGTAATCGCCGCCACCGAAAGCGCTGCGAAATGATATCCTGAATCATTCGTAGTATTTTCCGGATGATGGGATGAACGACAACGCTTTTAATTTCCAGACGCTACACCCGGATACCATCATGGATGCACTGTTTGAGCAGGGGATCCGGGTGGATTCCGGGCTTACCCCGCTTAACAGCTATGAAAACCGTGTCTATCAATTCCAGGACGAAGACCGTCGACGCTTTGTCGTTAAGTTTTATCGCCCTGAACGTTGGTCTGTCGATCAGATCCAGGAAGAGCACCAGTTTGCTCTGGAACTGGTAAGCGATGAAGTCCCGGTAGCTGCGCCGTTGGTACTGAACGGCCAAACGCTGTTAAGTCACCAGGGTTTCCATTATGCGATCTTCCCCAGCGTCGGTGGGCGCCAGTTTGAGGCCGACAACATCGATCAGATGGAGGCGGTCGGGCGCTATCTCGGGCGTATGCACCAGACCGGATCCAAGTGTACTTTTGCCTTCCGACCGACGATTGGCCTTGAAGAATACCTGACTGAACCGCGTAAAGTTTTTGAACACGCACAGCTTATCCCATCAGGGCAAAAAGCGGCTTTCCTGAAGGCAACGGATGCGCTTATCGCGGTGGTTACCGATCGCTGGCATACGCGTTTTACTGCGTTACGCCTGCACGGTGATTGTCATGCCGGTAATATTCTGTGGCGCGATGGCCCGATGTTTGTCGATTTAGATGATGCCCGCAATGGTCCGGCTATTCAGGATTTATGGATGCTCCTCAATGGTGATAAAGCTGAACAACGCATGCAGCTAGAAACCATTATCGAGGCTTATGAAGAGTTTAGTGAGTTCGATATCTCTGAAATCGGACTGATAGAACCTTTA
This sequence comes from Citrobacter sp. MGH110, assembly GCF_001037515.1. Classification (NCBI taxonomy): domain Bacteria; kingdom Pseudomonadati; phylum Pseudomonadota; class Gammaproteobacteria; order Enterobacterales; family Enterobacteriaceae; genus Citrobacter; species Citrobacter sp. MGH110. The sequence goes on along the minus strand of NZ_KQ089833.1, from coordinate 120,844 downwards.
CGCGCTATGCGTTTAGTTTATTATCTTGCCTGGCTGATTCGACGTTGGGCTGACCCTGCGTTCCCAAAAAACTTCCCGTGGTTAACCGGGGAAGATTACTGGCATCGTCAGACCGCGACCTTTATTGAGCAGGCAAAAATTCTGCAAGAGCCCCCCTTACAATTAACGCCAATGTATTAATCGGAGAAACTTGAACATGAAAAAAATATGGCTGGCGCTGGCTGGTATGGTCTTAGCTTTTAGCGCATCTGCAGCGCAGTTCCAGGATGGTAAACAATACATCACCCTGGAGAAGCCTGTTGCGGGTGAACCGCAAGTGTTGGAGTTCTTCTCCTTCTACTGCCCGCACTGCTATCAGTTTGAAGAAGTGCTTCATGTATCTGATAACGTGAAGAAAAAACTGCCGGAAGGTACTAAGATGACCAAATACCACGTCGAGTTTCTCGGGCCTTTGGGCAAAGATCTGACGCAGGCATGGGCGGTTGCAATGGCGCTGGGCGTTGAAGATCAGGTCACTGTTCCGCTGTTTGAAGGGGTTCAGAAAACCCAGACCGTTCAGTCTGTTGCTGATATCCGTAAAGTGTTTGTCGATGCGGGTATTAAAGGCGAAGACTATGATGCGGCATGGAACAGCTTCGTAGTGAAATCTCTCGTGGCACAGCAGGAAAAAGCAGCGGCTGATTTACAGCTGCAGGGCGTTCCGGCGATGTTCGTGAATGGCAAATATCAGGTCAACCCGCAGGGCATGGATACCAGCAGCATGGATATCTTTGTACAACAGTATGCGGATACCGTGAAATACCTGGTCGGTCAGAAGTAAAAGCAAAAGCCGGTCACTGACCGGCTTTTTTATTTGCAGCTTTAATCGCGTCGAGCTGCGCGTCTTTCTCACTCCACAGCGTATTCAACCACAGCTGAAAGCGGCGCTTGAATGCCTTATCGTTCACGTAATCACCGTGTAACTCTTCATGGATTGGCTCCAGATTCACCCGCACGACAATCCTCGTTAGCTTACCGCTCAGCATATCGTAGAACGGTCGGCTACTGTTTTCCGGATAGCACAACGTGACATCCAGCATTTTATCGAACTGTGACCCCAGCACATTTAATGCCATCGCAATACCGGCCGCCTTGGGTGGGAGCAGGTTTTGATAAGGAGAACGGGTTTGCTCACGCTTCTCATGAGTAAACCGCGAACCTTCGACAAAATTCACAATGGTTGTCGGGTGCGCACGAAATTTCTCGCAGGAACGACGCGTCGTTTCGACATCTTTACCACGGCGTTCCGGATGGCGAAGCAGATAGCCACGTGAATAGCGTTTCATAAACGGCATATCCAGCGCCCAGCAAGCCAGGCCAATAAAGGGCACCCAGGCCAGCTGTTGCTTGAGGAAATATTTATTCATCGGGATGTGCTTACGGAACAGAACGCAAAGCACAACGATATCGGCCCAGCTGTAATGATTACAAATGAGCAGATACCAGTTTTTCTTGCTAAGACCTTCCAGCCCTTCAACATCCCACTTCAGCCGTGGATTAAGGTGCAGCAGTAGCGCCAGACCTTCACACCAGCAGTACATCATGAAATTACAGAAGACAGAAACCTTGCGCCAGACGACAGGAATGGGCAAAAGGAGTTTCACAACCCCGGCAAGGATGATCGGCACAGAACAAAAAATCGTGACCAATATGGTCAATACGATACTCAGCAACAGCGTTATCGCAGCGAGTATTCTCGTCATAATTAAATTATTCAAAAGGTTAGCCATAGACAGTGCGCGAAAGAGGCGCAAGGGGCTGATTTTATCAGAAAACGAACCAAATGATGGATCTTCCCTGAATAGAAAAAAAGAGAATATCTATCCACATCAGGATATAAGCTGTAAAAATGGAATAAAATGCCGTGAGTTTATTTAACCAATTGAAAATGTTGTATAAATACAATGGATCATTAATTGCCTTGCTATATTTAAAGAGCTGAAAATTATTTATTCACAAAGTTATCCACAGCTATCTTTGCGAGCAAAGCAGAAGATCTGCAAAAGTTTTTCGACAAATGCGGCGAAAAACTCATGTTTTCATCCTGTCTGTGGCATCCTTTACCCATAATCTGATAAACAGGCACGGACATTATGGTTCAGATCCCAGAAAACCCACTTATCCTTGTAGATGGCTCATCTTACCTGTATCGCGCATACCACGCGTTCCCACCGCTGACTAACAGCGCAGGAGAACCTACGGGCGCGATGTACGGTGTCCTCAACATGCTGCGTAGCTTGATTCTGCAATATCAACCAACCCATGCAGCGGTGGTATTCGACGCCAAGGGTAAAACCTTCCGTGATGAATTATTCGAACATTATAAGTCTCACCGCCCACCGATGCCGGACGATCTGCGTGCGCAGATTGAACCTCTGCATGCGATGGTAAAGGCGATGGGGTTGCCACTGTTGGCTGTTTCTGGCGTGGAGGCGGACGATGTTATCGGTACGCTGGCGCGGGAAGCAGAGAAGATCGGTCGCCCGGTGCTGATTAGCACCGGTGATAAAGATATGGCTCAGTTGGTGACGCCGAATATCACCCTAATCAACACCATGACCAATACGATCCTCGGCCCGGATGAAGTGGTGAATAAGTACGGCGTCCCGCCGGAACTGATCATCGATTTCCTGGCGCTGATGGGGGATTCCTCAGATAACATTCCTGGCGTTCCAGGCGTAGGCGAAAAAACCGCTCAGGCACTACTGCAGGGGCTGGGTGGGCTGGATACCCTCTATGCCGAATCAGACAAAATAGCGGGGCTGACCTTCCGTGGTGCGAAAACCATGGCGGGCAAACTTGAGCAGAACAAAGAGGTGGCGTACCTCTCTTATCAATTGGCTACCATCAAAACCGATGTTGAGCTGGAATTGACCTGTGAGCAGCTGGAAGTGCGTCAGCCCGCTGCAGAAGAACTGCTTGGCCTGTTTAAACAGTATGAATTTAAACGTTGGGTTACCGACGTTGAAGCGGGTAAATGGCTACAGGCGAAAGGGACGAAGCCGGCGGCAAAACCGCAAGAAACTATTGTCGTCGATGAAACGCCTGAGGAGCCGGCCACGGTTCTTTCGTATGAAAACTATGTGACGATTCTGGACGAAGCGACGCTGGAAGAGTGGATCGCTAAGCTGAAAAAAGCACCTGTCTTTGCCTTCGATACTGAAACTGACAGCCTGGACAACATTTCCGCGAATCTGGTTGGCCTGTCTTTTGCCATTGAACCGGGTGTGGCGGCGTATGTTCCTGTTGCCCACGATTACCTGGATGCCCCTGACCAGATCGCGCGCGACCGTGCGCTGGAGCTGCTAAAGCCGCTGCTGGAAGATGAGAACGCGCACAAAGTCGGGCAAAACCTGAAGTACGATCGCGGCATCCTGGCGAACTATGGCATCGAGCTGCGCGGCATCACCTTTGACACCATGCTCGAATCCTACATTCTTAACAGCGTCGCTGGACGACACGATATGGACAGCCTGTCGGACCGCTGGCTGAAACATAAAACCATCACCTTTGAAGAGATCGCCGGAAAAGGCAAAAACCAGCTGACCTTTAACCAGATAGCACTGGAAGAGGCTGGCCGTTACGCTGCGGAAGACGCCGACGTTACGCTACAGCTGCATCTGAAAATGTGGCCAGAATTGCAGCAGCATAAAGGGCCGTTGAACGTCTTTGAAAATATCGATATGCCGCTGGTGCCGGTTTTGTCTCGCGTTGAGCGCAACGGTGTGAAAATCGATCCGGCTGTTCTGCACAAGCATTCAGAAGAGCTGACGCTGCGTTTGAATGAGCTGGAGCAAAAAGCGCACGAGATCGCCGGAGAAGCGTTTAACCTCTCTTCCACTAAGCAACTGCAAACTATCCTGTTTGAAAAGCAGGGTATTAAGCCGTTGAAGAAAACCCCTGGCGGCGCGCCATCAACGTCGGAAGAGGTACTGGAAGAGCTCGCGCTGGATTACCCATTGCCGAAAGTGATCCTGGAATATCGTGGTTTAGCAAAACTGAAGTCGACCTATACGGATAAGCTTCCGTTGATGATTAACAAGAAAACCGGGCGCGTGCACACCTCCTACCATCAGGCGGTTACTGCCACCGGGCGCTTGTCTTCAACTGATCCAAACCTGCAAAACATCCCGGTACGTAATGACGAAGGACGTCGTATTCGTCAGGCGTTCATTGCGCCAGAAGACTACCTGATTGTCTCTGCGGACTACTCACAGATTGAACTGCGTATCATGGCGCACCTTTCACGTGATAAAGGTCTGCTTACCGCGTTTGCCGAAGGGAAAGACATTCACCGCGCAACGGCGGCAGAAGTCTTTGGTTTACCGCTTGATTCTGTGACCAGCGAGCAACGCCGCAGCGCTAAAGCCATTAACTTCGGTTTGATCTACGGGATGAGCGCCTTTGGTTTGGCGCGCCAGTTGAATATTCCGCGCAAAGAAGCACAGAAGTACATGGATCTCTACTTTGAACGCTACCCTGGTGTGTTGGAATACATGGAACGCACCCGAGCGCAGGCGAAAGAGCAAGGCTATGTAGAAACGCTGGAAGGTCGCCGTCTCTATTTACCGGATATTAAATCCAGTAATGGTGCTCGTCGCGCTGGTGCTGAACGTGCGGCCATTAACGCCCCGATGCAGGGAACTGCTGCAGACATTATCAAACGAGCCATGATTGCCGTGGATGGATGGCTGCAAACCGAGCAACCGCGCGTGCGCATGATCATGCAGGTACACGATGAACTGGTGTTTGAAGTGCACAAAGATGATCTGGAAAGCGTCTCCAAAAAGATCCACCAACTGATGGAAAACGAGACTCAGATTGACGTGCCGTTGCTGGTGGAAGTCGGGAGTGGTGAAAACTGGGATCAGGCGCACTAAGGGTTTACTTAATAACGCTCCTATTTCGTAACTAAGCAACATAAGAGAGAGCTTTTTGTGATGTCCATTAGAATTCCCTATGTAAGGAATGAAAAAAAATTACAAAAAGTGCTTTCTGAGCTGCTCAAAAAAGAGTAAAGTTATTCTCGTAGGGTACAGAGGTAAGATGTTCTATCTTTCAGACCTTTTACTTCACGTAATCGGATTTGGCTGAATATTTTAGCCGCCCCAGTCAGTAATGACTGGGGCGTTTTTTATTGTGCGAAAGAAAAGTTTTGCACATGCTGTAGGCCGGATAAGACGCGCAGCGGCGTCATCCGGCATATCGGTGGGTTATTCCCCTTCCTGCACCTCTTCAACCGGTGCCAGTTCACTAAACCAGCTATCCAGTTTTTGCCGCAGTTTGTCCACACCCAGTTTTTTCAGCGATGAAAATGCTTCTACCTGCACATCACCGTTAAATGCCAGTACGGCTTCACGTACCATATTCAGCTGCGCTTTGCGTGCACCGCTGGCCAGCTTATCTGCTTTAGTCAGCAGTACCAGAACCTGAACGTTGCTCTCAACTGCCCACAGGATCATCTGTTGATCGAGATCTTTTAACGGGTGACGAATATCCATCAGCACTACCAGACCTTGCAGGCTCTGACGTTTTTCCAGATATTCAGCCAGCGCGCGTTGCCATTTACGCTTCATTTCTTCTGGAACTTCGGCATAACCGTATCCTGGCAAATCGACCAGGCGTTTGCCGTCAACGACTTCAAACAGGTTGATGAGCTGAGTACGACCCGGCGTTTTAGATGTACGCGCCAGACCTTTTTGATTCGTCAGGGTATTTAGCGCACTGGATTTGCCTGCGTTGGAACGGCCAGCAAAAGCCACTTCGATACCGGTATCGGAAGGTAAGTGGCGAATATCAGGCGCACTCATTACAAAGTGCGTCTGTTGATAATTCAAGTTAGTCAAAGCAGTCCTCTCCATCAATCAGGGCTTTGCAGCGATTATACCTGAACCCCAGCAAAAGGCTGGTTTTTCGACGAGTGGGCTGTGTAAGTAAAAACCTCGCGCTTTGTGAGACATTGCCGACAGTTTCTATACGAGATGACAGAGTAAAAAATGACAGAACTAAAATAAATCATATGGTTACATTTGGGCGCTATTCTTAAAATCAGAAATTGTTACCCAGGTTACTTGTACGTTTAAACCAAAACGGTAAAGTAGCGTCCATAGCGAGGAAGCTGACAGGATAGACGACTCAGGATGAGGGTCAGGAGCGCCAGGAGGCGAAGACACAGGATTGTCAGGAAGACAAACGTCCGGAGACGTTAGTAAAAGGAAATGGAAACAACACGGAATGTTAGAGGCTAAGGGAAAAACAGGGTGTGTTGATAGCCAACAGGGATTGTAGAGCCCGTAAGGGTTGAGAGTCAGGAAAAAAGGCGACAGATTACTCTGTCGCCTTTTTTCTTTATTTCTGCTAGATTCCGGCGCAATTATATACTGAATAAAAACAGCCAAAGACGAATCATGATGAAACCAACTTCTACACCACGCGGTAAAGGTCCTGCAAAAGCGCGTCGTAAAACACGCGAAGAAATTAACCAGGAAGCTCGCGACCGTAAGCGCCAGAAAAAACACCGTGGTCATGCGGCAGGTAGCCGTGCGTCCGGTAGCGAAGGCGCATCTGGTGGCGGAAACCAAAATAAGCAAAAAGATCCTCGTATTGGCAGCAAAACCCCCATTCCATTGGGCGTGACCGAAAAAGTCACCAAACAGCACAAACCGAAGAGTGAGAAACCTATGCTTTCACCACAGGCTGAGTTGGATTTACTGGAAACGGATGAGCGCCTGGATGCGCTGCTGGAGCGTCTTGAAGCAGGAGAAACCCTGAGCGCGGAAGATCAGTCCTGGGTTGATGCCAAGCTGGACCGCATCGATGAGCTGATGCAAAAGCTGGGTCTTTCCTACGATGACGAGGAAGAAGAGGAAGAAGAAGAAAAGCAGGAAGACATGATGCGCCTGCTGAAAGGCGGCAACTAACGGTTTTACACCGTGGGTCTTCCCGTCCTGCTTATAACCCTTCCGGTTATATGTTATCTGGTGTGGTTATTCGTTAAACTACAGCGGTTGTCGCGGCGACAGAAGTGGCTGCGCAACCGACTTATCACCCGTAATGGGGTTAAGTCGGTACGCCGTACCCGCCAGAGACGCCATCGGAAGGAGTGAGCATGTCAGAGCAGTTAATAGACTGGGACCTGGCCCTGATCCAGAAATATAACTATTCGGGGCCACGATATACCTCGTACCCGACCGCGCTGGAGTTTTCTGAAGACTACGGCACTGAAGCATTTCTAAAGGCCGTGGCGCGTTATCCTGAGCGTCCTCTCTCGCTGTACGTTCACATCCCGTTCTGCCACAAGCTGTGTTATTTCTGCGGCTGTAACAAGGTCGTGACTCGCCAGCAGCATAAAGCCGACCAATACCTCGATGTCTTAGAACAAGAAATTATTCATCGCGCACCGCTGTTCGCCGGACGCCATGTCAGTCAGTTGCACTGGGGCGGCGGCACGCCAACGTACCTGAATAAAGCGCAAATCAGTCGTTTGATGTCGCTGCTGCGTGGCAACTTTAACTTTAACGACGACGCCGAAATTTCGATCGAAGTGGATCCGCGTGAAATTGAGCTGGATGTGCTCGATCATTTACGCGCTGAAGGTTTTAACCGCCTGAGCATGGGGGTGCAGGACTTCAATAAAGAAGTTCAGCGCCTGGTGAACCGTGAGCAGGATGAGGAATTCATCTTTGCGCTGCTGAATCATGCGCGTGAGATCGGTTTTACTTCAACGAATATCGATCTGATTTATGGTTTGCCAAAACAGACGCCGGAAAGTTTCGCCTTCACCCTGAAACGCGTTGCTGAGCTGAATCCAGACCGACTGAGCGTCTTTAACTACGCGCACCTGCCAACGCTGTTTGCCGCTCAGCGCAAAATTAAAGATGCCGACCTGCCCAGCGCGCAGCAGAAGCTGGATATCCTGCAGGAAACCATCTCTTCACTGACCGAAACTGGCTATCAGTTTATTGGCATGGATCACTTTGCCCGCCCGGATGACGAACTGGCCATTGCTCAACGTAAGGGTGTGCTGCATCGTAATTTCCAGGGTTATACCACCCAGGGTGATACCGATCTGCTGGGAATGGGCGTGTCAGCCATTAGTATGATTGGTGACAACTATGCGCAGAACCAGAAAGAGCTGAAGCGCTATTATCAGCAGGTAGACGAGCAGGGGGACGCGCTGTGGCGCGGAATTGCCCTGACCCGTGACGACTGCATTCGTCGGGATGTTATCAAGCTCCTGATCTGCAACTTCCGCCTCGACTATGCCGCTGTGGAACAGCAATGGGATCTGAACTTCGCTGACTATTTTGCCGAAGACCTGAAACTGCTGGCACCGCTGGCGAAGGATGGGCTGGTGGATGTCGATGAGAAGGGGATTCAGGTCACGCCGAAGGGCCGTCTGCTGATCCGTAATATTTGCATGTGCTTCGATGCGTATCTGCGCCAGAAAGCGCGGATGCAGCAATTCTCGCGGGTGATTTAACGCTTTTCCGGGTGGCGCTTCGCTTATCGTGCCTACGAAAATCTCAATACGTAGGTCGGGTAAGCGAAGCGCCACCCGGCGAACCCGCTAGCTGAACAGTCCAACCAGCGCTGCGCACAATACTGCGGCGACCGCAGTTTGTGGCGTATGGCTTTCGACCGCACCGCTCGACAGCAGATTAATGATTGATTCCAGCATGATGACTTCCCCCCGTTAGTCGGGCACGATCATACTTAACTCATCGGAACAGTAAAGCGCAAAATAGCAGCTATTTGCGCTCAATTATTAATCTTTACACAGTGACGATATATCACTCCATTCCGAGTTCTTTTAGCTTACGCGTCAAGGTATTACGACCCCAACCGAGCAAGCGTGCCGCTTCCTGTTTATGCCCCTGGGTATGGCGTAGCGCGGTAGTCAACAGCGTGCGCTCCATCTCTGGTTGGGCCTCAGAAAGCAAGTTTTGATGACCGGAGCGTAATGCCCGATCCGCCCACTGTGCCAATAGCGTTGCCCAACTATCCGGCTGCATATGGGATGGTGCATCTGGCACAGAGGTTTCAAACAGCTCGGTTGGTAAGTCCTGAATCAGTACTTCCTGCCCGGCGGCCATGACGGTTAACCAGCGGCAGGTGTTCTCAAGCTGACGCACGTTACCTGGCCAGGCCAGACGGGTGAGCGCAGCCTCGGTTTCCGGGTGTAATTGTTTGGCTTCCACCCCCAGTTCGCGGGCGGCCTCCTGCAGGAAATGACGCGCCAGGCGGGGGATATCTTCCCGACGTTCGCGCAGTGGCGGCAAATGTACCCGAATGACGTTCAGGCGATGGAATAAGTCCTCTCGGAATTTGCCTTCCTGCACGCGCAGTTCAAGATTCTGGTGCGTGGCGGCGATAATGCGTACATCTACCTTTACGGGCGCGTAACCGCCAACGCGGTAAAACTGTCCGTCGGCTAATACGCGCAATAAACGCGTTTGCACGTCCAGCGGCATATCGCCAATTTCATCGAGGAACAGCGTACCGCCGTCTGCCTGTTCAAAGCGCCCCTGACGAATGGTATTCGCCCCGGTAAACGCGCCTTTCTCGTGGCCAAACAGCTCAGATTCGATCAAATCTTTCGGGATTGCCGCCATGTTCAGCGCGATAAACGGCGCTTTGACGCGCGGGCTATGACGGTGCAACGCATGGGCGACCAGCTCTTTACCGGTTCCTGACTCCCCATTAATCAATACGCTGATTGAAGACCGGGACAGGCGACCAATAATGCGAAAGACGTCCTGCATTGCTGGCGCTTCGCCGATGATGTCGGTTGTGGGGCCGTTAATCTGAACATTGCGCGGCTGCTGCTGTTCCTGATAATGACTGATGGCGCGCTCGACCAGCGCCACCGCTTCATCAATATCAAAAGGTTTGGGCAGATAATCAAACGCTCCTTGCTGATAGGCGCTGACGGCAGCATCCAGATCGGAGTGCGCGGTCATTATGATGACCGGAAGCATCGGATGCCGCTGTTTAATCTGTTTTAACAGCGTCAGGCCGTCCATACCCGGCATGCGGATATCCGACAACAGCACGTCCGGCGTTTTGCTGGCCAGCGCGTCCAGTACCTCTTTACCACTTTCAAATGTGGTACAGCTTAGCCCTGCCCCTGCGAGCGCACGTTCAAGCACCCAACGGATGGAACTATCGTCATCAACGACCCAGACTATTCCTCGTTGCATAAACGTCACCTTATTTCCTGATAGGCAGGTAAACCGAGAACTCGGTATGACCCGGCCAACTGGTAAATTCAATTTTGCCGGAATGTTGATCAATCAAATTACGGGCGATAGATAATCCAAGGCCGGTACCGCCTTCGCGACCGCTAACCATTGGGTAGAACAGCGTATCCTGCAAATGCGAGGGGATACCTGGACCGTTATCCTCTACATCAATTCGTGCCGCCAGACGGTAACGCATGCCGTGTAGCGTGAGCTGAAACGCGGTGCGAGTGCGCAGAATGATCTCGCCGCCTTCCGGTCCCAGCGCCTGCAAAGCATTGCGTACGATGTTCAGCAATACCTGCTCGATCTGGTCCGGGTCGTGCAGTAATTCGGGCAGGCTTGGGTCGTAATCCCGGATTAGCGTGACGTTTTCCGGCAGCTCCATCGAGACCAGCGCCACCACGCGTTCCGCCACTTTGTGAATACTTTCCGTGATGTGCATGCCGGGCTGTTGTGGCCCCAGCAGACGGTCGACCAGATTACGCAGGCGGTCCGCCTGTTCAATAATGACTTTGGTATATTCGGTCAGCGCCGGGTCCGGAAGCGCTTTACTGAGAAGTTGCGCCGCACCGCGTAATCCGCCCAGCGGGTTTTTAATTTCATGTGCCAGACCACGCACCAGATCGCGGGCAGCAATCTGCTGGGCGTGCTGGAGCTGTTCCTGACTCAGACGGCGCTGATTATCCATAGGGGCCATCTCCAGCAAGATAAGGCCATCAGGCAGCCTCTGAGCGGTCACAGAGAGGATATGTGAGTGGCTGTCTATCACCAGCGTCACTTCGTTATCCGTAAAGCCCTGGCCTGCTTCCAGGCTCTCTCGCATCAGTCCGATGTTTAAGGAGAAATAACTCAACAGATCGGGAAGCGGTGTACCAAACAGTTTGCGGGAGCTTTGGGCGAGCAACTGCTGTGCCGCCGGGTTGGCGTAATGTACAGCCAGTTCATCGTCGACGAGTAAGATGCTGTTGATTAAAGAATTTAGGATCTGCCCAGCATCGGGCAGCGTGCCGGTTGCCATTCAGCAGTCTCCTGAAAAGTGTTGCACCAATTTAGTGCATTATAGCTTTTTACATCAAAAAAGCGCGAAAAAGCAGGTTGTTAGTGGAGAAAAAAGCCCATCCAGAGATGGGCTACAGATGACTGGCAAACATAGATGCCGGATGGCGGATTTGCCTTATCCGGCCTACAAGGTAATGTTACCCTCCAGGCCTGATAAGTTTGCGCCATCAGGCGTCCTATCATTCACCATCGATCTCAAGTCTGCCTGAGCAGGCTAAAAGTTCCACGGCAACTCAAACGATTAAACGCTGTAGTACAGCTCAAACTCTACCGGGTGCGGAGTCATGCGCACGCGGTCATCTTCTTCGCGACGCAGCGCAATGTACGCATCGATCGCTTCATTGGTGAACACGCCGCCTGCGGTCAGGAACTCGCGGTCCAGATCCAGTTCTTTCAGTGCTTCTTCCAGAGAACCAGCAACCTGTGGGATCTCTTTCGCTTCTTCCGGCGGCAGGTCGTACAGGTTTTTGTCCATTGCTTCGCCCGGGTGGATCTTGTTCTTAATACCGTCAAGACCAGCCATCAGCAGCGCTGCGAAGCACAGGTATGGGTTAGCAGCCGGGTCCGGGAAACGCACTTCGATACGACGCGCTTTCGGAGAAGCAACTACCGGGATACGGATAGACGCAGAACGGTTACGGGCAGAGTAAGCCAGCATTACCGGTGCTTCGTAACCCGGGACCAGACGCTTGTAGGAGTTGGTGGTCGGGTTAGCCAGGGCGTTGATCGCTTTAGCGTGCTTGATTACGCCACCGATGTAGTACAGCGCCTGCTCAGAGAGACCCGCATATTTGTCACCGGAGAACAGGTTTACGCCGTTCTTGGACAGGGACATGTGGCAGTGCATGCCGGAACCGTTATCGCCAAACATTGGTTTTGGCATAAAGGTCGCGGTTTTACCGAAACGGTGAGCGACGTTGTGAACGACATATTTGTAGATCTGAATTTCGTCCGCTTTTTTGGTCATGGTGTTAAAGCGGGTCGCGATTTCGTTCTGACCGGCAGTCGCCACTTCGTGGTGATGCGCTTCAACAACCAGGCCCATTTCTTCCATGATCAGACACATGGTAGAACGGATATCCTGAGAAGAATCTACCGGAGGAACCGGGAAGTAACCGCCTTTCACGCCTGGACGGTGACCTTTGTTACCACCTTCGTATTTGGTGGAGGAGTTCCATGCGCCTTCGATGTCATCGATAGCCACGTGGGAACCGGAAATAGTTGCGCCGAAACGGATGTCGTCAAACAGGAAGAATTCTGGCTCTGGCCCGAACAGAACGGTGTCTGCGATGCCGGTAGAACGCAGATACTCTTCAGCACGTTTAGCGATGGAGCGCGGGTCACGGTCGTAGCCCTGCAGCGTACCTGGTTCCAGGATATCGCAACGGATGATCAGGGTAGACTCTTCAAAGAACGGGTCGATGAGAGCAGTAGACGCATCTGGCATCAGAACCATGTCTGATTCGTTAATGCCTTTCCAGCCACCGATTGAGGAGCCGTCAAACATTTTGCCTTCTTCAAAGAATTCGGCATTTACCTGATGAGCAGGAATAGTGACGTGCTGTTCTTTACCTTTGGTATCAGTGAAGCGTAAATCAACAAACTTCACTTCGTGTTCGTTCAGCATCGTCAAAACGTGTTCAGCGGACATACTTACTCTCCCGGATTGGTCATTGTCGTCGTGGTAACGAAGTCTTCAATTCTGCAAAAATTGGCCGTGTCGCCATAAAAAATATAAAGCGAAATCTGTGCCAACTTTTAAATTGCCCCTAAAAGGCGTTATCATGCGCACCATCGTGCAAAGGGGCTGCACCATGAAGGTTGTATTGCACCATTATAGTGCTTTAATGTGAACATTAAGCACCATATTGGTGCAAAGCATGTCAGATTACCCCTTTTAACGCTCCGTGAATGTGATCACAAAGAAACTCTGCAATACTTGTTTGCGGAGGATGTTTGTGATCCTGTTTTGTACTGCGATTAATCCGTGTACAATAACGCGCTATTTCTAAAATGCCTGAGGCAAAGTTGTGATCGAAAATTTGCGTAACATCGCCATCATCGCGCACGTAGACCATGGTAAAACGACCCTGGTAGACAAGCTGCTCCAACAATCCGGTACGTTCGATGCACGTGCTGAAACCCAAGAGCGCGTGATGGACTCCAACGATTTGGAGAAAGAGCGTGGGATTACCATCCTCGCTAAAAACACCGCTATCAAATGGAATGACTACCGTATCAACATCGTTGATACCCCGGGGCACGCCGACTTCGGTGGTGAAGTTGAACGTGTAATGTCCATGGTCGACTCTGTGCTGCTGGTGGTGGATGCAATGGACGGTCCGATGCCGCAGACGCGCTTCGTGACCAAAAAAGCCTTTGCCCATGGCCTGAAGCCAATTGTTGTTATCAACAAAGTTGACCGTCCTGGCGCGCGTCCTGACTGGGTTGTTGATCAGGTATTTGACCTGTTCGTTAACCTCGACGCTACCGACGAGCAGCTGGACTTCCCGATCGTTTACGCTTCTGCGCTGAACGGTATCGCGGGTCTGGATCACGAAGACATGGCTGAAGACATGACTCCGCTGTATCAGACTATCGTTGATCGTGTACCGGCTCCGAGCGTAGATCTTGATGGCCCGCTGCAGATGCAAATCTCTCAGCTGGACTACAACAACTACGTTGGCGTAATCGGTATCGGACGCATCAAACGCGGTAAAGTTAAACCGAACCAGCAGATCACTATCATTGATAGCGAAGGCAAAACCCGTAACGGTAAAGTCGGTAAAGTTCTGACCCATCTGGGTCTGGAACGTATCGAGAGTGATATTGCCGAAGCAGGCGATATCATCGCGATCACCGGTCTGGGCGAACTGAACATCTCCGACACCATCTGCGACCCGCAGAATGTTGAAGCGCTGCCAGCTCTGTCCGTTGATGAACCGACCGTTACCATGTTCTTCTGCGTAAACACCTCTCCGTTCTGCGGTAAAGAAGGTAAATATGTTACCTCTCGTCAGATCCTTGACCGCCTGAACAAAGAGCTGGTGCACAACGTTGCGCTGCGCGTTGAAGAAACCGAAGATGCGGATGCGTTCCGTGTATCCGGTCGTGGTGAGCTGCACCTGTCTGTTCTGATCGAAAACATGCGTCGTGAAGGTTTCGAAATGGCGGTTTCCCGTCCGAAAGTAATCTTCCGCGAAATCGACGGCCGTAAACAAGAGCCGTTCGAAAACGTAACGCTGGACGTTGAAGAGCAGCACCAGGGTTCTGTGATGCAGGCTCTGGGTGAGCGTAAAGGCGACCTGAAAAACATGAATCCAGATGGCAAAGGCCGCGTACGTCTTGACTACGTGATCCCAAGCCGTGGTCTGATCGGCTTCCGTTCAGAATTCATGACCATGACTTCTGGTACCGGTCTGCTGTACTCCACCTTCAGCCACTACGACGACGTTCGTGCGGGTGATGTGGGTCAGCGTCAGAACGGCGTACTGATCTCCAACGGCCAGGGTAAAGCAGTTGCGTTCGCACTGTTCAGCCTGCAGGACCGCGGTAAGCTGTTCCTGGGTCACGGTGCTGAAGTTTACGAAGGCCAGATCATCGGTATTCACAGCCGCTCTAACGACCTGACTGTAAACTGCCTGACCGGTAAGAAACTGACCAACATGCGTGCGTCTGGTACTGACGAAGCAACTGTTCTGGTTCCGCCGGTTAAGATGACTCTGGAGCAGGCTCTGGAATTCATCGATGACGACGAACTGGTAGAAGTAACACCAACCTCTATCCGTATCCGTAAGCGTCACCTGACTGAAAACGATCGTCGCCGTGCAATGCGTGGCGCGAAAGAAGAGTAATTAACACTCTTTTTCAGGTAAGCACAAAAAAGCCGCTGATTATCAGCGGCTTTTTTTATCTAAAAGATCAGGTCGTTTCCTGCTCTGCAATGACTAGCTCAATATTTTCTAAATCAAGCAATTGCTTGAATGAATTTGGTGGCTGGGAATCGGAAAAAAATGCCCGAATTTTACGCATATTACCGATGGATACAGCGGCTGAGGCGGTAAACTTAGTATGATCAGCAACTAACAGCGTATTACGTGCATGCTTAATCATCGTTTTGGCGACAAGCGCTTCGTTAACGTCAAATTCCAATAGTGTGCCGTCTTCCTCGATGGCACCAATACTGGTAATCAAATAGTCGGCTCTAAATCCTTCAATAAAGTTCACTGCTCCTGGGCCAACAATACCGCCATTATGAGCACGTAACGTTCCACCGGGCACCATAACCTCAAGATCTTGATTCTTATATAAGATCTGCGCAACACGAAGACTGTTAGTAATGATGCGAAGATCCCGACGGTTCAGCAAAGCTCGTGCGACGGCTTCCACCGTTGTACCAATGGTAATAAATACCGTACAGCGTTCAGGAAGATAATCAGCAACCGCTTCCGCTATCGCTTCTTTTTCCTGGGTAAGGGACAACTCTCGCTGTTCAAAGGCGGTATTCATGACGCTGGATACACGTCCGGCTCCACCATGATGTCTGGTGATCAAGCCCTGTTCGCTTAACTTACGAATATCCCGGCGCACGGTTTGCGTGGACACGTCCAGCAATTGTGCGAGCTCTTCGATATTCATATAGCCGCGTTCTGTAATGTAATGAACAAGTTGATCGTGTCGCGGATTACCGGTGACTTCAATGATGCTCATGAATACTCCTGGACTTCTTCCCCGTAATTGTTGGCTATTTTACGCATAAAGTGACAAAAATGATTCGGTTTGCGCACGATTAGGAATTCCGGCTCGTCCGCCCGCCTGAGTGCATTTCATCGCCGCCACCGCACTTGCGAAGCGAATCGCCTGGTCAGTCGGCATTTGCTCTGCAAGAGCTGCTGCCATTGCACCATGGAAAACATCGCCTGCACCGGTTGTATCCACAACATTGACAGAAAATGCAGTCTGTTGACACATATGACCATTTTCGATCCATAGTGACCCTTCGCCGCCAAGCGTAACGTACACTTTACCATTGGTTTGCTCAGCGGCCAGTTTAAGTGCCTGTTGTGCATCATCTTGCCCGGTCATTCTCTTCAGACCTGGAGTTGAAAAAACGGCATGATCGGCAAGCGCCACCAATGGGGTTATATCTTGTGGTGTCATATCGGCATCCAACAGCGTTGGAACTCCGGCGGCACGTGCCAGTTCGAAGGATTTCAACGTCCCTTCATGCCAACGTACATCGGCCAGAACGATGTCATAACGGGAAAAATCAATCGACTCCAGCCACCTTGCATCCGTATCGAGATCCGGGCTTGGATAGTTCACGATAATGCGTTCGCCATGCTGGTCGACCAAAATTGCGGACTGGGATGAACGGGAGTTCGGGTATTGCCGGCAGAACGCCGTATTGACCCCCCAGCTCTGAAGCTCGTTAAGCAAGGTATTCCCACAACTGTCATCGCCTACACGGCCTATAAAATCAACGTCAATACCAAGCCGGGCAATGGCGACAGCTGCTGTTGCCGCCGGGCCGCCACCTGTCTCCAGATATTGATTTGACTGATATTTTCCCCCGCCATCGGGCAGGTTGTTCAGAGAATAAATACGGTCCTGAACGGTGATTCCAACACATGCAATTCTGGTCATATTTGGTTAGTCCTGTGTGATCTTGTCTTCTTTTGTTCATTTTAATGACATAAATGATCAAATTAGTGACGCGTGTCTTGTTTTTAGTCATAAATTACAAATATGCTCAAAAACAGACGAAAACGAGTTTTTAATTGTAATTATTTTGTCAACCTGACACAGGAGAGCATTCATGACAACCGTTGCATTTTTGGGCTTGGGCCAGATGGGCAGCCCAATGGCTAATAATCTGTTGCAAAAGGGACATGCTTTGCGTGTGTTCGACGTAAACCAACAGGCAGTCAATGAATTAGTACAAAAAGGTGCGACTGCTGCTCAAACACCCGCTGAAGCCGCTAAAGGTGCCGAATTCATAATCACTATGCTGCCAAATGGCGACATCGTTCGGCAAGTTCTGCTGGGTAAAGATGGCGTCAGCGAAGGCCTGTCCCCCAATGCCCTGGTTATTGACATGTCCACGATTCATCCATTGCAGACCGATGAGTTGATTCATGAGATGAAAGAGAAAGGCATCAGCATGATGGATGCCCCCGTGGGCAGGACGTCAGTTAACGCGATTGACGGCACGCTGCTGATTCTTGCTGGCGGAACGCCTGAACAGGTTGAACGTGCTCGCCCTGTGCTGATGTGTATGGGGAATGAGCTGGTGGAAGCTGGCGGTCCCGGTATGGGGATCCGCGTAAAGCTCATCAATAACTATATGAGTATTGCGCTGAACGCCTTGTCAGCGGAAGCCGCTGTTCTTTGCGAATCATTGGGTTTGAGCCTTGATGTGGCCATTAAGGTCATGAGCGGTACTGCCGCAGGCAAGGGGCACTTTACGACAACCTGGCCTGGCAAGGTACTTAAAGGAGACCTTTCTCCGGCATTCATGGTGGACCTCGCGTTGAAAGACCTGCGTATTGCCGTCGATGTCGCTAGTCAGACCGGTGCGCCGCTCAATATGGGCATTGCAGCAGAAACCTATTACACCCGTGCCAGCGAGAACGGTCGAGGCCGTCAGGACTGGAGTGCGCTGTTATCTCAGGTTCGTCAGCAGGCTGGCCGACCAGATTCACTCTAAATTTTAAACAGTTACAGGAGTTATTATGTCTTCCCACAATACCCCATACACGCTGAAAGATATTTCTCGCCCTGGCGGTGGATTTGCCATGCTGGCCGTTGATCAGCGTGAAGCAATGCGTCTGATGTTTGCAGCGTCTGGACATCCTAAACCTGTTGCCGACAGCGTATTGACTGATTTTAAAGTTGCAGCAACACAAATTCTGTCTCCCTACGCTTCAGCGGTTCTGGCAGATAAACAATTTTGTCTCGATCAGATTGTCTCTCAAGGTGCAGTCGCTGATTCATGTGGACTGATTGTGGCGGCTGACCATTTTGTTCCGGGTAATGGTATTCCGGTTGATAGTGTCGAAATTGACAGAGCAATTGATCCGCATAAAGCCCGCGAAATGGGTGCGAAAGCCATGAAGTTGTTAGTGCTGTGGCGTGAAGATGAACCCGCAGAAGAACGTTTGGCTATGGTGGCTGAGTTTGTTCAACGCTGTCGTAGCGCAGGGCTGGTCAGCATCATTGAGCCGGTCGTTCGTCCTCCTCGTCGTGGCTGGGAATTTGACCGGGAAAGCGCCATCGTTGCCGCAGCGGCTGAACTCGGCTGCACCGATGCTGACCTCTATAAAGCTGAAATGCCATTAGGCGGCAAAGGTGATGAACAGACCCTACTTGCTGCGTGTCAAAAGTTGCATGAACAAATGAAAATGCCGTGGGTCATTCTCTCTTCTGGTGTTGATGCGGACATTTTTGGCCGCGCGGTCCGTATCGCCATGAAGGGTGGAGCTTCCGGATTCCTGGCAGGGCGTGCCGTTTGGGCATCGGTTGTTGGTGCTCAAGATCCGCAAACAATGTTGCGTGATGTGTCGGTTCCACGCTTACAACGCCTGGCAGAAATCGTCGATGAAGGGATTTCTCAGCGTTAATCACCCATTTTAACGAATCTGGAGAAGAACCATGGATAAGATTACCCAAGTTCTATTTTCTGATATTGGGAAGGTGACCACCCAATATGTTGAGCTGCCGCACCAGGAACTTAAACCGCAAGAAGTCCGCATTGCTCCGGTGTTTTACGGAATATGTGGCTCTGATCTGCATGTACTGAAAGGAGGACACCCATTTGCAAAACCTCCGGTTGTGCCTGGACATGAAATTGCGGCACGCGTAACTGAAGTGGGCAGTGAAGTAACGAATGTTAAGCCGGGCGATCATGTCGTAGTCGACCCAATTATGGCCTGCATGGAGTGTCGTACTTGTAAAGCGGGTCGCTTTAATCTGTGTGAACCTCCACAGGTTGCTGGCTTCCGGGCGCCGGGTTTTGCCCGCTCGCAGCACATTGTACCTGCACGAAACTGCCATGTTGCACCTGCTTCGTTACCACTAAAAGCACTGGCTTTCGCTGAGCCCGCAGCCTGCGCGCGTCATTGCGTGAGCCGTATGCCGAAAGCGTCATTGGAAAGTGTATTAGTGATTGGTGCAGGGACAATTGGTTTATCCATCGTTCAAGCATTGCGCATCATGGGCGCGGGAAAGATCACCGTCATCGAGCCTGATGCCGCCAAGCGCGCGTTGTCGTTAAAGCTAGGTGCCACGGAAGTCTGGGCTCCGGGGGAATTGGATGCACAGGTCCGTTTTACGGGGGCAATTGATGTTGTTGCCGCCCAGGCCACGCTGAATGATGCATTTACCCATGTTTATGCTGGCGGAACGGTAGTGTGCATGGGGGTACCGAGTGGCCCACGTGAAATTCCTCTTCCGATGATGCAGCGCTTTGAACGCGATTTGTTGAATTCCGGCATGTACATCCCGGAAGACTTCGATGCCGTGATTGAATGGCTTGCGGATGGGCGGTTTGACACCAGCGAACTGGTGACCGATCTCTTCCCTGTCGAAGATGCGGATAAGGCGTTTGAACGTGCGCAGCAAAATGACTCTATAAAAGTCATGCTGCAATTTGCTGAGGTTTGATGCTGTAACCCTCTGTCTGGCGCTGCTTAAGGGTAGCGCCATCCTACAACAATGAAAAAGGATGCTGCGATGAGTCACATCACCAGTCCTACACCTTACTCGATCGGTCGTCCCCAGGACGTGATTGATATTGTTAATAAACATTCAGCAGTAAACACCAGTGTTGGCGTCATTTTTATCGCTCTTGGTGGCATTCTAATTGATGCCTATCAGGCGGCGATGGTGGGTTTTGGTAATAAATATATCGCATTGCAATTTGGTATTTCACCGGGGCTGGCGGCGACGGTTAACGCCTCTGTTTTAGTCGCCGCCCTGATTGGTGGATTACTGGCGAACCGTGTGATTAACCGCTTTGGTCAAAAGCGTGCATTTATCATCGGAATGGGCCTGTGCACAATAGGTGCCGCAGCTGTCGCGATAGCCCCGAACATCTGGTGGGTGCTGGTGTGTCGCGTAATCATGGGATTTGGCTTGGGTATTGATTTCCCGCTGGCAACAAATGCGGTGGCAGAGCTACGCGGCTCAACATCTAAGAAAACCGGTTCGTCGGTTAACCTTTGGCAAATGGCCTGGTATGTATCAACTACGGTCGTCTATCTTGTGCTGCTTCCACTGTTGTTGTCGGGTATCGCGGAAGAGCAATTATGGCGCTATGGTATTTTCATTGGTGCTATTTTTGCCGTCATTATCATGATTCTGCGTTATTTCTTCATCGGTGAGTCTGCAATGTGGGCCGCACGAGTCGGACGTTATGATAAAGCCTGCGATATTCTGGCTAAACGCTATGGGGTTCATGCTCGCGTTGCTGCCAAACCAAAAGACGATGATTTTTCTGCTGAAAAGACAGAAAGTAAGTTTCATGGCGGCTATGGGATTTTATTTAACTCACGTTATCGCAAACGCACTATTCTCGGCTGCGTTGTGGCGACGATGCAAGCCTGGCAATATAACGCCGTGGGTGTTTATTTACCGCTGACTTTGGCGGGAATACTGAGCGGTGGATTAACCGGGGCTCTTAGCGGTTCTGCGGTAGTGAATGCCCTGTGTGGCATTACAGGTGGATTGATTGGTTCTCTTATCCTCCAGCGTTTGGGAACTCGCCTTCAGTCGATGTATGGTTTCGCCGTCGTAACGGTTGCATTACTGGCTTTAGGTGCATTAGCAACCACCAACCCATGGCTTTCTTTAGGTTTGTTGGGCGCAATCATTTTCTTCCATTCAGCGGGCCCGGGCGGCCTGGGAATGACCATTGCCACACTTTCTTATCCGCCATCTATTCGCCCGACAGGCGTAGGATTTGCTCGTGCAATTATGCGTACTGGGGCGATTGCCGGACTTATTTTCTGGCCTATGTTGTGGGGTGCATTAAAGACAGAAGCGTTTTATTGGCTGGCAATTGTTCCTTTTCTCGGCTTCCTGACATGCGTGTTGATTAAGTGGGAACCACTTGGTGCAAACGTTGACGCTGAAGACGCTGAAGTACTGGCTGAGTTGGATAAATAACAAGCAAGCGCGTCGCAACATGTCGACGCGCTTTTTCGTATAAATCCGCCGCTTTTTTAGTGATTTTATTGCGCAGATTTCTCGCCGACCCGGAGAGGAAAATTATGGCTGAAATAGAACATGTACCAGGGAAAGAGCTATCCGGCAAAGCCATGAGACGCGTTGTCATGGGCAGTTTCGCTGGCGCGTTGATGGAATGGTACGATTTTTTTATTTTCGGAACGGCGGCAGGGCTAGTCTTTGCTCCCCTGTTTTTCCCTGATAGCGATCCTTTTATTGGTTTAATCGCCGCATTCGCCACCTTTGGTGTGGGTTTTCTGTCACGTCCGCTTGGAGGCATTGTTTTTGGCCACTTTGGCGATAAAGTCGGTCGCAAAATAACGTTGATTTGGACGTTAGCGATAGTTGGTTCCTCAACGTTTTTAATCGGTTTCATTCCAACATACCAGGATATTGGGATCTGGGCCCCGATTATATTGATGGTTCTGCGCCTGGTTCAGGGGTTCGGTCTGGGTGGGGAATATGGCGGGGCTGCATTGATGACTATTGAATCTGCGCCTGAGGCGAAGCGCGGGTTTTTAGGTTCGCTCCCACAAACGGCAGCCTCAGTTGGGATTATGCTGGCGACAGGGGTGTTTGCATTATGCAATCACTTCCTGACCCAGGAAGAGTTTCTGGCCTGGGGATGGCGTATCCCTTTTTGGCTATCTGCCATCATGTTAATTGTTGGGATGTTCATACGGTTACATACTGAAGAAACACTGGATTTTAAAAAACAAAAAACGGCTGTCTCACAGGAACAATCAGCACCACCGTTGATTGAACTTTTCCGTAAGCATCCACGGAATATTCTGTTGGCGCTAGGGGCCAGGCTAGCGGAGAGCGTTTCGTCGAACATCATTAATGCCTTTGGTATTGTCTATATTTCCAGCCAGTTGGCATTATCAAGGGATATTCCACTCAACGGCATGCTAATCGCCTCAGCAATTGGCATTGTGTGTTGTCCATTAATTGGTTGGATCTCTGACCGCGTTGGGCAACGGAAGATGTATTTATTTGGCGCTGGTTTTTGCATCCTTTTTGCATTTCCATTCTTCCTGCTGCTGGATACGAAAAGCACACTTATCATCTGGTGCTGCATGATCCTTGGCTATAACCTGGGGCCAACGATGATGTTTGCAGTACAACCCACCTTATTTACCCGTATGTTCGGAACACGAGTGCGCTATACGGGTCTTTCCTTTGCCTATCAGTTCTCAGCAATTCTGGGTGGGTTAAGCCCGCTCATTGCCTCCAGCTTGTTGGCGCTGGGAGGCGGGAAACCGTGGTATGTAGCACTGTTTCTGTTTGTTATCTCAATACTTTCATTCATTTGCGTCTGGCTTATCGAGCCACATTCAGACAATAAAAATGACGCTAATAACATTTAACTTCTTACCGAAATATCAGAGAGCAATAACATGAACAATGAATTGAATACTGAGCATTATCAAGCATTACAACGTGCTTTTGATACCGCCTGGCCGGGACCGATCGGCCAACCCATTTTTCTGGAAAAAGGACATCTACGTCTGCAAATTTTTCCGCGCGATGGTGCCAGAATCACCTCGCTTCAGGCGTTTGGTTTTGAAGTGTTACGTCAATGGGAGCCACAGCGTAAAGCATTTCAGTATGGCTGCTTTCCTATGGTTCCTTGGGCAGGCCGCCTTGGCGATGCAACATTGACCGTGGGGGAGAACCAGTACGTATTACCTGCTAACAAACCGCCTCATGCTCTACATGGTATGGCCTGTTATTCATCATGGGAAATTGTCGAACATAAAGCGGATACCTTGAAACTGCGCATGCCACTGGGCGCTCCCTGGCCCTGGCAAGGAGAGGTCCTGCAGACGCTGACTCTTGAAGACGATGCGTTAATTCTGCGACTTGAAATTCACACCATGTCTGAAACTTTTCCGGCATCTGCTGGATGGCACCCCTGGTTTGCAAAACAACTGGGCCAGCAGAATGAAGAAGATGAATTATTGGTATGTTTTAAGGCCGACTGGCAGGAAGAAGCCGGGAATAATGAGTTACCAACAGGTAATAAAATCCCCCCACAATCAGGCCCGTGGGATGACTGCTTTGGTTTTAATGATGGTCTCAATATCAGATTACAGTGGCCAGGTAAGCTGAGTATGACGATGACATCGAGTGCGCAAAGCCTGGTCGTTTTTGACAAACAGCCCGACGCAACATGTGTCAATCCGCTTACTCAGGCGCCAAATGCGATAAATAGGACACCGCAGTTTGTCAGTGCAGGTCTTCCGTTGGTGATTGAGTCGCGCTGGCAATTTACACAGGAATTCTGATGGCTTAGCCAATAATCCCGACAGGGACTCATAGTCAAACTTCTCCTTTCCCGCTACAGTTATTCATCCACGGCGAATAAGGAGAAGGGCATGCTCTATATCTTTGATTTGGGTAATGTGATTGTCGATATCGACTTCAATCGCGTGTTAGGTACTTGGAGCGATCTGAGCCGTGTACCGCTGGCTTCGTTAAAGCAAAGTTTCACCATGGGAGAGGCTTTTCACCAGCACGAGCGAGGTGAAATAACGGATGAAGCCTTTGCCGAAGCGCTATGTCATGACATGGCGCTACCGCTAAGCTATGAGCAGTTCTCCCACGGCTGGCAGGCCGTTTTTGTTGCCTTGCGTCCTGAAGTCATCGACATCATGCAAAAGCTGCGTGAGCAGGGGCATCGGGTGGTCGTCTTGTCGAATACTAACCGTCTGCACACGACGTTTTGGCCGGACGAATACCCCGAAATCCGTCAGGCTGCTGACCATATTTACCTTTCCCAGGATCTTGGCATGCGTAAACCGGAAGCGCGGATTTACCAGCATGTCCTGCAGTCTGAAGGTTTTTCTGCGCATGAGGCGGTATTTTTCGACGACAACGCCGATAATATTGAAGGGGCTAATCGGTTAGGGATTACCAGCATCCAGGTTGTCGATAAAACGACCATTCCGGACTATTTCGCGAAGTTGCTATGCTAAAAAATGTTCAGCAACAAGCCAGGCACCATACGCGTCCTGTTCGGGCCTGGCTGAAGCTACTATGGCAGCGGATTGATGAGGACAACATGACGACGCTGGCAGGGAATCTTGCCTATGTCTCATTGCTCTCATTAGTGCCGCTTATTGCCGTAGTTTTTGCGCTTTTCGCTGCATTTCCGATGTTTTCTGACGTCAGCGTCCAGCTACGTCATTTCATTTTCGCAAACTTTATCCCGGCGACGGGAGATGTCATTCAGCGTTATATCGAACAATTCGTTGCCAACTCGAACAAAATGACGGCCGTTGGGGCGTGCGGGCTGATTGTGACAGCGCTATTACTGATGTATTCCATTGATAACGCGCTGAATACTATCTGGCGCAGCAAGCGTACTCGCCCCAAAGTTTACTCTTTCGCCGTCTACTGGATGATTTTAACGCTGGGGCCGCTGCTGGCGGGGGCTAGTCTGGCGATCAGCTCTTATCTGTTGTCATTGCGCTGGGCCAGCGATCTCAATACGGTGATCGATAACGTCCTGCGTATTTTCCCGCTGGTGCTCTCCTGGCTCTCTTTCTGGCTGCTTTACAGCATCGTACCGACTACACGTGTACCTAACCGTGATGCGGTTATTGGCGCCTTTGTGGCCGCTGTGTTGTTCGAAACCGGAAAGAAAGGATTTGCGCTCTATATCACGATGTTCCCGTCTTATCAGCTCATTTACGGTGTCCTGGCTGTGATCCCCATTTTATTCGTCTGGGTATACTGGACCTGGTGTATCGTCTTGCTAGGCGCGGAAATAACTGTCACTCTCGGGGAATACCGCAAACTTAAACAAGCCGCAGAACAAGAAGAAGCAGAGCAACCATGATTGCATTAATTCAGCGCGTAACCCGTGCCAGCGTCACCGTGGAGGGCGAGGTGACGGGTGAAATTGGCCCAGGACTTTTGGTCCTGTTAGGTGTCGAAAGGGATGATGACGAACAGAAAGCGAACCGCCTGTGCGAGCGCGTACTCGGCTATCGAATCTTTAGCGATGCCGAAGGCAAAATGAACCTTAACGTGCAGCAGTCAGGGGGCAGCGTGCTGGTGGTTTCACAGTTCACGCTGGCGGCAGATACCGAACGCGGCATGCGCCCGGGGTTTTCAAAAGGGGCTGCGCCCGATCGTGCAGAGGCGCTGTATGAGTACTTTGTTGAGCGTTGCCGCCAACAGGAAATGAATACGCAAACCGGTCGATTCGCTGCGGATATGCAGGTTTCACTGGTTAATGATGGCCCCGTGACGTTCTGGTTACAAGTATGAACCAGCTACCGGTGTGGCCGCGGACAACAAGAGAGAATACGACGATGTATCACCTTCGAGTACCGCAAACAGAAGAAGAATTGGAGCGTTACTACCAGTTTCGCTGGGAGATGCTGCGTAAACCGTTGCACCAGCCTAAAGGCTCCGAACGGGATGCCTGGGATGCGATGGCGCATCACCAGATGGTGGTGGACGAAGAGGGGAATCTGGTCGCAGTAGGACGTCTGTACATCAATGCGGATAACGAAGCCTCCATACGCTTTATGGCCGTTGACCCCTCCGTGCAGGAGAAAGGGTTGGGCACGCTGATGGCGATGACCCTGGAGTCTGTGGCGCGTCAGGAAGGGGTAAAGCGCGTAACCTGTAGCGCCCGTGAAGATGCGGTCGAATTTTTCGCCAAGCTGGGGTTTGTGAGCCAGGGAGAAATCACTACGCCGCAAACCACGCCGGTGCGTCACTTTTTGATGATTAAACCCATCGCGACGCTGGACGACATTCTCCATCGCGGGGACTGGTGCGGACAGCTACAGCAAGCCTGGTACGAACATATTCCATTGAGTGAGAAAATGGGTGTGCGCATTCAGCAATATACCGGGCAGAAATTTATCACCACGATGCCCGAGACGGGCAATCAGAACCCGCACCATACGCTGTTTGCCGGGAGCCTGTTTTCACTGGCGACGCTAACGGGCTGGGGGCTAATCTGGCTGATGCTACGCGAGCGTCATCTCGGCGGGACGATAATCCTTGCTGACGCGCATATACGGTACAGCAGGCCGATCACCGGGAAACCTACAGCTATCGCCGATCTGGGCTCGCTGAGCGGAGACCTGGATCGTCTGGCAAGAGGTCGTAAGGCGCGCGTTCAGATGCAGGTCGGGGTATTTGGCGACGACACGCCGGGCGTGGTGTTTGAAGGCACTTACATTGTGCTACCCGCAAAACCGTTTGGCGCATATGAAGAAGGCGGGAACGAGGAAGAGTAAGTCCTCTAGCTGAAATGTAATATTGGGTTCATTTGCTGATGTAAAATGCGGATTATGAAAATGCCATAATCCGCATTTTGATAAAAAATCGCATGCTGTCGATGATTGTATTGACGGGTACCTTCCTTAATCGCAGAACAGTTGTGTCCCATCAAAGCGTTTTTCTCTAACAGTAAAAAAAGCTGTTCCATTTCAGTCGTGTATTTATCCGCCTGCTGATAACCGAATTTTCTCCAGGTGTATTCATAGATAGATTCAAAATCTTCGACTGCCTGATTAGAGAGTTTATACATTCAGACTGCGCTTTTTCCTGTGCGCGACCTCCTGTAGAGTCAGGTCACTTGTGCCGCTGTGTATCCCATCCTCCAGCGCATCGCGTAATGCGTTGTTTCGCAATTCTTGTTCTTCCAGTAAACGTAATGCCGAACGGACAACTTCGCTGGTGGAACCATAGCGCCCACTTTCAATCATTTCGTTAATAAAACGATCGAGATGCTCGCCAATCGTAATGCTGGTAGTTCTGGGCATAGGTTTGTCCTTTGTGTTATCTATTCACACAAGATAGCACCCGTGGACGAAAACATGAACAACCTTACTGACCTAGCCGCCAGGCAACATCCCGCATTGCGCTTCGTGCCGCTTGACTCACCCCTGATAGCTGGAAAAATCCGTGGATAACACCGAGATAGCGTTGGCAGGTGCAATCCACGCCCTGCTCCTGGAACCGTTGATACAGGGCCTCACCTTCATCTCGCAGTGGGTCGAATTCAGCTGTAATGATGTGCGTGGGCGGTAAACCGTTGAAGTCTTCGCGCCAGAGCGGGCTGACTTCGGGATGCAGTGGATCGGTTTGCGGCATATACATCTCGTAGCCCGACAGCAGCGTGTCGCGGGTGATAATGTAATCCTGTCCATTATGGTCATAGCTCGCAAAGCTGGCGGTTGCATCCAGCATCGGGTAGATCAGCATAAGCTGCGCAGGTTGCCATTGCCTGGTAGCTTTCAGGCGTAGTGCGGTGACCAGCGCCAGATGCCCGCCAGCGCTGTCGCCAGCCAGCGTAATGTTGTCCCGGTCTACTCCCAGTTTCTTGGCATACTTCCAGATAATATTGGCCCCCGATTCAGCATCGTTATGTGCTGCCGGGAAGATATGCTCTGGTGCGAGGCGATACTGCACCGCAATGACCCGACAGCCGCTGTACCAGGCGAGTTGCCTTAGCTGGTTATCATGTGTGGTAAATCCGCCGCTGACAAAGCAGCCGCCGTGATAATAGATAACGCAGGGGAGATTTCCTGTGCTGCCCCGCGGCGAAACTACGCGAAACATCATGGCATCGAGTTCAATATCTTCAACCTGTACGCGGGTTTCAGTGTCTCCGGCCAGGACCGTGCTGGCGATGTAGCCTGCTCTCCGGTCATCAATATTCTGCTCGCGCGAAGAAGGGCGTCCCGCCGCGATAAATGCCTCAACCAGCTGTGCAATCCCGCTTTCCAGTGCCATTTTCACATCTCCTTATCTGTATGGATATACAGGTTTATAACCTGGATAACTAAGAATGAAAATGGGAAAAATGGGGGTGGTTATGATTTTGGAAAGCGGTTCGCAGATTAAATACCGTCATTGGTTTCTGCTGTTTGAATTTTGTATTGTGAGGAAAATGTACTATACGCCATTGACGTATAGTTAATTTCTATTAATATAGTCCAATGGCGTACTCAAAATGCTATTCATAGAAACGGAAATCTTCACTGAAGACGTCAAAAAATTACTGGATGATGATGAATACCGTAGATTACAAATATTCCTTGCGATTCAGCCAGATTGTGGCGATCTGATACAAGAAACGGGCGAACTGAGAAAGGTTCGCTGGAGAGCGCGAGGGAAAGGCAAACGTAGCGGTGTGAGGATTATTTACTTTCATCAAATCAGAAAATCACAAATTCGATTGTTGCTGATTTATCAGAAAGGGATCAAGGATGATCTGACTCCACAAGAAAAAGTGCTGCTGCGTATGTTGAATGAGAGGTGGTAAATGGATAAGGCACTATTTGAGCGATTAACTCAAAGTATGGTTCAGATGAATGAGATCGCTGAAGGAACGCGACAACCTTCCCGTACCTTTCATATTGACGCCATGAAAATAAAGGAAATTCGCCAGTCTTCAGGATTATCACAGACTCGTTTCGCAGATTTGATATCGGTAAGCGTGGATACGTTGCGAAATTGGGAGCAAGGGCGTCGTTCACCGACCGGTCCAGCAAAAGCGTTGTTACGTGCTATTGCCAATGATCCAAAACATGTCATTCAGGCACTAAGATAATCCCCGGCAGTTTGGTTCAATTGCCGGGGGAAGATCTTAAAACTTACTCCCCTTCACCTGGGAACAGGAACGGGTTGATGGAGCTGCGGGCAAAGCCCTCTTGCTCCATGTGCGCGTCCAGCATCAGTGAAGCGAGATCGTCAGCCACGGCTTCAACTTTAGGGTCTTTTTCCTGATAGAGAATCTTCAGGTAAGTCCCACAGTCGCCGCAGCTTTCAGCTTTAATTGCCGCCTGTTCGTTATCCAGCGACCAGTAGTTCAAATCACGGCTTTGCTCGCAGTTGCTGCATTTCACGCGTACCACGTGCCACTCGGTTTCACACAGGTTGCAGTGCAGATAACGCAGCCCCTGAGTGGTACCGATTTGCACCATGCTGGAGACCGGCATTGAACCACACACCGGGCAGTACTGACGCTGTTCACCGTATTCCGCACGGGCTTTGCCGGGGATCAGGCTTGCCATCTGCGCCCAGTAGAGCGACAGGGCAGCCCAAATAAACGGTGCTTTATCGCTGCTTACGGAGGCGAAATCAGAGGCAAACAGCGCGCTGGCCATCAGCTCCAGTTCCTGCTCTGAGGCTTTTTCCAGATTTTCGATCACGGCAAGCGCAGGACCGCTCATTTCTGGTTTCAGCTCAGCAATTAACGACTGCAGCAGTTTTTGCCAGTGCTTGTCGCGTGGCAGAACGTGGATATCCAGCGGCGGTTTGCCCTGATCGTTCGCTTCTTTGATGCGAGCGGTCAGATCCATCTGCAGCGGATGGTCGTACAACACCACTTCCTGCGCGTGTGCGATCAGCGCGGCAAAGCGCAGATAATCGCCCAGCGGGTTGTTCTCGGCCAGCTCGCGCAGGCGCTCAGCGCGGCGGTTATACAAATTTTTGAGTCTGGGGAATAATAACGGCGGAATCATATCCGCCGTGCGTTTCTCGCTCTTCTCCAGCTCATCTTGCGGGATTATGCGAATACTCATTCAGATGACTTTTCCTGTTTCTGGCGGACTTCACGGTACCAGCGTGGGTGATGTTTCTTCGCCCATGAACTGGTAACCCATCCTTCCACCATCGCGGTAATGGTGCCTTTCACCCAAAGGGCGGCGTAAATGTGCACCATGATAACCACAATTAACGCTACTGCGGCAAATGAATGCAGCATTAACGCGAATCGGATCACCGGGATTGAGAAAGCAGGCGCAAAATACGGACGCCAGATGACCACTCCGCTCACCAGCAACAGGACCAGGAAGATAATCGCCGCCCAGAATACGCATTTCTGGCCGAAGTTATAACGTCCCGTGTCACCTACTTCCTCGTTGACGACAATCTTACGAATATTCTTCGCCCAAAAGATATCATCCCGATTGATTAGATTGTGGTGCCAGTAACGGAAAAACATGATGATAAACGAGGCAAACATGATCACGCCGACAAACGGGTGCACAATTCGCGCCAGTTGTGGAGTGCCCATGATGTGCATCAGCCAGTTAAAAGACGGGAAGAGAAAGCCCATCCCGCTCACCGCCGCCAGAATGAAGCAGAAGGCGGTGATCCAGTGGTTGATGCGTTCCGGCGCCGTGTAGCGCACGATGGTGTCACGTCGTTTCATTTGCGCACCTCGTCGTCTTTTTCATGCAGATTGTCTTCTTCCTCTTCCGCACGGTTCGGGCCTACGCCGACGTAGTGGAAGATGCTGGCCGCAAATGTCGCTGCAAAGCCGACGGCTGCGAGGGGTTTCCAGATGCCTTTCCAGAACTTAACGGTAGCGCTGATCTCCGGGTTCTCCGGCAGGCCGTGATACAGATTTGGCTTGTCCGCATGGTGCAATACGTACATTACGTGCGTACCGCCAACACCCGCCGGATCGTACAGACCCGCGTTTTCGTAACCACGCGTTTTCAGCTCCGCCACGCGCTCGCCTGCCAGGGTTTTCATCGACTCTTTGGTGCCGAAATGAATGGCGCCGGTTGGACAGGTTTTCACGCAGGCCGGTTCTTGCCCGACCACAACACGGTCAACGCACAACGTACATTTGTAGACGCGGTTGTCTTCCGGATTGAGGCGCGGCACGTCGAACGGGCAGCCTGCGATGCAGTAACCACAGCCGATGCACTGCTCAGACTGGAAGTCGACGATACCGTTGGCATACTGAATGATTGCGCCTTCAGCCGGACACGCCTTCAGGCAGCCCGGATCGGCGCAGTGCATACAGCCATCCTTGCGGATAAGCCATTCCAGTTTGTCGTTTTGTTCCACTTCCGAGAAGCGCATCACCGTCCAGGATTTGGCGGTCAAATCGGCCGGGTTGTCGTACACCCCAACGTTGTTGCCCACTTCATCACGGATGTCGTTCCATTCAGAACACGCCACCTGACACGCTTTACAGCCGATACAGGTGGTGACGTCGATAAGCTTCGCCACTTCTTCCTGATGGTCCCGCGCCTGAGGCGCGGGGGTGAAACCGTTAGTGGCGGAACGACGAATGATGTCTTGCGATTGATAAGCCATAGGTCGTCTCCGTTACACCTTTTCCACGTTCACGAGGAAGGACTTAAATTCCGGCGTCTGCGTGTTCGCATCACCGACGAATGGCGTTAACGTGTTAGCGATAAAGCCTTTTTTCGCCACACCTTCGTAGCCCCAGTGAATCGGAATACCGATAGTGTCGATATCCTTACCGTTAGCCTTCAGCGTGCGAATACGTTTGGTCACCACAGCCTTGGCCTTAATGTAGCCGCGGTTAGAGGAGACTTTGACGGTATCGCCGTGGGAGATACCGAGCTTATTCGCCAGCTTCTCGCCAATTTCCACAAACTGTTCCGGCTGAGCGATGGCATTCAGCAGCGCATGCTTGGTCCAGTAGTGGAAGTGCTCGGTCAGACGGTAGGTTGTACCGACGTACGGGAACTTATCTGCTTTACCCAGTGCTTCTTCGTCACCTTTAAAGATGCGCGCGGCAGGGTTAGAGATAACGTTCGGGTGCAGCGGGTTAGTCCCCAGCGGTGTTTCAAACGGCTCGTAGTGTTCCGGGAACGGACCTTCCGCCATCTTATCGATAGCAAACAGGCGTCCCATCCCTTCCGGCTGCATGATGAACGGCCCTACGTTGCTGCCAGGTGCGGCAGCACTGTAGTCCGGAATATCCATCCCGCTCCACTTCGCCCCATCCCATTTCAGGATCTGACGTTTTGGATCCCACGGATTCCCCTGCGGATCAGCGGAGGCGCGGTTATACAGAATGCGTCGGTTAAGCGGCCACGCCCAGGCCCAGCCCAGCGTATTACCAAGGCCTGACGGGTCGGCGTTATCGCGACGTGCCATCTGGTTGCCTTCCGGCGTCCAGCTACCGGCAAAAATCCAGCAGCCGCTGGAGGTCGTGCCGTCGTCACGCAGTTGGGCGAACGAGCTAAGCTGTTGGCCTTTCTTGACGATAACCGCACCGGTTGCCGGGTCGGTAATGTCGGCCAGCGCTTTACCGTTGCTCTCCATCGCTACTTCTTCCGAAGCCGGTTCGTGCGGGGTGGAGTAGTTCCAGGTCATGCTCAGCACCTGTTCCGGGTTTGCGCCACCTTGCTCGGCATACATCTTGCGCAGACGCAGGAAGATACCGGCGAGGATTTCGCCATCGGTAACGGCAATCCCCGGGGCATCCGCGCCTTTCCAGTGCCACTGCAGCCAGCGACCGGAGTTAACGATAGAACCGTTCTCTTCAGCGAAGCAGGTGGACGGCAGACGGAATACTTCGGTCTGGATTTTCGACGGATCAACATCGTTTGACTCACCGTGGTTCTGCCAGAAGGTGGAGGTCTCGGTGTTGAGCGGGTCGATAGTGACCAGGAATTTCAGTTTGGACAGTGAAGCCACAACTTTGTTTTTGTTCGGGAATGACGCGACCGGGTTAAAGCCCTGGCAGATATAGCCATTCACTTTGCCCTGATTCATCATCTCGAAGTACTGCAGGACGTCGTACCCTTTATCCCACTTCGGCAGCCAGTCGAAGCCCCAGCTGTTTTCCGCTGTCGCTTTATCGCCAAAGAAGGCTTTCATCATCGAAACGAAGAATTTCGGGTAGTTGCCCCAGTAGTTCACCTGACCTTCCAGCAACGGTTTTGGCGTGTTGGCGGCAAGGTAGGTTTGCAGGTCAGTCTGTTTCTCGCTTGGCAGCGTCATATAGCCTGGCAGGCTTTGTGACAGCAGGCCTAAGTCGGTCAGGCCCTGAATGTTGGAGTGACCGCGCAGGGCGTTAACACCGCCGCCAGCCATCCCCATGTTGCCAAGCAGCAACTGGATCATCGCCATGGTACGGATGTTCTGCGCACCCACGGAGTGTTGTGTCCAGCCCAGGGCGTACAGGAACGACGCGGTTTTATCTTTGGCGCTGGTTTCTGCGATGTACTCACAGACCTTCAGGAAGTCGGCCTTTGGCGTACCGCAGATGTTTTCTACGACGTCCGGCGTGTAGCGGGAGACGTGCTGTTTCAGCAGGTTCCACACGCAGCGCGGATGTTGCAGGGTGACATCGCGTTTGGCGAAGCCTTTTTCATCCAGCTCGTAGTTCCAGCTGGTTTTGTCATACTTGCGTTTGTCCGCGTCGTAGCCGGTGAACAGGCCATCTTCGAAACCGTAATCCTCACGCACGATCAGGCTGGCGTTGGTATAGGCCTCAGTGTATTCGCGGTTAAATTTTTCGTTGTTCAGCAGGTACAGCAAAACGCCTGACAGGAAAGCAATGTCAGTACCGGAACGAATTGGCGCATAGAAATCAGCCACCGCAGCGGTTCGCGTAAAGCGTGGATCGATAACAATCAGCTTCGCGCCGTTGTGAATTTTGGCTTCCATCGCCCAGCGGAATCCGACCGGGTGAGCTTCAGCGGCGTTACCGCCCATCACCACGACGAGGTTGGCGTTTTTAATGTCGACCCAGTGGTTGGTCATCGCACCGCGACCAAATGTTGGAGCAAGACTTGCTACCGTTGGTCCGTGTCAGACGCGTGCCTGGTTGTCGACCGCGAGCATACCGAGCGCGCGGGAGAATTTTTGCGTTAAATAGCCGGTTTCGTTACTGGAAGCGGAAGCACACAGCATTCCGGTGGAAAGCCAGCGGTTAACGGTTACGCCTTCAGCGTTTTGTGCAACGTAGTTAGCGTCGCGGTCTTCTTTCATCAGCTTAGCGATGCGGTCAAATGCCTCATCCCAGCTAATCTGTTGCCACTTATCTGAGCCTGGTGCGCGATATTCCGGGAATTTCAGGCGGCTTTCGGAGTGGATGAAGTCCACAAGTCCTGCCCCTTTCGGGCACAGCGCGCCACGGTTCACCGGGTGATCCGGGTCCCCTTCGATATGGAAGATGGATGCTTTGGCGTTTTTTGCGCCGTCACCGAGGCTGTACATTAACAGTCCACAGCCAACGGAACAGTAAGTGCAGGTGTTACGGGTTTCGCGGGTGCGCAGCAGTTTATATTGCCGTGTTTCCGCGAGCGCTACGCCGGGTGCAAAGCCCAGTGCCGCTGCCGTGGTGCCTGCCATACCGCCAGCGCAGATCTTAAAGAACTGCCTTCTGCTGACCTGCATGGTTCGCTCCTTGTTTCGACATTGTCACATTCCCTTCGCTTTTCTGTAACGCGAACGCGAGGGAAGTGGTTGTTATTTTTCTTTGCGGACGGGACCGCAAAGGTCCAGAATTGGGTGAATTTCCCTCCGTCCAGGAGGGATTTGTAAAGAATACCACAATGTTGGTATGCGTGTTCCAATATGGTTAAAAGAAAGTGAATAAGATTATTCAAGAAAACATCAAGAATGTGACATCTTCGACAGGATCGCGCCAGTTGACCCTCTGGAAGCGCGAGGATTTGCAACATCCTCAGCCTGATGAGGTAGCTGAAGAAGTGCCTGTTGCGCTGGTATACAACGGGATTTCGCACGTGGTGATGATGGCATCACCGAAAGATCTTGAGCACTTCGCGGTGGGTTTTTCACTTTCTGAAGGCATTATTGAGTCCCCGCAGGATATCTACGGAATGGACGTAGTGCCTTCCTGCAACGGATTGGAAGTGCAGGTTGAACTGTCCAGCCGTCGCTTTATGGGGCTGAAGGAGCGTCGTCGCGCGCTGGCCGGTCGCACCGGTTGCGGCGTTTGTGGCGTGGAGCAGCTCAATGACATTGGCAAGCCGGTCCAGCCGCTGCCGTTTACCCAGACATTCGATCTGGCGAATCTTGATAACGCTTTACGACATCTCAACGATTTTCAACCCGTGGGGCAACTGACAGGCTGCACGCACGCGGCTGCCTGGATACAGCCGTCAGGTCATCTGGCGGGCGGGCATGAAGATGTTGGACGTCATGTTGCGTTGGATAAACTGCTGGGACGACGTGCAATCGAAGGGGAAACCTGGCAACAGGGCGCGGTATTAGTCTCCAGCCGCGCCAGTTATGAGATGGTGCAGAAGTCGGCGATGTGCGGTGTGGAGGTCCTGTTTGCTGTTTCTGCGGCGACAACGCTCGCCGTGGAAGTTGCAGAACGTTGTAACCTGACGCTGGTGGGTTTTTGCAAACCGGGCAGGGCGACGATCTATACGCATCCGCAACGTCTGGTCGCGCAGTGACGCCACCAGGCGGCCAGAATACTGCCGGAAAATGCCAGTTCCATGATTACGGCAACTGGCGAGCCAACAATCACATTGTTCAGCAGCCAACACAGGCTGCCACACAAGGTGTATCCCCGTAATTTTCCGCTGCGTTTTTGAAATGACGCAAAGGTCATCAGCAGGCTTCCCATCAGCGGCAAAATACTCGACAGATTTTGCCAAAGATAAATGCTACACAGCAGCGACCCCAGCATAAATCCCCACATCACCCAGCGGTGAAACGTGACGATGGCTGTCGCGTAGCGGCATGCGGCAATGATCATTAACCCAGCCGCAGCGTGTTGATCCAAAAGATAGAAATGGATAGCTAACAGAGACGTAGAACTGGTGAGCAGCGTTAAAGTGATAGCCCGGCGTTGAAAATGAAAAGCGGAAATATCCAGTAAGAAGCTGATGCCAGCCAGCATCTGAGAAAGAAGAAATGCGTTCATTGTGGTCGCCATCTATTAAAGAGTGACGGGACAATAATCGACACATCACCGTAAGGCGTTAACCTTTGTTAAGACGCTGGCGAATACGGGACAGGCTAACGGGGGTAATGCCGATATAGCTGGCAAGATCGCGCTGGGTGAGCTGTGACTCCCAGTCCGGGAAGTGTGTTTGTACGTACTGATAGCGTTGCTCTGGGGTATTGAGCAGCAGCATTTGCTCTTTTTTCTCTTTGTAGATCAATTGCTGGACCAGTAGCTGAGTCTTAATATCCTGATTTTCCGGCGCATCAAGCAAAGCCAAGGGTATTTCAGTGGTTTCTCCCGCGGTTATCATTTGCAGGCTGTAATCGGCAGGTGTGTTAGTTAGCCAGTTCAGGTACAGAAAGCAGTATTCCCCGGCAAAGTAGAACTCTTTAACCCTTTCAACGCCGTTGTCCGCGTGATAAACCGCACGAGCCACACCATGATGTAAAAGATGAATTTTACTTTGTGGTTCACCCTGACGAAGTAACCAATTACCCGCCGGTTGCGTTTTTCTACGGCTGCCAGCAAGCCATTGTGATTCCTGATTACGTAACATCTTATATCTCAAATAATTTGAATAAGACTGGCAAATCCTTCCGCTTTCAGTTGTTCGGATATCAGCCTATTATTTATCACATCAAGGCACGGTGCCTTAAACAAACAACTAAGTTAAAGGGTTTATATCATGAAAAGCATCAAAACTTTTGTCGCAGTTATCGCTCTGGCTACTTCTTTCGGTTCTTTCGCTGCTCAGACAGTGACCGCAACCGGTTCTACGCTGGAAAGCGCTGAAGCAAAAATCGCCGCTCAGGCTGAACGTGCGGGCGCCAGCGATTACAAAATCACTCAGGCATACACCGGTAACCGCGTGCACATGACCGCCGAACTGCTGAAATAAGATACCTTAGTACTGTCGAAAGAGCGCCCTTGAGGCGCTTTTTTAGTTTATACCCGCCATTCGCAGCAATGCGGTCACCACTGCGGCAGCGACGATCACCACGATTAGCGGCATCTTGCGCCAGGCGAGAAATACCGCAAAAGCCACGCCCAGCACGCGCGCCATGCCAGCGAAGTGTTCACCTTCGTAAAAGGTGGTCGCCAGCGCAACGGAGAACAGTAATACCGTTGCGGCGTCGGAAAGCAGCGCCTGCGAGCGTTCCGAGAACGCTAATCGGCTCCCAAGCTTCGCTCCTCCTAAACGCATTAAATACGTTCCCAGAGATAACATGGCGATACCGACGATAAACAGCGTCATGTTGCCCATTATTTTTTCCTCGTCAGTAAGCCAAACAGTGAGAGCAAAACAGGTAAACCGACCGGCGCAAAGGGGATGGCGGCAAGCGACAACCCGGCACCACTACAGGCGCGAATCAGCGTGGTGCGGTTTTTAAAGGCCGGGACCACTAAGGCTAATAAAATTGCAGGGAAGACGGCATCCAGACCGATGGTTTCTGGGGCGGGGAGCAGTTTGCCGACGCCCGCGCCGATCAGTGTGCCAACAGGCCAGAAAATCGCGACGCCCAGACCGCACAGCCAGAAGGCGGCTTTACGTTGTTCGGGCGTTTTTTGCGACAGGCCAAAGACTACGCTTTCGTCGTTCATGATATGACAGCCGAGGAAACTCGCAGCCCGGGAGCCCACCAGATCGCGCACCGTGACGCCAAACGGCACGTGTCTGGCGTTGACCAGTAAACCGGCAGCCGCCGCCGCCAGTGGGTTACCGCCGCTGGCGACGATACCGATAAACATAAACTCGGACGCACCCGCCAGTACCGTAATCGAAAGCACAAACGGTACCCACAGTGGGAAGCCGTAGGCCATCGCCAGCGAGCCGTATGACATGCCGACTACGCCGACGGCCAGACAGACTAAAAAAATTGCTTTTATCGTGTCGCCTTTGAGACTGGAAAAATAATGTTTCATACCGTTTTAGCCATATCGAACGAATTTCCATTATAATGAACGCGACCAGCTAATATTACAAGTCGAACGAAACGTTCGATATAAAGAACATGGAGTCGTGAATGACCCAGCCCATCAGTATGATCGCGAAAAGCCTTGTGCGTGAACGTCAGCGCACCGGTTTGTCATTGGCAGAGATTGCCCGTCGCGCAGGGATTGCAAAATCGACACTCTCGCAATTGGAAGCGGGCAATGGCAATCCTAGCCTGGAAACGCTCTGGTCGCTGTGTGTGGCGTTGGATATTCCCTTTGCTCGCCTGCTGGAGCCGCAGGAACAAAAAACGCAGGTGATTCGTCGCGGCGAAGGAACAAAGGTGGTGGCTGAGCAGGCCCACTATCAGGCCATTTTACTGGCCGCCTGCCCGCCGGGGGCGCGGCGGGATATCTATCTGCTGCTGACACAGCCGGGCGCGGATCGTATTTCACAGCCGCATCCACCTGGATCGGTTGAACACATCATCGTGACGCAGGGTAAGGCGATGGTAGGATTGACGGAAGCGCCGGAGGAGTTAGGTGAGGGGGACTATATTTGTTACCCCGCCGATCGGGCGCATATTTTTAAAGCGCTGGAGCCTGACACCCAGGCGATTCTGGTTTCTGAGCAGAACTAACTGTTCTGTTGCGTTGTGCCGGATGCGGCGCGTTAACGCCTTATCCGGCCTACAAGTCTATTGCAAATAAAACACTTCTTTTAACTCTGCGCTAACCGGGCTGTTGTCCGGGTTTGCTGGCATTACGTCACGCATATGCTTCCACCAACGTTGGCAAACGTCGGTGCTGGCAATGGCATTCCAGCGTTCTTCGGACTCAATCTCAACGGTGGCGAACAGCAGATTGCGCGCCTGATCGAGATAAATCGCGTAGTGATGGGCGCCGTGCTCTTTCAGCACCGCTTCCAGCTCTGGCCAGATGGGATTGTGCCGACGTTGATATTCAACGTGCGCGTCGGCATTCACCTGCATCACAAAGGCCTTGCGGATCATAACGCCTCCAGATACAGCTCGCGGACCTCGTCGCGGCTGGCGGTGCGCGGGTTGCACGGCGCACACGGATCGGCCAACGCTTTATCCAGCCAGCCTTCAATATCCTCTTTCGTCACGCCAAGGGAACTAAAGCCCACAGGAATACCAACACGCTTGCTGAGTGCACGAATCGCGTTGATGGCCTCCATACTTGCCGCTTCATCGCTCATGTCACGGGTATCGACGCCCATCGCCTGCGCCACGCGGGCAAAGCGCGCTACGGCGTTCGGACGGTTAAAGTTTTCGATTACCGGCAGCAGGATGGCGTTGCAGACGCCGTGTGGCAGATTATGGGTTGCGCCCGGCTGGTGCGCCAGCGCATGCACCAGACCCAGACCAGCGCTGTTAAATGCCATCCCCGCCAGATACTGACCAAACGCCATTTGCTCACGAGCTTCGAGGTTATGACCGTCGTCGACCGCTTTTGGTAGCCACAGGTTGATCAGGCGAATCGCTTCCAGTGCGTTAGCGTCGGTGAGCGGATGAGCACCAACGGAAACATAGGCTTCCACCGCGTGGGTCAGGGCGTCCATACCGGTTGCGGCGGTGACGGAGGCCGGGATTTCCAGCATTACGCTGGCATCATCCACAGCGATGTCCGGGATGATATTCGGGTCGATGATCACCTCTTTAACCTTACGGGCAGAGTCGATAATGACCGCGTTGCTGGTCATCTCTGCTGCCGTACCGGCGGTAGTGTTGATGGCGACCAGCGGGACGCCAGCATTTTTCACTTTGCCCACGCCGGAGTAAGTGGTAGAAGGGCCAGGGTTGGCTGTCAGGATTTTCACCGCTTTGGCGGTATCGATCGGGCTGCCGCCACCGAAGGCGATGATGTAGTCACATTCTGCGTTCTGATAGGCTGCAAAACCTTTTTGTACCAGCTCTTCTGTCGGGTTCGGGAATACTTCATCAAACAAGTGGTAAGACATTTGATGTTTATCCAGCGCGGCAAACAGGCTATCCAGCAGGCCCAGTTTTACCAGTTGACCATCGGTGACGATCAGCGCTTTGCCCCATTGTTTATTCGCCACGAGATTCACCATATCGGCAATCGCGCCGGCGCCATGCAGGCTAATTTTTGGCAGTGCCAACATAAAGCTCATCACTATTCTCCTTAATAATAAAATCCTGTAGGCCGGATAAGGCGAAGCCGCATCCGGCGTTGAGTTGGGAGGTATCAGTACAGCTCTATGGCGCTTGCCAGCGGCGTAACACCAAAGCGTTTGCCAAGTGCGACCAGCTCTTCACGTGAGATGGTTTGCTTCATACCGCCCATCGAAAAGATTTTGACCAGAACTTCGGCGGATTTCTCTGCGGTATCTATCAAACCGAACGCTTCGTCGAGGGTAGGTCCGCTTCCGAACACGCCGTGGAACGGCCAAAGTACCAGCGAGTGTTTCTGCATTTCCTCGGCGGTAGCCTGACCAATTTCATCTGTACCCGGCACCATCCACGGCAGAATGCCAACGCCATCCGGGAACACCACCAGGCACTCGGTGCTGCCTTCCCACAGCTTGCGGGTAATCAGCGCTGTATTGTTTTCCAGTACGTAGGTCAGAGCGATCAGGTTGGTGGCATGGCAGTGCATGATCACGCGGTCTTTACCGTTCGTCGCTTTAATGCGTTCGCAGTGAGAGAGGAAGTGAGCCGGCAGTTCAGAGGTCGGCACGGCCTCGTGGGTCAGGCCCCAGAGGATGTGGTAGCCCGCACCGTCGCTGTCTATTTGTACCACGCCCAAGTTTGCCGCGGGATCGAGCTGGACGTTACGGAAAAACTTACCGGAACCGGTGACGATAAACGGTGTGTTTGCCAGCAGCGGCATCGGCTGACTTAGCGCAATATAGCGTGGTTTTTCGTGGAAATCGGCGCTAAACGGCGCGATATCTGCTTCATCAAGACGCAGCGTCAGGTTGCCGCCATTACGCTCGTCCCAGCCTTTCAGCCACGCATCAGAAGTGGCTTTGATCATCCCCTGGACGAACCAGGAAGTCGTAATTTTTTGCATGTTCGGTGTTCCTGTTTATTGCCCGAACGTTATCGGGTCTTACGTAGGCCGGATAAGCGAAGCGCCATCCGGCAATCGTGTTTCATTTATTGCCGGATGGCGACGCGGGGCGTCTTATCCGGCCTACAAGCCTGGCGTCACGGTTAGCTACGTTTGCTCAAAATCTCTTTTTCATAAGCGCGCACGCTGTCCAGCCACTGGCTGCCCGCAGGCGTGTCGTGGCGCTGGCAATACATCTCCCAGACGGCCTGCCACGGCAGCGATTTTTGCTCTTCCAGCAGGGCCAGACGTGCGGTGTAGTCGCCGCTGGCTTCGAGCTGACGTAGTTGCTCGGTGGGTTCTAACAGCGCGCGCAGCAGGGCTTTTTTCATATTGCGGGTGCCGATCACCCACGCGGCGATGCGGTTAATGGAGGCGTCGAAGAAGTCGAGGCCAATGTGTACGCGGTCGAACAGGTTGTGGCGAACGATCTCGCTGGCAATCGCCTGAGTTTCATCATCCAGCAGCACCACGTGATCGCTGTCCCAGCGCACCGGACGGCTGACGTGCAGCAGCAGGCGTGGTACATACAGCATGGTGGCGGAAATTTTGTCGGAGATCACTTCAGTCGGATGGAAGTGGCCCGCATCCAGACACAGTGCGGTCTGGCGGCTGGTGGCGTAACCCATGTAGAACTCGTTAGAGCCCACGGTGTAGCTTTCCGCACCGATGCCAAACAGCTTGCTTTCGACGGCATCGATATGGTGCGCCGGGTCGAGTTTCTCGCTGATCACTTCGTCCAGTGCGTCCAGCAGACGCTGGCGCGGCGCTAAACGGTCAACGGTGATGTCTTTCATGCCATCCGGGATCCAGATGTTCATCACCGATGGTGTACCCAACTGCTCGCCAAAATACGCCGAGACGCGACGGCTGGCTTTGCAGTGATCGATCCAAAACTGGCGAATGGTGTCGTCGGCGTGCGCCAGCGTGAAACCGTCGGCGCTCAGCGGGTGTGAGAAGCAGGATGGGTTGAAATCCAGCCCTAACTGGTTCGCTTTCGCCCACTCCACCCAGTTTTTAAAGTGCTCAGGTTTGATTTGGTCGCGGGCAACCGGCGTATCAGATTCCAGATAGATCGCGTGCAAATTCAGACGTTTTGGACCAGGAATCAGGCTCAGCGCCTGCTCCAGATCGGCCCGCAGTTCGGTGGCGTTACGCGCTTTACCCGGATAGTTACCAGTAGCCTGAATTCCGCCAGTGAGCGAGCCTTCCGGGTTTTCGAAACCGGCGACGTCATCGCCTTGC
The DNA here is from genome assembly GCF_001037515.1 of Citrobacter sp. MGH110. Lineage (NCBI taxonomy): Bacteria > Pseudomonadati > Pseudomonadota > Gammaproteobacteria > Enterobacterales > Enterobacteriaceae > Citrobacter > Citrobacter sp. MGH110. Next base: position 78,316 of record NZ_KQ089833.1, on the reverse strand, counting down.
CAGCAGTGCATGGAGACCGGCAGACGATCGAGCTGGCGTAAGGCCGCCTCGACATCAATACCTACCGCGGCGAAACGCAGTTTTGCCAGTTCCCAGGCTTGTTCAAGTTGAGTGGTCATGCGCAAAGCTCCTTTGTCTGTCGTAGTGATTGAAACTGCGCCTGGTAGCGGGCAATTTCACTTTCAGGATTGGGAATGAAGGTGGTCAGTTCGTAGTTGGCGCGCACCACCTGACGGAAATCATCGACGTTGTTCAGCTCGTCCAGCGTCATCAGCTGGATGCCAATATTGCCGAGCGTGGAGGCCTCAATCGGCCCGGACATCACGCGAATACCGCAGGCGTCCGCACACAGCTGGTTCAGTAAGGTGTTCTGGCAGCCGCCACCGACAATGTGCAGTTGGCTAAATGCTGCACCACGCAGTTGTGCCAGTTCTTGCAGGATGTCGGCGTACAGCAACGCCAGGCTGTCGAAGATACAGCGCGCCAGTTCGGCGTTTTGCAGGGGAACGGGTTGGCCTGATTCACGGCATGCTGCCTGAATTTCTGCACTCATATCGTCGGGGTTGATAAAGCGATCGTCGTTCGGGTTTATCAGGAACTGGCAGGCCGGCAGCGCTTGCGTTTGGCTGATAAGCGTTGGCAGGTCGGTAATCTGGCGCTCTTTTAATACGCGCTGGAGCAGCCATAGCCCCATGATATTTTTCAGGACACGGTAGCGTCCTTCCGCGCCGCCTTCGTTGGTAATATTCGCCGCCAGCGCCGCATCGTTGGTATACGGTGTTCTGCTCTCAAAGCCCATCAGCGACCAGGTCCCGGAAGAGAGATAGGCGCTGTTTTTGTCGGCCAGCGGAGAAGCAATGACCGCGCTGGCCGTGTCGTGACTGGCGACGGCGACAACCGGAATTTGGTTTTTCTGTGGGCAAATCCAGTGGCCGATCACGTTCCCTGGATGCGTCGGGCGACCAAACCAGGCTTTGTCTGCCCCGGTCCACGCCAGCAGTGTGTCATCCCAGTCGTCGGTATTGATATTGACGAGCTGGGTGGTGGTGGCGTTGGTGTATTCCCAGTTCATTTTGCCGGTCAGGCGAAAGCTGAAGTAGTCGGGGATCAGCAGGGCATGGGCCACCTGCGGGAGCAGTTCTGGCTGCTGTTCAACCAGCGCACGCAGTTGATACAGGGTGTTAAAGGGCAGAAACTGAATGCCGCTACGGCGGTAAATTTCACCTTTACCCGGCTGCTCCATCGCCTGCGCCATAATGCCGGTCGTGCGGCTGTCACGGTAAGAGACCGGCAGACCGACACGTTGACCGATGTTATCGATCAGAACGTAATCCACGCCCCAGGTATCAATGCCGATGCTGTCTATCCGAATGCCTTCATCGCAGACTTTTTTCAGGCCAAGACGAATATCGTTTTCCAGGCTGTCGATGTCCCAGGTGTCAAAACCGTCTGTTTTTTGCAGGCAGTTCATGAAGCGGTGGATTTCACGTAGCGTCAGGGAGCGGTGTTCACTGTCGTAACGCGCCAGCATTACGCGCCCACTGGATGCGCCGAGATCGACTGCGACACAATGGCGAAAAGTCATAGCGAGGTCCTTCTGAGTTTTATTGCACTCAGTCTAAGAACCCCAGATAACGCGTACCTTCTTGACAGTGACAGCCACAATTAGCGGCTGGCAACATGGCAAAGGTGAACGTGACGCTGTTCACAATTTCTATTAATAGGACCTGTTTTAGCGGATGTGACGCCTTCCGCAATTCCCGATCTTTCCCGCCATTTCTTGAAGAATTGACCGTGTTTACGCACTTTGGCGTCAAAAATTTAAGGTGAGGGTGATAACCCTTAATTACTATTCAGCCATGTTCATTTGATCGGGAAGGATGTCATCATGACTGTATTGCATTGCGTGGATTTTTTTCCGACAGGTAAAGCGCCAGTGGCTATTGAACCGCGGCTTCCTCAACCTGCGTTTCCAGAGCATCATCATGATTTTCATGAAATTGTGGTGGTCGAACATGGAACGGGGATCCATGTGTTCAACGGGCAGCCTTACACCATCAGCGGCGGTACGGTGTGTTTCGTTCGCGATCATGACCGGCATTTATATGAACATACTGACAATCTGTGCCTGACCAATGTGTTGTATCGCTCCCCGGATGCGTTTCAATTTCTGGCTGGGCTGAATCAGCTTTTACCTCAGGAACAGAATGGGCAGTATCCCTCCCACTGGCGGGTGAATCAGGGGGTGTTGCAGCAGGTTCGACAACTGGTGGGGCAGATGGAAGCGCTCGGTGAGGGGATGGATACACCAACGGCGGCAAACCGCGAGATCCTGTTTATGCAACTGCTGGTGCTGCTGCGTAAAAGCAGTCTGATGGAGGCTGCGACCGATAACGACGCGCGGCTTAACCTCCTGATGGCGTGGCTGGAAGATAACTTTGCCGACGAGGTGTGTTGGGAGGCGGTGGCCGAGAAGTTTTCCCTCTCTTTGCGCACTCTGCATCGCCAGCTCAAACAGCAAACCGGATTGACGCCGCAGCGCTACCTTAACCGCTTGCGGCTGATCAAGGCCCGGCATCTGCTTCGCCACAGTGATGACAGTGTGACAGACATCGCTTATCTCTGCGGATTCGGCGACAGTAACCACTTTTCGACGCTTTTTCGTCGTGAGTTCAAGTGGTCACCACGCGATATTCGTCAGGGGCGCGATCTCGTTGTGGCAAGCCGCCTCCAGTAACGCGAAAGCTATCAACGTTTTTTACCGCCGAATCTCAGATAATCATGTCCCTTAACGCCGGATGGTGGCTACGCCTTATCCGGCCTACGTGTCACGTAATCTGTAGGTCGGATAAGGCGTAGCCGCCATCCGACAGGGAATATTGTGATGGCGAATCATCTGGTCCTTCTGAAATCAGACTTCTTTGCGCATGAGCAGCAGGCTGTGGCCGTGGCTGACCGTTATCCGCAGGATGTCTTTGCTGAGCATACCCACGAGTTTTGCGAGCTGGTCATGGTCTGGCGCGGTAATGGTCTGCATGTCCTTAACGATCGCCCGTACCGGATAACCCGTGGCGATCTGTTTTACATTCGTGCCGAAGATAAACACTCCTACACCTCCGTGAACGACCTGGTGTTGCAAAATATCATCTACTGCCCGGAGCGATTGACGCTGAATGTTGACTGGCAAGGGGCGATCCCCGGATTTAACGGTACGCCGAGGCAGCCGCATTGGCGACTCGGCAGCGTTGGCATGAGCCAGGTCCGACAGGTGATAAGCCAGCTTGAACATGAAAGTAATCAACGTGATGCACAGGCTTTTACCATGGCTGAGCTGCTGTTCGGGCAACTGGTGACACACCTTAAGCGGCATCGTTATGCCACGGATACGCTCCCGGCGACCTCCAGTGAAACGCTGTTGGATAAACTGATCACCGCGTTAGCCGGTAGCCATGAGCATGCGTTTGAACTGGATACGTTTTGCGAGCGCGAACAATGCAGCGAGCGCGTTTTGCGCCAGCAGTTTCGCAGCCAGACCGGGATGACCATCAACCAGTATCTCCGCCAGGTGCGGGTTTGCCATGCGCAGTATCTGCTCAAACATAGTCGGTTGATGATTAGCGAGATTTCCATGCGCTGCGGCTTTGAGGACAGTAACTACTTTTCGGTGGTATTTACGCGGGAAACCGGGATGACGCCGAGCCAGTGGCGTCATCTCAGTACTCAGCATGCTTAGCTGGCCATTCCCAGACCGACAATGTTTGCCGCGACAATGATCACTACGCAGCCGAGGCTTAGCACGCTGACCGGACGACGACCCGCGTTTTTCCACTCTTTCAATACCAGACCGACAATCCCGCCGCACAGAACATAGAAGCTCATGTGCAGCATCCAGCTTACATAGTCATACTGCGCCGGAATACGTGCGTGGCCCCAGGCGTAGAAGAAGAATTGCAGATACCACATCAAGCCACCAAGCGCAGAGAGCAGCACGTTGGTGATAATCAGCGGTTTGGCTAACGAGAAGTCGGCTTTTATCGACAAGTTCTTCACTTTTGCCAGACGAATGAAGCAGAAGCCCAGGTTAACAAGCGCGCCACCGCCCATAATGACCACATAGCTAGGCAGGGCGACATACAGCGGATCGACGCCCAACGCGGCGGCGGCATCGTGCATCGGTTTCGCCGCGTTCATCGCAAAGGACATCCCGGCGGAGAAAATACCGCACATGACGGCCAGAACCAGACCTTTTTTCAGGTTGAAATCTTCCGCTTTGATGCCCATTTTGCGTTCTTTTAACTGACCGGCACGGGTAACAATACCCACGCCAATCAGCGCGACCAGTACGCCAAGCAGCGTCATGCGGCCACCAGAGGTATTGATCAGTACATCAAAATTGCCGTTGATAATCGGGGTCATCAGCGTGCCGACAATCAGCGTAATACCTATCGCAATCCCGATACCCATCGACATACCGAGATAGCGCATGGTCAGGCCATAGTTGATATTGCCAATCCCCCACATTGCACCAAACAGAAATACCGGCGCCAGCGTGGAGAGGCTGAAGGAGCTGAAGTAGGCCCAGAAATCGGGAAGTAACATGGCGCTGATGGTCCACGGCAGGATTATCCAGGAGACGATCCCGCCAACCGACCACATCGTTTCCCATGACCAATGTTTGACTTGCTTGAACGGGGCATAGAAACAGGCGGCACTGGCTGCCCCTATCAAATGCCAAAAGATACCCATCGTAATCGCGTTACTCATGACTTAATCCTCGTTATTTTTTATCGTCGGTAATGACCCCTCCGACCTAACGAGTTTAAAAATTACGCAGGTGGTTAACCTTTTGACGATTGCCGCCCTTTTGCGCATGTTGGCAATTATCACGTTAAGTGGGTGATTCGGCTCACATCTTTAACAATGGGTTTGATTCATTAAGACCCTGTAAAAAGTACGGCATTGATAATCATTTTCAATATCATTTAATTAACTATAATGACCCAACTGCTTACGCGGCGTTAACACTGGCCGCCCGACAATACTGGAGATGATTATGAGTTATACACTGCCATCCCTGCCGTACGCTTATGATGCCCTTGAACCGCACTTCGATAAGCAGACGATGGAAATTCACCACACCAAACACCACCAGGCTTACGTAAACAACGCCAACGCTGCGCTGGAAAGCCTGCCTGAATTCGCCAGCCTGTCCGTTGAAGAGCTGCTCACCAAACTGGATCAACTGCCAGCAGACAAGAAAACCGTACTGCGTAACAACGCGGGCGGTCACGCTAACCACAGCCTGTTCTGGAAAGGCCTGAAAACCGGTACTACGCTGCAGGGCGACCTGAAAGCGGCTATCGAACGTGACTTCGGCTCCGTTGACAACTTCAAAGCTGAATTTGAAAAAGCAGCGGCAACCCGCTTTGGCTCCGGCTGGGCGTGGCTGGTTCTGAAAGGTGACAAACTGGCTGTTGTTTCCACCGCCAACCAGGATTCCCCGCTGATGGGTGAAGCTATCTCTGGCGCTTCCGGTTTCCCAATCGTGGGCCTGGACGTTTGGGAACACGCTTACTACCTGAAATTCCAGAACCGTCGTCCGGACTACATCAAAGAGTTCTGGAACGTCGTGAACTGGGACGAAGCTGCCGCGCGTTTCGCAGCAAAAAAATAAGTTCTACGCTTTAACAAAGCCCTGCAAGCGATGCTTGTGGGGTTTTTTTGTGATCAAACTCAATATAAAAACAATGATCCACTTAAATTGAAACAAGGTTTTATTATGCGAGTGGGATCACTTTTATAGTCTCTATGAATGTCTATCTTCTTTTCATCAAGACGGGCGCATCTCAAAGCAAGATGCAATCGCCCATAAAAATTGCCCCATTTTTATGTCTACAGGTGATGGAAATGCAGATCAAACGTACGATAGAGAAAATCCCAGGCGGTATGATGCTGGTGCCGCTTTTCCTGGGCGCGTTGTGTCACACCTTTTCCCCCGGCGCCGGGAAATATTTCGGCTCTTTTACCAACGGTATGATCACCGGTACGGTGCCTATCCTGGCAGTCTGGTTCTTTTGCATGGGGGCGTCGATCAAGCTAAGCGCCACCGGCACCGTGCTGCGTAAATCAGGTACGTTAGTCATCACCAAGATTCTGGTGGCGTGGGTGGTTGCAGCGATTGCTTCACGCATTCTGCCGGAACATGGTGTAGAGGTTGGATTCTTCGCAGGGTTGTCTACGCTGGCGCTGGTGGCCGCGATGGATATGACCAACGGCGGGCTGTATGCCTCGATTATGCAGCAGTACGGCACCAAAGAAGAGGCCGGGGCGTTTGTCCTGATGTCGCTGGAGTCTGGCCCGCTGATGACCATGGTGATTCTGGGAACCGCCGGGATCGCGTCGTTTGAACCACACGTATTTGTTGGTGCGGTATTGCCGTTCCTGATTGGCTTTGCGCTGGGGAATCTGGACCCTGAACTGCGGGAGTTCTTCAGCAAAGCGGTGCAGACGCTGATCCCGTTCTTTGCCTTCGCATTAGGTAACACCATTGATTTGAGCGTGATTGCGCAGACCGGCGTGCTGGGTATTCTGCTGGGTGTGGCGGTGATTATCATCACTGGTATTCCATTGATTATCGCCGATAAACTGATTGGTGGTGGCGATGGTACGGCGGGGATTGCCGCTTCCAGTTCTGCGGGGGCGGCGGTTGCTACGCCTGTGCTGATTGCTGAAATGGTTCCGGCATTTAAACCGATGGCACCGGCAGCAACTTCCCTGGTCGCCACGTCGGTGATTGTGACCTCCATTCTGGTGCCGATTATCACGTCTATCTGGTCGAAAAGGGCCAAAGCAAGGGCGGCAGAAATTGATATTCGTGGCACCGTGAAGTAAGTCTCTTAAGCCGGATGGTCTGCACCATCCGGCTTAATTATTTACCCTTTGACGACAAACACCTCATCGATTGTTCGACACTCACTCTCGTTCAACTCTCCACCGGCATTACGTGACACGCTGGTACAATAGCCAAACTTACGCGATACCACGGTTTTGATGGTAGTGACAAAATCTTCGCCGATGGCATAGATGGACATGTAGGTGCCAATCTGGTCCTGAATATCGCGAAGCGCTGCCAGGTCTCCCTGTTTGAACGCTTCCCGCGCGCTGACAAACAGTTCCGGCATGACGTTGTTCAACCCTGAAATAATCCCCGCGCCACCTGCTAACAGGTTGGGAATGTAGTATTCGTCATAGCCGGACAGCACGGCAAAATCCTCCCGCACGGCGCGGGTGGTCTGAATCATACTGCGGGTATGGGACTGGCAGTCGACGGTGTCTTTAATGCCAGCGAAATTCGGGAACTCGGCGGCGAGGGTGGCTACCAGTTCGGGGGTTAAATCGCAGCCGGTGCGTGCCGGGAAGTTATAAGCAAACCATTTGCCGCTGAGTGTCTGCCCCAACTGACGGAAGTAGCTCAGCAGCTGTTTCGCTGTTTGTCCGTAGTAGTAGGGCGGCAGGATCATCACGGCATCGTAACCTGAGCGATACGCTTCCTGCGCCATCAATAAAACATCATTCTGGCAGGTGGATGAGACGTTGGCGACCATCTTCAGCGAGCTCATGGCGCGGGCCTCGCGGATCAGCAGCAGTCTTTCTTCGAGCGTGAAGGAGGCAAATTCCCCGATGCTGCCCATCAGCAAAATCACGTCGATTTTGGCCTCGGTAAGGCGTTTGAGATGTTGGCTTAGACCGTTGAGATCGATCTTGCCATCATTGTCCATTGGCGTAATGGAAGGACACCAGACGCCAGCAAATTGCGATTGACCAGTCACGTTGTCGACTCCTTATTTGAAATGATGTTTCAAAACCAGATTACATTGATAGCATGTGTCCCTAAGTTTCATGTGAACCGTGCTCTCATTTTGAGCGACTGGGGTAAAATAAATGTGGTGTAATGGGGGAAATTTATCGGGAGAGGGAACAGATGCGATATCCGGTCGATGTTTTTACAGGCAAAGTTCGGGACTACACGGGAAGCCGTCCCAGCGCGATTGCTAAAGTCCAGATTGACGGTGAGTTGATGCTGACCGAACTGGGGCTGACGGGGGATGAACAAGCGGAAACGAAAATTCACGGCGGGCCGGATCGCGCGCTGTGTCACTATCCGCGTGAACACTATCAGCACTGGAGACAAGCGTTTCCGGAGCAGGCGGAGCTATTTGTCGCCCCCGCGTTTGGTGAGAACCTCTCTACTGAGGGGCTGACTGAAGATAATGTGTATATTGGCGACATTTTCCAGTGGGGAGAGGCGCTGATTCAGGTCACGCAGCCGCGCTCGCCGTGCTTTAAGCTGAATTTCCATTTTGGCATCAGCGATATGGCCAGCCAGATGCAGGATGCGGGCAAGACGGGCTGGCTGTGTAGCGTCATCGCGCCTGGTCAGGTGTCAGCAGACGCGCCATTGATCCTGGCGTCACGCGTGAGCGACGTCAGCGTGCGGGAGGCCATTGCTATCGCCTGGCATATGCCGTTTGATGATTCGCAATATCACCGTTTACTGTCGGCTGCTGGGTTATCAAAAAGCTGGACCAGAACGATGCAAAAGCGCCGTTTAAGCGGCAAGATCGAAGACAATTCCCGCCGTTTGTGGGGAAAATAAACCTACCTTCATCTGGCAGTTAAATCAGGTGGAGACACCTGATTTACCTCTCCCCCGTGCTTCATCCCCCTGTGTACAAAACCGGGCAAAAACCTGACGGTCTCGGTTTGCTTCAAAGCCATTCTTGATACCTGGTCCACAAAAAGAAACTCTGCGTTGAAAAAAAACTTGAGTATTTCCTGCACTCAAATATCTTAGCTTCAAATTGGTTTAAACCAGATGAGCGAAATGAAAAAGAAAAACAATGTTGATGTGCTCAGGGAGCGCTTTGAAAGCTGGTTAAACGAGAAGAATTTACCAGCGGGGTCCAAATTGCCTTCGGAAAGGGAGTTATGTGAGCTGCTGGATGCAAAGCGTATGACCTTACGTCAGGTTCTGATTGAGCTTGAGATCGATGCGCGTATTTTCCGCAAGAACCGCAGTGGTTGGTTTATTTCGTCGAAGCGATTTATTTATAACCCTAAATCACTTTCCAGCTTCAATGCTGAAGCCTGTGCTCAGGGACGTAAGCCTTTTTGGGATTATTTAACCAAAGAAACCATTGATACAGTTCCGCATCATGTTGATGATGTTTTTCTCTCCTCCGGTGACCGCTATTTAGTTACCGGCTGGTGCGGTCTTGATTCACATAAAGTGTTTTACCATGAATCCTATATTGATGCTGATGTTGCGCCAGGATTCATTAATAAATTGGGCAATCAGTCTTTTGCCAGCGTCTGGGAAGATGCGTTTGGCCATGTTTTAAATATCAAAGAAATGATTTTTAAACCGGTCAATATGCCAGAAGTGGCCTGCAAAGAACTGGGTGTTGCGCCTAATACGTATGGAATTTTAGTAGAAAAACATCGGGCTACCCGAGATAAAAAAGTGGTTCAGGTTGATTTCGAATACTGGCGACTTGAATCAGTGGAACTTGTTATTCGCGATGAATGAGAAAAATAATGGGAAAATGTAACCAAGAACTTCTTGCGGAACGCGCGAGAAATATACCGCTGTACCTACATGCTTATGCTTTTCATCTGAATATGCGTTACGAGAGAGTCCTGCCGGGGGATCTTCTGGATATTGCGCATCAGCAAAAATTGAAGGGTGTAAAAATACATGTTGAGGATGGTGAGTCCCAATCACTGCAGAAACTGAACGATCAGCAGCTACACGATTTTAAAGAGAAGGCCAAAAAATATAATCTGGATGTGCATATCGAAACGAGCGCATCGGATAAGGCGACATTGACGGATGCCATCCGTATTGCTGTTGCTACTGGTGCAACTTCAGTGCGTTTCTACCCGCGTTATGAAGGGCATCTCAACGATGTTATGGCGAAGATTGCCAATGATATTGCATGGCTGTCTCAGTATGACGATTGCGGACTAAGCTTTACTATCGAACAGCATGAAGATCTGCAAGGCCATGAGCTGGTGACGCTGGTTAACAATAGCGGGATGAAAAATCTCTCTATTCTGTTTGATTTTGGCAACATGATTAATGCTAATGAACAGCCGCTTTCTGCGTTAGAGGTTATGTCTCCATTAATCACCCAGGTGCATATCAAAGACGCTAAAATTATTAAAGAAGGTAAAGGCTGGGGGCATGAGGCTTGTCGTTCTGGACACGGCGATTTACCCATGGAAGAGATGCTTAAGGCATTATTACTTTTAGGTGAAGATAAACCGCAAGTACATGCTTTTGGCCTGGAAGAAGAAGTTGAATATTATGCCCCTGCATTTCGCTTCGACGATGAGGGTGATAATCCATGGATCCCATGGCGCGATGCAAGTTATACGCCACTGCCTGACAGCAACATGATTGATGCGCGACTGGCGCAGGAAAAAGAACATGCTCTTGCCCAAATAAAATACATTCGTGATATATGTGACAAGTTTATAGGCAATTAATTAGTTTTCTTAAAATATTATTAAATGCGGAAAGGATTATGAAAATAATCCCCTGGCTTTATTAATTATACAATTTAATTTAGATATTTCTCTCAACAAGCAATGAGGGTTTAATCATGTTCATGAATAAATGGGCAAGGCTCTGTTTTTTGATTTTAGGCGGCGGCACGATATTCAAGCTTTCAAGTATGAAAGATGTTTTCTATGTGCCAATGCAGAATGACTGGGGTTTAACTAATACGCAAATTGGGTTGAGCTTTACGGTTTATACGATTGTTCAGACAACCGGACTTTTTCTTTCTCTCTATATCGCAGATCGTTACTCCAAGAAAATATTATTACCGTTCGGTCTGATTGGCGTTGGGTTATGTGGCTTATATCTGGCAACGCTACCGTCATTTACTGGTTATCTCATTTGCTTTGCCGCGATGGCTTTCTTTGCCGATGTGGTTTATTGGCCGGTATTGCTGAAAGCCGTTCGTTTGCTGGGAACGAAAGAAGAACAAGGACGCATGTTCGGCTTTTTAGAAGCCGGACGTGGCGTGGTGGATGTTATCGTTGCATCTGGCGCTCTGTTTGTCTTCGTCCAGTTTGGTGAAGGTAAAGCGGGGATGCAGGCGGGCCTGTTGTTCTATACGGTAATTACGCTTGTGGCAGGTATTGTGACGTACTTTATTGTCGATGATGACAAAGTGAAAGGCGGCGAGAAAACCAGTGCCAACATGGAAGTGTTAAAGGGTATCAAACATGTTTTGTCCTGCCCTAATGTTTGGCTGGCTTCTTTAGGTATTTTCTTCGTTTATGCCGCGTACTGTGGACTGACTTACTTTATTCCGTTCTTAAAAGATATCTATATGCTGCCGGTAGCTCTCGTCGGTGCGTACGGCATCATCAACCAGTATGCGTTAAAAATGGTAGGTGGGCCGATTGGTGGAATGTTGGCAGATAAAGTTGCTAAATCACCGACAGTGTATCTGAAGTGGACGTTCCTGATCTCTGCTGTGGCGATGCTTGTGTTCATGCAGTTACCGCATCAAACAATGAACGTGTATATCGGTATGGCGGCGACATTAGGGTTCGGAGCGATTATCTTCTCACAGCGCGCCATTTTCTTCGCGCCGATGGATGAGATCGGTACCCCACGTGAGTATGCGGGCTCGGCAATGGCATTTGGTTGCATCATCGGTTATATGCCAGCGATGTTTGCGTACACGTTGTACGGCTATTTGCTGGATACCAATAGCGGCATCACTGGCTACAACTATGTCTTTAGCGTGATGATTGCGTTCAGCTTAATGGGCTTTATCTGCTCGACCATTCTGGTGAAGCGAATTAAAAAGCAAAAGCTAGCGGCGGCGGCTGCGGCGGCATAACGTGAATGCTTCCCCGGTAATCATGTCGTACCGGGGAAGCCTGTTAAGCGCGTTTATACAGCGGTAACCAAATCACCAGCCGTAAACCACCCAGCGGGCTGTCTTCGGCCTTCACCCAGCCACGATGCTGCTGAATTGCGGTTTCAACAATCGCCAGACCCAGACCTGTTCCACCAGACTCGCGATCGCGCGCCTCATCGGTACGATAGAACGGACGGAAAATCTGTTCTCTGTCTTCAGGGCTAACGCCTGGGCCATCGTCGTCCACGGTGATGGTAATCCCGTCGATATCCACCGCGAAGCCAACTTCAATCTTCGTATGTGAATAGCGCAGGGCATTGCGCACAATGTTTTCCAGCGCACTTTCCAACGCATTTGGGTTACCGTACAGCGGCCACGGACCCGGCGGGAAATTCACCGTGAGCGATTTACCCATCTGCTCAGCTTCAAAGGCGGCGTTATCCAGCACTTCGCCCCAAAGCTGATTAGCTTTCACTGTTTCACTGACCAGCGCGTTTTTCTGCTGATTACGTGACATCACCAGCAGGTCGTTGATCATGCTGTCCAGTCGGTGTGCTTCTGTTTCAATGCGCTCCAGCTCTTTGCTCTCACCGCTACGACGGCGCAGCAGAGCGGTGCCCAGTTGCAGACGCGTTAGCGGTGTTCTCAGCTCGTGAGAGATGTCCGACAGCAGGCGTTGCTGTGTGGTCATCATCCGTTCCAACGCCGTCACCATCTGGTTAAAGCTCGCGCCTGCCGCCAGGAACTCCTGCGGACCGGCTTCCAGCTCAGGATGTTGACGCAGGTTACCCTGAGCTACTTCATCCGCCGCGTTTTTCAACTTACGCGCCGGTTTCGCCAGACTCCAGGCAAGCCAAAGCAATAGCGGTGAGCTGACTAACATGGTGACGATCAGCAACAACAGCGGTCGGTCGAACAGCAGGTTGATAAAGTCAGATTGTGAGCTGCTGGCAGGTCGTATGAGATACAGCTGGTAGTTATCTTCACCGTCTCTGACGGAGAAAGGCCCGACCATCTCAACGCGACCGTATTTTTTCTTTTGCGGATGGTCGGCGTTATCGGCCTGACCAATAAAGTTACGAATGATCTGCATTTCGTTGCGTTCTGCGCCGATCACGCGTCCTTCCGTCGTAACAAGTAATAGCCGCTGTCCTGGCGGCGCCCACTTGTCTATCGCCCGAAACAAGCGACGCCACCACATCAAATCGTTGGGTGGATCGTTCGCCAGTTCAGCTTCAACGTGTTGCTCAATCATTAACCCCTGGCGCTGCTCGCTGTCCAGTAGCTCGGTCATCTGGCGTGAGTCGAGCTTGGGTAACATCAGTACCAACATCAACACCAGTGCCAGCGTCAACCAGAAGATGGCAAAGATGCGTGCGGTTAAGCTCCCTATCATGAAGCGGAGACCATCAGGTAGCCGCGACCACGCAGGGTTTTAAACCACGGGTGTCCGTCTTTACGCTCTGGCAGCTTACGACGCAGGTTCGAGATATGCATGTCGATCGCGCGATCGAAAGGCGTCAGGCGTTTGCCCAGCACTTCCTGGCTCAGGTGCTCACGCGAAACCACCTGACCGAGATGCTGAGCCAGCAAATAGAGCAGGGTGAATTCGGTGCCGGTTAACTCCAGAATTTGCCCGTCAAAGCTGGCTTCCTGGCGACCCGGATTAAGGCTTAACGCATCAACTTCCAGCGTCGGCGAACCGTTATCGCTGTTCTGCTGCTGTTCGCTCCAGTGTGAGCGACGCAGAATAGCGCGGATGCGCGCGACCAGTTCACGGTCGTTAAACGGTTTAGGTAAATAGTCGTCCGCGCCCAGCTCAAGGCCAAGTACGCGATCCAATTCGCTGCCGCGAGCGGTCAGCATGATTACGGGTGTCTGGTGTGTCTGACGAAGTGCTTTCAGCGTATCAATGCCGTTTTTCTTCGGCATCATGACGTCGAGCAAAAGTAAATCGATGCTGTCATCCAGAAGCTCAAGCGCCTGTTCCCCATCATAGGCAACCAGCACATCGAAACCTTCCATTTCGAGCAACTCCTTTAACAGGGAAGTCAGCTCTCGGTCATCATCAACTAACAGGATTTTATTCATTGTTTACGTACCTCCGAGGCAGAAATTACGTCATCAGGCGTCGCTAATCTATGACTTTACGTTGTTTTACACCCCCTGACGCATGTTTGCAGCCCGAATCGTAAACTGTCTCTCGTTGAATCGCGACAGAAAAGATTTTGGGAGCAAGTGATGGGCAAAGTTACCGCTGCCGTCATGGCCTCAACGCTGGCACTCAGTACATTTAGCCATGCAGCTGAAGTCGTCACAGGCGATCACTGGCACCTGGGTGAAGGCTCATCGCAACGCAGCGTTCAGAGCCACATGTTTGACGGTATCAGTTTAACCGAACATCAACGTCAACAGATGCGAGATTTAATGCAGCAGGCAAGACACGAACAGCCTCCTGTTAATGTTAGCGAAATGGAGACAATGCATCGCCTTGTCACCGCAGAGAAATTTGATGAAAGCGCAGTGCGCGCTCAGGCAGAAAGAATGGCGCAAGAACAGGTTGCCCGCCAGGTTGAAATAGCCAGGATCCGCAATCAGATGTATCGCCTGTTAACGCCAGAGCAGCAAGCGGTTTTAAATGAGAAACATGAACAACGAATGGAGCAACTGCGCGATGTAGCGCACTGGAAAAAAAGCTCATCGTTGAATTTATTGAGTAGTAGCAACTCACGTTCCCAGTAGTAACCCTGTTTTCCTTGCCATAGACACCATCCCTGTCTTCCCCCTCATGATGAGGGGGTTTTTTTTGCCCAAAATTTGTCCCTCGGTTATTGCCTGACTGTTTTACTTCATCCGTTATACTAGCGGCATATCCTGGCAGGAGTGTTTATGAATCAAACCTATGGGCGGCTGGTGAGCCGGGCGGCAATCGCGGCAACCGTGATGGCATCGCTGTTACTTTTGATCAAAATTTTTGCGTGGTGGTACACCGGATCGGTCAGTATTCTGGCAGCACTGGTGGATTCTCTGGTGGACATCGCGGCGTCGTTAACCAATCTGTTGGTGGTGCGCTATTCGCTGCAGCCCGCAGATGATGAACATACGTTCGGACACGGAAAAGCGGAATCGCTGGCGGCGCTGGCGCAAAGCATGTTTATTTCTGGTTCGGCGCTGTTTTTATTCCTGACCGGGATTCAGCATCTCATCCAACCCACGCCGATGAAAGATCCGGGCGTTGGGGTGGTTGTCACCATCATTGCGTTAGTGTGTACAATCATTCTGGTCTCGTTTCAGCGCTGGGTAGTGAAGCGTACGCAAAGTCAGGCCGTTCGGGCAGATATGCTTCATTATCAGTCTGATGTTATGATGAACGGTGCGATTCTCATTGCGCTCGGGCTGGCATGGTACGGCTGGCATCGTGCAGATGCCTTGTTTGCGCTGGGTATTGGCATCTATATTTTATATAGCGCATTACGCATGGGGTATGAGGCAGTGCAATCTTTGCTGGATCGCGCTTTACCCGATGAGGAACGTCAGGAAATTATTGATATAGTGACGTCATGGCCTGGAGTCAGCGGCGCTCACGATCTTCGCACGCGGCAGTCAGGGCCGACCCGCTTTATTCAGATTCATTTGGAAATGGAAGATAATCTGCCGCTCGTTCAGGCGCATTTAGTGGCTGAACAGGTTGAGCAGGCAATTTTACGGCGTTTCCCGGGATCGGATGTCATCATTCATCAGGATCCCTGTTCAGTCGTACCCAAGGAAGGCAAGATGTTTGAGCTTTCATAATTCGTTGTAAAAAAAGTGAACCGGGCCAGCATTTTGTGTATAAATTACCACCATTTGGCCTGACCTGAATCAATTCAGCAGGAAGTGATTGTTATACTATCTGCATATTCGTTGGATCGTTTCGATATGCGGAATCGACTTCCGGCAGCAGATTTCATTTTGCATTCCAAAGTTCAGAGGTAGTCATGATTAAGAAAATCGGTGTGTTGACAAGCGGCGGTGATGCGCCGGGCATGAACGCAGCAATCCGTGGTGTTGTACGTGCAGCGTTGACGGAAGGGCTGGAAGTCATGGGGATCCATGATGGCTACCTGGGTTTGTATGAAGACCGTATGGTCCAGCTTGACCGCTACAGCGTGTCCGACATGATCAACCGTGGCGGTACTTTCCTCGGTTCTGCTCGCTTCCCGGAATTCCGTGATGAAAACGTACGTGCGGTGGCGATCGAAAACCTGAAGAAGCGTGGCATCGACGCCCTGGTTGTTATCGGGGGTGACGGTTCTTACATGGGTGCAAAACGCCTGACTGAAATGGGCTTCCCATGCATCGGTCTGCCGGGCACTATCGACAACGATATCAAGGGCACCGACTACACCATCGGCTACTTCACCGCTCTGGGCACTGTCGTTGAAGCGATTGACCGCCTGCGTGATACCTCTTCTTCTCACCAGCGTATTTCCATCGTCGAAGTGATGGGCCGCTACTGTGGTGACCTGACCCTGGCGGCTGCAATTGCCGGTGGTTGTGAGTTCGTGGTGGTTCCGGAAGTGGAATTCAGCCGTGACGATTTGGTTACTGAAATCAAAGCGGGCATCGCGAAAGGTAAAAAACACGCAATCGTAGCGATCACTGAACACATGTGTGACGTTGACGAACTGGCGCATTACATCGAGAAGGAAACGGGCCGCGAAACGCGTGCAACCGTACTGGGTCACATCCAGCGTGGTGGTTCCCCGGTTCCTTACGACCGTATCCTGGCATCCCGCATGGGCGCATATGCGATTGCACTGTTGCTGGAAGGCCACGGCGGTCGCTGCGTAGGTATTCAGAACGAGCAGCTGGTTCACCACGACATCATCGACGCTATCGAAAACATGAAGCGTCCGTTCAAAGGTGACTGGCTGGACTGCGCGAAAAAACTGTACTAAATGCAATTGCCTGATGGCGGCTTGCGCCTTATCCGGCCTACATGATGCAAATCGTAGGCCTGATAAACGTAGCGCCATCAGGCAAAAACTCGACTCCATATATTCCCCCAAGTTATAGCAAATCTTTTTTTATTCTTTAATGTTTGGATGCCTTTCTGGCACGCTTTGCTCATCACAACACTACCTAAGAGAACTGGGCGATGAACAAATGGGGCGTAGGGTTAACATTATTGCTGGCATCGACCAGCGTTCTGGCAAAGGATATTCAGTTACTTAACGTATCGTACGATCCAACGCGTGAACTGTACGAGCAGTACAATAAGGCCTTCAGCGCGCACTGGAAGCAGGAAACGGGCGACAACGTTGTGATCCGCCAGTCGCACGGCGGTTCGGGTAAACAGGCGACTTCCGTCATCAACGGCATTGAAGCCGACGTTGTGACGCTGGCACTGGCTTACGACGTGGATGCCATTGCTGAACGTGGCCGTATCGATAAAAACTGGATTAAACGCCTGCCGGATAACTCCGCGCCTTACACCTCCACCATCGTGTTCCTGGTCCGCAAAGGCAATCCCAAACAAATTCATGACTGGAACGATTTAATCAAACCGGGCGTGTCGGTCATTACGCCAAACCCGAAAAGCTCCGGCGGAGCTCGCTGGAACTATCTGGCGGCATGGGGCTATGCCCTGCACCACAACAACAACGATCAGGCCAAGGCACAAGACTTTGTGAAGGCCCTGTATAAAAACGTTGAGGTACTCGATTCTGGCGCACGTGGCTCAACCAATACCTTCGTTGAACGTGGTATCGGTGATGTGCTGATTGCCTGGGAAAACGAAGCGCTGTTGGCAACGAACGAGCTGGGCAAAGATAAATTCGAGATAGTGACCCCGAGTGAATCTATCCTCGCGGAGCCGACCGTGTCCGTGGTTGATAAAGTGGTGGAAAAGAAAGACACCAAAGCGGTGGCGGAAGCTTACCTGAAGTATCTCTACTCTCCGGAAGGCCAGGAAATTGCGGCGAAAAACTACTATCGTCCACGTGATGCAGAAGTCGCGAAGAAATACGAAAACGCATTTCCGAAGCTGAAGCTGTTCACTATCGACGAAGAGTTTGGCGGCTGGACGAAAGCGCAGAAAGAGCACTTCTCTAACGGCGGTACGTTCGACCAAATCAGTAAACGATAAATAAGTCTGTGATTTACCGACCCGGTGGCCTAGCGCGACCGGGTTTTTTATTTGTCATGGTTTTGCGTTACTCTTGCCCTTCAATGGGATACAGGAAACGCGTAATGAAAAAAGCAGGCTATCTTTTACTGGCGGTGATTGTGGTCGCCGCCGCTGCAGGTATCGGGTACTGGAAATTCACCGGCAACCCGGACGCATTACGCCAGATCGTTCTTCAGCAATGCCTGCCGCACCAGTTGCAGCAGCAGGACCCCGCACCATGCGCTGAAGTAAAGCCGGATGCCGGATATGTGGTGTTCAAAGACCGTAACGGCCCACTGCAATATCTGTTGATGCCTACCTGGCGGATCAACGGTACGGAAAGTCCGCTGCTGTTGAAATCAGGCACGCCGAACTTTTTCTGGCTGGCCTGGCAGGCGCGTAGCTTTATGAGCCAAAAATACGGCCAGGAAATCCCTGACAAAGCAGTCTCTCTGACCATTAACTCACGTAGCGGGCGTACGCAAAATCACCTGCATATTCATATCTCCTGCCTGCGAACCGATGTCAGAAAGCAGCTGGATGACAACCTGGCGAAAATCAGCACCCGCTGGCTACCATTACCGGGTGGGCTGCGCGGTCATGAATATCTGGCGCGTCGCATCACGGAAAATGAACTGGCACAACGCAGCCCGTTTATGATGCTGGCGGAAGAGGTGCCGGATGCGCGTGAGCATATGGGCAGCTATGCGTTGGCGATGGTGCGCCAGAGCGACGAATCCTTTGTCCTGCTGGCTACTCAGCGCAATCTGCTGGCACTGAATCTCGCCTCCGCTGAGGAAATTCAGGATCATCAATGTGATATTCTGCGTTAACCCCACCTAATCTGGCGTTTACTCCGCATGCCTGTCCCCGTATTCTTGTTGAAAAAAACAACAGGAGACAGGCATGTCGCTCTGGCTTACACACCCTCTGTTTATCCCCTCTCTGGTGGTTGGTATCACCATTCTGCTCTGGGCTACGTCGCTGCTGCCGGAGTTTATAACGGCGCTGCTGTTCTTTGCCGTGGCGATGGTGGCCAAAATCGCGCCACCGGATGTGATTTTTGGCGGCTTTGCGTCCTCCGCGTTCTGGCTGGTGTTTAGCGGCTTTGTACTGGGTATCGCGATTCGTAAAACGGGGCTGGCGGACAGGGCGGCGAGGGCGCTGTCATCGAGGTTGACTGATTCCTGGCCGTTAATGGTGGCGAGCGTAGTGCTGCTGAGTTACGCGCTGGCATTTGTAATGCCATCCAACATGGGCCGCATTGCGCTGCTGATGCCGATCGTCGCGGCGATGGCGAAACGGGCTGGAATTAACGACGGCACGCGCGCCTGGTATGGTCTGGCACTGGCCGTCGGGTTTGGGACGTTCCAGCTTTCCGCGACGATTTTACCCGCTAACGTACCGAATCTGGTGATGAGCGGCGCGGCGGAAGGCTCTTACGGCATCCACCTCAATTATCTTCCCTATTTGCTGCTGCATACGCCGGTTCTGGGTTGGCTTAAAGGCGCGGTGCTCATTGTGCTTATCTGCTGGTTATTCCCTGGCAAGCCGCATGCGCCGCGCGATCTCACGCCGCCGGAGCCGATGAGCCGGGATGAAAAACGTCTGGCCTGGATGTTAGCGGTGGTGCTGTTCTTGTGGGTAAGCGAAAGCTGGCACGGCATTGGCCCCGCGTGGACCGGGCTGGCGGCGGCAGTTATCACATTGCTACCACGGGTTGGCTTTATCAATGGCGACGAGTTTTCCACTGGGGTTAACATTCGTACCTGTATTTATGTGGCGGGTATTCTGGGGCTGGCGATCACCGTCACGCAGACCGGTATTGGCAGTGCGGTGGGCGAGGCGCTGTTACAGGTGATGCCGCTGGATGCGGAAAAGCCGTTTACCAGTTTCCTCGCGCTGACCGGTATTACCACTGCGCTTAATTTTATTATGACGGCGAACGGTGTTCCGGCGCTGTATACCACGTTGGCGCAAAGTTTTGCCGATGCGACGGGATTCCCGCTGCTGTCGGTGATTATGATCCAGGTGCTGGGTTATTCCACGCCACTGTTGCCGTATCAGGCTTCACCGATCGTAGTGGCGATGGCGCTCGGGAAAGTACCTGCAAGGGCGGGGATGCTGCTGTGTATCGCACTGGCGGCGGCAACGTATTTGATTCTTCTGCCGCTGGATTACCTCTGGTTCAGTATACTGGGGAAATTATAACTGTATCTAAATGTTAATTTTTTGTTTTGTGAGATGATGAATTGTTTTATTTGGGCTGATGGCGGTTAATACCGGGGCGCAGATTTGCGCACTGGAAACTCAAGGATTGATTCATGGACAGTTTGACCCCCATCCGCTGTTGGCCTGCCATCATCTCGCTCGTGATTACGCTGACCATCTGGTTTGTTATCCCGTGTCCTCCTGACGTAACCCCGCAAGCGTGGCACCTGCTGGCACTGTTTATTGGTACGATCGCTGCGATTATCGGTAAGGCTATGCCCATTGGCGCAATTGCGATTGTGGCGATTATGCTGGTGGCGATGACTGGCGTTACTAACCCCGGCAAACCCTCCGCGGCGTTGAACGATGCGTTGAGTGGCTTTTCGAACCAGTTAATCTGGCTGATTGGTTTATCCATTATGCTGTCGCAAAGTCTGTTAAAGACCGGCCTGGGGGCGCGTATTGGCTACGGGTTTATTGCGCTATTTGGTAAAAGAACGCTGGGTATTGCGTGGGCATTAACCCTTGCGGAAACGCTAATTGCACCCGTAACGCCAAGCAATACCGCGCGTGGCGGCGGCATTATCCACCCGGTAATGCGGGCGATTGCGGAGAGCCTCGGCTCGCAGCCAGGCCATGCCGAGAATGGCTCAACGGGCCGTTATCTCGCGCTGGTGAACTACAACATTAACCCGATCAGCTCGGCAATGTTCATCACCGCGACCGCACCTAACCCGTTAATCGTCAGCTTTTTGACGAAGGGGACGGATGGCGTGCTGAACATGACCTGGGGAATGTGGGCTATTGCGGCGCTTCTTCCCGCTCTGGTATCACTGGTTGTCATGCCGATTGTAATCTGGTGGCTCTATCCGCCAGCTATCACGCGCACGCCAAATGCGCCGCAGTTCGCGCGGCAAAAACTGGATGCGCTGGGTCCACTATCACTGGCAGAAAAAATCACCCTGGCAGTGTTCATTTTGCTGCTCTGCCTGTGGGCGGGTGTTCCAGCGATGCTGATGGGCAGTGCCTGGAGCGTAAACCCCACTAGCGCCGCGTTAATTGGTTTGTCGATTCTATTGATGGCGGGCGTATTGAGCTGGGATGACATTCTTAAATGCCGCGGGGCATGGGATACGATAGTCTGGTTTGCCGCGCTGGTGATGATGGCGGATTTTCTCAGCAAACTGGGGTTGGTGGGATGGCTGGCAACCAGCGTTGGTAGCGCAATCGACCATCTTGGCGTGCACTGGAGTGTTGCAACGCTGCTGTTGATTCTGCTTTACGTCTACTCGCACTACTTTTTCGCCAGCACTACTGCGCATATTACGGCTATGTTCGCTGCGTTCTTCGCCGCAGGATTAGGCCTCGGCGCGCCGCCAGCATTGCTTGGTTTAATGCTCGGTTTCTCCTCCTCCCTGATGATGTCGCTCACGCACTATGGCACGGGTACTGCGCCGATCATCTTTGGTTCGGGCTATGTCACGCTGGCGGAGTGGTGGAAAACGGGCCTGGTGATGAGTGTGGTCAACCTGACCATTTGGGGGGTGACCGGCGCCTTCTGGTGGCACTGGTTGGGATACTGGTAGTTAATACAGCGGGAGGAGTGCTCCTCCCGCCTTAACAACTTAAGCCTGTTTAGCGGCTTCTGCTGCTTTAACGATGACGGCGAAGGCGTCTGCTTTCAGAGAAGCACCACCTACCAGCGCACCGTCGATGTCCGGCTGAGCAAACAGTTCTGCCGCGTTAGCTGCGTTTACAGAACCGCCGTACTGGATGATTACTTGCTCAGCGATTTTCGCGTCAGCTTTAGCAATGTGGTCACGAATAAATTTGTGAACAGCCTGAGCCTGAGCAGGAGTTGCAGATTTACCGGTACCGATAGCCCATACTGGTTCGTAAGCGATAACGACGCCTTCGAATGCTGCCGCGCCCTGAGTTTTCAGAACCGCGTCGATCTGACGTGCACAAACTTCTTCAGTTTTGCCCGCTTCGTTTTCTGCTTCGGTTTCACCGATGCACAGAACTGGAGTCAGACCCTGCTCTTTCAGTACGGCGAATTTTTTAGCGATCAGCTCGTCAGATTCTTTGTGGTAAGTACGACGCTCAGAGTGACCGATAATGATGTACTGCGCGCCGATGTCTTTCAGCATTTCAGCACTTGTTTCACCAGTGAATGCGCCAGACAGGTTCAGGTCAACGTTCTGCGCGCCCAGAATGATGTGACTACCGGCAGCGGCGTGTTTCGCCAGGTCGATATACATTTCCGGCGGAGCAATCGCTACTGCACAGCCAGCAACGCCAGCCAGTTCTTTACGCAGATTAGCAACCAGTTCGTTTACCATGTGGCGGCTGCCGTTCAGTTTCCAGTTACCCATCACTAAAGGATGTCGCATTTCATTTCTCCACGCTTGTCAGCGAATTAAGGAATATGGCCGCCCCTCAGGGCAGCATGGTCTGTGAAACAGTATAGAGATTCATCCCCCGAAAGGCTTTGCTTTTTGTCATTTCCCCGTCATTCTCCACGTTGTAGGTGCGTTGGCTGTACTCTCTCACCCTAGCCACTTACTGATGTAAGCTCCTGGGGGTTCGTTGCGTCGCCGCCTTCCTGAAACGTGAATAATTTAGGGGGAATTCGACCCTTCGAGGTTTTCAGATAGAGCCAGCTTAATCGGTTCAACAGCGAAGGTCAGCCCCTTTTCACCGTTATCTGCCACGACATAGCGAATTGCGCCTTCTGTTTCGGCGTAATAGTGCTTACCTTTGCCTGCGGCGAGCAGTTTTTGCAGTTTTTTCTGGCTCTGTTCCTTCGTCAGTAGCGGTGCGACGGTGCGGATGACGGCAGTCATGTATTCCAGCGCTTTCGCTTTAGCTGCCTTTTGCTCTGGTCCCTGAATTGGTAACCAGGTGATCTGCATGCTTTTGATTTTCAGGGTGCCGCGCTCAAGGGCGGAAGACGCATACAGGTTTTCATTGATTTTACTGGCCGCGCGGGTGAGATTTGCCCGATCGCGACTGCTGTCGATGGCGCGGAACTCATTCAGGATCAGCTTCGGATTCTGTGTATTAAAGTTTTCGCGAAACTGGCTAATCGACAGGTCAAAGGTCGGCGCGCCCGCCAGTAAATAGGGGGCTGTGGTTGCCGTCGATGGCGCTTCCGCCAATGCCGCAGTGCTCGCGGTTAAGGCTGAAAACAATAATAAAAACAGTGTAAATCCGTGCTTCATCAATCGTACCTTTCATTCTCACTGCTCACGATTAAAACGGTAACCGTCGAGCTTGTCAAAAGGGTAAACTGTTCTTGAAGGTAATAATAAAGGAACTTACATGACCATACAGCAGTGGTTATTCTCATTTAAAGGGCGCATCGGGCGCCGTGATTTCTGGATTTGGATTGGCCTATGGATCGTCGGCATGCTGGTTCTGTTTTCGCTGGCGAGCAAACAATTACTCGATATTCAGACCGCGGCTTTTTGTCTGGTGTGTCTGCTATGGCCAACGGCGGCAGTGACGGTAAAACGTCTGCATGACCGGGGGCGTTCCGGAGCGTGGGCGCTGTTGATGATTCTGGCGTGGATGCTGCTGGCCGGAAATTGGGCGATGTTACCCGGCGTCTGGCAATGGGCGGTAGGCCGCTTTGTTCCAACGTTGATTCTGGTCGGTATGCTTATCGATCTGGGGGCGTTCATTGGCACCCAGGACGCAAATAAATATGGTAAGGATACGCAGGACGTAAAGTACAGGGCTGACTCGTAGGCCGGATAAGCGCCATCCGGCAAAATGCCCGGGTGTTAACCGGGCATTGAAACGTTCTTACCAGTAGTGCTCTGCGGTCATATGGCCTGGTCGGCGGCGCAGGTGTTTGGTCATCTGCCGGGTGTCCTTCAGCAACTGCTGCGTGTCGCGCACCATCTGCGGGTTTCCGCACAGCATCACATGACAGGTTTCTTTATCCATTGGCAGCCCGACCGCTTTTTCCAGTTCACCGCTTTCAATTAGCGCCGGTACACGCCCGGTCAGCGAATCTGCCACGGTTTCACGGCTGACTACCGTCTGGATGCGTAATTTACCTTCGTAGCGCTTTTCCAGGGCCTGCATCAACGGTAGATAGCTCAAATCGGCGGCATAGCGCGCGGCGTGGACCAGCACCAGATTTTTGAAGCGATCCAGGTCTTTGCCTAATTGCAGAATCGACAAATATGGGCCGATAGCCGTGCCGGTTGCCAGCATCCACAGCGTGTCGCAATCGGGGACTTCATCCAGCACGAAGAAACCAGCAGCTTCACTCACCACCTGGACTTCATCGCCAGGCTTCAGTGCTGCCAGACGAGGGCTGAGTTTGCCGTCGGGAACCGTCACCAGATAAAACTCTAAATCGGGGTTATCAGGGGCATTGACGTAAGAATAGGCACGCTGGACGCGCTCGCCGTCGATCTCAAGGCCAAGCTTGGTGAATTGACCTGCAGTGAAAGGAAGAACCGGAGCTCGCACGGTCAAACTAAACAGGGCATCGGTCCAGTTCTGTACCTTCGTGACTTTGCCTGTTACCCAATCTGCCATGGTTCTCTCCTGTCTGCTTTGATTGCCTTATCTTCGTTCGTTGGACGAAAGATTTCCAGCCCATATGGGCTGGAAGGCTCTATTGATCAAATCAATTACAGGATGTGCGCCTGCACATCGGGATCTTTGCGATCGAGGTAGTGAATCGACTGAATGCGGCGGATCGTACGTGATTTACCGCGGATCAGCAGCGTTTCGGTGGTTGCGATATTGCCTTTGCGGCTAATCCCTTCCAGCAAATCGCCTTTGGTGATGCCGGTGGCAGAGAAAATGACGTTGTCGCTACGCGCCATTTCATCGAGGCGCAGCGCTTTGCCCGCTTCAATGCCCATGGCGGCGCAACGAGCCAGTTCCTGTTCGCCAATGCGACGGTTTTCTTCGCTGTCGCCTTTGACGTCATGACGCGCCAGCAAACGGCCTTGCATGTCGCCGTCCAGCGCGCGGATAACGGCGGCAGAAACGACACCTTCAGGTGCGCCGCCAATGCCGTACAGCACGTCAACTTCACTGTCTGGCATGCATGTCAGAATGGAGGCAGCAACGTCACCGTCTGGAATAGCAAAGACGCGCACGCCCAATTTTTGCATTTCGGCGATCGTTTCATCATGGCGTGGCTTGGCCAGAATGGTGACGGTCAGTTCACTCAGCGGCTTATTGAGTGCAGCGGCAACGTTCTGCAGGTTGGCTTCCAGCGACAGGTTCAGGTCGATAGACCCTTTTGCGCCTGGGCCGACAATCAGCTTTTCCATGTACATGTCTGGCGCGTTCAGGAAGCAGCCTTTATCGCCAACAGCCAGTACGGCCAGCGCGTTTGCCTGACCCATTGCCGTCATGCGTGTGCCTTCGATAGGATCGACGGCGATGTCGACCGCATCACCAAGACCGGTCCCGACTTTCTCACCGATAAACAGCATCGGTGCTTCATCGATCTCACCCTCGCCAATCACGATGGTGCCGTCGATATTGACCTGGTTGAGCATAATACGCATGGCGTTTACCGCCGCGCCGTCAGCGGTATTTTTGTCGCCGCGGCCCAGCCATTTATAGCCAGCCAGCGCGGCCGCTTCGGTCACGCGTGAAAATTCAATGGCAAGTTCTCGTCTCATTGCAAACTCGTAGCTGAAAGGAATGGCGCGAAGTGTAGCACAGGGGAGGGGGCGAGATTATTGATGTGTGTGCGGGGTTGCCCCCGCACGAAGATATTGCCGGATAAGGCACAGTTGCCATCCGGCTATGACGTATTACTCGTCGTGATCTTCCCATGCCATGGCGCGTTTGACCGCTTTTTTCCAGCCGCTGTAACGGAAGTTACGTTCGGTGGTTTCGATGCCTGGGCGGAATTCACGCTCGATGACCGCTTTTTCCTGCAGCTCATCCAGATTCTGCCAGAAGCCTACTGCCAGACCGGCCAGGTATGCCGCACCCAATGCGGTGACTTCGCGGACTTCCGGGCGCTCAACGCGTGTGCCGAGAATGTCGGACTGGAACTGCATCAGGAAGTTGTTGGCGACCGCACCGCCATCGACGCGCAGGGCGTGCAGGCGAATACCGGAGTCAGCCTGCATTGCTTCCAGAACATCACGAGTCTGATATGCAATAGACTCAAGCGTGGCACGGATGATGTGGTTGGAGTTTACCCCACGGGTCAGACCAAAGATGGCGCCGCGAGCATACGGGTCCCAGTATGGTGCGCCCAGGCCAGTAAATGCCGGAACGACGTACACGCCGTTGGTGTCTTTCACTTTGGTGGCGAAATATTCGGAGTCGAACGCATCGCTGATGAGTTTCATTTCATCACGCAGCCACTGGATAGATGCGCCAGCCATAAATACCGCACCTTCCAGCGCGTAGTTCACTTCCCCGGTCGGTCCGCAGGCGATGGTGGTCAGCAGTCCGTTTTCGGACTTAACGGCTTTCTCGCCGGTGTTCATCAGCATGAAGCAGCCGGTACCGTAAGTATTTTTCGCCATCCCTTCCTTCACGCACAGCTGGCCAAACAGCGCCGCCTGCTGGTCACCAGCGATACCGGAGATAGGAATACGAATGCCGCCTTTACCACCGATGTTGGTTTGGCCGTACACTTCAGAAGAACGACGTACTTCCGGCAGCATTGCACGCGGAATATCCAGCGCATCCAGCATCGTGTCATCCCAGTCCAGGGAGTGGATGTTGAACAGCATGGTACGTGAGGCGTTGGTGTAATCCGTGACGTGTACACGTCCCTGCGTCATTTTCCAGATAAGCCAGGTATCTACGGTACCGAACAGCAGTTCGCCGCGACGAGCGCGCTCACGTGAGCCTTCTACGTGGTCGAGGATCCACTTCACTTTGGTGCCGGAGAAGTACGGGTCAATGACCAGACCTGTATTATTACGGATGTACTCTTCCATACCGTCGCGCTTGAGCTTTTCGCAGATATCCGCGGTACGACGACACTGCCACACAATCGCGTTATAGATAGGTTTACCGGTTTCGCGTTCCCAGACAATGGTGGTTTCACGCTGGTTGGTAATACCGATCGCTGCAATTTCATCGGAACTGATATCGGCTTTCGCCAGAACTTCTACCAGCGTGGAGCTTTGGGTCGCCCAAATTTCCATCGGGTCATGTTCTACCCAACCTGCTTTCGGGTAAATTTGTTCGAATTCGCGCTGTGAAACGGCAACGATATTCGCATCGTGGTCCATTACGACCGCGCGGGAGCTGGTGGTGCCCTGGTCGAGCGCAACGATATATTTTTTTTCAGTCATAATTTTTTGTCCCGTAGTCACATTACTGCGAAGCTTTTTGTTGAGTGTTGGCCGCAACGTCTTTTTCTTCAATCGCGCAGACATCGCACGGTAAATGACGACCAATCAGTTTGCGATATGCCCATGCGCCCAAAATCGCGCCGGTAATCGGGCCAAACACCGGAACCAGGAAGTAAGGGATATCGCGACCACCCGTGAAGGCAATCTCACCCCATCCGGCCATCCAGGCGAAGAGTTTCGGTCCGAAGTCACGTGCCGGGTTCATCGCAAAACCTGTCAGCGGACCCATGGAAGCACCAATAACGGCAATCAACAAGCCGATCAGCAGTGGTGCCAGCGGACCACGAGGTACACCGTTACCATCGTCGGTCAGAGCCAGAATCAGCCCCATTAGAATAGCGGTAATGACCATTTCAACCGCGAAGGCCTGCACAAAATTGATATGCGGGTTCGGATAGGTGGAGAAAGTACCTGCCAGACCCAGGCTCTCGGTACTGCCGCGTACGATATGGTTAGTTTGTTCGAAATCGAGGAAAAGATTGTAATAAAGCCCGTAAACCAGTGCCGCTGCGCAAAAGGCGCCGGCAATTTGCGAAATAATAAAAGGAACAACTTTGCGTTTATCAAAACAGGCGAACAGCCAGAGTGCGATGGTTACCGCGGGATTCAGGTGTGCACCAGAAACGCCTGCGGTCAGATAGATAGCCATCGCTACCCCCAGACCCCAGATGATACTGATTTCCCACTGACCAAAAGTAGCCCCAGCCACTTTAAGTGCAGCGACACAGCCCACACCGAAGAAAATCAACAACCCGGTACCGAGGAATTCAGCAATGCACTGGCCTTTTAAGGTTGATGTTTGACTCATAATCGGATCCTGAAGAGAGTTTAATGTTTATTGTGTGCGAGAAGGTCACTGACATCCCCGGAGCCGGTAGGCACACTGTTAATTTATCGTTAACGCGCAAAAACGAGAAATATCGAAATTAAAATGTGTGTACTGCATCAACAAAATGAGCGTTTTCGCGCCATTGTGAGGTATTTGTTATACAAAAATAATGTGAGCTGAATCATTTCACTGATCAATCTGTTAACACTTAAGAGTTATGACAGTAATGTCACCAGGAGAAAGACTAAAAGTGTTGCAAACCGCAATCTGCGCGGGATGCCGCTGGACAGGGATGACGCGGCTTCATACAATCGGTGTTAAGTAGAGTGCGCTCGTTTTTATTAAGGCGTCGCCGGTTATCGGGACGAGGATTTTTATCCATCAACGCCTTGCAATTCAGGAGAGGTATGACGATGTCATTAGAAGTGTTTGAGAAACTGGAAGCAAAAGTACAGCAGGCGATTGATACCATCACGCTGTTGCAGATGGAAATCGAAGAGCTGAAAGAAAAGAACAACTCACTGTCGCAGGAAGTTCAGACTGCACAGCAGCAGCGTGAAGAACTGGAGCGTGAGAACAACAACCTGAAAGAACAGCAGAACGGCTGGCAGGATCGTCTGCATGCCCTGCTGGGTCGTATGGAAGAAGTCTAATTACGCTTTATCTTTCGCGCCGTAGCTGCGTTGGCCGCGCTCAGTTACCCCAGTCACGTAGTTTACTACGCTCCTGGGGATACCTTCGTTTGCCGCCTTGCTACAACACGAAATCTTTCGCGTAACCGCCCCTGATTGTAGGCCGGATAAGGCGTAAGCCGCCATCCGGCAATCAGTGACACGCATAAAAAAGGCACCTTGCGGTGCCTTTTTCGCTTACTCGATATCGAGCGGGTCTTCGGAGAGGATTATCCCGGTGTTATCGGCGTACAGGTGGTCGCCGGAGAAGAACGTCACGCCACCGAAGTTGACGCGTACATCGCTTTCTCCAATGCCTTCACCTGAGGCACCTACCGGAATAGCGGCAATCGCCTGAATGCCGATATCCAGTTCTTCCAGATCGTCTACCTGGCGTACTGAGCCGTAGATGACCAGACCTTCCCATTCATTCTGTACGGCCAGCTGTGCCAGTTCGGCATCGACCAGCGCACGACGAACAGAACCGCCGCCATCGACCAGCAGAATGCGACCACGGCCGTTTTGTTCGAGCAGATCGTACAGCAACCCGTTGTCCTCGAAACATTTTACCGTGATGATTTGTCCGCCAAACGACGACCGTCCTCCAAAGTTAGAGAACAGCGGTTCCACGACGTTGACATCTTCCTGATAGATGTCACAAAGCTCGGATGTATCGTATTTCATAGGCTTAACGTTCAGTTGCTGCGAGAATTTTTAGTATATCGCGCTATGTGTACTGTTGGCAAAATCATCAATTGTTAATTGATATTTGTCAGTTAAAGAGACCACTGACTTAAGAAAATTCCAACGACAAACAGCAGGTTAGTTAACAATGCCGCTTTTACGGTGCGTTCCAGCATCGGACGCATTGCAGCCGGGTCCATCTCGCGCATTACATAGCGAGCCTGTTTGATCAGCAGCGGAGCGGCGAGGATAAACAGCCATCCCCACAGGCTTTGCAGTGAGAACAGGTTGAACAGTGCCAGACAGACCAGCGTGCCCATCAGCAGACAGGCGTGGTAGCGGCGGGCATTGACAGCGCCTAAACGCACGACCAGCGTGTTCTTGCCGTTTTCTCTGTCGCTGTTGATATCGCGCAGGTTGTTGACGTTGAGCACGGCGGTTGCCAGCAGGCCGCAGGCGGTGGCAGGCAGAATCAGCGCTGGAATCAATGTATGCGCCTGCAGATACCAACTTCCCATTACGCTGAGCCAGCCGAAGAATACCAGCACAGAAATATCGCCCAGGCCGATATATCCGTAAGGGCGATTACCCACGGTGTAGGTGATCGCGGCGATAATCGACAGACCGCCGAGCACCAGGAAACCGACAAAGTCCGCCAGCGTGTGACAGGCTACAGCAACCAGGGCCAGCCCGGACAGACAGATCAGCACCACGGTGACGATCAGCGCGCGCTTCATCTGCTGTTGGGTGATGACCCCTTTTTGCATACCGCGCAGCGGTCCAATACGGTCGGGCTTGTCGCTGCCTTTGACGGCATCGCCATAGTCGTTAGCGAGATTGGACAGAATTTGCAGCAGTCCTGCCGTAATCAATGCCAGCAGAGCAACCAGCGGATCGAAGTATCCTTGCCACCATGCTAATGCCGTACCGACGATGATCGCCGCGAAGGCGAGCGGTAAGGTCTTAGGTCGTAAACTTTCCAGCCAGGCTTGTGAGCGGCTAATTTGTTGTTGTTCAGTCATATTTAGCGCCAATAAAAATGGGGCTTTATCAGCCCCATCAACAGTGATGAAAATGCATTGAACGCGATTATAGGATAAAACGGCTCAGATCTTCATCTGCGACCAGCGCATCCAGATGTTTGCTCACATATTCGGCATCAATTGTGATGCTTTGGCCGTTCAAATCGCTCGCATCATAGGAAATATCTTCCATCAGACGTTCCAGAACGGTATGCAGACGACGTGCACCGATGTTTTCGGTGGTTTCGTTAACCTGCCAGGCCGCTTCGGCAATGCGTTTAATACCGGATTCAGTGAAGTTGATGTCCACACCTTCAGTCGCCATCAGCGCTTTGTACTGGACGGTGATGGAGGCATTCGGTTCGGTAAGGATACGCTCAAAATCGCTGGTGGTCAGCGCCTGCAGCTCGACACGAATCGGCAGACGACCCTGCAGTTCTGGGATCAGGTCGGACGGTTTGGCTACCTGGAATGCACCAGAAGCGATAAACAGAATGTGATCTGTTTTCACCATGCCGTGCTTGGTGGAGACAGTGCAGCCTTCAACCAGCGGCAGCAGGTCGCGCTGTACGCCTTCACGGGACACGTCCGGGCCGGAGGATTCACCGCGCTTACAGATTTTGTCGATTTCGTCGATAAACACGATCCCGTGCTGCTCAACGGCGTCGATAGCTTCTTGTTTCAGCTCTTCCGGGTTCACCAGTTTGGCAGCTTCTTCTTCAATCAGCAGCTTCATCGCGTCTTTGATTTTCAGCTTACGCGGTTTTTGCTTCTGACCGCCCAGGTTCTGGAACATGGACTGCAGCTGGCTGGTCATCTCTTCCATTCCTGGAGGCGCCATAATTTCAACGCCCATCGGTGCGGCCGCGAGATCGATTTCGATCTCTTTATCATCCAGCTGGCCTTCACGCAGTTTTTTACGGAATGCCTGACGCGCTGCAGAAGGTTCCTGCGGCTGCTCTGACTGCCCCCAGTTATTTTTAGCTGGTGGGATCAGCACGTCGAGAATGCGCTCTTCCGCCATCTCTTCGGCACGGAAGCGGTTTTTCTCGATTGCCTGCACGCGGACCATCTTAATGGCAGCATCGGTCAGATCGCGGATGATGGAATCTACTTCTTTACCAACATAGCCGACTTCGGTGAATTTTGTTGCTTCGACTTTGATGAACGGCGCGTTGGCCAGTTTTGCCAGACGACGGGCGATTTCGGTTTTACCGACGCCGGTCGGGCCAATCATCAGAATGTTTTTCGGCGTGACTTCATGACGCAACTCTTCGTTGAGCTGCATACGACGCCAGCGGTTACGCAGGGCGATCGCCACGGAACGCTTAGCGTTATCCTGGCCGATGATGTGTTTGTTCAGTTCGCTGACAATTTCGCGTGGGGTCATTTCAGACATGGGGGATCCTTACGCTTTGGAGTTCAATTCTTCGATGGTATGGAAGTGGTTGGTATAAATGCAGATATCCCCTGCAATATCCAACGCTTTCTCAGCAATCTCGCGTGCGCCAAGCTCGGTGTTTTCCAGCAGAGCGCGTGCAGCAGCCTGGGCGTAGGGACCGCCGGAGCCGATAGCAATCAGATCGTTTTCTGGCTGGATGACGTCGCCGTTACCGGTGATGATGAGCGATGCAGTTTCATCTGCGACGGCCAGCAGCGCTTCGAGTTTGCGCAGCATACGGTCGGTACGCCAGTCTTTTGCCAGTTCAACGGCAGCTTTCACCAGGTGACCCTGGTGCATTTCCAGCTTGCGTTCAAACAGTTCAAACAGCGTGAATGCATCCGCAGTACCGCCCGCAAAGCCCGCGATGACTTTATCGTTGTACAGACGGCGGACTTTCTTCACGTTGCCTTTCATTACGGTGTTACCCAGTGTGGCCTGACCATCACCGGCGATTACCACATGGCCGTTACGGCGTACGCTTACTATTGTTGTCACGAGCAGACCCCTTGGTTACAAATGCAATGTACAGGCCCCGCACAGTGTACGGGGCGTAATGCAAGTATAGATGGGGGGGATTTTGGGGGTTTCAACCCCCAGTAGAGAGTCGAATGCAGTTTGTGTGACCAGCAACCTTCAGGCGGCTGATGGTGTTGTCGGCATTCTCTTTGCCTTTGACCGGACCAATGACCACACGATTCCAGCCGTTATTGGTGGTAATACGGGAGTTAAAGCCTTCAAAGGCCAGCTGCGCACGCACAGTTTCTGCCTGCTCAGCGCCTTTAAATGATCCGCACTGAACCATCCAGCGGCGTTCATCTTTTTTCTCAGCAGTCTGTTTTGGCGGCTGCGTTTCATTCGTTATCGGCGCGGCCGGCTGCGGTTTTGGCTGAGCAGCGGTGGTATGCGCTGGCGTTTGCAGCAGATCCTGATACGGCTGTTGCGCCGCCGGTTTTGGCTGCGGTTTCGGCTGCTGTACCGGCGCGGCTTGTGCTGTACGCGTTTGCTGCTGCTGATACGGCTGTTCTGTTGCCCGTGGACGCGGCTGCTGAGCCTGCTGCTGTGCGTTATTCCACTGCTGCTGTTGCACCTGACGCTGACGCTGCAGCGTTTGCTGGCGTTGTTCAGGCGTTTGCTCGTTCCACGGTACTTCGTTGAGCTGCGTCGGCTGTTGACGCATATCAGCCTGCATTTGCGCCAATAGCTGGCGCTGCTCATTGGTTAGCTGATCGGCATTCAGCACCTCGCCGCCCGCAGACGGTTCGGTAGGCGCACGTACGCCAGGCTGACGGCTTTCCAGCTCTTTGATGTATCGCCAGCGCTCTTCCGGTTTTGGCGGAATGCCATTACCGGTGACTTTCTGGTTTTGCAGCGTTTCGGACTCTTCTTTCTTGTGATGCGTAATGAAGTACAGACCACCGATAAAGGTCACGAGTACGGCTGCAGCAATAGCAACCATTGCGGGAGATACCGCAGGCGTATTGCGTTGTTTTTTCCGTGGTGTGCTCTTCTTGCGCCGCGAAGGTGCCGGTTGGCCGCGACGTACATAATCTCGTTGTGCCACTATCGTTTCGCTGTATTTATTCGTTCGTCAGCCCGCCATGTTACTTAAGCGGCGGGCCTTTGACCAGACAGGGGAGTCCGAAAGCACTTTACTTTACGTCAGTGCCCGGGTAGTACCCCGAATAATAAGCTCGCAGTCCAGTAAACGTGAGCCACTGCTGACGCTCTGCCCTTGTAATTGATCGAGCAGTAACAGCATAGCTTCACGTCCGATATCGAAACGCGGCTGTGCGACGGTTGTCAGGGGTGGATCACAAAATTCCGTGAGCGAAATGTTATCAAAGCCAATAATGGATAAATCATCAGGGACTTTCAGACCCTGACGTTTGGCGTAAGAGAGTGCGCCCAGCGCCATGACGTCGCTGTGACAAAAGACAGCGGTCGGCGGCTGCGGTAGTTCAAGGAGCTGCTTCAACGCATTGGCTCCCGCTTCATAGGTAAAGTCACCGCGCGCGATGAAATGCGGATCGACCGTAATTCCGCTGCGACGTAATGCCTGAACGTAGCCTTGCAGGCGGTAATGACACAGCGGCATATCTTCGGGTCCGGCGATACAGCCAATGCGTTTATGCCCCAGTTCCAGCAGATAATTCATCGCATTAAAGGCGGCGGTGAGGTTATCAATGTGCACGGTAGGGAGTTCCAGCTCTGGCGCGAACTCGTTCGACATGACCATCGGCGGTAAATTGCGCTGTTCTTCCACGCTGGCATCAAACGGCAGGCGCGAGCTGAGCAGTACCATGCCATCGATCTGCTTGGTGATAATGAGGTTAAGAAACGTCTTTTCCTGCTGGTTCTGGTGCGCGCAGTCGCCAATAAGCACCAGGTATCCCTGTTCTGCGGCAGTCACTTCGATGCCACGAATCACTTCGCTAAAAAACGGATCGCAGATATCCGGCACAATCACCAGAATGGTACGTGACTCATTACGCTTAACGTTACGTCCCATTGATTGGGGTAGATATCCCACTTCCAGTGCTGCCTGCTCAACCTTGTTACGGGTTGACTGCGAGACTTTGTCCGGGTTCATTAATGCGCGGGATACGGTTGCCGTTGAGACTTTCGCCTTCAGAGCAACATCTTTCATTGTAGCGGCGGCAACCTGCTTATTCGGTTTCACTCTTTCTCCTCGCCAGAGAGCTGCTGGCACAGACTCGTCCCTGGATAACCTTCATCTGAAACATTTTTATCAGATAGTGAATGGAAGCGGTTACAGAATTTTCATAAAAAGTGTGATGGATCTTTAATTTTACGATCCGCCTCGCATCGTGAGGGGTTATCCCTCGATGGGATCGACATCCAGCACCCATTTAACCTTGCGTGCATCGGGTAGCGTATTGATCAGTGCCAGCGTGCCGCTGACGATATGTTGCAGACGAATTCGTGATGGATGTTGCAACAATATTTGCCAACGATAACGACCACCGCGTTTGGGCGCCAGTGCGGGAACCGGGCCGAGCACCCAGAGTTTGTCATCGGCCAACGGGCTGGCTTGAATGAGATTCCGTAGTTGCTGCAAGAACATTGGTGCATGCTGGTTGTTATGATCTTCTGCCCGCACGATCACATGGCTGGTCCACGGTGGAAGCTGGAGCGTTTGTCGCTCGGCCAGCGCCTGTTCGGCAAACGCGTCATAGCCTTTATACAGCAAGGTTTGCAGCAGCGGATGTTCAGGATGGTGCGTTTGCAGCACCACTTCGCCTTGCTTCCCGGCGCGTCCGGCACGGCCAGAGACCTGCGTATAGAGCTGGGCGAAGCGTTCTGCTGACCGGAAATCTGCGGAGAATAGCGCGCCGTCAACGTCCAGCAGCGCCACCAGAGTGACGTCCGGGAAGTGGTGGCCTTTGGCCAGCATTTGCGTGCCTATAAGAATTCGTGCGCCGCCGCGATGCACTTCCGCCAGATGCTGCTCCAGCGACCCTTTACGGCTGGTGGTGTCGCGGTCTATACGTGAAATTGGCACACCGGGGAAAAAAGGTGCCAGAGCCTGCTCAAGCTGTTCGGTGCCGAGTCCTACCGGAACCATATGCGTCGAACCGCAGGAGGGGCACTGACGCGGTATTGGGCGCTGGCTGTCGCAGTGGTGGCAACGCAGGTGGTGCTGCGCCTGATGTAGCGTGTAGTAATGATCGCAACGCGGACATTCGGCAATCCAACCACAGTCGTGGCACAGCAGCGCAGGCGCAAAACCACGACGGTTCAAAAACAGGATCACCTGGTTATCCGCCTGCAGGTGCTGACGCATACGGGCGATCAGCGCAGGGGCGAGTCCGGCCTGCACCTGCTGACCTTTGAGATCCAGCACGTGCTGAGTGGCTGGGCGCGCATTTCCGGCGCGGCGCGTCAGGCGCAGCATGCGGTATTTGTTCTGCCGCACGTTACACAGCGTTTCCAGTGCCGGGGTGGCTGAGCCGAGAATAATCGGAATTTGCTCGCTATGGGCGCGGTAAACCGCGAGGTCGCGCGCATGATAGCGCCAGCCTTCCTGCTGTTTATAAGAGCTGTCGTGTTCTTCGTCGATGACAATCACGCCGAGATTTTTAAACGGCGTAAACAGCGAAGAACGCGTGCCGATAACTATCGCCGCCTCGCCATTTTTTGCTTTCAGCCAGGCTGAAAGACGTTCACTGTCGTTTAAACCGGAGTGCAGGACTTCGACCGGCGCATTAAAACGTTCGCGAAAACGGGCAATAGTTTGCGGCGTCAGGCCAATCTCCGGCACCATCACCAGAGCCTGCTTGCCCTGGGCAAGGACGTTTTCCAGAACGCTAAGATAGACCTCTGTTTTGCCTGATCCCGTTACGCCCGCTAATAGCCAGGCGCTAAAACTGTCTGAGGCGCTGTGAATCGCCCCGACGGCGGTGGCCTGCTCGGTGTTCAGCCGCAGACGCTCACCAGAAACCGCGTAGTGCGTACGCCAGTCGCTAAAGCCTGGTGTTTCGCTCGCCAGATCGCACAGCCCTTTTTTCCGCAGTGCCTGTAATGCGGCATCATTAAATTCCAGTTCAGCCACCTGGTCGCGCCAGATTTTCCCCTGGCGTAGCGCAGCCAGCGCCTGTTGCTGCTTGGGAGAACGCTTCAGGCTGTTGAGGTCAATTACCTGGCCTTCTTCAGTGGCAAACCAGTACCACATGGGCGCGTTTGTCGCCGGGCGTCCCTGGCGCAGTAAAATTGGCAGAGCGTGAAACAGTACGTCACCGATGGGATGATGATAATAATCAGCCGCCCACAACAGCAGACGCCAGACAGAGGTCGAGTAGACCGGTTCGCTGTCCAGCACTTCGAGAACGGCTTTCAATTCGCTCCGCGGCAGTTCACTGTGCTCGCTGACGGAAAGGACGATACCCACGCGCTCCTGCTGCTTGCCAAAGGGCACGCGTACACGACACCCGGCTTTGGCACTCAAGCCTTCCGGCAGGAGGTAGTCAAAGGTGCGAGGTAGCGGAACAGGTAAGGCAACGTGCGCAACGGGCATTGAATCATCCTGACTTGAAATCTGGCGGGTTAGTATACACATTAGTGGAGGGTAGAATGCGGATCAGTTTGCATGAGCAGGTTAATTTCTGTATGATTCGCCGCCTTTGATGCAAATTGATTGCGTCAAACAATGACCATTACCCGAGAGTTTCAGGCTGTTGATGCAGCGTGAAAGGTGACGGGGAATAATTAACATCGCGTGGTGTCTGGCGTTAGGGCTGGAAGAGCGACGCGGCCTTAAACCGAGGTTTTCCCATGAAAAAAGATATTCACCCGAAATACGAAGAAATTACTGCAAACTGCTCTTGCGGTAACGTCATGAAAATCCGCTCTACCGTCGGTCACGATCTGAACCTGGACGTGTGCGGTCAGTGCCACCCGTTCTATACTGGCAAGCAGCGTGATGTTGCTACCGGTGGCCGTGTTGATCGCTTCAACAAGCGTTTCAGCATCCCAGGCAGCAAGTAAGTTTCAGCTGTCAGAAAAAAGCGCCTTATGGCGCTTTTTTTGTTTCTGCGCTTCAGAACTGAAATATATATTGATGTATTGAATAATCTATTTTATTCAATAAATAAAACGGTGTTTTATTTATTCGATAAAATATTGCAACTGGTGATCTGCGTCCTTTTTATCTTCTGTCTTTTGCCACTTTTACCAGCTCCTGGCAAAATACCAAAGGTTTCTGCTTTCTTTCTAAAATACACTTTCGTGGAAATATAAAATTAATCTAAAAGCCTTTTTGTTTTCCCATTTTATGGACAAACGAGATGGATTATTTCCGTTGTTGAGTGTGAAGAGGGATTGTCATGAAATTTAAATCTGCGTTATTACTGATTCCATTATTCTCTGCGGCCGCACAGGCGGGTTATGTTGATTACCGACATGAATATTATGACGATGGACGTAATTACGATCGTGTGTATATGTCTCACCGTTTTGCCACGGGTTTTGGTGTGGCAGTAGAAGCCATTTCTCGTTCCGAAAACACGCAGTCAAATGATGCGTGGAATAATATGGAAAGTAACGGCAACGAGTATACCGCAAGCTATCAGTTCACCTGGCAGGGTCTTGTCTGGCAGCCCGGCATTGCGATCGAAACGGGCGATAATATCGCGATTTATAAGCCTTATATCCGCGTGCAGTACAACATCAACGACAACTGGTGGACCGCGTTCCGCTATCGTCAGGAGTACATGCGCAGAAACACTGACGGCAAAGATGACCGCATGGTCTATCGTCCGGAAGCCTGGCTTGGTTATAACGTCAATGACTGGATGTTTGAGCTAAATGGTATTTATAAAATTGCCGATAGCGAAGATTTATATAACAACCGGAAAGATGATTATGAATATAACTTCCGCGTGGCGTACAAATTAGGCTCCTGGGTTCCATTTGTTGAGGTTGGCAACGTTTCCTCGGGTTATAACACAACAACGACAGACGATCGTCAGACCCGTTATCGTGTCGGTCTTGGTTATAACTTCTAATCGGTAATAGTTTTCGTATCGGCTGATTACGTCGATAAGCATAGTTTGTGTGAATAATATGTCTAAGGAGTTGACATCATGTCTAATGATGGAACTATTATCGGAAATAATGAAACCACTGCCGTCAGGCCTTTCGGAATTAGAGATAAAATTGGTTATTTATGTGGTGACCTCGGAACCTGTTTTATTCTTGGCTTAGTTAATAGTTTTTTAATGATTTATTACACTAACGTCCTCGGTATTTCCGGCGTTATTGTTGGCTCACTCTATTTTGTGACCAAACTCTTTGATGCGTTCGTTGATGTTGGTGTAGGGCGCTTATGCGATACCTCTAAACTGACGGTACATGGACGTTTCAACCCGTGGGTGCGTCGCATGAAGTATCCATTTTGCATCATTGCGGTTGTCCTGTTCCTGCCGTTTGTGAATGATTTTTCTTATACGGCGAAAATCATCTACATCTGCTGCTCCTATTTCATTTACGGTTCGCTGTTATCTACCGTGAGTATTCCGTACGGTGCTATGTCTGCGGCGATTAGCTCGAATCCTGATGATCGTGTATCGCTTTCAACCTGGCGTAGCGTTGGGTCAGCAATTGGCGGTGGGGCAACTGGCTTTTTCATTCCAATCCTGATGTACACCACCCTGGTGGATGGAAGCCAGGTGATTTCCGGGCAACACTTCTTCTGGATTTCCATTGGTTGCGCAGTGCTGGGCTTGATCTTTTTATCCTTGACCTGTCATTTAACGACGGAGCGCGTGCGCGTGGAGAGAAAAGAGAGCATGCCCGTTTCGGTGTTGCTGAAGGGACTGGCACGCAATAAGGCGCTGATTGTTTTAGTGGTTGTGGATTTGCTGATTGTAATTAATCAGGGGTTGTCCGGTACCAACATGACTTACCTGTTTAATGACTATTTCCACAATAAAGAGGCGATGTCAGTCGCGTTGCTGTTTACCTTTGGTTCCCTGGTTTTGCTGGCGCCATCGGCATCCTGGCTCACGAAGC
The DNA here is from genome assembly GCF_001037515.1 of Citrobacter sp. MGH110. Classification (NCBI taxonomy): domain Bacteria; kingdom Pseudomonadati; phylum Pseudomonadota; class Gammaproteobacteria; order Enterobacterales; family Enterobacteriaceae; genus Citrobacter; species Citrobacter sp. MGH110. The sequence goes on along the minus strand of NZ_KQ089833.1, from coordinate 38,462 downwards.
GGTTTGGTAAAAAAGAAGCCAGCGTAGGCGCGTTGCTTTTTGCCGTGGTCATGTATGTGATTATGTACTTTGTCCACATTACGGATGCAAAGGTCTATCTGGTTTTCTTGTTCCTGGCGACGCTGGGTGCAGGGTTATTCAACCTGATGATTTGGGCGTTTATGACTGATGTTTGTGACTACCATCAGTATGTCACTGGCGATCGCGAGGATGGCACGGTTTATGGTGTGAACTTCTTTGCGCGCAAGGTTGGTCAGGCATGCGCAGGGGCGATTGGTGGCTTTATGTTGGCTATCATTGGCTATCAATCATCGTCAACAGGTGGTGCAGTGCAAACCAGCATTGTGCAGGAAAATATTTATACGATGGCGAATCTCTTGCCGGCGCTATGCCTGTTTTTGGCGGCGGTCATCCTGATTTATTTCTATCCATTGAACCGTACGGAAACGCTCAAAATGGAAGAAACATTGAATAAACTCAATGGTATTAGTAAGTAACACTGTGAGAAAAGGCGGGAGCATTCCCGCCTCTACACGCCCATTGCTGTTCTAACTATCAGTATTCCCACGTTTCCGGGTTGATACCCAGTTCACGCATGATTACCTTTGCTTCTTCCGGGATTTCATCACTGCGTTCTTTACGCAGGTCGTCATCGTTGGGTAAGGGTTGCCCAGTAAAAGCATGCAGAAACGCTTCACACAGCAGTTCGCTGTTGGTGGCGTGGCGCAGGTTGTTCACCTGACGACGCGTGCGTTCATCGGTAAGGATTTTTAACACCTTCAGAGGAATGGAAACCGTAATTTTTTTGACTTGCTCACTCTTCTTACCGTGCTCAGCGTATGGGCTGATATATTCGCCGCTCCATTCAGCCATGAGATACCTAATCCTCTTCGTCATTAATATTGAGGCCAGAACCTGAGCCCGGACCATAATTGCGCGTAGTTTATCGTAGTGGCGTGGCCCTGACACGAAGTAAGCCGACGCAGATGTACGCTAATGCATATAATTTTAACGGCTATTTCCAGTTTGCTCAATCTATACGCAAAGAAGTTTAGATGTCCAGATGTATTGACGGCTATCGTAACTATGATTACTCTGGTGTCTGACTTTTCACCGACTCAGCCAGGATCTCCTCAATATGACGCGTAAACAGGCCACCATCGCAGTGCGTAGCGGGTTAAATGACGACGAACAGTACGGTTGCGTTGTCCCGCCGATTCACCTCTCCAGCACCTATAACTTTACCGGATTTAATGAACCTCGCGCCCATGACTATTCGCGTCGCGGCAACCCAACGCGCGATGTTGTTCAGCGTGCGCTGGCGGAACTGGAAGGCGGTGCAGGTGCTGTGCTGACCAATACTGGCATGTCGGCGATTCATCTGGTGACCACGGTCTTCCTCAAGCCAGGCGATCTGCTGGTCGCACCGCATGACTGCTACGGCGGGAGCTACCGACTGTTTGACAGTCTGGCAAAGCGTGGCTGTTACCGGGTCCTGTTTGTCGATCAAGGAGATGAGCAGGCATTGCAGGCCGCATTGGCGGAAAAACCGAAGCTGGTGCTGGTAGAAAGCCCAAGCAACCCGCTGCTGCGCGTGGTGGATATTGCGAAAATCTGCCAGCTGGCGCGTGAAGCTGGCGCGGTCAGCGTGGTCGACAACACTTTTTTAAGCCCGGCACTGCAAAATCCACTGGCATTGGGCGCCGATCTGGTGTTGCATTCATGCACGAAATATTTAAACGGTCACTCAGACGTGGTGGCTGGTGTTGTGATAGCGAAAGATCCGGAAACGGTCACTGAACTGGCATGGTGGGCGAATAATATTGGTGTGACCGGCGGCGCGTTTGATAGTTATCTGCTGTTGCGCGGCCTGCGTACTCTGTCTCCTCGTATGGAGGTGGCGCAACGTAATGCTCAGGCGATAGTCGATTATCTGCAAACTCAGCCGCTGGTGAAAAAATTGTATCACCCGTCATTGCCGGATAATCAGGGCCATGAGATTGCTGCACGTCAGCAAAAAGGCTTTGGCGCGATGTTAAGTTTTGAACTGGATGGTGATGAGCAAACGCTGCGCCGCTTCCTCGGCGGGTTGTCATTGTTTACGCTGGCGGAATCGTTAGGGGGCGTTGAAAGTCTGATCTCCCACGCCGCAACCATGACACACGCGGGCATGGCGCCAGAAGCGCGTGCTGCTGCCGGAATTTCCGAAACGCTGCTGCGTATCTCCACCGGTATTGAAGATGGCGAAGATTTAATTGCCGACCTGGAAAATGGCTTCCGGGCTGCAAACAAGGGGTAAACATGAGTGTGATTGCGCAGGCAGGGGCGAAGGGTCGTCAACTGCACAAATTTGGTGGTAGTAGTCTGGCAGACGTGAAATGTTATCTGCGTGTCGCAGGCATTATGGCGGAATACTCGCAGCCTGATGACATGATGGTTGTTTCAGCCGCAGGCAGTACCACTAACCAGTTGATTAGCTGGCTGAAATTAAGCCAGACCGATCGCCTTTCTGCGCATCAGGTTCAACAGGCGTTACGTCGCTATCAGAGCGAGCTTATAAGCGGTTTGTTACCGCCTGATATAGCGGATGGACTGATTGGCGCGTTTATTCACGATCTGGAGCGTCTGGCTGGATTACTCGACAGTGGCGTGAACGATGCCGTCTATGCTGAGGTTGTTGGGCATGGTGAGGTATGGTCCGCGCGTTTGATGTCTGCGGTCCTTAACCAACAGGGGCTGGAGTCAGCCTGGCTGGATGCGCGCGATTTTTTACGTGCTGAACGCGGTGCCCAGCCGCAGGTAGATGAAGGTCTTTCTTACCCACTGCTACAGCAACTGCTGGCGCAGCATCCGGGTAAACGGCTGGTGGTTACCGGCTTTATTAGCCGCAGTAATTGCGGTGAAACGGTCCTGCTGGGGCGTAACGGCTCCGACTACTCGGCGACGCAGGTTGGCGCGCTGGCGGGCGTTTCTCGCGTAACTATCTGGAGCGATGTCGCCGGGGTTTACAGCGCGGACCCGCGTAAAGTAAAAGACGCCTGTTTGCTGCCGCTGCTGCGTCTGGATGAAGCCAGCGAGCTGGCGCGTCTGGCGGCACCGGTTCTCCATGCCCGTACCTTACAGCCGGTTTCCGGTAGCGATATCGATCTCCAACTGCGTTGTAGCTATACGCCGGAGCAGGGTTCAACGCGCATTGAACGCGTACTGGCCTCCGGTACCGGGGCGCGTATTGTGACCAGTCATGATGACGTCTGCCTGATTGAGTTTTTGGTTCCGACTGGTCAGGACTTTAAGCTGGCTTATAAAGAGATTGATCAGGTTTTAAAACGTACCCAGGTGCGTCCGCTGGCAGTGGGTGTGCATCCTGACCGCCAACTGCTGCAATTTTGCTATACCTCCGAAGTTGCTGACGGCGCACTGAAAATTCTTGATGAAGCTGGTCTGCCAGGCGAGCTGCGTCTGCGCCAGGGGCTGGCGCTGGTGGCGATGGTCGGGGCGGGCGTCACCCGTAATCCGCTGCATTGCCACCGTTTTTGGCAACAGTTGAAAGGTCAGCCGGTTGAATTCACCTGGCAATCGGAAGAGGGTATCAGCCTGGTCGCGGTACTGCGTACTGGGCCAACAGAGAGCCTGATTCAGGGTCTGCATCAGTCTATTTTCCGCGCGGAAAAACGCATTGGTCTGGTGCTTTTCGGCAAAGGCAACATCGGCTCACGCTGGCTGGAGCTGTTCGCTCGCGAGCAGAGCACGCTCTCGGCGCGCACCGGATTAGAGTTTGTGCTGGCGGGTGTGGTTGATAGCCGTCGTAGCCTGCTGAATTACGAAGGGCTGGATGCCAGCCGCGCGTTAGCTTTCTTTGATGACGAGGCAGTAGAGCAGGATGAAGAGTCTCTATTCCTGTGGATGCGTGCTCACCCGTATGATGATTTAGTGGTGCTGGACGTAACTGCCAGCGAGCAACTTGCGGATCAGTATCTGGATTTTGCCAGCCATGGTTTCCACGTTATCAGCGCCAACAAACTGGCGGGGGCAAGCAGCAGTCATAATTATCGCCAAATTCATGATGCTTTTGAAAAAACCGGTCGCCACTGGCTGTATAACGCTACCGTAGGCGCAGGCTTGCCGATCAATCATACCGTGCGCGATCTGATTGATAGCGGAGATACCATTCTGTCGATCAGCGGGATCTTCTCCGGTACGTTGTCGTGGTTGTTCCTGCAATTTGATGGCACGGTCCCGTTCACCGATCTGGTGGATCAGGCGTGGCAACAGGGGCTGACTGAACCCGATCCGCGCGTAGATCTTTCCGGCAAAGATGTGATGCGTAAGCTGGTGATTCTGGCGCGTGAAGCAGGTTACGACATCGAACCGGACCAGGTTCGCGTGGAATCGCTGGTGCCTGCGCACTGTGAAGAAGGCTCTATTGACCATTTCTTTGAGAATGGTGATGAGCTTAACGAGCAGATGGTGCAGCGTCTGGAAGCGGCGCGTGAAATGGGGCTGGTGCTACGCTATGTGGCGCGTTTTGATGCTAACGGTAAAGCGCGCGTTGGTGTTGAAGCGGTTCGTCCTGAACACCCGCTGGCGGCGCTGTTGCCGTGCGATAACGTATTCGCCATTGAAAGCCGCTGGTATCGCGATAACCCGCTGGTGATCCGTGGACCGGGCGCAGGTCGTGACGTCACCGCCGGCGCTATTCAGTCAGACATCAACCGTCTGGCGCAGCTGCTGTAGTTTTTGTTGCCGGATGATCCGGCCGACGGTTCGTTTGTGACCCAGGCCGGATAAAATACGTCAACAGCCATCTGCATAATCACTTCAACGCTCTCATCCTGCGTTAAACCTACCCGTATTGCGTCTTACCCGCGCTCTGGCCAGAGGCGAGTCTGTCACCGCTCTCGTTAACGGCTGGCAGACGGTCATGCCACAATTCCCCATCATTTCAGGCTGATGTGAATTTTTTTCACGTTGGCTGAGTATTCCTCACCTTTAACGATGATTTTTGTGTTGACGCCAGCATGCTTTTCCGTCATTTTTACATCTAGACGTCTAAACGTATAGCAGTTCACAACACAACATATAACGACAAAAGATTGATGAGGTAAGGTATGAGCTTTTTTCACGCCAACCAGCGGGAAGCCCTGAATCAGAGCCTGGCGGAAGTACAGGGTCAGATTAACGTTTCGTTTGAGTTTTTCCCGCCGCGCACCAGTGAAATGGAGCAAACCCTGTGGAACTCCATCGATCGCCTGAGCAGCCTGAAGCCGAAGTTTGTTTCAGTCACCTATGGTGCAAACTCTGGTGAGCGCGACCGTACGCACAGCATTATTAAAGGTATTAAGGATCGCACTGGTCTTGAAGCGGCTCCGCACCTGACCTGTATTGATGCTACCCGCGATGAGCTGCGGACCATTGCTCAGGACTACTGGAATAACGGTATTCGTCATATTGTTGCTCTGCGCGGTGACTTGCCGCCGGGAAGCGGTAAACCGGATATGTATGCCTCTGACCTGGTGACTCTGCTGAAAGACGTTGCGGACTTTGATATCTCCGTTGCGGCTTATCCGGAAGTACACCCAGAAGCGAAGAGCGCTCAGGCCGATTTGCTGAACCTGAAGCGTAAGGTTGATGCCGGTGCGAACCGTGCGATCACTCAGTTCTTCTTCGATGTAGAAAGCTATCTACGCTTTCGCGATCGCTGTGTGTCTGCGGGAATCGATGTGGAAATTATTCCGGGTATCCTGCCAGTCTCCAACTTTAAACAGGCGAAAAAATTTGCCGATATGACCAATGTTCGTATCCCTTCCTGGATGTCGACCATGTTTGATGGTCTGGATGATGATGCGGAAACCCGCAAGCTGGTAGGTGCAAACATCGCTATGGACATGGTGAAAATCCTCAGTCGCGAAGGGGTGAAAGATTTTCACTTCTATACCCTTAACCGTGCCGAGATGAGCTACGCTATTTGTCACACACTGGGTGTAAGACCGAATTAAACAGATGCCCCAGCCCTCTACGGAGGGCTTTTTATTGATCATTTTGATCTACATCTCTGTAACTTTAAATATAAAAGGAATTAGCTATCGAATCTGTGGGTTTTTTCGACTATATCTTATCTCTGGTGGTGTATATCGTAGTCAGAACACTGTAAAGGGAGCATATAGATGAGCATGTCCGACGATAGCCAAAACGCATCAACTGCCGGTAAGTGTCCTTTTCATCAGGGCGGTCACGATCAGAGTGCGGGAGCAGGAACGAACAACCGCGACTGGTGGCCCAATCAACTCCGTGTAGATCTTTTAAACCAACATTCCAACCGTTCTAACCCGCTGGGTGAGGACTTCGACTACCGAAAAGAGTTTAGCAAACTCGACTATTCTGCCCTGAAAGGGGATCTCAGAGCCCTTCTGTCCGAATCTCAACCGTGGTGGCCCGCTGACTGGGGAACCTATGCCGGATTATTTATCCGCATGGCATGGCACGGTGCAGGGACCTATCGCTCCATCGATGGACGCGGTGGCGCGGGTCGCGGACAGCAGCGTTTTGCACCACTGAACTCCTGGCCGGACAACGTCAGCCTGGATAAAGCGCGTCGTCTGCTTTGGCCAATCAAGCAGAAATATGGCCAGAAAATTTCCTGGGCCGACCTGTTTATCCTTGCGGGTAACGTGGCGCTGGAAAACTCAGGCTTCCGTACCTTCGGCTTCGGTGCCGGTCGTGAAGACGTCTGGGAACCGGATCTCGACGTAAACTGGGGTGATGAAAAAGCCTGGCTGACCCACCGTCATCCGGAAGAACTGGCAAAAGCGCCGCTGGGCGCAACCGAAATGGGCCTTATCTATGTGAACCCGGAAGGGCCGGACCATAGCGGCGAACCGCTCTCTGCGGCAGCGGCTATTCGCGCGACCTTCGGTAACATGGGCATGAACGACGAAGAAACCGTAGCGCTGATTGGCGGCGGTCATACGTTGGGCAAAACTCACGGTGCTGCACCGGCTTCGCACGTAGGCGCCGATCCAGAATCCGCACCAATTGAAGCGCAGGGCCTGGGCTGGGCCAGCAGCTACGGCAGCGGCGCGGGTGCAGACGCAATTACTTCCGGTCTGGAAGTGGTCTGGACGCAGACGCCGACCCAATGGAGCAACTATTTCTTCGAGAACCTGTTCAAATATGAATGGGTACAAACCCGCAGTCCGGCAGGTGCGATTCAATTTGAAGCGGTTGACGCACCGGAAATTATCCCCGATCCGTTCGATCCGTCGAAAAAACGTAAGCCAACAATGTTGGTTACCGACCTGACGCTGCGTTTCGATCCGGAGTTCGAGAAGATCTCCCGTCGTTTCCTGAACGATCCGCAGGCCTTCAACGAAGCATTTGCCCGCGCATGGTTTAAGCTGACGCACCGTGATATGGGGCCAAAAGCACGTTACATCGGACCGGAAGTGCCAAAAGAAGATCTGATTTGGCAAGACCCGCTGCCGCATGCGTTCTTTAACCCAAGCGAAGAAGATATCCTGAAACTGAAGGCGACCATTGCCGCTTCCGGGTTGTCCGTGGGCGAACTGGTATCGGTAGCGTGGGCTTCGGCATCAACGTTCCGCGGTGGGGATAAACGTGGCGGCGCTAACGGTGCGCGTCTGGCGCTGGACCCACAGCGTGGCTGGGATGTGAATGCTACCGCGGCACGCGTACTGCCTGTGCTGGAAGGCATTTATAAGTCAGCCCATACCGCTTCGTTAGCCGATATTATCGTGCTGGCCGGTGTTGTCGGTATAGAGCAGGCGGCTAGCGCTGCGGGTGTCAGCATTAAAGTACCTTTTGCGCCGGGCCGCGTGGATGCGCGTCAGGACCAAACGGATATTGAGATGTTTGAACTGCTTGAGCCGATTGCCGATGGTTTCCGTAACTACCGCTCCCGTCCTGACGTATCGACCACCGAGTCGCTGCTGATTGATAAAGCACAGCAGCTGACGCTGACCGCACCGGAAATGACCGTGCTGGTGGGCGGTATGCGCGTACTGGGCACCAACTTCGACGGCAGCCAGCACGGTGTCTTTACCGATCGTCCTGGCGTGCTCAGCACTGACTTCTTCGTCAATCTGCTGGATATGCGCCATGAGTGGAAGGCGGTTGATGAGTCAAAAGAGCTGTTTGAAGGTCGTGACCGTCTGAGCGGCGAAGTAAAATACACGGCAACCCGCGCCGATCTGGTGTTCGGTTCTAACTCCGTACTGCGCGCAGTGGCTGAAGTTTATGCCTGCAGCGATGCTCACGAGAAGTTCGTGAGAGATTTCGTTGCCGCATGGGTGAAAGTGATGAACCTGGATCGTTTCGATCTGCTGTAACAGCTAATGCCGGATGTCGCTTGTGTGTATCCGGCATAGTATGAATAAAAAAATCCCCGCGATTGCGGGGATTTTCTGTTTGCAGGTTATTCCCACTCTTGCAGGTAACGTTGACCGTACTGATCAGCCACCAGCAGGGCGGCATACACCTGGTCCGGCGTTGCGCCGCCAGGCATGTTGTGAATGGTTTCGCCTTCGGCACAGGCGGCCTCAGCCACAATGCGCATTTTCGCCGGGATATCCTGTTTGATGTCCAGTTGCGCCAGGGTAATCGGCAGGCCAACGGAATGGCACAACGCGGCAACGGTTTCAATTTCATCGACCGGTGCGTTTTCCAGCACCAGCTGCGTCAGCGTACCAAACGCCACTTTCTCGCCGTGATAGTAGTGATGCGCATCCGGGATTGCGGTCAGACCGTTATGAATGGCGTGAGCCGCTGCCAGACCACCGCTTTCAAAACCGACGCCACTCAGATAGGTGTTGGCTTCAATAACACGTTCCAGTGCTGGTGTCACCACGTGCTGCTCGGCTGCCAGCATCGCTTTTTCGCCTTCTTCGATCAGTGTATTAAAGCACAGCTCTGCCAGCGCCAGCGCCGCCTGAGTACACTGACCGCCCGCCATGGTGGTTGCGCCGCTGCGTGAACAGGCACGCGCTTCGAACCAGGTTGCCAGCGCATCGCCAATACCCGCAGCTAACAGACGCGCCGGTGCGCCCGCGACAATTTTGGTATCCACAATGACCCTGTCCGGGTTGTTGGGCAGCAGCAGATAGCGATCGAATTCACCGGCATCGGTGTAAATGACGGACAGCGCGCTGCACGGCGCATCGGTAGAGGCGATGGTTGGGGCAATGGCGACAGGCACGCCCATAAAGTGCGCCAGCGCTTTGGCGGTATCCAGCGTTTTACCGCCGCCAATACCAAGTACTGCGCCACACTGCGCTTTTTCCGCTACGCCGCGCAGACGGTCGATTTCGTTTTGTGAACATTCGCCGCCAAACGGTGCAATTTCCAGCGCCAGTCCGGCATCCTGGAAGCTTTTTTCCAGTGCGCCCTGGGCAAAGCCTAAGACAAACTTGTCCCCAACGACCAGCCAGCGTTCTGCCAGTGGTTTGAGGTAGCTGCCAAGACGGGTAATAACATCGGCACCCTGGATGTACTTACCAGGTGATTGAATAATGCGATCCATACTTTATTTCCCTCACAGGTTGATGTGACCAAATGCGTTGTTCCAGTCCTGCTCAAACTTCTCTATTGCTGACTCTACCGCAGGGGTATTGAGCATTTGTTGCGCTACGTCTAATGGCAGGGTGATAGCTTCACATCCTGCCAGTAAGCAATCCAGCGCCTGACGCGGGGTTTTAAAGCTGGCTGCCAGTACCATGCTGTTTGGCGCATGCAGCTCCAGTAACGTTTGCAGTTCTTGTACTGTGCGAATCCCATCGCCGCCCTGTGCGTCGATACGGTTAACGTAAGGCGCGATATATTTGGCTCCTGCCAGCGCAGCCAGTAGCCCCTGAGAAGCACTGTAAACGGCGGTTCCCAGCGTGGTGATACCCTCTTTTTTCAGCATCTTAATCGCGGCCAGACCTTCGGATGTCACCGGAATTTTCACTACCAGACCGGGCACTGCATTGCTCAGGCGTTTGGCTTCTTCCACCATGCCCTGCGCCTCGCGGCTCATGGTTTGGGCAAATAAAATACCCTCTTCGCCGATGGCGTTTTGCAGGCGTGGCAGTACATCCCAGATGGATTCTTTGCTTGCCGCCACAATGCTTGGGTTGGTGGTAACACCCGCGATAGGGAAGATGCGTGCCAGACGTTCAACTTCCGCGACGTTGGCGGTATCAAGGTAAAGTTCCATACAAAAACATCCTCTTTAAAGTTCAAGTTCATGTTGCAACAGGCTGGCGATAGCGTCGGCTGAGGCGGCGCTAACCAGCGCGTTACGGAATTCTTCATGCATAATGCGGCGCGCCAGACGCGAGAAAATACGCATATGCTGATCGCCAGCGGCATGTTTGTTGAGCGTCAGCATAATAATGAACTGTGCATCATCATCACCCCAACGTACCGGCGCTTGCAGGCGAGCTACGCTGATGGTGGACTGCTCAATATGTTCGGATTTGCTGTGTGGAATGGCGAAGCTAAAACCTAATCCGGTAGAGAAGACGGCTTCGCGTGCCCACAGGTCTGCTTCCAGTTTACGTGGATAGCGACAACGGCCTGCCAGCAGGAGGTTGTCGGTCATCCCTTTGATGACCTCTTCTTTACTGCGCCAGTCGCTGTCCAGTGTGATGCATTCGGCGGTAACCAGAGGCGTATCCTGTTGGGTCATGCGGAACTGGGCCAGCAGATGTTCGACCTCCAGCGAGGTTCGACAAGCCATCGCTTGATTCAGCAATTGACGGCAGGCACGGCTGTCGAGTTGCGCCATCCGCGCTTTGGCGGCGGGAATGGAGGGAGCGCTCATACTGATCTCGTCCAGACCCAGTCCCACCAGCAATGGCAGCACCGAGCCTTTGGCACCCAGTTCGCCGCACAGGCCAATCCATTTCCCCTGCCGATGTACTGCCTGCACGGCGTAATCCAGCGCGCGCAGGAAGGCCGGATTCAGGCTGTTGTAGTGGCGGGTAACTTTGGCGTTGTCACGGTCGACCGCCAGCAGGTATTGCGTCAGGTCATTGCTGCCAATACTAAAGAAATCAATCTCTTCACAGCATTGGTCAATGATGAACATCACAGACGGAACCTCCAGCATAATACCGAGCTGGATCTTCTCATCAAACGGAATGTGTTCACTTCGCAGTTGCTGCTTGGCTTCAGCCAGTTTCTCTTTGACCCACAGGATCTCTTCCATCGAGGAGATCATTGGGATCATGATTTTCAGGCTACCGTGCGCTGAGGCGCGCAGGATCGATCGCAGTTGCGTAGTAAACAACGTGGCATATTCTTCATAAATACGCACCGCGCGATAACCGAGAAATGGGTTGGTCTCAGCAGGAATATTCAGATAATCAACGGGTTTATCACCGCCGATATCCATGGTGCGTACAATAATGCTGCGTCCCTTTGCGGGTTCCAGCGCCTGGCAGAAAATGTTGTATAGCTCGTTCTCATCCGGGGCGCAGGTACGGTCCATATACAGCATTTCCGTACGGAACAGGCCAACCGCTTCCGCACCGTTACTAAAGGCTGCTTGTGCTTCCACGGAGTGGGCGATGTTGGCGGCGACTTCCATACGGATGCCATCAGCCGTGCGTGCCTCCTGGGTCAGCCAGATACGTTGCTGTTCCCGAATGGCATCCTGGATACGGGCTTCTTGCTGATAATAACGTACGATGGATTCATCAGGGGCAACGACGACTGCTCCTGCGTTACCATCGATATAAACCGTTTGCTGTAGCCATGGCATCAAAGATTCAATATCTACGCCAACCAGCGTAGGGATGTTGAATGACCGGGCGAGAATCACCGTGTGTGACGTAGTACCACCGCTTTTTAACAGCAAGCCTTTCAGCAATGTTTTGTCCAGTTCGAGGAACTGGCTCGGTGTTAGCTCATCCGCCATGCAAACCGTCGGCTGGGTCAGTTTTCCCGGCGCTGGGAAGCGCTGTTCCCCATAAATTTGCTGCAGAAGCTGGAAGCAAACATCGCGTACATCCAGTGCTCGCTCCTGTAAATAACTGCTGCTTGAACGGGCGAATTCATCACAAAAATGTCCGGCACTTTCGACAACCGCCTGGGCGCAGCTTAACCCGCGTGATACGCCAGCGAGCAGGTGCTGGCGCAGTGAGAGGTCGCTTGCCAGCGAGCGGTGTGCTTCCAGAATCGCACTGGTAGCGCCGTCGCTGTCGAGTAATCGAAACTCAATATTTTTCATCAACAGCGTTAAACCGTTATCCAGTGCCGCTTGCTCGGTTTCAATATCTTGAGCGGATGGAAGGTTACTGAGCGCGTTAAGATCCAGCGAAGAAAGCAGACTCAGAACGCCCCCTGCGCTGCCGCTGCAGACGGTGCGAGCGCGAAAAAGCTGTGGATTTAAATGGGTGAGCGATGCCGGAAGTGGCTCCAGCTCGTTGTTTTTGGCTTCCGCTAGCGGTGCATCGCAGTGCGGAAATTCATTTCGTAACCATTGGCTCAGATGCTGGTGGGCTGCCTGTTCATCTGTACCGGAAATCAGCAACTGGCAGCTATCACCCGCCAGAGTATCGGTGCCAATCAACGATAGTGCGCTCTTAGCGTTGCCCTTACGTTCGGTACGCAGGTTGTGCCACTCAATGTGTGAGGTAAAGGTGTTGCACTGCGTTTCTATGTGGCTTGCCGGGCGTGCATGTACGCCATTGGGTAGCTCACAGGTAAATTCCACAATCAGGGCCATAGCCTCATCTCCCATAACGATTTCTCGCTACAGGATAAAAGGGCAACGCCTGAGCCTGCCATGTGACAAATCTGCCAAAAACTGGATAAATGTAATGTAACTATCAAAGTGAGACATCCCTCACAAGTCAGCGTATCCACTATAAATTCCGAGAAACTGCAAGTTATGAGGCGGATCGCATTTTTGTACTGATATTACAAAAGTCCAGCAAATGGCCTTTTTATCCACTGTTTGCGTCGCGTCAGATTGCCTATTGTTTTCCGCAACAAGTTTATGGATATGGGCTTTAGGCAGCCCGGGAGCGACTTATGAAAGAGTTGGTACAAATCCTGAAAAATACTCGTCAGCACCTGATGACCGGTGTTTCGCATATGATCCCCTTCGTAGTAGCGGGCGGTATTTTGCTGGCTGTCTCCGTCATGCTGTATGGCAAAGGCGCGGTACCGGATGCTGCGACCGATCCTAATCTTAAAAAGCTGTTTGATATTGGCGTCGCCGGGTTGACTTTGATGGTGCCATTTCTTGCTGCTTATATCGGCTATTCCATCGCTGAACGTTCTGCTCTGGCCCCTTGTGCGATTGGCGCATGGGTGGGAAACAGCTTCGGTGCAGGTTTCTTTGGCGCATTAATTGCTGGGATTATTGGCGGTATCGTTGTCCATTATCTGAAGAAGATCCCCGTACATAAGGTGTTGCGTTCGGTAATGCCTATCTTCGTTATTCCCATCGTCGGCACTTTTATCACCGCAGGTATCATGATGTGGGGGCTGGGGGAGCCTGTTGGCGCGTTAACTACTAGCCTGACCGAGTGGCTGCAGGGTATGCAGCAGGGCAGCATTGTGCTGCTGGCGGTAATTATGGGACTGATGTTGGCCTTCGATATGGGAGGGCCAATTAACAAAGTTGCCTACGCCTTCATGCTGATTTGCGTGGCGCAGGGGGTTTATACCGTCGTGGCAATCGCCGCAGTAGGGATCTGCGTACCGCCGCTGGGTTTAGGTTTAGCGACGCTGATTGGTCGTAAGAATTTCTCTTCTGAAGAACGCGAAGCCGGTAAAGCTGCGCTGGTAATGGGCTGCGTTGGCGTAACTGAAGGCGCGATTCCGTTTGCAGCAGCCGATCCGCTGCGTGTCATTCCATCGATTATGGTGGGTTCCGCCTGTGGCACGGTAACCGCCGCCCTGTTTGGTGCGCAGTGTTATGCCGGCTGGGGCGGGCTGATTGTTCTGCCTGTAGTGGAAGGAAAACTGGGTTATATCGCGGCGGTTGCCATTGGTGCTGTAGTGACCGCCGTGTGCGTTAACGTACTGAAAAGTCTGGCGCGGAAAAAAGTGTCTCAGGTCGATCCGAAAGAAGATGACCTGGATTTAGATTTTGAAATGAATTAAGTGAGGAATGAGTCATGACCAAGATTATCGCAGTAACCGCATGTCCTTCTGGCGTTGCCCACACCTATATGGCAGCCGAAGCGCTGGAAAGCGCCGCTAAAGCTAAAGGTTGGCAAGTAAAGGTTGAGACTCAGGGTTCGATCGGTCTGGAAAACGAACTGACCGCGGCGGATGTGGCGGAAGCCGACATGGTCATTCTGACCAAGGACATTGGTATTAAATTTGAAGAACGTTTTGCGGGCAAAACTATCGTTCGCGTCAACATCAGCGATGCAGTGAAACGTGCCGACGCCATCATGAACAAGATTGGCGCGCACCTTGCGCAAACCGCTTAACCGTTTGTTTGCCGGATGGCGGCTTCGCCTTATCCGGCCTACAGATGCGTAGGCCTGATAAGCGTAGCGCCATCAGGCAACTATTCCCGCAGGAGTTCCTCATGACGAACCGTATCCAACGTTTAAAAACCGCTCTGTTTCAGAACAACCGTGAAATTTCGCTTGAACGTGCACTGTTATATACCGCCAGCCACCAGCAGACGGAGGGAGAGCCGGTTATTCTGCGTCGGGCGAAAGCCACCGCATATATTCTTGAGCACGTTGAGATTTCGATTCGTGATGAGGAACTGATTGCCGGAAACCGTACTGTTAAACCGCGTGCGGGCATTATGTCACCGGAAATGGATCCTTACTGGCTGCTTAAAGAGCTGGAGCAGTTTCCAACCCGTCCGCAGGACCGTTTTGACATCAGCGAAGAGGATAAACATCTCTATCGCGATGTGCTGTATCCGTACTGGGAAAAGCGGTCGATGAAAGATTTCATCAACGGTCAGATGACCGATGAGGTTAAAGCCGCCGTCAGCACCCAGATTTTTAGCATTAACCAGACTGACAAAGGTCAGGGACATATCATTATTGATTATCCACGCCTGTTGAATCATGGGCTTGGCGAACTGGTAGCGCAGATGCGAGCGCATTGTCTGCAGCAGCCGGAGAATCACTTTTATCAGGCTGCGCTGCTACTGCTTGAGGCTTCGCAAAAACATATTCTGCGTTACGCTATGTTGGCAGAGAAGATGGCGGAAAGCTGCCCGGATGCGCAGCGACGCCAGGAATTACTGACGATTGCTGAAAACTCTCGGCATAACGCCCAAAGCAAGCCGCAAACTTTCTGGCAGGCATGTCAGCTGTTCTGGTACATGAACATTATTTTGCAATATGAATCCAACGCCAGTTCTCTTTCACTCGGACGCTTCGACCAGTATATGCTGCCGTTTTATCAGGCCTCGCTGACGCAGGGGGAAGACCCGGCATTCTTACAAGAGATCCTCGAATCCCTGTGGGTGAAATGTAATGACATCGTACTGCTGCGATCCACCAGCAGCGCGCGCTATTTCGCTGGCTTCCCAACAGGCTACACCGCGCTACTGGGGGGATTGACGGAGAATGGTCGTAGTGCGGTAAATGTATTGTCTTTCCTCTGTCTTGATGCGTATCAGAACGTACAGCTACCACAACCAAACCTCGGTGTGCGCACGAATGCGTTGATCGATACACCGTTCCTGATGAAAACAGCACAGACTATCCGTCTTGGTACCGGCATCCCGCAAATCTTTAACGATGAAGTGGTGGTGCCCGCGTTTCTGAATCGCGGTGTTTCGCTGGAAGATGCGCGGGATTACGCGGTAGTAGGCTGTGTCGAGCTGTCTATTCCAGGCAGAACATACGGTTTGCACGATATCGCTATGTTTAATCTGCTGAAAGTGATGGAAATTTGTCTGCATGAGAACGAAGGCAACCGCACTCTGACGTACGACGATCTCCTGGCGCATATTCGTGCCAAAATCAGCCACTACATCACGTTGATGGTGGAGGGCAGTAATATCTGCGATATCGGTCACCGCGACTGGGCACCGGTGCCGCTGCTCTCCTCGTTTATTAGCGACTGTCTGGATAAAGGGTGCGATATTACCGACGGCGGCGCGCGTTATAACTTCTCCGGCGTACAGGGGATCGGTATTGCAAACCTGAGCGATTCGCTGCATGCACTCAATGGGCTGGTATTCGAACAACAGCGCTTATCTTTTGATGAACTTTTGTCGGTGCTAAAAGATAACTTTGCTACCCCGGAAGGCGAGAAAGTTCGCGCCAGGCTGATCAATCGCTTCGAAAAATACGGCAACGATATCGATGATGTAGATAACATCAGCGCCGAACTGCTACGTCATTACTGCAAAGAGGTAGAAAAATACCAGAATCCGCGCGGCGGGCAATTTACGCCGGGTTCGTATACCGTCTCTGCGCACGTGCCGCTGGGTTCGGTCGTTGGGGCAACACCGGATGGCCGCTTCGCCGGGGAGCAACTGGCAGATGGGGGGCTGTCGCCGATGCTGGGACAGGATATGCAAGGACCGACGGCGGTATTGAAGTCGGTCAGCAAGCTGGATAACACACTGCTTTCCAATGGGACGTTGCTGAACGTGAAGTTTACGCCAGCCACACTGGAAGGTGAGGCCGGTTTACGCAAGCTGGCGGATTTTCTGCGGGCATTTACCCAGCTCAAACTCCAGCATATCCAGTTTAACGTGGTGAATGCCGACACATTGCGCGAAGCGCAGCAGCGCCCGCAGGATTTCACCGGGCTGGTGGTGCGTGTGGCGGGTTACAGCGCCTTCTTTGTCGAGTTGTCGAAGGAGATCCAGGATGACATCATTCGCCGCACCGCGCATCAACTGTGAGGTAATTGACCCACGAGGCGAGGACGTCGCGCGTATATTCAACATTCAGCGTTACTCACTGAATGATGGGCAGGGTATTCGTACGGTCGTCTTTTTTAAAGGCTGTCCGCATACCTGCCCTTGGTGTGCTAACCCGGAATCACTCTCACCACGTATTGAAACGGTACGGCGGGAGAGTAAATGTCTGCACTGTACACCCTGTCTGCGTGATGCCGACGAGTGTCCCTCTGGGGCATTTGAACGTATTGGTCGTGATATCACGCTGGACGATCTGGAACGTGAAGTGATGAAAGATGATATTTTCTTTCGCTCTTCTGGTGGGGGGGTAACGCTTTCCGGCGGTGAAGTGCTGATGCAAGCGCCCTTTGCCACACGGTTCCTGCAACGTCTGCGGCGCTGGGATGTGCGCTGTGCAATTGAAACGGCTGGCGATGCGCCGGCCGGTCGCTTGTTATCGCTGGCAAAAGAGTGTGATGAGGTGTTGTTCGACCTCAAAATAATGGATGGAGATCTGGCTCGTGAGGTTATCAACATGAACCTACCGCGTGTACTGGCGAATTTACGGCTATTGGTGAAGGAAGGGGTTAATGTCATACCTCGCCTGCCGCTGATTCCGGGCTTTACGATGAATTCAGATAACACGCAGCATGTGTTGACGATGTTGTCATCACTAGGCATAAAACAGGTACACCTGCTACCGTTTCATCAATATGGCGAGCCCAAATACAGCCTGCTCGGTTTGCCCTGGTTGATGAAAGAAGTGCCCGTACCGACAGCGCAAGAGGTGGATATTATACGTAAGATGGCAGAATGCGCCGGATTTCAGGTAACAGTAGGAGGATAGTATGACCATCGCACCTGTACGATATCTGGTTGCTGTCACCGCGTGCGTAAGCGGCGTAGCCCATACCTATATGGCAGCTGAGCGGCTGGAGAAACTCTGCCAGCAGGAAAAATGGAGCATCAAGATCGAAACTCAAGGGGCATTGGGAACTGAAAATCGCCTGACGGAAGAGGATATTAACCGCGCTGATGTGGTGTTGCTCATTACTGATATTGAACTGGCAGGAGCGGAGCGTTTTACGCAGAGCCGATACGTTCAGTCGGGCATTAGCGCATTTCTGCGTGAGCCGCAGCGGGTGATGAGCGCCGTGCGAAAGCTGCTTTCAGCACCACAGCACACACATCTTACTCTGGATTAGCTTCTTTCTCCGTCAATTGGCTGTGGTACTGCCGACGGTATTCTGATGGTGAACGTTCGGTATTTTTGCGAAACAGGCGGCAGAAGTAGTTGCTGTCAACAAACCCACAAATGTGCGCCACCTCTTTAATCTTCAATTCGTAACCCTTCAACAGCGTTTTTGCGTGTTCTAGTCGCGTGTGGTTCAGGTATTCGTTAAAACCGATAGCGCCCGTTTTTTGAAAAAGGTGGGAAAGATAATTGGGTGAGATGTAGAACGCCTGCGCGACGGATTCTCGGGTGAGCGGTGAAGCGTAGCGTTCGTCAATATAGTTGCGAATGGCTTCGAAAAGCGCCTGGCTGCGTGATGCGGTTTGGATCTGGCTGCCGAGCAGATCGCGGCAGTGGCTCAGTAAGCTTGCAACGATTAGCCTGGCGGTTTGCTGCTCCTGCGGCTGCATCTGCATTTCATTGAGCGTTTGCAGCAGGAATGAGCCAATACGCGGTCCACGCCGCGCGACGTGCTGGCGGGTAAGGTTTTGATATTGCTTACCGTCCCACTGAACGATGCTAAAACCCAGTTGCTGTTTGCCAAATAAGATACTGAGTGTGGTCACCGGTGTGAGCCACTGTGGAAAGTTCCAGCCACCAGCCGGAACGAACAAGGCATCGCAAGGCTGTAACGTCGCGGATGCACCAGCAACACCGTTATCGGTGAATTCACCTTCCAGTACAATCTCCAGTCGGGGAAAATCGACCTGATACGCCAGTTCCGGCGTTGAGCTACTGGTGCTGGCAAAGTAAATCTGCCGCAGCGGTGTGGGGCCGTTGATCAGGCGAGAGAGCAGGTGGCTGATGTCGTGATACATGTTAATCCCTTGCAGGCAGCAGACAGGGAAACAGTAACGTTGAAAACAATCGCCCTCAAGTGATTATTGCCGGATGGCGGCTAATGCCTTATCCGGCCTACAAGTCTTTGCGAGCTGTAGGCCGGATAAGCGTAGCGCATCCGGCAGACTGTTACTGATTACCGATTTGATCGCCGTAAGGAAGGGTATCGTAATCAATCAGGGCATTCTTTTTGTACGGGTTGCCAATCCAGCGGGTCGTCTCTTTGAACTGCGGGCTGGTAATGGCACGAGTTGGATCGAAACCATCATAGGTGAAGCCCGCTAAATCAGACCAGGTGTGGATAAGCTCTGAGCTGCTGTATTTACGATTCACATCCTGTGAGAAGTCACGCGGGTGTGCAGCCTGCCATTTTTCCGAGGTCCACAGCAGGAACGGCACCGTATACATATGACGCGTTGGGTTGTCTTCATTACGACCCTGCGTTTTATGCGGCGGCGTATCGTATACCTCTTCCCCATGATCGGAGAAGTACAGCAGGAAGCCGTTCGGATCGGTCGCTTTATAGTCTTTGATCAGACTGGCAATGATATGGTCATTGTAGACATTCGCGCTGTCGTAATCGTTGTAAGCTTCCAGCTCATCGTTACTCAGGCCAGCGGGCACATTGTCGATATTATTGTCGAACTTACCCTGACCATCCGGGTATCGGAATTTGTACTTAATATGCGTACCCAGCAGGTGAACGATGATGAACTTTTTCGGTGCAGGGTCAGCCAGTACTTCTTTAAATGGCGCCAGCACGTTGCTGTCATATTCGCGCGCACTTTGGGTACGCTGCTGGTTCATATAGAACTGTTTATCCGTCTGCTTAGAGAACACCGTCAGCATGGTGTTGCGGGCGGTCATCGTCTGCTGATTGGTGATCCAGAAGGTTTTATAACCTGCCTGTTTCATCATGTTCATCAGGGACGGCTGAGTCAGATACAGATCTGGGTTCTTCTCGTTGGCAAAGGTCAGCGCCTGCTGCAGGATTTCAATGGTGTACGGACGTGAGGTCACGACATTATTGAACACGGTGAAGTTAGGATCGGATTTATGCAGCGCATCCAGTTCAGGCGTTGTTTCGCGTGGGTAACCGTACAGGCTCATGCGGCCACGTTGCGTTGACTCGCCAATCACCAGTACCAGCGTACGCGGCGCGTCACCTGAGCTGTCTTTAAAGTTGGCCAATGGCGGCAGGGCATTGTTCTCATTCAGCAGGCTGTTCAGCGCGGTTAACTGCTGACGATACTGATAATACCCGGAGATGAACTGCCACGGTGCGGCAGGCTCCATGCGTGAGGCGAGACCATCCAACGTTTTTTCAAACGGCTTATGTTTGATAAACGTGTTCACTGTCATCGGATGCAGAATCAATCCGTATAACAGTGCAAACGACACCAGATAGCGCCAGGGTGATGGAATATGCACAGGACGCAGACGTGTCCATAGCAGAATTGCCACAGCTGTATAGGCCAGCGCAATTAAGACAATCTTCAGGCTGAAATATTGGCTCAGATATTCGCTGGCTTCGTTCGCATTGGTTTCAAACATTACGTACAGAACGCTTTGCGAGAACTCTTGCCCGTAGATGACGTAATAGCTCAGAGCAGCCAGCGAGGCCGCCCATAACACCACGCCTATCACGGCAGCAATAATGCGGATACGGTTTGGAAATAAGAATACCGGAATCAACCACAGCGAGCTAAACAGCAAGGAGTCGCGTAAACCGGTAGATCCGCTGTAGCCGCTAAAATAGATAACGGCCTGCAGTAACGAAGAAAAGAACCAAAAATAGAGGAGCGCCCAACCCAGGGCTTTCCAGCTAAATACGGGTTTAGACTGGAGTTGTAAGGATTGCATAGTATGAGCCTGTCTTTAATTGTAGCGCCAAGATTAGCACCTAAACATTAAGAGGAACTGAAGCATCACGATCTTAGGATCGTGTTTTGCCGTTGTTATATTCACGTGGTGAATATGTTCGAGGGGAAATATATTGAAAATGAAGTGGTTGTAACAGTGGTTTTTGCTGTCGCCTTCGTACAATAGCACGAAGGCGACGGGGGGAGGGACGTTAGCCAGTATTACGCATACCAGCGGCGACACCAGCGATTGTGACCATCAATGCTTGTTCCACGCGTGGGTCCGGTGCATTGCCCTGTTCTTCTGCCTGGCGTGAGCGGTGTAACAGCTCTGCCTGTAAGACGTTCAGTGGGTCAGTATAAACATTCCTTAACTGAATGGACTCGGCAATCCACGGCAGGTCGGCCATCAAATGCGAGTCGTTGGCAATCGCCAGTACGACATCGATATCTGCTGCCAGGCGTTGGCGTAGCTCTGCACCCAGCGGCCACAGATCTTTTTTGACCAGGCGCTGATCGTAATACTCTGCCAGCCACAGGTCTGCTTTCGCGAAAACCATTTCCAGCATGCCAAGGCGTGTGGAGAAGAATGGCCAGTCGCGGCACATGGCTTCCAGTTCGCTTTGCTTGCCGTCTTCAACCACTTTTTGCAGCGCGGTACCTGCACCCAACCAGGCCGGGAGCATCAGGCGGTTCTGCGTCCAGGCGAAGATCCACGGAATGGCGCGCAGAGACTCTACCCCGCCGGTCGGACGGCGTTTTGCCGGACGTGAACCGAGCGGGAGTTTACCCAGTTCCTGCTCCGGTGTCGCTGAGCGGAAATAAGGGACGAAGTCTTTGTTTTCACGCACATATCCACGATAGAGCTCGCAGGAAATATCGGAAAGCTCATCCATGATATGACGCCAGCTATCTTTCGGTTCTGGCGGTGGTAACAGGTTGGCCTCCAGAATTGCTCCGGTATACAGCGACAGGCTGCTGATGGTCACTTCCGGCAGGCCGTACTTAAAGCGGATCATCTCCCCTTGTTCTGTCACGCGCAGACCGCCTTTCAGGCTGCCCGGCGGTTGAGAGAGTAGCGCCGCATGTGCAGGCGCGCCGCCGCGACCAATGGAACCACCGCGACCGTGGAACAGCGTCAGTTCGATACCGGCTTTTTCGCAGGTTTTGATTAGCGCGTCCTGAGCCTGGTATTGCGCCCAGGAGGCCGCCATCACGCCCGCGTCTTTTGCGGAATCAGAATAGCCAATCATGACCATCTGTTTGCCCTGAATAAAGCCGCGGTACCAGTCGATATTTAAAAGTTGAGACATGACGTCATCGGCATTGTTGAGGTCGTCCAGCGTTTCAAATAGCGGAGCGACCGGCATAGCAAAACCAATTCCGGCTTCTTTCAGCAGCAGATGCACGGCCAGCACATCCGACGGAGTTTTCGCCATCGAGATAACATAGGCGGCAATGGAGCCATATGGGGCTTCGGCAATGACCCGACAGGTGTCGAGCACTTCACGGGTGTCGTTGCTCGGTTCCCAGTTACGCGGCAGGAGCGGACGCTTGGAATTCAGTTCGCGGATCAGGAAAGCCTGTTTATCCGCTTCCGACCAGTTTTCGTAGTCGCCAATGCCCAGATAACGGGTCAGTTCGCCCAGGGCTTCAGTATGACGGGTGCTTTCCTGACGAATATCAATACGCACCAGCGGCACACCGAAACACTTCACGCGCCTAAGGGTGTCGAGCAATTCGCCATTGGCGATAATACCCATGCCACAGGCCTGCAGAGACTGGTAGCACGCGTATAGCGGGTCCCAAAGCTGTTCGTTTTGGGTGAGCAGTCCCGCAGGTTTCGGCAATTTCTCGCCTTTCAGACGGGCTTCAAGCCAGGCCTGAGTTGCCATCAGACGAGAACGCAAGGTTTTCATCAGATAGCGATAAGGTTCAGCTGCGCCTTCTTCGCCTACCAGCGCCATCAGCTCCGGCGTGGCATCCACCATTGAAAGCTCAGAAATCAGAAACTGGATGTCTTTCAGGAACAGATCTGTTGCTTTCCAGCGGCTGAGCAGCAGCACGTGACGGGTGATATCTGCCGTTACGTTCGGGTTACCATCACGGTCACCGCCCATCCAGGAAGTAAATCGAACCGGGACAAAATCAACCGGCAGCTTATAACCCAGATGCTCTTCCAGTTGTTCATTCAGCTCGCGCAGGTAGTTCGGTACACCTTCCCACAGGCTGTTTTCAACTACCGCGAAACCCCATTTGGCTTCATCAACCGGGCTTGGGCGCAGCTTGCGGATCTCATCCGTATGCCAGGACTGGGCAATGAGCTGACGCAGACGGCGCATCAGTTGGTTGCGTTCATAATCGACGAGGTCTTTGTTATCAAGCTGCTTGAGGCAGGCATTCACTTCACCCATTTTATGGATCAGCGTACGACGAGTGATCTCGGTCGGGTGGGCGGTGAGTACCAGCTCCAGAGAGAGTGATTCTACGGCTTTCTTGATGGTGGCGTCATTGAGGTTGGGCTGCTCTTTCAGTTTACGCAGAGTGCGAGCAATCACTTCCGGGTTGCTGGCTGCTTCGCCTTTTGGCGAAATGCTGTGGTATTGCTCGGCGGTGTTGGCCAGGTTCAGGAACTGGCTAAATGCGCGGGCAACCGGCAGCAGCTCGTCGTTAGACAGATTTTGCAGTGTGGTGAGCAATTCCTGGCGATTAACTTCATTGCCAGCGCGAGATGATTTGGACAGCTTACGAATTGTTTCTACGCGATCAAGAATGTTCTCTCCCAGCGCATCCTTGATGGTCTCTCCCAGCACTTTGCCGAGCATACTGACATTACTACGCAACGCGGAATATTGTTCGTTCATATTAACCCAGACACCCCATCTATTTTGAATATGTCCTGTATCTTTCACGCCTGACTATCACGCGAAATCTTGCGGACTTAACTTTTTAGCCGTCTTTTATAAAGCCACGTAAAACACGTGACGTCAATTGCTGCGAAATCGGTTCAGCAAACGAATAAATGCCGTGAATTTACGTTATTTAATTCACATCCAATCAAATAAGCGTTGCTTATGGAAATGTTAAAAAATCACCCCGCTTACCACTAAAGGATTAGCGGGGTGATAAGCAGTTAATGCCAGCAGAAATGATGCACAACCTGGGTGATTAATTCGCGAGTTGGCTTAATAAAGCGTGTTTCCAGATATTCATCCGGCTGATGCGCCTGATTAATAGAACCTGGACCCAATACCAGCGTCGGGCAAAGCGTCTGGATAAATGGCGCTTCGGTGCAGTAGTTCACCACTTCAGTCTGTGCGCCCAGCAGTTTCTCAACCACCTCTACCAGTTGATGGTCAGGTGGACACTCATAGCCTGGAATCGGTGGATGCAGTTCCGATATGGTCAGGCGACCCGGCCAGCGTTCGCTGACAGGGGCCAGCGCTTCGTTAAGTAACCCATTGAGATCGTTTAGCGTCATACCCGGTAGCGGGCGAATATCCATATGCAGTTCGCAGCAGGCGCAGATTCGGTTGGCGGCGTCGCCGCCGTGGATGTGGCCCAAATTTAACGTTGGATACGGAACGGTAAAGGCATCATGGTGATAGCGCGCTTTCAGGTCATCGCGCAGATGCATGATATGGCCGATGGCATCATGCATCAGTTCAATCGCATTAACGCCACGTGCCGGATCGCTTGAATGACCCGATTGTCCCAGAATGCGTATCGCATTAGAGATATGACCTTTGTGTGCGCGAACCGGTTGCAGTGAAGTGGGTTCGCCAATAATCGCGCAGTCTGGGCGCAGAGCAGTGGTTTCAGAAAAGTAGCGAGCTCCCGCCATGCTGGTCTCTTCGTCAGCAGTGGCCAGAATGTAGAGGGGCTTTTTCAGCTTCGTGACGTCGACATCACGCAACGCGTCGAGGATAAAGGCGAAGAAGCCTTTCATGTCCGCCGTACCCAAACCATAGAGCTTATTGTCATGCTCGGTCAGGGTGAACGGATCGCGCGTCCAGCGTCCGTCGTCAAAGGGTACGGTATCGGTATGGCCCGCCAACAACAGACCACCAGCGCCCTGTCCAATGCTCGCCAGCATATTGAATTTATTTCGCGTATCGGGAACCGGCTGGACCTCCACATTGAAGCCTAAATCTTTAAACCAGCCCGCCAACAGAGTGATTAAACCTGCATTGCTTTGATCGAGCGCTTCTTCGGTAGCGCTAATCGATGGCGTGGCAATCAGAGCGCGGTAAATCTCGATAAATGGCGGTAAATTGTTTTTCATTGTTGACACACCTCGGGTCATGATAGTATCAATATTCATGCAGTATTTGTGAATAAAAATACATTAACGTTGAGCGTAATAAAACCCACCAAGTGTAAGGTGAGGTGATAAAGGCTTATACCTGGCAACAGAATCTAAGAAGGTGAGCAGCCCCGATGTTGAATACGCTGATTGTGGGCGCCAGTGGCTATGCCGGCGCAGAGCTTGTGACCTATGTAAATCGCCATCCTGATATGACCATAACCGCTTTGACCGTCTCAGCGCAAAGCAATGATGCAGGAAAATTAATCTCCGATTTGCATCCGCAGTTGAAAGGCATTGTCGATTTACCGTTGCAGCCAATGTCAGATATCAGCGAGTTTAGCGCAGGGGTGGATGTTGTGTTCCTCGCAACGGCTCATGAGGTAAGTCATGACCTGGCTCCGCAGTTTTTGCAGGCCGGTTGCGTGGTGTTTGACCTCTCTGGCGCGTTTCGCGTAAATGACGGCGCGTTCTATGAAAAATATTATGGTTTTACCCATCAGCATCCCGATCTGCTGGAGCAGGCAGTTTACGGGCTGGCGGAATGGAACGAAGACCAGCTGAAAGAAGCGAATCTGATTGCTGTGCCGGGTTGTTACCCGACGGCGGCGCAGCTTTCGCTGAAACCACTGATTGATGCCGGGCTGTTGGATCTCAGCCAGTGGCCGGTAATTAATGCGACCAGCGGCGTGAGCGGCGCGGGCCGTAAAGCGGCTATCTCTAATAGTTTTTGCGAAGTAAGCCTGCAACCGTATGGCGTGTTTACCCATCGTCACCAGCCGGAAATCGCCACTCATTTGGGGGCTGAAGTGATTTTCACCCCACATCTGGGCAACTTCCCGCGCGGAATTCTGGAAACTATCACTTGCCGCCTTAAAGCGGGCGTAACTCATGCTCAGGTGGCTCAGACGCTGCAACAGGCGTATGGCGATAAACCGTTGGTGCGTCTGTATGACAAAGGGGTTCCAGCGTTGAAGAATGTGGTTGGATTACCATTCTGTGATATCGGGTTTGCTGTGCAGGGTGAGCATTTGATCGTTGTGGCGACGGAAGACAACTTATTGAAAGGCGCGGCGTCACAGGCGATGCAGTGCGCAAATATTCGTTTTGGCTTTGCCCAAACGCAGTCTCTTATTTAAGGGTGCAACAATGAATCCATTAATTATCAAGCTGGGCGGCGTTTTACTGGATAGTGAAGAGGCGCTGGAGCGCTTGTTTACCGCACTGGTGAATTATCGTGAGTCGCACCAGCGTCCGCTGGTCATTGTGCACGGTGGCGGCTGCGTGGTCGACGAGCTGATGAAGCAGCTGAATCTGCCGGTGAAAAAGAAAAATGGTCTGCGCGTCACGCCTGCCGATCAAATTGAAATTATTACCGGTGCCCTGGCGGGAACGGCGAATAAAACCTTGCTGGCCTGGGCGAAAAAGCATCACATCGCGTCTGTTGGTCTGTATCTTGGCGATGGCGACAGCGTAAAAGTGACGCCGCTCGATAAAGAACTGGGTCATGTTGGACTGGCGCAGCCGGGTTCGCCTAAGCTGATTAACACGCTGCTGGAAAGCGGTTTTCTGCCGGTAGTGAGCTCTATTGGTGTCACTGATGATGGTCTGCTGATGAACGTGAATGCCGATCAGGCTGCAACGGCGCTGGCGGCAACACTGGGTGCGGATCTGATCCTGCTCTCTGATGTGAGCGGTATTCTGGATGGCAAAGGCCAGCGCATTGCCGAAATGACCGCGGCGAAAGCGGAACAGCTGATTGAACAGGGCATTATTACCGATGGCATGATCGTGAAGGTGAATGCAGCGCTGGATGCCGCGCGTACGCTGGGCCGTCCGGTGGATATCGCCTCCTGGCGTCATGCAGAGCAACTTCCGGCGCTGTTTAACGGCACGCCAATTGGTACGCGTATTCTGGCTTAACTATTAATGTGCCGGATGGCGGCTTCGCCTTATCCGGTCTACGTGGGTTTTGTAGGCTCGGTAAGCGCAGCGCCACCGGGCAAAAATATCATATTAAGGAAATTCGTTATGGCACTTTGGGGTGGGCGTTTTACACAGGCAGCAGATCAGCGGTTCAAACAGTTCAACGACTCGTTGCGTTTTGACTACCGCCTGGCAGAACAGGATATTGTTGGCTCTGTGGCCTGGTCCAAAGCGTTGGTAACGGTAGGTGTACTGACTGCCGATGAACAGCTGCAGTTGGAAGAGGCGCTGAATAACCTGCTGGAAGAGGTTCGCGCGAATCCTCAGCAGATTTTGCAAAGCGATGCCGAAGATATTCACAGTTGGGTGGAAGGTAAGCTGATTGATAAAGTCGGCCAGCTTGGTAAAAAACTGCATACCGGGCGTAGCCGTAATGACCAGGTCGCGACCGATCTCAAGCTGTGGTGCAAAGATACGGTTATCGAATTACTGTCGGCCAATCGTCAGTTGCAAACTGCGCTGGTGGTGACGGCGGAGAATAACCAGGACGCCGTCATGCCGGGTTACACCCACCTGCAACGTGCGCAGCCGGTGACGTTTGCTCACTGGTGTCTGGCCTATGTTGAAATGTTGGCGCGTGACGAGAGCCGTTTGCAGGATGCGCTCAAACGCCTGGACGTCAGTCCGTTAGGCTGCGGCGCGCTGGCGGGTACGGCGTATGAAATCGATCGCGAGCAGTTGGCGGCTTGGTTGGGCTTTGCCTCGGCAACGCGCAACAGCCTGGACAGCGTTTCTGACCGTGACCACGTGCTGGAGTTACTCTCCGACGCCTCTATCGGCATGGTACACCTGTCGCGTTTTGCTGAAGATCTGATTTTCTTTAACACCGGCGAAGCGGGCTTTGTTGAACTCTCCGACCGTGTGACTTCCGGTTCATCTCTGATGCCGCAGAAGAAAAACCCGGATGCGCTGGAGCTGATCCGTGGCAAATGCGGTCGCGTGCAGGGTGCGCTGACCGGCATGATGATGACTTTAAAAGGCCTTCCACTGGCATACAACAAAGATATGCAGGAAGACAAAGAAGGGCTGTTCGACGCGCTCGACACCTGGCTGGACTGTCTGCATATGGCCGCGCTGGTGCTGGATGGAATCCAGGTGAAACGTCCGCGTTGCCAGGAAGCGGCGCAGCAGGGTTATGCTAACGCCACTGAGCTGGCGGATTATCTGGTGGCGAAAGGCGTCCCGTTCCGCGAAGCGCACCATATTGTGGGGGAAACGGTGGTCGAGGCGATTCGTCAGGGCAAACCGCTGGAAGCGCTGTCGCTTGCCGACTTACAAAAGTTCAGCCAGGTGATTGGCGATGACGTTTACCCGATCCTCTCGTTGCAATCGTGTCTGGATAAACGTGCAGCGAAAGGTGGCGTGTCGCCGCAGCAGGTTGCGCAGGCGATCGACTACGCGAAGGCACGCCTGTAGGTCGGATAAGGCGAAGCCGCCATCCGGCACTGTGCGCCGTTCTGCCTGATGGCGCTACGCTTATCAGGCCTACCAAACCATAACCCGGCCGAGCTTTGCGACGCCGGGCTTTTTTTATGCAAAAAAATGCGGACTCAAGGTCCGCAAAAGTTCACGTTGGCTTTAGTTATTTCGAGTATGAGAGAAACTCTCAAACGGACAGTAGCTTCAAGGGTTAAAGGGGTACCGTTCCGTTTCTGTGGTGCATTATTAAACAGAAAGCTTGATAGGGATAATCGTTCGTTGCTATGCTACCTATCGCTACGAACTATCGTGGCGATGGAGGATGAATAATGAATATTCGTGATCTTGAATACCTGGTGGCGCTAGCCGAACATCGTCACTTCCGACGAGCGGCAGACTCCTGTCACGTTAGCCAACCCACGCTGAGCGGGCAGATCCGCAAGCTGGAAGATGAGCTTGGCGTCATGTTGCTGGAGCGTACGAGTCGCAAGGTGCTGTTCACCCAGGCCGGTTTGCTGCTGGTGGATCAGGCGCGCACCGTGCTGCGCGAGGTCAAAGTGCTCAAGGAGATGGCAAGCCAACAAGGCGAGACAATGTCTGGCCCGCTGCATATTGGTTTGATCCCAACGGTGGGGCCATACCTGCTGCCGCATATTATTCCGATGTTGCACCAGACCTTCCCAAAACTGGAGATGTATCTCCATGAAGCGCAGACACATCAGCTGTTGGCGCAACTGGATAGCGGCAAGCTCGACTGCGTCATTCTGGCGCTGGTCAAAGAGAGTGAGGCGTTCATCGAAGTACCGTTATTTGATGAGCCTATGATGCTGGCGATCTATGAAGATCACCCATGGGCAAACCGTGACTGTGTACCGATGTCCGATCTGGCGGGTGAAAAACTGCTGATGCTGGAAGATGGCCACTGTCTGCGCGATCAGGCGATGGGTTTCTGCTTTGAAGCGGGTGCTGATGAAGATACCCATTTTCGGGCAACCAGTCTGGAAACGCTGCGTAACATGGTGGCGGCAGGCAGTGGTATTACCTTACTGCCTGCGCTGGCCGTTCCACCGGAGCGTAAGCGTGATGGTGTCGTTTATCTGCCATGCATTAAACCCGAACCGCGTCGTACGATTGGTCTGGTGTACCGTCCTGGTTCGCCGCTGCGCAGCCGTTATGAACAGCTGGCAGAGGCCATCCGTGGATCAATGGATGGCCATTTCGACAGTGCGTTAAAACAGGCGGTTTAAGCCATTTAGCGCCGCTACCCGATAGGCTTCTGCCATGGTTGGGTAGTTAAAGGTGGTGTTAACGAAGTACTCGATAGTGTTACCACCACCTTTTTGCTCCATTATCGCTTGTCCGATGTGAATAATTTCGGCCGCGCGCTCCCCAAAGCAGTGGATCCCCAAAATCTCTTTGGTTTCGCGATGGAACAGGATCTTCAGCGTTCCGACACTCATACCCACGATTTGCGCACGTGCCAGATGCTTAAACTGGGCGCGGCCAACTTCGTAGGGAACTTTCATTGCCGTGAGCTGCTGTTCTGTTTTACCAACGGAGCTGATTTCCGGAATGGTATAAATCCCGGTTGGGATATCTTCGATCAGATGCGCAGTGGCTTCGCCTTTTACTAATGCCTGGGCGGCAATGCGTCCCTGGTCGTAGGCCGCCGATGCCAGGCTCGGATAACCAATCACATCCCCTACGGCGTACACATGCGGCAGCGCCGTCTGGTACATACTATTCACTTTGAGCTGCCCGCGGCTGTCGGTTTTCAGACCAATGTTTTCCAGCGCCAGCGAATCGGTATTACCGGTACGGCCATTGGCGTACAGCAGGCAGTCGGCCTTCAGTTTCTTACCGGACTTCAGGTGCATGATGACCCCGTCATCGCAACCTTCAATCTTCTCATACTCTTCGTTGTGGCGAATGACCACACCGTTGTTCCAGAAGTGGTAAGAGAGCGAGTCGGACATCTCCTGATCGAGGAATGCCAGCAGACGATCGCGGGTGTTGATTAAATCAACTTTGACGTCCATTCCACGGAAGATCGACGCATATTCACAGCCAATGACCCCTGCGCCATAAATCAGCACATGACGGGGTTCGTGGTGCAGGCTCAGGATAGAGTCACTGTCGTAAACCCGGGGATGCGAAAAGTCGACATCAACAGGGCGATAAGGACGCGAACCGCAGGCAATAACAAACTTATCCGCAGTCAGCGTTTCCACCGTACCGTCGTGACATTCCAGGGCGATCGTGTGTTCATCAACAAAACGAGCATTTCCCTGCAAAATTTCGCAGTGGTTGCGCTCGTAAAATCCTTGCCGCATACGCGTTTGCTGATTAATAACGTTATCAGCGTGGTTGAGAATATCGGCGAAAGAAGAACGAAGGAGTCGGGAGTGGTCGCTGTACAGTGGGTTCTGATTGAATTCAATAATGCGGCTGACGGCGTGGCGGAGAGCTTTCGACGGGATGGTGCCCCAGTGGGTACAACCTCCGCCGACGTTATGATAGCGCTCAATTACCGCGACGCGCGCTCCTTGCTTAACCAGACCCATTGCCGCGCCTTCGCCGCCGGGACCGGAACCTATTACTATTGCATCGTAATCGTAAGAATGTGACATGGTCAGGCTTACCTGTTCTTATACATAAAAGCAACAGAATAGTAACATCGTTGTTGAGATAACCCAATTATCGTTGTGCTTTTTTGCGAAGTCGAAGCACAAACTGCGCGTAAACAATCATTCACAAAGCCATGCCAACCGCCTAATCTCTGGTATAGTGCCAGCAAGGTATGTGGAAGGATTCAGACATCGTGATGGGCGTTAGAGCGCAACAAAAAGAGAAAACCCGGCGTTCGCTGGTAGAAGCCGCATTTAGTCAACTCAGCGCTGAGCGTAGTTTTGCCAGCCTCAGTTTACGCGAAGTCGCTCGTGAAGCGGGCATTGCGCCAACCTCGTTTTATCGCCATTTCCGCGATGTGGATGAACTCGGCCTGACGATGGTGGACGAGAGCGGTCTGATGCTGCGTCAGTTGATGCGCCAGGCGCGCCAGCGTATCGCGAAGGGCGGGAGTGTGATCCGCACCTCGGTCTCAACATTTATGGAGTTCATCGGCAACAATCCCAACGCCTTCCGTTTATTATTGCGCGAGCGTTCGGGGACATCCGCAGCGTTTCGTGCAGCGGTCGCTCGTGAAATTCAGCACTTCATTGCGGAACTTGCGGACTATCTGGAACTCGAAAACCATATGCCTCGTGCGTTTACTGAAGCGCAAGCCGAAGCCATGGTAACCATTGTGTTCAGCGCCGGGGCAGAAGCACTGGATGTTGGCGCTGAACAGCGCCGACAGCTGGAAGAGCGGCTGGTATTGCAACTACGCATGATCGCGAAAGGCGCATTTTATTGGTACCGCCGTGAACAAGAGAAGATGACGCACCACTCCGAGTAACGAGAAGGACAAGCAATGAAACAGTCAGGTCAAGATAAAGGTACGCTGCTGCTGGCGCTGGTTGCTGGCTTATCGATCAATGGTACATTTGCGGCGCTGTTTAGCTCCATTGTGCCATTTTCAGTATTCCCGATCATTTCGCTGGTGCTGACGGTGTATTGTCTGCATCAACGCTATCAGAACCGCACCATGCCTGTGGGATTGCCGGGCCTGGCTGCCGCCTGCTTTATCCTCGGCGTTCTGTTGTACAGCACCGTGGTACGCGCTGAATATCCGGATATCGGCTCTAACTTCTTCCCGGCGGTACTGTCTGTGATTCTGGTGTTCTGGATCGGCTTTAAAGTCCGTAACCGTAAACAGGAAATTGCGGAGTAACAGTTGTAGCGGTAGGCCGGATAAGGCAAAGCCGCTATCCGGCAATCTGAACAGGTAGTGCTTATCCAGCCTACGTTCTGTCTTACTTCTTGGTTAACAGTACGCCGCACTCCATATGGTGCGTATACGGGAACTGATCGAATAGCGCCAGACGTGAAACATTGTGCGTCTGGCTTAACGTTTCCAGGTTTTTACACAGCGTCTCCGGATTGCAGGAGATGTACAGAATGCGCGGATACGCCTGCACCATTTTCTCCGTTTCGCTGTCCAGACCGCTGCGCGGTGGATCAACGAAGATAGTTTCACACTGGTAACTCTTCAGATCGATTCCCTGCAAACGGTTGAACTCGCGAACGCCGTTCATCGCCTGAGTAAACTCTTCGGCCGCCATGCGGATTATTTGTACGTTTTCAATCTGGTTAGCCGCAATGTTGTACTGTGCAGCAGTAACGGACGGCTTGGCGATTTCCGTTGCCAGTACGCGGTTGAAGTTTTGTGCCAGGGCTAACGAGAAATTGCCATTGCCGCAATACAGCTCCAGCAGATCGCCTTTTGAGCCCCTGGTAACATCAATCGCCCACTCCAGCATCTGAATATTCATGGCGGCGTTCGGCTGGGTGAAGCTGTTCTCAACCTGGCGATAGATAATCTCTTTACCCGCAACCGGTAGGCGTTCGTCAATGTAGTCCTGATCCAGCTCGATTTTGGTTTTGGTTGCCCGGCCAATCAGATGCACATTCAGGTTTTTCGCCCGTAGCGCATCCCGCAGCGCTTCAGCTTCCTGACGCCATTCATCATCCAGCTTTTTATGGTACAGCATCGATACCACCGCCTGACCGCTCAGGGTTGTGAGGTAATCAATCTGAAACAGTTTGTGACGCAGTACGTGGTTGTTGCGAACGCCTTCGATCATTGCCGTCATTAGCGTGTTGATAAGCTCACTGGCTGCCGGGAAGCTGTCGACACGGATACGGTTTTTGGTCTGGCTGTCGAACATGATGTGGTACAGATCATCACCGTCATGCCACAAACGGAATTCCGCGCGCATACGGTAGTGGCTGACCGGTGAGCGAAACACTTCCGGAGCCTGTGCATAAAATGGCGTCATTAAGCTCTGCAGACGCACCACTTTTTCAGTTAACTGTGCGTCGTACTGTTCTGTCGGAAGGTGTTCGGGGGTCATGATGCGTCCTGAAAAATAAAAGTACGCGGGGATTGTAGGGATTGCTCATCAGATGTCCAGTCATTGATGATTTCCGATATTGTGATACGCAGTCTGGACAGTGGGTTGTAACAAACTGTAGCATCCGTTTTCCGGTCCTGTGAGTTAAAAGGGAATCCAGTGTGAATCTGGAGCTGACGCGCAGCGGTAAGGAAGGTAGGGGATGAGCGCACCTGGTGCAGACACTGCGGCATGCCGTGGGAAGTTATCGTCTCTTTAAGTTGCCTCCAAGCCCGAAGACCTGCCGGCTAACGTCGCATCTGGCTTTCATCATCGCGTACTATCGGTGGGACCTGCGGCATCCTTCTTATATTGTGGATGCTTTACAATGATTAAAAAATCGTTGCTGTGCACGGCACTTTCCGTCACGGCATTTTCTGGTTGGGCACAGGATACTAGCCCAGATACTCTCGTCGTTACTGCCAACCGTTTTCAGCAGCCTGTTAATACTGTCCTTGCCCCCACTGATGTGGTGACGCGTGAAGATATTCAGCGCTGGCAGTCAAAAGATCTCAATGATGTCATGCGCCGATTGCCGGGCGTAGATATTTCGCAAAGCGGCGGTATGGGGAAAAGCTCCTCGCTGTATGTTCGCGGTACTGAGTCCCGGCATGTCCTGGTATTGATTGATGGCGTGCCGATGGCGCGTGCAGGCATCGGTAATGCGATTGATATTGGTCAGATTCCGGTATCGTTGGTGCAACGTGTTGAATATATTCGCGGGCCGCGTTCAGCTGTGTACGGATCTGGTGCGATCGGTGGTGTGATGAACATCATTACGATGAGTAATGAAGAGAAATCACAGATCAACGCAGGTATGGGGACTGATGGTTATCAGACCTACGACGGCACGATAAATAAACGATTTGGTGACACGATGGTGACGGCGGCTGGCGCTTACCAGACGACCAAAGGTTTTAACATTCAACCTGATTCCCCTTACAGCGGTGACAGCGATCGCGATGGTTATCGCAACAAACTGTTCTGGGGCGGCTTGCAGCACAAGTTTAACGATAACTTCTCCGGTTTCTTCCGTGGTTACGGCTACACGGCGAATAGCGATTACGATCAGGGCTCTTATGGCTATGCTGGCGGTAATGACGAAGCTCAGAATTACACTCAGTCCTGGGATTCCGGCCTTCGTTACAGCTCAGGTATCTATTCCGCCCAACTGATTGCTAACTACCAGCATCTCAAAGATTACAACTATAGCAATCAACTCGGTCGTTATGCGGGGGATGCTACGCTGGATAATATGGAACAGCGCTATATTCAGTGGGGAAATAACGTTGAGGTTGGGCATGGAGCGATTAGCGGTGGTGTCGACTGGAAACAAGAAAAGCTGACTTCCAGTAGTACCACGAAATCGGACGCTTATAAACGTGATACGACCGGACTTTATCTAACTGGGCAACAACAAATTGATAGCGTCACGCTGGAAGCCTCAGGCCGTGAAGATCATGATGAACAATTCGGCTGGCATGGCACCTGGCAGACTGCTGCAGGCTGGGAGTTTGTTGATGGCTACCGTGCAACGCTCTCTTATGGCACAGGTTTCCTGGCTCCTTCACTTGGTCAGCAATACGGGGCTACGCGTTTTGCCTCTTCCTATGGGCCGGGTATTGCAGCCAACCCGAATTTGAAACCGGAAGAATCTAAACAGTGGGAAGCAGGGATTGATGGATTGACAGGGCCGCTTGATTGGCGTCTTTCTGCATATCATTATGAAATTCAAAACCTGATCGATTACAAGAATAACCAGTACGTCAACGTTAAGTCAGCCACGATTAAAGGGCTGGAATGGACTGGGAATGTTACGACTGGCCCGGTAGATCATCACCTGACGCTACAGTATGTTGACCCGCGGGATGATGATACGAATAAGGTACTCTATCGCCGAGCAAAACAGCAGGTTAAGTATGAGTTAACTGGGCAGGTTCAGGACTTGGGGTGGAACGTTGCTTATCAATATATAGGTGAACGTTACGATAATGATTACGACAATAATCGTGATGTTAAATTAGGCGGCGTCAGCTTGTGGGATATCGGAGTGTCATATCCAATCACCTCACAGCTGACAGTTCGTGGTAAAATCGCCAACCTGTTCGATAAAGATTACGAGACAGTTTATGGCTACGCAACTGCAGGACGGGAATACACCTTGTCTGGCAGCTACACCTTCTGATCCCCGTCCCACCGTGCTGGTATTTGATTCCGGCGTCGGTGGGTTGTCGGTCTATGACGAGATCCGGCGCCTTCTGCCGGATCTCCACTATATCTACGCTTTCGACAACGTCGCCTTTCCTTATGGAGAGAAGAGCGAGGAGTTTATCGTCGAGCGTGTTGTTGAGATAGTGACTGCGGTCCAGCAGCGCTATCCCCTCTCTCTTGCGGTCATCGCGTGTAATACAGCAAGCACGGTGTCGCTCCCTGCGTTACGTGAGAAATTTGCTTTCCCGGTTGTGGGCGTGGTGCCTGCGATTAAACCGGCAGCGCGACTCACGGCGAACGGTGTTGTGGGGCTACTGGCTACACGTGCAACAGTGAAGCGGTCGTATACCCATGAGCTGATTGCGCGATTCGCTAACGAATGCCAAATTGCAATGTTGGGTTCTGCTGAGCTGGTGGAACTTGCGGAAGCGAAGCTGCACGGTGAAACAGTTTCTCTGGAAGAGCTGCGGCGTATTCTGCGTCCGTGGCTGCGGATGTCTGAACCACCTGACACAGTAGTGCTCGGTTGCACTCATTTCCCTCTATTACAGGAAGAGCTTTTACAGGTCCTTCCCGAGGGGACGAGACTGGTGGATTCTGGTGCCGCGATAGCGCGCCGCACGGCCTGGTTGTTAGAGCATGAAGCACCAGATGCGAAATCAACCGATGAGAACGTTGCATTTTGTATGGCAATGACGACAGAAGCTGAACAATTATTGCCTGTGCTACAGCGCTATGGCTTTAAAACGCTCGAAAAACTGTCAGTTTAGGTGGTTTTGATGAAAAAATACGCACTCGGAAGATTATTTTAAATTTCCCCTTGTCAGCCTGAAATAACTCCCTATAATGCGCCTCCACTGACACGGAACAACGGATTACAAGCCGCCGGGTCAGCGGGGTTCCACTGAGAATCTCGTAGAGAAAAGCAAAAATAAATGCTTGACTCTGAATGAGGAAAACGTAATATACGGGACCTCGCGACAGAGCGCTAAAGCGCGTCGCAACTGCTCTTTAACAATTTATCAGACAATCTGTGTGGGCACTCGAAGATACGGATTCTTAACGTCGCAAGACGAAAAATGAATACCAAGTCTCAACGAGTGAACACGTAATTCATTACGAAGTTTAATTCATTGAGCATCAAACTTTTAAATTGAAGAGTTTGATCATGGCTCAGATTGAACGCTGGCGGCAGGCCTAACACATGCAAGTCGAACGGTAGCACAGAGGAGCTTGCTCCTTGGGTGACGAGTGGCGGACGGGTGAGTAATGTCTGGGAAACTGCCCGATGGAGGGGGATAACTACTGGAAACGGTAGCTAATACCGCATAACGTCGCAAGACCAAAGAGGGGGACCTTCGGGCCTCTTGCCATCGGATGTGCCCAGATGGGATTAGCTAGTAGGTGGGGTAACGGCTCACCTAGGCGACGATCCCTAGCTGGTCTGAGAGGATGACCAGCCACACTGGAACTGAGACACGGTCCAGACTCCTACGGGAGGCAGCAGTGGGGAATATTGCACAATGGGCGCAAGCCTGATGCAGCCATGCCGCGTGTATGAAGAAGGCCTTCGGGTTGTAAAGTACTTTCAGCGAGGAGGAAGGTGTTGTGGTTAATAACCGCAGCAATTGACGTTACTCGCAGAAGAAGCACCGGCTAACTCCGTGCCAGCAGCCGCGGTAATACGGAGGGTGCAAGCGTTAATCGGAATTACTGGGCGTAAAGCGCACGCAGGCGGTCTGTCAAGTCGGATGTGAAATCCCCGGGCTCAACCTGGGAACTGCATCCGAAACTGGCAGGCTAGAGTCTTGTAGAGGGGGGTAGAATTCCAGGTGTAGCGGTGAAATGCGTAGAGATCTGGAGGAATACCGGTGGCGAAGGCGGCCCCCTGGACAAAGACTGACGCTCAGGTGCGAAAGCGTGGGGAGCAAACAGGATTAGATACCCTGGTAGTCCACGCCGTAAACGATGTCGACTTGGAGGTTGTGCCCTTGAGGCGTGGCTTCCGGAGCTAACGCGTTAAGTCGACCGCCTGGGGAGTACGGCCGCAAGGTTAAAACTCAAATGAATTGACGGGGGCCCGCACAAGCGGTGGAGCATGTGGTTTAATTCGATGCAACGCGAAGAACCTTACCTACTCTTGACATCCAGAGAACTTAGCAGAGATGCTTTGGTGCCTTCGGGAACTCTGAGACAGGTGCTGCATGGCTGTCGTCAGCTCGTGTTGTGAAATGTTGGGTTAAGTCCCGCAACGAGCGCAACCCTTATCCTTTGTTGCCAGCGATTCGGTCGGGAACTCAAAGGAGACTGCCAGTGATAAACTGGAGGAAGGTGGGGATGACGTCAAGTCATCATGGCCCTTACGAGTAGGGCTACACACGTGCTACAATGGCATATACAAAGAGAAGCGACCTCGCGAGAGCAAGCGGACCTCATAAAGTATGTCGTAGTCCGGATTGGAGTCTGCAACTCGACTCCATGAAGTCGGAATCGCTAGTAATCGTGGATCAGAATGCCACGGTGAATACGTTCCCGGGCCTTGTACACACCGCCCGTCACACCATGGGAGTGGGTTGCAAAAGAAGTAGGTAGCTTAACCTTCGGGAGGGCGCTTACCACTTTGTGATTCATGACTGGGGTGAAGTCGTAACAAGGTAACCGTAGGGGAACCTGCGGTTGGATCACCTCCTTACCTTAAAGAACC
>NZ_KQ089832.1:0-454333 GCF_001037515.1 Citrobacter sp. MGH110 | reverse complement strand
GGTTCTTTAAGGTAAGGAGGTGATCCAACCGCAGGTTCCCCTACGGTTACCTTGTTACGACTTCACCCCAGTCATGAATCACAAAGTGGTAAGCGCCCTCCCGAAGGTTAAGCTACCTACTTCTTTTGCAACCCACTCCCATGGTGTGACGGGCGGTGTGTACAAGGCCCGGGAACGTATTCACCGTGGCATTCTGATCCACGATTACTAGCGATTCCGACTTCATGGAGTCGAGTTGCAGACTCCAATCCGGACTACGACATACTTTATGAGGTCCGCTTGCTCTCGCGAGGTCGCTTCTCTTTGTATATGCCATTGTAGCACGTGTGTAGCCCTACTCGTAAGGGCCATGATGACTTGACGTCATCCCCACCTTCCTCCAGTTTATCACTGGCAGTCTCCTTTGAGTTCCCGGCCTAACCGCTGGCAACAAAGGATAAGGGTTGCGCTCGTTGCGGGACTTAACCCAACATTTCACAACACGAGCTGACGACAGCCATGCAGCACCTGTCTCACGGTTCCCGAAGGCACTAAAGCATCTCTGCTAAATTCCGTGGATGTCAAGAGTAGGTAAGGTTCTTCGCGTTGCATCGAATTAAACCACATGCTCCACCGCTTGTGCGGGCCCCCGTCAATTCATTTGAGTTTTAACCTTGCGGCCGTACTCCCCAGGCGGTCGACTTAACGCGTTAGCTCCGGAAGCCACGCCTCAAGGGCACAACCTCCAAGTCGACATCGTTTACGGCGTGGACTACCAGGGTATCTAATCCT
The DNA here is from genome assembly GCF_001037515.1 of Citrobacter sp. MGH110. NCBI lineage: Bacteria > Pseudomonadati > Pseudomonadota > Gammaproteobacteria > Enterobacterales > Enterobacteriaceae > Citrobacter > Citrobacter sp. MGH110. Next base: position 453,562 of record NZ_KQ089832.1, on the reverse strand, counting down.
GTTTGCTCCCCACGCTTTCGCACCTGAGCGTCAGTCTTTGTCCAGGGGGCCGCCTTCGCCACCGGTATTCCTCCAGATCTCTACGCATTTCACCGCTACACCTGGAATTCTACCCCCCTCTACAAGACTCTAGCCTGCCAGTTTCGGATGCAGTTCCCAGGTTGAGCCCGGGGATTTCACATCCGACTTGACAGACCGCCTGCGTGCGCTTTACGCCCAGTAATTCCGATTAACGCTTGCACCCTCCGTATTACCGCGGCTGCTGGCACGGAGTTAGCCGGTGCTTCTTCTGCGAGTAACGTCAATTGCTGCAGTTATTAACCACAACACCTTCCTCCTCGCTGAAAGTACTTTACAACCCGAAGGCCTTCTTCATACACGCGGCATGGCTGCATCAGGCTTGCGCCCATTGTGCAATATTCCCCACTGCTGCCTCCCGTAGGAGTCTGGACCGTGTCTCAGTTCCAGTGTGGCTGGTCATCCTCTCAGACCAGCTAGGGATCGTCGCCTAGGTGAGCCGTTACCCCACCTACTAGCTAATCCCATCTGGGCACATCCGATGGCAAGAGGCCCGAAGGTCCCCCTCTTTGGTCTTGCGACGTTATGCGGTATTAGCTACCGTTTCCAGTAGTTATCCCCCTCCATCGGGCAGTTTCCCAGACATTACTCACCCGTCCGCCACTCGTCACCCAAGGAGCAAGCTCCTCTGTGCTACCGTTCGACTTGCATGTGTTAGGCCTGCCGCCAGCGTTCAATCTGAGCCATGATCAAACTCTTCAATTTAAAAGTTTGATGCTCAATGAATTAAACTTCGTAATGAATTACGTGTTCACTCGTTGAGACTTGGTATTCATTTTTCGTCTTGCGACGTTAAGAATCCGTATCTTCGAGTGCCCACACAGATTGTCTGATAAATTGTTAAAGAGCAGTGCCGCTTCGCTTTTTCTCAGCGGCGCGGGGTGTGCATATTACGCCATCCCGCTACGAAGTCAAGCATTTAATTTCGCTTTCTTCGCCGGAGTTCTCAGTGGAACCCCGCTGACCCGGCGGCTTGTAATCCGTTGTTCCGTGTCAGTGGAGGCGCATTATAGGGAGTTATTTCAGGCTGACAAGGGGAAATTTAAAATAACTTTCCGAGTGCGTGTTTTTTCACCAAAACAACCATTAACATGCCATAAAATAAGCAAATTGCCGTTTTTGCAGCCGCAATCACACTTCCAGGTGGCATACTAATGAATAAGAAAAAGAGTAAGGAAGAACATTCATGCCGTTAAATGCCCAACAGCTAGCCGCACAGAAAAACTTGTCCTACGTTCTGGCCGAAAAGCTGGCTCAGCGAATATTAAAAGGTGAATACGCACCGGGTGCGATATTGCCTGGCGAAATAGAGCTAGGCGATCAGTTTGGCGTGAGTCGCACCGCGGTAAGAGAGGCAGTAAAAACATTAACGGCAAAAGGTATGGTATTACCGCGCCCACGTATTGGTACACGCGTCATGCCGCAAGCAAACTGGAACTTCCTTGACCAGGAGCTGCTCACCTGGTGGATGACAGAAGATAATTTCCCGCAGGTCATTAAACATTTTCTGGTGATGCGTATCAGCCTGGAGCCTCAGGCGTGCTTACTGGCAGCGACCATAGGTACGGCTGAACAGAAAGCGCACCTCAACACGCTGATGGAAGAGATGGTCGAGCTGAAAAGAAACTTCAGACGCGAACGCTGGATTGAGGTTGATATCGCCTGGCATGAGCACATCTATGAAATGAGTGCGAATCCGTTCCTTATTTCCTTTGCATCTCTGTTCCATTCGGTTTACCAGACCTACTTTACCTCTATTACCTATAACGATGTGGTGAAACTGGATTTGCACCAGGCCATTGTCGACGCAATAGATGATAACGATGGCGATCGCGCCTTTGCTGCCTGTCAGGCATTGCTGATAGCACCGAACGTGCTACCGGATAAATAATATGTCAGAAAAGAAATCACGCAGTATGGCCGGGCTACCGTGGATAGCAGCCATGGCCTTTTTTATGCAGGCACTAGACGCCACGATCCTCAATACCGCCCTACCCGCAATAGCACATAGTCTTAACCGCTCTCCACTCGCCATGCAGTCGGCCATTATCAGCTATACCCTGACTGTCGCGATGCTGATCCCGGTAAGTGGTTGGCTGGCAGACCGATTTGGTACCCGACGCGTCTTTATGATTGCCGTTAGCCTGTTTACGTTGGGATCGCTGGCCTGTGCGCTGTCCAGTTCCTTAAGCGAGCTGGTGATTTTCCGTGTCATTCAGGGGATCGGTGGCGCCATGATGATGCCCGTTGCCCGTCTGGCGTTATTGCGTGCTTACCCCCGCAGCGAACTGCTTCCCGTGCTTAACTTCGTCACCATGCCAGGACTTGTGGGGCCGATTTTAGGTCCGGTATTGGGCGGTGTACTGGTTACATGGGCCAGTTGGCACTGGATCTTCCTGATTAATATTCCAATTGGCATTGCCGGTATCTTCTATGCCCGCAAATATATGCCGAACTTCACCACGCCACGCCGCGGTTTTGATATGACCGGTTTCTTTCTGTTTGGTTTGAGCCTGGTGTTGTTTTCCAGCGGCGTTGAATTGTTCGGTGAGAAGCTTGTCGAGACCTGGGTCGCACTCGGTATTATTCTTGCCAGTGTGTTGTTACTACTCGCCTATATTCGCCATGCGCGTCGCCACCCAACGCCGCTGATATCGCTTCCGATATTTAAGACTCGGACCTTTTCTGTTGGGATCGCCGGAAACCTCGCCACTCGCCTGGGCACAGGCTGCGTGCCCTTCTTAATGCCGCTGATGTTGCAGGTAGGATTTGGATATCCGGCTCTGATAGCCGGCTGCATGATGGCGCCAACAGCGTTGGGTTCAATTCTGGCAAAATCCATGGTGACGCAGGTACTGCGCAAACTCGGCTACAGGACCACATTGGTGGGTGTTACGGTATTTATCGGCCTGATGATTGCGCAGTTCGCTTTGCAATCTCCTGCCATGCCGATCTGGATGCTAATCCTGCCGTTGTTCATTTTAGGTATGGCGATGTCCACCCAGTTTACTTCAATGAATACCATCACTCTGGCGGATCTGACCGATGAAAACGCCAGCAGCGGCAACAGCGTATTGGCCGTTACTCAGCAGTTATCAATCAGTTTAGGGGTTGCCATCAGCGCCGCCGTTCTGCGTATCTATGAAGGTATGGAAGGAACCAATACGGTCGAACAGTTCCACTACACCTTTATGACGATGGGCGCTATCACGGTAATATCCGCGCTGATGTTCATGCTGCTAAAAGCCAAAGATGGACGTAACCTGATCAAAGATCGGCACAAACCTAAACCGACCCCCGCTCCATCAGAACAGGAGTAAGCTGCAAACGCTGTTGCTGTAATGCGGGCTGCGCCATCCGGTGAATTAATACATCGATGGCCAGTTCGCCCAATTCATCTTTTGGTTGGTGGATGGTTGTCAGGGGCGGCGTCATATAGCGCGCCAGCTCGATATCATCGTAACCCACCACAGCCATATCCTGCGGAATGCGCAATCCTGACTGGTACAGAGCCTGATACGCGCCAACTGCCATTGCATCATTGCCGGTAAAAACGGCCTGCGGTCGCTGTTTATGCGACAGCAACGTTTGCATAGCTTCAAAGCCGCCGCCGAACTCAAAGTCACCGGTAATCTCGTAGCCTTCCGGGACAGGCAACCCCGCCCGCTTCATTGCTGCCCGATATCCTTCCAGACGCAAACGCGCCGGGGTTTTATCCAGCGGCCCGGTGATGCAGGCAATGCGCGTAAAACCTTTTTCGATAAGATGTTGTGTGGCTAAATCCCCGCCCAGCAAGGAGTTATCCTGAATCAGATCGCTTTCACCATCAAAAGGCGACCAGTCCATCATCACGGTCGGTATAGAAGGATAACGCTGCATTATCTCTCTGGAAGGCTGATGTGTTTCGGTGCAGAGCAGCAACAAGCCGTCCACACGTTTTTGCATCAGGGTTTCCAGGTTACGGTTCATGCGCTGTTCATCGCCTTCGGTATTGCACAGCACCAGGCTGTAACCGCGCTCAAAACAGCTACGTTCAACGCCGCGCACTAGTTCAGAATAGAAGGGATTGGTACTGGCAGTGATTAACATGCCAATCGTACGGGTCTGGTTTAACTTGAGGCTACGCGCCAGCGCGGAGGGCGCGTAGTTAAGCGCTTTAATCGCAGCTTCTACTTTGCCAGTGACGGACTCACTGACAAAGCGATCTTTATTAATGACGTGAGAAACCGTCGACGTGGAAACACCCGCCAGGCGGGCGACGTCCTTCATTGTAGCCAAGCGTTACCTCTGTTGACTTAAAAACGCTTCTATTTCTTCGCGCCACGGAACGGAAGGCTGTGCGCCTTTACGGGTAACCGCAATCGCCGCAGCGGCATGCGCAAAACGGATCGCTTCAGGCAGCGGAGTATCTTCCAGTAACGCTGTAATTAACGCGCCATTAAAGGTGTCTCCAGCGGCAATAGTATCAACGGCTTCCACTTTAAAACCGGGCACTCGCTGACCTTCGCCATTAACGCTGGCCCACACACCGCGACTACCTAAAGTAATCAGTACAGTATGGATACCTTTAGCGTGCAATGCCTGCGCCGCATTGGCCGCATCTTCATCATTTTCGACCCGGATCCCCGTCAGCTTTTCAGCCTCGGTTTCATTCGGGGTAATAATATCCACCAGCGCCAGCAGTTCATCAGAAAGTTCACGTGCCGGTGCCGGGTTCAGGGCGACCATGGTCTTATTTTGATGTGCAATCTTTGCTGCAGTCAGTACGCTTTCGATCGGTGATTCTAACTGCATAAGTAAGGCGGACGCCTGAGCAATACGCTCATGCTGTGCTTCCACCAACGCTGGCGAAAGAGCTGCGTTCGCTCCGGCATGAATGCCGATAACGTTCTCACCTTCACCATTCACAAAAATCAACGCCACACCGGTCGATTCCCCCGAAATTACGCTAATCGGCGCGATATCGATGTTGTCTTTGGCTAACTGTTTACGCACACTTTCGCCAATATCATCATCGCCCGTACAGGCAATGAATGCGATATTCGCGCCACTACGACCCGCAGCAACAGCCTGATTCGCGCCTTTACCGCCAAATGCGACCTGATAATGACTACCAGTTACGGTTTCACCAGGTGTCGGGAAAGAGTTAAGGTTAAGGATGTGATCGGCATTGATACTGCCAAGAACAACGAGGTTGCCTGCGGTTTTCATATTTGGTGTTCCAAGTCAAAGTGCGCCACCGGGTTAGGGTGGCGCGTGCCCTGCTTTTCTTTTTACGCTTTCATCCCCAAAATCAGATACGGGGATGGCGTATTTATGTCTCCATCAGGCCGCGAGCGACCTGAATCGGTATTACTGCTTGATGACCAGCTTCAGGTCAACCGGATATTTAGCCTGAACCTTCTCGCCTTTCAGGACTTTATCCGCAGTCTCAACGCCTTTCGCGCCGATCTGATCCGGCAACTGAGCAATGGTCGCAGCCAGTTTGCCATCATTTACTGCTTTTTCGCCATCTGGAGTGCCGTCAAATCCAACCACCATCACATCAGATTTACCCGCGGTTTGCAGTGCGCGCAGCGCACCCAGCGCCATTTCATCGTTCTGGGCAAATACGGCCTGCACATCAGGATGCGCGGTCAGCAGGTTCTGCATGACGTTCAGACCTTTGGTGCGGTCGAAGTCTGCCGGCTGGCTGGCCAGTACGTTAAATTTGTGTGCCGCAACGGCCTGCTGGAAACCTTCGCCACGCTCACGCGCCGCTGAAGTTCCGGCAATCCCCTGCAGTTCGATAACTTTCGCGCCTTCACCTGCTTTCTTCGCGATGTAATCACCCGCAATTTTGCCACCCAACACGTTATCAGACGCGATGTGGCTTACCACTTCGCCTTTGGAGGCAACACGGTCAAGGGTAATAACCGGAATTTTTGCCTGGTTAGCCATCTTCACAGCATTACCAACGGCATCAGAGTCAGTCGGGTTGATCAGCAGAATTTTAGTTCCACGAACCGTTAAGTCCTGAACGTTAGCCAGCTCTTTCGCCGGATTGTTCTGCGAGTCCAGAATCACCAGGTTGTAACCCAGCTTATCCGCCTCTTTTTGCGCCCCATCCTTCAGAGAAACAAAAAACGGGTTGTTGAGGGTGGAGACCACCAGCGCAATGGTATCTTTCGCCATCGCATTCGCGCTCACGGTGGCGCTCAGCGCAACAGCAGAAACCAGGGTAGCCAGTTTTTTCATGTTCATATTTAAGATGTCCTGTAATCGTTGTTACTGCTTTTTGTTGTCTACCAGTACCGCCAGCAAAATCACCACCGCTTTGACGATCATCTGGTAATAGGAGGATACACCTAACAAATTCAAACCATTATTGAGGAAACCAAGAATCAATGCGCCGATCAGCGTCCCAACAATACGTCCTTTACCACCCGCCAGGCTGGTACCGCCTAACACCACCGCTGCGATAGCATCCAGCTCATAGCCAGTACCTGCCGTCGGTTGTGCGGAGGAGAGTCGCGCGACTTCAATGATGCCCGCCAGCGATGCCAGCAGACCGCACAGTGAGTAAACGATAATTTTGATTTTACTGACGCTGATACCAGACAAACGCGTTGCCGCTTCGTTACCGCCCAGCGCGTAGATATAACGGCCCAGACGAGTGTGGTGCAGCATGTACCACGCCGCGAGGAAGACAATCCCCATGATCCACACTGGCGTAGGGATGCCTAGCGGACGACCAATACCAAACCAGCCAAACAGATCGGCATTGTCAGTAAATCCGGTATTAACCGGACTGCCGTTGGTGTACACCATGGTCACGCCGCGCAGAAGCAGCATCATCACCAGCGTTGCAATAAACGCCTGCACCCGGCCTTTCGCAACAATCACCCCGGTGACTGCGCCAATGGCAGCGCCGAGCGCCAGGGCTGCAGCAACAGCCACCAGCGCATTGACCTCAATCCCTACAATTGAAGCCGCAACCGCACCAGTAAGCGCCAGCAAGGAACCGACGGACAGATCGATACCCGACGTCAGGATAACCAGCGTCATGCCAACGGCCATGATGGCGTTCACCGACGTTTGCTGGAGAATGTTGAACAGGTTATTAACGGTAAAAAAGTTAGGGCTCATGGTGGAAACAATCGCGATCAGCACTAACAGAGCGATGAGCGACTTTTGCTCCAGAAGCCATGCTTTAGTGAAATAACGGCGACCAGAAACAGCCTGGGTAGTCATCTTTTTTACTCCTGATTCACGCGATTAAGCTTGCCCACAGCGGCAGCCATTAATACTTCCTGAGTGGCCTGCTCGCGAGTGAACTCACCGCCGAGATGCCCTTCATGCATAACGATAATTCGATCGCTCATGCCCAATACTTCTGGCATCTCAGAGGAGACCAGAATGATACTCAGCCCGTCAGCCTTAAACTGGTTGATAAGCTGATAGATTTCTTTCTTGGCCCCAACGTCAACGCCGCGCGTTGGTTCATCAAGGATCAGCACTTTTGGCCGGGTCATCAGACCGCGCGCAATCGCCACTTTCTGCTGGTTACCACCGGAAAGCAGGCCGATAGCCTGTTCCATTGATGGTGTTTTAACATTGAACAGACGAATAAAATCACCCACCGCCTGCTGCTCATCTTTATGTTTAAGGCTTCCACCGGCGCGGCTGAAATAACGCAGCGCGGTCAGTGACATGTTCTCTTTCACCGACATGCCCAGCACTAAGCCATCGCGTTTACGGTCTTCAGAAATATAGACGATGCCGTTAGCCAACCCATCCTGCGGCGAACGGGTAACCACTTCATGGCCATCAAGCGTGACGTAACCGCTGGTGCGCGGCAATGCGCCGTACAACACTTTCATCAGTTCGGTACGTCCGGCCCCCATCAGCCCGGATACGCCAAGGATCTCGCCTTTACGCAGCGTGAACGAAACATCGTTTACGCCAGGACCGCACAGGTTATCGACCTTCAGGCGAATATCACCCGGCGCTTTTTCCAGGCGCGGGTACTGATCTTCCAGCTTACGTCCCACCATCATTTCAATCAGCGAGTCTTCAGTCAGCGAGGCAACTTCACGTTCGGCAATAAACTGCCCGTCGCGGAAGACGGTTACGTCGTCGCAAATCTCGAAGATCTCTTTCATACGGTGAGAAATATAGACAATGCCGCGTCCCTGGGATTTCAGTTCGCGGATGACGCGGAACAGGGATTCGGTTTCAGTGTCGGTGAGGGCATCCGTCGGTTCATCCATAATGATGACCTTCGATTCAAAGCTCAGCACTTTGGCAATTTCGACCATCTGCTGATCGCCAATCGACAGCTCACCAACCAGTCTGTCGCTTTTAAAGCGCAGATTCAGTTTGGCGAGCAGCAGATCGGCTTCGGCGTACATCTTCTTCCAGTCAATTTTGCCAAAGCGATTCACAAACTCACGGCCAAGAAAAATGTTCTCGGCGATAGTGAGTTGCGGGATCAGGTTCAGCTCCTGGTGGATGATACCGATTCCGGCTTCCTGGGAGGATTTCGGGCCGTTAAAGGTGGTCTCTTTCCCCAGCCACAATAAAGAACCGGCATCACGGGTATAGATCCCGGTCAGCACTTTCATCATGGTGGATTTGCCCGCGCCGTTTTCGCCCACCAGCGCCATTACGCGGCCAGGGTAGACATTCAGCGCGGCGCCGGATAGCGCTTTTACGCCCGGGAACGCTTTATCGATCCCTTTAAGTTGCAGTAATGCGTTCATGATGGCCTCAGAACGTGACGCCAGCACAGAGAATGATATTCGCATACGGAGAACATTCTCCGCTGCGAATTACCGCCTGACTGTCTGCGGTTTGTTTTTTGAATTGTTCATGCGTGGTGTAACGAATTTCTATGGTGTTTCCCTGGTGTTGTTGCAGTTGCTCAATGTGGCTGAGCAACGTTTTGTGGAGTTGCGGATTATGTTGTTTAATTTCCGACGCGAGAATGGCCGCCTCGACCTGCATTTCACGTGTGACCACATCCAGTACCTGCATAAAAGAAGGTACGCCCTGGGTTAATGCCATATCAATACGCGTTGTGCTGTTCGGGATGGGTAAACCTGCATCACACACCACCAGCGTATCGGTATGCCCCAGACGGGAGATCACCGTTGAAATTTCAGAGTTGAGTACCGTGCCTTTCTTCATTTTCTTTCCCCACTAGCGAAACGTTTCGCTGGAGATAAGTGTAGTGCGAAGAGTGGACAGAAAACCACCGCGACGTTACGAAAATGTGATCGCCATCGAAACGTTTCGCAAGGATTATCATTTGATGAAATGAAAACTGAGAGGGGCAAAACAAAACGCCCCCTTTCGCGATGAAAGAGGGCGTCGATGAGATTAAATCTCTACCTGAGTACCAAGCTCAATAACCCGGTTCGGTGGGATTTCAAACTGGTCCGGCGCGCGCAGCGCGTTGCGCTGTAGCAGCAGATACAGCTTGCCGCGCAGACGCAGGTACCATGGCCGCTTGCCTACAATCAACGACTCATGCGACATGAAGAAGGACGTTTCCATCATCCTACAGCTTAAGCCTTCCAGACCGCAGCGATGGAACACTTCCTCCACGTTCGGCGTTTCGCGCCAACCGTAGCTGGCCACCACGCGCCAGAAGGTGGGCGATAACTGCTCAATCTGCACCCTACGCACGTTGTGAACATAGGGTGCATCTTCCGTGCGCAGCGTCAGCAGAATAACGCGCTCATGCAGCACCTTGTTATGCTTGAGGTTATGCAGAAGCGCAAACGGGATGACGTTCAGTGCGCGGGACATATACACCGCCGTTCCCGGCACGCGTACCGGTGGCGATTTCTCCAGAGAAGCAATCATCGCCTCCAGAGAGTTACCGTGCTCATGCATGCGACGCAGCAGACGGAAGCGTTCGCTTTTCCAGGTGGTCATGATGGTGAACATCACCAGACCCAGCGTCAGAGGCAGCCAACCGCCAGAAATAAGCTTATCGAGGTTCGCGGAGAACAGCGGAACATCGACGCACAAGAACGCCACCAGGATCAGGAAGACGAAGTATTTATTCCAGTGCCAGTTTTTGCGCGCCACGGTGGTCGACAGAATTGAAGTCAGTACCATCGTCCCCGTTACCGCAATCCCATACGCCGCGGCAAGGTTACTGGAGTGTTCAAAGCTCACAATCACGATAACTACCGCAAAATAGAGCATCCAGTTAACGAAAGGAATGTAAATCTGGCCCGATTCCATTTCCGAGGTATGGATGATACGCATCGGCGATAAATACCCCAGACGTACGGCCTGACGCGTCAGCGAGAAGACGCCGGAGATAACCGCCTGAGAGGCGATGACCGTTGCCAGCGCGGCGAGGATCAACAATGGAATTAATGCCCAGTCCGGCGCCAGCAGGAAAAACGGGTTTTTGATCGCTTCAGGATGCTTTAACAACAACGCGCCCTGCCCAAAATAGTTCAGCACCAGTGAAGGCAATACCACGGAAAACCATGCCAGACGAATCGGCAATTTACCGAAGTGGCCCATATCCGCATACAGCGCTTCAACACCGGTAATCGACAGCACCACCGCACCCAGCGCGATAAAGGACAGCGTTTTGAATTCGAGGAAGAAATGCACCGCCCAATACGGATTGAGCGCCTGCAGCACTTCCGGATTGCCAATAATACTGCGCACACCTAATACCGCGAGCGTCAGGAACCATAGCAGCATAATCGGCGCAAACAGCTTACCGACCATGCCGGTACCGTGTTTTTGAATCAAAAACAGCAGGGTCAGCACAATTATTGAGAGCGGAACAATCCAGGTATCCAGTTGCGGGGCAACTATCTCCAGACCTTCAATTGCAGACATCACCGAAATGGCTGGCGTAATCACCACTTCACCATAGAAGAAGCTGCCGCCTATCAATCCCATAATGACCAGCATGGATGTTGTTCGCGCCGAGGTATTACGCCCGGCCAATGACATCAGCGTCAGGATCCCGCCTTCTCCGGCGTTATCTGCGCGCATGACAAACGTCAGGTATTTAATGGAGACAACAAAGATCAGCAGCCAGAAAATCAGCGAGAGAAAACCAAATACGGCATCACGTTCAACGCCAAAACCAAACTGGCCGGACAAACATTCACGAAGCGTATAAAGTGGGCTGGTACCAATATCACCGTAGACAACCCCAATGGCCGCAAGGGTAATCGCAGACAATGATTGTTTATTATCAGTGCTCATAGACTCGTCTTTCGTTTATACACATCATCTCTCAAGCCACTCCGTGTGGGCTGCATTCGTTATTCCCCCCATCCCAGAAGAAAACTCCATTGCCGCCTTGGTGCAGCTTGATTGATTTGGTGTATATATAAGAAATGTGTGCGTCGTCCCTTGGCCCACAAAAAGGCGCACAGTATGCACGATTAATCACAAAATCGTACCCCTAAATGAGACCAGATTAATCTGGCTCAAAGAAAAATAAGCGCACCTTCAGTCTATTACTGCAATGGTGTGAAGCATCTATACTCGCAGTTTATGCAGTACATTTGGCGAAAGGACGCCACTTCATTATGGCTCACCCACATTTATTAGCGGAAAGAATTTCCCGTCTGAGCAATGCGCTGGAAAAGGGACTTTATGAACGTAGCCACGCCATTCGTCTGTGTCTGCTGGCAGCACTCAGCGGCGAGAGCGTTTTCTTATTAGGTCCCCCGGGGATCGCAAAAAGCTTAATTGCCCGCCGACTGAAGTTTGCCTTCCAAAACGCACGCGCTTTTGAATACCTGATGACGCGCTTCTCTACGCCCGAAGAGGTGTTTGGTCCGCTGTCCATTCAGGCGTTAAAAGACGAAGGTCGCTATGAACGCTTAACGGCGGGCTATCTTCCTGAAGCTGAAATCGTTTTTCTCGATGAAATCTGGAAAGCAGGCCCGGCAATTCTTAACACCCTGTTGACCGCCATTAACGAACGTCACTTCCGTAACGGCGCGTATGAAGAAAAAATTCCGATGCGTCTGCTGGTGGCGGCTTCCAACGAACTGCCTGAAGCCGACAGCAGCCTGGAAGCGCTGTACGACCGTATGCTGATTCGTCTGTGGCTGGATAAAGTTCAGGACAAGGCCAATTTCCGCTCCATGCTGTTAAGTCAGCAGGATGAAAGCGACAATCCGGTCCCGGCATCATTACAGGTGACGGATGAAGAGTATCACCAGTGGCAAAAAGACATTGGTGCGATCAAGCTTCCCGATCGCGTGTTTGAGCTCATTTTCACGCTGCGCCAGCAGTTGGACGTGTTACCGAATGCTCCTTATGTGTCCGATCGTCGCTGGAAAAAAGCGATCCGCTTACTCCAGGCCAGCGCTTTCTTTAGCGGACGCGATGCGGTAGTACCTATCGACCTGATCCTGCTGAAAGATTGCCTGTGGTACGACGCACAAAGCCTGAATCTGATGCAACAACAGCTTGAAATATTGATGACCGGACACGCCTGGCAACAGCAAGCCATGCTGACGCGCCTGGGCAGCATTGTGCAGCGCCGCATTCAGCTCCAGCAGCAGCAAAGCGACAAAACGGCGTTCACGGTGATCCGCCAGGGCGGAATGTTCAGCCGTCGTCCTCATTATGATTTACCGCCAGAAGCCTCGTCTTCTGTCGTGACATTACTGCTGCAAAAGCCTTTAAAACTGCATGATATGGAGGTTATCCATATAGCTTTCGAACGTGGTGCGTTGGAACTGTGGCTAACAAAAGGCGGTGAGATCCGCGGAAAACTAAACGGGATCGGCTTTGCCCAAACGCTGAATATGGAAGTCGATAGCGCACAGCATCTGGTTGTACGCGATGTCAGTTTACAAGGTTCTCGCCTGGCGCTGCCGGGGGCTTCGCAAGAGAGTATGCCCGCAGAGATAAAACAGGAGCTTGAAGCGCTCGATAACGAGTGGCATCAGCAGCACAGCGCATTCAGCGAACAGCAAAAATGCCTGTTTATTCATAGCGACTGGTTAGGCCGCATTGAGGCCAGCCTGCAGGATGTCGGGGCGCAAATCCGCCAGGCGCAACAATGCTGACCCTTGATACGCTCAACATCATGCTGGCAGTCAGCGAAGAGGCGATGATCGAAGAGATGATCGTCGCCCTGCTGGCTTCCCCAAAGATGGTGGTATTTTTTAAAAAATTTCCTCGCCTTAAAAAAGCGATCACTGACGACATTCCCCGCTGGCGTGAATCATTGCGTAGCCGCCTCAAAGATACCCATGTACCGCCGGAGCTGATGGAGGAGGTTATGTGCTATCAACAAAGCCAGCTCCTCTCTCATGCGCAGTTTATCGTTCAGCTACCGCAAATATTATCCCTATTGCACCGCCTCCATTCGCCTTGGGCCGGGCAAGCGCAGCAACTGGTCAATGACAACAGCACCTTTACGCCCGCCCTACATACGCTTTTTCTCCAGCGCTGGCGCCTGAGCCTGGTAGTGCAAACCACAACGCTGAATCAGCAACTGCTGGAAGAAGAGCGCGAGCATTTGCTCAGTGAAGTACAAGAACGGATGACCCTCAGCGGGCAACTGGAACCTGTACTGGCAGAAAATGACAACGCAGCAGGCCGGTTGTGGGATATGAGCGCGGGCCAAATCAAGCGCGGTGATTATCAGTTGATGGTGAAATACGGCGAATTTCTGACGCAACAACCCGAACTCCAGCGCCTGGCCGAGCAGTTAGGTCGTTCCAGAGAGGCGAAATCCGTGCCGCGTAAAGATGCGCCAATGGAAACCTTCCGTACGCTGGTGCGCGAACCGGCAACCGTCCCGGAGCAGGTGGATGGCATCCAGCAAAGTGACGATATCCTGCGCCTGCTACCGCCAGAGCTGGCCACGCTGGGCATTACCGAACTGGAATACGAGTTCTACCGACGGCTGGTGGAAAAGCAACTGCTCACCTACCGCCTGCACGGCGAAGCATGGCGTGAGAAAGTAACGGAACGTCCGGTGGTGCATCAGGATTTTGACGAGCAGCCGCGCGGGCCTTTTATCGTCTGCGTTGATACCTCGGGATCGATGGGCGGATTTAATGAGCAGTGTGCGAAAGCCTTTTGCCTGGCGCTAATGCGCGTTGCCCTTGCCGATAACCGGCGCTGTTTCATTATGCTGTTTTCAACAGAAGTGGTGCGCTATGAGCTTTCCGGTCCGGAGGGCATCGAACAGGCGATCCGCTTTTTAAGTCAGCGCTTTCGTGGCGGCACTGATATTGCCAGCTGTTTTCGCGCCATAATTGAGCGCATGCAGGGTCGGGAATGGTTTGATGCCGATGCGGTGGTGATCTCAGATTTTATCGCTCAGCGATTGCCCGATGAGGTCGTCAATAAAGTGGGTGAATTACAGCGGGTGCACCAGCACCGTTTTCACGCGGTGGCGATGTCAGCACATGGCAAACCCGGCATCATGCGCATTTTCGATCATATCTGGCGCTTTGATACCGGGATGCGAAGCCGCCTGCTCAGACGCTGGCGGCGTTAATTGTTACAGCAGAGATGCGACGCTTTCACGTACCTGGGCCGGCCATACGCCACACTGAACCTGACCAATGTGCGGTAATTGCAGCAACAGCATGGTCAGACGCGACTGCCCAATGCCGCCACCAATTGTCTGAGGCATTTCACCGCGCAGCAGCGCCTGGTGCCACTCCAGACTCAGGCGATCTTCATCACCGGTCAGAGACAGCTGGTGTTTCAGGGCGTCAGCATCCACACGGATCCCCATAGAAGACAGCTCAAACGCATCTTCCAGAACCGGGTTCCAGACCAGAATATCACCGTTCAGACCGGCATGACCCAGCTCGGATGCTGAACTCCAGTCATCATAATCCGGCGCACGTACGTCATGACGGTGACCGTCACTGAGCTTACCGCCGATCCCAACCAGGAATACCGCACCCAGCTCTTTAGCGATCGCACGTTCACGACCTTTTGCATCAAGATCCGGATATCGAGATAACAGCTCCTGGCTATGAACAAAGTGGATCTGCTCTGGCAGGAACGGTGCCAGACCAAACTCTTTGCTAACCGCAGCTTCGGTGGCCTTAATTCCCGCCCAGATAGCCTCTACCGTGCTTTTCAGAGTGGAGAATTGACGCTCACCGTCGCCCATCACGCGCTCCCAGTCCCACTGGTCAACGTACACTGAGTGCAGCGGGGAGAGGCGATCTTCATCGGGACGCAGGGCTTTCATGTGCGTGTACAGCCCCTCGCCTGCGCTAAAGTCGTGTTGTCCTAACGTTTGACGCTTCCACTTCGCCAGTGAATGAACCACTTCGAATTGAGCGTCTGGCAATGCTTTAACCTTCACCTGCACCGCTTTTTCACAGCCCGACAAGTTATCCTGCGTACCATCTCCAACGCGGCTGAGGATCGGCGCCTGAACTTCGATCAGGCCTAAACGCTCTTCCAGCTGGCGAGAAAAATGAGATTTTACGAAGCTAATTTGACGTTGTTTGGCAATGTAAGCGGTTTTCATTATGTGTACTCCTGTGTCCTGTTGCCTATGATTAAGCAACAGAATGGAGGTAATATTCAATAATCAACAAACAAAAAGCCGACTTCGATTTTGATTCGTTAAAAATTACGTCTAAAATAGAGGGAATCATTAATCTACATAAGAAAAACCTATGGAAAATTATCAGATCGACAATCTGGACCGCGGCATTCTTGACGCCTTAATGGAAAATGCTCGTACCGCCTACGCAGAATTAGCCAAACAGTTCGGCGTCAGCCCAGGAACAATTCACGTTCGCGTAGAAAAGATGAAGCAGGCGGGGATCATTACCGGCGCGCGGATTGATGTCAGTCCCAAACAATTGGGTTATGACGTCGGCTGCTTTATCGGCATCATCCTGAAAAGTGCGAAAGACTATCCGTCAGCGCTGGCCAGACTGGAAAGCCTCGATGAAGTGACCGAAGCGTATTACACCACCGGGCACTACAGCATCTTTATTAAGGTGATGTGCAAGTCGATCGACGCATTGCAGCAGGTACTTATCAACAAGATCCAAACAATTGACGAAATTCAGTCCACGGAAACGCTGATCGTCCTGCAAAACCCGATCATGCGCACCATCAAGCCATGATCGGTTTTTTTAATCCCCTGGTTTTCCACAGGTAGATCCCAGCTCGCTCACAGCGTACAATACGCCCTCTTTATAAAGGTGGGCGATCATGGCAGACATCACTCTTATCAGCGGTAGTACGCTTGGCAGTGCGGAATATGTAGCAGAGCATCTGGCTGAAAAGCTGGACGACGCCGGTTTTTCCAGCGAAATACTGCATGGGCCAATGCTTGAAGAGGTTCCGACTGACGGGATCTGGCTGATTATCAGCTCCACGCACGGTGCGGGAGATATTCCTGACAACCTGCAGCCTTTATATGATGCGTTACGCGAGCAAAAGCCGGACCTGTCACAAGTGCGCTTTGGTGCAATCGGGATCGGCAGTCGTGAATATGACACCTTTTGCGGCGCAATCGACAAGCTGGAAGCCGAATTGAAGGCCTGTGGGGCAAAACAGATCGGCGAAACTCTCAGGATCAACGTGCTGGAACATGAAATTCCGGAAGATCCGGCTGAAATTTGGCTTGGATCGTGGCATCCGTTGCTCAGAGATTTGTAAAGATCGTACTTTTTTATGTGGATAACTCTGGTTAAAAGCTTGGATCAACCGGTAGTTATCCCAAGAACAACCGTTGTTCAGTTTTTGAGTTGTGTATAACCCTTCATTCTGATCCCAGCTTATACGGACCAGGATCACCGATCATTCACAGCTAATGATCCTCAGCAACCTGTTGATCTTACTTAAAGGATCGTCCTTATCCACAGAAAGGTGCGATCCTAATAAGAGATCACAATAAAACAGATCTCTAAATAAAAAGATCTTCTTTTTAATACCCAGGATCCCAGGTCTTTCTCCATCGACTAAAGTTGAGTAGAATCCACGGCCCGGGCTTCAATCCATTTTCACACCGCGTTATGCGAGGCAATTACCATGTTTTATCAGGATCCTTTTGACGTCATCATCATTGGCGGGGGTCATGCAGGCACCGAGGCCGCAATGGCCGCGGCGCGAATGGGACAACAAACCCTGCTTTTGACACACAATATCGATACTCTGGGGCAGATGAGCTGCAACCCGGCGATCGGCGGTATTGGGAAGGGACACCTGGTAAAAGAAGTGGATGCGCTTGGTGGGTTGATGGCAAAAGCGATCGACCACGCGGGTATCCAGTTTAGGATACTAAACGCAAGCAAAGGGCCAGCCGTTCGCGCTACCCGAGCTCAGGCCGATCGTGTGCTCTATCGCCAGGCGGTACGCACTGCACTTGAAAATCAACCCAACCTGATGATCTTCCAGCAGGCGGTTGAAGATCTGATTGTCGAAAACGATCGCGTTGTGGGAGCAGTAACCCAAATGGGACTGAAGTTCCGTGCCAAAGCGGTCGTATTAACCGTGGGGACTTTCCTCGACGGCAAAATTCATATTGGTCTGGATAACTACAGCGGTGGCCGCGCTGGCGATCCGCCGTCCATCCCGCTGTCACGCCGTCTGCGTGAACTGCCGCTGCGCGTCAGCCGCCTGAAAACCGGTACACCGCCGCGTATCGATGCGCGCACAATTGATTTCAGCGTGCTCGGCCAGCAAAACAGCGATAACCCGATGCCGGTCTTCTCATTCCTGGGCGATGCTTCTCAGCATCCACGCCAGATGCCGTGTTACATCACGCATACCAATGAGAAAACCCATGACGTGATCCGCAATAACCTCGATCGTAGCCCAATGTACGCTGGCGTGATCGAAGGTATCGGCCCACGCTACTGCCCGTCGATCGAAGACAAAGTTATGCGCTTTGCCGATCGTAACCAGCATCAGATCTTCCTCGAACCGGAAGGACTGACCTCTAACGAAATTTACCCGAATGGCATCTCCACCAGCCTGCCGTTCGATGTGCAGATGCAAATTGTCCGCTCCATGCAGGGGATGGAAAATGCCAGAATCGTCCGCCCAGGCTACGCGATTGAGTATGATTTCTTCGATCCGCGTGACCTGAAACCTACTCTGGAAAGCAAATTCATCCAGGGTCTGTTCTTTGCGGGCCAGATTAACGGTACAACCGGTTATGAAGAAGCTGCCGCACAAGGCATGCTGGCTGGTCTGAACGCCGCACGTTTGTCTGCTGAAAAAGAGGGATGGGCACCGCGTCGCGATCAGGCTTATCTTGGCGTGCTGGTGGACGACCTGTGTACGCTGGGCACCAAAGAACCGTACCGTATGTTCACATCTCGCGCTGAATACCGTCTGATGCTGCGAGAAGATAACGCCGACCTGCGTCTGACCGAAATTGGTCGTGAACTGGGTCTGGTGGACGATGAGCGCTGGGCTCGCTTCAACGAGAAACTGGAGCGTATCGAACAGGAACGCCAACGTCTTAAATCAACCTGGGTGAATCCGTTAGCGGAGTCCGCAGCAGAAGTGAATGCTCACCTGGCTACACCTCTGTCACGTGAAGCGAGCGGTGAAGATCTGCTGCGTCGCCCGGATATGACCTATGCTCAGTTGACCTCTTTATCTGCGTTCGCACCCGCGCTTGATGATGCTCAGGCCGCAGAACAGGTTGAGATTCAGGTGAAATACGAAGGGTATATTGCCCGTCAGCTGGAAGAAATTGAAAGACAACAGCGCAATGAAAACACCCTGTTGCCTGCAACGCTGGATTATCGTCAGGTCTCTGGCTTGTCGAATGAAGTTATCGCTAAGCTGAACGATCACAAACCCGTTTCGATCGGTCAGGCATCGCGTATTTCCGGCATAACGCCTGCCGCCATCTCCATTCTGCTGGTATGGCTGAAAAAACAAGGTATGCTGCGCCGCAGCGCTTGATAACACTATTTTGGCGGGAGCGCTTCGCTTGCCCGCCGTACAAATTTGTAGGCCCGATAAGCGAAAGCGCATCGGGCATTTGATTATTAACAGGTAACGACCGTGCTCAACAAACTCTCTCGTCTGCTGGCTGATGCCGGTATTTCTCTTACCGATCACCAGAAAAATCAGCTGATTGCGTATGTCGATATGCTGCACAAATGGAACAAAGCCTACAACCTGACGTCGGTGCGGGATCCAAACGAAATGCTGGTGCGCCATATTCTGGACAGCATTGTCGTTGCACCGTATCTGAAGGGTGAGCGTTTTATCGATGTAGGTACGGGACCGGGCCTGCCGGGAATTCCGCTCTCTATCGTGCGCCCTGAAGCGCATTTCACACTGCTCGATAGCCTGGGAAAACGTGTTCGTTTCTTGCGTCAGGTGCAGCATGAGCTTGCGCTTACTAACATCACTCCAGTGCAAAGCCGTGTTGAAGAATTTCCTTCAGAACCACCGTTTGATGGGGTGATTAGCCGTGCTTTCGCTTCACTCAATGATATGGTGAGCTGGTGTCACCATTTGCCGGGCCAGAATGGGCGTTTTTATGCGCTAAAAGGGCAGTTGCCTGCAGATGAAATTGATTCTCTGCCAGCAGAATTCAGCGTTGAGTCCGTCGAAAAATTACGCGTTCCGCAGTTGGATGGTGAACGTCATTTGGTGGTTATTAAGCCAAACAAAATTTAATTTTTATCAAAAAAAATAGAGAAAAAACGGCTTTTCAGGTGTTAAAAGTCATAGGTAATAGTGTGGTTAAATGTCGTTACATTTCACTAGTGCCTTACGGTTTTGCATCATAACTATAACGTACCGTTTTTTGTTAAAAGCGAAACAAGTCAGCTGTGAAAATATCAGTCTGCTAAAAATAGAACGTAAGAATCACCGTTCGTGTTAATTTTTTATTATAAATGTCAATGAGCGGTTTTTTTGTTGTTAGGCGTTGTTTTTGAAATAGTGGCTATTTTTACGCTTAAATATCAAAAAGATGAAAAGGCATCAATTGCCACGTAAATAAATTATGTGAAGGTGAATATGTTCAATATGTGATCTGGTGCACGCTTTGGCGCCAGTGTTTTCGCGGCATTTGCAGTTTTGCATGATCGTTCACAGTTTGCCTAAAAGTAATAAATGTGGGGCAGCGAAAAATATTTAAACATTTATTCACTTTTTAGCTACTTATTGTTTGAAATCACGAAGGCGCACCGTATAATTTGTCCGCTTTTTGATGCTTGACTCTAAGCCATAAAGAACGTTTTATACGACACGCGGCATACCTCGAAGGGAGCAGGAGTAAAAACGTGATGTCTATGTCGCTCTTGAGTCGAAACGTTGCTCGTAAGCTTTTGCTCACACAGCTTCTGGTTGTAATAGCAAGTGGATTGCTGTTTAGCCTCAAAGACCCTTTCTGGGGCATCTCCGCGTTGTGTGGAGGATTGGCAGTGTTACTGCCTAATGTGTTGTTTATGATATTTGCCTGGCGTCACCAGGTACATACACCAGCGAAGGGCCGAGTAGCCTGGTCGTTCGCTTTCGGCGAAGCCTTCAAGGTATTAGCGATGCTGGTGTTGTTGGTGGTGGCGTTGGCTGTTTTGAAAGCGGTATTCATGCCGCTGATCGTTACGTGGGTTTTGGTGCTGGTGGTTCAGATACTGGCGCCGGCTGTAATTAACAACAAAGGGTAAAGGCATCATGGCTTCAGAAAATATGACGCCGCAGGATTACATAGGACACCATCTGAATAACCTTCAGTTGGACCTACGTACATTCTCGCTGGTGGATCCGCACAACCCCCCAGCCACCTTCTGGACGCTCAATATTGACTCCATTTTCTTCTCGGTGGTTCTGGGTCTGTTGTTCCTGCTTATGTTCCGTAGCGTAGCCAAAAAGGCGACCAGCGGCGTACCAGGTAAATTTCAGACCGCGATTGAGCTGGTAATCGGCTTTGTGCATGGTAGCGTGAAAGACATGTACCATGGCAAAAGCAAGCTGATTGCTCCGCTGGCCCTGACGATTTTCGTCTGGGTATTCCTGATGAACTTGATGGATTTGCTGCCTATCGACCTGCTGCCGTACATCGGTGAGCATATCTTTGGCCTACCGGCTCTGCGTGTGGTTCCGTCTGCTGACGTGAACATCACCCTGTCGATGGCGCTGGGCGTATTTATCCTCATTCTGTTCTACAGCATCAAAATGAAAGGCATCGGTGGCTTCGCGAAAGAGTTGACGCTGCAGCCGTTCAATCACTGGGCGTTCATCCCTGTCAACTTAATCCTTGAAGGGGTAAGCCTGCTGTCCAAACCAATCTCTCTTGGTCTGCGACTGTTCGGCAACATGTATGCCGGTGAGCTGATTTTCATTCTGATTGCTGGTCTGTTGCCGTGGTGGTCACAGTGGATCCTGAATGTGCCTTGGGCCATTTTCCACATACTGATTATCACGCTGCAAGCCTTCATATTTATGGTTCTGACGATTGTCTATCTGTCGATGGCATCTGAAGAGCATTAATTTACCAACACTACTACGTTTTAACTGAAACAAACTGGAGACTGTCATGGAAAACCTGAATATGGATCTGCTGTACATTGCTGCCGCTGTGATGATGGGTCTGGCGGCAATCGGTGCTGCGATCGGTATCGGCATCCTCGGGGGTAAATTCCTGGAAGGCGCAGCGCGTCAACCGGATCTGATTCCTCTGCTGCGTACTCAGTTCTTTATCGTTATGGGTCTGGTGGATGCAATCCCAATGATCGCTGTAGGTCTGGGTCTGTACGTGATGTTTGCTGTCGCGTAGTAAGCGTTGCTTGAATTAAGAGCAATATCAGAACGTTAACTAGATAGAGGCATTGTGCTGTGAATCTTAACGCAACAATCCTCGGCCAGGCCATCGCGTTTGTCCTGTTCGTTCTGTTCTGCATGAAGTACGTATGGCCGCCATTAATGGCTGCCATCGAAAAACGTCAAAAAGAAATTGCTGACGGCCTTGCTTCTGCAGAACGAGCACATAAGGATCTTGACCTTGCAAAGGCCAGCGCGACCGACCAGCTGAAAAAAGCGAAGGCGGAAGCTCAGGTAATCATCGAGCAGGCGAACAAACGCCGTGCTCAGATCCTGGACGAAGCTAAAACTGAAGCAGAGCAGGAACGTACTAAAATCGTGGCACAGGCGCAGGCGGAAATTGACGCCGAGCGTAAACGTGCTCGCGAAGAGCTGCGTAAGCAAGTTGCTATCCTGGCTGTTGCTGGCGCCGAGAAGATCATCGAACGTTCCGTGGATGAAGCTGCTAATAGCGACATCGTGGACAAACTTGTCGCTGAACTGTAAGGAGGGAGGGGCTGATGTCTGAATTTATTACGGTAGCTCGCCCCTACGCCAAAGCAGCTTTTGACTTTGCCGTTGAGCACCAAAGCATTGACCGTTGGCAGGATATGTTGACGTTCGCCGCTGAGGTGACAAAAAACGAACAAATGGCAGAGCTTCTCTCTGGCGCGCTGGCGCCGGAAACGCTCGCTGAGTCGTTTATCGCCGTGTGCGGTGAGCAGTTGGACGAAAGCGGCCAAAACCTGATTAGGGTTATGGCTGAAAATAACCGTCTGAATGCGCTCCCGGATGTTCTTGAGCAGTTTATTCACCTGCGTGCAGCCAGTGAGGCTATCTCTGAGGTAGAAGTCACTTCTGCCAATGCACTGAGTGATGAACAGCTTACGAAGATTAGTGCTGCGATGGAAAAACGTCTGTCACGCAAAGTTAAGCTGAATTGCAAAATCGATAAGTCTGTAATGGCAGGCGTAATCATCCGAGCGGGTGATATGGTCATTGATGGCAGCGTACGCGGCCGTCTTGAGCGCCTTGCAGACGTCTTGCAGTCTTAAGGGGACTGGAGCATGCAACTGAATTCCACCGAAATCAGCGAACTGATCAAGCAGCGCATTGCTCAGTTCAATGTTGTGAGCGAAGCTCACAACGAAGGTACTATTGTTTCTGTAAGTGACGGTGTTATCCGCATTCACGGCCTGGCCGATTGTATGCAGGGTGAGATGATTTCCCTGCCGGGTAACCGTTACGCTATCGCACTGAACCTGGAGCGCGACTCCGTAGGTGCAGTTGTGATGGGTCCATACGCTGACCTCGCCGAAGGCATGAAGGTTAAGTGTACGGGTCGTATTCTGGAAGTTCCGGTTGGCCGTGGCCTGCTGGGTCGTGTGGTGAACACTCTGGGTTCCCCGATTGACGGTAAAGGTCCGGTTGATAACGATGGCTTCTCGCCAATCGAAGTTATCGCACCAGGCGTAATCGAACGTCAGTCCGTCGACCAGCCAGTACAGACCGGTTATAAATCTGTTGATGCCATGATCCCAATCGGTCGTGGCCAGCGTGAGCTGATCATCGGTGACCGTCAGACAGGTAAAACTGCGATGGCAATCGATGCCATCATCAACCAGCGTGATTCCGGCATCAAATGTGTGTACGTGGCTATCGGCCAAAAAGCGTCCACCATTTCCAACGTGGTTCGTAAACTGGAAGAACACGGCGCACTGTCCAACACCATCGTTGTTGTGGCGACCGCGTCTGAATCTGCTGCACTGCAATACCTGGCACCATATGCCGGTTGCGCAATGGGCGAATACTTCCGTGACCGCGGTGAAGATGCACTGATCGTTTACGATGACCTGTCTAAACAGGCCGTTGCTTACCGTCAGGTTTCCCTGCTGCTGCGTCGTCCGCCAGGACGTGAAGCATTCCCGGGCGACGTATTTTACCTCCACTCCCGTCTGCTGGAACGCGCATCCCGCGTAAACGCGGAATACGTTGAGAAGTTCACCAATGGTGAAGTTAAAGGTAAAACCGGCTCCCTGACCGCTCTGCCGATTATCGAAACCCAGGCGGGTGACGTTTCTGCGTTCGTTCCGACCAACGTAATTTCCATTACCGATGGTCAGATCTTCCTGGAAACTAACCTGTTTAACTCCGGTATTCGTCCGGCAGTTAACCCGGGTATCTCCGTATCTCGTGTTGGTGGTGCAGCGCAGACCAAGATCATCAAGAAACTGTCCGGTGGTATTCGTACCGCTCTGGCACAGTATCGTGAACTGGCAGCGTTTTCTCAGTTCGCTTCCGACCTGGATGAAGCTACTCGTAAGCAGCTGAGCCATGGTCAGAAAGTAACTGAACTGCTGAAGCAGAAACAGTATGCGCCAATGTCTGTTGCACAGCAGGGTGTGGTGCTGTTTGCGGCTGAACGCGGTTACCTCGAAGATGTGGAACTGGCGAAAATCGGTAGCTTCGAAGCCGCTCTGCTGGCTTACGTTGACCGTGACCACGCTCCGCTGATGCAAGAGATCAACCAGTCCGGTGGCTATAACGATGAAATCGAAGGCAAGCTGAAAGCTATCCTCGATTCCTTCAAGGCAACCCAGTCCTGGTAACGTCTGGCGGTCTGCTTTAGGGCGGACCGCAAGGCATTGAGGAGAAGCTCATGGCCGGCGCAAAAGAGATACGTAGTAAGATCGCAAGCGTCCAGAACACGCAGAAGATCACTAAAGCGATGGAGATGGTCGCCGCTTCCAAAATGCGTAAATCGCAGGATCGCATGGCGGCCAGCCGTCCTTATGCAGAGACCATGCGCAAAGTGATTGGTCACCTTGCGAATGGTAATCTGGAATATAAGCACCCTTACCTGGAAGAACGCGACGTTAAACGCGTGGGCTACCTGGTGGTGTCGACCGACCGTGGTCTGTGCGGTGGCTTGAACATTAACCTGTTCAAAAAGCTGCTGGCGGATATGAAAACATGGTCCGATAAAGGCGTTCAGTGCGATATCGCAATGATTGGCTCTAAGGGCGTGTCTTTCTTTAACTCCGTTGGCGGAAACGTGATCGCTCAGGTAACCGGCATGGGGGATAACCCTTCCCTGTCCGAACTGATCGGTCCGGTTAAAGTGATGCTGCAGGCCTACGATGAAGGTCGTCTGGACAAACTGTACGTTGTCAGCAACAAATTTATTAACACCATGTCTCAGACGCCAACCATCACTCAACTGCTGCCTCTGCCGGCATCAGATGATGATGAATTGAAGCGTAAATCCTGGGATTACCTGTATGAGCCAGACCCGAAAGCGCTGCTGGATACCTTGCTGCGTCGTTATGTCGAGTCTCAGGTTTATCAGGGCGTGGTAGAAAACCTGGCCAGCGAGCAGGCCGCACGTATGGTGGCGATGAAAGCCGCGACCGACAATGGCGGCAGCCTGATTAAAGAGCTGCAGTTGGTATACAACAAAGCTCGTCAGGCCAGCATTACTCAGGAACTCACCGAAATCGTCGGTGGTGCATCCGCGGTATAACCAGGTTAATTCGTAGAGGATTCAAGATGGCTACTGGAAAAATTGTCCAGGTAATCGGCGCCGTGGTTGACGTCGAATTCCCTCAGGATGCCGTACCGCGCGTGTACGATGCTCTTGAGGTTATGAATGGTAAAGAGAGCCTGGTGCTGGAAGTTCAGCAGCAGCTCGGCGGCGGTATCGTACGTACCATCGCCATGGGTTCTTCCGACGGTCTGCGTCGTGGTCTGGAAGTTAAAGACCTCGAACACCCGATCGAAGTCCCGGTAGGTAAAGCAACCCTGGGTCGTATCATGAACGTCCTGGGTCACCCGATCGACATGAAAGGCGATATCGGTGAAGAAGAGCGTTGGGCTATCCACCGCGCAGCACCTTCCTACGAAGAGCTGTCCAGCTCTCAGGAACTGCTGGAAACCGGCATCAAAGTTATCGACCTGATGTGTCCGTTCGCTAAGGGCGGTAAAGTCGGTCTGTTCGGTGGTGCGGGTGTAGGTAAAACCGTAAACATGATGGAGCTGATCCGTAACATCGCGATCGAACACTCCGGTTACTCCGTGTTTGCGGGCGTAGGTGAACGTACTCGTGAGGGTAACGACTTCTACCACGAAATGACCGACTCCAACGTACTGGACAAAGTGTCCCTGGTATATGGCCAGATGAACGAGCCGCCGGGAAACCGTCTGCGCGTTGCACTGACCGGTCTGACCATGGCTGAGAAGTTCCGTGACGAAGGTCGTGACGTTCTGCTGTTCGTTGATAACATCTACCGTTACACCCTGGCCGGTACAGAAGTATCTGCACTGCTGGGTCGTATGCCATCAGCGGTAGGCTACCAGCCGACCCTGGCGGAAGAGATGGGTGTTCTTCAGGAACGTATCACCTCTACCAAAACCGGTTCTATCACCTCCGTTCAGGCGGTATACGTACCTGCGGATGACTTGACTGACCCGTCCCCAGCAACCACCTTTGCTCACTTAGATGCAACCGTGGTACTGAGCCGTCAGATCGCTTCTCTGGGTATCTACCCGGCAGTTGACCCGCTGGACTCCACCAGCCGTCAGTTGGATCCGCTGGTTGTTGGTCAGGAACACTACGACACCGCGCGTGGCGTACAGTCCCTGCTGCAGCGTTATCAGGAACTGAAAGACATCATCGCCATCCTGGGTATGGATGAACTGTCTGAAGAAGATAAACTGGTGGTAGCACGTGCGCGTAAGATCCAGCGCTTCCTGTCCCAGCCGTTCTTCGTTGCGGAAGTATTCACCGGTTCTCCGGGTAAATACGTTTCCCTGAAAGACACCATCCGTGGCTTTAAAGGCATCATGGAAGGCGAATACGACCACCTGCCAGAGCAGGCGTTCTACATGGTTGGTTCTATCGACGAAGCCGTGGAAAAAGCCAAAAAACTTTAACGCCTTAATCGGAGGGTGATATGGCAATGACTTACCACCTGGACGTCGTCAGCGCAGAGCAACAAATGTTCTCTGGTCTGGTCGAGAAAATCCAGGTAACGGGTAGTGAAGGTGAACTGGGTATTTTCCCGGGTCACGCACCGCTGCTCACCGCCATTAAGCCTGGTATGATCCGCATCGTTAAACAGTTCGGTCATGAAGAGTTTATCTATCTGTCCGGCGGCATTCTTGAAGTGCAGCCTGGCAGCGTGACCGTACTGGCTGATACCGCGATTCGCGGACAGGATCTCGATGAAGCGAGAGCCCTGGAAGCGAAGCGTAAGGCTGAAGAGCACATTAAGAGCTCTCATGGTGACGTGGATTACGCTCAGGCATCTGCGGAACTGGCCAAAGCGATCGCGAAACTGCGCGTTATCGAGTTGACCAAAAAAGCGATGTAACACCGGCTTGAAAAGCACAAAGGCCAGTCTGGTTTCCAGGCTGGCTTTTTTTATGGCTTGGTTACAGGAAATATGTAAATAAAAAGCAGTTTTATTATTTCGTGATTTAGATCATAAAAATATTGATTGGTTAAAAAATGAGGCGTAGACTCTTTTTTATGTGATGTATGTCACATAATGAACTCAGATAAAAAAAGAGATACCAACATGAAATTGATCAACAAAATCATCGCCCTGTTCAGCAATATGAGTTTTTAGTCTTTCCCCGCCAGCTCTGTGGCGCGAAGCTTAATGCGGTTTATCAGCTAGCGTCATCGTCATTAAACCCCCCCTCCTTCGCTGTATCATTTGTTCTCTATCATTCCTCCCCTCAATTTTCCCAACCCGTTTTTCTGCTTCTCACTGAATCACATAAATAAAATCGTACTATGCTGATGTAATGCTTTATTCATGCGGTAAAAAAATAGCAAAAACATTAACCTAAGGCTTTAATAAGAGCAAACTCCTGGTTTTTGGGAGACAAAAGACGCAGATATAGACGAAAATAGTGAGTTATCAGATGGGGAATCCCCCCTGTTGAACGTTTTATCTTCGGTCCATTTCACGCTGAAAAAAATGTAGTATTTTCAATGTGAAACGGTATAAATTCGTTCTCAAATTACAGTCAGGACGTGTATGTTGAATAATGCTATGAGCGTTGTGATCCTTGCCGCAGGCAAAGGCACGCGTATGTATTCCGATCTTCCTAAAGTGCTGCACACCCTCGCAGGAAAGCCGATGGTTCAGCATGTCATTGATGCAGCTAATGAATTAGGTGCGACTCATGTACACCTTGTCTACGGACACGGTGGCGATCTGCTTAAGCAAACGCTGAAAGATGGCAATCTGAATTGGGTTCTGCAGGCTGAGCAGTTGGGTACCGGCCATGCAATGCAGCAGGCGGCGCCATTCTTTAGTGATGACGAAGACATTTTAATGCTCTATGGAGATGTGCCGCTGATCTCTACCGATACCTTACGTCGCCTGCGTGAAGCCAAACCGCAGGGTGGTATCGGTTTGTTAACGGTAAAACTGGACGACCCATCCGGCTATGGGCGTATTACCCGTGAAAACGGCAAAGTTACTGGCATTGTTGAGCATAAAGATGCAACCGACGAGCAGCGTCAAATCCAGGAAATCAACACTGGCATTCTGATTGCCAACGGCGCTGACATGAAGCGTTGGCTGTCTAAACTGACCAACAACAACGTGCAGGGTGAATACTACATCACCGATATCATCGCGATGGCGTATCAGGAAGGACGTGAAATTGCGGCAGTACATCCGGCACGAATCAGTGAAACGGAAGGGGTAAATAACCGCCTTCAGTTATCCCGTCTGGAACGTGTGTATCAGTCCGAGCAGGCAGAAAAACTGCTGCTGGCGGGCGTGATGCTGCGCGATCCTGCACGTTTTGATCTTCGCGGTACGCTGATTCACGGGCGCGATGTTGAAATTGATACTAACGTTATCATTGAAGGTAACGTAACCGTTGGGGATCGCGTCAAGATTGGCGCTGGCTGCATCATCAAAAACAGCGTGATTGGTGAGGGTTGTGAGCTTAGCCCGTACAGTGTGGTGGAAGATGCCCATCTGGAAGCCGCTTGCACCATCGGTCCATTCGCGCGTCTGCGCCCGGGTGCTGAGCTGCAGGAAGGCGCACACGTGGGTAACTTCGTCGAAATGAAAAAAGCGCGTCTGGGTAAAGGCTCTAAAGCTGGTCATTTGACCTATCTGGGCGATGCGGAAATTGGCGATAACGTGAATATCGGCGCGGGTACGATCACCTGCAACTACGATGGTGCCAATAAGTTTAAAACCATTATTGGTGATGATGTGTTTGTGGGTTCTGATACTCAGCTGGTGGCACCTGTCACCGTGGGTAAAGGTGCGACGATTGCCGCAGGAACCACCGTAACGCGTAATGTCGCCGATAACGAATTGGTATTAAGCCGTGTACCTCAGGTCCATAAACAGGGCTGGCAGCGTCCGGTGAAGAAGAAGTAATTTATTTTTGCCGGATGGCGGCTTTGCCTTATCCGGCCTACGTGCGGTGACGTTCTGTAGGCCTGATAAGCGTGAGCGCCATCAGGCAGACAAGAGATGAGGGGATAATATAATCCTCCGCTCAACAAGCAGTACCTATAAAAATAACCCCACTCTCTACAAGGCTCGGGGCACCCGGAATACGGGTTTTATCCAAAGATTTCGCGTTGTGGTAAGGCGGCAAGCGCGTGAGACCATGGGAGCTTACAATCAGTAAGTGACCATGGCGAAAGCGTGCAGCCAACACAGCCACAGCGTGAAAGATGAAGGATAAATACAGGTTGACCGACAACGACAGGCTAATGCCTAAATTCGGAATCAAAAAATATGTGTGGAATTGTTGGCGCTATCGCGCAGCGTGATGTAGCTGAAATCCTTCTCGAAGGTTTACGTCGTCTGGAATATCGTGGTTATGACTCTGCTGGTCTGGCCGTTGTCGATGCTGAAGGCAACATGACCCGTCTGCGTCGTCTGGGTAAAGTGCAGATGCTGACTGCTGCTGCGGAAGAACATCCGCTGCATGGTGGTACTGGTATTGCTCACACCCGCTGGGCGACACACGGTGAACCTTCAGAAGCGAACGCGCATCCCCATGTTTCTGAACACATTGTTGTGGTGCATAACGGCATCATTGAAAACCATGAACCACTGCGTGAGCTGTTGAAAACGCGTGGCTACACCTTTGTTTCTGAAACCGACACTGAAGTGATTGCTCACCTGGTGCACTGGGAGCTGGAACAGGGTGGTACGTTACGTGAAGCCGTGCTGCGTACTATTCCGCAGCTGCGCGGTGCCTACGGCACGGTGATCATGGATACCCGTAACCCGGAAACCCTGCTGGCGGCCCGTTCTGGCAGCCCGCTGGTGATTGGTCTGGGTATGGGTGAGAACTTTATCGCTTCCGATCAGCTGGCACTGCTGCCGGTAACCCGTCGCTTCATCTTCCTGGAAGAGGGCGACATCGCGGAAGTAACCCGTCGTTCGGTCTCAATATTCGACAAGTCTGGCGCGGAAGTTAAACGTCAGGATATCGAATCTAATCTGCAATACGATGCGGGCGAAAAAGGTATTTATCGCCACTACATGCAGAAAGAGATCTACGAACAGCCGAACGCAATTAAAAACACGCTGACCGGCCGTATCAGCCACGGTGAAGTGGATTTAAGCGAGCTGGGTTCGCATGCCAACGAGCTGCTGTCTCAGGTTGAGCATATCCAGATTATCGCCTGCGGTACGTCGTACAACTCCGGTATGGTGTCCCGCTACTGGTTTGAATCGCTGGCTGGCATTCCTTGTGATGTCGAAATTGCTTCCGAATTCCGCTATCGCAAATCCGCCGTGCGTCGTAACAGCCTGATGATCACCCTTTCCCAGTCTGGTGAAACGGCAGATACCCTGGCGGGTCTGCGCTTATCCAAAGAGTTGGGCTATCTGGGTTCGCTGGCTATTTGTAACGTACCGGGCTCTTCTCTGGTGCGCGAATCCGACCTGGCGATGATGACCAATGCCGGTACCGAAATCGGCGTGGCCTCCACGAAAGCATTTACTACTCAGCTGACCGTTCTGCTGATGCTGGTGGCGAAACTGTCTCGTCTGAAAGGCCTGGATGTGGCTATTGAGCAGGAAATCGTTCACGGTCTGCAGGCGCTGCCGAGCCGTATTGAGCAGATGCTGTCTCAGGACAAACGCATTGCCGCTCTGGCTGAAGGATTCTCTGATAAACACCATGCGCTGTTCCTGGGCCGCGGCGATCAGTACCCGATTGCGCTGGAAGGTGCGCTGAAGCTGAAAGAGATCTCTTATATTCACGCTGAAGCTTATGCCGCAGGCGAACTGAAACACGGTCCGCTGGCGCTGATTGATGCCGATATGCCGGTTATCGTGGTTGCGCCGAACAACGAACTGCTGGAAAAACTGAAGTCCAACATTGAAGAAGTTCGCGCCCGTGGCGGTCAGCTGTACGTCTTTGCTGACCAGGATGCTGGCTTTACCAGCAGCGAAAACATGCACATCATTGAGATGCCGCATGTGGAAGAGGTGATTGCACCGATCTTCTATACCGTTCCGCTGCAGTTGCTGGCGTATCATGTGGCGCTGATTAAAGGCACCGACGTGGATCAGCCGCGTAACCTGGCGAAGTCGGTTACCGTAGAGTAATCCGTACCTAACTGAACTGAAAATGCCCTGCTATAAGCGGGGCATTTTTTTAAACTTGTTCTGTTTTTAATCAATTATCCCGCCTGTTTTATGTGACAAACCGTCATCTTCAGCTACTGTTTGCAGTGTCATAAAAAGAAAATTTTAGCGAAATGTTATTGTCATGGTAATGGTTAACGTTTTGTTTTAAATGTATTTTTAGGTAAATAACTTCTCGTATTTTTCATTGTCATAAAACTGTCATATTTCGTACATTTAACTGTCACCTGTTTGTCCTATTTTGCTCACAGTAGCAACTCAAACAACGATTTACGAAAACCGTGCAGGAGACATTATGAAAGTTATGCGTACCACTGTCGCAACTGTTGTCGCCGCGACCTTATCCATGAGCGCGTTCTCTGCGTTTGCAGCAGCGAGCCTGACAGGTGCAGGTGCAACCTTCCCTGCGCCAGTGTATGCCAAATGGGCAGATACCTATCAGAAAGAGACCGGTAGCAAAGTAAACTACCAGGGTATCGGCTCCTCCGGTGGCGTAAAACAAATTACGGCCAATACCGTTGATTTCGGCGCTTCTGATGCCCCGCTGTCTGACGAGAAACTGGCACAAGAAGGCCTGTTCCAGTTCCCGACCGTTATCGGCGGTGTGGTGCTGGCGGTGAATATCCCTGGACTGAAATCCGGCGAGCTGGTGCTTGACGGTAAAACGCTGGGCGACATCTACCTCGGTAAAATTAAGAAGTGGGATGACGAAGCCATCACCAAACTGAACCCAGGTCTGAAGCTGCCTTCGCAAAATATCGCCGTTGTGCGTCGCGCTGATGGTTCTGGTACTTCCTTCGTCTTCACTAGCTACCTGGCGAAAGTGAACGAAGAGTGGAAATCTAAAATTGGTTCCGGCTCTACCGTTAACTGGCCGACCGGTCTGGGCGGTAAAGGTAACGACGGTATCGCCGCATTCGTACAGCGTCTGCCGGGTTCTATCGGTTACGTTGAGTACGCTTACGCTAAGCAGAACAACCTGGCTTACACCAAGCTGGTCTCTGCTGATGGTAAACCGGTAAGCCCGACCGAAGAAAACTTTGCCAACGCCGCTAAAGGCGCTGACTGGAGCAAAACCTTCGCTCAGGATCTGACGAACCAGAAAGGTGACGATGCGTGGCCAATCACTTCCACCACCTTCATCCTGGTCCATAAAGAGCAGAAGAAGCCCGAGCAGGGCGTTGAAGTGCTGAAATTCTTCGATTGGGCATATAAAAATGGTGGCAAACAGGCTAATGACCTGGATTACGCCAGCCTGCCGGACAGCGTGGTTGAGCAGATTCGTGCTGCATGGAAGACCAACGTGAAAGACAGCAGCGGTAAAGCGCTGTACTAATAGAATATCTTTAACGAGTTGGCGGATGGCGCTACGCTTATCCGCCCTACAGTTCCGACTGTAGGCCCAATTTGTAGGCCGGATAAGCGTAGCGCCATCCGGCAGGGCAATTTCGTAAACGCGTTTAACTTAAAGAGTGATTTATGGCTGCAACCAAGCCTGCTTTTAACCCACCGGGTAAAAAGGGTGACATGATATTCAGCGCGCTGGTAAAACTGGCTGCGCTGATTGTGCTATTGATGTTGGGTGGCATTATTGTCTCTCTGGTTATCTCCTCCTGGCCAAGCATACAGAAATTTGGTTTCTCCTTTTTGTGGACCAAAGACTGGGATGCGCCGAACGATATCTACGGCGCGCTGGTACCGATTTACGGTACGCTGGTCACCTCGTTTATTGCATTGCTGATTGCCGTTCCGGTGAGTTTCGGCATTGCGCTGTTCCTGACTGAACTTGCACCCGGTTGGCTGCGTCGTCCGCTGGGTATCGCTATTGAACTGCTGGCAGCAATTCCGAGTATCGTATACGGCATGTGGGGCCTGTTTATCTTTGCCCCGCTGTTTGCGACGTACTTCCAGGAGCCGGTCGGAAACATCCTTTCCAACATTCCGTTTGTTGGTGCACTGTTCGCTGGCCCGGCGTTTGGTATCGGTATTCTGGCGGCTGGTGTGATCCTCGCTATCATGATCATTCCGTACATTGCTGCGGTTATGCGTGATGTGTTCGAACAAACGCCGGTGCTTATGAAAGAGTCAGCCTACGGCATCGGCTGTACCACCTGGGAAGTTATCTGGCGTATCGTCCTGCCGTTCACCAAAAATGGTGTGATCGGCGGTGTGATGCTGGGTCTGGGCCGCGCGCTGGGTGAAACCATGGCGGTCACCTTTATCATTGGTAACACCTACCAGCTCGATAGTGCCTCGCTGTACATGCCGGGCAACAGTATTACCTCTGCGCTGGCGAATGAATTTGCCGAAGCGGAATCTGGCCTGCACGTTGCTGCGTTGATGGAACTGGGTCTGATTCTGTTTGTGATCACCTTCATCGTACTGGCGGCGTCTAAGTTCATGATCATGCGCCTTGCGAAGAACGAGGGGGCACGCTAATGGCTACGCTTGAAATGCAAAACACCACTGCGCTGGCGGAGTCCCGCCGTAAAATGCAGGCACGTCGCCGTCTGAAGAACCGCATCGCGCTGACGCTCTCTATGGCGACCATGGCGTTCGGTCTGTTCTGGCTCATTTGGATCCTGATGTCCACGATCACCCGTGGTATTGACGGTATGTCGCTGGCGCTGTTCACCGAAATGACGCCTCCGCCGAATACAGCGGGTGGTGGTCTGGCGAACGCCCTGGCCGGTAGCGGACTGTTAATTCTGTGGGCGACCGTGTTTGGTACTCCGCTTGGCATTATGGCGGGTATCTACCTGGCAGAGTACGGACGTAAGTCCTGGCTGGCCGAGGTTATTCGCTTTATCAATGACATTCTGCTGTCTGCGCCATCAATCGTGGTCGGTCTGTTCGTTTACACCATCGTGGTAGCAAAAATGGAGCACTTCTCTGGCTGGGCGGGCGTTATCGCGCTGGCGCTGCTGCAGGTGCCCATTGTTATCCGTACCACGGAGAACATGCTCAAGCTGGTGCCGGATAGCCTGCGTGAAGCTGCCTATGCACTGGGTACGCCGAAATGGAAGATGATTTCTGCGATCACCCTGAAGGCGTCTGTCTCGGGGATCATTACAGGTGTTCTGTTAGCGATTGCTCGTATCGCAGGTGAAACGGCTCCGCTGCTGTTTACGTCGCTCTCCAACCAGTTCTGGAGCACCGACATGATGCAGCCTATCGCCAACCTGCCGGTCACTATCTTTAAGTTTGCTATGAGCCCGTTTGCTGAGTGGCAGCAACTGGCCTGGGCCGGGGTACTGATTATTACCCTGTGCGTACTGCTGCTGAACATTCTGGCGCGCGTCATTTTCGCGAAGAAGAAACACGGTTAATTTTTACGGCGTGGCTGATGCGGCGCCGGATGAGGAAGAGATTGAAATGAGTATGGTTGATACTGCCCCGGGTAAGATTCAGGTTCGTGATTTGAACTTCTACTATGGCAAATTCCATGCCCTGAAGAACATCAACCTGGATATAGCTAAAAACCAGGTAACGGCGTTTATCGGGCCGTCAGGCTGTGGTAAATCGACGCTGCTGCGTACGTTCAACAAAATGTTTGAACTGTACCCGGAGCAGCGTGCGGAAGGTGAAATCCTGCTGGATGGCGACAATATTCTCACCAATACCCAGGATATCGCTCTGCTGCGTGCCAAAGTGGGCATGGTATTCCAGAAGCCGACGCCGTTCCCGATGTCCATCTACGACAACATTGCTTTTGGCGTACGTCTGTTTGAGAAACTCTCGCGTGCGGATATGGACGAGCGTGTGCAGTGGGCATTGACCAAGGCCGCATTGTGGAACGAAACCAAAGATAAATTACACCAGAGCGGGTACTCTCTCTCGGGTGGTCAGCAGCAGCGTCTGTGTATTGCGCGTGGTATCGCCATTCGCCCGGAAGTGCTTCTGCTTGATGAGCCATGTTCAGCGCTCGACCCTATTTCTACCGGGCGTATCGAAGAGCTGATCACTGAGCTGAAAGAAGATTACACCGTCGTTATCGTTACCCACAACATGCAGCAGGCTGCGCGTTGTTCCGATCACACGGCATTTATGTACCTGGGCGAGTTGATTGAGTTCAGCAACACGGACGATCTGTTCACCAAGCCCGCGAAGAAACAAACTGAAGATTACATCACCGGTCGTTACGGCTGATTCAGGAGCTTGTTGTGGATAACCTTAACCTTAATAAACATATTTCCGGCCAGTTCAATGCAGAGCTGGAAAGCATCCGTACCCAGGTGATGACCATGGGCGGCATGGTCGAGCAGCAGCTTTCTGATGCAATCACGGCGATGCACAACCAGGACAGCGAGCTGGCAAAACGCGTCATTGAAGGCGATAAGAACGTCAACATGATGGAAGTGGCGATCGACGAAGCCTGCGTGCGTATCATCGCCAAGCGTCAACCGACAGCGAGCGACCTGCGTCTGGTGATGGCGATTATCAAAACCATCGCTGAGCTGGAACGTATTGGCGACGTGGCGGACAAAATTTGCCGTACCGCGCTGGAAAAGTTCTCGCAACAGCACCAGCCGCTGCTGGTAAGCCTGGAATCACTGGGCCGCCACACCGTACAAATGCTGCATGACGTGCTGGATGCGTTTGCGCGTATGGATCTGGACGAAGCAGTGCGTATTTATCGTGAAGATAAGAAAGTTGACCAGGAATATGAAGGCATCGTGCGTCAGCTGATGACTTATATGATGGAAGACCCACGTACCATTCCAAGCGTGCTGACCGCGCTGTTCTGCGCACGTTCCATCGAACGTATCGGTGACCGCTGCCAGAATATCTGCGAATACATCTTCTACTTCGTGAAGGGACAAGACTTCCGTCACGTGGGCGGGGATGAGCTGGATAAGCTGCTGGCGGGCAAAGATCCGAAGGAATAAGCAGTTTGTTGCGTGCGCCGGGATCCCCCGGCGTCGCTATTGTAGGCCGGATAAGGTGTTACGCCGCATCCGGCATTCTGCGCCATTCGCCTGATGGCGCTTTGCTTATCGGACCTACTGTTTATTCGACGATATTCCAACCCCGCGCTTTCCACAATTCCGGCAATTGTGCCAGATCGGTAAACGTCGTCACTTTTGGATGATCGATCGGTTTGTTATGCGGATCGGCGCAGAAGTAGAACACCTCCATCCCGGCGGCAATCCCCGCCTGCGCACCTGCGCTGGAATCATCAACCAGAATGCAGTTCTCAACATTAACATCCATCGCTTTCGCCGCATGGAACATCAGGGCCGGATCGGGCTTCCAACGCTGAATATCGTAGCCGCTGAACAGTAAATCAGGGAAATGGTGCAACATGCCCAGCTTACCCAGCGAATGCTGCATTTTGCTGACTGGACCGTTAGAGACCACACACATTGGTACGGCCATGCTGTCCAGTAGCGCATTGGCACCGGCAATCACCTCCAGTTCCGTATCGAACAGACGTGCGACCTCAGCGCGGTAAACCGGTTCTAAATCGGCTTTTGCCAGTTCGACACCGTGCTCTTCGTTGATAATGTCGATGATCTCGTACAGCTTTACCCCCTTGAAGCGTTTGAAAATTTCTTCAAGATCGAGCGTAATGCCAAACGCCTGGAACATGCTGACATACGCGCGAGAACAAATCACTTCACTGTCGACAAGGGTACCGTCACAGTCAAAAAATACGGCTTCTATCTGGGACATGTCATTTCCGTTTTAACAAGTTTAACGTTTTCGTAATGCATTATTGGGCGACGCAATCGTTGCCGTATAAGCAAAATCAATGAAAAAAGTTGCTCATAACCCAACCCTATTGTCGCATTTTGGTATAGGATAGCGACGAATTTTCCCTCCTTGTTCGGAAATTGATAATGAGTCAACAACACACAACCCAGGCTTCTGGCCAAGGGATGCTGGAACGCGTGTTCAAACTGCGCGAACATGGCACGACGGCACGGACCGAAGTGATCGCCGGTTTAACGACCTTCCTGACGATGGTGTATATCGTTTTTGTTAACCCGCAAATTCTTGGCGTGGCTGGCATGGATACCAGCGCTGTCTTTGTTACCACCTGCCTTATTGCTGCATTTGGTAGCATCCTGATGGGCCTGTTTGCCAACCTGCCGGTCGCACTTGCGCCTGCTATGGGCCTGAACGCATTCTTCGCTTTCGTGGTCGTTGGTGCGATGGGGCTGTCATGGCAGATTGGTATGGGCGCTATCTTCTGGGGCGCTGTTGGTCTGCTGCTGCTGACGATTTTCCGCGTTCGTTACTGGATGATTGCCAATATCCCGGTTAGCCTGCGTGTGGGGATCACCAGCGGTATTGGTCTGTTCATCGGCATGATGGGGCTGAAAAACGCCGGTGTTATCGTCGCCAACAAAGACACGCTGGTGTCTATCGGTAACCTGACGTCCCACAGCGTACTGCTCGGTATCCTGGGCTTCTTTATCATCGCGATTCTGGCGTCCCGTAACATTCACGCGGCGGTGCTGATTTCTATCATCGTAACCACGCTGCTGGGCTGGATGCTGGGCGATGTTCATTACAACGGTATCGTTTCTGCGCCACCGAGCGTGATGTCCGTTATCGGACATGTCGACCTGGCCGGTTCGTTTAACATTGGCCTGGCGGGTGTGATTTTCTCGTTCATGCTGGTTAACCTGTTCGACTCCTCCGGTACGCTGATTGGCGTTACGGATAAAGCCGGTCTGGCGGATGCGAAGGGCAAGTTCCCGCGCATGAAGCAAGCGCTGTATGTGGATAGCGTGTCGTCGGTTACCGGGGCGTTTATCGGGACTTCTTCCGTTACTGCGTATATCGAATCTTCTTCCGGGGTTTCGGTCGGTGGACGTACCGGTCTGACCGCCGTGGTCGTTGGCCTGCTGTTCCTGCTGGTTATCTTCCTGTCGCCGCTGGCGGGGATGGTACCGGGTTATGCAGCCGCTGGTGCGCTGATTTACGTTGGCGTCCTGATGACATCAAGCCTGTCGCGCGTTAAGTGGGATGACCTGACAGAAGCGGTTCCGGCGTTTATTACCGCCGTGATGATGCCATTTAGCTTCTCAATTACCGAAGGTATTGCGCTGGGCTTTATTTCTTACTGCGTGATGAAGATTGGTACCGGACGTTTCCGCGATCTCAGCCCGTGCGTCATCATTGTCGCGCTGCTGTTTGTGCTGAAGATTGTGTTTATCGACGCGCACTAATCGCTGTTTATTTGCCCATATATCAAAAAGCCCGGCATATCGCCGGGCTTTTTCTTTTACGCTTTCACGCGCTGAATGTAGTCGCCAAATGCGGTCAGTTGACCGGTCAGATGGTCCAGCGTGCTTTGGTCGATCACTTCACCTGTCTGCGGGTCTACTTTATTCTGAATGACGCCGCCCATAAATTCCGGCTTGTTCATTACCATGGCGTCGAGGAATACCAGGATCTGACGCAGATGATACTGGCAGCGCGCGCCGCCAATAGCGCCCATAGAACTGGTCTGGATCAGCACCGGCTTACCCGATAATGGCTGATCGGGCAGGCGGGACAGCCAGTCGATGGCGTTCTTCAGTCCGCCCGGAACAGAATAG
This sequence comes from Citrobacter sp. MGH110, assembly GCF_001037515.1. Taxonomy (NCBI): domain Bacteria; kingdom Pseudomonadati; phylum Pseudomonadota; class Gammaproteobacteria; order Enterobacterales; family Enterobacteriaceae; genus Citrobacter; species Citrobacter sp. MGH110. Next base: position 414,516 of record NZ_KQ089832.1, on the reverse strand, counting down.
TTATATTCAGGTGTGACGATGACGACACCGTCAGCCTTTCTGATTTGCTCAGCCAGTGCTTCTACGCTGGCCGGAAAACCTTCTTCCTGTTGGAGGTCGGCATCGTACAGAGGGATATCACCAATCGACGGCAGCGCGTTCACTTCCATTCCCGCTGGAGCAATCTTGGGCAGCGTACGGGCAACCATTCCATTAAACGAACCTTTGCGCAGACTTCCCAGTAACGTAACAACATTCAATGTTTCAGACATGGTGACTCCTGTTTCATCATGAAGGTTAAATCAAAGCGTATGGCTCTTCGCTGCACATAATTGAGAGAACCGGATCAGACGACCCGTTGGCTCATTGGCGCGAGTCTGGATATCAGGCAAACTTTTCCAGTCCTGTTTACCATCAAACTCCCAAACCTTGAGTTTTTCAATGGTTGGCGTAACCGCAACTGACCACACCAGTACATCTTCCGCATCGCAAATGGCTTCAACCTGCGCCACATGGGCACATTTCAGACGCCCTGCGCCGGGTAAAAGCTGGAGCTCACGCGGATCGTCATTGCACACATCGCCAGTGAGTTTGAGTACGCTCTGGCGCAATGTAATGAGCTGCGCGCGTGCTTCGTTGGGGTCGTTTTGGTTATTGATCCACAGGTTTTCGTTACTGGAGAAGCGCCACGTTTCCGCTGAATTTGGATTGTGAAACCCGCGGGTGGCCCGCTGAAGTTCCATATCCAGGCCGCACGTTCCTTCAGTTGTTAGCACAACGCCGACGATATTCCCGGCATAGGAAATCGAAAAACCCGGCAGGGTCTTATCGCGAAAAACGGGCTTACCTTTGGCCTGAGTAACAATTTCGGGCAGCGTGCTGGTGCCGTAAAGCATAAACATCAGTTCAGCGAGAAGACTTCGGGAAGCCAGGAAACGTGTCCGGCGATGAGCGGGTAGATCTCTTGCTTCGATATGACATGGAGAAGGGAGGCGAGCTGAAACCAGGTGTCCCTCCGTAAGAATCCCTCTGGCAAAATGTGTCGCCATTTGTCGCTCCGTGATTAATGGTCCGTGATTATTACCAGAGTAACATTTACACGGCTTCCGGGCAGGCTTTGCTGCCCAAAAACTAAGCGAAAATGGGAGACATTACGCGATATTTACATTTCTGTTGCCAGAATGGTCGATTTAGCAACACCAAAATGAAGGATCGTCAGGAGATATCGCGATAAAGCGCCTTGATCGTGTCTTTTAGCCAGACGATCTTAGGATTGTGGCTGTTGCGTTTATGCCAAAGAAGAGTGAACGGTACGCGCATTTTTTCCAGTTGCGCCGTATCAAATGGCATTGGCCGTGCAACGAGTGGAAGCTGGTGGAGTTGGTTATAACGCTGGCAATAGACCGGTGCGGTGGCTATCAGCGCGTGATCCGGCTGCGCGGCCATAAACAGCGATTGCTCAAAACCGGGCAGACATAACGCGATATTGCGTGCGCGTCCCATTTCTTGCAGGACTTCATCCAGCGCCCATGTATCGCTTTGCTCCCAGCTAATGCTGATGTGCGGATAGCGCAGAAAGGTGTCCAGATTCCACTCTTCCTGCAGTGCGGGATGATCTTCACGTAGCCAGACGCAGGGCAGATCGGAAAACAGCACTTCATGGTCGATCGACAATGGCAACAAACTCAGCAGTTCGCGCGAACGCGGATGACTTTCGCGCCCGGTAAAGCCAATATCCACTTCACCGCGAATAATGGCATCCAGCGAATCATAGTCCCAGTTGCGTATTTTGATTGTTGCCTGGGGATAGCGCTGATAAATCTGCTGGGAGAGCGCATTGAACATGATCATCACTAACGGCGTTTCGGCCGCCAGATCAAACTTCAGCCCGCGTGGAGACTCATGGTGCGGCTTATCGAGCAACTGATTGCCCATCTGCATCCATTCAGCAAGGCTCTGCTCCATGCTGACCATCAGCGGCGTCGGTGATAGCCCCAGCGGGGTGTTCACAAACAAGGGATCATCAAACCAGGTCCGCAGCTTCGACAGCGACTTACTGACCGCCGACGGTGTGACATTCATCCGTTTGGCGGTTTTAGTGACGCTGCGTTCTTGCATCAACAGCTGCAGGCAGAGCAATAAATTAAGATCGAGACTGCTGAGGGATTTCTTCATGAGTTGGCGCGGACCGGTTAGGTGCAACAGTGATAATCAGCATGATACTCACTATGCTACAGCCAATCAGAATCCCGATCAGCATATTCAGCGCATCAAGGCCAAGAACCGCCGCCAGCCAAATCCACAGCGAGGAACCGCAAACCTGGGCAATACCTAATGCCGAGCTGGCGACGCCCGCACGCAGCGAGAACGGCCCAAGCGCCTGGCTCATCGCAACACCGAAGCCGACCGAGAATCCGGCGCAGATTAACGTCAGCCCGAAAAGCGTTACTGCGTGTGAAGTGGCAAGGGTTAACACCACGCCGGCACACAGAAACAGCACCTGTGAGGTCAGCATCAGAACGCGAGGCTTAAATACGCTCAGAGCAAATGGCGTAGAGAAAGAGACCGCCATACTGATGCCTGCGGTCATGGCCATCGTGGTGGCATACTCACCACGGTCGAAGCCCATCACTTCCATCAGTAGCACCGGAGACGTATTCACGAAGGTCAGGATCACCGACACGCTGAGGGTGGTAATGGCCAGACGGCTTAAGAAAAAGCGGTTTACCAGTGATTCGGTCGTGTGGTTCTTTTCCGTCGTCGCCATAAGCGTTGCTGGGCGCGATTCTCGCAGGACAAACACCGACAGCAGGCAAACAGCCACACCCATTCCCATCATCGTGTAGAACAGGCTCTGCCACGGGTATTTGAGCATGATCAGATGCCCCATCACCGGAGCCAGCACCGGCACGATACAGGTAATACCGTTCAACAACGACAGTACCTTCGCCCGGCGGCGATCGTCGAGCGTATCGCGCAGGATAGCGAAAGCCACAACGTAGCAACAGCCCGCACCTACGCCCTGAATAAAACGACCTATGAGGAATGGCGTACCGCTTTCGGCGAAAGAACATAGCGCAGAGGCGAAAATAAAGATGAGTGCGCCGACTATGGCGACCGGTTTGCGACCTGACTGGTCGGCAATTTTACCGGCGAACAGCATCGCCGTCGCCATTCCTGCCAGATATACCGAAAACGCGATATGCAGTTGCGCCTCGCTGGCCTGTAAATCGGCAGCAATACGGGGCAGCCCCACCAGATACATATCAATACCGGCAGGATAAAGAAGAACCAGGGCGAAACTGCAGATTAGAAAGCGTGTCATAGCGACCTCATAAGAAATGTGGCGCTAAGCATACGGTCAGAGAGTCAACTGCACGAGTTGCCATTTGGACAACAGTGATTTCCACATGGGAAATAGTTGTTGCCGGATGGCGGCGTAAACGCCTTATCCGGCCTACGGGGCCTGTAGGCCCGGTTAGCATCACGCCACCGGGCAACACAACGTTACTTACCGATACAGAAGCTGGAGAAGATCCGTCCCAGCAGATCGTCGGAGGTAAACTCTCCTGTGATCTCACTGAGGTTCTGCTGCGCAAGGCGTAGCTCCTCAGCCAGCAATTCTCCGGCCCATGCTCCGAGCAGTTGGGCTTTACCCTGCTCGAGATGCTCTGCAGCTTCTGCCAGCGCCTGCAGATGACGACGACGGGCCAGGAAGCCGCCTTCCATATTGGTTTCAAAGCCCATGCTCTGTTTGAGATGATTACGCAGTACGTCAACGCCTTCACCGGTACGCGCGGAGAGGCGAACCAGTGAGTGGCCATTTACTTCACTAAGGCCCAGCGTCTCACCGGTAATATCCGCTTTGTTACGCACCACAGTGATCGGCAGTTTGGCTGGCAGACGGGCAATAAAGTCTGGCCAGATATCTGCCGGGTCCACGGCGTCGGTGGTGGTGCCATCAACCATAAACAGTACACGGTCGGCCTGTTCAATTTCCTGCCAGGCACGTTCGATACCGATGCGTTCCACTTCATCGTTAGCGTCGCGCAAACCGGCGGTGTCGATGATGTGTAGCGGCATGCCATCGATGTGAATATGCTCACGCAGCACGTCGCGGGTAGTCCCGGCGATATCGGTGACAATGGCCGCCTCACGGCCAGCTAGCGCGTTCAGCAGGCTTGATTTCCCGGCGTTTGGACGCCCGGCAATCACCACCTTCATCCCTTCGCGCAGCAGGCTGCCCTGACGCGCTTCCGCACGCACGGCATCAAGATCGCTGATAACGCTGTTGAGTTGCGCTTCAATCTTGCCGTCAGACAGGAAGTCGATTTCTTCATCCGGGAAGTCGATCGCTGCTTCAACATAGATGCGCAGGTGAGTGAGCGCTTCCACAAGATGATTTACCCGTGCGGAAAATGCGCCCTGCAACGAGTTCAGCGCCGAGCGAGCGGCTTGCTCTGAGCTGGCATCGATCAGGTCGGCAATCGCCTCTGCCTGGGCTAAATCGAGCTTATCATTGAGAAATGCTCGCTCGGAGAATTCACCCGGTCTGGCAATGCGCAGCCCGGGAATGGTCAGAATACGTTTGAGCAGCAGGTCAAGAATCACCGGACCTCCGTGGCCCTGAAGCTCTAAAACGTCTTCGCCGGTAAAGGAGTTTGGGCCGGGGAACCACAAGGCAATCCCCTGATCCAGCGCGCTGCCATCCGCGTCTTTGAACGGCAGATAATCGGCATAACGCGGTTTGGGCAGTTTCCCAAGTACGGTTTCTGCGACCTCACGCGCTTTCAGGCCGGAGATACGCAGGATACCCACGCCACCACGTCCCGGTGGGGTGGCCTGAGCGACGATGGTGTCGTTATGGCTCATGGTTTGTCTCTTCTTAATGCAATAAAAAAGGCGGTCTAATGACCGCCCTTTACTTTATGTTCCGTTTGCCGGATGGCGGCTTCGCCTAATCCGGCCTACACCGAATCAGGAGTTTTTCTTCTCGCGGCTATGCAGGCCACGTTTCTCCAGACCACGGTAAATCAGCTGCTGCTGAATAATGGTTACCAGGTTGCTGACGATATAGTACAGCACCAGACCTGACGGGAACCACAGGAAGAACACGGTGAAGATGACCGGCATGAAGGTCATGATCTTCTGCTGCATCGGGTCGGTTACGGTGGTCGGAGACATCTTCTGAATGAAGAACATCGTCACGCCCATCAGAATCGGCAGGATGTAGTACGGGTCCTGTGCAGACAGGTCATGGATCCACAGAGCGAACGGCGCATGACGCAGTTCAATGGAGCCCATCAGCATGTAGTACAACGCCAGGAAGATTGGCATCTGGATGATCAGCGGGAAGCAGCCGCCCAGCGGGTTTACCTTCTCAGCTTTGTACAGGGCCATCATTTCCTGGCTCTGACGCTGTTTGTCATCGCCCAGACGCTCACGCATAGCCTGAATCTTCGGCTGCAGCATACGCATCTTCGCCATGGAGGTGTACTGCGCTTTGGTCAGCGGGTACATGATGCCACGAACGATAAAGGTGATAACGATGATGGAGAAGCCCCAGTTACCCAGGAAGCTATGGATCCACTTCAGCAGTTTAAACAGCGGCTGAGAAATGAACCACAACCAGCCGTAGTCCACGGTCAGATCCAGGTGCGGTGCAACGGCCGCCATTTTATCCTGAATTTCCGGGCCGACCCACAGGGTGCTGGTCATCGCGCCAGTCTGGCCAGGCTGTACCAGTACCGGCTGTGATTTATAGCCGATAGCGGCAATGCCGTTACCCAGGTTAGCGGTATAGAAGTTGTTGGTGCCGTCGTTACGCGGAACCCATGCCGTTGCGAAATACTGTTGCAGCATTGCGACCCAGCCGTCTTTAGCATTGACGTTCAGGTTTTCGTTTTCAGCAATGGTGTCGAATTTGTATTTCTCATACTTCTCATCCGGCGTGGAGTACGCCGCGCCACGGAAGGTGTGCAGCGCAAAGTTGCTGCTACCGGTGTCACGATGAGATGGCAGATTGATGGATTGCTTCAGCTGACCAAAGGTGGAGATTTCCAGCGGTTTTTCGCCGGCGTTCTGCACGCTGTAGTTAACGTTGACAGCATATTCACCACGCTTAAGAACAAACGTTTTAGTGAATGTGTTACCCGCTGCGTCAGTATAGGTCATCGGGATCTGCAGTTCGTTCTGACCGTCAGCCAGTACAAACGCGTCTTTATCGACGTTGTACAGCGGACGTGGGCCGTTAGCCGGGTTATCCGGGCCGTCACGACCTGTCAGGCCACTCTGTGCCTGGTAGATGAACTGTGGCGTGGTTTCCAGTAACTGGAACGGTTCGGTAGAACCGAGTTCTTTCGGGTAAGCTGGCAGTGAAGCCTGTTCCACATCACCACCACGGGTGTTGATGGTCAGATCAAGCACGTCAGTTTTAACCGTAATCAGTTTCCCCTGGCCACTGGCCGGTACGCCCTGGTCTGCGGCGCTACCCGCTGCGGTGGTCGTTGTCTGCGTGGTCTGTTGGGCCTGAGGTTGCGGGTTTTTATCCTGCTCCCAGGCTTGCCAGATCATGAAAGACACGAACAGCAAAGCGATGACTAAAAGATTGCGTTGCGAATCCATCGTTAGTGTTCTCTGGTATCAAATGGTCCGGGCGGGACGGGATCGTCACCACCAGGGTGTAAAGGGTGGCATTTTAATACGCGTTTCACCGTCAACCAACTGCCTTTTATCACTCCAAACCTGCGCAATGCCTCAATTCCGTAGCTCGAACAGGTTGGAGTGAAACGGCAATGCGGCCCAAGCAGCGGACTGATCAGGCGTTGATAGACCCGAATGAGGGCTATCAGGACCCGCGAGCCAGGCGACAATGGCGACGCCATAATTTTTCCAACGCTTCCGAGAGAGCACGGTTATCGAGGTCAGCAACCCCTTTTTTCGCCACCACCACGAAATCCATTGCTGGAAGCTCGTGCTGACGTAAACGGAAGCTTTCACGCGTCAGACGTTTAATCCGATTGCGTTCATGCGCACGTTTAACATTTTTCTTGGCGACTGTAAGACCGATACGGGGATGCCCCAGCGAATTCAGGCGGCCGAGGATGGTGATTTGCGGCGTGCCAGCCCGTTGTGGCTGCTGGAAGACGAATGTGAAATGAGTGGGAGTTAACAAACGTAACTCCCTGGGAAATGCGAGCTTAACCACTCAGGGGCTAGCTTTTATTACTTAGAAACGGTCAGACGAGAACGGCCTTTAGCACGACGACGTGCCAGAACCTGACGACCATTTTTATTAGCCATACGAGCACGGAAGCCGTGAGAACGGTTGCGCTTCAGTACAGACGGTTGAAAAGTGCGTTTCATGGCGATTTCTACCTAAACTTGAATAAATTCACTGACTTTTGCGTATACCCGAACGAATTTCGAACGACTTACGCCACAGTGTGGGTGATTAAAGAGGCCGGATTGTAATAATTGTACACTCCGGAGTCAATTCTCTTTCCTTATTTCCCGCTTTTTTCCGCATGGTTTCGCGTAAAAAACAGGCAGCGTTGACGCCGTAAGGCGACCGTTACTCGCTGGGGGTAAGAATTATACGGGCTGGTGGATAAAGCGCAAGGATCGCACGGGATCTTTATTAGATCGTTTAAGCAGTAAAGCATCTTTACTCATTAATTTTTTCAATATGCGCGCTAAAACCTGCAGCACTTCTCCAGGATCGTTTACACTTAGCCGATTCTGGATCATCCTGTGGATAAATCGGGAAGAATCTGTGAGAAACAGAAGATCTCTTTCTCAGTTTACGCTATGATCCGCGGTCCTGATCGTTTCAATGGATCCTGATCGGGTAAAAATTGCAGATAGCAATTCGCACGTCACCCTTTGCATAGGGTCTTGTCGATGTGCGTCAACAATCATGAATGTTTCAGCCTTTGTCATTTATCGACTTTTGTTCGAGTGGAGTCCGCCGTGTCACTTTCGCTTTGGCAGCAGTGTCTTGCCCGATTGCAGGATGAGTTACCAGCCACAGAGTTCAGTATGTGGATACGCCCGTTGCAGGCGGAACTGAGCGATAACACGCTGGCTTTGTATGCGCCAAACCGTTTCGTGCTCGATTGGGTAAGGGATAAATACCTTAATAATATTAATGGATTACTCAATAATTTCTGTGGCGCGGATGCCCCACAGCTGCGCTTTGAAGTCGGCACTAAACCCGTCACGCAAACGCTGAAAACGCCGGTCAACAATGTTGTTGCGCCTGCCCACGTGGCTCAGCAAGTGCAACCACAACGTGCTGCTCCGGCGGCGCGTCCAGGCTGGGATAACGTCCCGGCTCCGGCAGAACCTACCTATCGTTCTAACGTCAACGTCAAACACACGTTTGATAACTTCGTTGAAGGTAAATCTAACCAGCTGGCGCGCGCGGCGGCACGTCAGGTGGCGGACAATCCTGGCGGCGCCTACAATCCGTTATTCCTTTATGGCGGTACGGGTCTGGGTAAAACCCACCTGTTGCACGCTGTCGGTAACGGCATTATGGCGCGTAAGCCAAACGCCAAAGTGGTGTATATGCACTCCGAGCGTTTTGTGCAGGACATGGTCAAAGCCCTGCAAAACAACGCGATCGAAGAGTTTAAACGCTACTACCGTTCCGTTGACGCGCTGCTGATTGACGATATCCAATTCTTCGCGAATAAAGAGCGATCGCAGGAAGAGTTTTTCCACACCTTTAACGCCCTGCTGGAAGGCAATCAGCAGATCATCCTGACCTCGGATCGCTATCCGAAGGAGATCAACGGCGTTGAAGATCGTCTGAAATCCCGCTTTGGCTGGGGACTGACTGTCGCGATCGAACCGCCTGAACTGGAAACGCGTGTTGCGATCCTGATGAAAAAAGCCGACGAAAACGACATTCGTCTGCCGGGTGAAGTCGCGTTCTTTATTGCCAAGCGTCTACGCTCTAACGTACGTGAGCTGGAAGGCGCACTGAACCGCGTGATCGCCAACGCCAATTTTACCGGCCGGGCGATTACTATCGATTTCGTGCGCGAAGCGCTGCGCGATCTGCTGGCTTTGCAGGAAAAGCTGGTCACCATCGACAATATCCAGAAGACGGTGGCGGAGTATTACAAAATCAAAATTGCGGATCTGCTTTCTAAGCGTCGATCTCGCTCGGTAGCTCGCCCGCGCCAGATGGCGATGGCGCTGGCAAAAGAGCTCACTAACCACAGTCTGCCGGAAATTGGCGACGCGTTTGGTGGGCGTGACCATACTACCGTGCTTCATGCCTGCCGCAAGATTGAGCAGTTGCGTGAAGAAAGCCATGATATTAAAGAAGATTTCTCCAATTTAATCAGAACATTATCTTCGTGACGCTATGAAATTTACCGTTGAACGTGAACATTTATTAAAACCGCTTCAGCAGGTCAGCGGCCCGCTGGGTGGACGTCCTACACTGCCTATTCTCGGAAACCTGCTGCTGCAGGTTGCTGACGGCACGCTTTCGCTGACCGGCACCGATCTCGAAATGGAGATGGTGGCGCGCGTGGCGCTGATCCAGCCTCATGAACCTGGTGCGACCACCGTTCCGGCGCGTAAATTCTTCGATATTTGCCGTGGATTGCCGGAAGGCGCGGAAATTGCCGTTCAACTGGAAGGCGACCGTATGCTGGTGCGTTCTGGCCGCAGCCGTTTCTCGCTGTCTACGCTGCCTGCCGCCGACTTCCCGAATCTGGACGACTGGCAGAGCGAAGTCGAATTCACCCTGCCGCAGGCGACGATGAAGCGCCTGATTGAAGCCACGCAGTTTTCGATGGCGCATCAGGACGTACGTTACTACTTAAACGGCATGCTGTTTGAAACCGAAGGGGAAGAGCTGCGTACCGTGGCGACCGACGGTCACCGCCTGGCGGTTTGTTCAATGCCTGTTGGTCAGCCGTTGCCAAGCCATTCGGTGATCGTACCGCGTAAAGGTGTGATTGAACTGATGCGTATGCTCGACGGCGGCGATAACCCGCTGCGCGTGCAGATTGGCAGCAACAACATTCGTGCGCACGTTGGTGACTTCATCTTCACCTCTAAGCTGGTTGATGGCCGTTTCCCGGATTATCGCCGCGTATTGCCGAAGAATCCGGACAAGCATCTGGAAGCCGGTTGCGATATCCTCAAACAGGCGTTTGCGCGTGCGGCGATCCTCTCGAACGAGAAATTCCGCGGCGTGCGTCTGTATGTCAGCGAAAATCAGCTCAAAATCACCGCCAACAACCCGGAGCAGGAAGAAGCAGAAGAAATTCTGGATGTCTCCTATCCTGGTACAGAACTGGAAATCGGCTTTAACGTGAGCTACGTGCTGGACGTTCTGAACGCGCTGAAGTGCGAGAACGTGCGTATTCTGCTGACTGATTCCGTATCGAGCGTACAGATTGAAGATGCCGCATCACAGTCGGCTGCCTATGTTGTTATGCCAATGAGACTGTAATGTCGCTCACCCGCCTGTTGATCCGCGATTTTCGCAATATCGAAAGCGCGGATCTCGCTTTATCCCCTGGCTTTAACTTCCTGGTTGGCGCGAACGGCAGCGGCAAAACCAGCGTACTGGAAGCTATCTATACGCTCGGCCACGGTCGGGCGTTTCGCAGTTTGCAGATTGGTCGCGTGATTCGCCACGAGCAGGAGTCGTTTGTTTTACACGGGCGTTTGCAGGGTGAAGAACGTGAGACGTCGATTGGCCTGACGAAAGACAAACTGGGCGACAGCAAAGTGCGCATTGACGGCACTGACGGGCACAAGGTCGCAGAACTGGCGCACCTGATGCCGATGCAGCTGATCACGCCTGAGGGGTTTACTTTACTCAACGGCGGCCCCAAATACAGAAGAGCATTCCTTGACTGGGGATGCTTTCACAATGAAGTCGGATTTTTCACCGCCTGGATCAACCTGAAGCGACTGCTCAAGCAGCGCAATGCAGCGCTGCGCCAGGTGAGTCGTTATGAGCAACTGCGCCCGTGGGATAAAGAACTGATCCCACTGGCGGAACAAATCAGCACCTGGCGCGCGGAGTACAGCGCCGGTATCGCGCAGGATATGGCGGATACCTGCCAGCAGTTTCTTCCCGAGTTTTCACTCTCCTTCTCATTCCAGCGCGGCTGGGAGAAAGAGACTGATTATGCCGAAGTGCTGGAACGCAGTTTTGAACGCGATCGCATGTTGACCTACACTGCGCACGGCCCGCATAAGGCGGATTTCCGCATTCGCGCCGACGGTGCGCCGGTGGAAGATACGTTGTCGCGTGGGCAGTTAAAGCTGCTGATGTGCGCCTTACGTCTGGCGCAAGGGGAGTTCCTGACCCGTGAAAGCGGGCGGCGCTGCCTGTACCTGATAGATGATTTTGCCTCTGAACTGGATGACGCGCGTCGCGGACTGCTGGCCAGCCGCTTAAAAGCCACGCAATCTCAGGTCTTTGTCAGCGCAATCAGCGCTGAACACGTTATAGACATGTCCGATGAAAATTCGAAGATGTTTACCGTGGAAAAGGGTAAAATAACGGATTAACCCAAGATAAAATGAGCGAGAAACGTTGATGTCGAATTCTTATGACTCCTCCAGTATCAAAGTCCTGAAAGGACTGGATGCGGTGCGTAAGCGCCCGGGTATGTATATCGGCGACACGGATGACGGCACCGGTCTGCACCACATGGTATTCGAGGTGGTAGATAACGCTATCGACGAAGCGCTCGCGGGTCACTGTAAAGATATCGTGGTAACGATTCACGCTGACAACTCCGTGTCCGTTACCGATGATGGCCGTGGTATCCCAACCGGTATTCACCCGGAAGAGGGCGTTTCGGCAGCGGAAGTTATCATGACCGTTTTGCACGCAGGCGGTAAATTCGATGATAACTCCTATAAAGTTTCCGGCGGTCTGCACGGCGTGGGTGTTTCCGTCGTTAACGCCCTGTCACAGAAGCTGGAACTGGTGATTCGTCGTGAAGGCAAAGTGCATCAGCAAACTTACGTGCACGGTGTGCCGCAGGCGCCGCTGGCAGTAACCGGCGAAACAGAATTGACCGGGACTCAGGTCCGTTTCTGGCCAAGCCACGAAACCTTTACCAATGTTGTTGAATTTGAATACGACATTCTGGCGAAACGTCTGCGTGAGCTGTCATTCCTGAACTCCGGCGTCTCTATTCGTCTGCGCGACAAGCGCGACGGCAAAGAAGACCATTTCCACTACGAAGGTGGCATCAAGGCGTTTGTTGAATATCTCAACAAAAACAAAACGCCGATCCACCCGAATATCTTCTACTTCTCCACCGAAAAAGACGGTATCGGCGTTGAAGTTGCGCTGCAGTGGAACGATGGTTTCCAGGAAAACATCTACTGCTTCACCAACAACATTCCACAGCGTGACGGCGGTACTCACCTTGCAGGCTTCCGTGCGGCGATGACCCGTACCCTGAACGCCTACATGGACAAAGAAGGCTACAGCAAAAAAGCGAAAGTCAGCGCTACTGGTGACGATGCCCGTGAAGGCCTGATTGCCGTTGTTTCCGTGAAAGTACCGGATCCGAAGTTCTCTTCACAGACCAAAGACAAGCTGGTCTCCTCTGAGGTGAAATCGGCGGTAGAACAGCAGATGAACGAACTGCTGAGCGAATATCTGCTGGAAAACCCGTCTGACGCGAAAATCGTTGTTGGCAAAATTATTGATGCTGCACGTGCTCGTGAAGCTGCACGTCGTGCGCGTGAAATGACCCGTCGTAAAGGCGCGCTGGACTTAGCGGGCCTGCCGGGCAAGTTGGCGGACTGTCAGGAACGTGACCCGGCGTTGTCCGAACTGTACCTTGTGGAAGGGGACTCCGCGGGCGGTTCTGCTAAGCAGGGCCGTAACCGTAAAAACCAGGCGATTCTGCCGCTGAAGGGTAAAATCCTCAACGTCGAGAAAGCGCGCTTTGACAAGATGCTCTCCTCTCAGGAAGTCGCGACACTGATCACCGCGCTCGGCTGTGGCATCGGTCGTGACGAGTACAACCCGGACAAACTGCGTTATCACAGCATCATCATCATGACCGATGCGGACGTCGATGGCTCGCACATTCGTACGCTGCTGTTGACCTTCTTCTATCGTCAGATGCCGGAAATCGTTGAACGCGGCCACGTTTACATTGCACAGCCACCGCTGTACAAAGTGAAAAAAGGCAAGCAGGAACAGTACATTAAAGATGACGAAGCGATGGATCAGTATCAGATCTCTATCGCTCTGGATGGCGCAACGCTGCACACCAACGCCAGCGCACCGGCCCTTTCCGGTGAGTCGTTAGAGAAACTGGTTTCTGAATACAACGCGACGCAGAAAATGATTGGCCGTATGGAACGTCGTTTCCCGAAAGCGCTGCTGAAAGAGCTGGTTTATCAACCGACGCTGCCAGAAGCCGATCTGGCTGATGAAGCGAAAGTTACGGCCTGGGTTTCCCAGTTGGTTAACGTGCTTAATGAAAACGAAATGCACGGCAGCACCTGGAATAGCTTCGTGCGTAAAGACGCTGAACTGAACCTGTTCGAACCGGTGATCCGGGTGCGTACCCACGGTGTCGATACTGACTATCCATTGGAGCATGAATTTGTGACCGGTGGCGAGTACCATCGTATTTGTACGCTTGGCGAGAAGCTGCGTGGGCTGATCGAAGACGATGCGTTTATCGAACGTGGCGAGCGTCGCCAGCCGGTTGCCAGCTTTGAGCAGGCGCTGGAATGGCTGCAGAAAGAGTCTCGTCGTGGCCTCGCTATCCAGCGTTATAAAGGTCTGGGCGAGATGAACCCGGAACAGCTGTGGGAAACCACCATGGATCCGGAAAGCCGTCGTATGCTGCGCGTTACCGTGAAGGATGCGATTGCTGCCGACCAGCTGTTCACCACGCTGATGGGCGATGCCGTTGAACCGCGTCGCGCATTTATCGAAGAAAACGCCCTGAAAGCGGCGAACATCGATATTTAAGCCAATCTGTAGGCCGGATAAGGCGGTTTACGCCGCCATCCGGCAAGACGTTGTATTGTGCCTGATGGCGCGTTGCTTATCAGACCTACAAACGACAACCAATCTACAAAAAGGGGAATCTCGATTCCCCTTTCTATCCCCCTTTTCGTAGCTGTTTTTTGAGCGGAATCGCGTTAGCATGAGGACGGACTCATTTAATCCGGGGAACTCATGGTTATCAAACTTATTGCTATCGACATGGATGGCACACTTCTGCTACCCGATCACACCATTTCACCAGCGGTCAAAACGGCGATTGCCGCGGCACGCGCGCGTGGCGTGAATGTGGTGCTGACCACGGGACGCCCGTATGCTGGCGTTCACAGCTATCTGAAAGAACTACATATGGAACAACCCGGTGACTACTGCATTACCTACAACGGTGCGCTGGTGCAGAAAGCAGGGGATGGCAGTACCGTGGCGCAAACCGCGCTGAGCTATGATGATTATCGCTACCTGGAGCAGCTTTCCCGGGAAGTTGGCTCGCATTTCCACGCCCTCGATCGCAATACGCTGTATACCGCGAACCGTGATATCAGCTACTACACGGTGCACGAATCGTTTGTCGCGACCATCCCGCTGGTGTTCTGTGAAGCCGAGAAAATGGATCCCGCAACCCAGTTCCTGAAAGTGATGATGATTGACGAGCCGGAGATCCTCGATAAAGCTATCTCTCGTCTACCTGCGGAAGTAAAAGAGAAGTACACCGTGCTGAAAAGTGCGCCGTATTTCCTCGAAATCCTCGATAAACGCGTCAATAAAGGGACGGGCGTAAAATCGCTGGCCGATGCGTTAGGCATTAAAGCCGAAGAGGTGATGGCGATTGGCGATCAGGAAAACGACATCGCGATGATTGAATACGCAGGGGTGGGCGTTGCCATGGATAACGCTATTCCATCAGTCAAAGAAATCGCCAACTTCGTGACGAAATCTAACCTTGAAGATGGCGTCGCCTGGGCGATAGAGAAATACGTCCTTTCCTGATGCGTGTTATGCCTGGCCTCGGCTGGGCATTAACATTAAAATGTTATAAAACATATATTTATATTATCAGATGTGAAACCGCACATTAATACCTCCACATAGTACGTAACTTCTATACTCTCCCTTCTTCTTTTATATCTGGGCAATTCCTGCCTGCTACTAAACTTTCTTATGACAAACACAAGCATCCGCGTGGTGTTGATAACGTCTTCCTGTCTGGTTTTTCATGCCAGTGCCGCGACGGATTCCAGCTCAACTATTACACCTCTCTTTGGCTATCAGGATGACGGTCTGTCTGCGCCTGTACCGGAAAAAACGACGGTTAAACCTGCCGAAAACCACACTATTTTGCCCTTTTTAGGCGATGAAGCGCGTAAGCGCGGATATGAACTACCGGCACCGTTTGGCGTGAATATTAACTACATGAATATCCGACAAAATATTAATGTGGATAGTATTAACTTCAACGGTCTTTCCCTCGGTGGTCGCTCACTGGATAACGCGTTTAAAATTAGCGTCGGCAATACGCGTGAACGCAGTAAAACCGAAACGCTGAAGCTGGATGCCTGGCTGCTGCCGTTTATGAATGTCTATGGCTTGATTGGCTATACCGATGGCCACTCCGTTTCGCAAATAGGCGTCGGGATAAAAGGCCCCCTTAAAGACCGCACACCAAGCAGTTTGCAGAATTTGGCGTTTCAGCTCGACTTTAAAGGCACCACCTACGGCGTAGGGACGACGCTGGTTGGCGGTGTAGGCAACTGGTTTACTGCTTTTGATGCCAACTACACCCAGACGCGGTTCGATATTCTGGATGGGAGTATTGATGCCTTAACCCTTTCTCCGCGCATCGGTTATCGCTTTACCACCCCCAGTGTGGATGCGCTGCACCTGCCATCCGGAAAGTTGAATCTATGGGTTGGCAGTATGTACCAGGACGTGCAGCAAGAATTTAGCGGTAACCTTAACGACCTCACCATGCCGTCTGAAACGCTGCAAAGACTCGTTGATATTGCCAACAAAGACGGTAATGGTCGCTTTGACGTTAAACAGCATCTGCAATCCCCCTGGAACGTGCTGGTGGGCGCACAGTATGAAATTACCCGGAACTTCAACGTCACGACCGAAATCGGCTTTGCTGAACGTAACAGTTTCTTCATGGCGGGAGAGTATCGCTTTTGAGCCGTCTTACCCTCTTCCTGCTGTTCAACATGCTCTCCTGTACAGTGCGGGCAGCGTTGCCAAGCCGAGGCGAAGTTGACGGTTGGCTAAATAAGTTGGGTGCCAGTGATAGCTTTGACGTCAGCAAAGGCATTGACTGGGGCGTAATGCCGGGACCGTTTTATACCCCGGAGCTGGGGTTAGGGATCGGTACAGCGGTGGTGGGGATGTATCGCCCTGACCCGAATGATACGGTAAGCCAAAACTCGACGCTGACGCTCAGCGGCTATTTTAGCTCAACTGGCGCATTCGGTATCACGATGCAAAATTACGCATTTTTTGCCGACGATCGGTGGCGATTTTTTCTCAATGGCGCATTAACGGATACTCCAACCTATTACTGGGGGCAAGGTTTTAGCGCTGGGGATAAAGATAACCAAAAACAGCAATACACCGCTCAGGTTCTGGAGTTGCGCCCAACGTTGTATCGCCAGTTGGCACCCAATGTTTATCTGGGGCTTGGCTGGTCGCTGAACGCCCAGCACGCTACCCAAATGGACGATAACGATCCGCCCAACATTGAGCATACCGGGCAGGGGGCGTCGGTTCTCAGCTCCGGAAGTAGTGTCGAACTCAGCTGGGACGATCGTGATTTCGTTCCCAACCCGCGTAAAGGACAGTATGCCGATGTGCGCTATACCCGATTCACACCAGAGGTGGGAAGCGATACGCGATTTGATGAATATCAACTGCACTACAGCCGCTATCACTCGCTGGACGAGAACAATGTGCTTGCCTGGGAGATGGACGGCGCGTTTACCCAAGGCGATGTGCCGTGGAGCATGATGCCGCTGCTTGGCAGCAATCAGCGTATGCGCGGTTATTACGAAGGGCGCTACCGGGATAAAAACGCCGTCAGCGGGCAACTGGAGTATCGGCGGAAACTTGACTGGCGGCATGGTGTGGTTGGTTGGCTCGGTGCGGGCACGATGGGACCCTCTTTTCATGCGCTGGACGATGGACGCTGGTTACCGTCCGCCGGTGTGGGCTACCGCTTTGAATTTAAGCCCCGGGTGAATGTGCGTCTTGATTATGGGATTGGCAAAGGGAGCAGCGGTTTTTATTTTCAGGTTGGAGAGGCATTTTGATCAATAAGGTGGTGTTAATAGCGCTCTTATGGCTGGCAACGGCGATAGCCCGTGCGGCAATACCTGTAACTTTGCAGCTCGTTTCTACAGAGGATAAGGCCCAGGGTACTGCCTGGCCGGTAGTTTCGCCCCTCCCTGCACCTCAGGGATTACGTCCGTGCTGCGCGTTTGGCTACGACCTGCACGCACAGGTACTGCATATGCCGGTGCCATTTTATGAACTTGATAATGTTGTCACGATCGATAGCATCGGCGAGCACCGCTATAACGATAGCCTACTGTTAGGGCTAGCGAATCTGGCAGGGATCGGGCATGAGAATAATGGCATAGTGTATACCGCTCGCGGTGGCTTCATTGATACCGCACATGTCCGTGATACCGCAGACATGACGGCCTGGCTCTTTAGCCATCTTCTTCCACGGCTTGGTCAATCATTTACGCTGCGTCTGGATGATGAGCTTGCGCAACGGCATGTCGTATTTAACGCTTTCACACCCCCCACAGAGCCTGCTGATCGTTACGCGCTGGCGGCATGGATGGCCGCGCATCTGGCGTTTCAGCTCGCTGCCTGGCATGAAATTGCGCAATGGTATGGTTTTGAGTCTGTTCCAGGATTTTCGGAGGAGGTTTCTGCATTTTCCCCGGAAGATCTCTACTCAAATTTGTTGGGTACCAGAATTGCGGTATCGCTGATCCTCAATGGGCAACTGGCAACAACGGAAATGTACGATGCGGCGATGAACAACGCGCTGCGCCAGGCGTTGATGCAATTGGGGGCAAAACCGGAAAAAATCACCCGCTTTCAGTTTGATATGCTGGATGGCAAATGGTGGAACAGCAAGCGTCGGGTACCAGAGAAATATTTGGTTCTGCACAGAAACTATGATGTGAGTGGCTCGCGTTTACCGACGTCGGTACCGGGTGAACAAGCCTCGCCATTGAGACTGATGTTGCCACATCACTGGCGAGAATATTCCCTTGATGCGTTGGCACAACTCGAACTTTGGCCTGGCCGTACAATGGAGCGGCTGCCTACGCCAGGTTCCTGGTACACCGTCGCCAACTTTCCCGCGCTGGCTACGGTGGCACAAGGCCGTGACAGCGAGGTGAACTCAGTCCCTTAAGAAAACGCGCCACAATGTCATTGCCTTACTACGTTTTCTCTCACGTTTTTCTTTCACTGGCGGGCGGTTTTCTGATTTTGCCAAGGGAATATGCGCAACGCCGCTGCGCATAATCCATTTACGGGAAAATGCCGACGTCAGGGCCCGGCTTTTCAGGATTTTGCCATACAGTTTGAGACGTAACTTGTGGGTGGCTTTACGGTAAGCGTGATTCATATCTGGCGTATCCCGCAGCAGTACCGATTTGAGGATCTCCGCGCTGTCCAGCGCATAGCTAATCCCTTCCAGCGAGCTGGCGCTGATAAAACCGGCCGCTTCACCAATCAAAAATGCGTTGTCCTCGCCGCAGACGAAGTCTTTCCAGCGTGAGGGGAATAGCACCGTACATTTTTCACTTTTCACCGGTTTGCCGAACTGGAAATGGAACGCTTCCAGCTTCTCTTTCAGCGCGTCAAAGCGTGCCTGTCCGTCCTTCATGGGGTAGGCGCCACCAAAGATAAAATAGCCATCTTTGCTGATACTCCAGGAATAACAGTCAGTTGCATCGTTATCAAAAATACAGGAATAGAACGGTACGGGATGCTTTTCCGCAAACCATTGTTGAATAGCGACATATTTACGGATTTGGTGCTGTGGATAGAGATGACGGCGCACCAGTGAATTCGCGCCGTCTGCCCCCACCAGATAACGTGCAGTGATCTGCTGCTCCCAACCGTCGGCGCGGAAGATAACATGCCATTTATCGCCCTCGCGCCAGATTTTCCGACACAGGCTGTCGTGATACACCTGCACATCATCAGAGATGAGAGATTTAAGCCATAAATCAAAAGCATGGCGGTTGATATTAATGTAGCTGCGCTGGTAGTTACGCGTCAAAGAAGCTGCAACATCAACCGTTTTAACGCTAAAAATCTGCGGGTTGGCGATAACATCAACGGGTAAGGTTATCCCGTCGCGGATAAACGAACGCTGGGCGTCCGGGGCCAGCAGACCGCCGCAGGGTTTAGTGAAACCTTCGTTGCCGCACTGGCGTTTTTTATCCAACGCAATCACGCGCATTTTTCCGCTCAACTGTCGCGCCAGCGCTGCGCCTGCCGGACCTAAACCGATAATCGCTACGTCAAAATGTTCCATCTTTCTGTCCGCAAAAATGAAGATGGCGATACGCTAAAGCCTGAAAGTGAAGTGCTTGTGAAGTATGATTGTTTTAATCGTCTTGTATCAGGGCATCCCATGAAGCAAATCACCTTTACGCCGCGTAATCATCAGCTTACCAATATCAATACCTGGACACCGGACAGCCAGTGGCTGGTCTTTGATGTGCGCCCTTCCGGCGCCTCTTTTACCGGTGAAACAATTGAGCGCGTCAATATCCATACTGGCGAGCTGGAGGTGATTTACCGGGCTATTCAGGGATCGCACGTTGGCGTGGTGACCGTTCATCCAAAGTTGGAAAAATATGTCTTCATTCACGGGCCTGAAAATCCTGATGAAACATGGCATTACGACTTCCATCATCGTCGTGGGGTGATTGTTACGCAGGCTGGGGTGGAGAATCTGGATGCAATGGATATTACTGCGCCCTATACGCCAGGTGCGCTGCGCGGCGGGAGTCATGTGCATGTCTTTAGCCCGAACGGTGAGTTTGTCAGTTTCACCTATAACGACCATGTTCTGCATGAGCGCTCTCCGGCGCTCGATTTACGCAACGTCGGCGTGGCTGCACCGTATGGTCCGGTGAAGGTCTCCGCGCAGCATCCGCGTGAATACAGTGGCAGCCATTGGTGCGTGCTGGTGAGCCAGACGACACCAACGCCAAAACCGGGTAGCGATGAGATTAACCGCGCCTATGAAGAGGGCTGGGTTGGAGAAAACAGGCTGGCGTTTATCGGTGATACGCTATCAGCCACTGGCGAGAAAGTACCGGAGCTGTTTATTGTTGATTTGCCACAGGATGAAAGCGGCTGGAAACAGCCGGGGGACGCGCCTCTGGAGGGGACTGACATGACCATGCCTGCGCCACCATCCGGTATTCGCCAACGCCGTCTGACGTTTACCCATGAGCGCGCCTTCCCGGGGCTGGTGAATCAGCCTCGCCACTGGGTACGCAGTAATCCAAAGGCATCAGAGATTGCGTTTTTAATGCGTGATGACAACGGTATTGTACAGCTTTGGCTGATTTCCCCACAGGGTGGATCGCTGCGTCAGCTTACCCAGTGCGCTACGAATATTCAGTCAGCCTTTAACTGGCACCCTTCGGGGAAATGGCTGGGATTTGTACTGGAGAACAGAATTGCCTGTTGTGATGTTCAAACGGGCGAGATTGATTTTTTAACGGAACGTCATGATAACCCGCCGTCGGCCGATGCGATCGTCTTCTCCCCTGATGGTCGACAGGTTGCGTGGATGGAAGACGTCGAGGGTTTCCGCCAGCTGTGGGTGACTGAAACCGGGCGTTAATTTATGGAGCAGACATTTCTGCCGGGGGAATAACGGCGTTCGTGGCCTGGGTTCTCTCCTCGCTTTTTTCTACGCGGGATCTCACCGAGTTATCTTTGCGAAAGAGATCCCAAGGTAGCAATACCGTATCGAGCACCGCGGTAAAAGGCATATCCAGAATCGCCAGCGACTTGGTTCCCCAGTTCGTATCACTTTCGCTAATCATTGTGGCACTGGCTCGCGTGCCAGGATACGTCCCTTCTTTGCCACCTGTATGCGACATGATGCTGGAACAACCGCTTACAAACGCCATCCCACTACACATCGTCAGTGTTACCAACATTTTTTTAATCATCATTTATTCATCTGTATTTATCGTGTTTGCATGGTGAGTTAAAGCGATCCGTTGCGAAAATAACATCACCATTTCGTCGCACTGTGGCGGCCATCGCGATTTAACGAGAACAACTGCTCCCCCCAGTGTATGCAATAGACAACAAACTGCAAAAAAAGTCAGATGAATACGCTTGAAAAGTTTGTATTAAGACCCATTTTTAGAGTGTAGACAAATGAAGGGCATGCCTGATGGGTGTCCTGGCTACCTGACCTGTCCATGATGGAAGGTCAATTATTCTCGCTGAATTCAGGAGCTATTGATTATGCGTAACTTTGATTTATCCCCGCTGTACCGTTCTGCTATTGGTTTTGACCGTCTGTTTAACCTGCTGGAAAACAATCAGGGCCAGAGCAATGGCGGCTACCCTCCGTACAACGTTGAGCTGGTAGACGAAAACCATTACCGCATTGCAATTGCTGTTGCCGGTTTTGCTGAAAGCGAACTGGAAATTACTGCCCAGGACAATCTGCTGGTGGTAAAAGGCGCCCATGCGGACGATCAAAAAGAACGTACTTACCTGTATCAGGGTATTGCCGAGCGCAACTTTGAACGCAAGTTCCAGTTAGCGGAGAACATTCATGTTCGCGGCGCAAACCTGGTAAATGGTCTGCTGTATATCGATCTTGAGCGCGTGATTCCTGAAGCGAACAAACCGCGCCGCATCGAAATCAACTAATTCTGTAGGCCGCTTCAGGCGGCCTTGCTAAGTCATCGGCTTGCCGTCAGGGAGCCGAAAGGTACCTGCTCGCTTCTTGGAAGGAGATTATTATGCGTAACTACGATTTATCCCCACTGCTGCGTCAATGGATCGGTTTTGACAAACTGGCCAATGCCTTGCAAAACACCGGTGAAAGCCAGAGCTTCCCGCCTTATAACATCGAAAAGAGCGATGATAACCACTACCGCATTACCCTTGCGTTAGCCGGTTTCCGCCAGGAAGATCTGGATATTCAACTGGAAGGCACGCGCCTGACCGTGAAAGGCACGCCGCAGCAGCCGGAAAAAGAGACCAAATGGTTGCATCAGGGGCTGGTCACTCAGCCGTTCAGCCTGAGCTTTACGCTGGCTGAAAATATGGAGGTCTCCGGCGCAAGCTTCACTAACGGCTTGCTGCATATTGATTTGACCCGGAATGAACCTGAAACCATTGCTCCACAACGTATCGCCATCAGCGAACGTCCTGCATTAGATAGTTAAATAGCTCCATGCCTTTGCCCCGCCAGAAATGACGGGGCTTTTTTGTGCTTTACCACCCATACATTGCGACTGTACTCTGCGAGAATCCATTTACTTAATGATGTTATTCACAGGGAACAGGATATGAGTGATATAGCATTGACGGTCAGCGTTCTGGCATTAGTGGCAGTTGTCGGGTTATGGATCGGCAACATAAAAATACGTGGCGTGGGTTTTGGCATTGGAGGCGTGCTGTTCGGCGGTATTATCGTCGGGCATTTTGTCGATCAGGCAGGGATGACCCTGAGCGGCGACATGCTGCATTTTATTCAGGAATTTGGCCTGATTCTTTTCGTCTACACCATTGGTATTCAGGTGGGGCCGGGCTTTTTTGCTTCTCTGCGCGTTTCGGGCCTGCGGCTGAATCTGTTTGCTGTGCTGATTGTCATCATGGGTGGCCTGGTCACCGCGATCCTGCATAAGATTTTTGCCATTCCTCTCCCTGTGGTGCTGGGAATATTCTCTGGAGCGGTCACCAATACCCCGGCGTTAGGTGCGGGGCAGCAAATTCTGCGCGATTTAGGTACGCCTGGCGATGTGGTTGACCAGATGGGGATGAGCTATGCCATGGCTTATCCTTTCGGCATCTGCGGAATTTTACTGACCATGTGGCTGATGCGCCTTATTTTCCGCGTTAACGTCGATGCTGAAGCCCAGCAGCATGAATCCACGCTGACCAACGGGCACGCACTGATTCAGACGATGAACATCCGCGTGGAAAACCCAAACATCAACAATATGGCGATTCAGGATGTCCCGATTCTGAACAGCGACAAAATCATCTGCTCGCGTCTGAAACGTGACGAGACATTGATGGTGCCGTCGCCAGGGACGGTTATACAGATGGGCGACCTGCTACACCTGGTCGGGCAGCCAGCTGACCTGCATAACGCGCAGGTGGTGATTGGGCAGGAGGTAGACACATCGCTGTCTACGCGAGGTACCGATTTACGCGTAGAACGCGTGGTGGTGACCAACGAGCAGGTGCTGGGTAAACGTATCCGCGACCTGCACTTTAAAGAACGTTACGACGTGGTGATTTCCCGCCTGAACCGTGCGGGTGTTGAGCTGGTAGCCAGCAGTGACGCCAGCCTGCAATTCGGGGATATCCTCAATCTGGTGGGACGTCCTTCGTCCATTGATGCCGTTGCCAATGTTGTGGGTAACGCGCAGCAAAAACTGCAGCAGGTGCAGATGCTGCCGGTATTTATCGGTATCGGGCTGGGGGTTCTACTGGGTTCAATCCCGCTATTCATCCCGGGGTTCCCGGTGGCGTTAAAACTGGGTCTGGCCGGTGGACCGCTGATTATGGCCCTGATCCTGGGGCGTATTGGTAGCATCGGTAAGCTGTACTGGTTTATGCCTCCCAGCGCTAACCTGGCGTTGCGAGAGTTGGGTATCGTGCTGTTTCTTGCAGTGGTGGGACTGAAGTCAGGCGGTGATTTTGTCGATACCTTAACACAGGGAGATGGTCTGAGCTGGGTGGGCTACGGTATTTTCATTACCGCGATTCCGCTCATTACCGTGGGCTTGCTGGCGCGAATCTTTGCCAAAATGAACTATCTGACGCTGTGCGGCATGTTGGCTGGCTCAATGACCGATCCCCCGGCTCTGGCGTTTGCTAATAACCTGCATGCCACCAGCGGGGCGGCTGCGCTCTCCTACGCAACCGTTTATCCGCTGGTCATGTTCTTGAGGATTATCACCCCGCAACTGTTGGCGGTGCTCTTCTGGGGATTAGGTTAAAACTGACTTATCCGGCCTGCATCTCCTGTAGGCCGGATAAAACGCAACTCTCCATCCGGCATTACAAACACCCTCTCTCTTTCCCATTGTCTCATCACCCGACTCGCCCTCTCGTTTGAGAATCAGGTTCATACTCCTTAACTGTTCCGGTATAACGACCAGACAACAATATTTAAGGAGCTGTCATGAAGATTTCTCGCCTTGGAGAAGCACCGGATTATCGCTTCTCGCTGGCAAATGAGCGTACTTTTCTGGCGTGGATCCGCACCGCGCTCGGATTTCTGGCGGCGGGGGTTGGCCTTGATCAACTGGCCCCGGATTTTGCCACGCCGGTCATCCGTGAGGCGCTTGCCTTGTTGCTGTGTCTGTTTGCCGGCGGTCTGGCGATCTACGGCTACCTGCGCTGGCTACGTAACGAAAAGGCGATGCGACTGAAAGAGGACTTGCCCTACACCCACAGCCTGCTGATTATCAGCGTCATGCTGACTATTGTGGCGGTGATTGTCATGACGCTGGTGCTGTATGCCGGATAGCCGCAAATCCCGACGCATCGCTGATCCGGGGTTACAACCGGAGCGGACTTCACTGGCCTGGTTTCGCACGTTGTTGGGCTATGGCGCGTTAATGGCGCTGGCGATTAAGCACAACTGGCACCAGGCGGGAGCATTGTTCTGGATATCGGTAGTTGTGCTGGCGATAGTGGCGATTATCCTCTGGCGCTACACCCGCAGCCGTAATCTGATGGATGTGAGTCATAGCGATTTTTCTGAATCTCGCGCGGTGCGTGACAAATTTATGATCTCCCTCGCGGTGTTATCCCTCGCAATGCTGTTTGCTGTAACGCATGTTCGCCAACTTATCGTATTTATCGGGAATTTTGCATGACAGGATGTGAGAACATGGATGTTAGTGATGATGTTTTAAACGTGGTGATTGACCATCAGAAGTGTTTACAACCGGTTGAAGTGTACCGTGGTTTGCAACAAGGAAATGTTCGCCTGGTACAGTTTATTCCGCTGGTTAAGCTCGATGGTTCAGGTCATCTGACAGACGAATCGGTTACGTCTGAGGCATGGGGCCGATTTTTAATTACGATATTTGATATCTGGGTACGTGAAGATATTAATCAGATATCTATCCAGCTTTTCGATAAAACGCTTCGCCAGTGGTGTGGTCTGACGGCACAGATTGAACGACAGACCATGTCATCAATGAATACGCGTTGCCAGACATGCTCATTGTTTCAATATTACCACGGTGATTGTCCTGCGTACTGCGAGGAAAATGGAAAGGGCGTGCTGTGTGCAGGCTATCAGGCTTTCTTCAGCCACACCGCACCGCATATGCGCGTGATGCGTGACCTGCTTAAGCAGCATCGCTCACCGATGGAGCTGATGGCGATGCTGCGTTAAGCTCAGCGGTATTTAACGTCCTTTGGCCAGATACTGCGCCATTTCATCTTCCGGGACCATTCCACCGCCGGTCGCCCACACCAGGTGGGTGGCGTTATTGAGCTGAGCCGCGCTGAAGCCGTGCATGTGCTGATAGTCAGCAGAGGCGCAAACGTGTTGCGGACCGGCCATCCCTGCCAGCGCTGACGGTTCGAGGCGAATACCTTCTTCCTGCGCCAGCCAGCCCAGCATATCGTACATCGTCTGATCGTCCAGAGTGTACAGACCGTCGAGCAGACGTTCCATTGCCCGGCCAACAAAGCCAGACGCACGGCCGACAGCCAGCCCATCAGCCGCCGTCAGGTTGTCGATGCCAATCTCCTGCACGGAAATCGTATCGTGCAGCCCGGTATAAATCCCCAGCAGCATGCACGGTGAATGGGTTGGTTCTGCGAAGAAGCAGTGCACGTTGTCGCCAAACGCCAGCTTCAGGCCAAACGCCACGCCGCCAGGGCCACCGCCGACGCCGCATGGCAGGTAAACAAACAGTGGATGGTCTGCATCCACCACACGTCCCTGCTGGGCAAACTGCGCTTTTAAGCGCTGTCCGGCCACCGCATAGCCTAAAAACAGCGTGCGCGAGTTTTCATCATCGATAAAGAAGCAGTTTGGATCGGACTCCGCTGCCTTACGGCCTTGTTCAACCGCCACGCCGTAATCTTCTTCATACTCCACGACCGTCACACCGTGGCTGCGCAGTTTGGCTTTTTTCCATGCGCGGGCATCGGCCGACATATGCACCGTCACCTTAAAGCCGATACGGGCGCTCATAATGCCAATCGACATGCCGAGGTTACCGGTGGAGCCTACCGCGATGCTGTACTGGCTAAAGAACTGTTTGAATTCGGGCGAAAGCAGAACGCTGTAATCGTCTTGTGTGGTCAGCAGACCGGCTTCCAGCGCCAGTTTTTCCGCGTGGGTCAGTACTTCATAAATGCCGCCACGGGCTTTAATCGAGCCAGAAATTGGCAGGTGACTGTCTTTCTTCAGCAGAATTTCGCCATTGATGCGCTGCCCGTACTCTTTCTCCAGCCGCTTTTGCATGGCCGGAATCGCGGCCAGCTCAGATTCAATAATGCCGCCGGTGGCCGCGGTTTCCGGGAATGCCTTTGCCAGGTACGGCGCAAAGCGCGTCAGACGGGCGTGAGCATCCTGAACATCGTGTTCAGTCAGGCCAACATACGGTAAACCTTCCGCAAGAGAGGTGGTGCCAGGGTTAAACCAGGTTGTCTCCTTGAGAGCAACCAGATCTTCCACTAAAGGATACTGGGCGATAAGTGTTTGAATGTTTTCCATAGTCAGTCTCTTTGCGCTTAGATAATAAAGGAAAGCAGGAATGTGCAAGCCAGTGCAATCACGGACGCGATAAATGTCGCGGTCGTATAGTATTTAAACGTTTCATTCAGGGTGGCACCGCAGTATTGCTTCACCAGCCAGAAGAGGGAATCGGTAACGATCGTGCAGCCAATAGCGCCGGAACCGATAGCAATGGCGATGATCTCCGGGCTGACGTTGGGATAGAGCGGCAGCATCGGTGCAACGATTGCCGTGGCACCCATCATTGCCACCGTGGCGGAACCCACCGCGGCATGCAGGATTAACGCCACCAGCCACGCCAGCAGAATCGGGTGCATATGCATGTTCGAGAGGATCAGCGCAAGAGTATCCGCCAGCCCACTGCTCTTGAGGATAGCGTTGAATGCGCCGCCTGCGCCGATAATCAGCAGAATGTTAGCGATGGAGCCAAAACCGTTTTCAGTGTGGGTCAGCAACGTACCCATACCGATGTGCTGACGCAGGCCGAGAATGTAATAGGCAACGAAAACGGCAATAAACATCGCGGTGATCGGGTTACCAATAAACTCCAGCAGCGTATATACCGTGCTGCCTTTCGCCATGTTCAGCTCAGCGACGGTTTTTACCAGCATCAGGCCAATCGGCAGCAGAACGGTAAACAGCGTAGCACCCAGCGACGGTAGCGTACTTTCGTCACGCACTTTAAGGTCAGAAAACTCAGCCGGAACCGGTTTAAACGGGAGACGGTTACCCAGGAATTTCAGGTACAGAGGACCGCCTATCAGCGAGGCCATCAAGCCGACCAGTAAGCCGTAGACAATCACGGTGCCAATGTCTGCGCCCAGCTTGTTCGCCACGAACAGGGCAGCCGGATGCGGTGGTACCACGCAGTGCACCGCCATCAGCGCCGTACACAGCGGAATCGCCAGCTTCAGTAATGAAGTATTGGTTTTCTTGGCAATTGAAAAGGCCAGTGGAATCAACAGCACCACGCCGACTTCAACAAACAGCGTGATCCCACAAATCAGCCCAACCAGAACCATAATGACGTCGGCGGATAGCCAGCGGCAGCGCTGCAGCGTCAGGCCAATGCGTTCGGCTGCGCCGGACACTTCCATCATTTTGCCCAGAATGGTCCCAAGGCCGATAACCGCGGCGAGGAAGCCCAGCGTACCGCCGATGCCACTCTCAATGGCATTGACCATATCCAACGGCCCCATGCCCATCATCGTACCCACGAAGAAGCTGGCTAACAGCAGCGCCAGAAACGGGTGGAATTTGAACTTCACGATGGTCAAAACGATTAACACGATGCTTATCAGCAGCGTGCTCACAACCCAGATTTGAGAGTGCATAACTCACCTTGCCCTGTGATTAATATAGGGTTATTGGACAAAAATAAGGCATGGTCTGACAAACGATATAAATCCCCATTCACATGAGCCAGATTGCATCAAATGCGTGATTTATGTCTAATTGCGCTTTGTTTATGCGATATGGTTCACTCTGATTCACCTTTGAGCTGATTTTTGCAGCGAACTTTTTTACACTCCAGCGCATGAATCAGAAGGAAAGGAGGTGAGAATGGATCCCCTACGCGAAGTCAGAAACCGGCTGCTCAACGGCTGGCAGTTGTCAAAGCTGTATACTTTTGAAGTGGCGGCCCGGCATCAGTCTTTTGCGCTGGCGGCAGACGAGCTGTCATTGAGCCCCAGTGCCGTCAGCCATCGCATAAATCAGCTTGAAGATGAGCTTGGCATCCAATTATTTGTTCGTTCTCATCGCAAAGTGGAACTCACTCATGAGGGCAAACGGGTATTTTGGGCGCTGAAGTCGTCACTGGACACGCTCAACCAGGAGATTCTTGATATTAAGAATCAGGAGCTCTCGGGGACGCTCACCGTCTACTCACGGCCTTCTATCGCCCAGTGCTGGCTGGTTCCGGCGCTCGGCGACTTTACCCGTCGCTACCCGTCAATTTCGCTAACCATGTTGACCGGAAACGACAACGTCAATCTACAGCGTGCGGGTATCGATCTCGCCATCTATTTTGACGATGCACCCTCCGCGCAACTCACGCATCACTTCCTGATGAATGAAGAGATCCTGCCGGTGTGCAGCCCGGACTACGCCCGCCGCCATGACCTTACCGGTTCGCTGGTGAATTTGCCGCACTGTACGTTGCTGCACGACAGACAGGCGTGGAGTAACGATTCCGGGACCGATGAGTGGCACAGTTGGGCGCAGCATTTTGCGGCGAATTTGCCGACATCGTCGGGGATTGGTTTTGATCGTTCGGATTTAGCAGTAATTGCGGCAATGAACCATATCGGCGTGGCGATGGGCCGAAAACGGCTGGTGCAAAAACGCCTCGACAGCGGAGAGTTGATTGCGCCTTTTGGCGATATGGCGCTGAAATGTCATCAGCATTACTACATCACCACGCTGCCCGGCAGGCAGTGGCCGAAAATCGAGGCGTTTATTGGCTGGCTACAGGAGCAGGTTAAATAAGCGGGTCGCGAATATTTTTTACGCTTTCGCTCTACACGGAAAGTGAAAAAGCGTGCTAAATACGTGATATCACTCCTGATGATTTGCGTAAGGACGACCGTGTTAAAGCCGATTGTTTCCCTTTTACTGTTGGCCAGCGCCACCGTGTGTGCCGCGCAACCTGCGTTGACGGCGGCGCAGTATGTGCAGCAGCTTGGGGTTGGGATGGACGTAGATTGGGCGCGTACCGATCGGGGCATCCGTGAATTCGATCCGCTGGTGGTGCGGGATTATAAGGCGAAAGGGTTGACCCACGTGCGCATTCGCGTGGCGGGTGAGCCTACGGAGGCGCGGCTCATTCATCTGCGCAAGCTGGTGGAAGCCTGCGAGCAGTATGGCGTGATCCCGATAATCGCCTATCAGGCTGACGAGTATAAAAAAGACCCCAGTGTCAGTAACGAAAAAGAGGTGGTTAACTGGTGGGTGGCAGTGGCGCATTACTTTGGTCAAAGTTCGCCGTTGCTGGGTTTCGACCTGATTTATGAACCTGCCGATAAGCTCAACCATAATCAGGCGTCGCTCAATAGGGTGTATGACAAAACCATCCGTACCATCCATGCCATCGATCCACAGCGAATGATATTTATCGCGCCGAAACTGCATGCCGCTCCGGAAGATTTGCCCAACCTAAAATTGCCGCCGCAAAGTCAGAATACCGTGCTGGCCCAATGGCATATTTTCCCGTGGGGGCCGCTGAAAAATAACGGTAAATACCCGTGGACCTCAGGGACAGCGGCAGAAAAGGCCGCCATTCGCGCCCGTATCAATACTGCCATTCACTGGCAGCAGAAAACCGGTCATGTTAGTTGGGTAGGAGGCTGGTCGCCGGGAGAAACCATCAGGAATGCGCCTTCTGCCTCGCAAATGGCGTTCGCCCGCTTTATGGCTTGCGAGCTGAAGAAAGCGAAAATTCCCTATGCTATCAATGCGGATACGCAGTTCTATGATGGTGAGGAAGGGGCATGGAGACCGGCGCTGGAGCCGTTGTTGAATACCATGATTGCCCCTGAGTGTGAAAAGCCCGGCGAGAAGCCGGGCCATCATACGCTTAAACTGCCTGTCCCTGATGCGACACGCGTGACGCCAGCGGAAGCCAGCAAATAAAAATCAACAGCCCCATAAGGGTCATCAGCAGGCCCAGACTGGCTTGCCCGGTCTGCGGCAGCATGGCAGAGAACCACGCCAGCACGCCGGAACCAATGTTCTGTAATCCACCAACCAGCGCACCAGCAGTACCGGCCAGGAACGGGAAAGGCTCCATTGCGCCGCTGGTTGCCAGCGGAAACAGCATCCCGGCGCCGAAGAAAAACAGTGCGGCGGGAACCAGCAGCGTCCAGACGTTCATCACGTCGAACAGACCAGGGATCCACATCATCAAACCGGCGACCAGACAGCAGATAACTGACTGCCACATTAGCGTCGAGAAACGCTTATTCGGGCGACCGGCGAACCAGGCACCAAAAAACGCCGCCGGAATGGGCAGAATAAACAGGATACTGACCACCATGCTGCTTAAGCCGAGACGCGCGCCTAACAACACCCCGGAACAGGCTTCGAAGACCGCAACGCCCGCCAGGCCGCCGATCAGCATCAGCACGTAACAGGTGAAAGAGCTGTTGCCAAACAGCGTTTTGTAGCTGGCGATAAGCCGTGGACGCGGCGCACCTGCGGGGCGCGTTTCCGGCATCCAGCGCGCCATGCTAAACGTGACGCCTGCACACAGCACCAGCAGGAAGATGTAACAGGCGCGCCAGTTCCACAGGGTATCCAGCATACCGCCAATCAATGGTGCCAGCAGTGGGCTAACCAGAATCCCCATGTTTAACAGGCTGTTCGCATGGCGTAACTGCGTGCCTTCATACAAATCGCGCGGTAACGTTCGCGCCATCACGCCGCCGACGCCTGTTCCCATCCCCTGTATTGCGCTGGCGATAATCAATACCGTCAGGCTGTGGGTGGTTATGGCGACCAGCGTAGCCAGCATAAAAATGGACATCCCGGCGAGGATCACCGGGCGGCGGCCAACGCGATCGGAAAGTGGGCCGTAAATCAGTTGTGACAGGCCGTAGGTCAACAGATAGGCGGCCATCACGCTTTGCACCGCCCCTTCGCGAACGTTCAGTTCACGCGCCATATCAGCAATCGCGGGGATATAAATGGTTTGCGCCATCTGACCTACCGCCACCAGTAATACCAACATCAACAACAAATTGACGCTTCTATGCCTTTTCATTTCGCTGATTACTTTTAAAAAAGTGAAAAAATAAGAATAAGGTGCTGCACTTTCCCGTAAATGCGCGTGGAATCTACCACAACAGAAAAAGAAGGCCAGATAGTGGGCTGGAATGTTTAAACGATGAACGGCAGGAAATGTAAACAAAAAGCGGCAACAAATGTTGCCGGATTGCATCGGGTTTACAGAGGTCATGATAAGCGTAGCAAAACTGCGCCTATGGCAATGCCTCCAGCCGCAACAAGACGTATTCCGGCAACCTTCTCTTTCAGTAGCAGCCACGCGAGCAGCGCGCCAAACAGGATGGAAGTTTCACGCAGCGCAGCGACTACCGCCAACGGAGCCTGAGTCATGGCCCACAGCGCCAGACCGTAAGAACCCATTGTGCCAATCCCGCCAAGAATACCTTTCTTCCACTGCTGTACCAGATAGCGCGACGCTTCCCGGCGTCGGGCAATCATCGCCCAGCCCAGCAGGCAGGAGCCGTTCAGAAAGAAGGTCCACAGCGTATAACCCAGCGCGGTTTCTGATAAACGTACGCCGGTGCCATCAACCAGCGTATATCCGGCGATAAAGCAGGCGTTAATGAGCGCCAGCACGATCCCGCGTTGCGAGCTGCTGCGTCCGTTAAACGCCATGCCGAGGATCGCCAGACAGATCGTGGCAATCCCCACCCAGGCTAGCACAGAGAGGCTATCGCCAAGAAACAGGACGCTGATAATTGCGACCAGCAGCGGCGCTGTGCCGCGCATTAACGGATAGGTCTGGCTCATATCCGAAACCTGATAGGTTTTGGCGACCAGGACGGTATATACAATTTGCAACGCAGTTGAGACGGCTAAAAAAGGCAGGCTGGCGGCGGAAGGTTGCGGCGCAAAGGGTAAGCAAATCAATGCCATAATTGCAGCAGAACCGCTGACACCGATCGCTGAGTACAGTTTATCGTTTCCAGCTTTAACAATGGCATTCCAGCTGGCATGCAGCAGCGCGGCGAACAGCAAAATGCAGAAAACAGAAAGCGTCATGGTGGAATTCTTCCCTGAGAATGTCATAAAAACGTAACATATTGGCGCGACACAAGCACCAGGGAGAAGGTGAAAGGGGAGCGGAGTGTTACCCGCCCCCCTTAGGTGCGACTTGAATCCGAATTACTTAACGTATTTCAGAACGGCATCAAGTAGTTGCAGTGCTGCAACAATGAGTTTGAGGATAAGAATAGCGATATCCACGAGGCTCATACGCTCTCCTTTTGGTACAAGGAGCACGGTGCTGACGTACCTCGCCGCTGCCTGTTGCCAGCACCTTTGTTGACATAACACAGTGTGCTCACACGGGGGTTAAGGCGCTGACGGCACCACCCGTTTCAGCCAGGACTTTGATGCGCCGGTTTACGATGCGGCCCCCGCATAACACATTGCGTACCGAGACATTATAGATAAATACTGTATAAATTAACAGTGTTTTATGGACGTTACGCTATTCATGTTCCATACTCAAAACCATCAAAATTCGTGCCGAAATTGCGTGTTCTTCGCAGAACGCGTATACTTTTTTCGTTGACATAACACAGTGTGTTCGGCGGCTACCAACCGCACAGCACTGAAAAAAACCTCGCTCCGGCGGGGTTTTTTGTTTTTCAGCAATGCACAACGAAATGTGATCATTGACGCATTTTTATGCAGATGAAAATTTTTCCATTGTCACGCTGAAAAACCTGTGTTTGTATAAATCCAGTTAATCAACAAACAGACAGGTCCCTAATGAACCCTTCCATGCTGACTGCGACCCTACTAAAAACTGCGCCATCTCGCGCAGCGGTCGTCGTGCGTGTGGTGGTGGTCGTCGGCAATGCGCCGTAGGGTCCGAATCAACACACGATTCCAAAACCCCGCCGGCGCAAACCGGGCGGGGTTTTTCGTTTCAGAGACCTGCCCGGAGCAAAGGCCCAGAATAAAAGGACTGGAGCATGGCAAGTTCGGGCATAACATCCAAGCGTACGCGTTTTACGGGCGCAGAATTCATCGTTCATTTCCTGGAACGCCAGGGGATTCAGGTTGTTACCGGTATTCCCGGCGGATCGATTCTTCCCGTCTATGACGCCTTAAGTCAAAGCACGCAAATCCGTCATATCCTGGCGCGCCACGAGCAAGGAGCAGGGTTTATCGCGCAGGGAATGGCGAGAACCGATGGCAAACCCGCCGTCTGTATGGCCTGCAGCGGACCGGGCGCAACCAATCTGGTGACCGCCATTGCCGATGCGCGTCTGGATTCCATCCCGCTGGTGTGTATCACCGGGCAGGTTCCGGCTTCAATGATAGGCACCGACGCCTTCCAGGAAGTCGACACCTACGGCATCTCTATCCCCATCACTAAGCACAACTATCTGGTCCGCCATATCAGTGAATTACCTCAGGTCATGAGCGATGCGTTCCGCATTGCGCAGTCCGGACGTCCAGGCCCGGTGTGGATAGACATTCCTAAGGATATTCAAACCGCTGTTTTTGATATTGAAGAGATGCCGGAGCCTGCGCAGAAAATGGCGGCACCAGCGTTCAGCCAGGACAGCATTCGCGATGCCGCAGCCATGATTAACGCCGCACAGCGTCCGGTGCTGTACCTCGGCGGCGGCGTGATTAACGCACCTGAGCGCGTGCGTGAACTGGCGGAAAAAGCGATGCTGCCCACCACTATGACCTTAATGGCGCTCGGTATGTTGCCGAAAGCGCATCCGCTGTCGTTAGGCATGCTGGGCATGCACGGCGCGCGTAGCACTAACTTTATTCTGCAAGAAGCGGATTTATTGATTGTTCTGGGCGCACGTTTTGATGACCGGGCGATTGGTAAAACGGAGCAATTCTGCCCGAACGCCAAAATCATTCACGTGGATATCGACCGCGCGGAGCTGGGTAAAATCAAACAACCGCACGTGGCGATTCAGGCGGATGTCGATGAGGTTCTGGCGCAATTGATCCCATTTATTGACGCGCAGCCGCGAGAGTCGTGGCATCAGACGGTGGCCGATTTACAACGTGAATTCCCTTGCACTATTCCGCAGGAAAGCGACCCGCTCAGCCACTATGGATTGATCAACGCCGTGGCTGCCTGCGTAGACGATAGCGCCATTATCACCACCGACGTAGGCCAGCATCAGATGTGGGCGGCACAGGCTTATCCGCTGAACCGTCCGCGTCAGTGGCTGACCTCCGGCGGTCTGGGAACTATGGGCTTTGGCCTGCCAGCGGCAATTGGTGCAGCGCTGGCCAATCCCGACAAGAAAGTGCTGTGCTTCTCCGGCGACGGCAGCCTGATGATGAATATTCAGGAAATGGCGACAGCCAGCGAAAATCAGCTGGATATTAAAATCATCCTGATGAATAACGAAGCGTTGGGTCTTGTATATCAGCAGCAGAGTTTGTTCTATAAGCAGGGTGTTTTTGCCGCGACCTATCCGGGGATGATTAACTTTATGCAGATAGCCGCCGGGTTTGGTCTCGAAACCTGCGATCTGAATAACGAAGCGGACCCACAGGCAGCGTTGCAGGAGATTATTAATCGCCCTGGGCCTGCGCTGATCCACGTGCGCATCGATGCCGAACAAAAAGTGTACCCGATGGTGCCGCCGGGTGCGGCAAACACAGAAATGGTGGGGGAATAAGCCATGCAACAGCAGACACATGACAACGTAATCCTGGAACTCACCGTACGCAACCATCCGGGCGTAATGACTCACGTTTGCGGGCTGTTCGCCCGCCGCGCGTTCAACGTAGAAGGCATTCTCTGTCTACCGATTCAGGACAGCGATAAGAGCCGCATCTGGCTACTGGTCAATGACGATCAACGTCTTGAGCAGATGATAAGCCAGATCGACAAGCTGGAAGATGTGGTGAAAGTGGCCCGCAACCAGTCCGATCCGTCGATGTTTAACAAAATTACCGTGTTCTTTGAGTGAGTTAGTCGCCGTCTGAATCCGGGGTGATCACTTTGACAGAGCCGTTCCGGCAGTGGGTTACGTAATCTGCCGGTAACGGACGGTCGCTTATCAGTACGTCAAAGGTGGAGAGTGGACCAATGCTGGCGGGGGCGACCTCATCGAACAGGGCGTGGCGCGTCAGCAGAATTTTGCGTAATCCGCGTTCCATCGCTTTGCGTTTTGTGGCCAGATCGTCCGGATTGAACCAGCTAACGCCGAAATGCTCATGGACTCCGCTGGCGGAGATAAAGACTTTCCGTGGGTTGAGTGCATCCAGCGGGGAGGGATTGCTGGTGTCGTAAAAGGCGTCACTTTTCGCCCGGTAGGTCCCCCCGCAAAGAATCGCTGTGGCGTTGGGCTTTTCATTTAGCGCTACGAACACCCGGTGCGAGTAGCAAATCCCGGTAAAGGAAATATCGTCCGGGATCATGCTGACCACCAACGGCATTTCCGCACCATTATCAAAAAAGACCAGATCATTTTCACTCACCAGTCCCGCAGCCAGAATGGCAACCGGTAAATCGTCGCGGTGATACTGTTTTTGCGCGGGGAGTGGCGCGTTAACGATGGCAGCAGGTTTGTTCACCATCACAATGTAACCACCGAGCAGCGTGAGTGGTAACGGTTCGTCATCCTGACTGAGATCCCGACGAATAGTCATCACGGAAACTTCCAGCATTCGTGCCGCCTCTTTCAGATGGATTCGGTCGGTCTTCTTCAACAATTCCATCAGACGTCGAATACGTTCTTTTTGCTTAGTTTCCATGTGCTTCTCCACGAATCATGTTCCCATGTTCCTTCAGTAACATTTTTGTGTTTCTGAGAACATGACATTGCCGCATTACTATACGTCTGACTATCCGGAAATAAAAGCGTGTTTTTTCACGTTTTATTGATTATAACCAGTTAATTTTCAGTCAATTGTAAGCAACTTCATCATTTGTATTGTGATGTGGGTGTAACATTCAGTGCAATAAATAAACAATAAAATGATCTTCCAATCGCGATCCTAGTCACAAATGATACGAAAGTAACATGATAATGTTATTTTAATATCATTGTTGTGTGATTGTTTCTGAGAGGTAGTAAAATGGATATCGCGGTTATTGGCTCCAACATGGTGGATCTCATCACCTACATCAACCAGATGCCCAAAGAAGGGGAAACGCTGGAAGCACCGGCGTTCAAAATTGGCTGCGGGGGCAAAGGCGCAAATCAGGCCGTTGCGGCCGCTAAGCTCAATTCCAAAGTGCTGATGCTGACAAAAGTCGGTGATGATATTTTTGCGGATAACACTATTCGCAATCTCGAATCCTGGGGAATTAATACTACCTATGTCGAAAAGGTACCCTGCACCAGCAGCGGTGTCGCACCGATCTTTGTTAATGCGAACTCCAGCAACAGTATTCTGATTATTAAAGGAGCGAACAAATTTCTCTCCCCGGAAGATATCGATCGTGCGGCGGAAGATCTGAAAAAATGTCAGCTTATTGTCCTGCAACTGGAGGTGCAGCTGGAAACCGTTTATCACGCGATTGAATTTGGCAAAAAACACGGTATTGAAGTGTTACTAAATCCCGCCCCTGCATTACGGGAATTAGATATGTCTTATGCCTGTAAATGTGATTTTTTTGTGCCGAATGAAACCGAGCTGGAAATATTAACCTGTATGCCAGTAGATACTTATGACCATATTCGCGCAGCGGCACGTTCTCTGGTTGATAAAGGTCTGAACAATATTATCGTCACCATGGGTGAGAAAGGTGCGCTGTGGATGACGCGTGACCAGGAAGTCCATGTTCCAGCGTTTAAAGTGAACGCTGTCGATACCAGTGGCGCAGGCGACGCTTTCATCGGTTGTTTTGCTCACTATTACGTTCAAAGCGGTGATGTGGAAGCCGCCATGAAAAAAGCCGCTCTCTTCGCTGCTTTCAGCGTTACTGGGAAAGGCACTCAATCATCTTATCCAAGCATCGAACAATTTAATGAGTTTCTTACCTTAAACGAATAATACTCCTGCACTGTAAAAGGTAGCACTATGAACGATAAAAACATCATTCAGATGCCTGACGGCTATTTGAATAAGACCCCTCTGTTCCAGTTTATTTTGTTATCCTGTTTATTCCCGTTATGGGGATGCGCAGCCGCATTAAATGATATTCTGATTACGCAATTCAAAAGCGTATTTTCACTCAGCAATTTTGCCTCGGCATTAGTTCAGAGTGCCTTTTATGGCGGTTATTTTTTAATTGCGATTCCAGCATCTCTGGTGATTAAAAAGACCAGTTATAAAGTCGCCATCTTAATGGGGCTGACCCTTTATATCGTTGGGTGTACGCTCTTTTTCCCGGCATCGCACATGGCCACCTACACCATGTTCCTTGCGGCGATTTTCGCGATTGCGATTGGTCTGAGCTTTCTGGAAACAGCAGCCAACACCTACAGCTCAATGATCGGCCCAAAAGCGTATGCCACTTTACGCCTGAACATCAGTCAGACTTTTTATCCTATTGGTGCGGCTGCTGGCATTCTGCTGGGTAAATATCTGGTCTTCTCTGAAGGCGAAAGCCTGGAAAAACAGATGGCCGGGATGAACGCTGAGCAGATCCATAACTTTAAAGTGTTGATGCTGGAAAATACCCTTGAGCCATACAAGTACATGATTATGGTACTGGTTGTGGTGATGGTGTTATTCCTCCTGACTCGCTTCCCGACCTGTAAAGTCGCGCAAACCACGAGTCATAAACGCCCGTCAGCGATGGATACACTGCGTTATCTGGCCAGCAATGCCCGTTTCCGTCGTGGAATTGTGGCGCAATTTCTTTATGTGGGGATGCAGGTCGCGGTGTGGTCATTCACCATCCGTCTGGCACTGGAATTAGGTGATATCAACGAGCGCGACGCCTCAACCTTCATGGTCTATAGCTTCGCCTGCTTCTTTATCGGCAAGTTTATCGCCAACATTTTGATGACGCGCTTCAATCCGGAAAAAGTGCTGATTCTCTATTCCATTATTGGTGCGCTGTTCCTCGTCTATGTTGCACTGGCGCCAAGCTTCAGCGCTGTGTATGTCGCAGTGCTGGTGAGTGTCCTGTTTGGACCCTGCTGGGCGACAATCTATGCGGGTACGCTTGATACCGTGGATAACGAACATACCGAAATGGCAGGTGCTGTCATTGTCATGGCGATTGTCGGTGCGGCGGTGGTTCCTGCGATTCAGGGCTATGTGGCCGATATGTTCCATTCATTGCAACTCTCGTTCCTGGTCTCCATGCTGTGCTTCGTGTATGTCGGGATCTACTTCTGGCGTGAAAGCAAAGTGCGCAACAACCTGGCTGAAGCGACAGTTTCCTGAGGAGAGCGATCATGACAACACGTATAACGCTGTGGCGAGAACTCTTTGCAGAGCATCCGCGAATCTTACTGAAGAATAACGACTTCACGGTTACCGCATTTCGTTACGCCAGCGGAGTGGAAGGGCTGAAGGTAGAAAACAGTCGTGGACATCTGGTTATTCTGCCCTGGATGGGGCAGATGATCTGGGATGCTCAGTTTGATGGCCATGACCTGACCATGCGTAACATGTTCAGTCAGCCGAAACCGGCGGCGGAAGTGGTGGCGACCTACGGCTGTTTTGCCTTCCACTCAGGTCTGTTGGCAAATGGCTGCCCATCACCAGAGGATTCACATCCTTTGCACGGTGAAATGGCTTGTGCCGCGATGGATGAAGCCTGGCTGGAGCTGGAGGGTGAGAATTTGCGCGTGGGTGGACGCTATGAGTATGTGATGGGGTTCGGTCATCATTATCAGGCGCATCCTGCGGTGGTAATGCACAAAGCGAGCGCGCTGTTTGATATTCAGATGGCGGTTACCAACCTCGCCTCAGTGGCAATGCCGTTGCAGTACATGTGCCATATGAACTACGCCTACGTATCGGAAGCCACCTTCAGCCAGAATATTCCGGATGAGGCCATGAAGCTGCGTGAGTCGATACCCGCGCATGTTAAGCCGACTGAGCAGTGGCTGGCGTTTAATCAGCGGATTGTACAGGGCGAGGCTTCTCTGGCGCGGCTCAATGAACCCCATTTTTACGATCCGGAAATTGTCTTCTTTGCTGACCAACTGGACAGGTACACTGATAAGCCAGAATTTAGCATGATCGCGCCTGATGGCACCACGTTCGTTACGCGTTTCTCCAGCACGGAGCTGAATTATGTGACGCGTTGGATCCTCTACAACGGCGATCAACAGGTTGCGGCATTCGCCTTGCCTGCAACCTGTCGACCTGAAGGATTCCTGGCAGCACAACGCAATGGCACCTTGATTGAAATAGAACCGCAGCACACCCGGACATTTACAGTCACAACTGGCATAGCCTGATCGCTCAAGGCTTGAACACCAAAGCACTTATCGTTAAGGTAAGCGCTTTTGCTGGGTGGCGGCATTAATGCCTTATCCGGCCTACAACGGCACCCGCCCGTAGGCCTGATAAGCGTAGCGCCATCAGGCATGCCTTAGCGCCAGGATGAACCCATGATTACCGTTGCCCTTATTGACGACCACCTCATCGTCCGCTCCGGCTTTGCCCAACTGCTGGGGCTGGAACCTGATTTGCAGGTGGTCGCTGAGTTTGGCTCAGGCAGTGAGGCGCTGGCGGGATTACCGGGACGCGGCGTGCAGGTGTGTATCTGCGACATCTCTATGCCTGATATCTCCGGTCTTGAACTGTTAAGCCAGTTGCCAAAAGGAATGGCGATTATCATGCTCTCTGTCCACGACAGCCCGGCGCTGGTGGAGCAGGCGCTCAACGCGGGCGCGCGTGGTTTCCTTTCTAAACGTTGTAGCCCGGATGAGCTGATCGCGGCGGTGCATACCGTGGCGACTGGCGGCTGTTACCTGACGCCGGACATCGCCGTCAAACTGGCGGCCGGTCGTCAGGATCCGCTCACCAAACGCGAACGTCAGGTGGCGGAAAAACTGGCGCAAGGTATGGCGGTCAAAGAGATTGCCGCTGAACTGGGTCTGTCGCCGAAAACGGTGCACGTGCATCGCGCCAACCTGATGGAAAAGCTGGGCGTCAGCAACGACGTCGAACTGGCCCGCCGGATGTTTGACGGCTGGCAATGAACACGCTCTGTTCCCGGTTAATCACCGTTGTTGCCTGCTTCTTTATCTTCTCTGCCGCGTGGTTTTGCCTGTGGAGCATCAGCCTGCATCTGGTTGAGCGCCCGGAGCTGGCGGTACTGCTGTTTCCGTTTGGCCTGCGTCTGGGGTTGATGCTGCAATGTCCGCGCGGCTACTGGCCGGTGCTGCTGGGCGCGGAATGGCTGCTTCTTTTCTGGCTGGCACAGGAAGTGGCGCTGGTCCATTTACCACTTTTGATGATCGGCAGCTTCCTCACGTTACTCCCGGTGATGTTGATTTCGCGATACCGCCATCAGCGCGACTGGCGCACGCTGTTGTTGCAGGGCGCGGCGCTCACGG
This sequence comes from Citrobacter sp. MGH110, assembly GCF_001037515.1. Lineage (NCBI taxonomy): Bacteria > Pseudomonadati > Pseudomonadota > Gammaproteobacteria > Enterobacterales > Enterobacteriaceae > Citrobacter > Citrobacter sp. MGH110. Next base: position 373,283 of record NZ_KQ089832.1, on the reverse strand, counting down.
CGGCGGCATTGCTGCAATCGCTGCCCTGGCTTGGGCAAGGTGAAGAGGCGTGGAACGCGCTGCTGCTGACGCTCACCGGCGGATTAACGCTGGCGCCGATCTGCCTGGTGTTCTGGCACTATCTGACCAGCACGACCTGGCTGCCGCTGGGCCCGGCGGTGGTGTCGCAGCCGGTGAACTGGCGCGGGCGACATCTGGTCTGGTACCTGCTGCTGTTTAGCGTCAGCCTGTGGCTACAGCTCGGTTTACCCGCCGAACTTTCGCGCTTCACGCCGTTTTGCCTCGCGTTGCCGATCATTGCGCTGGCCTGGCACTACGGCTGGCAGGGGGCGCTGATTGCGACGCTGATGAACGCCATCGCGCTGATTGCCAGCCAGACCTGGCACGATCATCCCGTCGATCTGTTGCTCTCGCTGCTGGTGCAAAGCCTGACCGGGCTGCTGCTCGGTGCGGGTATTCAGCGTCTGCGCGAACTTAACCAGTCGCTGCAAAATGAATTAGCACGCAACCATCGTCTGGCGGAACGCCTGCTGGAAACCGAAGAGAGCGTGCGCCGGGATGTGGCGCGCGAACTGCACGATGATATCGGCCAGACCATCACCGCCATTCGCACCCAGGCGGGTATTGTTCAGCGGCTGGCGCCAGAAAACGCAGGGGTGAAGCGCAGCGGGGCGCACATCGAACAACTTTCTCTCGGCGTGTACGATTCGGTGCGTCGCCTGTTAGGCCGTCTGCGACCACGTCAACTGGACGATCTCACGCTGGAGCAGGCCATCCGCTCACTGATGCGCGAAATGGAGCTGGAAAGTCGCGGTATCGTCAGCCATCTCGACTGGCGAATTGATGAATCTGCACTTAGCGAAAGCCAGCGGGTGACGCTGTTTCGCGTCTGTCAGGAAGGGCTGAACAACATCGTTAAGCACGCCAACGCCAGCGCGGTGACGCTTCAGGGCTGGCAACAGGATGAACGGCTAATGCTGGTGATTGAGGACGACGGCAGCGGCCTGCCGCCTGGGTCGAATCAACAGGGATTTGGCCTCACTGGGATGCGTGAACGGATTAGCGCCCTCGGCGGATCGCTCTCGATTTCCTGTACGCATGGCACGCGGGTCAGCGTGTCGTTACCCCAGCGATATGTGTAAGGCGCGGTCATGTTTTCGTTTTTAAAAGCTCCGGCCAGTGCGCCGCTCATTACTGATAAGCGTGAAGTGGATGCCCTCTACCGCTACTGGCGGCGGCATATCCTGACCACCATCTGGCTCGGCTACGCGCTGTTCTATTTCACACGCAAAAGCTTCAATGCCGCCGTACCGGATATCCTCACCAGCGGCGTGCTGACTCGCAGCGACATTGGGCTGCTGGCGACGCTGTTTTACATCACCTACGGCCTGTCGAAGTTTGTTTCCGGTATCGTCAGCGACCGATCCAACGCTCGCTATTTTATGGGCATCGGACTGATTGCCACCGGCGTGGTAAACATTCTGTTTGGATTCTCCACCTCGCTATGGGCCTTTGCGGTGCTGTGGGCGCTGAACGCCTTTTTCCAGGGCTGGGGATCGCCGGTCTGCGCGCGTTTATTGACCGCGTGGTATTCGCGTACTGAACGCGGCGGCTGGTGGGCGCTGTGGAACACCGCGCACAACGTCGGCGGGGCGCTGATCCCTATCGTGATGGCGGCGACAGCGCTGCACTACGGCTGGCGCGCCGGGATGATGATCGCCGGGCTGCTGGCGATTGTGGTGGGGATTTTTCTCTGCTGGCGGCTGCGCGACAGGCCGCAGGCGATTGGTCTGCCGCCAATTGGCGACTGGCGGCATGATGAACTGGAAATTGCCCAACAGCAGGAAGGTGCTGGGCTGAGCCGCAAAGAGATCCTCACCCGCTATGTGCTGCTGAATCCTTATATCTGGCTGCTGTCACTGTGTTATGTGCTGGTGTACGTGGTCCGTGCCGCGATTAACGACTGGGGCAATCTGTACATGTCGGAGACGCTCGGCGTGGATCTGGTGACCGCCAATACCGCCGTGACAATGTTTGAGCTGGGCGGATTTGTTGGCGCGCTGGTGGCGGGTTGGGGTTCGGACAAGCTGTTTAACGGCAACCGCGGTCCAATGAACCTGATTTTCGCCGCCGGAATTTTGCTCTCCGTTGGCTCGCTGTGGCTAATGCCGTTTGCCAGCTATGTGATGCAGGCAGCGTGCTTCTTCACCACCGGATTCTTCGTCTTTGGCCCGCAGATGCTGATCGGCATGGCGGCGGCGGAGTGTTCGCACAAAGAGGCGGCGGGCGCGGCAACCGGATTTGTCGGGCTGTTTGCTTATCTGGGGGCATCGCTCTCCGGCTGGCCGCTGGCGAAGGTGATGGAGGTCTGGCACTGGACCGGATTCTTTGTGGTGATCGCTATTGCGGCGGGAATTTCCGCGCTGCTGCTGCTGCCGTTTTTAAACGCCCAGGCTCCGCGCGAACTCAACGAAGCGTGATGTACCTCACCTTTTTGCCCCGAGTGGAGCAAAACTAAGAAATTTTCCCGGTTTCACCTGGACGCTGTCTCAGGCGCGTCTTCCGGCTGATTTTTACAATGCCTGCTATTCGCAGGTATAAAAATTAGCTCGGGAGTGTCAAATGCTGGCCTTTCTAAACCAGGTGCGCAAGCCGACCCTGGATCTGCCGCTCGATGTGCGGCGCAAAATGTGGTTCAAACCGTTCATGCAGTCCTATCTGGTGGTCTTTATCGGCTACCTGACCATGTACCTGATCCGCAAAAACTTCAACATCGCGCAGAACGACATGATCTCCACCTACGGGCTGAGCATGACGCAGCTGGGGATGATTGGCCTGGGCTTCTCCATCACCTACGGCGTGGGTAAAACGCTGGTTTCCTACTACGCGGACGGTAAAAACACCAAGCAGTTCCTGCCGTTTATGCTGATCCTCTCCGCCATCTGTATGCTCGGCTTCAGCGCCAGCATGGGCGCGGGTTCAACCAGCCTGTTTTTGATGATCGCCTTCTACGCGCTGAGCGGTTTCTTCCAGAGTACTGGCGGCTCATGTAGCTATTCCACCATTACTAAATGGACGCCGCGTCGCAAGCGGGGTTCTTACCTCGGTATGTGGAATATCTCCCACAACCTCGGCGGTGCGGGTGCAGCGGGCGTGGCGCTGTTTGGCGCTAACTATCTGTTCGACGGTCACGTCATCGGTATGTTTATCTTCCCGTCGATTATTGCTCTGATTGTTGGCTTTATCGGCCTGCGCTACGGCAGCGACTCCCCGGAATCTTATGGCCTCGGTAAAGCCGAAGAGCTGTTCGGTGAGGAGATCAGCGAAGAAGACAAAGAGACCGAAGAAAACGAGATGACCAAATGGCAGATCTTTGTTGAGTACGTGCTGAAAAACAAAGTGATCTGGCTGTTATGTTTCTCGAACATCTTCCTGTACGTAGTGCGTATCGGTATCGACCAGTGGTCCACAGTCTACGCCTTCCAGGAGCTGAAGCTTTCCAAAGAAGTGGCGATTCAGGGCTTTACCCTGTTCGAAGTGGGCGCGCTGGTTGGCACGCTGATGTGGGGTTGGCTCTCCGACCTGGCGAACGGTCGTCGTGCGCTGGTGGCCTGTGTAGCGCTGGCGTTGATTATCGCCACCCTGGGCGTTTATCAGCACGCCAGCAACCAGTACGTTTATCTGGCTTCGCTGTTTGCGCTGGGCTTCCTGGTGTTTGGCCCGCAGCTGTTAATCGGCGTTGCGGCAGTCGGATTTGTGCCGAAAAAAGCGATCGGCGCAGCCGATGGGATTAAAGGCACTTTCGCTTATCTGATTGGTGACAGCTTCGCCAAGCTCGGTTTGGGGATGATTGCCGACGGCACGCCGATTTTCGGGCTGACCGGCTGGGCAGGCACTTTCGCCGCGCTGGATGCTGCCGCTATCGGTTGTATCTGTTTGATGGCCATCGTGGCTGTGTTTGAAGAACGTAAAATTCGCCGCGAGAAAAAGATTCAACAATTGAAAGTAGCTTAAGTTAAGTGTGCATTGGTAACTTTTGCCCGCCTTAATGGCGGGCTTTTTTATGCTCTCAACTGGCTGGTTTCATGTACCAGATTGCGCAGCCACTGATGAGCGGCATCGCGGTGCGTGCGTTCATGCCAGGCCATGCTTTTTGTAAAACCGGTTATGGGCAGCGGGGGCGGTAAAACGTGCATACGGGTGTCGTCATACGCCAGACGGGCAGGAACAACGGCAATCATATCGCTGATAGCGAGGATGTCCGGCAATACCAGGAAGCTGCTAACCGACAAACCAATCTGCCGTTGGCGTCCGACGCTTGCCAGTGCCTCATCGGTGACGCCCCAGAAACTTTCACCCTCATAAGAAACCAGCACATGCTCCAGCGCGCAGAAGCGATCGAGCGTCAGCGGTTGCCCCGCATCAGGATGCGCATGACGCATGAGACAAACGTACTCTTCATCATATAACGCCCGGCTATGCAGGTTGTCGGGCGTGGAATCCGGCGTCAGCAATGCCAGGTCGATTTTCCCCTGCTCAAACTGTGTGGTGAGCAGCACTGGCTCAACCGGGATCACTCGTACACGAATGCCCGGTGCGCGCACGCGAAGCGCGGCAATAAATGGCACGATAACCGCTTTGAGCGCGTAATCCGTAGCGGCGACGGTAAAGGTGAGCGCTGCGGTGAGCGGGTCAAATTGTGTCGGTTTAAGCAGGATATCGATATCGCTGAGGATCTGTTTGACCGGGGCGGCCAACTGTTGGGCACGCAGCGTCGGAACAATGCCATGCGGTGTGCGACTAAACAGCGGATCGTCAAAATAGTCGCGCAGGCGGTTGAGCATACCGCTTACTGCAGGCTGGGTGAGCGACAGCCGCTGTGCCGCCCGGGTTACGCTGCGTTCATCCAGCAGGGCATCCAGCGTTTTTAACAGATTGAGATCCAGCGTTCTGATATCAGATTTCATGATGTCTGCCTGCGAGTTCGATAAGTCACATTATGACACGTTCAGTCGTCGACAGAGGTGAATTTGCCGCTATGATGGGCGTCCTGTCTGGTAATGGATGTGCGCATGATTTGGATAATGCTGGCCACGCTGGTGGTTGTTTTTGTGGTGGGATTTCGGGTGCTAACGTCCGGGTCGCGGCGGGCAATTCGCCGTCTGAGCGAGCGGCTGAACATTGATGTCGTGCCGGTAGAATCGATGATCGATCAGATGGGAAAAGTACAGGGTGAGGCTTTTTTACAGTACCTCCACCGTCCTGATGAATCGCATCTACAAAATGCTGCCCAGGTGCTGTTGATCTGGCAAATCGTTATTGTCGACGGCAGTGAGCAGAACTTGTTGCAATGGCACCGCTGGCTGCAAAAAGCCCGGCTGGCTGCACCGATTACCGACGCGCAGGTGCGTCTGGCGCTCGGTTTTCTGCGCGAGATGGAGCCGGATATGCAGGAGCTTAATGCGTTCCAGATGCGCTATAACGCCTTTTTCCAGCCCGAGGATGGCGTGCACTGGCTGCACTGATATCAAAATTTATGATGACGACTATTTTGAATCGTCATTATCTTTATATCTTACGCGAAAGCATGATGTACCTCGTTAACTCACACGACGAGGTACATCATGAATCAAGCGACTCAACAACGTGCAATTATCTGGCCTGCAGCGTATCTGCCGGGGACGACTGATAACTTTGCCTCAAATGAAATTATCGTTGCCGGACTGAGCGCCCGTGCCGTCTGGGCACAGCTTAATGACACAACGCGCTGGCCGACGTATTACAGCAACGTGGCGGATATCCGTTTTCACGACGGTTCCGGTCCATTGTTAAGCATGGATGCCCGCTTTCGTTTTACGACTTTTGGTTTCCCCATCGAAGCGCAAATCACTGAGTATGTGCCGCCGGTTGACGGCCAGGCCGCGCGTGTTGCCTGGCATGGCTGGGCGGAAGGCGACGCCACTACACGTCTGGATGTGATCCACGCCTGGCTCTTTGAGGATTTACCCGGCGGGCGCGTACGTATTCTGACCCAGGAATCACAAATTGGTGTTCCGGCACAAGAACTGGCACGTACGCTGCCCAATCCGATGATCAACGGTCACCAGGAGTGGATAACCGGCCTGGCCCGGGCTGCGCGTGACGCTTAATTGAGCCAGAAAGGGCTCTCTGTCCTGGGCCGGATAAGGCGCAGCCGATCTCTGGTGAATAGTTGTCAAAACGTTAATTACGTCACAAATTTAATGTTACACTGCGTAACTTTTCTACAATAACCCCACGCAGGTAACAAAATGAGTGAAGCTGTTGAACAAAAATCCCGCGCTGAGGCAAATTCCCGACCTAACTGGTCGGCGGTATTTGCCGTGGCGTTCTGCGTTGCCTGCCTGATAACCGTTGAATTTCTCCCCGTTAGCCTGTTAACGCCGATGGCGCAGGATTTGGGGATTTCTGAAGGCGTGGCCGGTCAATCGGTGACCGTGACGGCATTTGTCGCCATGTTCGCCAGCCTGTTTGTGACGCAAATTGTTCAGGCGACCGATCGTCGCTATGTGGTGATCCTGTTTTCGGTGCTACTGACTCTCTCCTGCCTGCTGGTTTCCTTTGCCAATTCTTTTTCGCTACTGCTCGTTGGCCGCGCCTGCCTCGGTTTGGCGCTTGGCGGCTTCTGGGCGATGTCGGCGTCGCTGACTATGCGTCTGGTTCCTGCACGTACGGTGCCGAAAGCGCTGTCGGTTATTTTTGGCGCGGTCTCCATTGCGCTGGTAATTGCCGCGCCGCTGGGGAGCTTTTTGGGCGGCATTATCGGCTGGCGCAACGTGTTTAATGCGGCGGCGGTAATGGGCGTGCTGTGCACGATTTGGGTGGTGAGAGCGTTGCCTTCGCTGCCTGGTGAACCTTCGCATCAGAAACAAAACATGTTCAGCCTGTTGCAGCGTCCAGGGGTGATGGCCGGGATGATTGCCATCTTCATGTCCTTTGCTGGTCAGTTCGCCTTCTTTACCTATATTCGCCCGATCTATATGAATCTGGCGGGCTTTGACGTTGATGGCCTGACGCTGGTGCTGCTGAGCTTCGGTATTGCCAGTTTCGTTGGTACGTCGTTCTCGTCGATGATTTTGAAGCGTTCGGTCAAACTGGCGTTAGCCGGTGCGCCACTGGTGCTGGCGCTCAGTGCGCTGGTCCTGATCCTGTGGGGCAGCGACAAAGTGGTCGCGGCGGGTATTGCGATTATTTGGGGGCTGTTGTTTGCGCTGGTACCGGTCGGCTGGTCGACGTGGATCACCCGTTCGCTTGCCGATCAGGCAGAAAAAGCCGGATCCGTCCAGGTCGCCGTGATCCAGCTTGCCAATACCTGCGGGGCTGCGGTGGGAGGCTATGCGCTCGATACCCTCGGACTGCTGTCGCCCCTGATGCTTTCCGGCAGCCTGATGCTGCTGACGGCGCTTTTGGTGGCAGCGAAAGTTCGCATAAAAGGTATGCAATAATCTCGGTGTTGTTCGCCGGATAAGGCGTTCTCGCCGTATCCGGCACTTCACGACTCACTAATCAGAACCATGCTTCCCACATGGCACCAAGGTTAAAGTCGTCCAGCGTTTCATCCTGCGTGCCGTTGACCCGCGCGGTGCGATCGTTATCCACCTTGCCGCCGGTGACGTAGAAGCGCAGCATCGGGCGGAACTCCGGTCCCATGGCGATCGACATGTTCTGCGACAGCGTCAGTTTCCAGCCGTGGTTATCCCCGCCGTTGTCGTAATCTACGCGCTGATAGCCCGCTTCCAGCCAGGTGGAGTGAACGTCGTTCCAGAAGTACATTGGACGCACAATCGCGCCGTAGTTCTTACGGTTATCGCTCTTATCGGTGCTGTTGTCGTAATCATGGAACGCTAACAGGTATTCCACCTGCGCCTGGCGGGTAAACTTATGACTTCCCTCGAAGCTGGCGTAAATCGTAGTCAGGTCGTCGGTTTTGTTATAGACGCTGTTGTCGGAGTTATCAGAATAACGGGCAATCACTTTATTCACGCCGCTGTCGTTGGTGTGGCTCAGCACGAATGCGCCCTGCCAGGCTTTCAGGCGGTCATCGCTCTCGACGGCTTTGGAGTCAAAACCGTAGTTGGCGTAGATCTCCAGATCCAGCGGGCCCACTTTCATATTGTGAATTTTTGACGTCACAGCGTAGTTGCCTTTATCGCCGGTACCGGAACCGCCGGTACAGGTAATACGCGATGGGTTGGCTTCGTCTTCCATCACTTCCGGGCTGCACGATTCAACTGCGGCAACGGTGGCGACATCAAACTGTACGCCGCCGATGTCGAAGTTCTTCACCCCGGCGCCCTGGCCGTCGTGGTTCATCCAGAAGTAGTCGTTGATACCCTGTTGCGGACGCTGGTGGAAGTCGCGGCCTGCCCAGATATAGGCGTTGGGATTGGATTCCAGTACGTTGGTGACGCCCGCGTAGGCTTTTTTCAGGTTAACTTCGTCGCCCCAGTGGTCGATCATCACGTTGATGTCCCAGATGGCGCCGTTATCGCTTTTGAACGCTTTTGAGAGCTGGAACTCGCCGCCGTTGCCTTCGTTACCCAGGCGACCGATGGCGGAAGCACCGTTGTAGGAGCCATCAACGCCAACGTATTTCTGATCGCCGCTCTGGAAATGCGCGCCGTAACGCGCATAGCCGCTGAATTTCACACCGAACGGAATAGCCATATCCGGCGATTGCGCCGCGCTTTGCGGCTCGTTAATGACATCGGTTTTTTTCGCCACGGCGGCGTCCATTTTTGCCTGACGCTCAGCCAGCGCTTTATCGACGGCTTTGGCAACGATGGCATCGATTTGTTCTTGTGTGAATTCCTGTGCGAGGACAGAAATTGGGCACAGCGCGGCGACGACCGCCAGCGTGACTGGAAGTTTTTTTATCATGTTCATGGTTATCTCATCGACACTTTACCCTTCAGTTTGCGCAGAGCATTCTGAATAAGCGTGTGCATTAATTTATTTTAAGATAATAACCATCCCGTCTCGGTTTAATTTGCTATCACCAAAACAAGTTGATTTGTCTATTTAATAACGGGTACAGGGCTGCTTTATTTAATCGTAATGCTTTCTCCGTTGTTGAATGTTTAATTAACGATTAACGCTGATACAGATGAATAATTTCTTCTGACAGTTCGCGGGCTAATAACGACGTCATTAAGTGATCCTGCGCATGCACCATAATTAATGTCATTGGTTGCCGGGCTTCCCCGGCGTCCTGTTCGATCAATTTGGTTTGCATGTGATGAGCCTGACGGGCGTAACCGTCAGCCTCACGAAGCAGGCTTTTTGCCTCGTCAATATTGCCGGCGCGCGCGGCATGCAGCGCTTCAAAGCACAGACTGCGGGATTGCCCGGCATTGACGATGATTTCCATTACTGCTTCTTCTAATGCAATCATGTTGTTCTCTTCCTAATCGAATCCGTTATTTTCGGCGGTCTGGGCAAACCATTCGCCGCTTTTTTTCACCGTACGTTTTTGCGTTGCTAAATCTAACTGAACAAAACCGTAGCGGTTTTTATAGCCGTTAAGCCATGACCAGTTATCAATAAAGGTCCACATATGGTAGCCAAGACAATTACAGCCTTCGCTAATTCCTTTATGTAGCCATTTAAGATGATCAGAGACAAATTCAATACGGTAGCTGTCGTTGATTTGCTCTTGCTGAATAAAACGCTGCTCATTCTCGACACCCATACCGTTTTCAGAAATAAAACAGCGCGGGTTGCCATAATTATCACGCAGATTGGTAATAATATCGTAAATACCCGGCTCATAAATTTCCCAGCCACGGTAGGGGTTCATTTTCCGCCCCGGCATTTCGTAATAATCAAACAGCCACTCCGGCATAAACGGTGCATCCGGGTTGACGGCGCTATCACGACATTTCACGCGACGCGGCTGATAGTAGTTGATGCCGAGCAGGTCGATTTTGCCCTCGGCGATTAACTGGCTGTCGCCTGGCTGACATGTTGGTAATTGATCATACTCCTTCAGCAGCTCAACCAGATCCGCCGGATATTCACCCTTCAGCACCGGGTCAAGGAAACTGCGGTTAAACAGCAGATCCGCATAGTGTGCGGCTTTCACATCCGCCGGATTTTGTGAACGCGGGTAGGAAGGCGTTAAATTCAGCACCACGCCGATTTCACCATCATGATTTGCGGCACGATATGCCCGAACCGCCGTCGAATGCGCCAGTACGGTGTGATACGCCACGGTGGCTGCACGTTTGAAATCCACCACATTAGGGTAATGGAAGTCATACAGATAGCCGCCTTCAACCGGGACAATTGGCTCGTTAAAGGTAAACCAGTGCTTAACCCGGTTGCCGAACAATGCAAAACACGTTTGTGCATAGCGGCCAAACGCCTCGACCACTTCACGGTTTTCCCAGCCACCTTTCTCCTGCATCACCATCGGCATGTCGAAATGAAACAGGGTGATAAATGGCGTAATGCCTTGTGCCAGCAGCTCGTCGATGACGTTGTTATAGAACTCGACGGCTTCAGGATTAACCTCGCCGGTACCGTCCGGAATCAGGCGCGACCAGCTCAGAGACGTACGGAAGCTGTTGTGCTTCAGCTGTTTGAGCAGTGCGATGTCCTGTTTCCAGTGCTGATAAAAGGTCGAGGTAGTTGCCGGGCCAACTCCCTGATGGAAACGACCTGGCTGACGGTCGAACCACACGTCCCACGTGGTCTGGCTTTTGCCGCCGTTCAGGCTATCCCCTTCGGTTTGCAGCGCTGAGCAGGCACTGCCCCACCAGAAGTTTTCAGGAAAACGGTATCTCATTGTTCTGACTCCTTGATTCATTATGAGTTGCTACGGGCAGCGTTCGCCACGGAGACGGCATCCTGTGCTTTTTGCTCTTCGGTTTTCAGCAAAGAACGTTCGTAAGCACGCAGGAATGGAAGGTACATCAGCGCTGACATCGCCATACAGATAAAGCACATCACCACCGGACTTAATGCCCAGTTTGCGGCCCAGGAAGCACCGATTGGCGCAGGCGTAGTCCACGGCGTCAGTGAAACAACCTGTGCCAGCCAGCCGAGTTTGGTGGCGCTATAGGCCAGCACGGCGTTAACCAGCGGGACGCAGACAAACGGGATGAACAACATCGGGTTCATGATGATTGGCGCACCAAACAGAATAGGCTCATTGATATTAAAGAAACTAGGCACAATTCCCATTTTGCCGATAGTACGCAGATGCGCGACGCGACTGCGCAGCAGCAGGAATGCCAGCGGTAAAGTTGAACCGACGCCGCCAATCAGCAGGTAGTGATCCCAGAAACCTTGCAGATAGACATGGGGCAGCGCAGCGCCCGCTGCCAGAGCGGCCTGGTTAGCAGACAGGTTCGCCATCCAGAATGGGTTCATGATGCCGGTTACGATCAATGAGCCGTGAATGCCGGCAAACCAGAAAATCTGGCACAACAGCACAGAAAGCAGAATAGCGGGCAGTGAGTCAGAAGCGGAAACCAGCGGCTCCAGCAGGTGCATAATCGCCTGCGGGATGATCATCCCGGTTTGTGCTTCGATAAACAGGTTCAGCGGATGCAGGGTCGCAATCACCACCAGTACCGGAATGAGGATCTCGAATGAACGCGCGACGCCGGTCGGGACTTCCTTCGGCAGGCGGATTGTCACGTTATTCTGCTTCAGCCAGGCATATATACGGGTGGAGTAAATGGCGGTGATGAGGGCGGTAAAGATACCCTGACCGGAAAGATACTGCGTCGAGATTTTACCGTCGGCATAGGGCGCAGCAACCAGTAAAAACGCCATAAAGGCCAGCAGGCCAGACATCACCGGATCGAGGTTAAACTGACGGCCCAGGCTGGCACCAATGCCCACGGAGATAAAGAACGTCATAACACCCATGCTGAGGTTAAACGGCAGCATCAGCTGTTCACGATAAGTTGCCGAGAAATCGAGCCAGCCCCGGGCAAAGCTGTTGGTGGTATCGGCAGAGAACGGCGGAAAAATAAACACCAGCATGAAGGAGCCGATGATCATAAACGGCAGCGCCGCCGTAAAACCGTCACGAATTGCAATCACATACTTCTGCTGCCCTAACTTGCCAGCGAGCGGGGTGATGGATTGTTCAATGACGGCAACCATTGACTGATATAACGAACTCATAATGACACCTTTCTAATGTGTCGCTTCAATCAGCGACAGAGCATAATCCAGCACTTTGTCACCGCGTTGCATACCGTAATCCATCATATCTATGGCTTTTACGGGTATACCCTGGGTGGCAGCCTTTTCGGAGAGCGTATTAAGCATGTACTTTACCTGGGGGCCGAGTAGCACCACCTGGTAATTTGGAAACTGAATGTCAAATTCGGAAACGCCGTAGGCCTCAATCTTCACAGGCAATCCGCGAGACTCTGCCTCTTCAACCATTTTGCGAACCAGTAAGCTGGTGGACATCCCTGCCGAACAACACAACATAATCCTGAACATAGTGAACCATCCTTTAAATGTAAAAACTTATTGCGAGTCTGATTTGATATCATACGGAAACCGGTTTCCATTCATGGAAAACAGAACTGTGACGGCCATCAAGATCTTATTCTTATAAGGCTAATTATTTGGATTTAGCTCACGAAATTAGCTGTGAAGATCTCTTTTTGAGTCCAAATGGAAAATCGGTTTCCATGAAAAACGGAAACAGCTATACTGCGGATGGCGATTATTTGAGCCAATGTTAAATTCAGGATGGAAAGGGCCAGGCGGGTCCTGTCAGGGGAGAATGATGTCTACTATCAACGATGTATCGCGTTTGGCTGGCGTGTCAAAAGCCACTGTGTCACGCGTGTTGAGCGGATCGCGTGGCGTAAAAGAGGCCAGCCGCCTCGCCGTGTTGAAAGCGGTGGATGAACTCAATTATCGTCCGAACGTGATTGCGCAGTCGCTACTCAGCCAGTCTACGGGCTGTATCGGCGTGATATGCGCGCAGGACAACATTAATCAGACCACGGGTTATCTCTACGCGCTGGAAAAGCATCTTAGCCAGCATCAAAAGCACCTGCTGCTGCGTTTTGCCAATACCAAAGCGGAAGTCATGAGCGCTCTTGATGAATTAAGCTGCGGCTTGTGCGATGACGTCCTGATTATTGGCGCGCGTTTTCCGCTGAACATCAATCAGGAGAATGTCATTCTGGTGGATTGTCTGGATTCCGGCGATGACGTCAACAGCATCCAGTTCGATCATGAGTTCGCTACCGAAACCGCCTGTAACTACCTGATAAGTCAAAACCGACGCCAGATTGCTTTAATTCATCCGGACGGGATGGGTTTCTCCGATCAGGTGCTGTTGGGCTATAAACACGCGCTGGAAAAAAACTTCCTGCCGTTTAACCGTAACCTGGTATTTATGGCTGCAACGTCATCGTCAGTGGCCTTGCAGGAGCTGCTGAACAACGCGTCCACGCTGAATTTTAACGCGCTGCTGGTGGCGGATGAACAGCAGGCACAGCGGGTGATCCCGCAGTTGCAGGCGTTTAATAAATCAGTACCGCAAGACATTATGGTCTTTAGCCTGGCCGGTTCGCTGCATCTGCCGGGAATCCCTACGATCCCGGCGATTGAATATTCCATGGACGCCATGGCGGCGCGGATCGTCAGTTGGCTTAACGAGAAAACCCAGAGCGTGCTGGGGTCGTACGTGCTGCGCGGCGACTTAATTATTCCTCAGCGTTAACGCTTTCCCTCTGGCGTGGGGCTATTTCGCTTCACGCCTATAAATCCGGGCATTCAACTTTGCCAAGCGCTTCCCAGTAGTTGTTTTGATTGTTTCTTTGAATTGCCAGAATGGCTTCGCGGATGTGCTGCTGATTACGCGTATCAGCCATAATCGTTTTTTCCCACACCTCATCAGATGGCGACCCTTGCGGGGTGCAAATCTTACGTAAATCCTTCATAACAGTATTCTTTTCGTGTACAGCCTGCAGACTGCCATAAGCCGAGTCGGCTTGCGCCAGACCAGGTAGCGTGAAAAGGACGGCAATAATCGGAAAAATGACTCGTTTCATGATAATAATCCTTGTTGTCTATGCGCATCATCTCAAGAGTAAGTGTAGACGGCATACGACTCACTCATCACCCTGTGTTAATGTCTAAAAATAAATCAGCCAGAAGTTGTAGTTATTTCAGGAGGATAGGATGCAAATACAGATTACAGATACGATTACCGAAGACGATCAAAATGCCCTGCTTGCCGGATTGCGCGCTTACAACCGGCAGTTTCTGAGAACCACCAATTTTGGCGACCTGGCGGTGTACTGGCGCGATGAGCGCAATGACATTCTGGGTGGGCTGATCGGCAAAATCAAAGGCGAATGGCTGTGCATTGATTTTCTGTGGATGCATGACTCGCTGCGTAAAGGTGGTTACGGCACAAAATTGATGCAGGCCGCAGAACAGACGGCGCGTGAGAGAGGATGCCTGCATGCGCTGGTGGATACCATGAGTTTCCAGGCGCTGCCGTTTTATCAGAAAAACGGTTATCAGCTGCAAATGACCCTCGATAACTTCCCGGAAACCGGTTCCGCGCGCCATTATTTGTCGAAAACGTTTTGATGACCGGAAGGTCTGGATGCTGCCGCCAAAGAGGATTTAGGTACTTGCCCGGAGGTGATCACGCTTACCGGGCATTTTTGCGAGCGTTATTCCCTGAAAATGAATACATTGCAAAAGTATGTATTTATCCGCCAAGCCGCCTCGCAGATAGAAAAATTCCCAGATGTTGTGTGTGCGACTGGCGAGTAAGGTTCCGTCATCTTGTTCTTTTGGTGACGGACCGCCATGAAAAAACCAACAACTTCTACGCCGCATGATGCGGTATTTAAAAAGTTCTTAAGCCATCCAGAAACGGCTCGGGATTTTCTTGATAGCTATCTCCCCGCACCATTACGTGAACTTTGCGATCTGAACACACTGAAGCTGGAGCCAGGGAGTTTTATTGAGGAAGACCTGCGTGCCAGTTATTCCGATGTTCTGTGGTCGCTAAAAACGAGAACTGGTAAAGGCTATATCTACGCGTTGATTGAACACCAGAGTTCACCGGATGCTCATATGGCATTCCGAATGATGCGTTACGCCATTGCCGCGATGCAGAATCACCTTGATGCCGGGCACAAAACGCTGCCGCTGGTGGTTCCGATACATTTTTACCATGGCGTTGCCAGCCCGTACCCTTTTTCGCTGTGCTGGCTGGATGAATTTGACGATCCAGAGACTGCGCGGCAGCTTTATGGAGCGGCCTTCCCGCTGGTCGATATCACGGTGGTGTCTGATGATGAGATTATGCAACACCGGCGAGTGGCACTACTGGAACTTGTCCAGAAGCATATACGCGAGCGCGATTTGATGGTGCTGGTCG
Source organism: Citrobacter sp. MGH110 (assembly GCF_001037515.1). NCBI lineage: Bacteria > Pseudomonadati > Pseudomonadota > Gammaproteobacteria > Enterobacterales > Enterobacteriaceae > Citrobacter > Citrobacter sp. MGH110. The sequence goes on along the minus strand of NZ_KQ089832.1, from coordinate 357,856 downwards.
ATAAACTGGTTGCCCTGTTGATTAAGGGACACGCTAATGACAGTCAGGTAGAAACGCTATTTAATTACCTGGTGCAGTCTGGCAGCGCACCGCGTTTTGAGGCGTTTATTCGAGAGGTTGCCCTGCGCGTTCCCCAGCATAAGGAGAGATTAATGACGATTGCAGAATGCTTACGTGAGTCGGGGCGAAGGACAGGGTTGCTAGAGGGCAAACGCGAGGGCAAAAAAGACGAAGCGTTGCGGATAGCCCATGCCATGCTTGAGAAGGGGATCGATCGTGAACTGGTGCTAATTATTACCGGGCTTGCAATTGATGAACTAACAGTATCTTCCGACTAATTTATCTTAGCCCCATTATGCTTTTTTCTTCTTGCTGATGCTTTTTCGTTTTTTAAACCGCAGCGGCCTTCCCGCTATAGTCATTTCATTACTCATCAGGCGGTTATTGCAAAAGGATAAAACGTGAAGCTGAAGATACCTTATTTCGGGGCCGGGGCGGCGGTATTACTGGCGGGATTATTGCTGGCAGGATGCGATCAACAGAGCAGTGATGCAAAGCATATAAAAGTGGGTGTAATTAACGGTGCTGAGCAGGATGTAGCGGAGGTCGCGAAGAAAGTCGCTAAAGAAAAATATGGTCTGGAGGTAGAACTGGTGGGTTTTAGCGGTTCTCTGCTGCCCAACGATGCCACCAATCATGGTGAGCTGGATGCCAACGTCTTCCAGCATCGTCCGTTCCTTGAACAAGATAATAAAGCACACGACTATAAGCTGGTTGCGGTGGGCAATACCTTTGTGTTCCCGATGGCTGGTTATTCGAAGAAAATCAAAACTGTCGCTGAACTAAAAGACGGTGCAACGATTGCGATACCTAACGATCCTACCAACCTGGGCCGGGCGCTGTTGCTGCTGCAAAAAGAGAAGTTAATTACGCTGAAAGCGGATACCGGCCTGCTGCCAACAGCGTTGGATATCACTGATAATCCTCGGCATCTGAAAATTATGGAACTGGAAGGTGCGCAGTTGCCGCGTGTGCTGGACGATCAGAAAGTGGATGTGGCGATTATCAGTACCACCTACATCCAGCAAACCGGGCTTTCCCCGGTACATGACAGCGTATTTATTGAAGACAAAAACTCACCGTACGTGAACATTCTGGTGGCGCGAGAAGACAATAAAGATGCCGAGAATGTGAAAGAGTTCCTGGAATCTTATCAGTCACCGGAAGTGGCGAAGGCGGCAGAAACTATCTTTAACGGTGGCGCGGTTCCGGGCTGGTAATCATGACCTTTTGCCGCGCCGGTTGGTGTTAAACCGCTCTGGCGCGGCGACGTGAGTCCATTGAGATAAGTATTACCGAAGAGAGGATCAAAAGCGTGCCCAGCCAGTCTGGCAGGGTAAAGGTAATACCTAACAGCAGCAGGGATAGTAATGCGCTGCTCAACGGTTCCGCGCAGCTTAAAATGCTCGCTTTCGGTCCACCAATCATCTGCGCGCCTTTCAGGTACAGGCTAAACGTCAGCGATGTGCCGATGACCACCAGATAGAAAAACGCCAGAATCAAACTGCCATTCACCACGAAATTAGTGCCCTGTCCGGCATAAAACGGCAGCAGGATCATGCCGCCGATTAACATACTCCAGCCGACGACCGGCAGCGTGCCGTAGCGCGCGATAAGCGTTGAGGGGTAGGTGGTGTAGAACGCGGCGGCAAACGCCGAGGCAATTCCCCAGAACAGCGCGGCAGGTGAGATAGACAGCGACGTCGGGTTACCGTGGGTGACCAGCAAGAAGGTGCCGATAAGCGATGTGAAGATCGCAGTCAGCACTAAAATCCCCGGTCGTGCTTTGCGCACCACGGAAAACCACGCCACGATTATGGTCGGTGACAAAAATTGCAGCACCGTCGCGGTAGCGGCGTTGGATTTTTCAATAGTCAGCAGAAAAGTTAGCTGTACGGTGAGCGCCCCAACCACGGAAAAAATCAGCAGGCTGATGGCGTCTTTGCGGTTTTTGATAATGGAGAACACTTTGTCGCCGTGAACGAAAGAGAGCATCAGCAGAATGAGCCCGGCGAAAATCAGGCGCGTCATGGTCAGAAACTGCGACGACATCTGGCTTTGCTCCATGATGAATTGCGCGCAAACGCCTGAACTTCCCCACAATACGGCGGCAATCAGGACGTTCATCATCCCTCTTCTGGTGGAACTCATCTTTCCCTCGGCATGTTGTTTTGTTTTATTTGTGTGCAGGCATCATAGCAGAGATGGTTGTGATTTCTGCCAGCACATCCGCAATCAACCAGTCATTAAAGACTTTTACCTCCGGGCGCATTACCGCGTGCTGTGGCGTAACAATGTAGTAAGACCACGCCAGAGGCCAGCGGGTGTTGGGATGAAGCTGAACCAGTTGTCCGTCTGTCAGTAACTGCTGCACCAATGCCCTACGCACAATGGCGACACCTTGACCGCTGAGCGCCGCCAGAATCACTGCAGAGGTAGAGTTGATGTGCAATCCACTGTCGCGAACGGCAGGTGCCTGGGTGGCGGTCAGGACATCATTCCAGCCCGGGAAATTGGCGCCGGGGTGGGGAGTGTCATCATGGATAAGCTTCTGTGCGGCCAACCATTCTCCACAGGATATTTTATCTACTGGCACAATACGTGGGCTACAAACCAGAACCGCTTCTTCATCCATCAGCCAGGTTTTATTTACCCCAGGCCAGTCGCCTTTACCGCAACGTACGCCCAGATCCGCTTCGCCATGAGCAACATCCATCAGCTTTTCCGTCACGTTCAAGCGTAATTCTATGTTTTCATGCGCTTGTGAGAAACGATTGAGGCGGCTCATCAGCCAGTTCATCACCAGTACCTGAGAGGCCGTGATAATCACCACCGAGCGCGCTCGCCGACCGCGTAACTTGTTCAGCCCAGATTCCAGACTATCCAGTCCCTGGGTTATCTCGCGCAACGCGTCCTGTGCTTCGCTGACCAGCGTGAGACGCTCTTTACCTGAACGGGTTCGATGCAGCAGCGGGTGGCCAACCCAGTCTTCCAGCGCACGAACCAGTTGCCCAACGGCAGCCGGAGTTACCCCCAGTTCCTGCGCCGCACCAGTAAAACTGCCGTGGCGGGCTGTGGCCTCAAAAGCGTGTAACCATTTAAGCCGATTAAGCGAGCGCATCAGGTCATTTCCCGTTTTGTGAATATCTTCAGTATATGCCATCGAGATAGATTTTCTTTCTCGGATCGCTATTTCTTCTCATTCGTCAGCGCCTCAGGGGAGTGGCATTGTTAGCGCATTAACGAATACTTGAAACGAGGCTAACGATGAACACATTATTTGTCGGCAAAAAACTGTTAGTGGTGGGCGGTACCAGTGGTATCGGATTTGAAACCGCAAAACTGATCCTCCAGGGTGGTGGTCGAGTGGTGCTGGTTGGCAATCGTGCCGAGAAAGCGGAACGGGCCCGTCAGGCGTTGGCGGAACTGGGTGACGTCTCTGTCATTGTGGCGGATCTGATGTCAGAAGCGGGCGTTAAGCAGGTGATGGCAACGGTGAATGCTGAGCACAAAGACATCAACCTGTTAGTAAATGCAGCTGGGGTTTTCTTCCCAAAACCTTTCACTGATCATGAAGTTGAAGATTATGAACTGTACATGAGCCTCAACCGCGCGACGTTTTTTATCACCCGCGATGTCGTGCGTAATATGGTGGCGGCTAACATCCAGGGTGCCATCGTGAATATTGGTTCGATGTGGGCGCAACAGGCAATTGGCGCAACACCTTCTTCAGCGTACTCAATGGCAAAAGCGGGCCTGCATGCATTAACTAAAAATCTGGCCATCGAGCTGGGGGCGAATGGGATCCGCGTCAATGCCGTTTCGCCAGCAGTCGTGCATACACCTATCTACGAAGGATTTATCCCGAAAGAAGACGTACAAGGTGTGATGAGTAGCTTTGACAGCTTCCATCCGATTGGTCGGGTTGGTACGCCGCGTGATGTGGCTGAATCCGTCGCCTTCCTGTTGTCAGACAAAGCGCAATGGGTAACTGGCGCCATCTGGGATGTGGATGGCGGTGTTATGGCCGGACGCAATGGCTGATGTAAATCCCCCGCATAGCTGCGGGGGCGCGTCTAGACATTAAGGCTCAATCGGCGTCAGATAATCCAGCCGTAGCGGTTCGGCTAGCAGATCGTTCATTTGTAGAATGAACGCCTGGAAATGTGGCAGAGCGATATGCTCATCCAGACCGGCCTGACCGCGCCAGGATTCGCGCACGTAGAACACATCCGGCGTGTCGCGTAACTGGAACAGGGCATATTCAATATTGCCCGGCTCCCGGCGCGTGGGCAGCAGCAGAGCTTGTAGCGCCTGTTTCAGTGCGTCGATTTTCCCCGGTTTGGCTTTCAGTACCGCAATAATTGAAATCACGTCAGAATCAGACATGTGAAAACCCCTCCAGCACGATCTTGCCAACCGAGCGGCCGGTTTCAATTTGCGTGTGGGCTTTTTGCAGATTTGCCGCGGTAATCGCGCCAAAATGTTCGCCCAGCGTGGTACGGAGGGTGTTGTCGTCGATCAGCTGCGCCACGCGGGTCAGTAACTGATGCTGCGCAATGATGTCGTGGGTTGTGAACATCGAACGGGTAAACATAAACTCCCAATGCAGCGAAATGCTTTTGGCCTTCAGCGGGCGCGCATCGAGAGTTTGCGGATCGTCAATCAGCGCCAGTTTGCCCTGCGGCGCCAGTGCGGCAATAATTTGCGAATAGTGCTGCTCGGTATTGTTCAGGCTGGCAACGTGCGTCACCTCTTTAATGCCTATCCGTGCCAGCTCTTCCGTCAACGGCTTGCTGTGGTCAATCACATGATGAGCGCCCGCTTCACGTACCCATTTCTGGCTCTGCGGACGTGATGCGGTACCGATGACGGTCATTTTGGTCAGCTTACTGGCCAGTTGTGTCAGAATAGAACCGACGCCGCCAGCCGCGCCAACAATCAATAACACATCATCTTCATTGCCATTTTCCTCAACGCCCAGACGGTCGAACAGCATTTCCCAGGCGGTGATAGCGGTTAGTGGCAGCGCCGCAGCAGAAGCATTATCCAGTGTTTTTGGCTTCAGCGCGGTAATACGTTCATCAACCAGCTGAAATTCACTGTTACTGCCAGCGCGGCCGAGCGCTCCGGCGTACCAGACTTCATCGCCGGGTGCGAACAGGGTGACGGCTTCGCCCACGGACTTCACCACGCCAACGGCGTCCCAGCCCAGTACGCGCGGCACATCAGCGTTAAAACCTTCGCGGACCTTGGTATCAACGGGGTTGACGGAAATGGCTTTCACTTCAACCAGCAGATCGTGCCCGGTAGCAACTGGCATGGGCAGGTCAATCTCTTGTAAAAATTCAATGTTATTGCCGTCGGTCGCGGCGCGGGTAATGGCGATGGCTTTCATATTATCTCCGGTCACAGGAATCAGTTGAATAATTCGATGGTAAACCGGTAACAGAACGGGAAAAATAGCCCTATGGCGACAGGACTTATACTCGGGGAGTGAAAATGTTCCGGCTTGAAGATCTCACGTTGTTTGTCCGCGCCGCGGCGCTGAATAGTTTTAGTGATGCTGCGCGCGAAGTCGGCGTTCAGCCTGCTCAGGTCAGTTCAGCTATCAAGCGCCTGGAGTCTACGTTGGCTATCCGCTTGTTCGCCCGCTCCACGCGCAGCCTGCGCCTGACACCAGAAGGTGAAGTCTGGTTACCCTATGCCCGCCAGATGCTGGATGTAATGCATGCCGGGCTGCAAAAAATTCAGACCCCGGAAGATGAAGTGTCAGGCACGCTGCAAATCGCCGTGCCTTCCGATCTCGGTCGTAACCTGCTGCTACCGGTCTTTCAGTCGTTTCGACGCCGCTATCCCGCGCTGCGCCTGCGGATTTTTTTCTCCGACCAGGTAACGGATGTCTTTAAAGACCCCGTCGATGTTGCGTTTCGCTATGGCAACACCGAAGACGCGTCCTACATTGCGCTGCCGGTTGCAGCGGGTAACCGACGCGTGCTGGTGGCATCACCGGAATGGGTTGAGCAAAACGGCGCGCCGCAAAAACTGGATGATTTAACACAGCTCAACGCCATGACTTTCGTATTACGCGGCCGCCTGCACGATCGCTGGACGTTTACGCGCAACGGCGAGGTCAGCAGTGTGCAGGTTAACGGCACCATTATGAGTGACGATGCGGAAGTGATCCGGCGCCTGGCGATTGCCGGAGAAGGTGTGGCGTACAAGTCGTGGCTGGATGTCAGCGAGGATGTGCGTGACGGTCGATTACAACTGCTGATGCCGGATTATCAGGGAGAGAAAGTCCCGCTGAATATGATTTGCCCGCATCGGAAGCAGCTTTCAACCGCGGTACGCCTTCTGCACGAGGCGGTGAAGGCGCGGTGTGAAATGCTGGCGCAAAGCTAATAAGCGCTTTACGCCAGAATACTATCGCGTCGTTACTCAGTCTTTTTTCGTTGCATTCGCAAAGAAAATATCAGACTGAATGTCTTTAGTGCGGATGGTAAAGAGCTGATTAGTCAGATCTTCCGTCAGCTTCTCGGCGTCGGCCATGATGCGCAGGTTGAAGTCATTCAGCATCTTATCCGCGGCGGGTTTATCGGTTTTCGCCATCTTCAGATACTCTGCTTCGACCTCTTTTTGCTCCTTCGCCACTTTGTCTTCCCACGCTTTGTAGGCTTTTTTGACGACTGGTGCGAGCTTCGGATAATCGGTCATCGTCAGCGTTTGTAATTTACGATATTTCCAGTAGATAGACTGATCGTCCGCTTTATCGGTACCCATCGTGTAGTTAGCCGGATACGCTTTCAGGCCGCTGTAGTACGGAACAAAGGCGGTGAGGTCAGCCATGCCCAGGCCAATGTAGGTCGTTTCACCAATCTCTTTTGGCAACCACGGACGGACCTGCATGACGTGCGCTTCATAGGTACGGAAAACGCTGACCGGACGCCATGGCTCTTTGCCGTTCAGACCGTTGGTGTACGGGTCATGGCTGGTCCCTTCATAGTGACTACGCAACACGGCCTTCACATCGTCCAGCGTCATTTTCTTCTCAGGCGTCATGAAGACCGGGAATTCGCGCCCTTTGGCCATATCCTGATTTACGGAAGGATTGAATTCTTTCTGGATGGTCCATACACGAGGGTCGTTATACGTGCGGTCACGCTCGTCATCACGGGTATAGGCTTTGGAGAAGTTGAATTTACCGTCTTTCGCCGGATCGTACAGTCCTTTTTCAGTCGCAAATTGAATCAGGTTTTTTGACGCCATCATGTCCGGATTTTTAGGATCGTAATCCTGTAAGCGGCCCTGATTACCGGTAGCAAAATACTGGTTATTCGGCAGACGCTGCGCCATCCACTGGTGGCCACTACCGGTTTCCAGGTACCAGATCTCGTTATCGTCGACGACGGCAACGCCAAAACCTTCGCCTGCGCCGACGGTCTCAACGATATGGCCCAACAGCGCCACAGCTTCACGTGCGGTTTTACTTTGTGACAGCAGAATATCCGGGATATCGTCTTCGGTGATCCCTTTATCCTCAACGTACGGGTCGGCGGCCAGTGCTTTCGGTGAGGCAAAAATGGATTCTGTACCGCTCACGCCGACACCCAGCTCGTTAAATCCGGTCGCGCCGTGCAGTTGGGTTTTCCAGTTTGGGACAGTGGTATAACGCAGAGAGTTTTTCGGCAGTGGCCAGGTAAAATCATTCGCACCATTATGTGCTTTGGTGCTGTATACCCCGGTCTGATTTTGCTTTGCCGGATGAATGACAAAATGCTGTGCTTTCAGGGCATCGCTGTCTGCGCTACGGGCGACCAGCATGGAGCCGTCCGCTGATGCTTCGTTGCCGACCAGCAGGGTCGTACAAGCAAAACCTGATGAAACAACGGCCAAATTTATAGAAAGTGCAATCAGGCACTTTTTAAAAGTAAACATTACGTATCCCTCATATGTACGCCAAAAATACACCGGAAACACACCGTTTCCTGAAATGCGATAACGCCTGAACGCTCAGACATTGCTCGCGAGAGAGATAAACGCCCCTGCCCACGTCTTCTCCAAATATCCATCCGTAGGTTGAAGTCTTCTGGGCAAAATATAACGCCCATTTCGCTTAATTATTACGCAACGGATATTATGATATTCAGGATGTTTCCTGATTCGCGATGAAGAATAGCAATGGGTTATGTGTGGATTCAGTGACCCATGTCGCGTAAGTCAATGATGACAAATGTGAATTTCATTGAGGGGCCGTGCTTTTTGTTTCCGGATATGACGTTACCTTTTGCGGCAATACAGCGAGGGCACATTGGAGCTGGCAAAAATCCATGCACCTTTATACTCCTCCATGACCAGGCTCAGGCTTCGTCCGCTTTGGCGGTAAAATCCAGGTAATGTGTCGTTAATATCCGCTTCATCAGCGGTGTCAGCGAAGGTTTTGACGACCTGCATCGCCTGTAGCACTCGGGCATCGCGCTTTTGGGTGTAGTTAAAATAGATGTTCCTGCTAATGTCTGAGGTATTACGCCCGTACAGTTTGCCGGTAATAGTGGCCAGGCCTTCACTGTTGTACATCCGAAACGATAACGTACCGGTAAAGCGGTTGCTGCCAATATTCCATTCCATGTTACCGATGCAATTCAGCGGTTTGTCGGCATAGCGTGAATGCCATAACCATCCGCCTGAACCGAGCACAGTAACCAGCCCGGCCACGAGCACTATAAGGTGGCGTGTTTTTTTCATTGCCCGCGCATCCAGTAATAATGAGTAGTACAAAATGCGTTAGCATCCACCCGTGCATCTTTATCACAGACAAATGCCACGATCCTTTCCGCTTTGCTGTAACCGGTAAGAAACACGTGCTTGTTGTTTTCACAGAGATAGGGATGTAACTGCATCAGATTGAAATAGCCTTGCTGGTCGTGTTCATTTGGTGAGTAATAGATTTTGCAATTTTGCCGCGATGGGGTCTGCATGGAAGCCTGGACAAATTTACTAAACGGCATAACAGGGCGCGTTTGATACCACACCAGCCAGATGATCAACGTGGCAATCACGACACTGACGCTAAATAAAACCTCAAACCAGGGTATCTGCGTCGTTTGTTGTGGTGTCGAAGGAATTATCTTTGCGGGGGGGATTTCTTCAATAACCGGCGGCGGGGAAACTTCACTCTGTTGAAGCGTTATTGTCTCTACTTGCGTATTCTCATTTAATCTGAGCCCGCGTCGGGAAATAGTTTTCACCGTATCACGAGGCAACCCCACGTCCGCCAGCGCGTTTCGTAGCGTCAGAATAGCCTGGTAAAATGTGTTGGTGGTGGTCACATTATTTCTTTCACCCCAACCAATTGTCATCAACGTGTTCTGGGAAACAATGTCACTTGCGTGAGTAATTAAATAGAGAAAACAGAGCGAGGCAGGGAGCTGGAGCTGAATTGCTCGCCCGGTCTGACGATTGACCAGACTTTTGCTATCAGGATTAAATTCGACCAACTGATTGATAAGGTACAATTGCCCAGCCCTCAGTAACCAAAACGAATCACAGCGTGTGCTAACGCATCCTTTAAATTTTACATCCAAATCGAAAATGCGCCTCACTCTTTGTTCATGAACGAAGATAAGAATTTCACTAATTAGTTAAAATCTCTTTAAATACAATATGTTAGTAATCTTATTTCTTAGGTGAGAATTAACTAAGGTTAAATAATGAGAATTCATTACAGTTTTATCTGAATTATCTTTATATTTGTCCACAACATGACAAGGGTGATTGAGTTATCAGAATTACGTAATTAGTAAGTAACTTTTACGCAGGTTATTTTTTAGCAAATAGTGCTTTTTTACTGTTTATCCTGGAATCTGAATTTATGCATAAAATTCCTAATGCATAGGTTGTTATTCTGAGATAAAGCGTAAATAAGCTTAGCGCAATCGTATTACTCACAGACCATACATATTAGTGCATCAGGAGTTTATTACATTTTATTAGCGCCACTGTTATTAACTGACAAGGAACGTACTACGTGTTGGATTGACACATTTATTTACCAATGAAATATTTATGGAAAAATAACAGGAGTCATTTTTGATGAAGAGATCACCGTCACAGACTGTTCGTTGCATAAGCTGTGAATTATCCTGTCAATTATTTCCGGATACTGCGGTTCGTGCCAGTTACTGTCACCGTGCCGCATTTGCGATCTGGCCTGAGGGGAATGGCTTTCTGCAAAAAGGAATTATTGAAAAGCTTCTGCTTAATAATCAAAACCATTTGTCGCGTGGGTTTATTTTTGTGGACTTTTCTTTCCCGAATCTGCGCCTGTTTGCCGACCCGCAATGGGTTGACCGGCTTGCCTACAGCGGTATGCATATTGTGTTGATAGCAGACAGGAACCTGGCGCCGTTAGCCAACTACTGGCTGTCCAAAAGCAATAAAATACAAGGGATTATATATTCTGATGATGATGACGAAGTTCAACATCAGAAAATTAGGCGACTCTTTACTGGTCATCTCGCTAACAGCAAACGTGGACGCTCACTTAACTATACTGAAATGATATTACTGAAGCGTTTTGTGTCAGGGAAAAGTATTCAGCAAATTACCAAAATAGATAATATCGATATTAAGAAAATATATGTCTACAAGCTCAGGCTTGAAGATAAGTTAGGCCATAGTATTCATCAAATATTGTCGAATATTTTATAACGTATTTTTGAGTTTTATTATTTTCACATCCTTGCGATGTGGTGGACGCTCTACGCCTGAAAGCAGGAGGCTAATATGCCAAATCCCAAATCTTATTCTCGTATTGCCATAGCGGTTTCAGCCGCATTAACCTCTATGGTATTTTCAGCTCAAGCGGCATGGGTTGACGTTGATAGTCTACCCTCCACCGGACTGGTTAGCAGTCTGCCCCCGGAATTGCAGGCAATAATTCCAGCGCAGGCAAATGCCAGTTTCGCTAAAACCAGCGCCATGCCGAATTATGTTTATCAATGGAGTGCGGGCACTATTCCCGTTTATGGCAATGGATTAACGATTAATGGACCCGGCGCTGAAGCTTTTGAGCACTCTGTTACCGTTATTCAGAACAGTACAACGGGTAGTCCGGGCGTTATTTTTGGGGACGACCTGACGATTCGCACGCAGTCGAAGAATGCCGCCAATAATGGTAAAGATGTTGACGGTATCCGCACGCACGGGGCCAATACGCCGGATAACCCGGTCTTTATCATCACCGGGGATCGCACCAGCATTTATGTGGACGGTCAGGATGGTGACGGGATTAATGCCGGTTACAACTCCTATAGCCAGGGTTGGAAGGGCTCGGCCAGCATTTACGTCGGCGACGATCTGTATATTCAAACTACCGGTTCCCAGGGACGTGGTATCACAGCAAACGCGATGAAAGACGCCACGCAGGCCAAAAATACAATTGTGGTCGGCGACCGGGCACACATTGTGACGATCGGTGACAGTTCAGAGGGTCTTCGCACCGGGCAGAGCGGTTCCTCGATACTGCTTGGCAATGACGCCACCATCGAGACTTCGGGTGCTTCTTCAACGGGGATTTATGCCGCCTCATCGTCCAAAACGGAACTGGGCAACAACGCGACGATTACGGTCAACGGCGTCAGCGCTCATGCGGTTTATTCCACCAACGCGACCGTGAATCTCGGTGAAAACGCAACGATCAACGTGAACAGTTCGGCGAAAGCGGCGTCATACAGCAAAGCGCCACGCGGCCTGTATGCGACTTCACGCGGGGCGATAAACCTGGCAGGCGGTGCCGCCATTACGATGGCGGGCGATCACAGCAACGAAAGTTATGCCATCAGCACTGAAACGGGCGGCATCGTAGACGGTTCTACTGGCGGGCGTTTTCTTATCGACGGCGATCTTCATGCCGCTGGCGCGACTGCTGCAACCAGCAGCCTGCCGCAGCAAAACAGTACCATTAAGCTCAACATGACCGACAACTCGTTGTGGAGCGGGGCGTCATACATCACCAGCGCCACTGCCGGGACGGGCGTTATCTCGCTGCAAATGAGCGACGCGACCTGGAACATGACTAACAGTTCAACGCTCACCGACCTGACGCTGAACGGCGGGTCAGTGGTGAACTTTGGGCATGCTGACGGCGAACCGTGGCAGACGCTTACCATCAATGAAGATTTTACCGGGAACGGCGGCAAACTGGTTTTCAATACTGTCCTGAATGACGATACCTCCGAAACCGACAAGCTGAAAGTGCTCGGCAACACCGCGGGTAATGCGTTTGTGGCGGTGAATAACATTGGCGGAACCGGGGCGCAGACCATTGAAGGTATTGAGATCATCGAAGTGGCCGGTAATTCTGACGGTACTTTTGAGAAAGCGGGCCGTATTGTTGCCGGAGCGTACGACTATAACGTGGTGCAGAAAGGCAGTAACTGGTATCTGACCAGCTTTATTCCTGCTCCGCCGGATCCGGAAGACCCGGACCCCGTCGATCCGCATGACCCTGACCCTGTTGATCCGGACCCGGTTGACCCTATTGATCCAGACCCGGTCGATCCTGTAGACCCGATTATCCCTGAGCCGGAAGAACCTGTTGCGCCTCCTGTCACTGAGCAGCAATACCGTCCGGAAGCAGGCAGTTATCTGGCGAACAACTATGCGGCTAACACGCTGTTTATGACCCGACTGCACGATCGTCTGGGTGAAACGCAGTATGTCGATATGCTGACAGGCGAGAAGAAAGTTACCAGCCTGTGGATGCGTAACGTTGGGGCGCATACCCGCTTCAAAGACGGTAGCGGGCAGTTGAAAACCCAAAGCAACAGCTATGTGATGCAGCTAGGCGGCGACCTGGCGCAGTGGAGTAGCGACGGTCTTGACCGCTGGCACCTTGGCGCGATGGCAGGTTATGCCAACAGCCAGAACCGCACGCAGTCCAGCCTGACCGGCTACCATTCACGTGGTCAGGTCACCGGTTACAGCGTGGGGCTGTATGGCACATGGTATGCCAATGACGCCGACAAGACCGGCACCTACGTGGATACCTGGGCGCTGTACAACTGGTTTGATAACAAAGTGATGGGCCAGGAGCAGGCAGCAGAGAAATACAAATCCAGCGGGATAACCGCTTCGGTTGAAGCCGGTTACAGCTTCAAACTGGGTGAAAGCGAACGCAACAGCTACTGGCTGCAACCGAAAGCGCAGGTGGTATGGATGGACGTGCAAGCCGACAGTCACCGCGAAGCGAACGGTACCCGCGTGAAGGACAACACCGATGGCAACCTGATGACCCGTCTGGGTGTGAAAGCCTTTATCAACGGGCACAACGCTATCGACGACGGTAAATCTCGCGAGTTCCAGCCGTTTGTTGAAGCCAACTGGATCCACAACACGCAGACGACCAGCGTGAAGATGGACGATGTGAGCAATGACATGCGCGGCACCAAAAACATCGGCGAGCTGAAAGTCGGCGTTGAAGGTCAAATCACTCCGCGACTCAACGTGTGGAGCAACGTGGCCCAACAGGTCGGTGATAAAGGCTACAGCGATACCCGCGGTATGTTGGGCGTGAAATATAATTTCTAATGTAAGTGAGTAATGGAAAAGCCGCTGATTCACCGATCGGCGGCTTTCTTTTTTGTGGCAATCGTAGGCCGGATAAGCGCAAGCGCCATCCGGCAAATAAGGTGGCGGGCTACAAACGTTGTCCGAGATGTTTTGTTGGTACTCGGCTTTGGTGTAAGACTGCCAGTACAACAATATTTGTGTCTTGTGCACTGTAGTAAATCATATGGCTAACATGAGGAAAGCTGTAAATATCTGCACCAAAATCATCAATTCGATGATGCCCCATGTCTGGCATTTCAGCTAACTGAGAGAGAACGCCACGTAATTTTCTAAGATAATCCCTGGACTGTTTAGCGCCCCAATTTCTTGATGTGTAATCACGGATTTCAATAATATCGCGCTGTGCTTCTCCAGTAAGTTTGTAACTCACTTTTTATCCTTTGTGTTGATCCATCAACTCATCAAAAAAAGCATCACCATCAACAATATTGCCCAAATGAATATCGTTTTGAGCACGCTGAATTTTGGCCTTCAGTAACTGGAGCTTCATGGCTTCCATTTGTTCATAGTCCTCAATGGAGACGACAACTGCAACAGGCTTACCGTTACGGTTAATTTGCACAGGTTCTCGCTGCGCTTTAAGTAGCATATCGCCAAACTGGGTTTTGGCTTCATTTGCCGTAAGAGTATGCATATTGCCACCATTTCGCATGAATCGTTCGATTCGTTCATTATAGTCGATATCTTTCTGGGGGTCACTATGAGGTGGGTGGTCAGACAGAGGGTATTGTGAAAGTAGGCCGGATAAGCGTAAGCGCCATCCGGCACCAGGTGAACCTGTAAGTACCGCTTGCAGGTTCAGCCGTGCTTCACTGGAGAGTCGCCAATGTGCTCTCGATTCTGTTCAGCTTCTGATGTGCCTCTTTCAACTCATCCTGCAACCGTTGCTCCTGCTCGCCATAGACCATCAGGACGATACAGCCATTCATCACTTTTACGGTAATCTGTTGCCCGGTATCAAACCCCGCTTCGCGTAGCCACTTGCCGGAAAGGATAATTTTGGGTGTAGATTTGTCGAAAACATTAGGGCGGTATCCCACAATTACCGAACGCTCGGTTCCGGATTGGTCGGTGTCTAGGGTAGAATGCGAATCAGCCATAATCAACTCCTTGATAGTTGATGAGGTTAGCTCTCGTCGGGTACTGCGAATACCAGGCGAGGGCGTTATAAATCAGGTCGCCAGATATAAAGGTACGTACCTGGTTGGTGGTATACTGCTCTTATAGGTACGTACATGTCAACGGCTAAACGCGATCCAAATCAGTCTAAATCCGGAAAAGCACCAACTTTCCAGATTCGCATCACTCCCGAGTTAAAGGCGCAGTTCGAGGCTGCGGCAAAGGCCGAAGGGATGAGTTTGGGGAATTGGCTCAAAACTTTAGGGAGAAAGGAGTTGGAACGGTTAGGTATTGAGCCACAGGATAAATAGTGAATAGATTAATTGCCCTGTCTTGCGGGAATATTAATAATTTCCATTTTTAGGGCATTTTCTCCTGAGAATATTGCAGCCAACCCCTGTCTAATTTTTAATTTATCGTTTTCTATTGCCCCGTGGGCAATAGGTGAATATATGGCTGTTTGTAATTGAACTCGCTCAAAATCATAGCCAATATCTTTCGCTATATCTGATAGCAAGTCTAGAAAAAGATTGTTGCTTGTTTGGTTCCATATGGTGCCAGATGCATTATCATTATCAGGGTAAGATGTATTTAAATGTGCAAAGTAAAGTTTCCACGAAGATAATACTTTACTTTCAGAATCGCTTCTCTTGGTTCTTCCTCTTTTTATTTTTCCGTAAAATGCTAAGTCGATCATATTTAATGCGCGAACATGTTCATTAGACAGTCGAGAGTTCTGAGATCGAGTAGCCATAAGTTGCTTAAATATATCAATTTTTAATGATTTTTTCTGAGAATATCTTTCTATAAATTTCTGTGTCTGAATGGCTAATAATGGGCTAATTACAGTAGCAGCAATGGCCATGATCGTAAGGGCAGTGCTCATATGGGATTCTCAAATGAAAATAGATATTGTGGACGAGAATTATAAAAGCATGCATATGCTGAGAATATATGGCAAATGGCTGGGATGATATGAGAATTTTGGCGGAAGATCACAGGAGTCGAACCTGCCCGGGACCGCTGGCGGCCCCAACTGGATTTGAAGTCCAGCCACCTCACCGGAGATGACGATCTTCCGCGCCTCGATTGCTACATGGAGGCGGGGCGCATTATAGCTACTTCCAAACGTTTCCACACCCCCTCACTCACTTTTTTAACTTCCGTTTCTCCATACCATGACCAGTTTCAAATAAATCCCCGCAAAATCCATTACTTACACTTAGACACATTTTTTGACGCTACTCTGATCACAGAAAACAAGAATCATAATTTGATAACGAGATATCGGAATACCCGCGCTCACAGGGATGGTTTACAAGAACTGTAACCGGTATCAGTGCGTGTGAAAGTGCTAACAAGGATGCGTAATGAAAAGTGAGATTTTGTCCGTTAAAGAGAAGATTGGCTACGGCATGGGCGATGCCGCCAGCCACATCATCTTTGATAACGTTATGTTATATATGATGTTCTTCTATACCGATATTTTTGGTATCCCGGCCGGTTTTGTCGGCACCATGTTCTTACTGGCTCGCGCGCTGGATGCTATCTCAGACCCTTGCATGGGACTGCTCGCCGACCGCACCCGTTCACGCTGGGGGAAATTCCGCCCATGGGTGCTGTTTGGCGCTCTGCCATTTGGTCTGGTCTGTGTGCTCGCCTACAGCACGCCGGATCTCAGCCTGCACGGCAAAATGATTTATGCCGCAATCACTTACACGCTGCTGACCCTGCTTTATACCGTGGTAAATATTCCCTACTGCGCGTTGGGCGGAGTGATAACCAATGACCCAACGCAGCGTATCTCCCTGCAGTCATGGCGCTTTGTGCTGGCGACGGCGGGCGGCATGCTCTCCACCGTGCTGATGATGCCGCTGGTGAATCTGATTGGCGGCGAAAATAAAGCGCTGGGCTTCCAGGGCGGGATTGCCGTGCTCTCGATTGTGGCGTTCCTGATGCTGGCATTTTGCTTCTTCACCACCAAAGAACGTGTGGAAGCGCCGCCGAGCAGCAACTCAATGCGTGAAGACCTGCGCGACATCTGGCAGAACGACCAATGGCGTATCGTCGGCCTGCTGACCATCCTCAACATCCTTGCCGTCTGCGTTCGCGGCGGGGCGATGATGTATTACGTCACCTGGATTCTGGGTACCCCGGAAGTGTTTGTCGCCTTCCTCACCACCTATTGCGTCGGCAATCTTATCGGCTCTGCGCTGGCAAAACCGCTGACTGACTGGAAATGCAAAGTCAGCGTCTTCTGGTGGACGAACGCCCTGCTGGCGGTCGTCAGTCTGGCAATGTTCTTTGTGCCGATGCACGCAAATCTCACCATGTTCGCCTTCATCTTCGTGATTGGCGTACTGCATCAGCTCGTGACGCCAATCCAGTGGGTGATGATGTCCGACACCGTTGATTACGGCGAGTGGTGTAACGGAAAACGTCTGACGGGGATCAGCTTCGCGGGCACGCTGTTCGTGCTCAAGCTGGGTCTGGCGCTCGGCGGGGCGATGATCGGCTGGATGCTGGCGGGCGGCGGTTACGATGCCGCAGCGAAAACCCAGAACAGCGCCACCATTAGCATCATTATCGCATTGTTCACGATTGTCCCGGCTATTTGTTACCTGTTGAGTGCCGTGATTGCCAAACGCTTCTATACCCTGAAAACGCCGTATCTGACGGAAATCATGAGTCAGCTGGCTCAGGGTGCGCACCGCAATCAGCAGGATTTTTCGACGAAAGAATTACAGAACTAAGGAACCAACGATGAAAATTAGCGACGGAAACTGGCTGACGCAGCCTGGCCTGAATTTAACTCACCCGATTCAGGTATTCGAGGTCGAGCAACAGGGTAACGAGATGATTGTCTACGTTGCGCCGCGCGATGTGCGTGAACGTACCTGGCAACTGGATACTCCACTCTTCACCCTGCGCTTTTTCTCGCCACAGGAAGGCGTGGTGGGCGTGCGTATGGAACATTTCCAGGGCGCGTTGAATAACGGTCCGCACTATCCGCTGAACGTGCTGCAGGACGTCAACGTAGAGATACAAAACACCGCTGAATTTGCCGAACTGAAAAGCGGAAATTTGAGCGTGCGGGTCACTAAAGGTGAGTTCTGGTCGCTGGATTTCCTGCGTAACGGCGAACGTATTACCGGCAGCCAGCTGAAAAATAACGGCTACGTGCAGGACACCAACAGCGGGAAAAACTATATGTTTGAACGCCTGGATCTGGGCGTTGGCGAAACGGTGTACGGTCTGGGCGAGCGCTTTACTGCGCTGGTACGTAACGGCCAGACGGTGGAAACATGGAACCGCGATGGCGGCACCAGTACCGAGCAGTCTTACAAGAACATCCCGTTTTATCTCACCAACCGTGGTTACGGCGTGTTGGTAAACCATCCGCAGTGCGTGTCGTTTGAAATTGGCTCTGAGAAAGTGTCAAAAGTGCAGTTCAGCGTTGAAAGCGAGTATCTGGAATATTTCGTCATCGACGGCCCTACGCCGAAAGCGGTGCTGGATCGCTATACCCGCTTTACCGGTCGTCCGGCGCTGCCGCCAGCCTGGTCATTCGGTTTGTGGCTGACTACATCGTTCACCACTAATTACGATGAAGCGACGGTGAACAGTTTTATCGACGGGATGGCCGAGCGCAATCTGCCGCTGCACGTCTTCCATTTCGACTGCTTCTGGATGAAAGCCTTCCAGTGGTGCGACTTTGAGTGGGATCCGGTGACCTTCCCTGACCCGGAAGGTATGATCCGCCGCCTGAAAGAGAAAGGGCTGAAGGTCTGCGTATGGATAAACCCCTATATCGGCCAGAAATCCCCGCTGTTCAATGAACTGAAAGAGAAAGGTTATCTGCTCAAGCGCCCGGACGGCTCCCTGTGGCAATGGGATAAATGGCAGCCGGGCCTGGCGATTTATGACTTTACCAATCCTGAAGCCTGCGAGTGGTATGCCAACAAGTTGAAAGGTCTGGTGGATATCGGCGTTGACTGCTTCAAAACTGACTTTGGCGAACGCATTCCTACTGACGTTAAGTGGTTTGACGGTGCCGATCCGCAGAAAATGCACAACCATTATGCGTACATCTACAACGAACTGGTATGGAACGTGCTGAAAGAGACCGTCGGTGAAGAAGAGGCCGTGCTGTTCGCCCGTTCGGCCTCAGTGGGTGCGCAACAGTTCCCGGTGCACTGGGGCGGCGACTGCTACGCCAACTATGAATCAATGGCCGAAAGCCTGCGTGGCGGCTTATCCATCGGCCTGTCCGGCTTTGGCTTCTGGAGTCACGATATTGGCGGCTTTGAGAATACCGCCCCGGCGCACGTCTACAAGCGCTGGTGTGCGTTCGGGTTGCTCTCCAGCCACAGCCGCCTGCACGGTAGTAAATCCTACCGTGTTCCATGGGCGTACGATGATGAATCCTGCGACGTGGTGCGCTACTTCACTGAGCAGAAATGCCGCATGATGCCGTACCTGTATCGCGAAGCGGCGCGCGCCAATGAACTCGGAACACCGATGATGCGCGCAATGATGCTGGAGTTCCCGGACGATCCGGCATGTGATTATCTCGACCGCCAGTACATGCTGGGCGATAGCGTGATGGTTGCGCCGGTGTTTAGCGAGGCGGGTGATGTGCAGTTCTATCTGCCGGAAGGACGCTGGACGCATCTGTGGCGTAACGACGAGGTGGTGGGCAGCCGTTGGCATAAGCAGCAGCATGACTTCCTGAGTCTGCCGGTTTATGTGCGTGACAATACACTGCTGGCGCTGGGCTGCAATAACCAGAAGCCGGACTACGCCTGGCACGAAGGGACGGCGTTCCAGCTGTTCCATCTGCAGGAGGGTCGGGAGGCGATTTGTGAAGTCCCGGCGGCTGACGGTTCGGTTATCTTCACGCTGAAGGCGACGCGCACGGATAATACCATCACCGTGCAAGGAAGTGGCGAAGCGCGTAACTGGACGCTGTGTCTGCGTAATATTACGCAGGTTAGCGGCGTGAAGGGCGGCTCGTCTGTGGGCAGTGAGTGGGGAACGGTTGTCACGCCGGATGCGGATGTGCTGACGATTACCCTGTAAGTAAATCTCAACGTGGGCTGGATGGCGACGCAATGCGTTTTATCCGGCCCACGCTGCGAGCAGCATTCCAGATCTGAAAATCCAAAACATCCTGAATTAAATTTTTATCTCCCCATATTTGCGAGCGATATCACTCTGAATCCCACGAAAAATGTGATCTGCGCCGTAAATATCTCACTATTTCCCTTTTTTGTCTTATTTCTGTCCGGAATACAGGACACGATTTAGTATTGTTGGCGCATCGTAGTCCTCTTATATTTATCATCACGGATTACACGTGGAGCATCAATGCTTCTTTATAACCTAAATAATTCGAGTTGCAGGAAGGCGGCGACGCAGCGAATCCCCTGAACGTACATAAGTACGTGACTGGGGTGAGCGAGGAAAGCCAACGCACATGCAGCTTGAAGTATGACGGGTATAGATATTTAATCTGGTATGTAATAAGGGTAAATAATGCAAATGATTACCTCGCGACAAAACAGATTATTAAAATTTCTTCTGTCTAAGAAGGAATATGTCACGCTGCTGAAAATTGCCGAGTATTTATCTGTTTCAGAGAAAACTGTGCAGCGCGATCTGCGCTTACTGGAACCATGGTTATCAGAATGGAAAATAACTATCGATAAACGTGCTGGTGCTGGGGTGATATTAAGTGCAGATAATATTACCGACCTTTTATATATGGACCAGTTATTAGGATCGGAGGGTGATGATGCTGACGGCATGATGAATAATTCACGGCGAGTCAAGATAGCTTCACAGTTATTAAGCGAAACGCCGCATGAAACGTCGATCAGTAAATTATCCGAACGTTATTTCATTAGTAGCGCATCGATTGTTAACGATCTGAAAGTAATTGAATCCTGGATTACCCCGTTGGGCCTGTCGTTGATTCGTAGTCAGAGCGGCACGCACATTGAAGGTAGCGAGAGCGGTGTGCGCCAGGCGATGGCATCGCTGATTAACGGTGTGATTAACCATAATGAACCCGGCAGCGTGATTTATTCACGCCTGGATCCGGGCAGTTATAAAGCGTTAGTGCATTACTTTGGCGAAGAAGACGTTTTATTTGTCCAGACGTTATTGCAGGAAATGGAGAACGACCTGTGCTGGTCGCTCGGCGAGCCTTATTACGTCAATATCTTTACCCATATTCTGATCATGATGTACCGCATCACGCGGGGCAATGCGCTTCCGAGAAAAGAAGAGAGCATCACTACCTGTGATGAGAACATATTTTCCATTGCCAGTCGCATGATTCAGCATATCGAAAAGCGCATTGCCCACCCGCTGCCAGAAGACGAAGTCTGGTTTATATATCAATACATTATCTCCTCGGGTGTGGTGATTGAAGAGCATAATGACGTGAGTGTGATTGGTCATATGCACTCCAGCGACGAAGCGCGTTTGATTACCCATCGGTTGATTGCCACCTTCGCCGAGATGGTCGACAGCGATCTTAGCCAGGACACGGCGCTGTATGACGGATTGCTGATCCACATTAAGCCGCTGATTAACCGACTGAACTACCAGATCCGCATTCGTAATCCGCTGCTGGAGGATATCAAAGGCGAGTTGCAGGACGTGTGGCGTCTGACCCAGTGTGCGGTGAATCGGGTGTTTAGCGGTTGGGGCGAGCGGGCCGTGTCGGAAGATGAAGTGGGATATTTAACCGTGCATTTTCAGGCCGCAATGGAGCGTCAGATAGCGCGTAAACGCGTACTACTGGTCTGTTCAACGGGTATCGGCACTTCTCACTTACTCAAAAGCCGTATTCTGCGCGCCTTTCCGGACTGGACTATCGTCGGCGTGGTGTCGGCAGGCAGCCTGCCCTCTGTACTGACGGACGATATTGAACTGGTGGTATCGACGATTAATTTACCCGCGGTTGCCATGCCGGTCGTGTATGTCACTGCCTTCTTCAATGATGCGGATATTAAGCGGGTAACAGAAACGGTTATTACGGAAAAATTACATCGGGCGACGTCGCTGGTCGTTGAAAATTAATGTCTGAACTCCATGAGGTATGATTGATGGACATCACGAAAATACTCAATACAAATCGCGTTATTTTGGACATGAAGGCTACAAGCAAAACGGAGGCTATTGAGGAACTGACGGATATTCTGCAAAAAGATGGAGCAATTAGCTGTCGCGAAACGTTTATTCAGGATGTCTGGCAACGTGAGTCAGAAGGCTCGACCGGCTTCGAAAACCATATTGCGATCCCGCACGGAAAATCCTCGGCGGTGGTCAATACCACGCTGGCGATTGGGCGTACCCGCCAGGATATTCCCTGGGAAACCCTGGACGGCAGCAATGTACGGTGCATTATTCTGTTTGCCGTACGTCTTGAAGATCAAAACACCACCCATATTCGTCTGCTTTCGCAGGTTGCTGGCGCGTTGGCAGATGACGACATTATTGAACAACTATTAGTTGAAAGTAGTCCACAAAAAATTATTGAGCTTTTTAGCCAATATGCTGAATCCAATGTCTGCTAAATAAAATGTGGAGCATGTTATGAATATTGTTTGTGTTGCCGCCTGTACGGCGGGTATTGCGCACACCTATATTGCCCGTGAGAAGTTAATTAAAGGTGCTAAAGCGCTTGGTCATAATATAAAGGTTGAAACCCAGGGCACCATTGGCACAGAAAACGAACTGCTGACAGAGGATATTTCTGCGGCTGATGTCGTAATTCTTGCTGTCGATGTAAAAATAAAAGGGGAGGAGCGATTTTCAAACAAACGCATTGTGCGAGTAAAAACTGAAATCGTCATAAAATCGCCCATTCAGTTTCTTGAAAAGGTCGAAAAATCATTAGTTAATAATAACCAGTAGCGATCCTCATTTTGGAGGGGTTTCACATGAGTGAAAATAAAATTCCGCTATCTCAGGAAATAAAAAAACATTTATTAACGGGAATTTCGTGGATGATCCCGTTAATTGTCGCCGCCGGGATCTGTATTGCTCTCGGGCAAATACTTGGCGGCACTAACGTCGGTGAAAAAACAGGAACCATTCCCTGGATGCTCAACCAGATTGGCGGCTGGGGGATGGGGTTAATCGTACCGCTGATTAGTGCGGCGATTGCGTACTCCATTGCTGACCGTCCGGGATTCGCGCCGGGCCTGATTGTCGGCTTCGTCTGCGGAGAAATTCATACCGGTTTTATCGGTGGGATGCTGGGCGGATTTCTGGTCGGTTATACCGTCCTGCTGCTCAAGCGCTATATCCGTTTGCCGCAGTCGATGCAGGGGTTGATGCCCATTATGGTGCTGCCGGTACTGAGTACCGTCATTGGTGGCCTGTTGATGATGACGCTGATTGGCAAGCCGATTGCCTGGCTGCAGGACGCGTTGATTCATCTGCTGGAGTCCATGCAGGGCGGATCCCGCTTTCTGATGGGCGCTATCCTCGGTGCGATGGCGACATTCGACTTCGGTGGGCCGGTGAATAAAACCATGTCGCTGTTTGCTGACGGCATGCTGGTCAGCGGCGTGTACGGTCCGGAAGCGGTGAAGTTTGTTGGTTCGATGATCCCTCCATTTGGCATTACGCTCTCTTTCCTGCTGACGCGTCACAAGTACACCCGTGCGGAACGTGAGGCGCTGAAGGCCGCATTCCCGATGGGGATCTGCATGATTACCGAAGGGGTTATTCCGATTGCGGCGCGCGACCTGCTGCGGGTGGTGGGCTCCTGCGTGGTGGCCTCGGCGATTGCGGGTGGCCTGATTATGGTGTGGGGTGTCGAAAGTCCGGTACCGCACGGCGGCATGTTTGTGGTTCCGCTCTTTACGCATCCGTTGCTGTTTTGCCTGGCGCTGGGGATCGGTACGTTGATTTGTGGCGTCATGCTGTCGCTGTGGAAGAAACCGGTAACCGAGCGTGATGAAGAGTTTGACGAACTCAGCGATCAAAAGCTGAAAGACGAAGAAATCACCTTCACCCTGGAATAACCGGAGGCCGTATGTTTGCCGATATGAAAAGCATGGTGACCAAAGCCTGGCGCGAGCAGTACGCGCTGCTGGCCATCAACTGTATGAACCTGGAAAGCGCCCGCGCAGCGGTGCGAGTGGCGGAGAAACACCGTGCGCCCATCATTCTGAATTTGTATCAGGGGCATCTGGAGCATTTTCCGGCCCCGATAGCGGCAGCGGTGGTCAAAACGCTGGCAGAGGAAGCCTCGGTACCGGTCGCGCTGGCGCTGGATCATGGAAAGGATCCTGTACGCATTCGCCAGGCTTTTCGCGCCGGATTCAGCGGCTTAATGATCGACGCCTCCGCCTTTGCGCTGGAGGAGAACATTCGCCAGACCCGGGCGGTGGTTGAGCTTGCCGCCAGCGTTTCTCTGTGCGTGGAAGGCGAGCTGGGCCATCTGGCCGATGCTCCGTGCTATGACCACGCCGCTAACGCTGATTTGATGACCCAGGTCGCCGACGTGGAACCCTTCATCCAACAGACCGGGATCGATTTGCTGGCGGTGTCGGTGGGTACGGCACACGGCATGTACGCGCCGGGTATCACTCCTGCTATTGATTTCCAGCGGCTGGAGGAAATAGCCCGGTTATCAACGGTGCCGCTGGCGCTGCATGGCGGCAGCGGAACGCCGTTTGACCAGCTACAGCGCTGCCCGACGTTTGGTGTCGCCAAGATAAACGTTGGTGCGGCGGTTTTCGAAGCCGGAAAGGCTGCGCTACTGCATACCCTGTGTCGCGACACATCCGGTGAACTCGTTGATGCCCTGGCCCTGATGGAACAGGCCTGCGAGGAAGCCATTATTCCGTACCTGCAGGCCAGCGGCGCTATCGGCAAAGCCTGATTCATTTTCTGTAACGCCTTCTATGCCTCTGCGATGACGCACTGGCAGGGCTTTCTACACCCTGAAACTGGAGAATTAACATGTTAGTTTCGATGAAAGAATTACTGCAACCTACCCGTCAGCACGGTTTTGCCATCGGCGCATTCAACGTGGCGGACAGCTGCTTTGTACGCGCAGTAGTGGAAGAAGCGGAAGCGACCAATACCCCGGCGATTATCTCCATTCACCCCAGCGAACATGATTTTGTCGGCGATGCGTTTTTTAGCTATGTCCGTGATATCACCCTGCGCAGCCCGGTTCCCTTTACTCTGCATCTGGACCACGGCGCTTCGGTTGAGCATGTCCTGCGAGCGATTCAGTGTGGGTTTACCTCGGTGATGATTGATGGCTCGCTGCTACCATATGAAGAGAACGTGGCGCTGACCCGCGAAGTGGTCAAACTGGCGCATGCGGTAGGTGTTTCGGTGGAAGGGGAGTTGGGAACGATTGGCCAGACTGGGACGTCAGTGGAAGGCGGCGTGTCGAAAGTAACTTATACCGATCCTGCTCAGGCTGAGGATTTTATCGCCCGAACGGGTGCAGACACGCTGGCGGTGGCGATTGGAACCGCGCACGGGATCTACCCGAAAGGGATGCAGCCTGAGCTGCAAATGAACATCCTGCGCGATATCGCCGGGCGTGTGGGTATTCCGCTGGTGCTGCACGGTGGTTCCGCGAACCCGGATGCGGAAATTGCCGAATCCGTGACGCTAGGCGTTGGCAAAATCAACATTTCCAGCGATATGAAATACGCCTACTTCCAGAAAGTCCGCGAAATCCTGGCGAAAGAAACCTGGTGGGACCCGAACGTAATCTATCCGGAAGCCATTAGCGCCGCGCGGGACGTGATCCGCCACAAAATGAAACTGTTCGGTTCAACCGGCAAAGCATCACTTTACTAACGGCATGCAGGCGGGGCGACCCGCCTCTTTCGCAACAAGGAAAAGTGGAATGAAGCGTTCACACATTAATTATGCCGTCGATAAAGCGCATGCCATCGCTGAGACTTTTCGGGTCTGTCTGCCTGATTTTGCGTATTTTACGGTCGATGCCTGGCGGCAACAGGATCAAACTCTGTGGCGTGAAGTGCGCGATCTCCAGTTGGGCTGGGATATTACCGACTTCGGGCACGGAGATTTTGCGCAAACGGGGCTGACGTTACTAACGTTGCGCAATGGTCTGATGGGGTCAGCGGATTACCCCAAATCGTATGCCGAAAAGATGCTGCAAATTCAGCAGGATCAGCAAACGCCATGGCATTTTCATCGCCATAAAATGGAAGATATCGTTAATCGCGGCGGCGGTGATTTATGTATGCAGCTGGCGTGGGTCACGCCTGATGATGAGTATGACGCCCGACGCGTTGTTGAGGTTAGCGTGGATGGTCAGCGGCGTACCGTTAACGCTGGCGAGACGCTGGTATTGAAACCGGGACAAGGAGTGTGCCTGCCACCGCGCTTGTATCATCGCTTTTGGGCGGAGAAGGCGTTCGTGCTGGGCTGGGAAATCTCGATGGTCAATGACGACCAGCATGACAACCACTTTCTGGAACCTGGCGGTCGCTTCCCGGTGATTGAAGAAGACGAGCCGGTGAAATGGCTGTTGTGCAGTGAATATATTCGCTTATGAGCGTGAGTAGGCCCGGTAAGCGAAGCGTCACCGGGCAATAAATCATTGTGCGGGTGGTGGTGCAGTGACTTCACTCCCCGAAACCACGCCCGCCTGCATGGTTTGCGTTACCTGCTGTTTCTCCACGTTCACCGCATGCAGCTGACCGTTGACCGTTGGCTTGAGCGGCGCATCGGCCTGAATATTGCCGCTGGCGGTAAGCTGGATGTTGCCATCGCCGGAAAGCGGCAGTGCGGGCCAGCCCCACTGCTGCAGGATCGTCATTGGCACGCCGCGCCCGTTCAGGCTGACCTGCGTCTGGCGCTGAGGTAGCTGCGAAATGCTGGCGGTAGCCTCCAGCAGTCCTTTTTCCGTATAGGCGCTCAGTTCGCTGATATTGATGGTGCTGCTGTTTGCCGTTAGCGCCAGAGAAGGACGACGCACATCCGTACGGTTAAAGGTGGCTGCGGCAGCGTTGAGGGTGGCGCTCCCGCTCCAGATCCCCCACTGATTGTTCTGTACCAGCCCGAGGTTAGCGCCGTAGCCGTCCAGCGCGGTGAGCTGCCACGGGAAATTCGGGTCGATATCAATCACCAGATTGCGGCTGGCGCTGAATTTCTTCAGCGTCAGGCTGTTTAGCCACGCTGGCAGGGGTTTCATCCACAGCTGCTTCCAGTTTTCCGGCAGCGTGTATTCCAGACCAGCAATAGCGGCATCGTCAAGGACCAGCGCTTTGTTGCTGCGCATCCAGTTTCCGGATGTTCTGACCATACCGCCTTCCCAGCGGGTGGTGAACTGGCGCAGCGCAATGCCCTGCGGTGAGAACTCGGCGTTCAGAATCGGATCGAAGAAGTGCAGAGAGCCGTAAATAAACTCGCTGGCATTCATCGACAGTTTGCCTTCCTGAGTTTGCCAGTCGTCCTTGCTGAAGGTCATGTTGCGCAAGCTCAGATCGAGATCCGTCACCGCCCAATCGGGGCCTTGCAGACGGGCATCCGTCACTTCCAGACGACCAATTTGCAGGGAAGGAATAGTGCTTAACGGGGCAAAAAAGTCGGCCAGCGATTTGTCGCTTTGCAGCCGGATATCGTTCAGGCGCAGATTCTCCACAACCCAGCTTCCGTCGGCATTGCGTTGCGCTACGCCGGTTAATGCCCCACGCGCCACGTCAGCGCCAATATTGCTTAGCGTCACCCGGTCATGGTCGATGCTGCCTTCAATCAAGACGTTGGTAGTTGGAACATCGTTGAGCGTCAACGAACTGGCGCTGAGCTGAATTTGCGCTTTGCTCCCGAGAATTTTACCTGCCTCAGGGCTCCAGGGAATGACGCCGCCGTTAACGCGCTGGGCGCTGAGGTTCCACTCGCTGCCGGGGCTGTTAAGCGCCATATCCTGCAATTGCAGGCGATCGGCCTGGAACGGTAGCGGCGCGGTTTGCTGGGAAAGATTCAGTGTGCCGTTTTGCAACAAAATGGTGTCTACGTGCAGCGGGTCGGTGATTTGGCGGCTACTCAGCCCAATATCGACCGTTTTAGCGACCAGCGTTGCGGGCTGACCATCCCGGCCAAAGGTGACGTTTTCCAGCAGAATATGGGAAGGGGAGGAAAACCGGTGATCGATGGCATCAAACGCCAGATGGTAGCTGCTGTTCTCCGAAACCCAGGCGCTGACGTGCTCTGCCCCCCAGCGGGTTTGCAGTAGAAAATAAAGGCCGAGAATCGCCACTGCAAGGGCGATCAGCACGTAAAGAAGCAGCTTTCCAATAAATTTCATGGTCTTCCATCCCGCGAAGTGCACATAGTCAAGTTATGCACGATTTAGGCGCAATGCTCAAGGCGGGAATGGTGAAAGAGCGTTACAGCGGCGTTGATTCAGAACCAACGCCGCATTTTGCTTATTGCTTTTCTGGCGGGAATACCAGATTCAGAACGATTGCGGTAATACCGCCAGCGGCGATACCGGAAGAGAGCAGGTTTTTCACCCAATCCGGGGCGAACTGGAGAATCAGCGGCTGCTGGGAAACACCCAGACCAACGGCCAGCGACAGCGCGATAATCAGAATCGCGCGGCGGTTCAACGGCTCGCGGGACACGATACGCACACCGGATGCTGCGATAGTACCGAACATCACCAGCGTTGCGCCGCCCAGTACCGGCTCAGGAATATGCTGTACAAAACCGCTGACTGCCGGGAACAGGCCCAGCGCGATCAACATCAGCGCCACCACAAAACCAACGTAGCGGCTGGCAACGCCTGTTAACTGAATAACCCCATTGTTCTGGCCAAAACAGGAGTTCGGGAAGGTGTTGAACACGGCGGAAACAAACGAGTTCAGACCGTTCGCCAGCACGCCGCCTTTCAGGCGCTTCATATACAGCGGACCAGAAACCGGCTGCTCGGAGACATCAGAGGTGGCCGTAATATCGCCGATGGTTTCCAGTGACGTGATCATAAAGACCAGCATCAGCGGCAGTAGTAAACTCCAGTCGATGCCCAGGCCATAATACAGCGGCGTTGGCACCATCAGCAGGTCCTGACTTACCGGTGCGGTATTTTGCGGCAGCATGTCCATAAACCAGGCCAGCAGATAGCCTGCCGCCATCGCAATCACCAATGACGCAACGCGCAGGTACGGGTTGCGTTGACGGTTAAGCAGGATGATTAGCGCCAGCACCACGCCTGCCAACAGTAAATTCTTCGGCGCACCAAAGGTGTTGTCGCTCATTGCGGCATAGCCACCGCCAATCGATGTCAGACCCACCTGAATCAACGACAGGCCGATAATCATCACTACCACCCCTGAGACCAGCGGAGTAATAATACGACGCGCCAGGTGCAGGACACGCGAGATAACCATCTCGGTGCAGCTTGCCAGCATCAGCGTACCGAACAGCGCCGCCATCATGGTTGGGACATCTGCGCCACCGGTTTTTAGCGCCGTACCGCCCATAATCAGTGGCGCAACAAAGTTAAAGCTGGTGCCCTGAATGGATAGCAGCCCTGAGCCGACCGGCCCCCAGGCTTTGATCTGAATGATAGAAGCCACGCCGGAGGCGAACAGCGACATACTGATAATGTGTTGAGTATCCTGAGCCGGTAAACCAAGCGCCTGGCAAATTAACAGAGCAGGGGTGATCACCGCGACGAACATGGCCAGCAGATGCTGGCAGGCGGCAAACAGGGTCTGGGCTAACGGGGGGCGATCTTCAAGACGGTAAATCAGTTCACTGTTGTGAGTCTGCGCAACCGGTTGCGCATTTGTTGACTCTACGGCGTTAACGGACATCAGAGGCAATCCCATGGTGGAAAAGCGGTGATTTTATCTGACCAGGACAGAAAAGCAAACGTTTGCTAGCAGGTATTCTTAATATTTAAAACGGATAAACAAACATTTTTATATAACTTTTCATCATTTTCTGCTTAAAATCCACTCCGAAAACTCAATAAGAGCTAAAAATCGGTCTGGAATGCATCGTGCGTGATTGTGCTAAACGCACTAATGGAGCTGTAAATGTTTTATCTCGATACGTTATCAACGCTGGTTGCGGCAACCCTTGTGTTGCTGCTGGGACGTAAGCTCGTCCAGTCTGTTTCCTTCCTGAAAAAATACACCATTCCCGAACCTGTTGCAGGCGGATTGCTGGTGGCGATTGCGCTGCTGGTGCTGAAAAAAAGCATGGGTTGGGAAGTGAACTTCGATATGACCCTGCGCGATCCGCTGATGCTGGCCTTTTTCGCCACTATCGGTCTGAACGCCAATATCGCCAGTCTGCGTGCTGGTGGCCGCGTGGTGGGTATTTTTCTGATTGTGGTTGTTGGCTTGTTGCTGATGCAAAACGCCATCGGTATTGGTATGGCGACCCTGCTGGGTCTGGACCCGCTGATGGGTCTGATCGCTGGCTCGATCACCCTCTCTGGTGGACACGGAACCGGGGCCGCGTGGAGCAAGCTGTTTATTGAACGTTATGGCTTCACCAATGCGACTGAAGTGGCGATGGCTTGCGCAACGTTTGGTCTGGTGTTGGGTGGGCTGATTGGCGGCCCGGTGGCACGCTATCTGGTCAAACACTCCACCACGCCAGACGGTATGCCGGACGATCAGGCCGTGCCGACCGCATTTGAAAAGCCGGACGTTGGGCGCATGATCACCTCGTTGGTGCTGATTGAAACCATTGCTCTGATCGCTATCTGTCTGACGGTGGGTAAAATCGTTGCGCAAATGCTGGTTGGAACAGTGCTGGAATTGCCGACCTTCGTCTGCGTCCTGTTTGTTGGGGTGATCCTCAGTAACGGTCTGGCGCTACTGGGCTTTTATCGGGTGTTCGAACGTGCGGTTTCTGTACTGGGTAACGTTAGTCTGTCGCTGTTTCTGGCGATGGCGTTGATGAGCCTGAAGCTGTGGGAACTGGCTTCACTGGCCTTGCCGATGCTGGCAATCCTGGTTGTGCAGACTATTTTCATGGCGCTGTACGCGATATTCGTCACCTGGCGCATGATGGGTAAGAACTACGATGCCGCCGTGCTGGCAGCCGGACACTGCGGTTTTGGCCTCGGCGCGACGCCGACGGCGATTGCCAACATGCAGGCGATTACCGAACGTTTTGGACCATCCCATATGGCGTTTCTGGTGGTGCCGATGGTGGGGGCGTTCTTTATCGATATCGTTAACGCGCTGGTGATTAAGCTGTATCTGCTGTTACCGATTTTCGCGCAATAACGGCTGTGCGGCGGGGTAACATCCGCCGCCGCTATGAATTAACTACGCGTTGGAGTAGCGTTCGGTTTCCGGCATCCAGCGCTCTATCAGTGCCGCGGCCTGTTGCGGATAACGTTCGTGAATATGGCGGGCAATGCGCTGAACTTCCGGGATAATCGCCTGATCGCGCAGTAAATCTGCGACCTTGAATTCTGCCGTTCCGGTCTGGCGAGTACCTAACAGCTCGCCGGGTCCGCGAATCTCTAAATCTTTTTGCGCAATTACGAACCCGTCGTTGCTGTCTCGCAGAACCTGCAGGCGTTTCTGCGCGGTTTTAGACAGCGGTGATTTGTAGAGCAGAACGCAGTGGGAAGCCACCGCGCCACGGCCTACGCGACCACGCAACTGGTGCAATTGGGCCAGACCTAAGCGTTCCGGGTTTTCAATAATCATCAGGCTGGCGTTTGGCACGTCCACGCCCACTTCAATCACCGTGGTGGCAACCAGCAGATGCAGTTCACCCTGCTTGAAGGCCGCCATTACTGACTGCTTCTCGGCGGGCTTCATGCGCCCGTGTACCAGGCCAATATTGAGTTCTGGCAGCGCCAGTTTAAGCTCTTCCCACGTCGCTTCTGCCGCCTGAGCTTCCAACAAGTCAGACTCTTCAATCAGCGTACAGACCCAGTATGCCTGACGTCCTTCGTGGGTACAGGCGTTGCGCACGCGATCAATGATATCGCTGCGGCGGGTATCCGGAATGGCGACTGTGGTGACCGGCGTACGCCCCGGAGGGAGTTCATCGATAACCGATGTGTCGAGGTCAGCATAGGCTGTCATCGCCAGGGTGCGCGGAATCGGCGTGGCGGTCATGATTAGCTGGTGTGGGTGGAAACCCTGCTGCTGACCTTTTTCCCACAGCGCCAGACGCTGATGAACGCCGAAGCGGTGCTGTTCGTCGATGATAACCAGCGCCAGCCCGTTGAACTGCACCTGTTCCTGGAAAATCGCGTGCGTGCCGACAATCATCTGCACCTGACCGCTGGCGATGGCTTCTTGTTGCGCCAGACGCGCTTTACCTTTCTGCTTGCCCGCCAGCCAGCCCACTTCAATGCCCAGTGGCGCGAACCAGTTGCGGAAGTTATTTGCATGTTGTTCAGCCAATAGTTCGGTAGGGGCCATTAGCGCAACCTGCTTACCATGTGCGATAGCCCGCAGCGCGGCCAGCGCGGCAACCAGCGTTTTACCGGAGCCGACATCACCCTGTACCAGGCGCATCATCGGCACATCCAGTGCCATATCGCGTTCAATCTCAGCGGTAACACGGGCCTGTGCACCAGTAGGTTTGAACGGCAATGCTGCCAGCAGCTTATCTTTTAGCGCGTTGTTAGCACTTAACGGCTGGGCGTGAAAACGCTGTGCCCCGGCGCGTAGTGCCAGCATGCTGAGATTATGCGCCAGCAGTTCTTCGAGAATCAGACGTCGCTGCGCCGGATGTTGTCCGGTTTCCAGATCGCTGAGTTGCAGCGACGGTGGGGGGCGGTGCAACGTGCGAAGTGCTTCGGGTAGGCTCATCATGCCCTGTAACAGCTCTGGCGGCAGCAGTTCGGCAATGGCGCAGGTATCGAGTAGATCCAGTGCCTGATCGGTCAGCTTGCGCAGCGTGGCCTGCTTCACACCTTCGGTGGTTGGATATACTGGTGTGAGTGTTTCCTGCAATTCTGGCGTGCTGAGATCGCCTTGTACGCGGTATTCCGGGTGAATCATCTCTGCGCCGTATTTCCCGCGTTTGGCTTCGCCGTAGGCCAGTACCCTACGCCCGGTAGCGAGGCTGTTTTTCATCGCTGCGCTGAAGTTGAAAAAGCGCATGGTGAGAATCCCCGAGCCATCGCTGATTTGACAGGTCATCATCCGGCGGCCGCCGAAGGTAATATTGCAGTTCAGCACTTCGCCTTCAACGGTGGCATAGACACCCGGCAGCAGTTCGCCAATTGGGTACAGATGGGTACGGTCTTCGTAACGCAGAGGGAGGTGGAGCAGGAGGTCCTGCACGGTGTGCAGGCCAATTTTCGCCAGTTTACTGCTTTGCGCTGCGCCAACGCCGGTCAGAGAGTTGAGTGGGATGGCATCCAGTAAACGGCCTTTCATCGCGTTTATCTCGCAGATTGCATAGTGGCCCACCACGTTGCATCGGCTTCAATTTCGCCCTGCGTGTTTACGTGAGGGTAGGGAAGACCTTTGCGCTTAGCGACATTCGCCAGCACCGGATAACCGCCTTCAAACAGTAAGCGCTGCTGCTCTTCTTGTGGCAGCATGCTGTTTTCTCGTCGGTACATCCCCGCGTTTTGCCGCTGGCGCTGTGCTTCGTACAGAATCAGCGCGGAGGCGACAGAAACGTTCAGTGACTGCACCATGCCAGTCATGGGAATGATGATGTCCTGATCAGCCAGATTCAACGCTTCCTGAGTGATGCCGGTTTTCTCCTGGCCCATCAGGATGCAGGTGGGGCGCGTGTAATCAATCTCGCGAAAATCCACAGCTTTATCTGACAGATGGGTTGCCAGGACCTGCATGCCCCGGCTTTTTAAATGTGTGACCGCATCGCCAATGGTAAGGTGAGTTTTCACCTGCACCCAACTGTTGCTGCCTGCGGCAGAAGAGGCCATGGTGCGCATACGGCTACCCGGCCAGACGGCGTGGACTTCATGCACGCCAACCGCATCTGCAGTACGAATAATCGCAGAAACGTTATGAGGTTTGTGAACCTGCTCCATGCAGACGGTCAGATCGGGCTGACGACGTGCGAGCATCTCGCGGATACGTGCATAGCGCTGTTCATTCATAAGACTAGTTTCGGTTACGGGTGACTTTTATCACGTCCGGCATGACGCGGATTTTGCGCATGATGTTCGCCAGGTGCACACGATCGCGAGCGGTCAGGCGAATAAAGGCGCTATAAACGCGGCCATCTTTCTCTTCCGTATTCAGACTTTGAATATTGGAGGTGGTCGTGTTGATTGCCGCCGTCAGGTTCGCCAGAGCACCCTGGTGGTTAAACATATCCACCTTAATCTCGGTGATGAATTCCTGCTCCGTCTCTTTATCCCATTCCACCGCCATAAACTTCTCTGGCTCTTTCTGGTAGCCACGAATATTACGGCAGGACTCATGGTGGATCACCAGACCTTTACCCGGACTGACGTGGGCAATGATTGGATCGCCTGGAATTGGACGACAGCATTTCGCGAAGGTGATCAGCACGCCGTCTGCGCCTTTGATTGGCAGATGACCATGGCCAGATTGTGCTGGTACGTTCGCTGTTGCTTCGCCCTGCTGGAGGTTTTTCGCTACCACCACGCTCATGGCGTTACCCAGACCGATTTCTGCGAGCAGATCGTCAAGCGTGGCGAGCTTCATACGCTCAAGCTCACGCTGGATGCTCTCTGGGGGGATCTCAGCCAGTTTACGGCTACCGCCCAGGGCATGGTTGAGCAGTCGACGACCCAGACTGACGGAATCATCGCGCTTGAGGTTTTTCAACAGTTGACGAATCTTGGCGCGCGCTTTCGAACTGACGACGAAGTTTAGCCACGCTGCGTTCGGACGTGCACCCGGCGCGGTGATAATCTCAACGGTCTGGCCGCTAAAGAGCGGTTGTGAAAGCGGGTAAGGCTGTCTGTCGACGCGCGCGCCGACGCAGGCGTGACCGATATCGGTATGCACGGCGTAGGCGAAGTCGACAGGCGTTGCACCGGCGGGCAGTTCGACAATGCGCCCTTCCGGTGTGAAAACATAAATCTCATCCGGGAAGAGATCAGATTTGACGCTTTCAATAAATTCAAACGAGCTACCGGCGCTCTGCTGCAGTTCCAGCAAGCTTTGCATCCAGCGCTGAGCGCGGATTTGCGCAGTGGTGCTGCTTTCGCCGCCGTGCTCTTTGTAAGCCCAGTGCGCTGCGACACCCATCTCTGCCATCTGGTCCATGTCTTCAGTACGAATCTGTACTTCAACCGGGACGCCATGAGGGCCGATCATTGAGGTGTGCAAAGACTGATATCCGTTCGCTTTCGGAATGGCGATATAGTCTTTCACGCGACCAGGGCGTGGTTTGTACAGGCTGTGCATCTGGCCGAGTACGCGATAGCAGGTATCGGAATCATGAACGATGACGCGAAATGCGTAGATATCCATGATGGAGTGAAAACGCTGCTCTTTGAGCACCATTTTGCAGTAAATAGAGTACAGGTGCTTCTCACGCCCGCTTACGCGACACGGAATACCTGCCTCCTGCAAACGCCCTTCGATTTCCGAGAGGATTTTTTGGATCATCTCTTTGCGGTTGCCGCGAGCGGCTTTAACCACTTCTTTAATCACGCGATAGCGGTTTGGGTACAGCGCTTCAAAACCCAGCTCTTCCAGCTCGGTTTTAATGTGATGAATACCTAAACGGTGTGCCAGCGGACTATAGATTTCGAGGGTTTCACGGGCGATGCGGCGACGTTTGTCCGGGCGTAATGAGCCCAGCGTGCGCATGTTGTGGGTGCGGTCGGCAAGTTTGATGAGAATGACGCGGATATCCTGCACCATCGCCATAATCATCTTGCGAAAGTTTTCAGCTTGCGCCTCTTTCTTATCGCGAAACTTAAGCTTATCAAGTTTCGATACCCCTTCTACCAGCTCTGCAACGCTTTTACCAAAAAGCTGTTCCATGTCCTGATAGGTGGCTGGGGTATCTTCAATCACGTCATGCAGCAGCGCAGCCATCAGCGTTTCGTAGTCGAGTTTCATCTCGGCCAGAATGCAGGCTACCGCTACCGGGTGCGTGATATAGGGTTCACCGCTTGAACGTGTCTGGCCCTCGTGAGCGTCACGTGCAACGAGATACGCCTGCCGAAGACGCTTAATCTGGTCTTCCGGCAGGTAGTTTTGAATCAGTTGATTCAGGCTTTCAAACAGATACAAGGGCGACCCGCTTTGTGATTAACGACGACCTTCAGCAATAGCGGTAACGGCTTGTAATTCAGCGGCTTCCTGCTCTTGCTGTTCCTGGCGCTCACGCACGTCGAGGATCTGGTTGTTGATCAGACCTTCTTCGATTTCGCGCAGCGCGATAACGGTAGTTTTATCGTTTTCTTCCGGTACGAGCGGATCCTTTCCGCCTACCTGCATCTGACGAGCGCGACGCGCGGCGACCAGTACCAGGTCAAAACGGTTACCAATTTTCTCTACAGCGTCCTGAACAGTTACGCGTGCCATACTTAAAATGCTCCACAGGTGAAGAAATGACTGGGCATGATACTGAATGTGGGTTCAGTCTGCCAACAGTTTGCTGATTAAAGCGTCATGACGCTGCTTTTGGCGGCTCATGCGCAGACGTTCGGCGCGAATGATGGTTTTCAAATCGCCCAGGGCGGTGTCGAAATCATCATTCACAATAAGATAATCATATTCGGCGTAATGGCTCATTTCTGCAACAGCTTGCGCCATACGTTTCGCGATCACGTCTTCGCTATCCTGACCGCGGCCACGCAGGCGGCGGTCCAGCTCAATCTTAGACGGTGGCAAAATAAAAATACTGCGCGCATGCGGCATTTTTTCACGAATTTGCTGCGCACCTTGCCAGTCGATATCTAAAAAGACGTCTACGCCGGATGCTAATACTTGCTCAATGGTTTCACGCGAGGTGCCGTAGTAATTACCGAAAACCTCCGCGTGTTCCAGGAACGCGTCTCTGCCAATCATGGTTCTGAATTCATCATGGTTCACAAAGAAATAGTGTTCACCGTGCACTTCCCCCGGGCGCGGTGCGCGCGTGGTGTGCGAAACAGAAACCTGGGTGTCATACAACGGTTGGGTCTTTAATAAAGCCTGAATCAGGCTGGATTTACCCGCGCCACTGGGGGCAGAAACAATATAAAGCGTGCCTTGAGCCATGAGTATCTTAATGTATGTGATTGTCGAAAGAGAGCCTACATACGAGCTTATTATACACGTAGCCGCTATGTGACGTAGCCCTTGTCACACTTTTTGCGCATGTTTATTGCGTTTTGCGTACCAGTTTCCTGTTTTATCGATGATTTGCAGCAATACATGCAAATGTCCGGAAAGCTGTTCGCAGGATGAATTTTTGCCGCTCTGTTTCTATTTCACTTCGCGCTATACCTGCCGGGAAACGTATCGTTCAGCGGAGATAGCATGGGATTATGGAAATGCATAGGGCTGGTTTTACTGGTGTGGCATTTACCTGCGTGGGCGGTATGCCCCGTCTGGTCGCCTGCCAGGGCAAACGAGGAAATTTCACGACTACAGCAGCAGATTACACAGTGGAATGACAGTTACTGGAAACAAGGGGAAAGTGCCGTAGACGACGGCGTTTATGACCAGCTCAATGCGCAACTAATTCAATGGCAGCGCTGTTTTGGCGATGAAGTCCCACCAGATCTGTCTGTGCCCCCAATAAGTGGCACCGTCTCGC
Organism: Citrobacter sp. MGH110; assembly: GCF_001037515.1. NCBI lineage: Bacteria > Pseudomonadati > Pseudomonadota > Gammaproteobacteria > Enterobacterales > Enterobacteriaceae > Citrobacter > Citrobacter sp. MGH110. The sequence goes on along the minus strand of NZ_KQ089832.1, from coordinate 320,320 downwards.
ATCCAGTTCCCCACACGGGCGTTCGAAAACTTGCTGATAAGCAAGCGCTACAGCAATGGATGCTCGCTCGCAGCGATCTCTGGGTGCAACCGAAGGTGGATGGCGTGGCGGTGACGTTAGTCTATCGCCATGGCAATCTGGTACGGGCGATTAGCCGTGGTAATGGCCTGAAAGGCGAAGACTGGACGCAAAAGGTTCTGCAGATCCCTTCTGTACCACATTCCACCAAGGGGAAACTCGCTAACAGTACGTTGCAGGGTGAGATATTTTTGCAGCAAGAGGGGCATATTCAGAAGCAGAGAGGGGGAATGAACGCCCGCTCGAAGGTTGCTGGATTAATGATGCGCCAGGGCAATCCGGAAATGTTACGCTCGCTGGCAATTTTTATCTGGGCCTGGCCTGATGGTCCGGCGGTCATGCCTGAAAGACTGGAGCAGCTCACGGCTGCCGGGTTTAGTTACACGCAACGTTATACTCAGGCCGTGAAGAATGCGGATGACGTCGAAAAGTCGCGCGACAGGTGGTGGAGTTCAGCATTACCTTTTGTGACAGATGGTGTCGTGGTGCGAACGGCAAAAGAACCACGGGCGCAGTATTGGCTACCCGGACAGGGTGACTGGCTGGCGGCGTGGAAATATCCTCCCGTGACGAGGGTATCTGAGGTAACGGGTATTCAGTTCTCCGTTGGTAAAAGCGGGAAAATTGCGGTGGTTGCATTGCTGACTCCCGTCATGCTGGATGATAAACGCGTACAGCGCGTCAATATTGGCTCCGTCCGACGCTGGAATGAATGGGATATCGCGCCTGGCGATCAGATTCTGGTGAGCCTGGCTGGACAAGGGATACCCCGTATCGACGAGGTGGTCTGGCGCAGCACTCAGCGTACTAAGCCAATACCCCCCGAGGGGCGCTTCAATTCATTAACCTGTTTTTATGCTACAGCGGAGTGCCAGGAACAGTTTGTTGCCAGACTGGTCTGGCTGGGCGGCAAAGAGGTGCTGGGGCTGGAGGGGATCGGCGAGGTGGGATGGCGAGAGCTCAACCAGGTGTATCGCTTTGAACATATCTTTTCCTGGCTTGGGTTAACTCAGGAACAGTTAGAGTCTGCACTTGGTGTAATCAAAGGGGAGAAGCTGTGGCATCAGTTCAACCTGTCGCGCGATCTCCCGTTCACGCGCTGGGTGATTGCCATGGGAATACCGTTAACACAGGCAACGCTAAATGCCAGCCGGGATGGTTCGTGGCAGCAATTAAAAGAACGCGATGAACAAAGCTGGCGGCAGCTCCCTTTCATGGGAGAACGGCGGGCACGGCAGGTTATTCAATGGCTGGAGGATCGAGAGGTCACAGCACTGAGCAACTGGTTAGCTGCTCAGCGGATCGCGGGCTTTATGCGTTAATGGCCTTCGTGGCGATAGTAAAATACTGGCAGACCTAACTTCAGGCGCAGTGCCAGTAATCGGGCGGTAAAACCGAAGAGCAGGGTAGAGATAACCACTACATCATGACTGGAGACATAATGCTGTAGCACGATGTACAACACAGCAGCGGCGAATGATACGCCAGCATACAGCTCTTTCTGGAACACTAACGGGATGCGTTTGCAGAACATGTCGCGTAATACGCCACCGAAGACGCCGGTCGTGACCGCAGCGACCACGGCGATAATCGGTCCATGACCCATATCCAGTGCCACCTGAGCACCGATAATAGAAAAGACCACCAAGCCCAGCGCATCCAGTACGAGGAATATTTTGCGCAGATAGGGCATGACGGGAGCAATAATGGTGGTGAGTACCGCAGCGGTCGCCACGATAATGACGTATTCAGGGTGCTTTACCCAGCCAAGAGGATAGTGGCCGAGAAGAATATCGCGTACCGATCCGCCGCCAATGGCCGTCGCGGTGGCAATGATGATGACGCCAAATGTATCCATACGACGACGCCCAGCAGCAAGCGCACCGGTCATGGCTTCGGCAGTAATACCAATTAAATATAAAACGTGTAACAGCATGCATTCCCCCTGATTTGCTGGGGCTAAGGTTAACGATTTGTGCGCCTTGTCACGATTGAGATTTTCTAAGGTGAAGTGATTTTAATAACTACAGCTAATGCTGGTTTGGTGAAAATGCGTGGTGATATGCGCTTTGTGTTATGAGCTTCAATAAAGAATGATGAGAAAATATAATTCGAATTGAACAGGGAAGTACCAAAGCGTCGGGAAAAACACGTAGCCTCGCCATTTATTGGCGGGCTACGTAGAATGGTTGCTTACTCGATGTTCTGAATCTGCTCGCGCATTTGCTCGATCAGTACCTTCAGTTCAATCGCGGAATTCGTCACTTCGGCATTGATAGACTTCGATGCCAGAGTGTTCGACTCACGGTTGAATTCCTGCATCATGAAGTCCAGACGACGGCCAACCGCCTCTTTTTTCTTTAGAATGTTGTAGGTTTCTTTGACGTGGGCTTCCAGACGATCTAATTCTTCTGCCACATCGATACGCTGCGCCATCAGCACCAGTTCTTGCTCAAGGCGGTTATTCTCCAACTGTACCTGGGCGTCTTCCAGTTTGGCTACCAGACGCTCGCGCTGCCATTGCAGGATTTCCGGCATATGAGCACGCACTTTTGTGACTTCAGCACTGACGCCTTCCAGACGCTGCTCGATCAGCGCCTTCAGCGCCTGACCTTCGGTTTCACGCGCAACGATGAAGTCATCCAGCGTACCGTCAAGCGCGGCGAGGATTTCGGCGGCAATGGCGTCCAGATCCTGCTCCTGGGCAGCCATTACGCCTGGCCAGCGCAGGATATCAACCGGGTTGATTTCACCTTCATCGCTCTGCATTTTGACCCAGTTAGCAGCGCTAACGAGCTGTTTAGCGAGTTTTTCATTCAGAATCAGCTCGCCTTGCGCGCTGGCATCAGGCTCAAAACGCAGCGTACATTCGACTTTACCGCGCGTCAGACGCGTGCGAATACGTTCGCGAACAACGGGTTCGAGACTACGGAACTGCTCCGGCAGGCGAAAATAAGTTTCCAGATAACGCTGGTTTACCGAGCGCATTTCCCAGGTGGCGCTACCCCATTCACCCTTGATTTCACGCCGGGCGTAGGCGGTCATGCTGCGGATCATAGACGTTCCTGTTTTTAAAGATGAGATGGGAGGATTATAGCCATCCGCGTCTTGTCAGGATAGGAATAACAGTCGGAAGTCCGTATAATGCGCAGCCACATTCGTTTCAAGCCGGAGATTTTATCATGCGTCCAGCAGGTCGTAGTGCCAATCAGGTGCGTCCCGTCACCCTGACCCGTAATTATACAAAACACGCTGAAGGCTCCGTGCTGGTCGAATTTGGTGATACCAAAGTGCTGTGTACCGCCTCTATTGATGAAGGCGTACCGCGTTTTTTGAAAGGTCAGGGCCAGGGCTGGATCACCGCAGAATATGGCATGCTGCCACGCGCTACGCACACCCGTAACGCCCGTGAAGCGGCAAAAGGTAAGCAGGGCGGTCGTACCATGGAAATCCAGCGTCTGATCGCCCGCGCGCTGCGCGCAGCTGTTGATCTGAAAACGCTCGGCGAATTCACAATTACGCTGGACTGCGATGTTATTCAGGCCGATGGCGGTACGCGCACCGCATCAATTACCGGCGCATGCGTTGCGTTGGCGGATGCGCTGAACAAGCTGGTGGCGAGCGGTAAGCTGAAAACTAACCCGATGAAAGGGATGGTTGCCGCGGTTTCCGTGGGCATTGTGAACGGTGAAGCACTCTGTGACCTTGAGTATGTTGAAGACTCTGCTGCTGAAACCGACATGAACGTAGTGATGACTGAGGACGGTCGCATTATAGAGGTTCAGGGTACGGCGGAAGGCGAACCGTTCAGCCATGAAGAACTTCTCACCCTACTGGCATTGGCCCGAGGGGGAATCGAATCCATTGTAGCGACGCAGAAGGCGGCGTTAGAAAATTGATTTTAAAGGCGACTGATGAGTCGCCTTTTTTTTGTCTGTAATAAAGTGAGATGAGGAGCGAATCCATGAAACCGTATCAGCGCCAGTTTATTGAGTTTGCGCTTAGCAAGCAGGTACTAAAGTTTGGCGAATTTACGCTGAAATCCGGGCGCAAAAGCCCCTATTTCTTCAACGCCGGGCTGTTTAATACCGGGCGCGACCTGGCACTGTTAGGCCGTTTTTATGCCGAAGCGCTGGTGGATTCCGGTATTGAGTTCGATTTGCTGTTTGGCCCTGCCTACAAAGGTATTCCGATTGCGACCACAACGGCCGTTGCGCTGGCGGAACACCACGATAAAGATTTGCCGTACTGCTTTAACCGTAAAGAGGCGAAGACCCACGGTGAAGGCGGGAATCTGGTCGGTAGCGCACTAGAGGGACGCGTGATGCTGGTGGATGATGTTATCACCGCAGGTACGGCGATTCGTGAGTCGATGGAAATTATCCAGGCGAATGGCGCCACTCTGGCGGGGGTACTGATTTCTCTCGATCGTCAGGAACGCGGTCGCGGCGAGATTTCCGCGATTCAGGAAGTGGAACGCGATTATGGCTGCAAGGTGATTTCTATCATTACCCTGAAAGATCTGATTGCGTATCTGGAAGAGAAACCAGAGATGGCGGAGCATCTGGTGGCAGTACGGGCCTATCGCGAAGCGTACGGCGTTTAAGAACTGCCGGATGGCGCTGCGCTTATCCGGCCTACGTAACCCCGTAGGCCGGACAAGACGAAATCGCTACTGCAATTGAGCGGCAACCAACGGCCAGCGGGTGTCAAAATCATCCGTTGGGCGGTATTTAAATTCGCTACGCACAAACCGGGACAGCATACCTTCGCAGAAAGCCAGTAACTGGCTGGCCAGCAGCGTTTCATCCACGGTGTAGCCTTCACCTTCACGCATTCTTTTTTCTCGCAGAACCTGGCGCAACTGCGCTTCAATGCGCTCAAAAAGTTGGTTAATGCGACCTTGCAGACGGTCTTGCTCGAACATCAACGCGTGTCCGGTAAGAATTCGTGTCAGGCCTGGATTACGCTCACCAAACCCTAAAATCAGCAGAACGATCAGACGCAGACGCGCGTTGGTGTCTTTTTCATCTTTCAAAATCAGATTGATACGCGTAATCAGACTATCTTCGATAAACTCAATCAGGCTATCGAACATACGGGTCTTGCTGGGGAAATGGCGATACAATGCCGCTTCGGATACGCCAACTGAGGCTGCCAGCTTTGCTGTGGTGATGCGTTGGCTACCATCGCTGGACTCAAGCATCAGTGCCAGAGACTGAAGTATTTCTTCGCGACGATTCCTTTTCGCAGTTTGCTTTTCTACCATGTTACAAAATACCCCTGAAAATAAGCTCTTGCCAGGCAGGCATCCACACAGCGACCGCAAACTGTTGTTTGCGGTGTGTTATTGCGTTATTACGCTATGGGATACTTTTCTGCGGGTTACTTGCGCCCGGAATGGCCGAAGCCACCTTCGCCACGATCGGTGGCTTCAAACTCTTCCACCAGATTAAATTCAGCCTGCACGACCGGTACAAATACCATCTGCGCGATACGTTCGCCCGGCTCAATAGTGAAGCTGTCCTGACCACGGTTCCAGACGGACACCATCAGTTGTCCCTGGTAGTCGGAATCAATCAAACCAACCAGATTGCCCAGCACGATACCGTGCTTATGGCCCAGTCCGGAGCGCGGGAGCATTACCGCTGCCAGAGAAGGATCGGCAATGTGGATAGCTAACCCGGTTGGCACCAGCGTTGTTGCGCCCGGCGCCAGCTCTACGGCGTCATCAAGACAAGCACGCAGGTCAAGTCCGGCAGAACCAGAAGTGGCGTACGTCGGGAGCGGAAATTGTTGCCCTACGCGCGGGTCCAGAATCTTAACGTCGATTTTTTTCATCATAACGGGTCACGATCTCGTCGAGTAATAATTGGCCCAGGAGTTCTTTACGCTCAAGCGGTAAGACTTTGTCTCCATCCTGCCAAAAAAGGTGTAATGCGTTGCTATCGCTGTTAAACCCTTGAGTTGACAGCGAAACGTCGTTCGCACAGATCACATCAAGGTTTTTGCGGATGCGTTTTTGCCGGGCATATTCTTCCACATTATTTGTTTCGGCGGCAAACCCAACGACAAAAGGACGGTTAACATCCAGTGCGGCAACACCGGCGATAATGTCCGGATTTTTGACCATTTTTACTGTTAATTCATCGCCCTGCGTCGCTTGTTTTTTTATTTTTTCGTGGGCGACAGTTTCAGCGCGATAATCAGCGACTGCAGCGCAGCCGATAAAAATATGCTGTTGTTGCACCGTAGACTGCACAGCGGCTTCCATTTCCAGCGCGGTCATCACATCAACCCGTTGAACAAATGGTGGTGTGGATAACGAAACCGGACCCGATACCAGTGTGACGTTTGCCCCGCGCTTTGCGGCAGCGGCCGCGATCGCAAACCCCATCTTCCCGGAACTGTGGTTGGAAATATAACGCACGGGATCAAGCGGTTCACGCGTCGGACCCGCCGTAATCATGATGTTGAGATGTTGCAGATCGTTGACAGGTGAAAAATGTTCTGCCGCCATATCCACAATCGTTAACGGATCCAGCATACGTCCAGGGCCGATATCACCACATGCCTGACTACCGCTGTCAGGACCCCAAATGAGCAAACCGCGTGAGGCAAGAATACCCAGATTGTGCTGGGTCGCGGCAGCGCGGTACATCTGCTGGTTCATGGCTGGCAGTACAGCAACAGGAGCAGGCGTTGCCAGACAAATCGTTGACACCAGGTCGTTGGCCATACCTGCGGCGACACGAGCAATCAGGTCTGCTGTAGCGGGTGCCAGGATGACCAAATCGGCCCATTTTCCCAGCTCAATGTGGCCCATCGCGGCTTCGGCTGCGGGGTCAAGCAGGCTGTCGGAAACGGGATAACCTGAAACCGCCTGTAAACTCAGGGGAGTAATAAATGCTTTTGCCGCTTCGGTCATCGCCACGCGGACGTCAGCGCCGCGTTCCCGTAAACGACGCACCAACTCAGGGGTCTTGTACGCAGCAATACCGCCACTGACGCCAAGTACGATTTTTTTACCGGCCAGGCTCATCATGATCTTTCCTGTTGGATTTCACCAGAAGGCGGATATTTTATCACAATCCGCAATTTGTCGTGCTTTTGACCGTGCTCCACTTTGCGAGGCGCTACGAAGAAGTGAAAACAGTACGTCGATTCACCGTCGGTGTTATGCCACTATGCGGACGCGAGAGGAGGGAGAAGCATGGAAAATACAGGAAGTATGATGCCCCGGGAAAAGCTATTGGCGCAGGGGGCCAGTTCTCTGACCGATGTTGAGCTTTTGGCTCTTTTTTTACGTACCGGCCTGCAGGGTAAAGATGTGCTTACGCTGGCGAAAGAGATGCTTCAGCATTTTGAGTCGCTGTATGGCCTGCTGTCTGCTGATTACATGGATTTTAGCTATGTTCAGGGAATCGGTATCGCGAAGTACGCACAGTTGAAGGGGATTGCAGAGCTGGCAAGACGCTACTACAACGTGCGAGTGATAGAGGAGCGTGCTCTACTTAGTCCTGAAATGGCGCGTGAATTTCTGCAAAGCCAGCTTTCGCAAGAGGAACGCGAGATCTTTCTGGTGATCTTTATGGATTCTCAACATCGCGTGATTAAACACAGCAAACTTTTTTCCGGTACGCTTAGCCATGTCGAGGTGCATCCGAGAGAAATTGTCCGTGAAGCGATAAAAATGAATGCTTCTGCGGTGATCCTTGCGCATAATCACCCTTCGGGGTGTGCAGAGCCGAGTAAAGCAGATAAACTCATCACCGAGCGTGTTGTGAAATGCTGTCAGTTCATGGATATCCGGGTGCTTGATCATCTGGTCATTGGGCGCGGAGAGTACGTTTCTTTTGCGGAACGCGGTTGGATTTAACGCACTTTACGCGATCCATCGGGATCTTTGTCTGTTCGGGACTTGAGCACATCGCTGACTCAGCGTATACTACGCCACCTTTGAGAATCTCGGGTTTGGCATTTGGGCCTGGCAATCGAGAGTTCGCAAATACGCAAAATCATTCTTGTTGCGTCCAATGACGAGGCAACATTGAAAGATTAAGTGTATTGAACTGCGATAACCGGGCTGAGAAGCCTGACGAGGCGCCAATACCCCATACGAAGCTCGAGCTAATTTGATTTTTGGAGAATAGACATGTCCCGAGTCTGCCAAGTTACTGGCAAGCGTCCGGTGACCGGTAACAACCGTTCCCACGCACTGAACGCGACTAAACGCCGTTTCCTGCCTAACCTGCACTCTCACCGTTTTTGGGTTGAGAGCGAGAAGCGTTTTGTCACCCTGCGTGTATCTGCTAAAGGTATGCGTGTTATTGATAAGAAAGGCATCGAAACAGTTCTGTCTGAACTGCGTGCCCGTGGCGAAAAGTACTAAGTACTAAGAGGAAATAAATCATGGCTAAAGGTATTCGTGAGAAAATCAAGCTGGTTTCTTCTGCTGGTACTGGTCACTTCTATACCACTACGAAGAACAAACGTACTAAGCCGGAAAAACTGGAACTGAAAAAGTTCGATCCAGTTGTTCGTCAGCACGTTTTATACAAAGAAGCGAAAATCAAATAATTTTCGTTTTGATGTAAAGAAAAACCCTGCCTCGGCGGGGTTTTTTGTTTTCTGGCCGTCCCCATATTAATGAGACCTGACATACCGCCGGAGATACTATGCCTGAATTACCTGAAGTCGAAACCAGCCGCCGTGGTATTGAGCCGCATCTGGTGGGGGCAACGATTATGCACGCGACGGTGCGTAACGGTCGTTTGCGTTGGCCAGTATCTGAGGAAATCTATCGTCTGAGTGATCAACCTGTCCTCAGCGTACAGCGGCGCGCGAAATACCTGCTGCTAGAACTGGCGGATGGCTGGATAATCATTCATCTGGGGATGTCGGGTAGCTTGCGTATCCTTCCTGAAGAGCTTCCGGCAGACAAGCACGACCACGTTGACTTAGTGATGAGCAACGGCAAAGTTCTGCGTTATACCGATCCCCGCCGCTTTGGCGCCTGGCTGTGGACTAAAGAACTGGATGGACATAATGTCCTCGCTCATCTTGGCCCTGAGCCGCTGAGCGACGATTTCAACGCCAATTATCTACAGCAGAAATGTTCGAAGAAGAAAACGGCGATTAAACCCTGGCTGATGGATAACAAGCTGGTGGTGGGTGTGGGTAATATCTACGCCAGTGAGTCGCTATTTGCGGCTGGGATTCATCCTGACCGTCTTGCGTCATCGCTGTCGAAAGATGAGTGTGAATTGCTGGTACGCGTTATCAAGGCGGTGTTGCTGCGTTCTATCGAGCAGGGTGGGACGACGCTGAAGGACTTTCTGCAAAGTGACGGTAAGCCTGGCTATTTTGCCCAGGAGCTGCAGGTCTATGGGAGAGAAGGTGAACCGTGTCGTGCATGCGGCGCACCGATTGTTGCGACAAAACACGCCCAGCGTACAACGTTCTATTGCCGTCGCTGTCAGAAATAGTGTCATTGCAGGCCGGATGCTGCATCCGGCCTGGTGCATTACTTCAGTTTACTCATTAATGCCTGATGGACGTTTTCCGGCAAAAAGTGCGTCACGTCACCCTGGTGGCGGGCAACTTCTTTCACCAGTGACGATGAGATAAATGACCACTCTTTAGATGGCATCAGAAAAACGCTTTCCAGCTGTGGCATGAGGTGGCGGTTCATATGGGCCAGCTGCATTTCATACTCAAAATCGGCTACCGCGCGCAGGCCACGGATCAGAATGTTCGCCTGATTATCACGGGCAAAGTTTGCCATCAGATCGCTGAATCCCAGCACTTCCACATTGCCAAGATGCGCCGTTGCCTGTTGTGCCAGCTCAACACGCTCTTCCAGAGTAAACATCGGCTTTTTACTGGGACTTGCGGCTATTGCCAGAATCACGTGATCAAACATGCTTGTCGCACGCGTCACGATATCGAGGTGGCCGTTAGTAATAGGATCAAAGGTTCCTGGATAAATCGCCCGTTTTTGCATGACTTGCCTCAATGCGTTTTGGGTGGCAGGTAAGGTTCCAGCAGTTGCAGAAGACGCTGTAGCGCGCCCTGATTTTGATACAGAACTTCAACTGCGTGACGGCCATAAAAATTACGATAATCTGCATCGGTCAGTAAGGAAGAGACCTCTTTCACCAGCGTAGTTGCGTCGGTGACGGTGATCAATCCGCTTGCCTGTTCGAGACGGGCGCAAATATCTTTAAAATTAAACGTATGTGGTCCCATCAACACCGGAATAGCATGCGCTGCCGCTTCCAGCGGGTTGTGTCCACCACGTTCAACCAGTGAACCGCCGACAAAAGCAAGGTCGGCAATGCCATACAGCAACATCAGCTCACCCATGGTATCGCCGATCACAACCTGAGTACCTGATGATGGAACTTCACCCGAAGAACGAGTGGTATAGCTTAGTCCAGCCTGGCGTACGAGGTTAATGGCATCCGGGAACCGTTCAGGATGTCTGGGAACCAGAATCAATAAAAGATTCGGGAACTGATTTAATAACGCCTGATGAGCGGCAATGATGATGCTTTCTTCACCGTCGTGGGTGCTGGTTGCAATCCATACCGGGCGGTGAGGCGCCCATTGACGACGTAATGTCACCGCTTTTGCGGCCAGTTGCGGTGTGACGGATATATCAAACTTCAGGCTGCCAGTAACGGTGACTTGATTGCTTCTGGCGCCAAGCGTAATAAAACGCGCGCCATCTTCTTCGTTTTGTGCGGCAATCAACGTAATTCGACGCAGTAGTCTGCCAACAAATTTACCTAATTTCGCATAACCAGCGGCTGAACGAGCAGAAAGACGTGCGTTGGCAATGACCAGAGGAATGTGGCGCTTATGGAGTGCCGCGATCAGATTTGGCCACAGCTCGGTTTCCATAATTAACACCAGTTTGGGGTCAACTTTATTCAGAAAACGGTTCAAAGCATCCGGTAAATCGTATGGTAAATAAATGTGCTGAACGTCAGTGCCAAAAGCAGATTGTACGCGCTCGGAACCGGTTGGCGTCATGGTGGTTACCGTGATCGGCAAGTCGGGATAACGATGTCGCAGAGCGCGAACTAATGGGATTGCAGCCAGCGTTTCGCCCACAGAAACCGAATGAAGCATGATGCCGCCAGGTTTTAGCGGGCGGCGATAAAAGCCGTAGCGTTCGCCCCAGCGTTTACGGTAGGCCGGAGCCTTACGTCCGCGCACCCAAAGCCGTATCCAGATCAAAGGCTGAATAAGGTAGAAAAGGGCGGTGTAAAGCAATTCGAGCATAATGGTAGCTGACTTATGAATGTGCTGGGGATTCTATGTATTTAACTATGGCTTTACCATCATTTTTATCCAGGTTCTATCAAAACGATGGAATTGATGGGGGACCGATTTCGCTGATGGCTATTTCAAAAATGCACATGGCCGCATTTATATGCCTTAACCTCTTGTGCGGTGTACGTTTTCTGATGAACTGGTGTCTTTTTTATCTGTATGTTTTTCATGGCTTATTTTGTATTTTGTTCAAAAAATATTCATTTCGGAATGCGTGATAATAAATGATATACTACTGCGCAATTTCAGGTAGCTAGCGGGCAGAAACGTTTCGAAAGCACAGAAAGTCATCTTTGGATGCTTTAGGCAAGGATTACACGATTCTGATGCTTCAAACCTGACATGCCTGGCGACGCGATGCGGATATTAATGCATGAATATTGCTTTTTGTTTGTACAAGTATTTTCCCTATGGTGGGTTACAACGTGATTTCTTGCGGGTAGCGCTGACGGTTGCTTCTCGTGGTCATCATGTTCAGGTATTTACCCAGTCATGGCAGGGCGAGCGTCCGAAAGGGCTGGAGATTATACTCGTCCCCGTCACATCCAGAACGAATCATGGGAAAAACGAGCAATATTATCAGTGGGTTCAGAATTATTTAACTCAACATCCCGTCGATCGTGTCGTTGGTTTTAATAAAATGCCTGGGTTGGATGTGTATTACGCTGCGGACGTTTGCTATGCGGAAAAGGTCGCCCGCGAGAAAGGCTTTTTCTACAAATTGACGCGCAGGTACCGACACTATTCTGCATTTGAACAAGCTGTATTTCAGCAGGGTGCCGGCACTACGCTTTTGATGTTAACCGATAAGCAAATTGGTGACTTCAAACACCATTACCAAACTGAGAGCCAGCGTTTTTGTATCCTGCCACCAGGAATCTATCCTGACCGAAAGTACAGCCAACAACCTGAAAACAGCCGGCAGGTTGTCAGAGAAAAAAACGGTATTGGTCTCGATCAGTACTTACTCTTACAGGTAGGTTCCGATTTCAAACGCAAAGGCGTGCCAAGAACATTACAGGCGTTGGCTTCTTTGCCTGATGTCATCCGCCACCGCACGCGATTGATGGTTGTTGGTCAGGATAAGGCCGATCGCTATCGCGCTCAGGCTCGTCAATTGGGGGTTGAAGAACAAGTGCAGTTCTTCTCGGGGCGAGACGATGTCGCAGAATTGATGTCTGCTGCTGATTTATTACTTCACCCCGCTGTACAGGAAGCTGCCGGTATTGTCTTGCTAGAAGCTGTAGTTGCCGGGCTACCGGTATTAACTACCGAAGTTTGCGGCTATGCGGGTTATATCAACGCCGCACAATGTGGGGTGGTGATTCCTGAACCTTTTGAGCAGGAAAATCTGAATACAGCACTTTTCGATGCGCTGCAAAATAATGAGCAGAGAAGTCGTTGGGCCGGGAACGCGCGGCATTTTGCTGATACAGAAGATCTCTACAGCCTGGCAGATAAAGCTGCAGATATCATTTTAGGTCCTAAGAATGATTGAATTAAAAGAACCATTTGCCACGCAGTGGCAAGGAAAAGACCCGTTTACTGAAGTCACTAAGCTGGATGGTGAGGTTTTTCGCGCTCTGGAAACACGGCGTACCCTACGTTTTGAGATGATGGGAAAGGGTTATTTTCTTAAATATCATCATGGGACCACGCTTAAAGAAGTGGTGAAGAACCTTATATCTCTGCGTATGCCTGTACTGGGTGCCGACCGTGAGTGGCTGGCGATTCACCGCTTAAAAGAACTGAATGTTGATACTATGACAGGGGTTGCATTTGGTCAAAAAGGTCTGAATCCGTTAGAGCGAACCTCGTTTATCATCACTGAGGACCTTTCTCCCACCATCAGCCTTGAAGATTTTTGTGCCGGGTGGGGAGTTGAGCGTCCTGATTTTGTATTAAAACGGACCATTATTACCCGTGTGGCAGAAATGGTGGGTAAAATGCATCGGGGTGGAGTAAATCATCGGGATTGCTATATTTGCCATTTTTTACTCCAACAACCGATGCCAGAAAATATTGCGGATATCAAACTTTCCGTAATCGATCTGCATCGTGCACAAATTCGTCAACATGTACCGCGCCGCTGGCGAGACAAGGACTTGATCGGACTCTATTTCTCTTCACTTGAGATCGGTCTGACGTCCAGAGATATCTACCGTTTTTTACGTGTCTATTTTTCGATGCCACTACGTGAAATCTTTCGTCAGGAAGTCAGGTTGTTTGAACAGGCTGTCACAAAAGCGCAAAAAATAAGACGAAGAACAATAAGAAAAGCGCTATAAATCACACATAAAGTTTGAGGCCATTTTATTATGAACATTGATTTCCAGAAGCTAGTTATTCAAAAACACGTCATAGACAGCTCTACGCATGAGAAGAGTAAAAAACTAAGTGTTGCGTATGGTGTCGACCGTAATTTTTTATTTGGCTCTGGCATTTCAATGACCTCAGTGTTAGTGAATAACCCTGATATTGATATTCACTTTTATATAGCAACAGACTATATAGATGACGATTATCTGGAGAGTGTAAAACGCCTGACCCAAATGTATAGTACGACGGTGACGGTTCTTGTGTTCGATAACGCGGCGTTTCGTGACTTACCGAGTACAAAAGCATGGACTTATGCAATGTACTATCGTTATTTCGCATTTGAATATTTAAGCACAGACTTAAGCTCCGTACTGTATCTTGATGCAGATGTTATTTGCAAAGGATCTCTCCGCGAGCTTACCGAGATTAATTTCTGTGGAGAATATGCCGCTGTTATTAATGATATTGATGAAGTGCGTATTAAATCCGGTAACAGACTCGGTATTCCTGAACTGAGTAACGGTTACTTTAACTCTGGCGTGGTATTTGCTAATCTCGAAGTGTGGCGTGAACAGAACCTGTTGACCAAAGCATTTTCTATTTTAGAAAAACGTCAAAAGGAACTTCTATATTTTGACCAGGATGTGTTAAATATATTATTTGTAGGGAATGTGATTTTCCTGAGAAGAGATTTTAACTGTATTTATGGTGTGGATCAGGAACTAAAAAACAAAAACGATAAGATTTATCAGGATTATATTACAGATGATACTGTTTTAATCCATTATGTCGGTGTTACTAAGCCATGGCATACATGGGCTAAATATCCGGTGGCTAAATTCTTCATCGAAGCATATAAAAAATCCGCATGGGCGGAACAATCCTTGTTAAATGCAAATACGGCAAAGTTGTATAAACGTAAGTCACGGCATGAAAGAGTGCAGCGTAAATATATTCGCTCGGTACTTAGTCATGTAATGTATATAAAAAATAAGTTACACAATTCAAAAGCATATTGAATATAGAAACAATAACTTATTGATAATAGATTAAATAGGTGTAGCGAATGAACTTTGATTGTCATCAGTCTATAAAAAAGATACTTGAGTTTAATCAAGCGCCGACAGAACAAAAAATACAACTTAACATCGCCTGGGGTGTTGACAGGAATTTTATGTTTGGTGCTGCAATTTCGATGACATCGGTACTATTGAATAATAAAGATTTAAATATCCATTTTCATCTTTTTACTGACTACATTGATGCTGATTACCAGCAGCGGATTTCTAAATTAGCAGAGCAATTTTCCACAAACATCTCAATTTATGTTATGGATGCTAATGGGTTAAAGGTTTTACCAAGTAGCCACGCTTGGTCACACGCAATGTACTTCAGATTTATTGCCTTTGAATATCTTGGTGAGAAAATTGATTCACTTTTATACATTGATGCGGATGTGATGTGCAAAGGTTCACTTTTTGAACTCACGCAGATTGATCTTGGAAAACATGTCGCAGCGGTAATTACTGATGTGGATGATAGCCCTGCCAGAGATATTGAGATAAATAAAGATTATTTCAATTCAGGTGTCATATTTGCAAACCTGAAAAAGTGGAAAGAGCAGAATTTTATCAATGCAGCTTTTGATATCTTATTAGACAAAAATAACAAACTTTCATTTCCGGATCAGGATGTCTTGAATATTCTTTTCTTTAAAAAAGTGATTTTTCTGGAAAGAAGATTTAATGCTATCTATGGTATTAAGCAAGAATTAAAAAGCAAGAACCTTTCGAAATATAAAGAGTATATAACGCCTGAAACGATTCTTATCCATTATATAGGTGTAACTAAACCATGGAATTCATGGGCTAGCTATCCCTCTGCACAGTACTTTGTTGAAGCCTGGAAGGCTTCGCCGTGGGCGGATGTTCCACTGCTACCAGCCAGAACGCCAAAACAGTATAAAAAGAAATCACGCCATGAAAGATTACAAGGGAAGTATTTCGCCTCGGTAATAAGCTATATTGGTTATTTGCGTGAAAAATTAAAAAGTAAGTAAAAAAACTCCCGTAAGGGAGTTTTTTTTTAACGTAATTTACTCTTAAGGTATTTCAAATACCATTTGAATGAGGCGAAATAATTCCCTTTTTTAGCTTCCTGGCGTGAATAGACTCGGTAATCAGTAGGTCTCATGCGTGGAGCATAAGAACGCATTTCGGTGTTTCGCCATGGTGTGAAATGATGGTAGAAAAGATAAAGTTGCTGTGAAAGCCCAGTATGTTCTTTATACCAGGGTTTTCTCCCACCAGTAAAATGAATAATGCGAGGCAGGATATCTTTTTGGTAAAAAAAGGTATCTTTTTGCTGGTCTGTGAACCAGTTAAATAAGAAGTTCCATCGCTTATCAATAAATTTAACGTTACCGTTCATTGCGATGTTCAGTGCATCCTGATCAAAGTAAGGTAAGGATTTACCTTGTTCAAATAACACTGTATTTGCTTTATTTTCAATGTCAAACTTGATCCAGTTTTCAATGTTAATATATAAAAAACCAGCATTGAAATAATGACCAGTACTGAGGCTCAGACGTTTGGCATTTTTTGTATCATGAATATCGAGAGAATCATGGCTGACAGCGCAAATGACATTGCTAATATCAATGCTGTTAATATCATTGAGCTTATCAAAACATAGTGTATCAGCATCTAAATAGATAAAATGTTCAACCTTATCTTTAAGTAAGCGCGGTACGGCCAGACGCATATAGGTAGAACGGTTCAGGTGTTTGATTGCAAAGTCATTGTTATACTTTTCAATCTCTTCCTTATCGATATTGATAACCTGAATTTTATCACTGGTAGAACGCAGTTTATTGATTTCTTCATCTGTAACGTCATAGACAAAGACGAAGAATGACAGATCTTGCCCCGGATTGTTCATTATGACAGACATAATGGACACTGCTACATATTCCAGATAATTGGCATCTGTACAGTAAGCAATGTTAATAACGTTTTTTTTGCTGTCCATTTATGCTTTCTCATTACCTTTTATATTGTCACTATCATGAAGTACCTTATCGATAGCGTCAATCACAGCTTGCTCCGGTATCCATGTTAGATATTTTTTAGATCTGTCGAGTTTATCTCGAGAAGGCATCGGATGATAATCGCCAGCCCAAATCAATAAAGCTTTATTTGACCATGGCTTCCACTGTTGATAATTGGTGGCACCAAACAGGCAGACCTGCGGTGTCTTTAGCGCCGCTGCCATATGCATAGGAGCAGAATCGACGCCAATGTACAGAACTGCATGATCGATCAATGCAGCCAACTGCAAAAAGGTGGTTTTACCTGCCAGCGTCAGATCAGGGGAGGATTGACACAGTTCAGCAATGCGCTGAACCTGCTGCTGCTCACTTAGCGCTGGCCCACAGGTAAGATAAACATGCAGACCACGCCGATGAAGGTGGTCTATAACATGCGCAAATTTTTCATCGTCCCAGCATTTAAACTCTTGTCTGGCAGTGGGTTGAATAACGACATATTTTTGTGAAGGCAATTCCGGGAGTAGGGTAACTAAATGTTGATAGTCGTCAGGGCGATAACAAAGAGACATCTCTTTCTTCAGTTCTGTTTCGCTAAACCCAATACCTTTTAGAATAGATAAATTTTGTTCAACAATATGCGTTCCAATGGATGGCGTTACTCGCGTAAAAAGTCGGTTCCACTGATCTTTTTCGCGCTCAAAAGCAATTGAAGGGCAACGCAAAGAGGCTATAAGAGCGCCGATCGGCCATTGTTCGGTGAGGTTAACGATCAGGTCGTAGTGATTTTTCTTCAGTTTTTGACGCACTGAAAGGTAATTTTTCACTGTTGACAGCAGGCCTTGCTTTTTCTCAATCAGATAAAAATTATTGATATCTTTATGGGCGGCTAAGATTGCTTTGGTATCTTTATAGAGCAGCAAATCGATCTTAGCTTGCGGATAACGAGCCCGAATGCTGGCAATAACAGGTGTAGTTAGCAGAACATCCCCATAAAACTTGAGCTTGCAAATAAGAATCCGGTCAACTTTTTCAAACATGTTAAAATCCCTTTCGCAAGAATAAGCTTTTGCAAGCAGATATTATCTTATATCTTGTTTCAGAAATAGAACGATCGATATGGGGGTATTTCATCTTCAGAATTATTTTCTTCTTAACGATTTTCGTATCGCAGCATGCAAGTGCATTCTGAATGTCATTTAGCATACTCTCGCTATAGCGATAATAGCCTTTTTTCTTGCGTAAAAGTTTACGTCCTTCGAGAAAGCAATTGATAATCATAAATGTCGCAACAGTACGCTTGGAACTATTTTCATTAATATATTTATACATTTTTCGCATAGCAAAGAAAATGCTGTCAGCGTCACTATCAATAATGTTCTCGGTAATACTTTTATCGTTTACTCGGTAGTAATATAACTTATTCTCGATTTTTAGAATCTTATGACATTTAAAATACTGGAATGGACAAAAAATCATGTCTTCGTAGCGATGATGTTCCTCGAACTTATCGCTACCAATGATATTACGGTGAAAGATTTTTGTCATCAGATGCCATTGCCCTGCCTTGAATATTGGTAATAGAGGGGCGTAATTGTCATCTGATAAGATTATTTCGCGCTGGGTAATGTTGTTTTCCATTTTCGGCGCGTTCTTATACAAATTATTTATATCTCGAGTTAAGTTAAATTCGATGATGTCATATTTTTCGTCTCTTAACTTAGGCAGGAGAATTGTAAAATAATTCTGGCAGACAATATCATCACTGTCTACAAAGCCAATATATTTCCCTGTCGCATGAGCAAGCCCAACGTTGCGGGTGATTGCAACACCCTGATTTTTTTGACTTATATATTTAACATTATGACAATCTTTTTCGCGGTAAAACGCATTTATACGCTCTTCGGTTAAATCCGTAGAGCCATCATTAACAATTATTACCTCAACATCATCAGTGATGCTCTGATGTATAGACGCCAACGTCGCTGTGATGAGTTCAGCGTTGTTGTATGTAGGTATAATAATGCTCAGTAAATAACCGGAAGCGTTAACCATGGCATCGTTCTCTTGTTGGATTCGAGCTCAGTACTGCTGCTACACATAACGCCAGCACGCTGCTCAGGGCTTCACCTTTGGCATACAATAATAAATCACTCAAGCCATAGACAGCGATAGCGCCTGAGACGACGAACAACAGAGGACTACGTTGCCAGTAAGCTATTAAAAACATGGCAGTATAAAGCAAGAGTAGCACAACAACACCAGGGATGCCTTTCAGCGAGAAGGTATCAACAACTTCGTTATGTAGGTGGACGTTAACGAATATAAGAGCGACTTGCCATGAGGGGTGCTGTACAGTAAGTCGCTGGATCTCATCACTACGTTGTTCAAGTGATTGGCCCCAGATATGTGCTTTCCCCGTTTCAATGCCGACTTGTTGCATTGCGAGTCGTGCGCCTATTGAGGTATTACTATTGTTTTGGCTGTAAGAGTGCACATCTAGCATAAAATTCTGATAGCGATTTTCAAGTACTGGCTTTAAAGGAATGGCCGCCAGACCGACTAGTATCACGAAGCCCAATAACGCTTTGAATAACATGATACGGTTGTGACGATAGTACATCAGGAATAGGCCGACACTCAGGATCGGGTATACCAAAATAGCGGCTCGAGTTTGCGTTGTGATGATGACTGCCAGCGATATCAAAAAATGTAACAGATAGAGTGCAACGGTGTGTTTTAGACGCAGATTAATAATGGCCTGAGAGGCTAATAATGCAATTAGCGTCAGAGCGTAGGCTGTGCCGGTTTGGTGTTCAAAGCCCAGCGCAACACGGTAGGTCATAATATCTGGTGCCCCGGCGACCTCGTAGCCTGCGAAAAGATACAGACCTATTGCTGTAAGAATTGTCCAGATACTGGTGATGCGAGTTGTGTTGGCACATGGCTCTCGCGATGCCAAAGCGGTCATAACCAGTGCGGCAAAAATCATCACTTTGCCACCGTTCTGGTATGACCTATAGGCTCCGGTAAAAGCAGATCCTGGCTGTTTGAATATTTCTACCCAAATAATCTGGAGTAAACCGAAGAGCAACAACATAACAGGTAAAAACAGGTTTTTTTTGTTGCTGCACACATGTTTTATATTTTTTCCTATAAGCGGTAGAGATAGCGCCGTGGAGAAAATAAACACCTTCAGCGCTTCATCTGGATTGACCAACACCATCGCAAGCGTTGCCAGGATCCCAGCGTAAAATAAGAAGTATATAAAATCGAATGGGTTATTTCTTATACTACAAATAAAGCGAGAAAACATGTGTTGGCGAAGCATGGTTCATCTCTTAAAGTTAAAGCAAATTATTATCAACTAGCGATATGTTGACTAAGTTAGCATCCAGATCCTGCAATTTTCCGGAATGGCTTTGCTGTGTGTATTGATTCTTCCCATATCCCCCAATCAGTCCGGGATCCGTTGGGCCATACAACGTAATATTAGGGCGATCCAACGCGGCGGTTAAATGGCTCAATCCTGTATCAACCGACACCACAAATTTTGCCCCCGCCAGAATGCGAGCCACATCTTCCAGACTCATTCGCGGCAGGACATCAACGTAGGGAAACCCTTCTGCCAGCCTTTTGGCGCGCGCTTCTTCATGAGGAGCACCCCAGGGGAGTTTAATACGGATGCCCGTATTATTTAACAGGCCAATAAGCTCCCGCCAGTTGGCTTCTGGCCAGTGCTTATCATCACGTGTGGTGGCGTGCAGAAATACAGCATACTGGCCTGCATCAGCCTTATGTTCATTCATAAAATGCTGCGCAATCGCGTAATCACCCTGCAACTGCGGTTTAGCATACCCCAGACTTTTGGCGAACAATTCACGCGTACGTTCTACCGCGTGCTGCTGTTTGGCTATGTGATGTTTGCGATTATAAAACAGACTCGCCAGCGGTTCGCGGGCTGTGCTCCAGTCCATACCATGCTTGATGCCACGTGCCAGACGTGTCACCAACGCGGCGCTTTTAACTAAACCCTGAGCATCGATTATTGCGTCATAATGCTGTAAACGCACCGCATCGTGAAACGCTTTACGCTCGGCTTTAATCGGCGCTGAAAACCAGGCTTTACGCCAGCGACGGATCGCTACTGGAATAACCCGGTCAACAGCTGAATGCCAAGAGGGGATTTGAGCGAACCCTTCTTCCACCACCCAATCAAATTGAATACCCGGAATAGCCTGCTGCGCATCGGTTAATGCGGGCAACGTATGCAGTACATCGCCCATAGACGACGTTTTAACGATCAGAACCCGCATCCGTCAGGCTTCCTCTTGTAACAACAGGTCGTTGAGTTCTTCCAGTACGCGCTGGGGTGTGATGTCAATCAGGCTCTGGTGATAGCCTTCTGCCGCATCGCCCTTACGCACTTTGTGATACCCCGTAATCAGGCGAATGACACGTGCCTTGTGGGAAAGCGGAGGCGTAAAATCCGGGCTGCTTGGACCATACAATGCGACCAGTGGACGGTTCAGTGCTGCGGCCACGTGCATTAATCCAGAATCGTTGGTGACGACCGCTTTGCAGGCGGCGAGCAGAATGACGGCCTGTTCCAGCTGTGTTTCGCCCGCCAGATTACGGCACCAGGCTTGCTGTTCAGTGCTCAGCGTTGCCAGGATTTCATTGCCAGCTTCATGGTCTTTTGCTGAGCCAAACAGCACAATCTGATGGCCTTCATCGATCAACTGCTTCGCCAACTCTGCGTAGTGGTAATGTGGCCAGCGTTTTGCTGGACCAAATTCCGCACCTGGGCAAAAACCGATGATGGGGCGTTCGGCTGAAAGGGAGAACTGGCTACAGGTTAGCGATTTTTCACCATCGCTGACCTGCAACTGTGGCCATAGCAGAGGCTGCGGCAAATCTTTGGCCGTCAGCATCACGCCTTTATCATAAGCCAGAGCCACATAGCGCTCGACCATCAGTGGCCATGCGTCTTTATCCAGTACGCGCGCATCGTTCAGCAGACCGTAGCGCATCTCGCCACGCCAACCGGTACGATGGGGAATACCCGCAAAGAATGGCACCAGAGCTGATTTAAACGAGTTAGGCAGCACATAAGCGCGGTCATAGCGCTTCTCACGCAGACTGTGGCCGAGTTTACGGCGCTCGCCGATCTCCAGCGCGCCGTGCCCCAACGGCATGGCGATAGCTTCGTTGACTTCTGGCATGCGCGACAATAACGGACGGCACCATGCAGGTGCCATCACGTCGATTATCGCCTGGGGATAGCGCGCCTTGAGCGTGCGATAGAGACTTTGCGACATCATCATGTCACCCACCCAAGACGGGCCAACCACCAAAATCTTCATTCACTTCATCCTTCAAGCTGTCTCTGCGTTGGCTGCCTGTGTTCACTCCGGTCACTTACTCTTGTAAGCTCCCGGAGGTTCACTTAGTTGCCGCCTTGATACCGCTCGAATGATTTTGTGAATTTGTAGCGTTGTCGCGGTTCAGCCAGGCCATATATTCCGTGACGCCTTCGGCGACGGTTTTAAACGGCTTGTCATAGCCCGCTGCGCGCAGGTTCGTCAGATCTGCCTGGGTAAATGCCTGGTAGCGGCCTTTCAGTTTTTCCGGGAATGGAATGTACTCAATGCTGCCTTTTTTGTGGTACGCCAGCGTAGCATCGGCAACGGCCTGGAAAGATTCCGCACGACCTGTACCGAGGTTAAAGATGCCGGAAACCCCGTTTTCCAGGAACCACAGGTTTACCGCAGCCACGTCGCCTACGTAAACGAAATCACGTTTGAAGTTTTCACTGCCTTCAAACAGTTTTGGCGTTTCGCCATTGTTAAGCTGGGTGTTGAGGTGGAAAGCAACGCTTGCCATGCTGCCTTTGTGGCCTTCACGCGGTCCGTAGACGTTGAAATAGCGGAAGCCAACAATCTGAGAATTGGCTTCTGGCAGGATCTGACGCACGTACTCGTCGAACAGGAATTTTGAGTAGCCGTAGACGTTCAGCGGTTTCTCATATTCACGGGATTCGATGAAATCAGAAGTGCGACCGCCGTAGGTGGCGGCAGAGGATGCGTACAGGAACGGGATTTCACGCTCCAGGCAGTAGTGCAGTAGCTCTTTGGAGTATTGATAGTTGTTGTCCATCATATACTTGCCGTCCCACTCGGTGGTGGAAGAGCATGCGCCTTCGTGGAAAATCGCTTCGATATCGCCGAAATCTTCCCCGGCCATAATCTGGATCAGGAAGTCTTCCTTGTCCATGTAGTCAGCAATATTCAGATCCACCAGGTTAACAAACTTGGTGCCGTCTTTCAGGTTGTCCACCACCAGGATGTCGGTGATGCCTTTATCATTCAGGGACTTAACGATGTTGCTGCCGATAAAGCCCGCGCCGCCGGTAACGATGATCATAAATGTAACCTTCGAATTATGGAGTCAGAGACAATCTCAGACACGAATACTTCTATCATATCACTACATGGCTTAGGCTTCAGCCATTCACCGATAAGCCGTGCGGGTACACGTGATTTATGCTTCATTTTGAAGAAGTGATGATGCGTCATCTCGTATCAACGTATAGCTTTGGGTAATATGTGCTGAAATTTGCCCAGTCTGGAGAATTGAAATGCGTGGGGATTTTTACAAACAGTTAACGAACGATCTCGAAACCGCACGTGCGGAAGGATTGTTTAAAGAAGAACGCATTATTACATCTGCCCAGCAGGCGGATATCACCGTGGCGGATGGAAGCCACGTTATTAACTTTTGTGCGAACAACTATCTGGGACTGGCTAACCATCCGGAACTGATTGCAGCGGCAAAAGCGGGTATGGATTCTCACGGATTTGGTATGGCTTCGGTTCGCTTTATTTGCGGTACCCAGGACAGCCATAAACAACTGGAGCAAAAACTGGCGGCATTCCTCGGTATGGAAGATGCCATCCTTTACTCTTCCTGCTTCGACGCCAACGGCGGCCTGTTTGAAACGCTGTTGGGCGCAGAAGACGCAATTATTTCCGATGCCCTGAACCACGCTTCTATCATTGATGGCGTGCGTCTGTGTAAAGCAAAACGTTTCCGTTACGCCAACAACGATATGGTGGAACTGGAAGCTCGCCTGAAAGAAGCGCGTGAAGCGGGCGCTCGTCATATCCTGATCGCCACTGATGGCGTGTTCTCTATGGATGGGGTAATCGCTAACCTGAAAGGCGTTTGCGATCTGGCGGATAAATACGACGCGCTGGTCATGGTTGATGATTCCCATGCCGTCGGTTTTGTCGGCGAAAATGGTCGTGGCTCCCATGAATACTGTGACGTGATGGGTCGCGTGGACATCATCACCGGTACGCTGGGTAAAGCACTCGGCGGCGCATCCGGTGGTTACACCGCAGCGCGCAAAGAAGTTGTTGAGTGGCTGCGTCAGCGTTCCCGCCCTTATTTGTTCTCCAACTCACTGGCACCGGCGATTGTTGCGGCTTCCATTAAAGTGCTGGAAATGGTTGAAGCTGGCAGCGACCTGCGCGATCGCCTGTGGGCGAATGCACGTCAGTTCCGCGAGCAAATGTCTGCCGCAGGCTTTACGTTAGCCGGTGCGGATCACGCGATTATCCCGGTTATGCTGGGTGATGCAGTAGTGGCGCAGGCATTCGCCCGCGAGCTGCAAAAAGAGGGGATTTACGTTACCGGATTCTTCTATCCGGTGGTTCCAAAAGGCCAGGCGCGTATCCGTACCCAGATGTCTGCGGCGCATACCCCTGAGCAGATTACGCGTGCTGTTGAGGCGTTCACACGCATTGGTAAACAACTGGGCGTTATTGCCTGAGGATGTGAAATGAAAGCGTTATCCAAACTGAAAGCGGAAGAGGGCATTTGGATGACCGACGTTCCTGAACCGGAAGTCGGTCATAACGATTTGCTGATTAAAATCCGTAAAACAGCCATCTGCGGGACTGACGTTCACATTTATAACTGGGATGAATGGTCGCAAAAAACCATCCCGGTACCGATGGTCGTTGGGCATGAATATGTCGGCGAAGTTGTTGGCATCGGCCAGGAAGTTAAAGGCTTTAAAATCGGCGATCGTGTTTCAGGCGAAGGTCATATCACCTGCGGGCATTGCCGTAACTGCCGCGGTGGACGTACTCACCTGTGCCGCAATACGACCGGTGTCGGTGTAAACCGTCCTGGCTGCTTTGCGGAGTACCTGGTGATCCCGGCATTTAACGCATTTAAAATCCCGGACAATATCTCCGACGACCTGGCGTCTATCTTCGATCCGTTCGGTAATGCAGTGCACACGGCGCTGTCGTTCGATCTGGTTGGGGAAGATGTGCTGGTTTCCGGTGCGGGTCCAATCGGTATTATGGCGGCGGCGGTCGCGAAGCACGTTGGCGCACGCCACGTGGTGATCACCGACGTTAATGAGTATCGCCTTGAGCTGGCGCGCAAAATGGGTATCACCCGCGCGGTCAACGTGTCGAAAGAGAATCTGACCGACGTGATGGCTGAACTGGGTATGACCGAAGGGTTTGATGTGGGCCTGGAGATGTCCGGGGCGCCGCCAGCGTTTCGCGCCATGCTGGACACCATGAACCACGGTGGCCGTATTGCTATGCTGGGTATTCCGCCATCTGATATGTCAATCGATTGGACCAAAGTTATCTTTAAGGGGCTGTTTATTAAAGGTATCTACGGTCGTGAGATGTTTGAAACCTGGTACAAAATGGCTGCACTGATCCAGTCTGGTCTGGATTTGTCGCCGATCATCACCCATCGATTCTCCATTGATGAATTCCAGCAGGGCTTTGACGCGATGCGTTCAGGCCAGTCAGGGAAAGTGATCCTGAGCTGGGATTAACCGTATCCACCCTGTGGATTCTGTGTGTTGTCCCCGGATGTTGATTATCATTACCGTCCGGGGCTTTTTTGCTTCCTCCTGCCCGGCGCATTTTCCGCTAAAGAATTAATATTTTTTTCTGAAAACCTACCGCTTAATATGCTAAAAAGTGCCGATAACTCTACTGTTTGGCAGGATTTGATATGACCTATACCCCTGGTCTCCTGAGCGTCATTATGCCGCTTTACAACACGGGTGAGCCGTTCATTGCGTGTATGGATTCACTGATTGCGCAAACCTGGAAGAACCTGGAGATCATTATTGTTAATGATGGCTCTACGGATAACTCTGCGGAGCTTGCTCAGTCTTATGCGGATCGTTATCCGCACGTTCATCTGCTGCACCAGCGCAATGGGGGCGTTTCTGCGGCGCGCAATACCGGTATGAAAGTTGCCAGGGGGGAGTACATCGCGTACGTAGACGGCGATGATATTGCCTATCCGGAAATGTATGAAACGCTGATGAATATGGCGCTGAAAGACAACCTGGATGTTGCGCAGTGCAACGCTGACTGGTGTATTGCTGAGACGGGCCATACCTGGGCATCCATTCCTACCGATCGTATTCGTTCTACCGGCGTGATGACCGGGCCAGACTGGTTACGCAAAGCGTTAGCCAGCCGCCGTTGGCGGCACGTTGTCTGGATGGGCGTTTATCGTCATCAGACTATCCGCGACG
Source organism: Citrobacter sp. MGH110 (assembly GCF_001037515.1). Classification (NCBI taxonomy): domain Bacteria; kingdom Pseudomonadati; phylum Pseudomonadota; class Gammaproteobacteria; order Enterobacterales; family Enterobacteriaceae; genus Citrobacter; species Citrobacter sp. MGH110. The sequence continues at coordinate 293,945 of NZ_KQ089832.1, read as the reverse complement.
CGGGGCTGACCTTCCTGTCTGGCCTGCACCACCAGGATATTATCTGGACAACGGAGTTTATGTTTAATGCGAAGCGCGCGCGTTACACGGAAGTCCCGCTGTACAAATACTTCCTGCACGGCGCATCTGTTAGCCGTCTGCCGCGCACCGGGCTGAAAAACCTCGCTTACCAGCGCCACTACATCAAAATTACCCGTCTGCTGGATAAGATGAATCACGACTACGCCGGACGCATTCCAATTTACCCGGAATTCAAACAGCAGGTGATTTACGAAGCGCTACGCGTTTGTCATTGCATACGTAAAGAGCCGGACGAGAAAATCCGCCAGCGCATGATTGCTGAAGTATTTGTATCGGGTATGTTCAAGCGTATGGTGAGTAATATCTGCAGCGTTAAGCTGGGTTATCAGGTGCTGTTGTGGGCTATCCGTTTTAGCCAGTGGCGCGATAAATCATTGACGCCGCGCCGCCTGGCCCATTTAACGCTGGATAGTAAAGACTGATTATTGCCAGCCCTGCCACTGCAGGCGCATATACTGCACCAGCGTGCTTTGGGTGATTCTTTCGCCGAGCACGCTGAAGAAGCGGCTGGCGTACACCGGCTCTAACGGCTGTTTCGGTTTGCATAATTTCACCCCGCGGAAAGGATTACGCGGCGCATCAGGCGTACCGTTCTTCGGTGGTGTGAGGTTTGGTCTGGAGGTATCCACCTGTGGTTCATTGAGCAAACTGCTTGGGCGAACCAGCGTGATGTCGGCTGGCAGGCTATACAGCATCTGCTGCAGGACGCGAACCGTAGACGGGTGAGGGTGGCCAATGGCGATTGCGGAACCGTTGCGGCGCGCAAGCTCGACGGCACGATTAAACTGACGGCGAATATCGGCTTCGTTTTGCGTGTCATCCAGGAAGACTTTGCGTTTGATGACCTTCACACCTGTGCCTGACGCTGCGCGCATTGCCTGGCTGTTACCAATGGTCATGCTGTCCAGGAAGTAGAGGTCGTAGCGTTCCAGCGCCTGCATCACCTTCTGCATGCCGAACAGGCTGGAGGTCATCGCGCTGCCCATATGGTTGTTCAGACCGACCGCATTCGGTACTTTGCTTACTGCGTCGCGAATAATCCGCTCAATCTCTTCGCTGCTCATTTCAGGGCGTAACGTGTCTTTCTCTAACGGCTGCTTGCTCAGCGGCGCCATTGGCAGATGGATTAAGACTTCATGCCCGCTGTTATGCGCTTTGATTGCCATTTCACGCGCATGTGGGGCGTTAGGCAGAACGGCAACGGAGATGGTAGAAGGCATCGCCAGTACCTGGTTTTCAGTGTGTGGGCGATAGCCGAAATCATCAATGACGATGGCGAGTTTGCCAGCAAATACAGGTGTTGCGAAGGCCAGCAGACTGGCGAGAGAGAGTAGTAGACGACGAAATTGTTGTGGCAAAACTTATCTTCCCAACCACGGCTGTGGATTGACCGCCTGACCCTGGCGACGAATTTCGAAATAGAGTGCCGGCCTGCCCTGACCGCCGCTGCTACCCACAAGTGCTATAGGCTGCCCGGCGCGAACCTGCGTACCGACGCTGACCAGTGCGCTCTGGTTATAACCGTACAGGCTCATATCGCCTTTACCGTGTTCAACGACGACCACCAGGCCATAGCCCTGCAGCCAGTCCGCCAGAATGACGCGACCATCGGCAATGGCTTTAACTTCGGTGCCCTCGGATGCACCAATAACCATACCCTTCCAACGTAGCTCACCCTGCAGCTGTTCGCCATAACGATGTAGAGTTGGACCACGAACGGGCCAGAATGCCTGACCGCGTGGCGAACCTAAACCGCCGGTACGCGACATCAGTGATTTTTCACTTTCGGTCGGTTTATAGGTTGAGCCTTTTCGTGACGCATCCTTCTGCTTATCACGTACGGCCTGCGCCTCGCGCGCTTCACGTTCCGCGCGCGCTTTGGCAGCGGCTTCGGCGCGAGCAATGCTGTTGCGCAGACGGGATTCGTTGGCGCGCATTTCGCCCAGTTGCTGTTGACCCTGTTGAATCGATGATTCCAGACTCGAAAGTGTTTTCTGGCGTTCGTTACGTGCCTGTTCCAGCTTAGCCTGCTGAGCGCGCTGTTCGTACAGTAGCGTCTGCTGTTCGCTCTGCTTATCTTCCAGCTCGGCTTTTTGCGAGTCGACCTCTTCGCGGGTTTGTTTCAGTTGCGCGATGGTTTCCTGTCGCGCCTGGTTCAGATAGCCGAAATAGGCTTGCAGGCGTTGCCCACGCTGGCTTTCTTCACCGCTAAGAATGAGCTGAATGCCGGTGTGTTCGCCCTGTCGAAAAGCTGCGTCTAGCTGCGCTGCCAGGCTGCGCTCTTGCGCGGCCCGCTGTTTTTCCAGCTTCGCGAGTGCTGCGTTCATCTCTGCGATTTGCGCATTCAGCTGCGCCAGTGAGTTTTGCGTTTCGCGCAACTGCCTTGCGGCAACGGCGATGGCTTGTTCCTGCGCTTTAAGCTGAGCGAGTAGGGTGGCGCGTTGTTGTTGCTGTTGGCGTACCGCGCGTTCTTTTGCCGCGATATCGGCCTGAATAGATTTGAGCTGGTCGCGTTCGTCCGCGTGGGCGGAAAAGGCGCACAGCAATACGCCAGCGCTAAGCGCGCTGGCGTAGAACAAGGGCCTGACTGAAAACTTACGCGGTTTCACGGCCCGAGTGATGGTATTAATCGCCTTTCCCCTCATGGGGAGGGATTATTCCACGATGAACAGCGGCTTACCAGTCATCTCTTGCGGGATTTCCATACCCATCAGCGTCAGCATCGTCGGGGCGATATCAGAAAGTTTGCCGCCTTCGACTGCTTTAACGTTCTTACCACCGACATAAATCAGCGGAACGGGCAGGTTGGTGTGCGCAGTGTGCGCCTGACCGGTGGACGGATCGCGCATCTGCTCTGCGTTACCGTGGTCCGCGGTGATCAGCAACTGGCCGCCAACGGATTCAACCGCTTTCGCGACCTGTTCAACGCAGTGATCCAGCGCTTCAACCGCTTTAACCGCTGCTTCCATCACTCCGGTATGACCAACCATGTCGCCGTTCGGGTAGTTACAAATGATGGTGTCGTATTTTCCGCTCTCAATCGCCGCAACCAGTTTTTCGGTCAGCTCAGCAGAGCTCATCTCCGGCTGCAGATCGTAGGTCGCAACTTTCGGCGAGTTGATCAGGATGCGGTCTTCGCCTTTGAACGGCTCTTCTACGCCGCCGTTGAAGAAGAAGGTCACGTGCGCATATTTTTCGGTTTCGGAAATACGCAACTGCGTTTTGTCGTGCTTCGCCATCCACTCGCCAAGGGTGTTAGCCAGAGATGCTGGTGGGTAAGCAACCGCAGTTTTGATGTCGGCCGCGTATTCGGTCAGCATCACAAAGTTGAGGTTAACGACTTTCTTACGGGCGAAGCCGTCGAAGTCAGCGTTAACAAACGCACGAGTGATTTCACGCGCACGGTCAGCACGGAAGTTCATGAAAATCAGCGTATCGCCGTCTTCCATGGCGGCTTCAGCCTGGCCTTCAGCACGGATCACGGTCGCTTTCACGAATTCGTCGTTTTCGTCGCGGGCATAAGCAGCCTGCAGGCCTTCAACCGCCGTAGCGAACTGGAACTCGCCTTTAGCCAACGTCATCAGGTCATAAGCCTGTTCAACGCGATCCCAACGGTTGTCGCGGTCCATCGCGTAGTAACGACCGATGATGGACGCTACGCGGCCTTTGCCCAGTGCGGCAAATTTCTCTTCGAATTTCTGCAGTGAATGTTCAGCGCTGCGCGGCGGGGTATCACGGCCATCAAGGAAAGCGTGCAGATAGATTTTTTCCGCGCCGCGTTCAGCAGCCATTTCTACCATCGCCATGATGTGATCTTCGTGGCTGTGAACACCGCCCGCAGAGAGCAGACCCATGATGTGAACCGCTTTGCCGCTATTTTTTGCCTGGTCGACCGCATTGGTCAGCACCGGGTTAGCGAAGAAAGTACGCTCTTTAATTTCTACATCCAGACGGGTCAGGTCCTGATACACGATGCGGCCCGCGCCCAGGTTGACGTGACCGACTTCGGAGTTGCCCATCTGGCGATCGGGCAGGCCAACTTCCAGGCCAGACGCATCAATCAGGGTATGCGGACGTTTTGCCCACAGGGCATCCATTACCGGGGTTTTGGCATTAAAGATGGCGTTATCCTGGCTGTCTTCGCGATAGCCATAGCCATCCAGAATCACCAGTACCATAGGTTTTTTAGAAACCGACATTGCGACAACCTCACACTTAATAGATAAAAATAATTGCGTAATTTTACTACAGCTGAATCGATAAAGTAGCCCCGGAAGATCAAATAATCGACCAGAGCGCGCCGCAGAGGGCGTGGTTTTAGGTTTTTTTTTCCGTAGCGCCCCGCAAAAATGCAATCCAATGCACGCTCTGGCTGTATTTGCGTCAACGCGCAGGTATACTCCTTTCCTGGTTTTTTTAATCACTGAGTTGGGAGTTGTTACCCCCCATGCAAGAAATTATGCAATTTGTTAGTCGCCACCCTGTATTGAGTATCGCCTGGATTGCGTTACTGGCGGCTGTATTATTTACCACGTTTAAGAGCCTGACTTCCAAAGTGAAGGTGATTACGCGCGGAGAAGCCACACGTCTCATCAATAAAGAAGACGCCGTTGTCGTGGATTTACGTCAGCGCGACGACTTCCGCAAAGGTCATATCGCTGGCTCCACGAACCTGCTGCCGAGCGAAATCAAAGCCAACAACTTTGGCGAACTGGAAAAACACAAAAACAAACCTGTTATTGTGGTTGATGGCTCAGGCATGCAATGCCAGGATTCAGCGACTGCGCTGATCAAAGCCGGTTTTGAGCAGGTGTCTGTACTGAAAGATGGCGTAGCGGGCTGGAGTGGTGAGAATCTGCCACTGGTTCGCGGCAAGTAATTTACCCGTCTTCTTTCATGCCGCAGGGTAAAAAGAACACTGGAGATAAGTCATGGCCAATATTGAGATCTATACCAAAGCAACCTGCCCGTTTTGCCATCGCGCAAAGGCGCTCCTGAACAGCAAGGGTGTGAGTTTCCAGGAGCTTCCGATTGACGGCGATGCCGTTAAGCGTGAAGAAATGATCAAGCGCAGTGGCCGTACTACGGTTCCGCAGATTTTTATTGATGCACAGCACATTGGTGGTTGTGACGACTTGTATGCGTTGGATGCGCGTGGTGGACTGGATCCGCTGCTGCGTTAAGGCGTACCGAAGTATTTAAAGGACAACACTAAAGGGTTTTCTCAACATGTCAGAACAAAATAACACTGAAATGGCTTTCCAGATCCAACGTATTTATACCAAGGATGTGTCTTTCGAAGCGCCAAATGCACCGCATGTTTTCCAGAAAGATTGGCAGCCAGAGGTTAAACTGGATCTTGATACCGCATCTACCCAACTGGCAGATGACGTGTATGAAGTAGTGCTGCGTGTCACCGTAACGGCTTCCCTGGGTGAAGAAACTGCGTTCCTGTGCGAAGTTCAGCAGGGCGGTATTTTCTCCATCAGTGGTATCGAAGGGACTCAGATGGCGCATTGCCTGGGCGCATACTGCCCGAACATTCTGTTCCCGTATGCCCGCGAATGCATCACCAGCCTGGTTTCACGCGGTACGTTCCCGCAACTGAACCTTGCGCCGGTCAACTTTGATGCGCTGTTCATGAACTATTTACAGCAGCAGGCTGGCGAAGGTACTGAAGAACATCAGGATGCCTGATGAACCAAAGTAATGCTTCAATGACTGTGATTGGTGCCGGCTCGTACGGCACCGCTCTTGCCATCACCCTGGCAAGAAATGGCCATCAGGTTGTCCTGTGGGGCCATGATCCTAAACATATCGCGACTCTCGAGCACGATCGCTGCAACGTCGCGTTCCTTCCTGATGTGCCTTTTCCCGACACACTGCGCCTGGAAAGTGATTTAGCCACTGCACTGGCCGCCAGTCGTAATATTCTGGTGGTGGTGCCGAGCCACGTCTTTGGCGAAGTGCTGCGTAACATCAAACCATTGATGCGTCCTGACGCACGACTGGTCTGGGCGACAAAAGGTCTGGAAGCGGAAACAGGGCGTCTGCTGCAGGACGTCGCGCGTGAAGCGCTGGGGGACTCAATTCCACTGGCGGTTATTTCCGGCCCGACGTTCGCCAAAGAACTGGCTGCGGGCATGCCGACGGCGATTTCTCTGGCCTCGACGGACGACACTTTTGCTGACGATCTCCAGCAGTTGCTGCACTGCGGCAAAAGCTTCCGCGTTTATAGCAACCCGGATTTCATTGGCGTGCAGCTTGGCGGCGCGGTGAAAAACGTCATTGCCATTGGTGCGGGGATGTCTGACGGCATCGGTTTTGGCGCGAATGCACGAACCGCATTGATCACCCGTGGGCTGACCGAAATGTCTCGTCTTGGTGCGGCGCTGGGGGCCGATCCTGCCACCTTTATGGGGATGGCGGGTTTAGGCGATCTGGTGCTGACCTGTACTGACAACCAGTCGCGCAACCGTCGTTTTGGCATGATGCTCGGCCAGGGGATGGACGTGCAGGGTGCGCAGGACAAAATTGGCCAAGTGGTTGAAGGCTATCGCAATACGAAAGAAGTTCGTGAATTGGCGCACCGTTTTGGTGTTGAGATGCCAATAACCGAGGAAATTTATCAAGTATTGTATTGCGGAAAAAACGCGCGCGAGGCAGCATTGACGTTATTAGGCCGTGCACGCAAGGACGAGCTGAGTCGCCACTAGCTGTAAGGAACTGTTGAATATAACGACCCGATCCGCGAAGAACGGATCGGTCGTTTTGCTACCTTCTGGAGTACGCAATGCCGTGTGAAGAACTGGATATCGTCTGGAAAAACATTAAAGCGGAAGCCCGGGCACTGGCGGAATGTGAGCCAATGCTGGCCAGTTTTTACCACGCAACGCTGCTCAAGCATGAAAATCTCGGCAGTGCGCTAAGCTATATGCTGGCGAATAAACTCGCTTCTCCAATCATGCCCGCCATTGCGATTCGCGAAGTCGTAGAAGAGGCCTACGCGGCCGATCCTGAAATGATTGCCTCAGCGGCCTGCGATATTCAGGCAGTACGCACGCGTGACCCGGCTGTCGATAAATATTCCACTCCACTGCTGTATCTGAAGGGCTTTCATGCGCTTCAGGCCTACCGTATCGGTCACTGGCTGTGGCATCAGGGGCGTCAGGCGCTGGCGATCTTCCTGCAAAATCAGGTTTCCGTTACCTTCCAGGTAGACATTCATCCGGCGGCAAAAATTGGCCGTGGGATTATGCTCGATCACGCCACCGGCATTGTGGTCGGTGAAACCGCGGTGATTGAAAACGACGTCTCTATTCTGCAATCCGTCACGCTGGGCGGGACCGGTAAAGCCGGCGGTGACCGCCACCCGAAAATTCGTGAAGGCGTGATGATCGGCGCGGGAGCAAAAATTCTCGGCAACATTGAAGTCGGACGCGGCGCGAAGATTGGCGCAGGTTCGGTCGTGCTACAGCCCGTACCGCCGCATACCACCGCCGCAGGCGTACCGGCGCGCATCGTCGGTAAGCCAGACAGCGATAAGCCGTCTATGGATATGGATCAGCATTTCAACGGGATTCATCATACTTTCGAATACGGCGATGGAATCTGATTTCCGAGCTATGCCCGGCGGCACAGTGCTTACCGGGCCTACAAACCTCGTAGGTCGGATAAGGCGTCAGCCGCCATCCGACAAAAATCAACTACGCAATATCGCGCCGGGATAACCTAACTGGCGCCAGGCCTCATACACCACCACCGACACCGCATTCGACAGGTTCATGCTGCGACTGTCCGGCATCATCGGAATACGAATTTTTTGTTCGGCAGGCAGCGCGTCGAGGATGCTGGCTGGCAGACCGCGAGTTTCCGGGCCAAACATCAGATAATCCCCATCCTGATAGCTTACCGCGCTATGCGCTGGAGTACCTTTGGTGGTCAGGGCAAACAGACGTTGCGGATTTTCTGCGGCGACGAAGGCGGCGTAATCAGGGTGGCGTAGCACAGCGGTAAATTCATGGTAATCCAGCCCCGCGCGACGCAGGCGCTTGTCGTCCCAGGTAAAGCCCATTGGCTCAATAATATGCAGACGAAAGCCGGTGTTGGCGCAAAGACGGATAATATTGCCGGTATTTGGCGGGATTTCTGGTTCGAATAAAACGATGTTTAGCATGCTGCCCCCTTAAGTACGGGGCAGCATAGCAAATTAACGTTTACGCCGCATTTCCACGTTTGGGCTGCATCGGGTAGTCAGCCACCTGTTTGCCCAGTTCCTGTACCAGCGAATCACGGCTGATTTCGCTAATCGATTTCGCCCCGGTCAGGGTCATTGCCACCTTCATCTCTTTCTCGATCAGATTCAGCAGATTCGCCACCCCGGCCTGACCGTGGGTGGCCAGCGCGTACAGATAAGCACGTCCCAGCAGAACACTATCCGCGCCCAGCGCAATCATACGTACGACGTCCAGACCGTTGCGGATCCCACTGTCTGCCAGAATGGTGATATCGCCTTTTACCGCATCGGCAATAGCGGGTAACGCGCGAGCTGAAGACAGCACGCCGTCTAACTGGCGACCACCGTGGTTAGAGACAACGATGCCGTCCGCACCAAAGCGTACGGCGTCTCGGGCATCTTCGGGATCGAGGATCCCTTTGATCACCATCGGACCATCCCAAAATTCGCGGATCCACTCGAGGTCTTTCCAGGAAATCGACGGATCGAAATTATTCGCCAGCCAGCCGATGTAATCCTCAAGACCGGTAGGTTTACCAAGATAAGTCGAGATATTGCCTAAATCATGTGGGCGACCGTTCAGGCCAACGTCCCATGCCCACTGTGGATGGGTGACTGCCTGCCAGTAGCGGCGTAGTGCGGCATTTGGGCCGCTCATCCCGGAATGGACGTCACGGTAGCGTGCACCCGGTGTTGGCATATCGACGGTAAAGACCAGCGTGGAGCAACCTGCCGCTTTGGCGCGCTCCAGCGCGTTGCGCATAAAGCCACGATCGCGCAGAACATATAGCTGAAACCACATCGGACGTTTGATGGTTGGGGCGACTTCTTCAATCGGACATACGGATACCGTGGAAAGCGTAAATGGAATGCCTTTGGCATCAGCGGCGGCGGCGGCCTGAACTTCGCCCCGGCGCGCGTACATGCCGCACAGACCGACAGGTGCAAGGGCCACCGGCATGGAGAGCGTTTCGTTGAACAGCTTTGTCTCCAGGCTCAGGTCGGACATATTCTTCAGCACGCGCTGGCGAAGTGCCACTTCAGACAGGTCTGCCACGTTACGGCGCAGAGTGTGCTCTGCATACGCCCCACCGTCTATATAGTGGAACAAGAAGGGGGGTAGGATGCGCTGGGCTGCGGCGCGATAGTCGCTGGCTGCTGAAATAATCATGTGTTGTTCTCCCTGCTATTCTCACCAGGGTCACCGGGCAGGCGGGTGATACGCGCCTGGCGGGCCTGATCTTCATCAAATCGTTTAATCGTGGTGTGGACAAAACTGAGGTGCGCCATCATTGCTTTACGCGCTCCGTCGGCATCTCCGGCAACAATCGCATCCAGGACGGCCTGATGCTGCGCCGTCAGTTGCGAAAATATGGGCGGCACAAGGTACATTCGCTGGCGGCTCTGTTTCACCGAAGACTGCAATACGTCGAAGAAACCGCGCATGGTCTGTAACAGCACCACGTTGTGCGAGGCTTCCGCAATGGCGAGATGAAAGCGAACGTCTGCCTGCGAGGCGAGATCTGGATCTTCGCTTTGTGTGGCCTCGAAACAGAGTCTGATCTTCTCTTTGTCGGCAGCAGTGGCACGCATAGCTGCATGCCAGGCGGTGCTGGCTTCGATGGCGTGGCGGGCTTCCAGAATATCGAAACTGTAATCAGGGTCGTCTGCCAGTAGAGTTTTCAGCGGCTGAACGATGTTTTGTTCAGACCATGCCTCATGCTGCCAGCGGATAAACGTCCCGCCGCCACGACGGCTAATCAACACGCCTTCGCTCACCAGTTTCGCCAGCGCCTCGCGCAGCGAGTTGCGCGATACGCCGAGCTGTACGGCCAGTTGGCGCTCAGCGGGCAACTTCATGCCCGCCTCCAGCTGTTGTTCTTCAATCAGCGCCCGCACACGAGATGCGACTTCGTCTGACAGGCGTCTGGGCATCACTATCATGGAATCATCCAGGTTAAGACATAGGCCTGCAGCGTGGTAATCACACCCACCATGCAGGTGAAAATCAGACTGTGCTTCACGGTAAAGCGGAACAGATCAGACTCTTTCCCCACTAATCCCACTGCCGCACAGGCGATAGCGATAGATTGTGGAGAGATCATCTTGCCGGTCACGCCGCCGGTGGTATTTGCGGCCACCATCAGCACATCCGAAACGCCGATTTGCTGAGCGGCCGTGGCCTGCAGGGCGGCGAACAATGCGTTTGATGAGGTGTCGGACCCGGTCAGGAATACCCCCAGCCAGCCAAGGAACGGCGAGAAGAAGGTAAATGCGCTGCCGGTATGTGCCAGGGCCAGTGCCAGGGTGGATGAAAGCCCGGAGTAGTTAGAGATAAACGCGAACGCCAGCACCATCCCGATGGAGTAGATAGGCAGCGCCAGATCTTTCAACGTGCTGCCAAAGGTCTGCAGCGCAGCAGATGGCTTCATCTTCAGCCAGACGATAGACAGCAGGGCGGCAAACAGTATTGCGGTACCGGTCGCGGAGAACCAGTCAAATTTGTACACCGCCGCGTAGGCCGTGGCTTCATGTACGACCGGTGGCATACGGGCAACCAGCTTGTCGAGGAACGGAACCGGAATATTGACCACCCAGTGGTACATCGCGCCGCCTGGCGCAAACAGCGCTTTAAACGGCGGTATGCTCCACAGTGTGACGGTAGCGGTCAGGAACAGGAACGGTGACCAGGCGCGTACCACCTGCCCAGCGGTGTAGCGGGTGCGCGACAGATCCATATCGACCTGCGAAGCGCCCATATCGCCAAAACGGAAGATACGTACCGGCTGCCAGCGTTTCAGGAACAGCGTCAGACACACCAGTGAGACCAGAGAAGAGATGATGTCCGGCAGTTCCGGCCCGATAAAGTTAGAGCTGAGGTACTGTGCGATAGCAAACGAGCCGCCAGCGACCATCACCGCAGGCCAGGTTTCTTTGACACCACGCCAGCCATCCATAATCGCCATAATCCAGAACAGCACGATAATGGTCAGGAACGGCAGCTGACGACCTACCATCTGGCCAATCTCGAAGCTGTCCAGTCCGGTAACCTGACCGGCGACCAGAATCGGAATGCCCATTGCGCCAAAAGCGACCGGCGCGGTATTTACGATCAGGCACAAACCTGCCGCATACAGCGGGTTAAAGCCAAGACCAACCAGCAGTGCGGCGGTAATCGCTACCGGAGCGCCAAAGCCTGCCGCTCCTTCGAGGAATGCCCCAAAGGAGAAACCAACAATCAGCATTTGCAGACGCTGGTCTGGGGTAATCGAGAGTATTGATGAGCGGATGATGTCGAACTGCCCGGTCTTCACCGAGATTTTATAGACGAATACCGCGGCGATAATGATCCAGGCAATTGGCCACAGGCCGTAGAAGAAACCGTACACTACGGATGCCAGTGCGTGATCGACCGGCATTTTGTAGAACAGCAGGGCGACCGACAAAGCGATCACCACCGTCCATGACGCCGCAACATAGCCTTTCAGCTTGAGCTTAATCAGGGCGAAGAAAAAGAACAGGATAGGGAGCGATGCGATCAGGCTGGAAAGCCAGATATTACCGGCCGGGTCGTAGTTCTGTTGCCAGAGATTCATTGCAGGTCTCCTGGGGGCCGCTGACATAATGGAATGAGTCTTTGCTCAAATCTTCGTCACATTATGTGTAAAAGTGGCCCTGCCAATATTGTTGTGTAGGGGTAATGACAATGAATGGTTAATCAAATGTTATTTATTGGCAACGGTATTGTATTCACATTTTAATGAAATGTGAGGTGTTGGTATGATCTGGCTAAAATTGGTAGGGCCAATTGAGGGGTGAGGGCAACAAAGAGAAGTGAAAAGGCAATGGCATGATGCCATTGCCTTTGATGTCGGGAGTATTGTTACTTCATTACCACTGGAAGCCAGCACCAATGGCTGCAGAGTAATCGCCCTGGCTGTTGCTGGTTCCTTGCAATTTATACACCCAGCCCCCGCTTTCACTTACCATGGAGACACCAATGGCGACGGCACTTTCACCATTAAACGTACCCCCAGCAATCGAGGTCATGTTGGCTCCCGGTGCGTAAGCTTGTGGAAGACCAGCCATGGCCATTGCTGAGGCAATACCGCCGCTCATCTTGTTTTCTACTCCTTTGATTTTACTGTTCATTTCACCCATTTTTTGATCGGTATAGGTGTTTGCTTCTTCTACGCTGCGTTTCAATTGCGCATAGTTCACCGCATCCGTATCGTTCACCGCCGCTGAAACATTGCCGATCCGAGTGGTACCGCCACTCCCGTCTCCCAGGTTGAGCACACTGTAGTTAACCGAGCCATCGGTATTGGTTTCGTAACGAACGGAACCTGCTTCTGAGGCTTTCAGTTGCGCCACATTAACCGCGTCAGTGTTGTTCACCCCTGCGGCAACATTGGTAATACGACGTTGTTGAGTCGAGGAACCGACAGACACCGTATTCGCTTCATCTGCGACTGAATTTGTACCTAACGCCACGCTGTTTTCAGCAGCCGCAATAGATCCGGAACCTATCGCGACGCTGTCCGTACCTTGGGCATTTGCATCTACGCCATCGGTGTTGGTCTTGAAGTACTTGGTGCTACCGGTAGTGACAATATCGCCGACAGAGTTTTCGATATTGGTGACGCGGGTATCAAGACTACTCACCTGCGTGTTCAGGTTATTGATGCTTTCGGTATTTGCGGCAACATGGCTGTCGGTGACTTTCAGTTGACTAACGTTTACGGCATCGGTGTCTGCCGAACCCGCCGCGACGTTAGTGATCTGACGTTGACCGTCTTCACTGCCGACAGAGAACTCACCGACAGAGTTCTGCGGTGCGTCCATGTTGTAGGCGGTGTAGTCAGTCTGTGCGCCGCGAGTGGTCTGAGAACCATTACCCATTGCAATACTGTTTGCATGGTTGGCGCGTGCGTTAGAACCGATAGCAATACCGTTGATGGCATCAGCCATCACCAGTGTATTCAGACCAATACCAATACCTGCATCAGCATTGACGATGGTTTTAGCGCCGACGGCAATCGCGTTTTCACCCACAGCCAGGGAATCTCCCTCATCCGAGTTGGCATGGAAGTATTGTGTCGGCGTCGTGGAAACGGCGGCGATAGCATTTTGTAACTGACGAACTGTTACTGCATCTTGCGCTTCAGAGCCGTCCGCAACGTTGGTAATTTGACGATAGCTTTCTCCATCCGTCCCCAATGACAACGCGCCCAGCAACTCTCTGTCTGTTGTATCGTAACCAATGACGACGCCATCGCTTGTTACACTCGTTGCTTGTATACCGGTTGTAATAGCGCGGTTAGAGCTGGAGCCACTGCCCAAGGCGATGCTGCCCTCAATGCTGCTGCTGCTGTTCTCTCCAAGAGCCAGGCTCGAAGCACCGGATGCGACGGCGTTGTAACCCACTGCTGTTGCGCCGTCACCCGTTGCGTATGCATCCTGGCCTTCAAGCCCGCTATCATTCGTGCGGATGTATTTCACGCCGGTACCATTTTCCGTGATATAGGTTTCGCTGGTATCGCCGGTTATTTGGCTAATAGATTCGTTGTACTGAGAAATCAGCATGTTAGTTTCATAGAGCTGAGAGCCATTAACGGCGTCAGTACTGTCACTGGCGATTTCACCTGCTGCTACATTGGTTATCTTATTGGTACCGCTGGTACCGTGGCTGGCGCTGAACGCACCCTCTTCGTCATCCCAGCTCAGTGCATCGGTACCAAGGTTGGTGATGGACGTATTGATATCCGCGATAGCAGAGGTGTTTTGATCTACCTTCTGGTTGGTTTCATACAACTGTGAGCCGTTTACCGCGTCGGTACTGTCCTCAGAAAGCACCCCGGCGGCGACATTGGTTATTTTACTGGTACTTCCACCGTGGTTTGCGCTGAAAGCTCCGATGTCTTCGTCCCATAACAGAGCGTTATCAGTGAGGCCGGTAATGGACGTATTAATGTTGGAGACAGAAGTATTCAGGTTCTCAATCGCGGTGCTGTTCTGAGTGATGTTGGTGGTATTGGCGGCGATATCGGTCGTGTTCTGATCCACTTTTTCATTGGTTTCGAACAACTGCGAGCCGTTAACCGCGTCGGTACTGCTCTCAGAAAGGTCCCCGGCAGCAACGTTGGTGATTTTGTTTGCCGTACTACTTCCGTGGCTGGCAGAGAACGAACTCGTTGTTTCATCCCAGCTCAGTGCATCAGTGCTAAAGTTGGTGATCGTCGTATTGATATCTGCAATATCTGATGTGTTTTGATCCACCTTCTGGTTGGTTTCATACAGCTGTGAGCCGTTCACCGCGTCTGTACTGTCTTCAGAAAGGTCGCCGGCGGCGACATTAATGATTTTGCTGGCGCTTCCCGCGTGCTTAGCGTTGAAAGCGCCAGAGGCTGCATCCCACAACAGGGCATCATCGGTGAGCGTGGTAACTGAGTCGCTCAGGTTGTTGATATTGGTAGTGTTGGTGGCGATATCAGTGGTGTTCTGAGACACATTTTCGTTGGTGGCAAACAACTGGGAGCCGTTAACGGCATCGGTACTGTCCGCGGCCAGGGTGCCTGCCGCCAGATTGGTGATCTTGCTGGCGCTTCCCGAGTGGTTAGCGCTGAATGCACCAGAGTTAGCATCCCACAGCAGGGCATCATCGGCGAGCGTGGTAACAGAATCGCTCAGGTTATTGATATTGGTGGTGTTGGTGGCGATATCGGTTGTGTTCTGGTTAATGCTGTCGGTATTGGTAGTGATATCAGCAGTGTTCTGATCCACTTTCTCATTTGTATCAAACAACTGGGAGCCGTTAACGGCATCGGTGCTGTCCGCCGCCAGGGTGCCTGCCGCCAGATTGGTGATCTTGCTGGCGCTTCCCGAGTGGTTAGCGCTGAATGCACCAGAGTCAGCATCCCACAGCAGGGCATCATCGGTGAGCGTGGTAACAGAGTCGCTCAGGTTATTGATATTGGTGGTATTGGTGGCGATATCAGTGGTGTTCTGGTTAATGCTGTCGGTATTGGCGGTAATATCGGCAGTGTTTTGGTTGATGCTGTCGGTATTGGTGGTGATATCAGCAGTATTCTGATCCACTTTCTCATTTGTATCAAACAACTGGGAGCCGTTAACGGCATCGGTGCTGTCCGCGGCCAGGGTGCCTGCCGCCAGATTGGTGATTTTGCTGTCGCTTCCACTGTGGTTAGCGCTGAATGCGCTTGCGCTGTCATCCCACAACAACGCGTCATCGGCTAACCCTGCGACAGAGGCCTCTGTATTCGTGATAGAAGTGTTAAGTGCGCTTAACGCACTGCCTACGTTATTGTAGATGCCTGTGCCTACCTCGTAGAGGGGCGCATTTACTGTACCATCAGAATTAACGGAAGCTCCTCCGCCGAGTCGGTCGGCGACGGATTGACTTAAAGAATAAATTTGCGCACCTGTGACTGCATCTGTACTGCTGGAATTGATGTCGCCTTTAGCAACGTAGGTGATCTGCCGCTGCGTGGTGCTGTTACCCACGGCGACGGAATTGTCTTCCTGGGCGGTAGAGCCTGCGCCAAGAGCAACTGAGTTGGTGCCTATCGCTTTTGCGCCATTACCAAATGCAGTGCTGTCGTCGCCGCTCGCAGTGGATTGATTGCCTAATGCAACGGATGTAGCTCCGCTCGCAGTGGCTTTATTACCTAATGCAACCGATTTTTCACCGCTCGAATTGGCATTAACACCCATTGCCATTGAATAACTTCCCGCGGCTGAAGATGAGGCACCCATCGCAATGGCACGGTTGCCGGTTGAGCTTGCTTTTACGCCGAGCGCTAGGGAAGAGTCACCGGATGAATCACTGTATGAACCAATAGCGGTACTCCATTTCCCCATCGCGGAGGCGTGATAACCCATTGCGGCGCTTGCGCCATCAACGTTGGTGTAAGTATTGGCTGTGGCATCGGTACCAATTGCAATCCACCCTGTTCCTCCTGTCTGGGTACCCGTTGGAGTAACGCCGTCGCCAGTATCTTTACCTGCATTGGCCAATACATCCGCAGAAACCATAATACTGCTAAGACCGATGAGTGCGGAAACCGCCAGCTTTCTACGGCCGCTTTTTTTCCCGCGGCTTTTTGCGGTTTCGCTGGTGACAATAAATGTTCCCGTAGCGGCATTCCAGAGGACTTTAAATATTCTGTTCATGGATAAATGCTTTCCTTTTCTAAAATAGTTGTATCAATAGCTATTATTTTTTGGGCTTCTTTTTTGTATCGTTAATAGGTTGTGTGCTTTCGAAAATAACATTCTTCATGTTAATGCCTATTTTTAGATACTTAAGATTATTGGGCGATACGCCTTTTAATGTCAGCGTGACATTGGTCCATGCTCCCGGTAAGAGTTCGATTGTCGAATCCATTTGCGTGTTGAGCAGGAGTTGTCGCCAGCGAGGTAGATCTTTTGCCTCGGAAGGTTTTTTCGTACCCCACGTCATATTAAACGCCAGGTTTGATACGGGAACGCTGAGTAAGTTAACCAAATCAAGATGAATAACACTTCCATCATCTATTGGCTCAATAGATAAAATACGCCCGGCTAATCCAATATTGCCGTTGTTAATAATAAAATAGTGCGTTTGTGATGGGTCCAGTTCTGTGTAGTCGAATAGTCGTTGTTTACGTTCAATGCGGCCAACGACTTCGGCGACCTTTTGGGTCGCCTGGATAAGCGTAGTTTGTTGTTTTTCTAAAAGGTCTATCTTTGCTTCTTGTTCTTTTTGCTGTTTTTTTAGTTCTTCGACAAGGTGTTTATCTGCAAAGTAATCACAACCAGATAACAAGAATGTGAATCCCAAAACAATCAGGGGAATAAATTTTCCATTTTTGTGCATATAAAATATCCTTATTAATTACTAATGTAGTATAAATAGTTAACCTATTATTTATACAGCTAACTCATCATCCTGCGAGTATTATCAATAACCCGTTAATGCATGGTTATAATGAACACATTCATTGCTTTTATAGGATTGAGCCAGTGCTCGATAATTTTTATCAATTACCCATGGCAATGCCTTATAAAAATATAATCATAATATTTATGTATGGGGAATTATTTTATAGATGATAATGTTATTTAATTTTGTGGGTCAATTATATTCTGCGGGTCATGAGAAAAGTGGAAGAAAAAATTCATTGTATAAATACAAATGGACATGGTGGAGTAATTTATTTTCATGAAAAGCAGGGAGGGCCGTTAAAAATGAACTTGTATATAAGCGGTGTAAATATTTATGGGGAAAAATTCGGAATATAGCCCGATGCTCTCAAGACACCCGCTGTACGACGGGTGTCTTGAGAGCCTGTGATACGAGAGTGTTTAGAACTCGTTCTTCGCAAAGCCAGTCATCTCTTTCAGGCCCATTTCACGGCCAAGCTCGGTCATCGGGTGGACGACGATCAGGCCGCGCACGCTTTTCTTCAGTTTGCCCATGTCAGCCTGCTCTTTTTTGGTGATGGCCCGACGGAACGGAAGTTTTGTCAGCTTTTGCGCTTCTTTGCTCAGCTTCTGGCTGTGAACTTCACGCAGGCGTGCGATCTCGGCTTCCAGAGTTTCTTTCTCTTTTTCCAGCTCCGCGTATTTGTCGGCGGCTTCAACCAGGGACAGGTCTGCCTGCTGGTGGCGAATAGCGTCCAGACGATCGCTCAGGCGTTTAATTTCGTTTTTTTCGACTTCTTTCATAGGATAGCTTCTGATAAAAATAGGATGAATGCCCTATAGTATGCGCGCAGAGCGGGATTATTCACAACTGCTCGAAGATAAATAATCAAATACCGTAAGTATTAATTAGCTAATGATAATGTTACCGCATTGATTAACAAGGAATTTTAAGCGATAAGATCGGCCGTGGTGCTTTTTATTGGCGTGTTCGTGGTGAAGCACGTTTTCCTCAATATAAACACCCAACTGATCCTAAACTTAAATGATCAACCGCACAGGCTGAGCGCGGTTAATACATGGAGGAGGGAAGATTATGGCGAAAATAGGTGAGAACGTTTCAATCCTGATTGATAAAACTGTCGATTTTATGGCTTCAAGCCAGGCTTTTCGCGAATATTTGAATAAAACACCGCCGCGCAACGTTGTCCCTTCAGAAATACCGCAGGAAAACGCGCAGCTGTATCTGCAACGTCTGGCGTACTATCGGCAGCTGTATCGACCGCAGCAGGAAGAGAAATAAGCAAGCATCGTCTTATTTTTGAAAGGCTTTTTTTAAGCTGATTTTAGAAATCAGCTCGGTCAGGGAAAGGACCATGGTGGATCGTACCATCTGCTGGTAACGCTGGATCTGCATGGCATGCAAACCAGAGTCTGAGGTATCAAACTGGGGTGGCGGCGGGAGTGCCGTCACGCAGTGAAGTTCACCAAACGGTCCAAGAATTTCGTCGTCGGTGAATGCGTATTCGTTGCCGTCGTGATTCAGCTCCTCCCGCAGCGCCATCAGCAGCTCCGCATCTTCGTACTCCGGGCGACTGAGTACGCCCAGGCCGTAGATTAACTTCAGACGAACGGAAAGATCGCCCAACGGACCATCGCCGTCGAGCAGCGGTTCTACGGCGTATTTCACCGCATAGTCGTCTTTGCGAAATACCTGAAGCACAAGGATATTCACCGCCTCGGTGAGCAGTTCTACGGCGGTGATGAGGAAGCTGCGTACGGTTTTGCCAGCATTCAGACGCTCAAGCACACGATTTTCAAAGGCCTGCGTTTGTTCCATTATTGCCTGCATATCTGACAATCTATTATTCAGGCGCAGGATATCCTGCGCCAGGTCCTGCATCATTTCTTTGCGTTATACGCGTTAACAGCCTCAAGCACGACATCACTATTGGCATCCAGCCCGGAAACTTGCGCCAGCGCGGCCTGTGGACCTTTTTCGTCAATCAGCGCGGCCAGTTCCTGTGCCTGCGGATCTTCTTCGCTGCGATAGTGCATCGCTGCCGCAATACCGGTAACCAGATTCGCATGCGGCAAACCATATTCCAGCGTACCCAGCAGTGGTTTAATCAGGCGGTCGCCTGCGCTCAGCTTACGCAGCGGCTGACGACCCACGCGCTCAACGTCATCTTTCAGATACGGGTTTTCAAAACGACCGAGGATTTTCTGAATGTATGCCGCATGTTTTGCTGCATCAAAGCCATAGCGTTTGATCAGTACCGCGCCGCTCTCTTCCATCGCACCTTTTACCACTGCGCGGATTTTCTCGTCGAGAATCGCGTCACGGATGGTCTGATGACCGGTCAATTTTCCGAGGTACGCGGTTATAGCATGCCCGGTGTTCAGCGTGAAGAGTTTACGTTCGACAAATGCCATCAGGTTATCAGTTAATTCCATTCCTGGGATATTTGGCAGTTCACCTTTGAACTGTGTTTTGTCGACAATCCACTCACTGAAGGTTTCGACGGTAACTTCCAGCGGATCGTTGGTTGCTGAAGCTGAAGGCGGAACAATGCGGTCCACGGCAGAATCGACAAAGCCAACATGTTCTTCAACCCAGGCTTTATCTTCATCTGCTAACGCGTTCATTACATGGCCTTTCAACTGGGTCGTTCCGCGCACCATGTTTTCACAAGCGATAATATTTAGTGGAGTAGCGATGCCCTGCGCCTTGCGTTTAACCAGTCCTTTGGCGATGGCTGGAGCGATACGCTCAAGTACAACCGGACCGACGGCGGTAGTGACTAAATCTACGTGGGCAATCAGTTCAACAACATCATCGCCGATGCTGCTTACAGCGTTGACGCCGGAGACGGTATCAACCTGCTCATTTTCACCCACGACATGAACCTGATAGCTATGACGGGCATTCAGGGCATCGAGCACGACCTGATTTACATCCGCGAACGTCAGCTGTATCCCCGCGTCCGCCAGCAGTTTGCCGATAAAGCCACGACCGATATTACCTGCGCCAAAATGTAATGCTTTCATAGTATTAACCTTCATTAATGTTTTTACCCAAGAGGGCTGGGGTGAGGGACTGCATTGATTTCCCCTCAACCTAACCCTCTCCACAAGGGAGAGGATTTTGTAGGCCCGGTAAGCGTGATCGCCACCGGGCAATAACGCTTACTTACGACCTGCCAGCAGTTCCAGAACTTCATCCACGCTGGTGGTATGGGCCAGACGTTCGATCACGGATTCATCATCCAGAGCGTTGGTCAGGCTGGTAATCACCTGGATGTGCTCGTTGTTACGCGCTGCGATACCAATAACCAGACGGGCAATATCGTCTTCTTCTTCACCGAAGCGAACGCCTTCCGGGTACTGGCAGAACACCACACCGGTTTTCAGCACGCGGTCTTTGGCTTCAACCGTACCGTGCGGTACTGCGATGGACTCACCCAGGTAAGTCGGGGTCAGTTTTTCGCGGTCCAGCATCGCCTCGACGTATTCTGGCTCAACGTAACCGCCTTTCACCAGTTGCTCACCAGCAAAGCGAATCGCTTCTTCTTTGTTAGCCGCTTTACGGCCAAGGAAGATGTTCTCCGCACCCAGTTTGAACAGGTGGGTATCACCCTCTTCAAAGCTGTCTTTCAGGTGGTCGCGAACTTTCTCCTCGTTCACGTTGTGGCGCTGCGCAGCGACCAGACGTTCGGTCAGGTTGGAGTACAGACCGCTGTCGAGGAAGTTGGTCAGCGAAATGTGCTGTGCCTGAGGCACCTGGCGCATCGCGCGTTCGGTCAGGTCACGGTGGGTAATGACCAGATCCACATCCGGCGGCAGATTGTTAATCGCGCTGTTAGTGACGGAAATCTGAGACAGCCCTGCATCCTGCACTTTCTTACGTAGTACGCCCGCACCCATGGCGCTGGAACCCATACCGGCATCGCAGGCAACGATGATTTTACGCACATGGCTCAAATCGTTGGTTACATCGCCAGCCGCCAGCGGAGATGCGCCTTTGGATTCCGCTTTCATGTCGTGCATACGACGGGTTGCGGCATCAATGTCATCATCTTCTTTCACTTTGCTGGTTTTCAGCAGAATGGCTGAGACCACAAAGGAGACTGCCATAGCCGCACAGATAGCAGCGATGTTAGCGAAGTAAGCTCCCTTAGGTGTCATTGCCAGCACGGCCAGGATAGAACCCGGAGACGCCGGAGAAACCAGACCGCCGTTCAGGATAGTCAGGGTAAATACGCCAGTCATACCGCCGAGAATAACGGCCAGGATCAGGCGCGGGTTCATCAGCACGTACGGGAAGTAAATTTCGTGGATACCACCCAGGAAGTGGATGATAGCCGCGCCGCCTGCAGACTGCTTAGCGCTGCCGCGACCGAAGAACATGTACGCCAGCAGCACGCCCATACCCGGACCTGGGTTAGCTTCAATCAGGAAGAAGATGGATTTGCCCATCTCATGGGACTGCTGAATACCCAGCGGTGAGAAAATACCGTGGTTAATGGCGTTGTTGAGGAACAGGATTTTCGCCGGTTCAACGAAAATCGATGCCAGCGGCAGCATGTCATGGACAACCATGAAGTTAACGCCTGCCGCCAGAATTTTGGACAGTGCTTCAACCAATGGACCAATGCCAAGGAATGCCAGAATGGCGAGGATCATACCGATGATGCCAGCGGAGAAGTTATTCACCAGCATCTCAAAACCGGATTTGATCTTACCGTCTACCCAGTTGTCGAAGTGTTTGATCGCCCAGCCGCCCAGTGGACCTGCAATCATCGCGCCGAGGAACATTGGCATGTCCGCACCGACGATAACGCCCATGGTGGTGATTGCACCAACTACGCCGCCACGCTCGCCGCCAACCAGTTTACCACCGGTATAACCGATCAGTAGCGGCAGCAGATAGGTGATCATCGGGCCGACCAGCTTCGCCAGCGTTTCGTTCGGCAACCACCCTGTCGGAATGAATAATGCGGTGATAATACCCCACGCGATAAACGCGCCGATATTTGGCATCACCATGTTGCTGAGGAATCGACCAAAGCTTTGCACCTTGATCTTAATATCGGATGACATAAAAACACCCCTTCTTATGTTTGCTATCACGCAGGCTGAAAGCCCGAGGTTTGTTAATGTAGCGGCAGGAGGTAGCCGGACCCTGTAGATACTGCGAAATCTGGCACTGAATCGTTCAACTGTCCAGTCGACGGCCTTTTATGTGACGTTCGTCACGTAAATATAGGGTGTATGGCGTTAGTTAATGTGATTTTAATCACAAAATACCCGTACAAAAAAACATCGTAGTGCAATAATTAGCTGAAAATGAGGATTAAATGTGAAGTGGTTCACATTTTTGCTTTCCTTGTTTGTTGGATTTTTGTGATGTGAATCGCAAAGTATTTTCATCTGAAATTTATCAGATGTGATCTGCGGCAGGTTCTACCCCCGACATTTTTTATTGCAAAACAAAGCAATTTCTCACCAGAAAAAATATTTATTTTGTGGTATGGCAAAAACCCTTAACTCCAGTTATGTTCAAAACATCAGCCAGGGTGCATACGGCTGCCGGCATAAAAAAACTCTAATTAGCGTGAATTCGAGGCAGGTATGTTTCTAAATTATTTCGCGTTGGGCGTGCTGATTTTCGTATTTCTGGTTCTGTTTTATGGAATCATCGCCATCCACGATATCCCCTATAACATGGCTAAGAAGCGCAACCATCCCCATGCCGATGCCATCCATACTGCAGGATGGGTGAGCTTGTTCACTCTTCATGTTATTTGGCCGTTCCTGTGGATCTGGGCCACGCTCTACCAGCCTGAAAAGGGATGGGGAATGCAGTCACACATCACACCGACCGGAAAGGAGTCAGACCCTGAGATTGCCGCGCTGGCAGCGCGAATCACCCAGTTGGAAAAAAGACTGGATGGGGAGAAAAAAACCGATAACTCCACCTTTCCGGAGATTTAATCATGGATTTGTTGATAGTCCTGACCTATGTGGCCTTTGCCTGGGCCATCTTTAAAATATTCCGTATTCCGGTAAACCAATGGACGCTTGCTACCGCTGCATTAGGTGGGGTGTTCATTGTTGCGGGATTGATTTTATTAATGAACTATAACCACCCATATACCTTTACGGCGCAAAAAGCGGTTATTTCAATTCCGGTCACTCCGCAAGTCACAGGAATTGTTAGTGAGGTAACGGATAAAAATAATCAGCTAATTAAAAAAGGCGATGTGCTGTTTAAGCTCGATCCGGTACGGTATCAGGCGCGTGTCGACAGGCTGCAGGCTGATCTGGTTACCGCTACGCACAACATCGACAACCTGAAAGCACAGTTGTCGGAAGCGGTCGCCAATACCACCCGTGTATCTGCTGAACGTGACCGTCTGTATAAAGATTATCAACGCTATTTGAAAGGCAGTCAGGCGAAGGTTAATCCGTTCTCTGAAAGCGATATCGATAACGCCCGGCAAAACTATCTGGCACAGGATGCGCTGGTCAAAGGCTCTGTTGCAGAACAGACGCAGATACAGAGCCAATTAGACAGTATGGTCAACGGTGAGCAATCTCAGGTTGCGTCCCTACGTGCCCAGCTTGCCGAGGCTAAATACAATCTTGAACAGACGGTAGTTCGTGCCCCCAGCAACGGTTATGCCACGCAGATTTTAATTCGTCCGGGGACTTACGCAGCAGCATTACCTTTGCGTCCGGTAATGGTGTTTATTCCTGAGCAAAAACGGCAAATCGTGGCGCAATTCCGCCAGAACTCGCTGCTGCGCCTTAAACCGGGCGATGAAGCGGAAGTGGTGTTTAATGCGCTGCCTGGCCAGGTTTTCACCGGCAAGCTGACCAGTATTCTTCCGGTCGTTCCGGGCGGTTCTTATCAGGCGCAGGGCGCATTACAGTCCTTAACGGTGGTGCCGGGTACCGATGGCGTGCTGGCCACTATTGAGCTGGATCCGAATGCCGATGTGGATGCGCTGCCGGACGGTATCTATGCTCAGGTTGCAGTCTATTCCGACCATTTCGCCCACGTGTCGGTAATGCGTAAAGTACTGCTGCGCATGACCAGTTGGATGCATTACCTTTATTTGGATCATTGAGACTGCCATCACCTGCCATTTTCAGTGACCTGAGCCATACTAAGCGGTGTCCCACTATCGTTGGGCACCGCTTTTTTGTTGGCAAAAAGGACCCGGCATGAAACTCATTGGCAGCTATACCAGCCCTTTTGTGCGTAAAATTTCTATTCTGTTACTGGAAAAGGGCATCACCTTCGAATTTGTGAATGAACTCCCCTATAACGCGGATAGCGGCGTGGCGCGCTATAACCCGTTAGGTAAAGTACCCGCGTTGGTCACCGATGCGGGCGAGTATTGGTTTGATTCTCCTATCATTGCGGAATATATAGAGCTACTGGATATTGCACCAGCCATGCTGCCGCGTGATCCGCTGGCTGCGCTGAAGGTACGCCAGTTGGAAGCGTTGGCAGACGGCATTATGGATGCCGGTTTAGTTTCGGTGCGCGAACAGGCTCGCCCTGCCGCGCAGCAGTCAGAAACTGAATTGTTACGTCAGCGTGAGAAGATCACCCGTAGTCTGGATGTGCTGGAAGGCTATCTGGCGGATGGTACGCTGAAAACGGATACGGTTAACCTGGCAACCATTGCGATTGCCTGCGCCGTCGGTTATCTCAATTTCCGTCGGGTTGCGCCTGGCTGGTGTGTTGATCGCCCCCGTCTGGTCAAACTGGTGGAAACGCTCTTTCAACGCGAGAGTTTTGCCCGTACAGAACCGCCAAAGGCTTGATGCGTATTATGTCCGCCTGAGCAAAGTCACGGTACAATCCTTCCTATATCGATATCCCTCTCCACGGTGGAGAGGGCCACCAACAGCCAGGCCCTTTCATGACAACCGACATGCGTTCACTCTACAGCCAGCTTCCTGCTATCGATCGTTTATTGCGCGATAGCGCCTTCCCAGCCTTACGTGAATCTCACGGCCATACCCGGGTGGTTGACCTGCTGCGTCACATGCTCGATGAAGCCAGAGACGCTATTCGCGACACGCACGCGCTCCCGGAATGGTGTGAGGACTGGGCGCAAGAAGCCAGCGCCCGGCTTGAACGAGAATCGCAAAGCGCGCTACGCCCGGTGATTAACCTGACCGGAACGGTGCTGCATACCAACCTTGGGCGCGCGTCGCAGGCCGAAGAAGCAATTGAAGCGGTGGTACAGGCGATGCGCACGCCGGTGACGCTGGAATATAGTCTGGATGATGCCGGGCGGGGACATCGGGATCGGGCCCTGGCGGATTTACTCTGCCGTCTGACGGGGGCGGAAGATGCCTGTATCGTCAATAACAATGCGGCAGCTGTTCTACTGATGCTGGCCGCCACGGCGAACGGCAAAGAGGTGGTTGTTTCTCGCGGCGAGCTGGTGGAAATTGGCGGCGCGTTTCGTATTCCGGACGTCATGTGTCAGGCCGGATGCATTTTGCGTGAGGTGGGGACCACCAACCGGACCCATGCGAAAGATTACCGCCAGGCGGTGAATGAAAACACCGGTCTGCTGATGAAAGTGCATACCAGTAATTACAGCATTGAAGGCTTCACAAAGTCGGTGGATGAGGCGGAGCTGGCCGTAATTGGGCAGGAACTGGATGTACCGGTGGTGGCGGATCTGGGCAGTGGTTCGCTGGTCGATCTCAGCCAGTATGGTTTGCCGCAGGAGCCGATGCCGCAGCAACTGATTGCCGCTGGCGTCAGTCTGGTGAGTTTCTCCGGCGATAAACTGCTGGGCGGGCCGCAGGCAGGGATAATTGTCGGTAAAAAAGAGATGATCGCTCGTTTGCAGAGCCATCCGCTGAAACGCGCATTACGGGCAGATAAAATGACACTGGCTGCGCTGGAAGCTACGCTACGGCTCTATCTGCACCCGGAAGCACTGGCGGAGAAGTTGCCCACATTGCGCCAGCTCACCCGCTCACAAGAAGCGATCCACGCGCAGGCACAGCAATTACAGGCACAGCTTGCAGAGCATTACGGTGATGAGTTCGCCCTGAATGTGATGCCTTGCCTGTCGCAGATTGGCAGCGGCTCACTACCTGTTGATAGGCTGCCCAGCGCGGCGCTAACCTTTACCCCACATGACGGGCGCGGGAGCCGCCTTGAAGCGTTGGCAGCCCGTTGGCGTACGCTGCCCGTGCCGGTTATTGGGCGAATTTATGATGGCCGCTTATGGCTGGATCTGCGCTGCCTTGAAGACGAGACCCGGTTTATGGAGATGATGCTGAAATGATTATTGCAACCGCCGGACACGTTGACCACGGAAAAACAACGTTATTACAGGCGATTACCGGTGTGAATGCCGACCGTCTGCCGGAAGAAAAAAAGCGCGGCATGACCATCGATCTCGGCTATGCCTACTGGCCGCAGCCGGATGGGCGGGTGCTGGGGTTTATCGACGTTCCTGGACACGAAAAGTTTCTGTCCAACATGCTGGCGGGGGTCGGCGGCATCGATCACGCGTTGCTGGTGGTGGCGTGTGATGATGGCGTAATGGCGCAAACCCGTGAGCATTTGCAAATTCTGCAGCTGACGGGCAATCCGCAGATCACCGTGGCACTCACGAAAGCCGACCGCGTAGACGAAGCAAGAATTGAAGAGGTACGTGCGGAGATTCAGGCCACGCTGGGGAATTATGGTTTCGCGGAGTCGGTGCTTTTCGTCACTGCGGCCAATGAAGGCCGTGGCATAGAGGAACTGCGTGACCATTTGTTGCAATTAACGTCGCGCGAGCATGCCCGCGATCACAGCTTCCGCCTGGCGATTGACCGCGCCTTTACGGTCAAAGGCGCAGGGCTGGTGGTGACCGGGACGGCGCTCAGCGGTGAAGTGAATGTCGGTGACACGCTGTGGCTCACGGGCGTCAACAAACCGATGCGCGTACGTAGCCTGCATGCACAAAATCAGGCCACCGACCGCGCGCAAGCGGGACAACGTATTGCGCTGAATATTGCCGGTGATGCACAAAAAGAAGAACTAAACCGCGGCGATTGGCTGCTTTCCGATGCGCCGCCAGAGGCTTTTACCCGCGTGATTGTTTCTTTAGAACATGCCGCGCCGCTGATGCAGTGGCAACCGTTGCATATTCACCACGCGGCTAGCCATGTTACCGGGCGTATCTCTCTGCTTGAAGGGACACTAGCTGAACTGGTGTTTGATACACCACTCTGGCTTGCCGATAACGACCGTCTGGTGCTGCGTGATATTTCTGCCCGCACAACGCTGGCAGGTGCACGTGTTGTGACGCTTAATCCGCCGCGACGCGGAAAGCGTAAGCCGGAATATTTACAGTGGCTGTCGGCGCTGGAAAACGCGCAGACTGACGGTGACGCTCTGGCGCTGCACCTGGCGCGTGGGGCGGTGAATATTCCTGACTTTGCCTGGGCGCGTCAGCTCAATGGCAACGGTATGCGTCCGTTGATTGAGCAACATGGATTTATTCAGGCGGGATACAGCCTGTTGAATGCCCCTGTTGCCGCGCGCTGGCAGCGGAAAGTTCTCGATACGCTGGCGACCTACCATGAGCAGCACCGTGATGAACCAGGGCCCGGGCGCGAGCGCCTGCGCCGTATGGCTTTGCCGATGGAAGACGAAGCGCTGGTATTGCTGCTAATTGAAAAGATGCGCGAGAGTGGCGCTATTCATAGCCATCATGGCTGGTTGCATTTGCCGGAACATAAGGCGGGTTTCAGCGATGAGCAGTTGGCAATCTGGCAAAAAGTAGAACCACTTTTTGGCGATGAGCCGTGGTGGGTGCGCGATTTGGCAAAACAGACGGGAACGGATGAACAGATGATGCGTGTGGCGTTACGACAAGCGGCACAGCAAGGCATCATTACCGCGATCGTGAAAGATCGTTATTACCGTAACGATCGGATTGTGGCCTTTGCCAATATGATCCGCGAACTGGATCAGGAAAGGGGATCGACATGTGCCGCCGATTTTCGCGACAGGCTTAACGTTGGGCGCAAATTGGCTATCCAAATTCTGGAATATTTTGACCGCATTGGTTTTACTCGCCGTCGGGGAAATGATCATTTATTACGCGATGCGTTGCTGTTCCCTGAAAAATAATGAAACAATTAATTCATGGATTAAATGAATTAATACAAAATAGATGTTGATTGAAATAAGCACATTAGATTATGAACCTAATGTGCTTTTTAATTGTAAGTGTTATTAAAATAACAACCACGATCATATTTTGTTGGAAATTTCACTCGTATGCTTCCTACCTCTTTAGAGTAATTAAGGATCGTACAGTGGCTGCTTCAACATTTTTTATTCCTTCCGTGAATGTAATCGGCGCTGACGCATTAAAAGACGCAATGAATACAATGGCGGAATATGGTTTTCGCCGTACGCTGATTGTTACGGATGCCATGCTGACGAAATTAGGTATGGCTGGCGATATTCAAAAAGCGCTACAGGAACATGATATTTCCAGCGTAATTTACGATGGTACGCATCCTAACCCCACGACCAGTAACGTTGCCGCTGGCCTGAAAATGCTGAAAGAAAATGACTGTGATAGCGTTATTTCTCTCGGTGGCGGCTCTCCTCATGATTGTGCGAAGGGCATTGCGCTGGTGGCGGCTAATGGTGGCGATATTCGTGACTACGAAGGCGTAGACCGCTCTGCAAAACCGCAGCTGCCGATGATCGCCATCAACACCACGGCGGGTACGGCATCTGAAATGACCCGCTTCTGCATCATCACTGATGAAGTACGCCACATTAAAATGGCGATTGTGGATAAGCATGTTACACCGCTGCTGTCCGTCAATGACTCCTCGCTGATGGTCGGTATGCCGAAGTCTCTGACGGCGGCTACCGGTATGGATGCGCTGACTCACGCTATCGAAGCCTATGTTTCTATTGCTGCGACCCCCATTACCGATGCGTGCGCGCTTAAAGCTGTCACCATGATTGCGGAAAACCTGCCGGTCGCCGTGGAAGAGGGCGGCAATGCTCAGGCGCGCGAAGCCATGGCCTATGCGCAGTTCCTCGCAGGCATGGCCTTTAACAATGCCTCTCTTGGCTACGTGCATGCGATGGCGCACCAGCTGGGTGGCTTCTACGATCTGCCACACGGAGTATGTAATGCCGTACTGCTGCCGCACGTACAGGTATTTAATAGCAAAGTTGCTGCCGCCCGCCTGCGCGATTGCGCCTCGGCAATGGGTGTGAACGTTGCTGGTCTGAGCGAAGAGCAAGGGGCAGAAGCCTGCATCGCGGCGATCCGCGAACTGGCGCAGAAAGTGAATATTCCGGCTGGGCTGCGTGAGCTGAACGTGAAAGAAGAAGATTTTGCCGTTCTGGCGACTAATGCCCTGAAAGATGCCTGTGGTTTCACTAACCCGATTCAGGCGACACATGAAGAAATCATGGCGATTTATCGTGCTGCCATGTAATTCGTGATACCTGTCGTAAAGCAGTAAAAGGCTGGCGAATAATTCGCCAGCCCCGTCTACCCTTGTAGTACCCCTACAGCAAGGAGACGGTCATGACCAATAACCCCCCTTCAACGCGTATTTATCCCGGCGAGTATGGTTACCCTCTGAAGTTAAAAGCCCGATACGATAACTTTATCGGCGGTGACTGGATCGCACCGGTGGACGGTGAGTATTACCAAAACCTGACGCCGGTAACCGGGCAATTACTGTGCGAAGTGGCCTCTTCCGGCAAAAAGGACATCGATTTGGCACTGGATGCCGCGCACAAAGCAAAAGACAAATGGGCGCAGACTTCCGTGCAGGACAGGGCGGCGATTTTGTTCAAAATTGCCGATCGTATGGAGCAAAATCTGGAGCTGCTGGCGACGGCTGAAACCTGGGATAACGGTAAACCCATCCGTGAAACCAGCGCGGCAGATGTGCCGCTGGCGATTGACCATTTCCGCTATTTCGCGTCCTGTATTCGTGCACAGGAAGGGGGAATAAGCGAAGTTGATAGCGATACCGTGGCGTATCACTTCCATGAACCTCTTGGCGTGGTGGGGCAAATTATCCCGTGGAACTTCCCGCTGTTGATGGCCAGTTGGAAGATGGCGCCCGCCCTGGCTGCCGGTAACTGTGTCGTGCTTAAACCTGCGCGCCTGACGCCGCTGTCCGTGTTGTTGCTGATGGAAGTTGTCGGCGATCTGCTCCCGCCTGGCGTGGTGAACGTGGTAAACGGCGCGGGTGGGGAAATCGGTGAGTATCTGGCGACGTCAAAACGCATTGCAAAAGTGGCGTTTACCGGCTCAACGGAAGTTGGGCAGCAGATCATGCAGTACGCCACGCAGAACATTATCCCTGTCACGCTGGAGCTGGGCGGGAAATCCCCCAATATCTTCTTCGCGGACGTGATGGATGAAGAAGATGCGTTCTTTGACAAAGCGCTGGAAGGTTTTGCATTGTTTGCCTTCAACCAGGGCGAAGTATGTACCTGCCCGAGTCGGGCACTGGTACAAGAATCCATTTACGAACGTTTTATGGAAAGAGCCATACGTCGGGTGGAAAGTATCCGTAGCGGCAACCCGTTAGACAGCGTGACGCAAATGGGCGCGCAGGTGTCGCATGGTCAACTGGAAACCATTCTGAATTACATCGACATTGGTAAAAAAGAAGGGGCAGATGTTCTCACCGGCGGGCGGCGCAAGCAGCTGGATGGCGAGTTAAAAGAGGGGTACTACCTCGAACCGACTATTCTGTTTGGTAAGAACAACATGCGGGTTTTCCAGGAGGAGATCTTCGGACCGGTGCTGGCCGTCACGACCTTCAAAACTATGGAGGAAGCGCTGGAAATCGCTAATGACACCCAATATGGGCTTGGCGCTGGTGTCTGGAGTCGAAACGGAAATCTGGCTTACAAAATGGGGCGTGGGATTCAGGCGGGGCGAGTTTGGACCAACTGTTACCATGCTTACCCGGCGCATGCGGCGTTCGGCGGCTACAAGCAGTCGGGTATCGGGCGCGAGACGCATAAGATGATGCTTGAGCATTATCAGCAAACCAAATGCCTGTTAGTGAGCTACTCTGATAAACCACTGGGGCTGTTTTAATATAGTATAAATAGGCAGTATTAATACTGCCTATTCTCTATTAGTTATATAATGCAGCTGTAGCTTGTAGCTCAGTGCTGAATTTATAAATATCATCCAATGATTCAATTGGATGGCGAGTTTCATTTTTCTCTAGATCGAATATTCCAATGTATTTTTGATTTCGGTTAAAATGAAGTCGACAAAGTGGTTTTCTATTATTGTCATCTATTAAGATACCAAAATAGCTTTTTGTATCTCTGTGCATTATCCTGGGTGCATCAATTACCGTCCGAGTTATCGCTTTAACAATGTGAAACCCTTCAAGTTCGTCCATTGTTGTAATAATATCACTCTCATCTTTTATAATGTTAGTAGGAGTGTCAGTCTCGTTCGTCGGATTTGTTGATTCCTGAATCTGAATTACATTTCCACCGATGGCTGATTTTAATCTTTCATTAACTTGGGCGTTGATATATTGAGTCGACGCTTTTTTAGTTAGTATCGTAAATGTTTCTCTAACCTTCTGTGTCAACATGCCTTCATATATTCTTGATGCAAAGAATTTTACGAAATCTTCTTCAGGATTATTCAATTGCGTATGAAGGTGTTTTTTTATTAAACTCACATACTTTAATTCACCAGCTGCATTCAGTATCGACTCGAGGTCAAATGCTGATTTGGTTAGTTTCTTTATTTCAGGGATGACCATTTCATCTAAATCAAGAAGATTGATCTCGAGAAATGGTTTTTCATCCATTTTATTCGGAGCATCTAAGTCAGTGAAAAACTTATACTCCTGCCCATTCGTTAGTATTGAAATTCTGGCGTTAGTTACATGAAAGTAGCGAAAAAGTTGTGAGGCATGATTTATGTTAAGAGGTTCTCCAATTTTCTTGCACTCAATTAGAATTTGAACTTCACCATTTTTTAGAATGGCATAGTCTATTTTTTCGCCTTTTTTAGTACCTACGTCACATACGAATTCTGGAATAACTTCTGTAGGGTCAAAAACATCGTAGCCAAGTACATTATTAATAAATGGCATAACAAAAGCATTCTTTGTTGCTTCCTCAGTTTCAGTAGCTCCAGATTGCTGTTTTATTTTTGAAGCTAGTTGATTTAGCTTTTCCATAAACTCAACGGACATAACAAACTCCTTGTAACTATTTGCCATAAAAAGTAGATAAAACATGGTAGCAAGGTAAGTAGTCCTATATTAGGTATCATGCAAGAACATAAATGTTGAAAATTTGAAGTTTGTCACATTATTAGTGTAAATGCAGCGAAATATGAAATTAAATATTTCTAATTCTTAATCAAAAAGAAATCATCATCTATATAAATAATAATATTGCATTATTAAATGTTATGACTATGGTTAAGCCATTTAGATGGATAAGTACATTTTTTATGGGGGAAAGGTGGAGTAATTTTTTTTCATCTGAACTGTAAGTGAAAGGAGTATATAGCACATCAAAAGAGTAAAAAAATAGCAGGCATTGCAAGTAGATATAGTTATTGTGCACATTATTATCTTGGTTAACAAATTGTAGGCAAAATTAACTATTTGGTTACAAATGAGTTGGTTTCAGGTATAGAAATCAACATTTAGAGAGGTATGTCCGTAGAGTATTTTTGTGCCAAGGGTAGCTGGTCAGGTATTAACGTGCTCTATTCCAGGAAAACATCATCATACTGTCAGGCTTTAAGTGTTATATATATAAACCCATATATCGTTATATAAATAAGATAATTGCATCCAATCTGGTCATTCCAATACTATTATCAACTCTATTGTTTAAATCAAATTGCATCCGAATTCCTTAATTTAAATCCCTGAGGCAAATATGTTCCTTAATTATTTTGCATTAGGAGTGCTTATTTTTGTATTCCTGGTCATTTTTTACGGGATTATTATTCTGCATGATATTCCCTATCTAATTGCAAAGAAACGTAACCATCCTCATGCCGACGCAATACATGTTGCGGGTTGGGTTAGTTTGTTTACCTTACATGTTATTTGGCCCTTTTTATGGATCTGGGCAACGCTTTATCGCCCGGAACGCGGGTGGGGCATGCAGAGCGCGGATTCTTCCCTGATCCAGCTTCAGGCAAGGGTTGCGGATCTGGAAAAGAAACTGGGTGAGGCCAAGACCTCTCCGGCGGAGTAATATCGATGGATTTACTGATTGTTCTGACCTATGTGGCGTGTGCATGGTCAATATTTAAAATTTTTAAAATTCCTGTAAATAAATGGACAGTTCCTACCGCGGCATTAGGCGGTATATTCATTGTTTGCGGACTTATATTACTGATGAATTATAACCATCCGTATACATTTAAGGCACAAAAAGCGGTAATTTCTATTCCCGTGGTGCCGCAGGTAACGGGTGTAGTGACAGAAGTGACGGATAAGAAGAATACGCTAATCAAAAAAGGCGAGGTTCTGTTTAAGCTTAATCCAGGGCGTTATCAGGCGCGGGTAGATCGCCTGAAGGCTGATATTGTTACCGCACAGCATAAAGAGCAGGCTCTGGTTGCGCAGTTAGACGAAATGAAAGCCAACACGCAGCGGGCAAAGGCCACGCGTGACAAGCTGGCAAAAGATTACCAGCGCTATGCGCAGGGGAGTCAGGCGAAGGTGAATCCTTTTTCTGAACGCGATATCGACGCGGCGCGCCAAAACTACCTGGCGCAGGAAGCTTCGGTGAAATCCTCCGTTGCAGAACAACAGCAAATTCAGAGCCAGTTGGACAGCCTGGTACTGGGTGAGAATTCGCAAATTGCCAGCCTGAAAGCACAGCTAGCGGAAGCAGAGTTCAACCTGGACCAGACCGTGGTTCGCGCGCCCAGCGATGGTTACGTCACTCAGGTGCTGATGCGCCCAGGAACCTATGCCGCCGCGCTGCCGATGCGCCCGGTCATGGTATTCATCCCGGATCAGAAACGACAAATTATCGCCCAGTTCCGTCAAAACTCGTTGTTGCGACTGGAGCCAGGCGATGAAGCGGAAGTGGTGTTTAATGCCCTGCCGGGTAAGGTGTTTAGCGGTAAACTGGCCGCCATTAGTCCGGCAGTACCGGGTGGTACATACCAGTCGAACGGGGCACTGCAATCTTTAAACTCTACGCCTGGTTCGGAAGGGGTAATCGCCACGATTGAGCTGAACGACAATGCGGATGTGAATGCGTTGCCTGATGGGATCTACGCGCAGGTCGCCGTTTACTCTGATCACTTCGAACATGTGTCGGTCATGCGCAAGGTGTTGCTGCGGATGACCAGTTGGGTTCATTACCTGTATCTCGACCACTAAGCGCAGGCTATTCGCTTACTCAGGCTGTCGTATCGCCTGAGCAAGCTGCTGACGTATCTCCGCGAGCATTGCATCGAGAATATACTGCACTCGCCAGGGCTGGTATTCACGCTTGCGGAAAATCGCCACTAAATCCAGCCACCATTCATGTTGTTCTGAGAAACACGGGACCAGCATCTCGGAACGACAATCTTTTTGCACACTTTCATTTGGCGCAAAAACAATCCCCAAATGGTTACGCGCCAGCGCCAGTGCCGATTGTGTATTGTCGCAGATGTAATTTCCCGTCACACGATAGTCGCGCATCTTTTTGTCTTCAGCAGAATTGAATCGCCAAATGTTGGCATCATCAATCATCATAGAATCAATTAGAATGCAGGAATGGTTAACTAATTCATCAGGACTACTAATAGGATTCTTGGTGAGATATTCCCGACTGGCAAAAGCAATAACCGCATATTTAGTGATAAAACTGGCGACCAGTGATTCATCTTTAGGATGAGCATAGGAAAGTAAAATATCACAATCGTCAGGAAAGTCGACGCCTTCATAAAATGCTTTGCGATCCAGGTTATAGGTTTTTAGCACCAGACTGATATCGCCAATATCCATAATTTTTGCAATAACATGTTGCGATAAGTAAGCAATAATTCCGGTTGGTGCATATACCGTTACTTTGCCACGTTTCTCGTGCTTATAATCAGCAATGAAATTATTTAACTGCTCATTTCTGTCTAACATGTCATTGATGTAAGGAAGTAACGCAATACCAAACGGCGTGAGGGTCAGTTGTCTGGTGGTGCGGTCAAATACCTTTAGCCCAACTTTTGATTCAAAATCAGCAAGATACTTACTTACGTTGGCCTGAGCAATGCCGAGAACAGTAGCGGCATGGCTGATATTTTCACTGGCAGCAATTACCGAAATAATCTTCAGTTCCCGGTGTTTAAGTTGTAATTTATTCATCGCCAAGCCCAATATATATAATTTTATATATATTACTATATAAATATGAACCTTGCACCGATGAAATTGTAAGCATTATTATGCACCCGCTTTGTAGCTTATTTTAAAATGGAATGTTGGCATGTTAATTAAACACAATATTGTGGCGCTGCTCGCCTTTTCTTTTATGGCGAGTGCAACTGCCGCAGAATTTTCTATTGGCGCTGGCGCTGTATATAATGAATCACCTTATCGCGGGTATAATGATAATGTTCACGCAGTACCGCTTGTCAGTTATGAAAGTGAATCATTTTATTTTAGGCAAACAACGCTAGGTTATATTTTGTCTAAGAGTGAAAGTAATGAATTTAGTATTACTGCCTCTTATATGCCGCTGGAGTTTGATCCCGGTGACAATGACGATCACGCGATGAAAGCGCTGGATAAGCGTGACGCAACTGCAATGGCGGGTGCTGCGTGGTATCACCATGAAAGATGGGGTAGCGTGAAAGTCTCCGCCGCTGCGGATGTGCTGGACAACAGTAATGGCTGGGTAGGGGAAGTTTCACTGTTCCGTCCAATGCCGATGGGCAAGCTGACGCTGACGCCATCAATTGGCGTGCTCTACTATGACGAAAAATTCAATGAATACTACTACGGCATTTCGGGTAATGAGTCCCGTCGTAGTGGTTTATCAAGCTATTCCCCAGGCGATAGCTGGACACCGTATGTTGGCCTGTCCGCTAAATACGCATTAACCACTAACCTGACGCTGCTGGCAAGCGCCAACTATAGCGCACTGCCGGATGACATTAAAAATAGCCCGATGGTTGATCGTGATGACAGCTTCACCTTTATGTCCGGTCTGACCTGGCGTTTCTGATTCTCACCCGTTTGTCCTCAGGGAGGAGGGCAATCTTTTCATGAGACATTGACGGATGGGGGCTAACCGCCGCCATCCGCCTTATTATTACTGCTCGTTTATCCAGATACGCATTTCGCCTTCACCACGGTTCGCCCAGCTAAACCACGGAATAAACGTCAATGTATGCGCCTGGCGCGAAGCTGGGGAAACATCGTAGTGCCACAACGATTGTTGTGCTGCATCGGCAGTACTTTGCTTCACGCCTTCAGCCTGAATTAACATTTTATGGCTGAACAATCCCTTACCCTCGAATACTCTGAACTTACTCTCTTTTGGCAACCACAGGTTATGCAATTCCTCACCGTTATCGGCCTGCTCCAGGCAATACACCAGCGGTCCACGCTGAATGGCGACCTTACCGGCAACATGACGCACTAATGGATTTCCGTACACCCGACGCACCGGCATTGGCAGGGTCAGACTGAGCGTATCGCCTTCCTGCCAGGTTCGGCTGATGTGCAAATAGCCTTTACGAATATCCTGCTCAACTGGCTGACCATTCAGTAAAACCTGCGGTGCGGTACACCAGTCTGGCAGGCGCAGGGCCAGGGTGTGATATATCGACTGCGGTGATTCGATGGCGATTTTCACCTGCTCATGCCATGGATAATCCCCGCTAATGCGCAGCTTGAGCGAGCCATCCGCCACGGGGACTTCCATGCTATTGCCCACGTACATATTGATATACAGCGCGTCCTGACGTGGTGTGTAGATGTAATGACCAATAGAGGTGAGTACGCGGGCGATATTCGGCGGGCAACAGGCGCAGCCAAACCAGCGCTGACGAACGGGTTTCACGTGGTCATAAATATGATTGAATTTTAATGATTTAGGATGCACTTCCAGCGGGTTCACATAGAAGAAGTGCTTGCCATCGAGCGCCATCCCGCCCAATACGGTGTTATACAGGGCGCGCTCCATCACGTCGGCATACTGGCTGTCTGCCTCCATCTCCAGCATTCTGCGGGCGAACATCATTAGACCGATTGAGGCGCAGCTTTCCGCATACACGGAGTCGTTAGGCAGATCGTAATCGCTGCTAAACGCCTCGCCGCTGCTTTGTGAACCAATACCGCCGGTAATGTACAACTGACGCTGGGCCATGTTTTTCCACAGACGCAGGCAATCCTGACGTTTGCCTTCGTCCTGACTCAAGCGTGCCAGATGCGCCACGCCGGTCATCAGATAAACAAAACGTACTGCATGACCGATCGCCGTTTGCTGTTCTGAAATGGGCTGATGAGCCTGGCTATAGGGTTTGTCCTTCACCATCCATGCCGGGCCGTAAGTATGCCAGTAAGAGGTTTGGCCACGCTTTTCGTACTCTTCGTCATAGAAATGGGGTTGCGCGCCGCGCTGCTCCACAAAGTAATTTACCAGCGCCATGTAGCGTGGTTGCTGGGTCACTTCGTATAAGCGCATTAACGCCAGCTCAATTTCCGGGTGTCCCGGATAGCCGCGCAGTTGATTCTCTCCAAGCCCGAAAACGTTATCGATGTGGTCCGCCAGACGGCACACTACGTCTAAAAGACGACGTTTTCCCGTCGCCTGAAAGAACGCGACGCCTGCTTCGATCAAATGACCTGCACAGTACAACTCATGACACTCGGCGAGGTTAGTCCAGCGTTCATCCGGGGCTTTCACTGTAAAGTATGTATTGAGATAGCCGTCTTCACACTGCGCAGCGGCCACCAACTCGATGACCTCATCTGCGGTTTTCTCAAGTTCCGCATCAGGTTTCTGGCACAGGGACCAGGCGACTGCCTCCAGCCATTTCGCTACGTCGCTATCCTGAAAAACCATGCCGTAAAATTCGCCATCCTGCAGTCCTGCGGCGATACGAAAGTTCTCTATCGCATGACTTGGTTCCGCCTCTGCAATGCGGTCATTCAACGCATCCCACTGGTAGGGGATCACTACATCACGGACCAACTGTTGGTATTGTCCGAGGAACGGATCGCTGACGGTGAGCTTATGCAGGTCGACTTCCAGTACGTTCATTTCGTGCTCCTTAAGGCTGTACATGACGCTGACGCAGATCGGTGGCAATGCGCGACATCATCGGATTATTGAGTTTGCAGATGCGGATAGACAGCGCCAACAGCAGGTGGAACAGCGCGGGAAGCAGCGTCTCCATCGCGGTAATTCCTTGCAGCGAACTGGCGGTTTGGTTACCAGCGCCTGGCTGATAGGCGACAAAAATAAATAACAGGCTGATGATCCCCGCGCTTGAGGCCCAGGCCAGCTTGATGAAAAACAGGTTGAAGGCGAAATTCATGCCGGAAGAACGCACGCCGGTTTTCCACTCGCCGTAATCGTCGGCAAAGGCCATCAGCGAGAAGTGCAGAGGCAGCGTAAAGCCCAGAATAATGCCGTTGCCGAGAATAACCGCCAGCCATAATGTTTGATAAGCCGGACCGGTCGGCAGGAACCACATCATCACTGCCAGGGCTGCCAGCACCAGGTTGGTGTAGTAATAGAGTTTGACGGTATCTATACGGCGGGTCAGCGGGCTGACAACCACTGAACCGATGATGGACGCAAAGGTCACCATGGTGAAAAACAGCGACGTGTAAGCGGTACTGCCTTCCAGCACGTAGGTAATGAAATACATGTACCCGCCGCCACGAATATTGAAGACGTTAATCAGCAGGAAAGACATCACCAGCATCAGCAGCAACTGGTCATTTTTGCGTAGCCCACCAATGTGTTCACGCAGGGTAAATTTCCCCATCATCGCCAGCGGTACACGCTCGCGAACCCAGAAGAAGCAGCACAGGAACATCACCACAGCGATGGCGCACAGGATGCCCACGCCGAACTGATAACCCTGCGCGACATTGCCCTGACCCAGAATATCCACCATCCACGGCAGACCAACGGAGACAAGGAATCCCGCCACGCCGCACAGCACAAAGCGCCAGGACTGACAGGCGATCACCTCGTTATGGCGGGTCGTCATGGTGTTGATCAGCGCACAATACGGTACGTTGATGGCGGTATAGCCGACAGAGAGCAGTAGATAGGTGCCGAATGCCCAGGCGATTTTTACGCTCATGCTGGCGTCAGGGACGGTAAACGTGAGTACGCCAATGATGCCAATGGGAATTGCCACCCACAGCTGCCATGGGCGAAAACGCCCCCAGCGGCTTTGCGTGCGGTCGGCAAGTATGCCCATTATCGGATCGGAAATGGCATCAAATACGCGCAGGGCGATAAACAATGTGCCGACCAGCGCGGGCGTTAACCCGAAGACATCGGTGTAGAAAAATGTCAGGAAGTTCATGATCAGACAGGTAATTACCGTCCCGCCTGCATCGCCTAACCCATAACCTATTTTTTCACGCAGGGATAATTTGTCGTCCTGGGCACGCTGTGCCAAATCAGATGTCGTAATCGGAGCCGAAGTCATAAATAACTCCCGGAGAGGATGTTCAGAAAGTATCCCGCTACGTTGCGGGTTATTTGTTTGTAATTTGCAAAGTACGTTATTTATTCTGCACGAAATGTTTGGGTCAACAAGGGAAGAGAAAAGTATAAAAAGATGACAATTCCGACTTCATTATAAAAATGTGATTTCGATCCAGCGAAAAGCAAGTTTATCGTGAATAATCAATAATAAAGAGCAGTTTAAATAATGCAAAAAGCGGGAATTTGAATATATATGCTCGAATTATCCATGTCTCTTCCGATTAAAGTGCAAAATGGTGGGCTATTTATTTCCCGAGGTGTGGGAAGCCATCCGGCGCGGCAATTGCAATCCTGGGAAATCATCTTTGTCGAAAAAGGGACATTAACGATTCGCGAAGGTCAGACCGTTTTTTGCGTGAATGCTGGAGAAAGTTTGCTGTTATGGCCGCAGCGTTCGCATATTGGTGTGGGACAGTTTCCGGCTGATTTGAAATTTTACTGGCTACACTTTGAGGTGACAGCAGAAAACGATGCTTCACTTACAGAACCGTTGCTTGCGATTCCTCAGCATGCCCGGGTTAGCGAGCCACAATATATTATTTCGCTGTTTCGCCAGTTCTTACGTGAGCAGGAAAATATTCATCGCAGCGTTGCGCTGGAACTGATCCTACTGCTGATTTTGCAGCAAATCTCCGCGGCGGCTAGCGAGCAACCCGCAGATAGCCCCGGTAATGCGCTGGCATGGAAAGCGCAACAAATAATCCACACCCAGTTCCACCTGCCGATTAGTGCCTCAACTCTGGCGAAAGAGCTGCATTGCAATGCGGATTATCTGGGGCGTGTATTCCGGAGCGCTTTCCGGCTGACGCTAACTGAAGCATTGCATCGCCAGCGGGTAAGGGCGGCAGAAAAGCTGTTGATCAGTGACTCGCTGTCGCTTACCGAAGTGGCGATTAAATGTGGATTTAATGATGTGGGTTACTTTCGTAAAATCTTTCGTAAGCATACCAGCCTGACGCCTGCGGCGTGGAAAAGGCGCTACTGCAAAGAGCATATTAATTCGGCGTAAATGAGGATCGCCGGGTGGCGCTATGCTTACCCGGCCTAAAAAATTGCAGGCAATCCCCAAAGTCGTTCAGTCACCTGACAGTATTTAACCGTTTCCCCTGTCCGATCAAAGCGTCAGGGGCGGTCTCTCTGGCACTCTGTGGTTTTCACGCAGAGGGAGGGGGCAATGAACGCGTTTATTATGGCGGATGCGGCAAAATGTATTGGGTGTCGTACCTGCGAAGTTGCCTGCGTCGTCGCGCATCAGCAAAATCAGGACTGTGCTTCGGTCTCTTCTTCTGCGTTTATACCGCGGATTCGGGTCATCAAAGACGACGCCTTTACCACGGCGGTCGCCTGCCATCAATGCGAAGACGCTCCCTGTGCGAATGTTTGTCCAACTCACGCCATTCGTCGTGAACATGGGCATATCTTCGTTGAACAGGCACGTTGTATTGGTTGTAAAAGCTGTATGCTGGCCTGCCCGTTTGGGGCAATGAATGTCGTTGCCCGTTCGTCGCGGGCGCAGGCGATAAAATGCGATTTGTGCTGGCATCGCGAGGCGGGACCAGCGTGTGTCGAAGCCTGCCCGACCAGCGCGTTGCAGTGTGTTGATGCCGTCAGTATTCAGCGCCAGCGCCTGCGTTCACAGCCGCTGTGAAGTGAGCCCGACCCGCACCTGGGTCGGGTTTGCGTTAGCCTTCCAGCCAGGCGCGTTCGATCTCTTCCGCCAGAATCTTCACGCCAGCTTCGATTTTCTCCGGCTCTGGCACGTAGTTCATCCGCATGCACTGATGGGTATGCGGCCAGGGTTTATCCAGCCCCGGGAAGAAGTAGTCACCAGGAACCATCAGTACGCCGCGCGCTTTCAGACGCTGATACAACAGTTCGGTGGTGATCGGTAAATCTTTGAACCATAGCCACAGGAAAATCGCGCCTTCAGGTTTATGGATAAGGCAGCGATCTTCAGACAAGTAGCGGCGAATAATCGCAATCGTCTCCTGAACGCGCTGATAGTAAAACGGCTTGATAACCGTTTCGGACAGGCGCAGCAGATCGTTACGTTTAATCATCTCGCACATCATCGCCGGTCCCATCCCGCCAGGTGCAAGGCTGATGATGCCGTTCATATTGGTAATCGCAGTGATGATTTTTTCATTCGCGATAATGATACCGCAGCGGGAACCTGGCAGACCCAGCTTGGAAAGGCTCATGCACAACACAATGTTGGGGTTCCACAGCGGGCGTGCTTCGCTAAAGATAATGCCAGGGAACGGTACGCCATAGGCGTTATCAATCACCAGCGGGATCCCATGCTGGTTGGCCAGCCGGTCCAGCTTCATCAGCTCGTCGTCGGTGATCACGTTGCCTGTCGGGTTAGTGGGGCGCGATACGCAGATCATCCCTGTCTCTTCACCG
Source organism: Citrobacter sp. MGH110 (assembly GCF_001037515.1). Taxonomy (NCBI): domain Bacteria; kingdom Pseudomonadati; phylum Pseudomonadota; class Gammaproteobacteria; order Enterobacterales; family Enterobacteriaceae; genus Citrobacter; species Citrobacter sp. MGH110. Next base: position 251,517 of record NZ_KQ089832.1, on the reverse strand, counting down.
ATGTGCAGGTGTTCAAAATCAACGTGATACTTAAACTGGCCTTCCGGTAGCAGCTCAATGTTCGGACGTGCTGAGACGAAGAGATCTTCTTCCAGCCCGGAATCTGCATAGCCAATGTATTCCGGCGCTAACGGGAATAACACTTTTTGCGTTGTTCCGTCAGCGCGGCGTCCGGCGAACAAATTGAATAAGTAGAAAAACGCGCTCTGACTGCCATTTGTCAGTGCAATATTTTGTGGCTCGATATCCCAACCCTGTTTCTCACGTAGCAGTTTCGCCAGTTCAGACAGTAGCTCGGTTTTCCCTTGCGGACCGTCATAATTGCAAAGCGCATCAGTGGCTTTGCCGTTTTCCAGCATATCTGCCAGCAGAGACTGGAAGTAATTTTGCATCTCTGGAATTTGCGCCGGATTACCACCGCCGAGCATGATGGCGCCTGGGGTGCGTAAACCGTCGTTGAGGTCCTCCATCAGGCGGGTGATGCCTGAATGGCGGGTAAATTTGTCGCCAAAAAGTGAGAATGTCATAGCAGGGGGTCTGTCGAACTGAGTAGTAAAGTGGCTAACCATAGCGCTACCTATGGCAGGGTGCAAATCAGGGGGAACGAGCTGGATTGATGTTTTGTGCTGCAGATGTTTGCCTGGCTGGTTTTTTATTTTGTGTTGGGCTTCCCGCTGTATGCACAGCGGGAAGCCTGTTGGGATCAGGGCTGACCGGCCCACACCACCATCACCTTATCGTCGCCATGCTCGCGGATAAATCCGTATCCCTGCTTCAATGTCAGCGTGGTCTGTTTACCAGCACCGATGGCGGGATGTCTGGCCCGGAACTGACTGATGCGCTGCCAGTGAGCGACGCTAGCGGCAGATTTCCCGGCCACATCCTGCCAGTTCATTTCTGAGCGCGTACCCTGCAATGGGTCTGAACCTGTTGGTCCAAAGGGCCGGGCCGACTCGTCTCCGTAAAAGAGTTGTACCGCGCCTGGCGCCAGCAGCAATAGCTCGGCGGCTTTGTCTCCACCTTCGCGGAACAGGCGCGTATCGTGCGAGGAAAGATAGCTCAGGACGTTGAAATCCTGTAGTTTTTCAGCCATTTGTTGCCAGGTGACATCCATATTTGCCAGACAATCGACGGCCTTTGCCGCCTGCTCCTGATAGTCGAAATTGATCATCGCATCAAAGCCGTGACGGTAATAGTCGCTTTGCATCACGCCGTGACCCCAGGCCTCGCCGGTCATCCAGAAAGGTTTGTCATCAAGCGCTTTATCCGGGTTCGCTTTCTTCCATTCAACCAGCGCCGCGCTGGCCTGTGTTTTTAACTGCTGCCATGCGGGAAGTTCGACGTGTTTGGCGGTATCGACCCGAAACCCGTCAATCCCGTAATCACGCACCCACTGGCTGAGCCAGTGGGTCAGATAATCGCGGGGCGTATAACCAGCAATAGCTTTAGCGTGCGTATCCGGTTTGTGTTGATAAAAGTTTGGCAGCCCGGAAGGCGTGGTGGATTCGGTTTTCAGATCGGGCAGGAAAGCCAGCGACATGGTCAGGTCGTCAAAACCCGGATTGTCGTAATCACCAATATCGGTGCGGATCCAGTTTTTCCCCCACCATTTTTCCCAGCCTGCTTTATCGCTGAAGTTGATGTAATCATTAAAGCTGTGCCAGCTTTGCCCGGCGGCTGGCTTCCAGTCCGTCCAGCGTTCACCGAGCGTGTTTTTCAGTTCATCGCCCGACAAGTACAGGGCCCCAAACTGATACTCCTGCATATCCGCCAGCGTGGCGTAGCCGGTATGATTCATGACGACATCAAACAGGATGCGAATGCCGCGCTGGTGCGCGCCGTCAACCAGCGCACGCAGGTCAGCTTCATTACCCATATTCGCATCGAGCGTGGTCCAGTCCTGAGTGTAATAGCCGTGGTAAGCATAATGGGGGAAATCGCCTTTGGTGCCACCGCCGACCCAGCCGTGGATTTGCTCAAACGGCGCGCTGATCCATAACGCATTGACGCCCAGTTGTTGCAGATAGTCGAGTTTGCTGGCAAGACCGCGTAAATCGCCCCCGTGGAAGGTGCCAATTTCCTGCATGCCATCGCTGCGCCGACCGTAGCTGTGGTCGTTGCTCGGGTCACCATTTACAAAGCGGTCTGTCAGGACGAAATACACCGTAGCGTTATGCCAGTCGAAAGCGGCCGGGGCATCGGTTTCCGCCCGTTCCAGCAGCAACAGTCCGTTACTGGCTGCGGCAGGCTGTAGGGTAATTGTCCCATTTTTTACCGTTGCCGTTTTCTGGCTGTAGAAATCGCGCACCACGGCACCTTCCGGAAAGGTCTGGCTCACATCCAGTGTTAACGGCGAACCATCCCATTTCGGGCACTGGCGAATCTGGGTCGTGACAGGGTCTGCGGCGCTTTTTACCGAGAGCATCAACGTTGGCGTTCCGGAGCGGGTATCCACTTCCAGTGTGTAATCGCCGTCTTTGAATAAGCGCCACTGCGGCGGGGCGCCTTCACACGGTTTTAGCGACAGCATCTGGTTGAGTTTTATCGCATCAGCAGGCTGCCAGCACTGTTGGTCAAAATTTAGGATTAAAGGACGCGTACCCTTCGTCAACGCTGCATGGCTGACGAATTTACCCGTACCTTCCGCTTCGAAGGTGGGGAGTCCCTGAGAAGTCCATGATGAGGCGATGGCAATGCCGGGCATGAGCGCCAGCGCAACGGCGGCAAGTTTCATAATGCTGTCCTTGGTGCTGCGATTTTCGCCAGTTTGCCAGTGAAATCAGGCCGGAAACTCCTCCTTTGAGTCGATTCCGCCAGGAGGAGAAGTGAGGGTGAGCGATCGCGCGCAAAAAATGAACTCATTTTGCGATAACCTCCACATTTTCTTCGAATTAATCGCACCCTGAACCGTTAATGCGTGACATGGTTTCAGAATTGGACTATTCCTTTGGGTGCTCTTGACGGCTATTTTTGATATGATTTGAGATTCATCTCTCATTTTTGTGAAAAATATAAGGTGTTGGAATGTATAAATCCGACCAGGAGACCTAATGATATTGACTCCCATTCGACGATATGGGGCAATGATTCTTATGTTACTCACCGTTGCATTTTCGGGTGAGGTGCTGGCAAAGACACACACGGCGACAACGAGTCACAAGCCCCAGGTAATCAAGACAAGTAATACACAGGTAAGCAGTAAACAAGAGTATTCTCGCAATAGTGCAAAGAGTAGTTCACTTCCTGATTTGCGAAAATACCCTTCCGGAACACCAAGGAAAAAAGCGTTTCTCCGGACGGTTATGCCTTATATTACCAGTCAAAATGCTGCCATTACGGCGGACCGTAACTGGCTGATTTCAAAACAGTACCAGAACCGCTGGTCACCGACTGAGCGTACGCGTATGAAGGATATCGCGAAGCGCTACAAGGTGAGCTGGTCTGGCAACACGCGTAAAATCCCATGGAATACGCTGCTTGAGCGCGTAGACATTATCCCGACCAGTATGGTGGCAACCATGGCTGCGGCTGAAAGTGGCTGGGGTACGTCGAAGCTGGCGCGTAGCAACAACAACCTGTTTGGCATGAAATGTGGCAAAGGTCGTTGTAACAATGCCCCGGGTAAGGTGAAAGGCTACTCACAGTTTGAATCGGTGAAAGAGTCGGTGAATGCTTACGTCATCAACCTGAACACGCATCCGGCTTACTCTTCATTCCGTAAGTCACGTGCGCAGCTGCGTAAAGCCGATCAGGAAGTCACCGCTACCGCGATGATTCATAAGCTGAAGGGTTATTCCACTAAAGGACAGAGCTACAACAATTATCTGTTCGCAATGTATCAGGATAACCAGCGTTTAATCGCCGCGCATATGTAATTCTGTGTGCCGGATGGCGGCTTCGCCGCATCCGGCAATAATCCTCACAGCAACACTTCGCTGTTCACATCGCGATACTCTTTGGGCGTCGTGTCATACTCTTTCTTAAAGACCGAATAAAAATATTGCAGAGACGGATAGCCGCACATCTGTGAGATTTCGTTGATTGAAAGTGTGGTAGATATCAACAGGCTGCGCGCTTTTTCCAGCTTTTCGGCATGAATCACGGCGTGGATAGTCTCTCCGACCTCTTCTTTAAAACGTTTCTCCAGATTCGAACGAGAAATCCCCACTGAATCCAGCACTTGTTCAACCTTAATACCTTTACAGGCATGGTTGCGGATAAAGTGCATCGCCTGAATCACCGCCGGATCGGTTAATGAACGGTAGTCGGTTGAGCGGCGTTCAATGACGCGCACCGGAGGAACCAGTGTACGTTGCAGCGGCAGCTCTTCATTTGCCAGTAAACGATGTAAGAGCTTAGCGGCCTGATACCCCATCTGCCTGGCTCCCTGAGCCACGGATGAAAGCGCCACCCGTGACAGATAGCGGGTCAGTTCTTCGTTGTCGATCCCAATCACACACAGCTTTTCCGGTACTGGAATATGCAGGTGCTCGCAGACTTGCAGGACGTGTCGTGCCCGCGCGTCGGTAACGGCGATAATACCGGTTTGCGGCGGTAGTGTTTGTAGCCAGTCCGCCAGACGATTTTGCGCGTGCTGCCAGTTTTCCGGTGCGGTTTCCAGCCCCTGATAGACAACGCCGCGGTACTTCTCTTTGGCAACCAGCTGGCAAAACGCATATTCACGTTCCGCGGCCCAGCGTTTGCCGCTTGACGATGGCAGACCATAGAACGCAAAGCGGTTAATCCCTTTTTCTTTCAGGTGCAGGAAAGCGCTTTCTACCAACGCGTGGTTGTCGGTGGCGATGTAATGTACCGGTGGATAATCTTGCTCCAGATGGTAGGAGCCTCCAACGCCGATGATGGGAACTTCAACATCGGCAAGTAATTGCGCAATATCATCATCGTCATAATCAGCAATAACGCCGTCGCCTAACCAGTCTTTAATATTATCGATACGGGCGCGGAAATCTTCCTCAATGAATATATCCCACTCGGATTGCGATGCCTGTAAATATTCACCCACACCTTCTACCACCTGGCGGTCGTAGGCTTTATTGGCATTAAATAGCAGAGTGATGCGGTGACGTTTATCAAACATAAGAACCTGTCCTGGAAAGGTTAACGTGGGCCTGTCGATACTAGCAAAACCGCAGGTACGACTGCTTGATGAAGCGTGACAAAATTCCTGATTGCCTGAGGCTACGCAAAATTTACATACTGGTCGCGGGATGACAATTGTCATTTTTTATCTGCGCATTACGGTTTTTTGTTTAATGACTAACCTTCGATCGCGATCGCTTTTTTATTTCTTTATTTAGCGCGTTTTTTTGGGAGCCAGCGCACGTTTGGGTATTCTCTTAATGGCGGTGTGAAATAACGTAATTGAGCAATAAATCAGGAAATTCCAGTATAGCCATATCGCAGTTTACTTGCCGTATTACCTGATTATGGAGCTTATTATGCCGGCTTATTTTGACCAACTCGATCGTGTTCGTTTCGAAGGCACTCAATCCACCAACCCGCTCGCATTTCGCCATTACAACCCTGACGAAATCGTATTGGGCAAGCGCATGGAAGATCATCTGCGTTTTGCGGCCTGCTACTGGCATACCTTCTGCTGGAACGGGGCGGATATGTTCGGTATGGGCGCTTTCGATCGTCCATGGCAGCAGCCTGGTGAAGCTCTGGCGCTGGCGAAACGCAAAGCGGATGTGGCATTTGAGTTTTTCCACAAGCTGAACGTGCCTTACTACTGCTTCCATGACGTGGATGTTTCGCCGGAAGGCGCGTCTTTGAAAGAGTACAAAAACAACTTTGCGCAGATGGTTGATGTGCTGGCGGCAAAACAGGAACAGAGCGGCGTGAAGCTGCTGTGGGGAACAGCAAACTGCTTCACTAACCCACGCTACGGTGCGGGTGCGGCCACAAACCCAGATCCAGAAGTGTTCAGCTGGGCCGCCACGCAGGTGGTTACGGCCATGGATGCCACGCACAAGTTAGGTGGAGAAAACTACGTTCTGTGGGGCGGCCGTGAAGGTTATGAAACACTGCTGAATACCGATCTGCGTCAGGAACGTGAGCAGATTGGTCGTTTCATGCAATTAGTCGTGGAACACAAACACAAAATCGGTTTCCAGGGCACTTTGCTTATCGAGCCGAAACCGCAGGAACCGACCAAGCACCAGTACGACTACGATGCGGCGACCGTGTACGGATTCCTCAAGCAGTTCGGTCTGGAAAAAGAGATCAAACTGAATATCGAAGCCAACCACGCTACGCTTGCAGGCCATTCGTTCCATCACGAAATCGCCACTGCTATCGCGCTGGGTCTGTTTGGCTCTGTCGATGCCAACCGCGGCGACGCACAGTTGGGCTGGGATACCGACCAGTTCCCGAACAGCGTAGAAGAGAATGCCTTGGTGATGTACGAAATCCTGAAAGCGGGCGGTTTCACTACCGGCGGCCTGAACTTTGATGCCAAAGTACGTCGTCAGAGCACCGATAAATACGATCTGTTCTATGGTCATATTGGCGCGATGGATACCATGGCGCTGTCGCTGAAAATTGCGGCCCGTATGATTGAAGACGGTGGCCTGGATCAGCGTGTGGCTAAACGTTATGCCGGTTGGAATGGTGAGCTGGGCCAGCAAATTCTGAAAGGCCAGATGACGCTGACAGAAATTGCGCAGTACGCTGAACAACACAACCTGGCGCCAGTGCACCAGAGCGGTCATCAGGAATTGCTGGAAAATCTGGTAAACCATTATTTGTTCGACAAATAACGGGTCTCTGAGAACGTCCGTAAGCCCGGTCAGCTAGCGCTACCGGGCCTTTCTTTAAGGAACGATGCCTTATGTATATCGGGATAGATCTTGGCACATCAGGCGTAAAGGCCATTCTGCTCAATGAGCAGGGCGATGTGGTGGCTTCACAAACGGAGAAACTCACCGTCTCGCGCCCGCACCCGTTATGGTCAGAACAAGACCCTGAGCAGTGGTGGCTGGCAACGGATCGGGCGGTAAAAGCACTGGGTCAGCAGCATTCACTCCGCGAGGTGAAAGCGTTGGGGATTGCCGGGCAGATGCACGGCGCGACGCTACTGGATGAACAACAGAAGGTATTGCGTCCGGCTATCTTATGGAACGACGGTCGCTGTGCTGAAGAGTGCGAGATGCTGGAGAGTCAGGTTCCGCAGTCTCGTGCCATCACTGGCAACCTGATGATGCCTGGCTTTACCGCGCCAAAACTGCTGTGGGTGCAACGCCACGAGCCGGAGATTTTCAACCAGATTGATAAAGTCCTGCTGCCGAAAGATTACCTGCGTTTGCGCATGACCGGTGATTTTGCCAGCGATATGTCTGATGCGGCAGGGACAATGTGGCTGGATGTCGCGAAGCGTGACTGGAGCGATGTCATGCTGGCTGCCTGTAAACTGACTCGCGCACATATGCCTGCGCTCTATGAAGGCAGCGAGATTACCGGAACCTTATTGCCATACGTCGCTAAAGCCTGGGGAATGCAGGAGGTTGCGGTTGTTGCCGGAGGCGGTGATAACGCGGCGGGCGCGGTTGGCGTAGGTATGATGAATGCCGGTCAGGCGATGCTTTCGCTGGGGACATCCGGCGTCTATTTTGCGGTGAGTGATGGTTTCCTTAGCAAACCGGAAAGTGCGGTTCACAGTTTTTGCCATGCTTTGCCTGAGCGATGGCATCTGATGTCTGTAATGTTAAGTGCAGCATCGTGTCTGGACTGGGCGGCAAAATTAACTGGACTGGCGAGCGTTCCTGCGTTGATTGACGCTGCGCAACAGGCGGATGAACACGCGGAGCCGGTCTGGTTTTTACCTTATTTGTCCGGCGAGCGTACGCCGCATAACAATCCGCAGGCTAAGGGCGTATTTTTCGGTCTGACGCATCAGCATGGTCCGGCAGAACTGGCACAGGCGGTGCTGGAAGGTGTGGGTTTCGCGCTGGCTGACGGTATGGACGTGGTACATGCATGTGGCGTTCAGCCCGCCAGCATTACGCTGATCGGCGGTGGGGCACGCAGTGAATACTGGCGTCAGATGCTATCTGACATCAGCGGATTGCAGTTGGATTACCGTACCGGCGGTGACGTTGGCCCTGCACTCGGCGCGGCGCGCCTGGCGCAAGTTGCCATGAATCCGCAAACGTCGTTATCAGAGTTACTGCCTCAGCTTACGCTGGAGCAGGCGCATTATCCTGACGCGGAGCGTCATGCTCGTTATCAACAGCGTCGAGAAACCTTCCGTCGTATCTATCAGCAATTACAACCGCTGATGTCCTGACCACTTTCCCCTCTGGCTAGCAGAGGGGAATTTGCCGCATACATATATCCACAAAAATAATAAGTTACACGTATGGATGTATTCTGAAAGTCCTGCGTAGTCGCTTTTTTCTGTGTTGTCTTTAGCGGGTTATTCATATTGTATCCATGATGGATAAGGAGATCCCAATGAAGACAACCAGGCTGTTGCCATGGATATTATTTCTCTCAGGCATACTGACTTACAGTATCGGTTTATGGCGCGCATGCCCGTTATTGAGCGGCAAGGGGTATTTTTTGGGGGCGCTGATGACGGGGATGTTCGTAACGTATGCCTATCAGCGCGCAGTAAATCTCAATCAAAACGATGAACGCTTCACTTCCGTATGTCAGATGGTGGCGCTCATCACGGCAGGGTTGTTGCTGGTGGGGGTGTGGAATGCCCCGTTGGCGCCCTTCGAAATAGGGTTATACCCGGCAGCATTCTTCGTCTGTTTAATGGGGCAATTTTTACTGCAGCGTTCGTGTAATCGGGCGCTGCCTGGAGACACCTAACTCACCAGCCTACGTGTATCAATACGCTGCAACAGAATAGACAACAGTAAACTTCCTGCCAGCGTGGCGCTGAAAATCCACAGCATATCCAGCGGTGGCCAGTTTTTGAGTTCAATTCCGTTGGTACGTAGTGCGTGAATGATCAGCGCATGAAAACCATAAATGCCCAATGAATGGCGAGAAATAAGGCCCAGTAGCGGCAGGGTACGTGTGCTGAGCGTATTTTTGACCAGCGTCAGGAGCGAGGCGGCGCAAATAAATACCGCTGGGCCGCAGTAGAGGTACCAGGTGTCGGCAAAATTGCCTCGCCAGCGCAGTTCATGCAATGTGCCACGAGAAATAATAAATACTGCGGTAATGAATAACGCCGCACAGAGCCAGCTGAGCGCACGCTTTTGCGTATCCATCATGCCAATCGCCCGGCCCAGCATGCCGTACAGGATGTAATAGAAAGTATCGCCACTGATGTACAGGTTGACTGGGAGCCACTCAAAGCCGCCGATTTTTTGCGAGACGGTGTTGGGATTGGCAATCACCCCAATCACAACCATGAGCGCCAGTAGCATCTTGCCGCTGATATTTTTCACCTGTATCAGCGGAGAAACCAGGTAGATGACGGCGATCGCGAAGAAAAACCACAGGTGATAGAACACCGGTTTTTGCAGTAGGTTCTTCAGCGACAGCTCAGCGTTGATCGAGGTAAACAGCAGAATATAGGCCAGCGCCACGCTGCTGTAAAACAGGATGCAGAGCGCGATGCGCAGGAAATGGCGCGGTTTGGCGCTACGCTCACCAAAGAACAGATAGCCCGAAATCATAAAGAACAGCGGAACGCTGACGCGAGAGGCTGAATTGAGCACGTTAGCCAGATCCCAATTCAACGGGCTGACGCTTTGCGCATTGGTGATGTACCAGGTTGTGGTGTGGATCATCACGACCATTAAACAGGCTATCCCGCGCAGGTTATCAATCCAGAAAATTTTGGGCTGCATCAGTTCCTCTGTGTCCATTAAAAAAAGTCTGACCGATATTTTGCGAACGTAGCTCACTGGAATAATCCGAGTTCTTACGCTAAAGCTTGAGATGGTCTGATGAGATTCTCAAAATAGGATCTGTTTCCAGACACTAATAATAAGACTGACCAGCAAACCAGGCGGTAATAAAATGATGATGAAGTATTTCTTTCCCGCGATCGCTGCCCTTTTGCTGGTAGCGTGCGTTGACACACAATCGTCTGCACCTGCGCAGAAAGCGCAAAAGGTTAAGGTCAGTGCCACACGTTCGCTGGATATGGAGTCATTGTGCAAAAATGAGGCGGCGCAACGCTACAACACTGGCGTGCAGAAAATTGATATCTCCGGCCTGGAGCAATTCCAGGGCAGCTATGAGATGCGTGGTTCTACCTTCCGTAAAGAGAGTTTTGTCTGCTCTTTTGATGCAGACGGGCAGTTTTTGCACCTTTCCATGCGCTAAGTTCCCCCTTTTTCCCGTTTCGTACTGTATATCTTGCAGCCAGCGGGTATACTGACCGCTTCCTTTAAATCCACACGTATCCAGCACGAAATAATATGCAAAAGTTTGATACCAGGACCTTCCAGGGCTTGATCCTGACCTTACAGGATTACTGGGCTCGCCAGGGCTGCACCATTGTTCAACCATTGGACATGGAAGTCGGCGCGGGAACATCTCACCCAATGACCTGCCTGCGTGCGCTGGGGCCGGAACCGATGGCGACTGCGTATGTGCAGCCTTCTCGTCGTCCGACCGATGGCCGCTATGGCGAAAACCCGAACCGCTTACAGCACTACTATCAGTTCCAGGTAGTGATTAAGCCGTCTCCGGACAACATTCAGGAGCTGTACCTGGGTTCTCTGAAAGAGCTGGGTATGGACCCGACCATTCACGATATCCGTTTCGTGGAAGATAACTGGGAAAACCCAACGCTGGGTGCCTGGGGTCTGGGTTGGGAAGTGTGGCTGAACGGCATGGAAGTGACGCAGTTCACCTACTTCCAGCAGGTTGGTGGCCTGGAATGTAAACCAGTAACCGGGGAAATTACTTACGGTCTGGAACGTCTGGCCATGTACATTCAGGGCGTAGACAGCGTTTACGACCTGGTCTGGAGCGACGGCCCGCTGGGTAAAACCACTTACGGCGACGTGTTCCATCAGAACGAAGTGGAGCAATCCACCTACAACTTCGAATACGCCGACGTGGACTTCCTGTTCACCTGCTTCGAGCAGTACGAGAAAGAAGCGCAGCAGCTGCTGGCGCTGGAAAATCCGCTGCCGCTGCCTGCGTATGAACGTATTCTGAAAGCCGCCCATAGCTTCAACCTGCTGGATGCGCGTAAAGCCATCTCCGTCACCGAGCGTCAGCGCTATATCCTGCGCATTCGCACCCTGACCAAAGCAGTGGCAGAAGCTTATTACGCTTCCCGTGAAGCCCTTGGCTTCCCGATGTGCAACAAAGACAAATAAGAGGCGGCCATGTCTGAGAAAACTTTTCTGGTGGAAATCGGCACTGAAGAGCTGCCACCAAAAGCACTGCGCAGCCTGGCTGAGTCCTTTGCTGCAAACTTTACCGCGGAGCTGGATAACGCTGGCATCGCGCACGGCAACGTTGAGTGGTTCGCCGCGCCGCGTCGTCTGGCGCTGAAAGTCGCGAATCTGGCGGAATCTCAACCCGATCGCGAAGTTGAAAAACGCGGTCCGGCCATTGCTCAGGCGTTTGACGCTGAAGGCAAACCGAGCAAAGCGGCAGAAGGTTGGGCACGTGGCTGCGGTATCACGGTTGATCAGGCTGAGCGTCTGACTACCGACAAAGGCGAATGGCTGCTGTACCGTGCGCATGTAAAAGGCGAAAGCGCAGAAACGCTGCTGCCAAACATGATCGCCACGTCACTGGCGAAGCTGCCTATCCCGAAACTGATGCGCTGGGGCGCGTCTGATGTCCACTTCGTGCGTCCGGTTCACACCGTGACCCTGCTGTTGGGCGACAAAGTGATTCCGGCAACGATTCTGGGCATTCAGTCCGATCGCGTGATCCGTGGACACCGCTTTATGGGCGAGCCGGAATTCACCATCGATTCTGCCGATCAGTACCCGGAAATCCTGCGTGAGCGCGGCAAAGTAATTGCGGATTACGCTGAGCGTAAAGCGAAAATCAAAGCCGATGCTGAAGAAGCGGCGCGTAAGATTGGCGGTAACGCTGATCTGAGCGAAAGTCTGCTGGAAGAAGTCACCTCGCTGGTGGAATGGCCGGTAGTGCTGACCGCGAAATTCGAAGAGAAATTCCTCGCAGTTCCGTCTGAAGCGCTGGTTCACACCATGAAAGGTGACCAGAAGTACTTCCCGGTTTACGCGAACGACGGCAAACTGCTGCCGAACTTTATCTTCGTTGCCAACATCGAATCGAAAGATCCGATCCAGATTATCTCCGGTAACGAGAAAGTCGTTCGTCCGCGACTGGCGGATGCCGAGTTCTTCTTCAATACCGACCGTAAAAAACGTCTGGAAGACCATCTGCCGCGTCTGCAAACCGTGCTGTTCCAACAGCAACTGGGTACGCTGCGCGACAAGACTGACCGTATCCAGGCGCTGGCGGGCTGGATTGCTGGTCAGATTGGCGCTGATGTTAACCACGCAACGCGTGCTGGCCTGCTGTCCAAGTGTGACCTGATGACCAACATGGTCTTCGAGTTCACCGACACCCAGGGTGTGATGGGCATGCACTACGCGCGTCACGATGGCGAAGCAGAAGATGTAGCTGTGGCGCTGAACGAGCAGTATCAGCCGCGTTTTGCCGGTGATGACCTGCCGTCGAACCCGGTAGCTTGTGCCGTGGCGATTGCTGACAAGATGGACACCCTGGCGGGTATCTTCGGTATCGGTCAGCATCCGAAAGGCGACAAAGACCCGTTTGCGCTGCGTCGTGCTGCGCTGGGTGTGCTGCGTATTATCGTTGAGAAGAACCTGAATCTGGATCTGCAAACGCTGACCGAAGAAGCGGTTCGTCTGTATGGTGACAAGCTGACCAACGCCAACGTGGTGGATGACGTTATCGACTTTATGCTCGGTCGCTTCCGCGCCTGGTATCAGGACGAAGGTTACACCGTCGACACCATTCAGGCCGTACTGGCACGTCGTCCGACTCGTCCGGCTGATTTTGACGCACGTATGAAGGCGGTTTCGCACTTCCGTACGCTGGAAGCCGCGTCCGCGCTGGCTGCCGCGAACAAGCGTGTATCGAACATCCTGGCGAAGTCTGAAGAGACTCTGAATGACCGCGTGAATGCGGCAACGCTGAAAGAGCCGGAAGAAATTGCGCTGGCGATGCAGGTGGTTGTGCTGCGCGATAAGCTGGAGCCTGTCTTCGCTGCCGGTCGTTACCAGGAAGCGCTGGTTGAGTTGGCGGAACTGCGTGAACCGGTTGATGCGTTCTTCGAGAAAGTGATGGTCAACGTAGAAGATAAAGATCTGCGTATTAACCGTCTGTCTATGCTCGAAAAACTGCGCGAGCTGTTCCTGCGCGTGGCAGATATTTCTCTGCTGCAGTAACGGCCCTGCGCTGACTTAGAAAATGCCGGATGGCGGCTTCGCCTTATCCGGCCTACGAGAGAAACACCAGTAGGCCGGATAAGCATTGCGCCATCCGGCATTTTTTTATGTTGTTAGCGCAACTGCAATTTTGTCAGACATGTCTGGCTGTCTTCCATCGTCTTAATAGGATACTCCGCCGTTTTACCGTTGTAGCTCACTGCAATGGTGCCTTCCATATTGCGCGGTAGCCATACCCCGACAAAGCCATTACGGCCGCTCTTCATCGCTTTTTGTACCACCACATCACCCTTGTTATCCGTCACTTTGACATTGAATGTCTTCTCCGGCATTTCGCCCTGGCAGCCAGAAAGACTGTGGTTGAAGCAAGGATGTGTTTGCCATTCATACGGGGCAAATGACAGATAGAATTTTTCACCGAGCGGCAGGGTATAAACCTGATCGCCCGAAGAGAGCTTCAACGCGGTGCTGGTGATGGACGCTGAGTACGGCAGCGGGCGACTCTGCGGTGACTGATCAATCGTCTCTACGATTTGTTCGACGGATTTCCCGCTAAGCCCGTGTTCGGCCAGAAAAGTAGCTTCCGGCGTTGCCGCGAACGCAGTACCTGTAGTGAGCAAACCTAAAATCAGCAGCAGTGAGGATTTCGACATAGCTTCAATTCCTTGTGAAAATTGTGGGATATAGACTGGCTCACTATAAAGCTTGCCCTTAGGGAAAGGTCAAAGGGGCGACGGGTAAAGTAATGCAAAGAAGCGTTTAGGTGGGATGTGCTGCGAAGTACAGATAAAAAAAATCCCCGCCGTTTGGCAGGGATTCAGAATTTTGAGCTTTTTAAGCTTACAGGCTGGTTACGTTGCCAGCTGCCGGGCCTTTAGCGCCGCTTTCGATGGTGAAGGAAACTTTCTGACCTTCGTCCAGAGATTTGTAGCCATCGTTCTGAATAGCAGAGAAGTGTACGAACACGTCTTTAGAGCCATCGTCAGGAGTGATGAAGCCGAAACCTTTGTCAGCGTTGAACCATTTTACGATACCAGTCATTTTACCGGACATAGTGTATTACCTTTTAAAAAATAAGTGTGCCTTTCGGCGATATGGCGTGCTTTACAGATTTTTTAACAGTAAAGGAAATGCTCACTACGAAGGGTATCAACGATAACTCTTGAAGGGACTTGCCTTACTAACTGCTGTAATGGTCTGTACGTCAAACCGTTGAGGGCATTAACTCATTTTACGCATGTGGATGCAACTACTATTTTCTTTTTTGTGGATAACCTTCGTAAGAGAACGGCCCTGAAACAGGACCGTTCTTAAGCAAAATTGAAAAATAGTTCAATCCATCAGTTGCTTACTTAACCTAGGGTCTGCCTGAATCAGGCGCATTAACTTCAATTCGGTAGTGGAAGGCTTTACGCGTTTAGACTCCCATTCATGAACCATCGCGACCGTCACGCCCATCACTCGGGCAAAATCATCTGTTTTTAAACCTGTCCCTCGTCGTAGCTGTTCAAATTCGGTGAAAGGGTTGGTTTTTTGCGGCAGAGTGACCGTCTGCGATACATCTTTAAAAACAATCTGCTCCAGACTGCTTAGCAGTTCAAACATAGGATCTTTGTATTCCATTGAGAACTCCTACAAATCACACAGCGGGATCGTGAATTTCTTCGAAGCTCATTAAGAGTAGTCGGAAAAAATGAAGCCGGATTTAAGGGTTGTGTGATGGATTCGTTTCAGCGGATCGCAGGTGACAATCTTTTGCTGGCTAACGAACTGATAAAGGTCGGGATCTCCGAACGATCGATTCCGATTGTAAAGATGACTAAAATATGACGCCGAGTGGTGAATGCAGCATTGTTTAGCAAAACGAACGGTGGCGGGAACGGTTATTTTCCCCCACAAGATTACGCGGAAAGGGTATCTTGCGGGGCTGACCTGGACTATCCTTGTCAACGTCAGGCACGCGGGTGTCGTTGTGCGCATTTTTGGGTGAAAGGAGTATTAAAATGGCGACAGGTAAGTCCTGCTCTCGCTGGTTTGCGCCTGTTTTGGCGCTCTTAATGGTAGTTGGCCTGAGTGGGTGTTTTGATAAAGAAGGCGATCAACGCAAAGCGTTTATCGATTTTCTGCAGAATACTGCAATGCGTAGCGGAGAGCGTTTACCAACGCTGACCGCCGATCAGAAAAAACAGTTTGGCCCGTTTGTGTCCGATTACGCGATTCTGTATGGCTATTCGCAGCAGGTTAATCAGGCGATGGACTCCGGTCTGCGTCCGGTGGTTGATAGCGTAAATGCGATTCGTGTTCCTCAGGATTATGTGACTCAGCGTGAACCGCTGCGTCAGGCAAATGGTGCGCTAGGTGTATTAGGGCAACAGTTGCAGAATGCGAAACTACAGGCAGATGCTGCGCATGGCGCGCTGAAGCAGGGCGAAGATCTGAAGCCGGTCTTTGATCAGGTCTACAACAAAGTTGTTACTGCACCAGCAGAGGCCTTACAGCCGCTGATCCCTGCCGCGCAAATTTTCACGCAGCAGCTGGTGCAGGTTGGTGATTTTGTGGCGCAGCAGGATACGCAGGTGAGCTTTGTCGCCAACGGTATCCAGTTCCCAACGTCACAGCAGGCAAGTCAGTACAATACGCTGATTGGCCCGTTGGCTGCTCAGCATCAGGCATTTAATCAGGCCTGGACTGCTGCGGTGAATGCCGCTCAGTAATTAAGATACGGTAATACATGAAAGGCCGGGTGAGCGTAAGCGCTACCCGGCCTTTTGTTTATGATGCGACCTGCGGGTTTACGCAGTTCTTCTCAACGTGTCCTTGCAGCGCATCGATTAAGTTATCCACCGCACAGGCCGCCATGTTGTAGCGCGTTTCGTGCGTGGCTGAACCAATGTGCGGTACGGCCACCACGTTGGGCAGTGACAGCAGCGGTGAGTCTACCGATAATGGCTCTTGCTCAAATACATCCAGGCCAGCGGCATGAATTTCGCCTTTTTGCAGGGCAGCAATCAACGCTTTTTCATCGACCACCGGGCCACGTCCGGCGTTAATGAAAATGGCGGAAGATTTCATTTTGGCAAACTGCTCGGTGCTGAACAGATGATGCGTTTCGTCGGTTAACGGCAGGATCAGGCAGACAAAATCAGACTCCTGCAACAGCGTATCGAGGTCGCAGTAACGTGCATTGAAGCGCTCTTCTGCTTCCTGATGATGACGGCGCGCATTATAGAGAATCGGCATGCTAAAGCCGAAATGCGCACGTTGTGCCAGCGCCAGCCCAATGCGGCCCATACCGACAATCCCCAGCGTTTTGTGGTGTACATCGGTACCAAACCAGTCCGGTCCGATACTTTTGGTCCATTCGCCGACCTTTACCCGTTCGGCAACTTTCACTACGCGTCGAGCGGTGCTTAACACCAGCGCCATTACCGTATCGGCGACGGTTTCCGTCAGCACGGTTGGCGTGTGCATCAACAGCACCTTACGCGCGTTGAGGGCATCGACGTCGAAGTTGTCATAGCCTACGGAAATCGTGGATGTCGCACGCAGCCTGGGCATTTTCTCCAGCAGAGCGGTATTGACGGCTTCACTGGAGCCCAGCAGACCTTCTGCATTGGCAAAAGCGTCGGCGTGCTGTGCGACCGTTTCCGGGCGCAGGTTAGGCACCTGAGTCACAGTAAAATGTTCTTCCAGGCGATGCAGTAAATCGTCAGGTAACGCTTTATAGAGAATAATGGACGGCTTCATGCGAATCTCCGTAAGTTAAAATTTAAGCGTGGCGTGCGCCAATAGGTAGCTGTTGATTATTAGCAGGCTTAACAATGAGAGTTAGCCACACTGAGACAAAAAGCGCTACCCCCATAAAAATGTACGAGGCAGACGGGCTGCCGGTAGCGCCATTGAGGTAGCCGACAAACCATGAACCAAAGAATGAACCTAGCGCGCCCATGCTGTTGATCAGCGCCATTGCCCCACCGGCGACGTTGCGCGGCAGCATTTCCGGGATGATGGCGAAGAAGGGACCATAGGGTGCATACATTGCCGCGCCTGCAATAACCAACAGCGTGTAAGAGATCCAGAAGTGGTCTGCGCCTACGGCCCAGGAGCCGATAAACGCGAACGCCGCGATCAGTAACAGTGGCCAGACAAACAGCTTACGGTTTTGCAGCTTATCGGACGCCCAGGAGACGAGGATCATCGCCGCCGTTGCCGCCAGATACGGTACGGATGACAGCCAACCAACTTCCACCATCCCCAGGTTTGCGCCGCCGTTGCGGATAATCGACGGCAGCCACAGGACAAAACCATAAACGCCAATACTCCAGGCGAAATACTGCATACACAGCAGGATGACGTTACGTGAGCGGAAAGCCTCGCTATAGTTACGTACGGCTTTGATGCCTTGCTGCTCTTTTTCCAGTTGTGCCTGAAGAGCGGCTTTTTCAGATTCTGACAGCCAACCGACCTGAGACGGTTTGTCTTTTACCAGCACCCACCAACAGAACGCCCAGATGATGGCCGGGAAGCCCTCGATGATGAACATTTCCCGCCAGCCCAGCGCCTGAATCAGGTAACCGGAAACCACGGACATCCACAGGACGGTGACCGGATTACCGAGGATCAGGAAAGTGTTTGCGCGCGAGCGTTCAGATTTCGTAAACCAGTTGCTGATGTAAATCAGCATTGCCGGCATCACGGCGGCTTCAACGACGCCAAGAATAAAGCGGATGGCGGCAAGCATTGGAATATTGCTGACCATGCCGGTTAACGACGCGCATGCGCCCCAGAGGATCAGACAGACAAAAATCAGTTTTCGTACGCTGCGGCGTTCAGCGTAAATTGCGCCCGGGATCTGAAAGAAGAAATAGCCGAGGAAAAACAGTGCGCCCAGCAGGGAAGAGATCCCCTTGGTAATGCCGAGGTCCTCGTTGATACCGGCGGCGGAGGCGAAGCTGAAGTTCGCGCGGTCAAGGTACGCCAGGCTATACGTGATAAACACGATTGGCATGATGTACCACCAGCGTTTTGCTGCATTAGTTGAGCTATTCATAGACTGCCCTCTGGTTATGCTGATACGCCGCCTCTGTATGTAGGGTACAGAGTTGGCCGGGAGTTTATTCCCCTAATTGTTCACGTGTGGGTAATCCTTCGCTGTCGCCCTGAACCTGAATGGCCAGTGCGCCAATTTTATTGCCGCGTGTCACCGCCTGATGCAACGAGTGGCCTTCCAGCAGGGCGCTAATAACGCCCACGGCAAAGCCATCGCCTGCGCCGACCGTATCGACCACATTGTCGACTTTTACCGGTGCCACGCAGCCTTGTTCGCCGCTGGCGGTTTTGTACCAGGCGCCATCAGCCCCGGTTTTCACGATCACGGCCTTCACGCCATGGCGCAGATAAAAGTCGGCGATGGCTTCAGGTGTTTGCTGACCGGTTAAAATCATGCCCTCTTTTAACCCTGGTAAAACCCAGTCTGCCTGGAATGCCAGGCGGTTCAGTTTTTCCACCATTTCGGCTTCGCTTTTCCACAATACCGGGCGCAAATTCGGGTCGAACGAGATGGTCTTCCCCTGGGCCTTCATGGTGCGGGCGGTATGCGCCAGTAGTTCATAAGAGCTGGCAGAAAGCGCTGCTGCTACGCCGCTCAGGTGCAGGTGGCGCGCGCTGGCGAAATAGGCCTCGTGATAATCTTCAATGCTGAGGTGGCTGGCAGCGGAACCTTTACGGAAATATTCCACAATGGGATCGGTTCCATTTTCGACTTTAGATTTAAGCTGAAAGCCAGTAGCGTAACGCCCGTCCTGGGTGACTCCCTGCGCATCAATCCCTTCTTTTTCCAGCGACTTAACGATAAAACGGCCAAAGCTGTCGTTGCCAACGCGGCTCACCCAACCGACCTTCAGGCCCAGACGGGCAAGACCGGTCGCTACGTTAAGCTCCGCGCCTGCAACGCGCTTGATAAACTGCTCCACATCCGCCAGTTCGCCGGTTTGCGTGGCGACAAACATCGCCATCGCTTCACCAATAGTGACCACATCCAGTGAATTTTTCATGCGTTACTCCTCGCGTAACAGCTCAACGTAGCGGCGGGTAACCGCCACCAAATCCTGCCCTTCCAGGGGGAACTCAATGCCGCGTGGGACATCGTTGGGCAGCGTTTTTAGCAGCGCCAGCCAGCGCGGATCGGCTTCATCAGGCGGTAAGGCGCGGTAGCTGTCGTGATATGCAACTGCGGCTTTGACATGGATATAGCCAACGGTTGACGCCAGGTTTTGTGCTGCTTCTTCCGGGGAGTCGCCCACCCACAGCCAGTTGCCCATATCGAAGGTCAGAGATATCGGCAGGTTTTGCGCCTGACAGGCTTCGTTAAAGCGCTGCATTGGCTGCAGGTGTCCGCAGTCGGTCTGATCGTTCTCGACAACCAGCTCCATTCCGCTGTTGTCCAGCCATTGGCGTAGAACGTCGAACTGTTTTGTATGGGAAAAATGGCCGAGGGAGACTTTTAACCACAGCGCCTGCAAGGCCTGCGCTTCCTCAAGTAGTTCTGGAAGACAGGGGTTGAGGTTACCGTCCTCAAGGAACAACGGTTCAGGCGCTGAGTAACAGGCCAGCAGGCCGAAGATTTCGATCGCAGAGGCCATCGTAGAGAGCGTTTTCAGCTCGGCGTCAGTTAATAGCTCGCGGCGGATTTCGACGCCGTCAGCACCGGCTTCAGCGATGATGGGTAGCATTGCCGTTTGCCCGCCTGCGGCCCGTACCTGGTCGTGACCGTAAGCGGCGGTGACCACCATAATTTTTCTTTTCATGGAAACTCCAGACTAGCGTTCTTGTTATAACGCTAGATGGAACCGGTTCCAAAGAAAAGTCTATGATGTCGAATTTATGATCACCATCACGAAGGTAATTTAACGGGCGGTAGAGCCGCGCACGATCAGCTCGCCGGAGAAGACCTGTTCCTGAATGGCAGCGGATCCGCCATCAATCCGGCGCACAACCTGCTCAACGGCGGTGTAACCAATCTGCCAGGTGGGTTGTTTCAACGTGGTAATACCAACGCCCGCCAGCTCAGCCCATTCCAGTTCGTCAAAGCCGAGTAAGCCAATGTCGCTCCCCCAGTTGAGGCCAATGCGTTTCAGGGCGCGGGCTACTTGTAGCGTGAGGGCACCGTTGGCAGAGATAACGGCTTTGCGCATTCCACGATGCTGCTGGTGAAACTGGCGCAGGGTGTCGTCCAGTTGCGTATTGTCCGTGAGCGGGACTTCGGCATTTTGCGCGATAACGCCGGGGTATTGCGCGAGCGTGGCGCGAAAAGCGCTCAGGCGTTCGCGGCGGGTATTCACCATGCCGAGTGGTTCGCTGAGGAACAGGATGGCTTCAAAACCTTGTTCGACCAGATGTTCGGTGGCAACCGTTGCCGCCTGGGTGTTATCCAGCCCGACCATATCACAGGCGAAATCGGGAATTTTACGGTCAATCAGCACCATCGGCAGCGCAGACTGTTGCAGGCGGTTCAGCCCCTCTTCGCGCATCCCGACGGCGTTGACCACAATCCCTTCGACCTGGTAGCTGCGCAGCAGATCGAGATAATGCAGCTCCTGATCCACTTCGTTGTTGGTGTTACACACCAGCGGGGTAAAGCCTTTATCGCGACAGGCGGCTTCAATACCACTTAGCACGTTGACGGAGTAGGGATTAGTAATATCGGCGATGATCAGGCCAATCAGGCGGGTACGACCATGTTTCAGGCCTCTTGCCATCAGGCTGGGACGGTAATCGAGATCGGCAATGGCTTGTTCAATGCGGGCCAGCAGCGCGTCGGAAAGCAGGTGCTTTTCACCGTTGAGATAACGTGAAATGCTGGTCTTGCCGGTTTTTGCGGCTTTCGCCACGTCGCTGATGGTTGCCCGTGTTGATTTGCTCATCGCTGATTTCCCTGAATTTGGTGACAACACCTTAACGCGAAAATCAACGATGGCAAGTGCTTCATGCCGGATGGACGCGGACTGTCTCCATCCGGCACAAAACGTTACTGGATCGGGCTTAAGGTAATTTCTACGCGACGGTTTTGCGCTTTACCTTCCGCTGTGCTGTTGCTGGCGATCGGATTTGCCGGCCCCATACCCTGGGTACGGATACGGTTAGCAGCGACCCCTTGAGTGATCAAGGCGCTGGCTACGGAGTCTGCGCGCTGCTGTGACAGACGCATATTCAGATCCTGGCTGCCGGTGCTGTCGGTGAAGCCCAGCACATTGACGGCGGTTTTATTGTACTCTTTCAGTACCATCGCCACGCCGGTCAGGGTGTTAGCACCCGCAGGCTTCAGGTTGGCGCTGCTGCTGTCGAAGGTGACGTTGTTTGGCATGTTCAGAATGATGTTATCGCCACTGCGTGTCACGCTGACGCCCGTTCCCTGCATTTTTTCGCGCAGTTTTGCTTCCTGTACATCCATGTAATAGCCGATACCACCGCCAACGGCCGCGCCAGCCGCTGCGCCAATCAGTGCGCCTTTGCCGCGATCTTTCTTCGAAGAAGAGAGTGCGCCAATGCCCGCGCCGACCAGAGAGCCAATACCTGCGCCAATGCCGGATTTACCTGCTTCGCGTTCGCCGGTGTAAGGGTTTGTTGTGCAGCCAGAAACCGCCAGGGCGCCGCTCACGATGGCAGCAATAACAAATACACGTTTCTTCATCTTAATTCCTTAATGACTTTTTCTTCTTTGCCACAGCGACCGTGGCGGTTGATTATGACGTGTGAACATGAAGAAAATTCCAGGGAAGACTCTGAAATTTGTAAGTAACATTGAACGGCAAAATAAATAAGCCGTCACATCGCATTCAGGAGCGCCATCTTGGCTAATTCACCCGCACATTACTCGGTGTTAACCGCCGCCCACTGGGGACCAATCCTCGTCGACACTGATGGTGAGACAGTTTTCTCCTCGCGTGGCGCGCTGCCCACCACTCATCCCAACTCTTTGCAAACCGTGGTGCGCGACCAGGTTCACAGTAAAACGCGGGTACGTTTTCCGATGGTGCGTAAAGGGTTTCTCGCCTCGCCGGAGAACCCACAGGGCGTACGTGGGCAGGATGAGTTTGTTCGCGTCAGTTGGGACGACGCGCTGAATCTTATCCATACGCAGCATAAACGCATCCGTGACAGCTACGGCCCGGCCTCAATTTTTGCCGGTTCGTACGGCTGGCGTTCCAACGGCGTGTTACACAAAGCGGCGACCCTGTTACAGCGTTATATGGCGTTGGCGGGCGGTTATACCGGGCATCTGGGGGATTACTCGACGGGGGCTGCGCAGGCGATCATGCCGTACGTGGTGGGCGGGAACGAAGTTTACCAGCAGCAAACCAGCTGGCCGGTGGTGCTGGAGAACAGCGAGGTGGTGGTGTTGTGGAGCGCCAATCCGCTGAATACCCTGAAGATTGCCTGGAATGCGTCCGATGAGCAGGGCCTCGCGTACTTTGAGGCATTGCGCGACAGCGGTAAACGGTTGATCTGTATCGATCCGATGCGATCGGAAAGCGTCGATTTCTTTGGCGATAAGATGGAATGGATTGCCCCGCATATGGGGACCGACGTAGCGCTGATGCTGGGCATCGCGCATACGCTGGTGGAAAACGGCTGGCATGACGAGGACTTTCTCGCCCGGTGTACTACCGGATATGACCGTTTTGCCGACTATCTGCTGGGTAAATCTGATGATGTTGCAAAAACGGCAGAATGGGCGGCAGAGATTTGTGGCATTCCGACGGCGAAGATACGCGAACTTGCGGCGATATTTCACCAAAATACCACCATGCTGATGGCCGGATGGGGCATGCAGCGCCAACAGTATGGCGAGCAGAAACACTGGATGATTGTCACCCTGGCCGCCATGCTCGGACAAATCGGGACGCCAGGCGGCGGTTTTGGGCTGTCGTACCATTTTGCCAATGGCGGCAACCCAACGCGCCGGGCTGCGGTGCTGGCTTCAATGCAGGGCAGCGTTAAAGGCGGCACCGACGCGGTAGATAAAATCCCGGTGGCGCGAATTGTCGAAGCGCTGGAAAATCCCGGCGGTTTTTACCAGCACAACGGCATGGACCGCCATTTCCCGGACATCCGTATGCTGTGGTGGGCGGGCGGGGCTAACTTCACCCATCATCAGGACACTAACCGTTTAATTCGCGCCTGGCAAAAACCGGAGCTGGTGGTCATCTCGGAGTGTTTCTGGACCGCCGCAGCAAAGCATGCCGATATCGTGCTGCCAGCAACCACCTCCTTTGAGCGTAATGATTTGACCATGACTGGCGATTACAGCAACCAGCACCTGGTGCCGATGAAGCAGGTCGTACCGCCGCAGGACGAAGCGCGAAATGATTTTGATGTCTTTGCCGAGCTGAGTGAGCGCTGGGAAAAGGGCGGATATGAACGGTTCACCGAAGGTAAAAGCGAACTGGCGTGGTTGGAGACTTTTTACAATATTGCCGGGCAACGTGGGGCCAGTCAGCAGGTGACATTGCCGCCTTTCGCCGAGTTTTGGCAGCGCAACGCCCTGATCGAAATGCCGGAAAACGCCGCCAGCGCGCAGTTTATCCGTTTTGCGGATTTTCGCTGCGACCCGCAGGCGCATCCGCTGAAAACGGATAGCGGGAAAATTGAAATCTACTCCGCGAGGATTGCCGGTTACGGCTACGCGGACTGCGGGGGGCACCCGATGTGGCTGGAGCCGGATGAGTGGTTCGGTAACGCCGAACCGGACCAGCTACAGCTGCTTTCCGCCCATCCGGCGCACCGTTTGCATAGTCAGCTTAACTACAGTGCGCTACGTGAGCAGTACGCGGTAGCGGATCGTGAGCCGATAACGATTCATCCGCAGGACGCCCACGCGCGCGGCATTGCGGATGGCGATACGGTCAGGGTGTGGAACCAGCGCGGGCAAGTTCTGGCGGGCGCGGTGGTGACGGCGGGTATTAAACCCGGCGTCATCTGTATTCATGAAGGCGCCTGGCCTGATTTGGATCTCGCAGCGAACGGTATTTGTAAAAATGGCGCCGTCAACGTGCTGACCAAAGATCTCCCCAGCTCGAAGCTGGGGAATGGCTGCGCGGGCAATACTGCGCTGGCGTGGCTTGAAAAATATAGTGGACCAACGTTGGCGCTTACGGCGTTTGATCCGCCTGCCAGCCCATAATCCACGTGGGGTGGTGAGTCTCTTCCTGCCATGCGCCGTCTTCAATGCGAAAACCCAGCGCATGGTAGAAGTTCACCGCTGATTGATTCTTTTGGTAGACCTCAAGGCTGAGTATCGAAAAGCGCTGCTGGACATGCTGCACCAGCGCTTTGCCGATCCCGCTTCTGATGGCGGCAGGTGCGACAAACAGCGCGCCGAGAAAGCGGTCGTCAATCACGCTGGCAAAGCCTTTGAGCTCGCCTTCTTCTTCCCAAACCCAGGTTTGCGCGGCTGGCAGATAAACATCCCGTACCACGGATTCACTTTCGCGCCAGTAGCGCTCTTCGATAAATGGATGGGCATGGATTGTGCTTTCCATCCACAGCGCCAAAATTGACGGCAGATCGTCAGCCTTGGATTCACGAATCATGTTGTTCTCCCGGATAACAGATGCAGCTGGTGACATGGTCGTTGACCAGGCCGCACGCCTGCATAAAGGAGTAACAAATGGTGGTGCCGACAAACTTAAATCCGCGTTTTTTTAACGCTTTAGACAGCGCGTCTGACGCAGGCGTGGAGGTGGGAATATCGCTCAGGTTGGCGGCGCGAGTCACTTGCGGTTGGTTATCAACAAATGACCAGACGAATTCGCTAAACGACTCTCCGTTTTGCGCCATCGTCAGAAAAGCACGAGCGTTGCCGATAATGGCCTGAATTTTTCCGCGATGGCGAATAATGCCGGCATCCAGTACCAGCCTTTCCACATCCTCTTCGGTCATGGCCGCCACTTTTTCCGGGTCAAAATGGTGGAAAGCGTGGCGATAATTTTCCCGTTTCTTTAGCACGGTAATCCACGATAACCCGGCCTGCTGACCTTCCAGGCAGATCATTTCGAACAGTTTATTACTATCGGTTTCGGGGACGCCCCATTCCTTGTCGTGGTAGGCAATGTAAAGTGGATCCTGACTGACCCATCCGCAACGCTGCATATTCTTCCTCGCTGTTTTTACTGGCGTAAAAATTTCATTCGGCCCGCCTTGACGCGCCAGCTAAAAAGACAATATTTAATACAGGGCCAGATGGGCCCATATCCTTCATACAATGACAATAATATTGCCGAATTCGGCTCTTTTCTGGAGTCGCGTTGATGATTATAAGAAACAGTAGTGGTCATCAGAGGTTAACTCTGGTGAGCGTTGTAGTTTGTGCGCTGTCCATCAATACAGCATATGGCTGGCAACAAGAATATATCGTTGATGCGATGTCAGGGCATACGGCTGAACGTTATACATGGGACAGCGATCACCAACCACGTTATAACGACATTCTGGAAGAACGTATTCGTTCCACTCAGAACGTGGCGGGTCCCGTGGTGAATCTGGCGGATGAGACGCCTATGGATGCGACCAGCGGCATGAGTATGGGCTGGAACTTCCCGCTTTCAAGGCAGGTGACAACTGGTCCGGTTGCCGCGCTGCATTATGATGGTTCAACCACATCTACTTACAACGAATTTGGCGATAGCGCGACTTCGGTAACGCAGAACGATCCGCTGTGGCATGCCAGCGTGAGCTCGTTGGGCTGGCGAGTCAATTCGCAGTTCGGTGATGTGCGACCGTGGGCGCAAATCAGCTATAACCAGCAGTTTGGCGAGAATATCTGGAAGGCGCAGTCGGGTCTCAGCCGCATGTCAGCAGCGGGTCAGGATGGTAACTGGGTGGATGTCACCGTCGGTGCGGATATGCTGTTGAACCCGCACATGGCGGCTTACGCAGCGCTTTCGCAGGCGGAAAACAGTACCAACAACAGCGACTATATGTACACCATGGGAGTGAGCGCCAAATTTTAACGTAAGTAATCAGCATATAAACATCTTGATTACATGTTGAGATCAACAATCACACGCACTCCAGCGATAGCGTGTACTAACTCATGCGATAAAATTCAGTAACCCGACTTTTTGTCTCGTCATTCATTCCGCATTCCAGGCATTTCATTCCGTCCTGGCGGCATTTCATGCCGTTTTCTCCTGCTCATAAAAGCGCTTCGGTATGGTTGTTGGCAGAGAATTTCCCATTTTGTTTATGCAGGAAGACTGCCATGAAAACTTCTGATTATCAGCGTACCCGCTGGCTGACACTGATCGGCACCATCATTACCCAATTTGCTTTAGGTTCTGTTTATACCTGGAGCCTGTTTAACGGTGCGCTCTCTTCTAAGCTTAATGCGCCGGTGAGTCAGGTTGCCTTTTCCTTTGGCCTGCTGAGCCTCGGGCTGGCAATTTCTTCTTCCGTCGCCGGGAAACTGCAGGAACGTTTTGGCGTGAAACGCGTCACCATGGCCTCCGGTATTTTACTGGGTGTCGGCTTCTTCTTAACCGCCCACTCTGACAGCCTGATTATGCTGTGGCTGAGCGCCGGTGTATTGGTCGGTCTGGCGGATGGCGCAGGCTACCTGTTAACACTTTCCAACTGTGTAAAATGGTTCCCTGAGCGTAAAGGGCTGATTTCCGCCTTTGCCATCGGTTCTTACGGTCTTGGCAGCCTCGGTTTTAAATTCATCGACAGCCAACTGTTGAGCACTGTGGGTCTGGAAAAAACCTTCATGATTTGGGGCGCGATTGTGCTGGTGATGATCGTCTTTGGCTCCACGCTGATGAAAGACGCGCCGAATCAGGAAGTGAAAACGAAAAATGGCGTGGTTGAGAATGACTACACCCTGGCGCAGTCCATGCGTAAACCGCAGTACTGGATGCTGGCAGTGATGTTCCTGACGGCGTGTATGAGTGGGCTGTATGTGATTGGCGTGGCGAAAGATATTGCACAAAGCCTGGCGCATATGGATGTGGCAACGGCGGCAAATGCGGTTACCGTCATTTCTATCGCTAACCTGTCAGGTCGTCTGGTTCTGGGGATTCTGTCCGACAAAATCTCTCGTATTCGCGTTATCACCATTGGGCAGGTCGTTTCGCTGGTCGGTATGGCGGCACTGCTGTTCGCCCCGCTGAATGATGCGACCTTCTTCGCGGCGATTGCCTGCGTAGCATTTAACTTTGGCGGTACCATCACCGTGTTCCCGTCACTGGTGAGCGAGTTCTTCGGTTTGAATAACCTGGCTAAAAACTACGGCGTCATTTACTTAGGTTTCGGTATCGGCAGCATTTGTGGTTCCATTATCGCCTCGCTGTTCGGCGGTTTCTATGTGACCTTCTGCGTTATCTTTGCGCTGTTAATTATCTCGCTGGCACTCTCTACCACCATCCGCCAGCCACAGCGTAGCGTATATACCGAGGCGCACGCCTAAACCTATTAGTAGTCTGATTAATACCTGGCGCATATATTTACAAAAATATATGCGTCATTTGCATTCTCCATAAGCACTTTTTCCCCCTCCTGTGGTCTACTTACCCGCGCCCGTAGACATTTCACTTCTGCTGTTGTCGCATTTTCCCCTGCCTGGTCTGTTTGACTACTGCTCAGGGTGTTTTAATCCCGATTCCCAGGGTTTGTTTGCATGAGATATATTAAGTCGATGACGCAGCAGAAACTCAGTTTCCTGCTGGCAATCTATATCGGTTTGTTTATGAACTGTGCTGTATTTTTCCGGCGCTTTAGCGGATATGCACACGAGTTTACCGTCTGGAAAGGACTCTCTGCGGTTGTTGAATTAGCCGGCACTGTGCTGGTGACCTTCTTTTTACTACGACTTCTCTCTTTATTTGGTCGGCGCGCCTGGCGTGTCCTGACAACGTTAGTGGTGCTGTGTTCTGCCGGTGCCAGCTATTACATGACCTTCCTGAACGTGGTAATTGGTTACGGTATTATTGCCTCCGTAATGACCACGGATATTGATTTATCGAAAGAAGTGGTTGGCTGGCATTTTGTAGTGTGGCTGGTTTCGGTCAGCATTTTACCGTTGGTTCTGATTTGGAGTAATCGCTGCCGCTATACCCTGATGAAACAGATCCGTACGCCTGGTATGAGATGGCGCAGCGTGGCGGTAGTTTTACTGGCTGGTCTGATGGTATGGGTCCCGATTCGCCTGCTGAGCATGCAACAGAGAAGCGTTGAGCGAGCAACGGGAATCGATTTACCCAGCTATGGCGGGGTAGTGGCGAATTCCTATCTGCCGTCAAACTGGCTCTCCGCGCTGGGTCTGTACGCCTGGGCACAGGTGGATGAATCCTCAGACAACAAATCGTTGATGAACCCGGCGAAGAAGTTTACCTATGTTGCCCCCAAAAACCTCGACGACACCTATGTGGTCTTTATTATCGGCGAAACGACCCGCTGGGATCATATGGGAATTTTTGGCTATGAGCGCAATACCACGCCAAGGCTCGCCCAGGAGAAAAATCTGGCCGCCTTCCGTGGATATTCCTGTGATACGGCAACCAAACTTTCGCTGCGTTGCATGTTTGTGCGTGAGGGTGGGGCAGAAGAAAACCCGCAGCGTACTCTGAAAGAACAAAACGTCTTCTCCGTGCTCGGCCAGTTAGGGTTCAAGACCGATCTTTACGCGATGCAAAGCGAGATGTGGTTCTACAGTAACACCATGGCGGAGAACATCGCCTATCGTGAGCAGATTGGCGCAGAGCCGCGCAACCGTGGCAAGAACGTTGACGATATGCTGTTGATTACCGAGATGCAGCAGTCTCTGCAAAATAATGAAGATGGTGGCAAGCATCTAATTATTCTGCATACCAAGGGCTCGCATTTTAACTACACCCAGCGCTATACCCGTGATTATGCGCAGTGGAAGCCGGAATGTGTCAATGTTGATAGCGGTTGCTCGAAAGCTGAGATGATCAACTCATTCGATAACTCGGTAACCTATGTTGATCACTTTATTACCAAAGTGTTTGATCAGCTACGCGATAAGAAAGCGATCGTGTTTTACGCCGCCGATCACGGTGAGTCGATTAACGAGCGCGAGCACCTGCACGGTACGCCGCGTAAAATGGCGCCACCTGAGCAGTTCCGCGTTCCTATGATGGTGTGGATGTCTGACAAATATCTGGAAGACCCCGACCATGCGAAGGCGTTTGCACATCTGAAGCAAGAAGCTGATATGAAGGTGCCGCGTCGTCATGTGGAACTGTACGACACCATTTTGGGTTGCCTCGGCTATACCTCGCCAAATGGTGGTATTAACGAGAATAATAACTGGTGTCGTATCCCGGACGCGAATAAGGCTACAGCCCAGTAACTGAGCTGCTGACTTTCTCGCCGATCAAATGGCATTTTGATACTAAGGGATTGACGGGCGCGCAGCTGAGCAGTAAGATGCGCCCCGCATTCGGTGATTGGCGCAGCCTGGTAGCGCACTTCGTTCGGGACGAAGGGGTCGGAGGTTCGAATCCTCTATCACCGACCAAATTAGAAAAGCCCGCTCTCTGAGCGGGCTTTTTGCATTCCGGAATCCACGAGGATGAGAACCTCCGGGGGCAAGAGGTTCGACTCGAGCGTAGCGAGAGAACGTTGCGTCAGCAACGGCCCGCAGGGCGAGCCACGCAGTGGCGAGTAATCCTCTATCACCGACCAAATTAGAAAAGCCCGCTCTCTGAGCGGGCTTTTTGCATTTGTGGCTTTTGTAGGCCTGATAAGCGAAGCGCCATCAGGCAAAACATCACGCTATAACAGATATTGCCGGATGCGGCGCAAGCGCCTTATCCGGCCTACAGGCGAAGCGGCATCAGGCAAAACATCACGCTATAACAGACATTGCCGGATGGCGGCGCAAGCGCCTTATCCGGCCTACAGGCGAAGCGCTGGCAGGGCGTATTTTGTGTTTTTCCGACCCCACGTTTGACCTTCATTTTATCTGCAAAAATTGTGCACCACTTCCCACTGACTGTTAACGATTCTGTGACATATTCCATTGCCTTTTTTTATATTTGCTTGAAACTTTTTTTGCGCTACTTATGGCTGAAGCTGGCATTTTCCGCTGTGCGCTTTAACGTTCATGGTATTAATCGCTCAGATATGCAGCATTAATTTAGAAAGTTTGAATAAATTGCATAAATGTTAATCACCAAATGTTGCGAAATATGAAGATGTTTATTCTGGCATAGTGCGCGTAGCACAAATTTCCCTGCTGAAAATGTCCTTCCGCACTTTTTTTAATCTTTGTTTGCGAATTCTCACCGTTGGCGTAAATCACGGTGACCTGTATTGACGTTTTCACATTCTGTTGACAGATTGTAGGGTATGAGGGGCATTTCATGGAGAATCCGCACTGCAACTCAGTCGCTTATGTGAACGGAATCCCCATCCTCTTAACGCCGACCCGGCCGGGTAAAAAACAAAAAAGGCCAGGCGGTGCAAACCCACTGCAAAGGGTAAAACAACAAACATCACATTGGAGCAGAAGAATGAGTATTTCCTTGAAGAAGTCAGGGATGCTGAAGCTTGGTCTGAGCCTGGTGGCTATGACCGTCGCAGCAAGCGTACAGGCTAAAACTCTGGTTTATTGTTCAGAAGGATCTCCTGAAGGCTTTAACCCGCAGCTTTTCACCTCTGGCACCACCTATGATGCCAGCTCCGTACCGATCTATAACCGCCTGGTCGAGTTCAAAACCGGTACGACTGAAGTGATCCCGGGCCTTGCTGAGAAGTGGGAAATCAGCGAAGACGGCAAAACCTATACCTTCCACCTGCGTCAGGGCGTGAAGTGGCAGGACAACAAAGAATTTAAACCGACGCGCGATTTTAACGCCGATGACGTGGTGTTCTCTTTCGATCGTCAGAAAAATGCCCAGAACCCGTACCACAAAGTCTCTGGCGGCAGCTATGAATACTTCGAAGGGATGGGTCTGCCGGATCTGATCTCCGAAGTGAAAAAAGTGGACGATAAAACCGTTCAGTTCGTGCTGACTCGCCCGGAAGCGCCGTTCCTGGCTGACCTGGCGATGGACTTCGCTTCTATTCTTTCCAAAGAATATGCTGACAACATGCTGAAAGCCGGTTCTCCGGAGAAAGTGGATCTGAACCCAATTGGTACCGGTCCGTTCCAGCTGCAGCAGTACCAGAAAGACTCCCGTATTCTGTATAAAGCATTCGAAGGTTACTGGGGCACCAAGCCGCAGATCGACCGTCTGGTCTTCTCCATTACGCCTGACGCTTCCGTGCGTTACGCCAAACTGCAGAAGAACGAGTGCCAGGTGATGCCGTACCCGAACCCGGCAGACATCGCGCGCATGAAGCAGGATAAAAACATCAACCTGATGGAACAGGCGGGTCTGAACGTTGGCTACCTCTCTTTCAACACCGAGAAAAAACCGTTTGATGACGTGAAAGTCCGTCAGGCGCTGACCTACGCGGTAAACAAAGAAGCGATCATCAAAGCGGTTTATCAGGGCGCTGGCGTTGCCGCGAAAAACCTGATCCCGCCGACCATGTGGGGCTATAACGACGACGTTAAAGACTACACCTACGATCCTGAGAAGGCCAAAGCGCTGCTGAAGGAAGCTGGTCAGGACAAAGGCTTTACCGTTGAGCTGTGGGCTATGCCGGTACAGCGTCCATATAACCCGAACGCACGTCGTATGGCAGAAATGGTTCAGGCTGACTGGGCGAAAATTGGCGTTCAGGCCAAGATTGTGACCTACGAGTGGGGCGAGTATCTGAAACGCGCCAAAGCGGGTGAGCATCAGGCGGTGATGATGGGCTGGACCGGTGACAACGGGGATCCGGACAACTTCTTCGCGACCTTGTTCAGCTGTGCGGCAGCGAAAGACGGTTCCAACTACTCTCGCTGGTGCTACAAGCCGTTTGAAGACCTGATCCAGCCGGCGCGTGCGACCGACGATCACAACAAACGTATTGAACTGTACAAGCAAGCTCAGGTTGTTATGCACGACCAGGCTCCGGCTCTGATTGTTGCTCACTCCACCGTGTACGAACCAGTGCGTAAAGAAGTGAAAGGCTATGTGGTTGATCCATTAGGCAAACACCACTTCGAAAACGTCTCTGTCGAATAATTAAAAGCAATTAAGGAAGCGCTGCGCCCCGGTGTTGTGTAGGCCGGATAAGCGCAGCGCCCTCCGGCGTAATGCTTTACCCGCGATGCAGTTTGCGTGGGATAAGATTTGTGAGCAATACAGACTCACGGTTCCAGGCCGTGCGTCATTAGAGAGAATCCGGGTTATGTTGCAGTTCATTCTCCGACGTTTGGGACTCGTCATCCCCACGTTTATCGGTATCACTCTTCTCACCTTTGCCTTTGTCCATATGATCCCCGGCGATCCGGTTATGATCATGGCGGGTGAACGTGGGATCTCCCCTGAGCGTCATGCTCAACTGTTGGCTGAACTCGGTCTGGATAAGCCGATGTGGCAGCAGTACCTCCACTATATCTGGGGGGTTATGCATGGTGATTTAGGTATCTCACTGAAAAGCCGCTTACCGGTGTGGGAAGAGTTCGTACCTCGCTTCAAAGCAACGCTGGAACTCGGCGTCTGCGCGATGATTTTCGCCGTCGCAGTGGGTATCCCAGTGGGTGTACTTGCTGCCGTTAAGCGCGGCTCCATTTTCGATCACACGGCAGTTGGCCTGGCGCTGACCGGTTACTCTATGCCGATTTTCTGGTGGGGCATGATGCTGATCATGCTGGTTTCCGTGCAGTGGAACCTGACGCCAGTTTCTGGGCGCGTGAGCGACATGGTGTTCCTTGATGATTCCAATCCGCTAACCGGCTTTATGCTTATCGACACCGCCATCTGGGGTGAAGAGGGCAACTTTATCGATGCGTTTGCGCATATGGTCCTGCCTGCGATGGTGCTGGGTACCATTCCTCTGGCGGTCATTGTGCGTATGACCCGTTCATCGATGCTGGAAGTGCTGGGTGAAGATTACATCCGTACCGCGCGCGCCAAAGGCCTGACTCGTATGCGCGTCATCATTATTCACGCTCTGCGCAACGCAATGCTGCCTGTGGTGACCGTTATCGGCCTGCAGGTTGGTACGTTGCTGGCCGGGGCGATCCTGACCGAGACCATCTTCTCGTGGCCGGGACTGGGGCGCTGGCTGATCGATGCGCTGCAACGCCGCGATTATCCGGTGGTGCAGGGCGGGGTGCTGCTGGTCGCGACGATGATTATCCTCGTCAACCTGCTGGTAGACCTGCTGTACGGCGTGGTGAACCCGCGTATTCGGCATAAGAAGTAAGGGGCCATCATGTCACAGGTTACTGAAAATAAAGTTATTGCTGCACCGGTGCCGATGACTCCGCTGCAGGAGTTCTGGCACTATTTTAAACGCAACAAAGGTGCGGTTGTTGGGCTGGTGTACGTTGTGGTGATGATCCTGATTGCGGTCTTTGCCAACGTCCTCGCACCCTACAACCCGGCAGACCAGTTCCGCGATACGCTGCTGGCTCCTCCCGCGTGGCAGGAAGGCGGTACCATGGCGCATCTGTTTGGTACTGATGATGTAGGCCGCGACGTGCTGTCCCGCCTGATGTACGGTGCGCGTCTGTCGCTGTTGGTCGGCTGTCTGGTGGTAGTACTCTCCCTGCTGATGGGCGTGGTTCTTGGGCTGATCGCCGGTTACTTTGGCGGGATTGTCGATAACGTCATCATGCGTGTGGTCGATATCATGCTGGCATTGCCGAGCCTGTTGCTGGCACTGGTGCTGGTGGCTGTATTTGGCCCCTCGATTGGCAACGCCGCGCTGGCGCTGACGTTCGTGGCATTGCCGCACTATGTCCGTTTGACGCGCGCCGCCGTGCTGGTGGAGGTTAACCGCGACTACGTCACCGCATCTCGCGTGGCGGGAGCCGGCGCGATGCGCCAGATGTTCGTCAACATTCTTCCTAACTGTCTTGCGCCGCTGATTGTTCAGGCGTCGCTTGGCTTCTCTAACGCCATTCTCGATATGGCTGCCCTCGGCTTCCTGGGGATGGGCGCACAGCCGCCTACGCCGGAATGGGGCACCATGCTCTCTGACGTTCTGCAGTTTGCCCAAAGCGCCTGGTGGGTTGTGACCTTCCCGGGGCTGGCGATCCTGTTGACGGTGCTGGCATTTAACCTGATGGGTGACGGTCTGCGTGACGCGCTCGATCCCAAACTGAAGCAGTAAGAGGTTCGAGATGGCGTTATTAAATGTAGATAAATTATCGGTGCATTTCGGCGACGTAGGTTCCGAATTCCGCGCCGTAGACCGCATTAGCTACAGTGTGAATCAGGGTGAAGTGGTTGGCATTGTAGGAGAGTCCGGCTCTGGTAAGTCCGTCAGTTCGCTGGCGATTATGGGACTGATTGACTACCCAGGCCGCGTTATGGCCGAAAATCTGGAGTTTAATGGTCGCGACCTGAAGCGCATCTCTGAGAAAGAGCGTCGCCAGTTAGTGGGTGCGGAAGTGGCGATGATCTTCCAGGACCCGATGACCAGCCTTAACCCCTGCTACACCGTCGGCTACCAGATTATGGAAGCCATTAAAGTGCACCAGGGCGGCAACAAAAAAACGCGTGTTCAGCGGGCAATAGACCTGCTGACGCTGGTGGGAATTCCCGATCCGGCCTCACGTCTGGATGTATATCCGCACCAGTTGTCCGGTGGGATGAGTCAGCGCGTGATGATCGCGATGGCGATAGCCTGTCGTCCGAAACTGCTGATTGCCGACGAACCGACAACGGCGTTGGATGTGACTATTCAGGCGCAGATCATCGAGCTACTGCTGGAATTGCAGCAAAAAGAGAACATGGCGCTGGTCTTAATCACGCACGATCTGGCGCTGGTGGCTGAAGCGGCACACAAAATCATCGTGATGTACGCCGGCCAGGTGGTAGAAACCGGAGCCGCGCAGGATATCTTTCGCGCGCCGCGTCATCCTTACACCCAGGCGCTACTGCGCGCGCTGCCTGAGTTTGCTCAGGATAAAGCACGTCTGGCCTCGCTGCCGGGCGTGGTTCCCGGGAAATATGACCGCCCGAGCGGCTGTTTGCTGAACCCTCGCTGCCCCTATGCGACCGACAAATGCCGCGCTGAAGAACCTGAACTGAACCTGCTGGAAGGCGGTCGTCAGTCGAAATGCCACTACCCACTTGATGATGCCGGGAGGCCTGGGCTATGAGTACGCAAAAGGCCACTTTGTCACAGCCGCTGTTGCAGGCTATTGATCTGAAAAAACACTACCCGGTGAAAAAGGGCATGTTCGCCCCAGAGCGCCTGGTGAAAGCGCTGGACGGCGTCTCCTTTACCTTAGAACGCGGTAAAACGCTGGCGGTGGTAGGCGAGTCGGGCTGTGGGAAATCCACCCTTGGCCGCCTGCTGACGATGATTGAAGTCCCGACCGGCGGTGAGCTGTATTACCAGGGACAGGATCTGCTTAAGCACGACCCGCAGGCGCAAAAGCTGCGTCGGCAGAAAATCCAGATTGTATTCCAGAACCCGTACGGTTCCCTGAACCCGCGTAAAAAAGTGGGACAGATTCTGGAAGAGCCGCTGCTGATCAACTCCACGCTCAGCAAAGAGGAACGTCGTGAAAAAGCGCTGGCGATGATGGCGAAAGTGGGGCTGAAAACCGAACACTACGACCGCTATCCGCATATGTTCTCCGGCGGTCAGCGTCAGCGTATTGCCATCGCTCGCGGTCTGATGCTTGACCCGGACGTGGTGATTGCCGATGAACCGGTCTCAGCGCTGGACGTTTCGGTGCGTGCGCAGGTGCTGAATCTGATGATGGATTTGCAGCAGGAACTGGGGCTGTCATACGTCTTTATCTCGCACGACCTGTCGGTGGTTGAGCACATTGCCGATGAAGTGATGGTGATGTATTTAGGCCGCTGCGTGGAGAAAGGGACGAAGGACCAAATCTTCAATAATCCGCGTCATCCGTACACGCAAGCGCTGCTCTCCGCAACGCCGCGTCTGAACCCGGACGATCGCCGTGAGCGTATCAAGCTGACCGGTGAACTGCCAAGCCCGCTGAATCCGCCGCCGGGCTGCGCGTTTAACGCCCGCTGCCGTCGTCGCTTTGGTCCGTGTACCCAGCTTCAGCCGCAGTTGAAAGATTACGGCGGTCAACTGGTGGCGTGTTTTGCCGTTGACCAGGATGAGAACCCACAGCAATAAACCTGGGTTATGACCCGATAACCGGAGCCTTGTGCTCCGGTTTTTTTATATTTTCTCTTTACGTCCACAATGTGAGTCCTTTGGCAGAACATTATTCCACAGCGTCTAGAATGTAGTCAGATTCCCTCTAGTCACAAAAATATCTATTTCGCAGTTGCTAACTACCAGGAGCAAATGTGGTCACGATACGCTGGGATATTAAAACAATTGATCGTCTGTCGATGGTTGAGGATGTCCTGAAGGAATTTTCCTGCTGTGATA
The DNA here is from genome assembly GCF_001037515.1 of Citrobacter sp. MGH110. Taxonomy (NCBI): domain Bacteria; kingdom Pseudomonadati; phylum Pseudomonadota; class Gammaproteobacteria; order Enterobacterales; family Enterobacteriaceae; genus Citrobacter; species Citrobacter sp. MGH110. The sequence goes on along the minus strand of NZ_KQ089832.1, from coordinate 214,621 downwards.
TCAATATCATCTCCATGAAAGTCACGCCTGGGCGGATCCTGATTAAATCCTGGTGCCGCCAGCTACAGGATATTTCCTGTGTGCAATCCTGTTTAAGCCAGCGCGCCGATATTATTCATGTCGCTTACCTCTGTGAGGAGATAAGTGAGCTGTCAACGCCGGAGCCGGAACGGCCGCGCTATTTCTCTGACATTATTTGCAGCAGCCAGAGCATGCACGCGCTTATCGAAAAGGCGATAAAAATTGCCGACAGCAAATATACCGTTCTGATCCGTGGCGATACGGGGACCGGTAAAGAGCTGCTGGCCCGGGCTATCCATAATTCCGGGCAGCGACGTTTTTATCCGTTTATTCCGGTCAACTGCTCTGCGCTACCTGAGTCGCTAATGGAGAGTGAATTCTTTGGCTATGAGAAAGGGGCTTTCAGCGGTGCGGATTGTAAAGGCAAAAAAGGGCTGTTTGAAATGGCCGATAAAGGCACCCTTTTTCTCGATGAGTTTGGCGAAATGTCGCTGAGCTTACAGGCTAAACTCCTGCGCGTGCTTCAGGATGGCGGGATTCGGCGCGTTGGCGGGGCACAAATTATTCCGGTCAATGTGCGCATTATTGTGGCAACCAATGCCAATCTGGAAGAGATGGTGGAACAACGTCTGCTGCGCGCCGATCTCTATTACCGCATCAACGTGCTTTCACTGACCATTCCACCTTTGCGCGAGCGCCCACAAGATATCAGCCTGCTGATTCGCCACTTTGTGCAGAAATACGCGAAGGAATTCCAGCGGCGGATCATTCTGGATAAAGCCTGTTTTGATGCCCTGCACCATCACACCTGGCCGGGAAACGTGCGCGAACTGGAAAATACCATTATTCGCCTGATGCTGATGGCGGAATCCGATGTCATTACGCGGGAAGAATTAGGGATGGTGAATTTGCCTGCCGTTGAGCGGGGCGCGACAGAACGTCCTTTTAAAGAGCAGGTTCTGTGTGCTGAACGCCAGCTCATTGAACAGATGGTGGAAGATAATGTGTCGTCACGGCATATCGCCAAAGCGCTGGGCGTGTCGCACACCACGGTGCTGAATAAAATTCGCGGCTATCAGCTGGAGAGTGTAGGTTAAGCGCCGCCAGCGTCTGACGGCGCGATATACATGGGTTATTCAATCAGCTTCAATAAGGGCGACAGGCACAGCAGAATTCCGTACAGCAGGATCAACCAGGTTTTCAGTCCGCGCAGTTTTTCCAGTTGCGTTACTTTATAGATCAGGAAGAACGGAATAATACACGACACAATCCCGTAAAGCGGGCTACCTAACTGGAAGAACACCAGTACCGATACGCGAAATGACACCCAAATGACCAGGGTGATAACAATAAAGGTGCAAATACCCAGCGTAAGCACCAACGGATTAATTTTCTCAACGTCAATGACGCGGCTCAGAACGTTGAGAATAATACCTTTGATCGCTTCGTGGAATCCCAGATAAATACCAAAGAACGCGGTTAATACGGCGAAGATATTTAATACCGTTGAGGTGATATGAATAATCTGCCCAGGAATGACCTGAGCCGCCAGCGCCAGTGCTGAAATATTTTGTTCGAAAGCCGAAACGGCCTCTTCATGGCTAATGGAAAAGGTAAAAGAGAAGGAGAAAAACAGAATGACAGCAATCAGAGTAATGTAACTGATGCGATGCGTACGGATTGCCATACGCGTAGCCAGCACCCGGTCCGCCACCCGTTTGCGGTAGGCGATGTTCATTGGGTTCAACACCTGAATAAACACCGCCGAGAAGAAGCAGAACGGGATGGTTAGCAGTACATCACGAAAGAAGACCGATGCTTCAGGGAAGGCGCTGATATTAGCGAAGTTCCAGTGCGGAACCATCGCAAAACCAAATACGATGATGATACCCACTTTGACCACCACCATCGGGCCGGAGATTTTGAACAGCAGTTTTTCTCCCCCGGAAGCAATGGCGACCAGCACGGCAAAAATGGCCACTTTATAGATTATCGACTGCGAAAGATCGGCCTCGGTCAAGCCGAAGGTTTTGATATATGAGGCGCTGTCAAAAACCACGGATAAGGAATAAATAAATATGCCGTGAATAATCATCAGAAAATAGATGACGCCAAGAAATACGCCCCAGTTTTTTCCCAGATAATGACTTATAATATCCGTGTAGTCATTACAGGTTTCGCTTTCTGATAATGTTTTTAAATAAATATCCTGCACAATATAAGTTGCCGGATAAGCAATAATAAAGGCAACGATAAATACCCAAATGCCTGTTAAGCCAATTTGTACCGGCATCAGTACCGTTCCGGCACCAATGGCCATGCCGATGCACAGTAATACCCAGCCAAAATCGTATTTCGTAAACGGTATTTTTTTTGAGAATGGTACGGCGGTTGCTGTATTGTTGCTTAATTGTAATGTGTTGTCCTGCATAGAACCCCCTGCCCAAAATACACGTTCTCCCCGAAAGAGGATCGCGTGTATTGCCAGACTGTTGTGCCTTGATTCTCAACAACCTGAACCGAACGACGTCGGTTCAGGCCATATTGGTCAGAATGTTGCCTTTCTGATGGCGTGTTCAAGGTCGTTAATAATATCTTCTGGATCTTCAAGACCCACAGAAAGACGGATAAGCCCGTCGGTAATACCTGCTTTGAGCCGTTCCTCAGGTGCAACGGGCGAATGTGTCATAGACGCTGGGTGCTGAATGAGGGTTTCGGTATCACCGAGACTGACCGCGAGGAGGCACAATTCTACAGAATTGATCATCCGCCTACCAGCCTCGAGGCCGCCGGCGATTTCGAAGCTGATAATTCCACCTGGCAGGCTCATTTGCCGCTGGCCCAGCTCATACTGCGGATGCGAAGTCAGGCCAGGATAATACACCCGAGTAATAGATGGATGCCCTTCGAGGAAGCGGGCGATTTTCAGCGCATTTTCACAGTGGCGTTCCATACGAATGCCCAGCGTTTTAACGCCGCGCAGTGTTAACCACGCATTGAAAGGACTCATGCAGCCGCCGGTGATATCTTTCAGGCCTACAAACCGCGCCTGGTCGATAAACTCCTGCTTACCAACAATGATGCCGCCAATCACATCCCCGTGACCATTGATATATTTGGTGACGCTGTGAACCACAATATCCGCGCCCAGTTGCAAAGGCTGCTGACAGTACGGCGACATAAAGGTGTTATCCACCACCAGCAATGCGCCCTGTTGATGGGCGATACCGGCCACCGTTTCAATGTCGACCAGCGACAGCGTTGGGTTGGCGGGCGTTTCGATATACACAACTTTGGTTTCTGGTCGCATGGCGGCGCGGATTTCTTCAGGCTTTGCCGCGTCGACAAAGCTGACGTTAATCCCAAACTTCGGCATGCTGTGCGACAAAAACGCATGGGTGCAGCCGTAAATCGCGCTGGCGGAAACGATATGGTCACTCTGCTGGCAAAGCGTCAACAGCGTTGTGGTGATAGCTGAAATACCGGACGCGGTTGCCAACCCGGCTTCACCTCTTTCCAGTACCGCCAGCTTTTTCTCCAGCGCATCGGTGGTGGGGTTACCCAAGCGGGTGTAAATGTACCCGGACTCTTCGAGCGCAAAGCGGGCGGCACCTTGTTCGGCGCTGTCAAAAACAAACGTTGAGGTCTGGAAAATAGGCGTACTAAGCGCGCCAGTTGAAGGGTCGGGTTGTTGCCCCGCGTGAACGATCTGGGTGTTGAATCCGTAAGTACGACAGTCAGACATGATATCTCCTTTAATTCGGAACAGAACAGCTCACAGTCAAATAGCAATCGCTGTGCCAGAAAATGAACTGATAGATATCAATGTGTTATGTTTTTGTCTGAACTAATGGTCGGCAGGAATGTTGCCAACTGGAAAGAATCTTTCCAGCGTGCTGGTAAGAAAATGGGTGAATTGCGAGGCGCTACGCAGAGCGCAATATTGCGCAGTGATATGGCAAGTGGGCTGCCGTAGAATCAGCGGCAAGCCGGGAATTCCCGGTGAGGCGCAATGTTGCGGGGGCTTGATCCCCGGCGGCATCGGTTGCTGGAAAGAGAAAACCCCCGCACGTTGTTCGGTATAAACCAGGCAACAAGACGGGGGCTAACTTGACTCCAGACAAGTTAAGGATAGCCGCGAACAGTTGCCATTGCAACACAGGCGGCTATATGACGCTCGCACAGTTAGGCGTGGCCTTCTGGCACGATTTAGCGGCTCCAATCATCGCTGGCACCATTGCCAGCCTGATTGTGAGCTGGCTGCGTAACAGGAAGTAATGCGCTTTGTGGGCGTCTGCCTGCCGTGATGGCAACATGCGCCCGAACCAGGCCGCAGGGGGCAACCTTGCGGCCTATTTCGGCTTAAATGCAGATAAATCTCGTCGCCAGGTGCCTATCCTGTCGCGATAATGCACGCTGGGAAGTTTTCAGATACCGCCTCTCTTAATACCGCTACGATCGGGTATACTCTGACGGCAGTTTCGTCTATCCGTGGAGAGTCAGTTTGCGTGTCAGTCGCTCGTTAACAATTAAGCAGATGGCAATGGTTGCGGCCGTTGTTATGGTGTTCGTTTTTATTTTTTGCACCGTTTTGTTGTTCCATCTGGTCCAGCAAAACCGCTATAACACGGCTACGCAACTGGAAAGTATCGCTCGCTCCGTCCGTGAGCCTCTGTCGGACACTATCCTGAAAGGGGATATTCCCGAAGCGGAAGCCATTTTAAAAAGTATTCGGCCAGCGGGCGTGGTAAGTCGCGCCGATGTGGTGCTGCCCAATCAGTTTCAGGCGTTGCGGATGAGCTTTATCCCTGAACGCCCCGTTCCTGTTACGGTGACTCGCCTGTTTGAGCTTCCGGTACAAATTTCGCTGCCGATCTATTCTCTTGAGCGTTCAGCTAACCCGCAACCGCTGGCGTATCTGGTACTGCAGGCGGATTCGTACCGCATGTACAAATTCGTGATGAGTACGCTCTCGACGTTAGTGACCATTTACTTACTTTTGTCGTTAATACTGACCGTCGCCATCTCCTGGTGCATTAACCGCTTGATTGTGCACCCCTTACGTAAAATTGCCCGTGAGCTGAACGATATCCAACAGCAGGATCTGATTGGCTATCAACTGGCATTGCCGCGTCTACATCAGGATGATGAGATTGGTATGCTGGTGCGTAGCTACAATCTTAATCAGCAGTTGATTCAGCGACATAGCGAAGAGCAAAGCGACTTTGCAATGCGTTTCCCGGTTTCCGAACTGCCCAATAAGTCGTTTTTAATGGGGTTGCTGGAGCAGGTTGTTACCCGCCAGCAGACGACGGCGCTGATGATTGTCACCTGCGAAACCCTACGTGACACCGCGGGGGTGTTAACTGAAACTCAGCGGGAAATCCTGCTGCTTACGCTGGTCGAAAAACTCAAGTCGGTATTAGCCCCCAGGATGGTGCTTTCCCAGGTGAGTGGCTATGACTTCGCCATCATCGCCCATGGTGTAAAAGAACCCTGGCACGCTATTACTCTAGGTCAGCAAGTACTCACTATCGTTAACGAGCGATTACCTATTCAGGGTATTCAACTGCGTCCTACCTGCAACATTGGGGTAGCAATGTTCTATGGTGATTTGACCGCAGAACAGCTTTACCGCCGCGCCCTGTCGGCCGTGTTAACCTCGCGCCATAAGGGTAAAAATCAAATTCAGTTCTTTGATCCGTTACAGATGGAAGAGGCGCAGCAGCGTTTGACGGAAGAGAACGATATTCTTACCGCGCTGGATAATCGTCAGTTCGCGCTTTGGATGCAGCCGCAGGTGGAAATGTCCAGCGGTAAGGTATTGAGCGCAGAAGCATTATTGCGGATGCAGCAGCCGGACGGAAGCTGGGAGCTGCCCGAAGGGTTAATCGACAGGATTGAGTCCTGCGGCCTGATGGTGACGGTTGGTTACTGGGTGTTGGAAGAGACGTGTCGCCAGCTGTCAGCGTGGCAGGAACGGGGTCTGATGCTGCCGCTGTCGGTGAATTTGTCCGCACTACAGCTGATGCACCCGAGTATGGTCTCGGACCTGCTGGAGTTGTTAAACCGCTATCGCATCAAGCCTGGTACGTTGATCCTGGAAGTGACTGAAAGCCGACATATCGATGATCCCCACGCCGCGGTGGCCATTTTGCGCCCATTGCGTAATGCGGGAGTACGTATCGCACTGGATGACTTTGGCATGGGGTATGCGGGCCTGCGACAGCTACAGCACATGAAGTCGCTACCGGTGGATGTCCTCAAAATCGATAAGATGTTTGTCGACGGAGTACCTGAGGATTGCAGCATGATCTCCGCCATCATTCAGTTGGCCCACAGCCTTAATTTGCAGATGATCGCCGAAGGTGTCGAAACCGAAGCGCAGCGTGAATGGCTATCACAAGCCGGGGTGGAAGTGGCACAAGGGTTCCTGTTTGCCCGACCGGTTCCGGCAAATATCTTCGAAGAACGTTATCTGGCGCCGGAAAGCGCTGATTACAAAAGTTAAAAAAGGTCTCGCTTGTGCGAGCCAGCTCAAAATTTTTAACATTTTTGTATCAATTATGATCCAGGTACATTTCTGTCAAGTTGTGTGGGTGTTACTTTAAGGCCGCAGGTTAAACAAAACCTTACAAGACCTGTGGTTTTTACTTTAAGGACACCCTATGAAAACCTCTATATTCAAAAGCCTTTACTTTCAGGTCCTGACAGCGATTGCCATTGGTATTCTCCTTGGCCATTACTACCCTGAATTAGGCGCCCAAATGAAACCGCTTGGTGATGCCTTCGTTAAGCTCATCAAGATGGTCATCGCACCTGTCATCTTCTGTACTGTCGTTACCGGCATTGCAGGCATGGAAAGTATGAAAGCCGTAGGCCGCACCGGTGCGGTTGCACTGCTTTATTTTGAAGTGGTCAGTACGATTGCGCTGATCATCGGTCTTATCATTGTTAACGTGGTGCAACCCGGTGCCGGGATGAACGTCGATCCGGCGACGCTGGATGCCAAAGCGGTTGCGATTTACGCCGAACAGGCAAAAGACCAGGGGATCGTAGGTTTCCTGATGGATATTATCCCGGCGAGCGTCATTGGCGCGTTTGCCAGCGGTAACATCCTGCAGGTATTGCTGTTTGCAGTAATGTTTGGTTTTGCGCTGCATCGTCTGGGCAGCAAGGGCCAGATGATTTTCAACGTGATTGAAAGTTTCTCGCAGGTTATTTTCGGCATCATCAATATGATCATGCGCCTGGCGCCTATCGGTGCTTTCGGTGCTATGGCCTTTACCATCGGTAAATATGGCGTCGGAACGCTGGTGCAACTGGGTCAGCTAATTATCTGCTTCTACATCACCTGTATTCTGTTTGTGGTGCTGGTGCTGGGTTCAATTGCGCGCGCAACCGGCTTCAGTATCTTTAAATTCATCCGCTATATCCGTGAAGAGCTGCTGATCGTTCTGGGTACTTCTTCTTCCGAGTCTGCGCTGCCGCGTATGCTCGATAAGATGGAAAAACTGGGCTGTCGGAAGTCGGTTGTCGGATTGGTTATACCCACGGGCTACTCGTTTAACCTTGATGGGACATCAATCTATCTGACTATGGCGGCGGTGTTTATCGCTCAGGCGACCAACAGCCACATGGATATCTTCCATCAGATAACCCTGTTGGTGGTGCTCCTGCTCTCCTCAAAAGGTGCAGCGGGTGTGACCGGGAGTGGCTTCATTGTTCTGGCCGCGACTATCTCTGCGGTGGGTCATTTACCGGTTGCTGGCCTGGCACTGATTCTTGGTATTGACCGCTTCATGTCTGAAGCCCGTGCGCTGACCAACCTGATTGGTAACGGTGTTGCAACTGTCGTTGTGGCTAAATGGGTGAAAGAATTGGATACCAAAAAGCTGGATGACACGCTGAATAATCGTGCGCCGGATGGCAAAACGCACGATTTATCCTCTTAATCTCGTCACTTATGCCCGTAGTCCCTTCCAGGACTGCGGGCGTTTGCGCATAATTACCCCCTGTGCCTGAAACCGTCGATTCGGCGGCTCGGGATTTTTTCACTTCTTCCGTGACATTTTTATGTTCTCGCGGTCTAACACGAAGTGTTTTTAACGTCATATTCAGAGAGTCCTTTCGAGGGCTGTCTTTTTATTTCCAGGATAGTTGATCAGGGGTTCACATGCAGGGCACAAAAATTCGACTTTTAGCGGGCGGCTTGCTGATGATGGCCACTGCCGGCTATGTGCAGGCAGATGCGCTCCAGCCTGATCCAGCGTGGCAACAGGGCACGCTGGCAAATGGTTTACAGTGGCAAGTGTTAGCCACTCCCCAGCGTCCGAGCGACCGTATTGAGGTTCGCCTGCTGGTCAATACCGGTTCACTCACCGAAAGTGCGCAACAGAGTGGTTTCAGCCATGCGATCCCGCGTATCGCGCTGACGCAAAGCGGTGGCCTCGATGCCACGCAAGCCCGTTCACTGTGGCAGCAGGGGTTCGATCCCAAACGTCCCATGCCGCCGGTTATCGTTTCCTATGATTCAACGCTGTATAACCTCAGTCTGCCTAACAGCCGTAACGACCTACTGAAAGAGTCACTTTCTTATCTGGCAAATATCTCCGGTAAACTGAGCATCACCTCTGAAACGGTCAATCATGCGCTGAATAGCGAAGACATGGTTGCAACCTGGCCGTCAGATACCAAAGAAGGGTGGTGGCGTTACCGTCTGAAGGGATCGACCCTGTTGGGGCACGATCCCGCCGATCCGCTGAAAACGCCGGTAGACGCGTCGAAAATTCAGTCTTTCTACCAGAAATGGTATACCCCGGACGCGATGACGCTGATCATCGTCGGTAACGTTGATGCACGCAGCGTAGCTGAGCAAATCAATAAAACCTTTGGCGAGTTAAAAGGAAAACGCGAAACGCCTGCACCGGTTCCCACGCTCTCTCCGCTGCGAGCAGAAGCCGTGAGTATTATGACCGATGCGGTACGCCAGGATCGCCTGTCTATTATGTGGGATACGCCGTGGCAGCCGATCCGTGAATCTGCCGCGCTGTTACGTTACTGGCGCGCTGATTTAGCTCGTGAGGCGCTGTTCTGGCACATTCAGCAAGAGCTAACCAAAAACAATGCCAAAGACATTGGCCTCGGATTTGACTGCCGGGTGCTGTTCCTGCGCGCGCAGTGCGCGATTAACGTTGAGTCGCCGAACGATAAGCTGAACGCCAATCTGGGTACGGTTGCGCGTGAGCTGGCGAAAGTGCGTGATAAGGGACTGCCGGAAGAAGAGTTCAATGCGCTGGTAGCGCAAAAGAATCTGGAACTGCAGAAGCTGTTTGCCACCTATGGTCGTACCGATACCGATATTTTGATCAGCCAGCGTTTGCGCTCGCTGCAAAATCAGGTGGTGGATATTGCGCCTGAACAGTACCAGCGTTTACGCCAGAGCTTCCTCAACAGCCTGAGCGTTGAGATGCTGAATCAGGACCTGCGTCAGCAGCTGTCGCAAGATATGGCGTTAATTCTGCTGCAGCCGAAGGGTGAACCTGAATTCAATATGAAGGATCTGCAGGCGACGTGGGATAGCATTATGGCGCCCGTTACCGCAGCGGCAACGTCTGTTGAAACGGATGAATCACACCCTGAAGTGACGGATATCCCGCCTGTACAGTAAAGGGTATCGTAACCTGTAAGCCGGGCAAGTGAAGCGCTCCCGGCTTACCCAGTGCCGGATGCGGCGTTAACGCCTTATCCGGCCTACAGGAACAATAAATTATTGCGGCATGGCGTCGCGGGGGATAATCGCCCCACGATGCTGAATGACGGTGCTTGCCGTCAGGTGGCCGCGTTTTGCGGCTTCGGCGGCATCGCCACCGGTCAGACGGACCGCCAGATACCCGGCGCTGAAGGAGTCTCCGGCCGCAGTGGTATCGATCACTTTCTCTTTCGGCAATTTAACGGCCGGAACGTCGATCAGTTCTTCGCCTGCAATGGAAACCAGGCAAGAGTCTGCGCCGCGCTTCACTACCACTTCCTGAACGCCAGCTGCGTGAGTACGGGCAATCACCTCGGCAACGGGTTTTTCACCCCACAGTGCGTCTTCATCGTCCAGCGTCAGGAATGCGATATTGGTGCATTCCAGCATCTGCTGATAAACCTGCTGGGTTTCTTCTTTGCTGCTCCACAGACGTGGGCGGTAGTTATTGTCAAAAATGACCTTTCCGCCGTTGGCACGGCATTCACGCAGCAACGACAGCAGCTTGTCACGGCTTGCCGGGCTTAAAATCGCCAGGCTGATTCCGCTCAGATACAAGTAGTCAAATGTCGCCAGTTCTTCGCAAATTGCGGCAGAGTGCTCGCTCTCCAGCCAGAATTTTGCGGCGGCTTCATTACGCCAGTAATAGAAGGTGCGCTCGCCAGTGCTGTCGGTCTCAATGTAGTAGAGACCTGGCAGGCGGTTTTCCATGCGCTGAGTTAATGAAGTGTCTACGTTTTCACCCTGCCAGGACTCCAGCATTTGTTGGCTAAAACTGTCGGTACCCAGTGCAGTCACATAGTGTACGGAAAGTGCCGCCGCATCGACCTGACGGGCGATATAAACGGATGTATTCAACGTGTCGCCACCGAATCCGCGCTGAACGTCAGCGCCTTTCTGTGACAGCTCAATCATGCATTCGCCAATCACGGCAATCTTTCTGGACATAGTCGTAACCTGCTCTGAAAAAAATTAGCGTTAGTGTGCGCTGTGGGTGTTAAGTGGTCAACTATATTAAAACATCGTTCCATTATTTTTTTGAGCCAGCACGTGTTCTGCGTTGTTTTTGCCGCTTAGTTTTTATTTTTGCGCACAGCTGAACGTAAAGTTCTTCGTCTGAGCGCCGATAACCTTTGACGAGTCCGGTCAGTCACACTCTTATTTACAGGACATCTCAGATGATAAAGCAGGTTACCCAGCAGCTCATTACGCCCGATGCGAGTATTGAAAGCTTGCTGGAAAGACGCTATTGGCTGCAGTGCGAGCGTGCTTACACCTACCAGCCAATTTACCAGACCAACGGACGGCTGATGGCCGTTGAACTGCTGACCGTCGTGAGCCATCCTGATAACCCTTCCCAACGTATTGCACCAGACCGCTATTTTGCTGAAGTGGCTGTACGGCATCGTGTTGATGTAGTGAAAGAGCAACTTCTGCAGCTTGAGCTGAAAGGGGGCTTTTTCAGAGCCAACAACCTGCTGGCTTCAGTGAATGTCGATGGACCAACACTCATTGCGATGCGTCAGGATCCCGAAATCCTGAAAATCATTGAAGGCCTGCCGTGGCTGCGTTTTGAGCTGGTGGAACATATCCGCTTGCCGAAGGGGTCGTCGTTCGCTTCAATGTGCGAGTTCGGCCCGCTCTGGCTGGATGACTTTGGTACCGGAATGGCGAACTTCTCGGCGCTTAGTGAAGTGAGTTATGACTATATCAAAGTGGCGCGGGATCTGTTCGTCATGCTGCGCAAGACGCCGGAGGGACGTAATCTCTTCACACTACTATTACAGCTCATGAACCGCTATTGCCGCGGTGTCATTGTCGAAGGCGTTGAAACGCTGGAAGAGTGGCGCGATGTGCAAAACTCACCGGCTTTCGCTGCGCAAGGCTATTTTCTCTCTCGTCCAGTGCCTCTGGATACGCTTGAAGAGGTGATCCTGTCGCTTTGATGAGGGCGTAGTGCACCTCCTTTTCATCCTGCTGGACTATCTTTAGGACAGGCAAGGAAGGAAGTAAGGAGGTTAGACATGACGAGAACAGGTAAAATAACCACTTCAGTAATAGGGGTTTTCTTGTTGTTGATCGTCGTACTCATCATTGTGATTGCGACATTTGACTGGAACCGGCTCAAACCGACCATCAACCAGAAAGTCTCTACAGAACTCAACCGGCCCTTTGCTATACGGGGTGACCTGGGCGTGGTTTGGGAACGCCAGAAGCAGGAAACTGGCTGGCGTAGCTGGGTTCCTTGGCCGCATGTTCATGCTGAAGATATTATCCTCGGCAACCCGCCAGATATTCCTGACGTCACCATGGTGCATCTGCCGCGTGTTGAAGCTACGCTCGCCCCGCTGGCACTGCTGACAAAAACCGTCTGGCTCCCGTGGGTCAAGCTGGTCAAACCCGATGCGCGGCTGATCCGCCTGTCGGAGAAAAACAATAACTGGACCTTTAACTTAGCTGGGGACGAAAACCGCGATCCTGATGCGCCGCCATCAGCATGGTCTTTCCGGCTGGATAACATTCTGTTCGACCAGGGACGTATCGCCATTAACGATAAGGTGACGAAGTCGGAGATTGAGATCCTGGTCGATCCGCTGGGTAAACCGTTACCCTTTAGCGAAGTGACCGGCGCAAAAGGTAAAGAGAGCAACGCCCGCGTCGAGGACTACGTGTTTGGGCTGAAAGCGCAAGGACGATATAACGGCGAACCGCTAAGCGGTAGCGGAAAAATAGGCGGAATGCTGGCGCTGCGTGGCGAAGATACGCCTTTCCCGATTCAGGCTGATTTCCGTTCGGGCAATACGCGCGTAGCGTTTATCGGCACGATAAACGATCCGATGAATATGGGCGGGGCGGATTTGCGGCTTAAATTCTCGGGAGATTCGCTAGGGGATTTGTACGATTTGACCGGCGTACTGCTCCCGGATACGCCGCCGTTTGAAACCGACGGACGTCTGGTGGCGAAAATTGACCCGGAAAAATCCTCTGTTTTTGATTATCGCGATTTCAATGGCCGCATTGGCGACAGCGATATTCACGGAACGCTGGCCTACACCACCGGTAAGCCGCGACCCATGCTGAAGGGCGATGTGGAATCACGCCAGCTGAGGCTGGCCGATTTGGGGCCGCTGATCGGGGTGGATTCAGGCAAAGGGGCGGAACGGGCAAAACAATCTGAACAGCGCAAAGGTGAGAAGAGCGTTCAGCCAGCGGACAAGGTCTTGCCGTATGACCGTTTTGAAACCGATAAATGGAACGTGATGGACGCTGACGTGCGTTTCAAAGGACGGCGTATTGAGCATGGCAGTAGCCTGCCGATCAGCGATCTCTCCACTCATATCATCCTGAAAAATGCTGACCTGCGCCTGCAACCGCTGAAATTTGGTCTTGCGGGAGGCAGCATTGTCTCCAGCATCCATCTGGAAGGGGATAAAAAGCCGATGCGGGGGCAGGCGGATATTCAGGCGCGGCGGCTGAAGCTAAAAGCGCTGATGCCCGATGTGGAACTGATGCAGAAAACGCTCGGTGAAATGAACGGGGACGCCCGGTTTAGCGGAAGTGGAAACTCGGTAGCGGCGCTGCTGGGTAACAGCAATGGCAACCTGAAACTGCTGATGAATGACGGCTTGATCAGCCGGAATCTGATGGAAATTGTGGGCTTGAATCTGGGGAACTATCTTGTCGGGCAGATATTTGGTGATGACGAAGTGCGGGTGAACTGCGCGGCGGCGAATCTGGATATTGTTAACGGCGTGGCGCGTCCGCAGATTTTTGCTTTCGACACGGAAAACGCAGTCATCAATGTCACTGGTACGGCAAGCTTTGCGTCGGAGCAACTGGATTTAACCATCGATCCGGAGAGCAAAGGGATTCGTATTATTACTCTGCGTTCGCCGCTGTATGTTCGCGGCACCTTTAAGAATCCGCAGGCTGGCGTGAAGGCCGGACCGCTGATTGCGCGCGGTGCGGTTGCTGCCGCATTAGCCACGTTAGTTACTCCCGCGGCAGCCTTGTTGGCGCTGATTTCGCCGTCAGAGGGTGACGCGAATCAGTGCCGGACGATCCTGTCACAGATGAAGAAGTGATGTCTGGCCGGATGTTTATCCGGCCTGGATTTCATGCTCAACCCAGGCCGGATAAGGTGGTTATGCCGCATCCGGCAAAAGAATTACAACGACTGATGGCGGGTTTCGTGGGTCAACAGCAGTGCAATCAGCGTCAATGCCGCCATCGATGCCAGATACGTACCAACAGCCGCCAGACCATAATTCGCCTGCAACCATGCAGCGATGTATGGGGCAACCGATGCGCCGAGAATCGACGAAACGTTGTACGAGAACGACGCCCCCGTGTAGCGCACTTCGGTCGGGAACAGCTCCGGCAGCAGTGCGCCCATCGGGCCAAATGTCAGACCCATCAGGCTTAAGCCCAGCAACAGGAAGGCGAACACCAGCACCGGATTGCCAGAGCCGAGCAGCGGTTTAAAGGCAAACAGCGCAAACAGAATGATCAGCGTGGTGATGATGAGCATGCTCTTGCGGCGACCAAACGCATCGGCCAGCAGGCCCGCCACCGGCACCATGATGCCAAAACCAATGACCGCCATCATCAGCATCCACAACACTTCATTACGCGGCAGGCCAAGCCCTACAGGCGCTGCGGCGGTACTGAACGTCATCGAATAGACGGTCATGATATAGAACAGCGTATAGGTCGCCAGCATGATGAACGTGCCGAGGATCGTCACGCGAACATGTTTTGTCAGTAGAGTACCCAGCGGGATTTTCACCTGTTTTTTCGCCGCGGCTACTTTGGCGAAAACCGGGGATTCATGCAATGAAACGCGGACGTACAGACCGATAATCACCAGCACCGCGGAGAAGATGAACGGTACGCGCCAGCCCCAGCTCATGAACTGTTCGTCGGTCAGCAGCCAGGAGAGCAGCAGAAAGGTACCGTTGGCGAAGAAGAAACCGATAGGCGCGCCCAGCTGAGGAAATGATCCGTACAGCGCGCGTTTGCGCGGTGGCGCGTTTTCCGTCGCCAGCAACGCTGCGCCGCCCCATTCACCGCCCAGACCTAAACCCTGACCAAAACGCGCCAGCGCCAGCAGCAGTGGGGCGAAAATGCCGATAGTTTCATAGCCCGGCAGCAGGCCAATGACGACTGTCGAGATCCCCATGGTAAGCAGTGAAGCAACCAGCGTGACTTTACGGCCGACGCGATCGCCGAAATGTCCGAACACCGCGGAACCGATTGGTCGGGCCACAAAGGCGATAGCAAAAGTGGCGAGGGATTGTAGCGTAGCCGCGGTCGGATCCCCC
This sequence comes from Citrobacter sp. MGH110, assembly GCF_001037515.1. NCBI lineage: Bacteria > Pseudomonadati > Pseudomonadota > Gammaproteobacteria > Enterobacterales > Enterobacteriaceae > Citrobacter > Citrobacter sp. MGH110. Next base: position 199,525 of record NZ_KQ089832.1, on the reverse strand, counting down.
TGCGGGAAGAAGATATGGGGAAACACGATTACCGCGGCGGTGGCGTAAATATAGAAGTCGAAGAACTCAATGGCGGTGCCAATGAGCGAGGCGACGACAACTTTATTGCGCGAGTTGACCGGGGTGTGTTCCTGTTCGTTGTCGAGTGTTGTGGCTGTTGCTTGCATAATATTTTCTTATTTTTGGCCGAACGAAAGGTCATATTACGCACAGCAAAAGAGACATTTCAATCTGTAACAAACTTTGAGGTCGGTCAAAAATGGAGCAAAAAGGGGATAATTTTTAGGCTTGAGATTTCACTTCCATGAAATGCTTCACACAATTTAAAACTTGGATGATAAAACTGGTTTTTGGTTAAATAAAAGTTACGGGTTGGATTTATTCACTAAATCAGTGAGAGCAGGCGGCATTATAATTGCCGGATGGCGCTGCGCTTATCCGGCCAGTTAACAAAGATTAGCGGTGTGTTTTCCCCGGCATACGCGGGTCGTCTTTGTATTCCGCCGTGGCAATCCAGGCTGCGCAAAACAGGGTCAGACGAGCGAAGAAGTAGAAGAACGCCATCAGTCCAAGCACGGAACCAAATGCCGCGCCCGACGGCGACTGCACCAGTGATGGCAGCGTATACGTCATGATCATTTTGATGACTTCAAACCCCAGCGCCGCGATAAAGGTACCGCGTATGAGCGCTTTCTTACGCGGTCGGTGACGCGGTAGCCGCCAGAAAATCCAGAAGAACAGCAGGTAGTTGGCGAAAATAGAGATGGTCAGGCCGATCAGCCGCCAGGCGGGCTTCAGCCATTCGATACCGTCGAGATACAGCGCAGAGATAATCATCTGCTGGGCGGAACCGGCGATAGAGGTAATGGACAGAGTAACAATCAGCGCAACCAGTAAGCCAATCAAGGAAACAAAATCACGCAGATATTTGACCCAAATTTTTTCCTGATCCTGCGGCGTACGTTCCCAAACATCCCGCGACTGGGCACGAATCGCTTCGCGCAGGTTCCCCATCCAGTTAATGCCGGAATAGAGCGCGATACCCAGCCCAACCAAACCTACGGTCGTACGCTGCTGAACGGCGGTATTGATGGTGTTTTTCAGCGTAGAGGCGAGCGTCGGATCGCTGACGTTCAGCAGAATCTTGCTGAAGATATCCTGCAACAGCGTAGGGTGCGAAGCGAGAATAAAACCCGCGGCGGCAAACGACACCATCAGGATTGGGATCATCGACAGAAACGAGAAGTAGGTAATGGCGGCACCAAACTGATTTCCCATACGATCGTTAAACCGCTCTGCGGCACGAATAAGATGGGCGATGATGGGCTGGCGTTGAATTTTATCGGCGAAGGTCAGCGCGGTTTTCAGCGCCTGGTTCGCTTTAGCGTTTTTCTCCGGCGCGGCGGAGGCTGGTTTATGTTCTGGCGTAGGGTGTTTTGCGTCTTGTTCCTGCGTCATCCGATCGGTTGTCCTTATTTTGTTCACTCATGACATTATAGCCTGCTCAGGGGCGCATCCTGAAAAATGGACTAATCCACATAGTCTTTCATCACGCCAGTCAGCCATTCCATAAACAGATGTACCCGGCGGGAGAGGTTGCGCCGATGCGGATAAAGCAAAGAGACTGGCATTGGCTCGGCGCGATATTGCGGCAACACTTCGACCAGCGTACCGGCGCGCAGGGCATCACGCACGCCAACGCGCGGCACCTGAATAATGCCCAGACCGGCAAGGCATGCCGCGTGATAGGTTTCGGTACTGTTTACCGTTAGCATGCCGCCGGTTTTAACCCATTGCGTGCCGTTTTCTGTCGCCACTTCGAAACCTTGCGCACGCGTTCCCAAATTGACCGAGTAATGCACCACTGCATGCGAGGCAAGATCCTCCAGATTTTCCGGATAACCAAAGCGGGCGAGGTATTGCGGGCTGGCGCAGTTAATCTGCGTGAGTTTCCCCAGCGGGCGCGCAATCAGCCCTGAATCTTTCAGCGTACCCACGCGTACCACACAGTCGAAACCTTCGCGGATCAAATCCACCAGACGGTCGCTGCTGCTGAGTTCGAGTTCCAGGCCTGGATACTGATGCAAAAAGCTCGGTAAGCGGGGCATCACCAGGTTTCTTGCTACACCGACCGGCATATCAACGCGCAGCTTGCCGCTGATGCTGGACGGATCGTGATGGAACAGCCCATCCAGCTCATCCAGATTACTCAACAGATCTTTCGCGCGTTCGTAATAGATCATGCCGTCTTGCGTGAGCTGAACGCGGCGTGTTGTGCGGTGCAACAACTGCGTGCCCAGATGATTTTCCAGAGCTTGGATCTGGCGCGATACGCTACCTTTAGGAAGTCCGAGGGTGTCTGCGGCACGCGAAAAGCTCTCCAGCTCTGCGACGCGGATGAACAACTGCATTGCGTGAATTTTATCCATTCTCATGCCCTATTGTTGTTCTAAATGAAACAGTAATGCGCAGTTAGCAGTATTTATTGTTCTTCTATCACCTAATAAGCTTTGTCTCAATCTTCACAACACCTGAAATGAGGTTTCTTATGACGCAACGTATCGCATTGGTGACTGGCGGCGGCCGTGGACTCGGTAAAAACGCGGCGCTGAAGCTGGCAAGTAAAGGAATCGGTATTATCCTGACGTGGAACAGCAATGAAAAAGAAGCGCAGCAGGTTGTGGATGAAATACGCCAATCTGGCGGTAAAGCGGCGGCATTACCGTTGAATGTCGGTAATATTTCTACATTCCCTCAGTTTGTTCAACAGGTGCAGGGAACGTTACAAACGCAGTGGCAAAGTAACGTGTTTGATTATTTATTGAACAATGCCGGAATCGGCATTAACGCACCGTATCCGGCATTTACTGAAGCGCAATTTGACCAACTTTTGAACATCCATTTTAAGGGCCCCTTTTTCCTGACGCAGAGCCTGCTACCGCTGATGAATAAAGGTGGTCGCATCCTCAATGTCTCGACCGGGCTTGCCCGCTTTGCGCTACCGGGTTACAGCGCATACGCAGCCATGAAAGGTGCGATGGAAGTGTTAACCCGTTATCAGGCAAAAGAGCTGGGAGAGCGCGGTATAACGGCGAATATTATTGCGCCAGGCGCAATAGAAACGGATTTTAGCGGCGGAAATGTGCGGGATAATGCGCAATTGAATGCGTACATTGCATCGCAAACGGCGCTGGGACGCGTTGGTTTGCCGGATGATATCGGCGATGCCATTGCTGCGCTGCTTAGCGATGAACTGGCCTGGATGACGGCACAGCGTATCGAGGTATCCGGCGGAATGTTCCTGTAAACCCATAAGGTGCTTATTCAACAGGTCACGGAATGCGTTGAATAAGCACTTAATGCTAGATTGTATTTTGTAACAGATTTATCCATTGTCGTAGATATCTTATTTTTAGCTAAAAATATAAAATCATATTAATTAATATTCATTGTCTTATCATGAGCGTCAAATATTAAGACTTTCCCTAATTTTCGAACCTGTTTTTGCTCCTTTGTATGATCCTTCGGGTTGAGCTGTAACTATTCATAACTTCTGCTTCTTTCTTCTCCGTCTATCGGTAAAATGGCCCCCCGCCAAATGGTGACTTCTTATTTTACCCTATGGGTAATACCCTTCCGCATGTTAAGGCTAATATCCTATTCGGATGGAGATAAATAATGCAGGTAGTAATGTTTGACAGGCAGTCAATATTTATTCATGGAATGAATGTAAGTTTGCAGCAACGTATTCCAGGAGTGGATGTTCAGGGTGTCAGTCAGGCAGATGAACTTTGGCTGACGCTGGAAGATAAACCCGAGGCATTAGTTATATTGGATGGCGACCTTGATGCTGAGTTCTGCTGTAGCTTGCTGCAACAGATAGCAGAGCGCTTTGCGATGGTGAAGGTGCTGGTGACCGCAACGGACTGCCGTAAAAAATGGTTGCAAGAGGTCACTAAACTGAACGTGCTGGCCATTGTTCCGCGCGATTCTGACGCGGAAACCTTTACGCTGGCCCTCAATAGCGTCGCGATGGGTATGATGTTTATCCCCAGAGACTGCATAACCGCTACCGAAAGCGGTGGGCAAAATATCAGATTGCTCAGCGCACGTCAGCGGGAGATTTTGACCATGCTGGCCGCCGGAGAATCTAATAAACAAATTGGTCGACTGTTAAATATCAGTACCGGAACGGTAAAAGCCCATCTTGAATCGTTGTACCAGCGCCTGGAGGTAAAAAACCGTACGCAGGCGGCAATGATGTTAAACAACACCATTTACTAGGAACATATTTCACAGTCAGAATGTTTCTGGCTGTGAAATAGACACTGGCCAGATATTTTTAGCGCAAAATTGGGTAATTCCCACGCTGAATATCCACGTAATTAATACTTCCAGCTGAAACCTGTCTTTTATTTGCGTCATTTCCTTATGGATGAATGCCTCGCAGATACTCATATCTGCGAGTAGCAATGTTTCTGCCTGCATCACCGTAATTGGGGTATCAAAGGATTCATTGGCGGTGATTTCGTGCCCGTAGCCAATGACCCAGATGCCTTTTTGGTCCTGATACTTTTCCAGCGACAGGCCCTGCCATTGCTTAATAAATGCAATACAGGCGGGCGTGAAATGCGTCGAACGCAGCGGCATAATCATCTCTGTGCAAAGAGATCTATTCTAAAAAAAACACGCCGTTACGCTAGTTGCCTGACAGCCAGTATTTACCGCAAAACGACCTATGCCGTGGGCGGCTGATATTCCTGTTTTAACAGACCAAAAATCCAGTCATCGTGCCAGGTTTGATGTAGCCAATAGCTTGCGCGTAGCGTGCCTTCATGAATAAACCCGACCTTTTCCAACAGACGCCGTGAGGCTTCGTTTCCTGCGGTGACACAGGCGGTTAGCCGCCGCAGACCGCCGCTGGCAAAAGCGTATTCACACACGGCATGCAGAGATTCAGCGCCATAACCTTTACCCTGTGCCTGTGGGGCGAGCAGAAAGCCAACCTCGGCACATTCATTGTTATCCTGAATGTATCCGGTCACGCCAAGCGGTGCTCCCGATGTCTTATCGCACAGGAGCAGACATAGCCAGTATGGGCTGCCGGGATACCATTCAGGCAGGCGGGAGTCGAAGGCTGTCCGTATTTCCTCTTCAGTACGTGCGTCAGCGACAAAGCGCATCACATCTGGGTTCTGCTGTAGCGTTAAGAAGAACGTCCAGTCATTTTCTGTCAGTGGGCGGCAGAGCAGACGTGATGTTTGCAGTACAGGCACAGGCTTATCTCCAGAATAATTTTCAATGATTGTGCGGAAGTCACTGTAAAACTTATTTATTTGCTATATGAATGTGTTCTAGTCTACATCGGCACAACGTTGCGTTTAAAAAAGATAATTACATACCATGGTGAGGCCGCACGTTTTGGGTCCTTTTAGGGAAGATGATGACCAATAGCGCGTTACAAGCGACATGTACACCCTTTGAACATTGTCTGGGGATTATCCGCCAGGCGTCGGTAGAAATATTACTGCTGCTAGGCGTACATGCCGCAGAAGGCAAAGACCCACGGTGGTTTCTCGAACAACTGGATCAGGCACGACTGAATCTGGGCGGCTGGGGGGCTGTCGCCAGACGGTTGCAGATGAATGATGCGCAATTGAGCCAGTTCACTCTGCGGCTACGTCATCTTCAACAGAGTGTACCCCAATATGAAAATGGCCAGGACGTCAGTGAAAACCAGCTGATTTCAGCGCTGCGCTTTGTGGCTTCTCTGGAACAATTACGCCAGCAACAGCCCATCCTGAAGTATCAAACCGAAATTGCACCTGTGGAGCCGGATGCTCAGATGCGGGCGCAGCGTCAACTTCGCGCAATAGAATTAACCCTCAAATCTCTGATTGCACGGGTATGGCCGGATCAACATCCTCTCAACAGCTTTCTGAAACAGCACTTTGGTGGTGAACGTCTGCGTCGCTGGCTAAAGTTGGGCGAAGGACGAGATGCGCTGGACGGTATGATGTTTAGCGAGCTGGCGCTGATGGTCGTCGATAAGAAATTATTCGTTCGCCACTTTACGCAGATTTTTAACGATACCTCAGTGCTCATGTCATTTGTTGAGCCGCGCATCACGCTACGCATGTTTTTGGATGATTGCCGCCTGGCTCGTAACTGCGTTATCGCGCAGCAGCCGCTGACGTCAGTACAACTGATGTTGCTGGACTACCAGTACCGACAGATAACTCATCCTGTGCAACGGGCATTTGAAGAACGGCGTACGCGCATTAATCCTGCGTCGTATCTGGAATCTGATGAGGCTATGGTCCGCCAGTTTTGGGAAACAGCAAAGCAAAAAGACGAGCAAGCGGGAGGCGATAAGCATGAAATCGCAGACAGTATTGATCCGCCGGAAAAGCGAGCCAAGCGCACGGCGGAAGAACGTGAACAGCTGATTTCCGGCATGTTGTGGGTAGCGGTCGGCGTGATGGTGCTGGCGATTTCGCTGGGTGCGTTCTGGTTATTTACTTCGCCAGCGCCACAGGCGTCTTCCGGACAATCCGTTGAAATTGTGCAGGAGGAACCGCGACGCGATGCCCCCAGCGCACGGGAGGCGGTGACCCGAATGGGCATCACCTGGGATGCCTTTAACATGCGGGCGGCTATCGATCGCAATGACACCCGCGTGACGTCACTGTTCCTGCAGGGCGGGATGGACTGGAAGCTGGCGTGGACGGAGCAGGCATTTTCGGCGGGCAATACTGAGGTGTTGAGACTGCTGCTGCGTTACCCTTCGCAGATGGATGAAAGCAAACCATGCCGACAGTTTATGACTACGCTCAGCCATGCGATGTCGAATGGGGCATCGCTCACTTCGCTGCATAAAAGTTATCTGCAAAGTTTTTGTTCCGTGCCTGCGGTCGTTGCGCGTCAGCAATATGATCTTGAGCAGGCCGAGCTGCGTGTTCGCGCCCAGCCAAGCCCTGAGAACAAGAAATGGCAGAAAATTCACGCCGAGCTGTACGATGCGATTAACTGAAAGCCTGATGACTCAGACCGTCAGCCGCTAGGGTTCGCCATACAAACCGATGAGTCGGCGCACCACGCCATTGGTCCAGCCAAAGCCGTCCTGCAACGGATATTCCCCGCCGCCGCCTTCGCGCGGCGCTGCGTCGGCTATGTGGTATTTTTCGATAAGTTTGTGGTGTTCCTGATAAAAGAGATTCACCGTTTTCAACCAGTTACGGGCAATTTCATCCCCGAGATGGTCGTCACCGTACAGTTTGAAGCCCTGGATCGCCATCCACTGCAGCGGCGCCCAGCCGTTGGGTTTATCCCATTGTTCCCCGGTTTCATGCTCCGTGGCTAAAATGCCACCGGGCGTGAGTAGGCGACTGCGCACCGCGTTAGCAAGCCGATCGGCTTGTTCATGCGTTGCCATACCGACATACAGCGGCACAATACTGGCGGCAGAGAACAGGGCCATTTGTTCGCGCCGCCAGTCGTAATCGCGATAGCAGCCGTTTTCATCGTCCCAGAGATAGCGGTTTACCGCATCACGACGATCGCTGGCTTTCTGGCGAAACAGCTCTTCCGTTTCTTTGTCACCTTTCAGCGCGGAAATATTGGCGATAGTGCTTTCCAGCTTGTAGAGGAATGCGTTCAGGTCAATTGGGATGAACTGCGTGGTGCGTATGCTGGCAAGGCGGCCTGCGTCGCGCAGCCAGCGCGATGAATAATCCCAGCCAGAAGCCGCGCCCGCGCGTAAATCCCGATACACTTCATTGGGCGGGCGACCCGAATGCTTGGCGGTCTCGACGTCTTCAAGCCATGACTCATCGCGCGGCGTATCACGATCGTCCCAATAGCGGTTAAGTAGAGAGCCGTCCGACATTCTGATCACGTGGCGGTAGGCCTGGTTGAGTACCAGGGAATCGGCGCCATCCATCCAGAACGCGTACTCCATTTTTAGATGATCAAGGTAACGACGCGCGCCGCGTACGCCATCTTCTTCAAACAGCTCCACCATCAGGGCAAAAACGGGCGGCTGTGAGCGGCTCAGATAGTAAGTACGGTTGCCGTTCGGGATGTGACCATAGTTTTCAATCATCCAGGCAAAGTTATCTGCCATACATTTCAGCAAATCTTCGCGGCCGCTCTCTGCCAGACCCAGCATGGTAAAGTAGGAATCCCAGTAGTATGTTTCGCTAAAACGCCCGCCTGGCACAATGTATGACTGCGGTAACGCCAGCAGCGAGGACCAGGGAATGTGATCCTGCGGCTCGCGCGTCAGCACCGGCCACAGTTGATCGATATGTTCTTTCAGCGAACTTTCCGGGTCAGAAACGTATTCGCTGGAGGGCGTTTCCGGGAGCCAGAAATGGTTCTCGACGAAGCGTCGCAGATCGAAGTCCCGATGGCGTTTAACCTTGCGATAGCGAATTAAAATGTCGAGCGGGTCCATTTTGGGCGCACAATCTGGGAAGGTTTTACTATCCGCAAACAGTTTGGATGACTGGACGTGTTCGAACAGTTCGAGATAACGATCGGCAGGGGTTAACGCATCTGAAGCGGGAAGTCCTTCAATCATCTCCGGCTCAGGCTCCGCCTCAATCATTTCATCCAGCTTTAACTCGCACGGATCCATTTCATAAAGCAGATCGATGTCGATCGTCATTTCTTCAGAAGGGGCGTGGGGTAGTTTCTGGTTGAGCATAATGAGAAAGACCTCCGATGGACGTTGAAAGATTAAGGCTATTGCCCGGTCGTCAGTTAAGCGTAGACATTCGCTTCGGTGTCGGGTGAGTAAAGCGTGCGGTTGATCACGTTTTAATGCTGAGCAAAATTTAAAGAATCAGACTATCCCAATGAAAATAATGGATAATTCAAAGTTCTGCATGATCTGAATATATTTCATTTTCAGAGCATTCGATTGCAACGAGGTGTGAACAGAGAAAGGTAACGCCTTATCTCTATAATAGGCGCAGGCTATTCTATTGATAGTTCTCCTCCATGTAATTGCTTGATACTTATCAAAATAGTAATCCCCTTATTTCCTATGATGGTCAGGTCTGACAAAGACTGTGCATTAATTATTCTAATTTTTCTGGGTCACAATAACTCACAACGGTGAGGGTAAAATAATGAAAATCATTACCCGTCTTACCGCGATTGCCATAGCTGGCATCGTGATTTGTTATTTTGGATTATCCGGTTATGTGTGGTATCACGATAATCAACGTAGCAAACAGGCTGATGTTCAGGCCTCTACGCTGGAAGAAAATAATAAGGTATTAGGTTTTTTACGCGAAAAAGGATGCGATTATTGTCACACGCCTTCAGCTGAATTACCTTTCTATTCTTCTTTTCCTGTCGCTAAGCAGTTGATGAATTATGATATTCAACTGGGATACAAATCATTCAATCTTGAAGCCGTTCGTGCGGCGCTGGTCGCAGATAAACCCGTTTCGCAAAGCGACCTGAATAAAATTGAATGGGTGATGCAGTACGACACCATGCCGCCAACGCGATATACCGCGCTGCACTGGGCCGGGAAGGTCAGCGATACGGAGCGAGCCGAGATCCTGGGCTGGATTGCGAAACAGCGTGAGCAGTATTACGCCAGTAACGATACCGCCGCGCAGCATCGTAATGAACCGGTACAACCGATACCGGAAAGCATCCCAACCGATGCCCGCAAAGTAGCGCTTGGCTTTACGCTTTACCACGACCCGCGTATTTCAGGTGACAGCACGATTTCTTGCGCGCATTGCCACGCCCTGAATGCAGGCGGCGTGGATGGCCGGAAAACGTCGATCGGCGTAGGCGGCGCTGTTGGCCCGATTAATGCGCCGACAGTGTTTAACTCGGTCTTCAACGTTGAACAATTCTGGGATGGTCGTGCGCCAACATTGCAGGCGCAGGCAGGCGGCCCGCCACTGAACCCTATCGAAATGGCGTCTAAATCCTGGGATGAAATTATCCAGAAACTGGATAAAGATCCGCAATTGAAGCAAGAGTTTATCGCGGTTTATCCGCAGGGATTCAGCGGGGATAATATTACCGATGCGATTGCTGAGTTTGAGAAAACGCTAATTACGCCAAATTCGCCGTTTGATAAATGGCTACGCGGCGATGAAGCGGCGTTAACTGCTCAACAGAAACATGGCTATCAATTGTTTAAAGATAATAAGTGTGCGACCTGTCATGGCGGTATTATTTTAGGCGGGCGCTCATTTGAGCCATTGGGTTTGAAAAAGGACTTTAATTTCGGTGAGGTCACTGCCGCAGATATTGGCCGCATGAACGTCACTAATGAATTACGTGACAAGCTGCGTCAAAAAGTCCCGGGCTTGCGTAACGTTGCGCTGACCGCGCCTTATTTCCATCGCGGTGATGTGCCTACGCTCGATGGCGCGGTAAAACTGATGCTGCGTTATCAGGTGGGTAAAGAACTGCCGCAGGAAGATATCGACGATATCGTGGCGTTCCTCGAAAGCTTAAACGGCGTGTATACGCCATATATGCAGGGTAAATAACCTCTGGCGTTATCCAGCCTGACGCGTTTTGCAGGCTGGATAATTCTTCTTTACCTGGCGAGTATTTACCTCTGCTCATCCACAAATATTCCCCACAATTCTTCTACTGCTCTGGACATTCTGCCCGCAGGCCGAAACAGTCGGATATCAATGGGTATCCATAACCCGCTCTTCTGTGAAGCCGCCGCGGCGATCGTCCCGGCCTGAACGTCCGGGGCCGCCAGACTTTCCGGCAGCCAGGCAATGCCGTCCCCGGCTTTGACCATTGCCAGCAGCGTGGCGGCCAGATCGGCGGTGAATGCGATGTCCATACCGCGTCGGGCATGATTCACCGATGACGTGTTCGAGAGGATCCTCCCCAGACCGGATTCTGCAGAGAAGGAGAGAAACGGAAATTTTTTGCCCCCCGTAGCCTGCCAGAGCGGCTGATGAGAGCGGGGATCGCATTTGGAGTAAGGTAATAACATTTCTCGAACGAGACGGACGCTAAGATATTTCGTCTGATCGAGGTTGATGTGCATGTGAGGGTGGTAATAACACAGCAGAAACTGCGCATCCCCTTTTTCAATCATCCGTTCACAGGCGCTGAGCGTGTCTGACAGCAGGCGAAATGAGCCGAAACGGGCGATTTTTTCATTATTGCGCATCAGCGCCGGAAAAAATGAGAACGACAGGGAATGCGTTGCGGAGAAAATAACATCCGGTCGGGAATTTCCCGCCGCTTCGATGGTTTCATTTCTCAGGGTGTATAGCGCCCGGATCAGTTCGGGCACCTGAGCGACGAAAACTTCCCCCGCACGGGTCAGGCTGACACCACGGCGGTTACGTTCAAAAATCGGCGTTCCAAGCCACTCTTCCAGCGAAACAATGCGCCGACTGAATGCGGGCTGCGTCACATATCGGGAAGCGGCTGCGCGGGAGAAATTGAGTGACTGCGCCAGCGCAACGCAGTCTTCAAGCCAGGTGAGTTCCAGGTGATGCCGATTTTGCATTACAGCCAGCCTCTTTGGCATTAGATCAGTAAATAGGCACTGCTTAAGATGGAGAAATACAGGACGATGGCGTCCTTAAATGCTGCCTGAGTGCATTATGCCAATAATAAACCGGCATGAGTTATCACTTTTTACAGGCGCGTAAGTGCAAGCATAACTGACCAAGAACCCGCCGGAGAAAACATGCGTATCCTCGATGTTGTAGAAATTACCAAACCCATCGCTTCCCCTATTCGTAATGCCTATATCGATTTCAGCAAGATGACGACCAGCCTGGTGGCCGTTGTGACTGATGTTGAGATAGAGGGCCGCCGTGTGGTGGGATACGGATTTAACTCTAATGGCCGTTACGGCCAGGGGGGATTGATCCGCGAACGCTTCCGTAACCGCATTCTGGACGCTGACCCGGAAAGTTTGTTGAATGCCGAAGGCGATAACCTGGATCCGCATAAAATCTGGGACGTCATGATGAGTAATGAGAAGCCGGGGGGCCATGGTGAGCGTTCGGTGGCTGTGGGTACGCTGGATATGGCTATCTGGGATGCCGTTGCCAAAATTGCCAACAAGCCGTTGTTCCGTCTGCTGGCTGAGATGAAGGGTGTTGAGGCGAATCCACGCGTCTTTGTCTACGCGGCGGGGGGTTACTATTATCCGGGTAAAGATCTGAGCGCGCTGCGTCAGGAAATGCGAGGCTACCTGAACCGCGGCTACAACGTGGTTAAAATGAAAATCGGCGGCGCATCGTTGGAAGAGGACCGTCGCCGTATCGAAGCGGTGTTGACTGAAATTGGCGATGAAGCGCGTCTTGCCGTTGATGCCAATGGACGCTTTAATCTGGAAACCAGTATTGCCTATGCCAAAATGCTACGAGATTATCCATTGTTCTGGTACGAAGAAGCTGGCGACCCGCTGGATTATTCTCTCCAGGCCGCGCTGTCAGAATTTTACCCAGGTTCGATGGCGACGGGTGAAAATCTCTTTTCTCATCAGGATGCGCGCAACCTGCTGCGCTACGGCGGCATGCGCCCGGATCGCGACTACCTGCAATTTGACTGTGCGCTTTCCTACGGTCTGGTCGAATATCTGCGTACCCTCGACGTACTGGCGCAGTTTGGCTGGTCCCCATCACGCTGCATACCGCATGGCGGTCATCAGATGTCGCTGAACATTGCGGCGGGTCTTGGTCTCGGTGGGAATGAAAGTTATCCGGATCTGTTCCAACCGTACGGCGGTTTCCCGGATTCAGTTAAGGTGGAAGAGGGTCATATCGTCATGCCAGAACTGCCGGGCATAGGGTTTGAAGGTAAATCTGACCTGATTAAAGAGATGCGCGCGTTGGCCGAATAGCGCGGGCGGCGGTGACATAACACCCCTCCGGTTGCCGGAGGAGTGTTACTTAAGCGTGTAGTGAATAACGTCTACACATGGGCAATTAGCGCATAGTGACGAATTCTTCTGCCGCAGTCGGGTGAATCGCAACGGTGTTATCAAAGTCTTTCTTGGTTGCGCCCATTTTCAGCGCGACCGCGAAGCCTTGCAGCATTTCGTCCATGCCAAAACCGATGCCATGAATACCAACAATCTTCTCTTCCGGACCCACGCAAACCAGCTTCATGCGGCACGGCTGGCGGTGTGAAGTCACGGCAGTGTACATCGCGGTAAACGAGGATTTATACACTTTCACCTGGTCATCGCCGTGCTGTTCGCGAGCCTGCTGCTCGGTCAAGCCCACGGTGCCAATCGGCGGGTGGCTGAAGACCACGGTCGGGATGTTGTTGTAGTCCAGATGCTCGTCCGGCTTGTTGTTAAACAGACGCTCGGACAGGCGACGGCCCGCGGCAACGGCAACCGGCGTCAGCTCAACGGCACCGGTATTGTCGCCGACGGCATAAATACCCGGCACGCTGGTGTTCTGGAATTTATCAACGACGATGTAGCCTTTTTCGTTGGTTTTCACGCCGGTAACAGCCAGATTGAAGTTGTCCGTTTCTGGCTCACGACCAATCGCCCAAATCAGGCAGTCTACCGTTTCGCTACGACCATCTTCCAGTTGCAGGGTCAGGCTGCCGTCAGCGTTTTTAACAACCGCTTTTGGAATCGCGTGAGTATGCAGAGTCGGGCCTTCGGCGTTCATTACCTCAACCAGCGTGTCGACGATCATCGGGTCAAAGCTACGCAGCGGCGCGTGTTTGCGTACGAACAGGTGCGTTTGGGCACCCAGGCCGTTAATCACACCAGCCAGCTCAACGGCAATGTAGCCTGCACCAACAACCGCCACGCGTTCTGGTAACGCTGGCAGCTCAAAGAAACCATTAGAATCAATACCGTATTCCGCGCCAGGGACAGCCGGGCGACTCGGGCGACCACCAGTGGCAATCAAAATATGATCGGCAGTGATGATTTCACCATTCACTTCAACGGTTTTTGCATCAACGAAGCGCGCAAAGCCTTTGATCACATCGACATTATTTTTGCCCAGCACGTTGTCGTACGAGGTATGAATACGATCGATATAAGCGGTACGCGTGGCGATCAGTTTATCCCAGTCGAACTTATTGATGGTGGTGTCGAAACCGTAATCCGGACCGTACATGTGGATCGCTTCGCGGACCTGTGCGGCATGCCACATCACTTTCTTCGGTACGCAGCCAACGTTAACGCAGGTGCCGCCTAACTCTTTGGCTTCAATCAGTGCGCATTTTTGACCGTACATTGCTGCACGGTTAATGGAGGCAATACCGCCGCTGCCGCCGCCAATAGCGATGTAATCATAGTGCTTGGTCATGACCGCTCCTTTATGTTCATTGTAGGGCGGAGAAGCGTTACGCCATCCGCCAAAATATTCGCGATTGTATACCTGATATTAAAAGGTTCCACCGATGGCTGTGATTACTCCGGCACTATCCAGCTTACGGAAGTATGCCCGGTTCCTGTCGGAACCAGTTTGCTGTGCAACCACGGCAGGACGTTGTTCATCTGCTGCTCCAGCTTCCACGGTGGGTTAATCACAATCATGCCGGATGCCGTCATGCCGCGCTGATCGCTGTCCGGGCGTACTGCCAGCTCAATTTGCAGAATTTTGCGGATGCCGGTGTCTTCCAGTTCGTGGATCATGCGCTTGATTTGTTGGCGCAGAACCACTGGATACCACAACGCATAGGTGCCGGTCGCGAAACGTTTGTAGCCTTCGTTAATACCGGTCACTACTGCCTGGTAGTCGCTTTTGATTTCGTAGGGTGGATCGATAAGGATCAACCCACGACGGGAAACCGGCGGTAATTTTGCTTTCAGCTGCTGATAACCATCGGCTTTGGCCACGCGAGCGCGCTCATCTTTCTGGAATTCGCCGCGCAGCAGAGGGAAGTCGCTCGGGTGCAGTTCAGTTAATTGCAGACTGTCCTGTTCGCGCAGCAGCTGGCGAGCAATTAACGGAGAGCCCGGGTAGTAGCGCAACTGACCGCTACGGTTGAAGTGCTGCACTACGCCAATGTAGGGTTCCAGTTCGGCAGGCAAATCGTCCTGCTGCCAGATACGGGCGATCCCTTCCAGGTATTCACCGGTGCGTTCGGCATGCTCACTGCTCAGCTGATAACGGCCAGCACCAGCATGGGTGTCCAGATAAAGAAACGGTTTTTCTTTCTCTTTGAGCGATTCAATGATCAGGCTCTGAACGGTGTGTTTAAGGACGTCGGCATGGTTGCCTGCGTGATAACTGTGGCGATAACTGAGCATGGGTAATGAAATTCCGCTGAAATGACGATTTGCCACAGTTTACAGCAGATCGGCACAGATTACCCGTAGGCCCGGTAAGCGCAGCGCCACCGGGCGTCTTTCCATCACGGTTAGCATTGAAATCCTCTACACTTAACCCCATTGTACAAATTAATATGCACAGCGCCGGATACGCGCTTCATTCACTCTTTTCAACAGGACCGCGCTAATGACCAATCCATTGCTGACTCCCTTCGAACTGCCGCCGTTTTCTAAAATTCAGCCAGAGCACGTTGTGCCTGCCGTCACTAAGGCGTTGAACGATTGCCGTGAAAATGTTGAGCGAGTGGTTGCGCAGGGCGCGCCGTACACCTGGGAAAATCTTTGCCAGCCGTTGGCGGAAGTCGACGATGTGCTGGGGCGTATTTTCTCTCCTGTTAGCCACCTGAATTCGGTGAAAAACAGCCCGGAACTGCGTGAAGCCTACGAACAAACGCTGCCGCTGCTGTCTGAATACAGTACCTGGGTTGGACAACATGAAGGCCTGTACAAAGCGTACCGCGACCTGCGTGATGGCGATCATTACGCCACCCTGAACACCGCACAGAAAAAAGCGGTTGATAACGCGCTGCGCGATTTTGAGCTTTCTGGTATTGGTCTGCCGAAGGAAAAACAGCAGCGCTATGGTGAGATTGCCACCCGCCTGTCTGAGCTCGGCAACCTGTACAGCAATAACGTCCTCGATGCTACGATGGGCTGGACCAAGCTGGTGACCGACGAAGCGGAACTTGCCGGGATGCCGGAAAGCGCGCTGGCCGCCGCAAAAGCGCAGGCTGAAGCCAAAGAGCAGGAAGGCTATCTGTTAACCCTGGATATCCCAAGCTACCTGCCGGTGATGACCTACTGTGATAACCAGGGGCTGCGTGAAGAGATGTATCGTGCATACTCCACGCGCGCATCTGACCAGGGGCCAAACGCGGGCAAATGGGACAACAGCCCGATAATGGAAGAGATCCTCGCGCTGCGCCACGAACTGGCACAACTGCTGGGCTTTGAAAGCTACGCCTTTAAATCCCTGGCTACCAAAATGGCGGAGAACCCGCAGCAGGTACTCGACTTCCTGACTGACCTGGCGAAACGTGCCCGTCCGCAGGGTGAGAAAGAGCTGGCTCAGCTGCGCGCCTTCGCGAAAGCGGAATTTGGTGTTGATGAGCTGCAGCCGTGGGATATCGCTTACTACAGCGAGAAACAAAAACAGCACCTCTACAGCATCAGCGACGAGCAGCTGCGTCCTTACTTCCCGGAAAACAAAGCCGTTAACGGTCTGTTTGAAGTGGTTAAACGTATTTATGGCATCACCGCCAAAGAGCGCACCGATGTTGACGTCTGGCATCCGGAAGTTCGTTTCTTCGAGCTGTACGATGAAAACAACGAGCTGCGTGGTAGCTTCTATCTTGATCTGTATGCCCGTGAACACAAACGCGGCGGGGCGTGGATGGACGACTGTGTCGGCCAGATGCGTAAATCCGACGGCACATTGCAAAAGCCGGTCGCTTACCTGACCTGTAACTTTAACCGTCCGGTTAACGGTAAACCTGCGCTGTTTACCCACGATGAAGTGATCACCCTGTTCCACGAGTTCGGCCACGGTCTGCACCACATGCTGACCCGTGTCGAAACCGCGGGCGTTTCCGGTATCAACGGTGTGCCATGGGATGCGGTCGAACTGCCGAGCCAGTTTATGGAGAACTGGTGTTGGGAGCCGGAAGCGTTGGCGTTTATCTCTGGTCACTTTGAGACCGGTGAACCGCTGCCGAAGGAACTGCTGGATAAAATGCTGGCGGCGAAAAACTACCAGGCAGCGCTGTTTATTCTGCGTCAACTGGAGTTCGGTCTGTTTGATTTCCGTCTGCACGCGGAGTTTAACCCGCAGCAAGGGGCTAAAATCCTCGAGACGCTGGCGGAAATTAAAAAACAGGTCGCCGTGGTGCCGGGCCCAACGTGGGGCCGCTTCCCGCATGCCTTCAGCCACATTTTTGCTGGTGGCTACGCAGCGGGTTACTACAGCTATCTGTGGGCAGACGTACTGGCGGCAGATGCCTTCTCTCGCTTCGAAGATGAAGGGATTTTCAACCGTCAAACCGGACAATCGTTCCTCGATAACATCCTCACCCGTGGCGGTTCTGAAGAGCCGATGGAACTGTTCAAGCGCTTCCGTGGCCGTGAGCCACAGCTGGATGCAATGCTGGAGCATTACGGGATCAAAGGCTGATTATTCACGTGAAAATCTGCTTAGTAGATGAAACAGGCGCCGGAGACGGCGCCTTATCTGTTCTTGCCGCCCGCTGGGGACTGGAACACGATGAAGATAACCTGATGGCGCTGGTGATGACGCCGGAACATCTGGAACTGCGCAAACGTGATGAACCCAAACTCGGCGGTATCTTCGTGGATTTCGTGGGCGGTGCGATGGCCCATCGGCGCAAATTTGGCGGTGGACGCGGTGAAGCGGTGGCGAAGGCGGTTGGCATTAAAGGCGATTACCTGCCGGATGTGGTCGATGCAACCGCAGGGCTGGGGCGCGATGCGTTTGTACTGGCCTCGGTAGGCTGCCGCGTACGAATGCTGGAACGTAATCCGGTAGTGGCGGCGCTGCTTGATGATGGCCTGGCGCGCGGCTATGCCGACCCGGAAATCGGTTCGTGGCTGCAGGAACGTTTACAGCTGATCCATGCGTCGAGTCTGACGGCGTTAACCGATATCACGCCGCGCCCGCAGGTGGTGTACCTCGATCCGATGTTTCCACATAAGCAGAAAAGCGCGCTGGTGAAAAAAGAAATGCGGGTGTTTCAGTCATTGGTGGGGCCGGATTTAGATGCGGATGGGCTGCTGGAGCCTGCGCGTCAGTTGGCCACCAAACGTGTGGTGGTGAAGCGCCCAGACTACGCGCCGCCGCTGGCGGATGTCGCCACGCCGAACGCGGTAGTCACGAAAGGACATCGGTTTGATATCTACGCTGGGACAGCATAGTTTGTAGATCTGTGCGCTGTGCTGCCTGATGCGCTACGCTTATCAGGCCTACGGCAGCGTGTGGTTTGTAGGCCGGATAAGGCGTTAGCCGCATCCGGCATAACCTATTAAACAAACGGTGCCAGCGGGTCGGCAATCTCAAATGCTACTGCTCGGTCTGCTTTCGGTGGGTAAATCAGCTCGCTGACAATCGACACCTTCAGCTTCTTCGCTTCTGCGCGCGTCAGTTTCACCTGCTGATCCCATCCTTCGCTATACACTGCACCCCAGGCACCAAGATCCAGGCAGGTGACGTAGTTTTCCTGACGATATGGCAATGGCGCTACGTCCAACAGATCTGCCGCAGCGTTATTACCGGCAAATTTACCCAACAAAATAGCGTGCTGACAGGTCATTAACGCATGGTTGCCTTTGTCGTCGGTGGCGGCATAGGCCACATCGCCAGTAGCGTAGATATCATCGTGACCCACAACCTGCAGATTGGCATTCACATGCAGACGGCCCTGGCGATCGCGCGGGGCGTTAATCTGTGCTGTCAGGTTATTAGCCTGTACGCCGACGGTCCAGATAACCGTCTGAGAGGCAATCACCTGCCCATCTTTCAGCGTGACGCCGGAGGCATCCACACACTCTACTTCCGCATTGACCAGCCACTCGACGCCCAGTTCAGCAGAGGCTTCGATAATCACGTCACGTAATTCCTGGCTCCAGCGTCCGCCCGGCTGAGCACCGCGTTCAACTACGACAACTCTGGTCTTAGTATCGGCGCCCAATATTTCACGCAAACGACCCGGTAATTCCAGCGCCATCTCTATCCCGGTGAAACCACCACCACAGACCACCACAGTATTACGAGCCTCACTTTCCGGTTGTAATGCCAGATTGTTAATGTGCTGCTCCAGTACGGCGGCGCTCTCGAGTTGGTCGAGGTCAAACGCGTGCTCGGCGGCACCGGCAACGGCGTCGCGGTTTACGTGACTTCCGCTGGCGAGCACCAGGCGGTCATAGCGACGTAGATGAGTGTCACCGTTGGCATCTTTCCAGCTCACCTCTTTAGAGTCCGGGAGGATTTGCTCGACGTGACCTTGCAGGAAGTTGACGCCGGTAACGTCAAACAACGGTTGCAGTGGTGCGACCAGCGTATGAACGGCGCTTTCATAAAATCGTGGGCGGACACGCAGCTCCGGCTGTGGAGCAATTACTGTAATATCAATTGCCTGCTGATGTTTATCCGCTAGTCGTGCGGCGCTTAATGCTGCCCACATACCGGCAAAGCCGGCGTCCACGATCAGAATTTGTTTACGCATTGGGGTTTTCTCACTGGTGACTACGAATTATTTACTCGGATTTTATTTGTCGTAGTTAGGAATTGCAATGCGATCGAGATCCTTTTTGCCTCAAAGGGTGGTGTTTTTTGATTATCTGATTGATAAATATGCATTTAAAGTTCTGTTGTGAAAAGGGATTACTTTGCTGTCTGGAATGAATGAGATGAAAAAGCTACAATAAACTCAGATTCATTTTGGCTGAGATAAGAAAATGGCATTCTACAGTTCGGGAGTTGAGTACGGCATTCATAGCCTGATGTGTATGGTCGACAGTAAGGGCGACGCGCGGGATATGAGCGTGCGGGAAATAGCCGAACTGCAAAGCGTACCGTATGACTATCTGGCAAAAATTTTCACCCGTCTGTCCAAAGCGGGTCTGGTGCGCAGCATTGAAGGCAAAGGTGGCGGTTTCCAGTTAGCTAAACCCGCTGAACACATCACGGTGCTGGATGTGGTGAATGCTATTGATGGCGATAAGCGCATCTTTGAATGTCGTGAAATTCGCCAGCGGCTGGCGGTATTTGAGGAACATCCACCGGAGTGGGCCTGTGAAGGCATTTGTGGCGTGCGTTCGGTAATGGACATGGCCCAGCAGCGAATGGAAGAAGCGCTCGGTCAGCATACGATTCTGGACTTGGCGCGCAAAATGTACCGTAAAGCGCCGGACACTTTTGTGGTGGAAGTGCAGGAGTGGATAGACGCGCGTAAAGGGTAGTGAGTGAAAATGCCCGATAGCGCAAGGCGACCGGGCATGTTGAATGTAGACCGGATAGGGGCAATAGCCGCCATCCGGCACTGAAGGTTATTGCTCGGTGCTCGGCGTATTAATCATGCGGTTCAGCCATGGCACCATAATCGCCATAACAACCGTTACGGCCAGGGTGACAAGGCCAATCTTACTGAAGACGTTGGTATAGATAGGCAGCGTTTGCAGCGGGTCGGTGATGTTCTCTGGTACGGCGGTGAACGTGGCGACATAACCCCCCATCAGGAAGGCCGCGGCCTGCGTCAGGAACCACATCCCAAGAATGAAGCCCATCAGGTGTTGTGGCACGAGAGCGGCGACCATAGCCAGTCCCAGGGCGCTAATCAGCAGTTCACCCAGGCTCTGGAACAGATACACCAGCACGATAAACCACGGCGACGTCAGCCCTTGTGCATCGGCAAACCACATCCCGGCAGCGGCGGCCGTCAGGAAGCCCAATGAGCACAGGAACATACCGAGCGTAAATTTCATCGGCATGGTCAGATCTTTGCCTTTGTTGCCCAGACGGGTATAGATTGCGGCCAGTACCGGACTCGCCAGTACCACCCAGAACGGGTTCAGCGCCTGGAAGCTCACCGGGTTGATGGCGAAACCAAGAATTTCATGGTGTACGTTATTGATCGCAAAGAAGTTCAGTGATGTTGGCATCTGCGCGTACAGCACGTAGAACACCACCGCTTCCAGCATCAGGATAAAGGCCACGAACATCTTGTTGCGCCCGGTTTTATCCAGTTTGAATGCCTGACGGAAGAAGATGATAGTCACAGCAATCGACAAGACGATCAGCACCAGGTTGGCAATCTGCACGTTGTGCATCAGCCAGGCGCAGATAAATACCATCACTACCGTACCGGCCAGCACGTAGAACAGGTTACGGAAATTCAGTGGCTTATGGTCTGGCTCAGAGCCGATATTTTTCACCATTCCGCGGCAGGCAAAGTAGACCAGCAGCGCGACGATTAGTCCGGCTCCGCACAGGTTGTAAGTCACAGCGTAGCCAAACTTATCGGCAATCACCGGCGCCAGCGACAGTGACAGCAGCGAACCGATGTTAATCGACATATAAAACAGGGTGAAAGCACCGTCCAGACGGGCGTCTTTCGGGGGATAGCATTTTGACAGCAGGCTTGCCGGGTTGGCTTTAAATAGCCCGTTACCAACGGCAATGGTACCCAAAGCAATAAAGATTAGATCCGGCTTAAGCAGCGACATCCCGGTCATGAAGTAGCCGATTGCCAGCACAATGGCACCGAGTACCAGCGTGCGCTTGGTGCCTAACAGGTGGTCGCCGACGTAGCCGCCGATCGAGATCAGGCCGTAAACCAGTGCGGCAAAGGCACCAAAGGTGACAAATGCCTGTTCTTGTGAAAATCCGAGCTGCTTAACAAAAAATACCGCCAGGATGCCCTGTACGCCGTAATAGCCAAATCGTTCCCATAATTCCACAAAGAAGATCATGAAGAACGGACGAGGTTGCTGCAGCAAGCCCGTAGGTGCAGTTTTATTCATATTCCATCGCCTTTCAAAGCCATCCCGAAAAGTATGAACGCGTATGCTTAAACGCGCCGAAAAAGTCTTATTTTGTTATAGACTACGGTTATTGGCCGCAAGGGTAGAGTATTATAGAGATAGTTTTCGATCCAATTAGTTGATCACACTAATTATGATTTGTTTGTTGGATTGATGTACTAATTGTGACCGAATGATAAAAACAAAAACGCCCGCGAAGGCGGGCGTTTACAGGCTTAACGACTTGCAGTGGGCCGGGTTAAATTCCGGCGGCAAGCATTTTATGCTTCTTCGTCGTCACGCAGCGGAACAATCAACATGTCGACGTGGACGGTGTTGATCAGTTGGCGCGCGGAGGACATCAGTTTGCTCCAGAAATCCTGGTGGTGACCACAGACGACCAGATCCATGTCGTATTTTTTGATGGCATCAACCAGAACCTGACCCAGGTCGCCGCTACCGCTCAGGGTTTCGGTGATAGGGTAGCCTGCATTGGTGGACAGCTCGGTTAACGCGTGGTGGGTTTCTTCAGAAATGCGTTTCTGCATGTCGCCCAGATTCACGTCGATGAGCCCGGTGTACAGGTCGGAATAGTTTACGTCAACGTGGATAAGGGAGACTTTAGCATTGTAAGGTCGCGCCATAGAAACCGCTTTTTCAACCAGAACTTTGCTTTCCGGAGAAAGATCAACCGCGATAAGAATGTGTTTATAAGCCATAGTGTTACTCCTTCCATAAGTTGTCGATGACTAGCCTGCTGGCGTTATATGCCGCCGCGTCATCCGCGTCCTGCGAACCTTGTGCGCGGGGCTAGCCCAGTCGTAAAAACGTACCATATAAGGACTATCCTTACATTATAGCGACCAGGATAATCCGTCAATCCGCCTTGCTTGCCAAATAGTTAAACAAATTTTTTAGTTAATTGCATTGATAGCGATTAACCTTATGGCAAAAAAATTAACTAATCTCCTACACTATCTAAAGAGGCGTTCGGATGCGTGATACTAACACGAACGGTTTCGGCTGCACTCTTCATTGAATGGTTTGGCAGGGTATCGGGGAGCGGTAGTCCCGGAAAGGAGTTCCGTGGGCGGGTCGCCGGGGAGGAGGTATGATAAGCACCATTGCATTATTCTGGGCTTTATGTGTCGTTTGCATTGTTAATATGGCGCGCTATTTTTCTTCGCTACGCGCACTGTTAGTGGTACTTCGTGGTTGCGATCCATTACTTTACCAGTATGTAGATGGAGGGGGCTTTTTTACCTCGCATGGGCAACCGAACAAGCAGATGCGTCTGGTGTGGTATATCTACGCTCAGCGTTACCGCGATCATCATGATGATGAATTTATTCGCCGCTGTGAGCGGGTTCGCGGTCAGTTCATTCTCACCAGCGCGCTATGCGGCCTGGTGCTAATCAGCATGGTTGCGCTGATTATCTGGCACTGATGCCAACAACAGATACAAAAAAAGCGGGTCAGCTTCCTGACCCGCTTTTTTATCATGCATTCGCTTAGATAAGCTTCAGGGAGAGCCAGTACAGCACCCCGGAAAGAATAATCGCAGCCGGCAGGGTGAAGACCCAGGCCATCAGAATGCTGGTTACCGTTTTACGCTGCAATCCGCCGCCATCAACAACCATCGTCCCCGCAACGGAAGAAGAGAGAACGTGGGTGGTGGAAACGGGCATACCGGTGTAGCTGGCGAGACCGATAGAGACTGCGGCGGTCATCTGAGCCGACATCCCCTGGGCATAAGTCATGCCTTTCTTACCGATTTTCTCGCCGATGGTGGTGGCAACGCGACGCCAGCCAATCATCGTACCAATACCCAGCGCCAGTGCGACGGCCATAATGATCCAGATAGGCGCGTACTCAATGGTGCTCAGCATGTCGGCTTTCAGTTTTTTCAGCAGACGCTGATCGTCAGCGCTTACGCCAGGCAGCTTAACCACTTTATCGGTGGTATCAGAGATGCACAGCATAATACGGCGCAGCTGACCACGCTGTTCGACGCTTAACTTGTCGTAGGTTTCCAGGTTCGCCAGCATACCTTTCGCACGTTCCAGCGCGTTGATGGTATTCGCCGGGTGGCAATGGAACTCTGTCGTCGTCGCGGGTGCCGCGTCCGTCGGGGACGGAATCAGCTGGTCTACGCCTGTGGCCTGTTTAAGCAGGTCAGGGCGCTGCTGGAAGAAGACTTCGACGTTATTGATTGCATCACGGGTACGGGTAATCTCGTAACCGGAAGCATTCATATTCACCACGAAGCCTGCAGGCGCTACGCCAATCAGCACCAGCATCACCAGACCAATGCCTTTCTGCCCGTCGTTAGCGCCATGAGAGAACGCTACGCCGATAGCGGAGAGGATCAGTGCAATACGGGTCCAGAACGGCGGCTTTTTCTTGCCATCTTTCTTTTCACGTTCTGCTGGCGTCAGGTGGATACGGGCACGTTTTTTTGTACCGCTCCAGTAACGACGCAGAATGAAAATAAGACCGCCTGCAACCACCAGACCAACAATTG
The DNA here is from genome assembly GCF_001037515.1 of Citrobacter sp. MGH110. NCBI lineage: Bacteria > Pseudomonadati > Pseudomonadota > Gammaproteobacteria > Enterobacterales > Enterobacteriaceae > Citrobacter > Citrobacter sp. MGH110. The sequence goes on along the minus strand of NZ_KQ089832.1, from coordinate 175,133 downwards.
GCGAGATGATAAGCGAAGCAAAAATACCGATAACTTTCGGAATGTTAAGTGCGTCCACCACCGAGGTGCCGGTCATCAGTGCATTGGTTAAACCAATACCTATAATGGCGCCAATCAGCGTGTGGGAGCTGGATGCAGGTAAACCAAAGTACCAGGTACCCAGGTTCCAGATAATTGCCGCCAGCAGCATGGAGAACACCATGGCAAGGCCATGTGACGATCCCATATTAAGCAGCAGATCCGTTGGTAGCATATGCACGATGGCATACGCCACGCTGAGACCACCCAGCAAAACACCAAAGAAGTTGAACAACGCAGCCATGACCACCGCCAATTGCGAACGCATTGCACGGGTATAGATCACGGTTGCGACAGCATTGGCTGTGTCATGGAAGCCGTTAATTGCTTCGTAGAACAGCACAAAAGCCAGAGCAAGCAATAGTAAAAGCCCGGTATGTAAATCCAGGCCAGCAAACAAATGTAGCATAGGACGTTACGCCATTTTGAGGACATGAACGCGGCGCATTATCAGTGACTTTGGCGGCGCGGGCAAAGTGAAATATAGAGTTTTTTGATTTGTCTCCTGCTTTGTTTTACACCACTAAAGAATTATCCTATATATTTCAGTTAAATACCCTTTATCGGTAGTTTGGTGCTGGTGCGACCACTGAGGAATCTTTACAATTCACACCCGCTTTTTAGAGAGGATCGCAACGTGGAAAGGTTTGATACCGTTATTATAGGCGCTGGCGCAGCGGGTATGTTTTGTGCCGCGCAGGCAGGACAAGCAGGTAGCCGAGTACTGCTTATTGATAATGGTAAAAAGCCAGGACGCAAGATTCTCATGTCTGGCGGGGGACGCTGCAACTTTACCAATCTTTATGTCGAACCGGCCGCCTATTTGAGCCAAAACCCCCATTTTTGCAAATCGGCACTGGCACGCTATACGCAGTGGGATTTTATCGACCTGGTGGGCAAACACGGTATTGCCTGGCACGAAAAAACGCTGGGTCAGCTGTTCTGCGATGATTCCGCTCAGCAAATTGTCGATATGCTGGTAGACGAGTGTGAAAAAGGTAACGTAACTATGCGGTTACGGAGCGAAGTCCTGAGCGTGGTGCAGGATGATGAAGGTTTCACCCTCGAACTGAATGGTATGACGGTCGGCACGAAAAAACTGGTTATCGCTTCCGGTGGGCTTTCCATGCCGGGTCTGGGGGCAACGCCGTTTGGTTATAAAATTGCCGAACAGTTTGGTCTGAAGGTGTTGCCAACGCGCGCGGGACTGGTGCCCTTTACGTTGCATAAGCCACTGCTGGAGCAGCTTCAGGTGCTCTCTGGCGTGTCGGTCTCCTCCGTTATCACTGCCGAGGATGGCACCGTATTTCGCGAAAATCTGCTCTTTACACACCGAGGACTTTCGGGCCCAGCTGTTTTGCAGATTTCCAGTTTTTGGCAGCCAGGCGAATTTGTCAGCATTAATTTGTTGCCGGATGTTGACCTGGCGAGTTTCCTCGACGAACAACGTAGCGCACACCCTAACCAGAGCTTAAAGAACACCTTAGCAATGCAGTTGCCAAAGCGTCTGGTGGAATGCCTGCAGCAGTTAGGGCAAATTCCTGACGTGTCTCTGAAGCAGCTTAACGTGCGCGATCAACAGACGCTGGTTGAAACGCTGACCGAGTGGCGGGTGCAGCCGAACGGTACGGAAGGGTATCGTACCGCCGAAGTCACGTTGGGCGGCGTCGATACCAACGAGCTGTCATCGCGCACGATGGAAGCCCGCAAAGTGCCAGGGCTCTACTTTATCGGCGAAGTGATGGACGTCACCGGCTGGTTGGGAGGCTATAACTTCCAGTGGGCATGGTCGAGCGCTTGGGCATGCGCGCAGGATTTGGTGTCTGAATAAGCGAAGACGATACGTTGAGCGTGGACCCGCTGTGTTTTACATAAAGCTCACTTGTGAAATTTGCCCGGTAAATGGATTGCCGGGCACGGTTTTTTGCCTGCAACATACCTGCTACAACCGAATAGACATATTGAATCCAGGTGTTAGTATTCAATAGACAGCAGTAATGAGTATGCGTGTTTCATTTCCGGCCAGGAACGCTGATGATGACAACATTACTACCCGATATCACAGCATTTTCATCATTCACTTCCTTCGCGGCGCAGGTTGCTTACATGCCTGTCTGCTCTCTGGCCATTGTTTCTCATTCCTTCTTATCCCGGATGGAATCCCCCGCTGAATAGCTGTTCAGTGGGCTTTGTGACACGCATCGTTTGATAACAGGGATTACGGCGGGTCGAATATGGATAAGTTTAAACGTCATATGATGTGGTGGGTGGCGGGCATCCTGGTCGTGGTGGCCGCGATAGCCTGGTGGATGCTGCGCCCTGCGGGAATACCGGAGGGGTTTGCAGCCAGCAACGGCAGAATTGAAGCCACTGAAGTGGATATTGCCACCAAAATTGCCGGGCGAATTGACACGATCCTCGTGTCGGAAGGGCAGTTTGTTCGTCAGGGCGAAGTGCTGGCGAAAATGGATACCCGCGTGCTGCAGGAGCAGCGGCTGGAAGCGGTAGCCCAAATCAAAGAGGCCGAAAGTGCGGTGGCGGCGGCGCGGGCGCTGTTAGAGCAGCGGCAAAGTGAAATGCGCGCCGCGCAGTCGGTGGTAAAACAGCGTGAGGCGGAACTGCAGTCGGTCTCTAAACGCCACGTCCGCTCCCGTTCGCTATCTCAGCGTGGGGCTGTGTCTGAGCAACAGCTGGATGACGACAGGGCTGCGGCAGAAAGCGCACGCGCTGCACTGGAATCCGCAAAGGCGCAGGTCTCTGCGGCAAAAGCCGCAATTGAAGCCGCCCGCACCAGTATCATTCAGGCGCAAACCCGCGTAGAAGCCGCGCAGGCTACCGAACGTCGTATTGCGGCTGATATTGATGACAGCGAGCTGAAAGCCCCGCGGGATGGTCGCGTACAGTACCGCGTAGCTGAACCTGGCGAGGTGCTTTCCGCGGGCGGTCGCGTGCTGAATATGGTCGATCTCAGCGATGTCTACATGACGTTCTTCTTGCCAACCGAACAGGCTGGTTTACTGAAGATTGGCGGAGAAGCGCGTCTGGTGCTGGATGCTGCGCCGGATCTGCGTATTCCGGCGACCATCAGCTTTGTGGCTAGCGTCGCGCAGTTCACGCCGAAAACGGTCGAAACCAGCGATGAACGGCTGAAACTGATGTTTCGCGTCAAAGCGCGTATCCCGCCAGAGCTGTTGCAGCAGCATCTGGAGTACGTGAAAACCGGTCTGCCGGGCATGGCGTGGGTGCGTGTTGATGAAAGTCGCGCCTGGCCTGACGACCTGGTGGTGAGGTTGCCGCAATGACGCATCTGGCGCTGGTTCCCGTTCCTCCCGTGGCGCACCTTGACGGCGTGAGTCAGCATTACGGGAAAACGGTAGCGCTGAACAATATCACGCTGGATATCCCTGCCCGCTGTATGGTGGGGTTGATTGGCCCGGATGGTGTCGGAAAATCGAGCCTGCTGTCGCTCATCTCCGGCGCTCGGGTCATTGAACACGGCAACGTGATGGTGCTGGGCGGCGATATGCGCGACCCAAAACATCGCCGGGATGTCTGCCCGCGCATTGCTTGGATGCCGCAGGGGCTGGGGAAAAACCTGTATCACACGCTGTCGGTATATGAGAACGTCGATTTCTTTGCCCGCCTGTTTGGGCATGACAAAGCGGAGCGTGAGGCGCGGATTACCGAGCTGCTGAATAGCACCGGACTGGCACCGTTTCGCGACCGTCCTGCCGGGAAACTCTCGGGCGGGATGAAGCAAAAGCTGGGGCTGTGCTGCGCGTTAATCCACGACCCGGAACTGTTAATTCTCGATGAACCAACCACCGGGGTCGACCCGCTGTCCCGCGCCCAGTTCTGGGATCTGATTAACAGCATTCGCCAGCGGCAGACCAACATGAGCGTGCTGGTTGCGACCGCTTATATGGAAGAAGCCGAGCGCTTTGACTGGCTGGTGGCGATGAACGCCGGGGAGGTGTTAGCTACCGGGAGCGCGCAGCAGCTACGTGAGCAAACCAACAGCAACACGCTGGAGCAGGCGTTTATCGCGCTGTTACCTGAAGCCCAGCGCCAGGCGCATAAACCGGTAGTGATCCCGCCGTATCACGCTGAGCAGGAAGAGATTGCCATCGAGGCGAAAAACCTGACCATGCGCTTCGGTAAATTTGTGGCGGTGGACCACGTTAACTTCCGCATTCCGCGCGGGGAAATCTTCGGTTTTCTCGGCTCCAACGGCTGCGGTAAATCCACCACTATGAAAATGCTCACCGGACTGCTGCCCGCAAGCGAAGGCGAGGCGTGGCTGTTTGGGCAAGCGGTTGACCCGAAAAATATCGATACCCGCCGCCGGGTAGGCTATATGTCGCAGGCATTTTCGCTCTACAACGAGCTGACCGTCCGGCAAAACCTCGAACTACATGCGCGGCTGTTCCATATCCCCGAAGCAGAAATCCCTGGGCGGGTGCAGGAGATGAGTGAGCGCTTTTCGCTGACCGATGTCGAAGATGCGCTGCCCGGTGCGCTGCCGTTGGGGATTCGTCAACGCCTGTCGCTGGCGGTGGCGATGATCCATCGCCCGGAGATGCTCATTCTTGATGAACCGACCTCCGGGGTCGATCCGGTAGCGAGGGATATGTTCTGGCAACTGATGGTTGATCTGTCGCGCCAGGACAAAGTGACCATTTTTATCTCCACCCACTTTATGAACGAAGCGGAGCGCTGCGACCGCATGTCGCTGATGCACGCCGGAAAAGTACTGGCCAGCGGTACGCCGCAGGAGCTGGTGAAACAGCGTGGAGCTGCCAGTCTGGAAGAGGCGTTTATCTCCTGGTTGCAGGAAGCGGCAGGCCCGGCGCCGGAAGCTCAGTTAGCGCCAGCCAATGTCCAGACAGTGCGTGAAAACAGTAAGCCGCCGCGGCAAGGCTTTAGCCTGCGACGCTTGTTCAGCTACAGCCGTCGTGAAGCGCTGGAGCTGCGACGTGACCCGGTACGCTCCACGCTGGCGCTGATGGGCACAGTGATCCTGATGCTTATCATGGGCTACGGCATCAGCATGGATGTGGAAAACCTGCGTTTTTCGGTGCTCGACCGCGACCAGACCGTCAGCAGCCAGGCGTGGACGCTGAATCTGGCGGGATCGCGCTATTTTATCGAGCAACCGCCGCTCACCAGTTATGACGAGCTGGACAAACGGATGCGTTCAGGTGAAGTTGCGGTAGCAATTGAAATTCCGCCAAATTTTGGCCGCGATATCGCGCGTGGAACGCCGGTGAAGATTGGCGTCTGGGTCGATGGCGCAATGCCAAGCCGCGCTGAAACGGTCAGGGGTTACGTGCAGGCGATGCACCAGACCTGGCTGCAGGATGTGATGGCACGCCAGCCAAATGCCAGCGGGCAAAACGGGCTGATGACCATTGAAACTCGCTATCGTTACAACCCGGATGTGAAGAGCCTGCCGGCGATTGTTCCGGCAGTGATCCCACTGCTGTTGATGATGATCCCCTCCATGCTCAGTGCCCTCAGCGTGGTGCGTGAGAAAGAGCTGGGGTCGATTATCAATCTGTACGTTACGCCCACGACCCGCAGCGAGTTTTTACTCGGCAAACAGTTGCCGTACATCGTGCTGGGCATGCTGAATTTCCTGCTGTTGTGCGCGCTGTCGGTGTTTGTGTTCGGCGTTCCGCATAAGGGGAGCTTTGTGACCCTGACGCTGGCTGCGCTGCTGTATGTCACCATTGCCACCGGGCTGGGGCTGCTAATCTCCACGTTTATGAAAAGCCAGATCGCGGCCATTTTTGGTACGGCGATTATTACATTGATCCCGGCGACGCAGTTTTCCGGAATGATCGATCCAGTTGCCTCGCTGGAAGGGCCGGGCCGGTGGATTGGTGAAATTTATCCGACCAGCCATTTTCTGACCATCGCGCGCGGAACGTTCTCTAAAGCGTTGGATCTGACCGATCTCTGGCAGCTGTTTATTCCGCTGGCGGTAGCCATTCCGGTGGTGATTGGTCTGAGCGTATTACTGCTGAAAAAACAGGAGGGGTGATGCGCCGATTACGCAATATTTATAACCTCGGCATCAAAGAGTTGCGCAGCCTGCTGGGTGACAAAGCGATGCTGACGCTGATCGTCTTCGCCTTCACGATTTCGGTTTATTCTTCCGCGACCGTCCTGCCGGGTTCGCTGCATCTGGCACCGATTGCTATTGCCGATATGGACCAGTCGCAGTTGTCGAATCGGATTGTGAACAGCTTTTATCGCCCGTGGTTTTTACCGCCGGAGATGATCACTGCCGATGAAATGGATGCCGGGCTGGACGCCGGGCGCTATACCTTCGCCGTAAACATTCCGCCTGATTTTCAGCGTGATGTGCTGGCCGGACGACAACCGGATATACAGGTTAACGTCGATGCCACGCGGATGAGCCAGGCGTTTACCGGCAACAGCTATATCCAGAATATCATCAGCGGCGAGGTGAACAGCTTTGTGGCGCGTTACCGCGATAACAATGAGCCGCCGGTGGCGTTGGAAATGCGCATGCGCTTTAACCCTAATCTGGAACCCGCCCGTTTTGGCGCGGTGATGGCGATCATCAATAACATCACTATGCTGGCGATTGTGCTGACCGGTTCGGCGTTGATCCGCGAACGCGAGCACGGGACCATTGAACATCTGCTGGTGATGCCGGTGACGCCGTTTGAGATCATGATGGCAAAAATCTGGTCGATGGGGCTGGTGGTGCTGGTGGTTTCCGGTCTGTCGCTGATGCTGATGGTAAAAGGCGTGCTCGGGGTGCCGATTGAAGGTTCGATACCGTTGTTTATGCTGGGCGTGGCGCTGAGCCTGTTCGCCACCACCTCGATCGGCATTTTTATGGGGACGCTTGCGCGCTCTATGCCGCAGCTGGGGCTGCTGATGATTCTGGTGCTGCTGCCGTTACAGATGCTCTCAGGTGGCTCCACACCGCGTGAAAGCATGCCGCAGGCGGTGCAGGACATTATGCTGACCATGCCGACTACCCATTTCGTCAGTCTCGCGCAGGCGATACTTTATCGCGGAGCCGGGTTTAGCATTGTCTGGCCGCAGTTTCTGACGCTGCTGGCGATTGGCAGCGCGTTCTTCCTGATAGCACTGCTGCGTTTCAGAAAGACGATTGGTACGATGGCGTAATCATTATTGCCGGGGGCGCTTCGCTTGCCTGGCCTACAAACGGTAACGGACGTAGGCCGGATAAGGCGTAGCCGCCATCCGGCATCCCGCAACGAAACAGGCAATTACTCTTCTTTCGGCAGGCACTGTAGATGGCCGTGGCGCACGCCGCGCTGGGAAATCACGTCATCGGCAAAATGCTGTACATCGCCCATGTCGCCTTTTAGCACGGCGATTTCCAGACAGTCGTCATGGTTGATGTGCACGTGCAGCGTGGCGACCGATAAATCGTGGTGGTGGTGTTGGGTAGAAACAATACGGCTGGCCAGATCACGCTTCTCATGCTCATAAACATACGAGAGCACCGCGAAGCCCTGAGTGCCGTGTTCAAGGGTAGTTTCCTGCGCCAGTGCGCCACGCAGAATATCGCGGATCGCTTCGGAACGGTTGTTGTAGCCACGGCGCTGACTCAGGCCGTCGAGCGTTTCCAGTAAATCGTCATCGAGGGTAATGGTGACTCGTTGCATCTGCAGTTAACCTTTCATGTGGCGCGTTGGCGCACAGGGAGTAAGGGGAATAGCGTATTTTGTAACACACGTCCGGCATCCGGGGAAAAGGTTAATGCTCTCGTAATAAAAGCAGCAGGGTACTGACCTGTTCATCCAGCGGAGCGAGCGTATCTTTAACGATCAGATGCAAAGGCGTGGCGCGGCGAGCACCATGGCTTAACGGCAGTGGGCGTAAAAGCCCCTGATCAAGCTGCGTCTGAATACGTTCCTCAGGCAGCCAGCCGTAACCGACCTGATACATCACTGCATCAATCGCGGCATCAATGGTCGAGAAGGTCCAGGCATCACGCGCCGGTTGTTGTGGGTTATCGCGATCGGCAATGCGAATTAGCGGCCAGGCGCGTAATGCGTCTTCATTCAGCGGCGCATCCAGCATGAAGAGTGGGTGATCGCGGTGGGCCACGGCCACGAAGTCAATATTCATCAGCCATTCGCCGCGTCCGGTGACATCCTGACGCCGGGTCAGGACCATTACGTCCGCATCGGCATGTGCTGCCAGTCGAGCATCACCATTCTCCAGGACTTCGGTCAGACGCACCTGCGTTTGCGGCCAGGCCTGCTGAAACTGTTTGAGAATGGCAAACAGGCGTTTGCGTGGGAAGATGCTATCTACCATCAAATCCAGCCGCGTTCGCGTACCGTTTTGTAACGTTGCGGCCCGGGTTTCCACCCATAAAAAGGCCTTCAGTAGCGGTTTGACCTGATTGAGCAATAGCTCTCCGGCCGGTGTCAGGACAGCCCTGCGCCCTTCCGGGGTCAGCAGCGTTACGCCAAGTCGCTCCTGTAACAGTGCCAGATTGTAGCTTACCGAAGACTGGCTACGGTTGGTCTCTTCCGCCGCTTTAGCGAAGCTGCCCAGCTCCACCACTTTCTCCAATAGGGCCCACTGCTCGAGGGTTGTTTTGTGCATAACTCATCTAATAATTGAATGAATTTGATGCAAACATAGCGTTATTCATCCAATTTTTGAAGCGTTAAGATCCTCGCATCAAGTAAGAGGAGAACGAATATGAGCGCGTTTGATAAACATGATTTAAGCGGATTTGTCGGCAAACATCTGGTCTATACCTACGATAATGGCTGGAATTACGAGATCTACGTGAAAAACGACACTACGCTGGATTACCGCATTCACAGCGGCATTGTGGGGAATCGTTGGGTGAAAGATCAGCGGGCCTATATTGTGCGGGTCGGGGAGAGCGTTTATAAAATTTCGTGGACCGAACCGACCGGGACCGACGTCAGCCTGATCGTAAATCTGGGTGACAAACTCTTTCACGGCACCATCTTTTTCCCTCGCTGGGTGATCAATAATCCGGAAAAAACGGTCTGCTTCCAGAATGACCATATTCCGCTGATGATGTCGTACCGCGATGCCGGCCCGGCGTATCCCACCGAGGTGATTGATGAGTTCGCGACCATCACTTTCGTACGTGACTGCGGCGCGAACAATGATGACGTTATTGTCTGTGCGGCGAGCGAGCTGCCGAAAAACTTCCCGGAAAATTTACGCTAAGGCTTCCAGTCGCTGCACGGCGTCTGCGGTCAGGGTAAACGGCGTGGGGGTGCACACCGCCAGGCTCAGGGTATCGAGCTGGCACTGGCTGACGGAGAGTGAGGAAGTTAACGCGGTACTGTCGACGCTGACGATTTGCCAGGCACTGCCGCCGCGCTGCTTCACGATAGCTTCTTTACGCGTCCAGATGCGCCAGAACGCCGCCAGCTGTTGTTCCGGGCGTTCGGCCTCGACTTCGGCATGTTCACCAAGACTGAATACCGTATTTGCCAGCGTTTGCCAGTTATCGCGCGGGCGAACGACTTCTATATCGCAGCCGACTTCCCCTTCGTCGCTGAGCAGCAGGGCGATATCATCACCGCTGTGGCTGAGATTGAACCACAGCGGCGTGTCAGCAGAAAAGGCCGGTTTTCCTTGCTCGCCATAGACGATGTCTGGTAATGGCGAAAGGGCATGGGAAAGCAGCACGCGACCGGCCAGCCAGCGCGCACGGCGAGCACCTTGCGGCGCTTGCTCACTCAGTGCGGCAGGCAGTGCACCAGCGCTTAAAACAGAAACTTTCCCAAGAACGATCCGGTACATATTAGGGCTAACCTTTAGTAATAATGGGGTTGTGTATCATTCTTCACATGCTGTTTGCAAGTTTATCCCGGTAATCGGCTTTTGGGCCTGCCGGGCCCCAGCAAAATCGCCAGTTTGCTGCCGCCTGTGGTGGTTTCCATCCAGATTTTACATACGCTGGTTAACGGCACGGAGAGCAACATGCCGACCGGACCGAGCAGCCATCCCCATACCAACAGAGAGAGGAAGACGATTAGCGTCGATAATCCCAGCCGATGCCCCATCATTCGGGGTTCGAGAATATTGCCAATCACCATATGCACCACCAGAAACAGTGCGCCAACCAACAGACATTCGTAAATGCCATTAAAAAGCAGTGCCTGGATCATGGGCGGGACGGCGGAAATGACCGAGCCAATGTTGGGCACGTAGTTTAACAGGAATGCCAGTACGCCCCACATCAGAGCAAACTGAATCCCCATCAGTGCCAGTCCCAGCCAGATTATGGCACCGGTCCATAAGCTGAGCAGCGTTTTCAGCGCCAGATAGTGTGACACACCCTTCAGCGCTCGATGTAGCCCCGCAATGTGGATTTGCGGATTATTCAACGCAAAACGCATCTTATAGGGGACATGACGCACCTCAAACAGCATAAAAACTACCGTCATCACCAGCAGAAAGACGCTGGCCATGGCACCAGAAAGACTCGTCATCAGCGTGGTTGTGAAGGTCATCAGCTTGTCAGAGTCCATGCGTTGCAGTATACGTTCCGGGGACATATGCAGATTCAGAAAAGGCACCATCTCTTGCAAATACAGAACCTTGCGCGTTAGCTCCTTATTGTATTTTGGCAGCAGGTCCATGAATTCAGTGATTGACGACGCCAGCACGCCAACCAACGCCGTAAGAACGATCAGCATCACCACCACGACTAAGGTAATAGCGATTGGGCGACCGACTCCCCGGCGGATAAACCAGGTGACCAGTGGATTCAATACAATGGCAAAAAAGAGGGCCAGCAGCAGCTGCACAATGATATCCGCCGCAGCATGGATACCTGCGAGGATCACCACCAGAGCGGCCAGTTTGAGCAAAATGTGCAAACCCGTTTTATCGGGCTGGGTGGTTATCATGTCTTCTTCCTGTTTGCGTTTTTGCATTAAGTGTAGCGGCTGGCTTGCGACTGATATTCTTAAACTGGCTACTGATTTCTGCTCTGCAACATGGTAGAAATGAAACACTGTTGTGAAAACGTGGTGACCCTCCATGCCCGAACCCGTCGCTGAACCGACGCTTAGCGGTTTACGCCTGAACCTGCGTATTGTTTCTGTGGTGATGTTTAACTTCGCCAGCTACCTGACCATCGGCCTGCCGCTCGCGGTGTTGCCTGGCTACGTCCATGATGTAATGGGATTTAGCGCTTTCTGGGCTGGGCTGGTCATCAGCCTGCAATATTTCGCTACGCTGCTGAGCCGTCCGCATGCCGGTCGCTATGCCGATCTGCTGGGGCCAAAGAAGATTGTGGTATTTGGGCTGTGCGGCTGCTTTTTAAGTGGCCTGGGCTATTTACTGGCGGGATCAACGAACGGCTGGCCGTTGGCCAGTCTGCTGCTGCTTTGTCTGGGGCGCGTGATTCTAGGGATCGGGCAAAGCTTTGCCGGGACCGGCTCTACGCTGTGGGGCGTGGGGGTGGTTGGCTCAATGCACATCGGACGGGTGATTTCCTGGAATGGTATCGTGACCTATGGCGCGATGGCGATAGGCGCGCCGCTGGGTGTTCTGTTTTATGCCTGGGGTGGCTTACAGGGGCTGGCGCTGACCGTGATGGGCGTGGCACTGTTGGCAATCCTGCTGGCGCTCCCTCGTCCGGCGGTGAAGACCAGCAAAGGCAAACCGTTGCCATTTCGCGCGGTGCTTGGGCGCGTCTGGTTGTATGGTATGGCGCTGGCCCTGGCCTCCGCCGGATTTGGGGTAATCGCTACCTTCATTACCTTGTTCTATGATGCCAAAGGCTGGGATGGCGCCGCATTCGCGCTGACGCTTTTTAGCTGCACGTTTGTCGGTACTCGTTTGTTGTTCCCAAATGGTATCAACCGTTTAGGCGGGCTGAATGTGGCGATGATCTGCTTTAGCGTCGAGATTGTCGGGCTGTTACTGGTCGGGATGGCTTCGATGCCGTGGATGGCGAAGATCGGCGTTCTGCTGGCCGGGGCTGGGTTCTCACTGGTTTTCCCGGCGCTGGGCGTGGTGGCGGTAAAAGCCGTTCCTCAGCAAAATCAGGGTGCTGCGCTGGCGACCTACACGGTGTTTATGGATTTATCGCTGGGGGTTACCGGGCCGCTGGCCGGGCTGGTCATGACGTGGGCGGGTGTGCCGGTTATCTATCTGGCAGCGGCAGGGCTGGTAGCGGTGGCGTTATTGCTGACCTGGCGGTTAAAAAAACGGCCTCAGGTGGTGTCACCGGAGGCCGCGTCATCGTCTTAACCGTTACTGGATAACCAGCGTGTTAATGATGTTTTCTGCGGTAGTCTGCGCTTTTTGCTGATCGTCAGCAGGCAGCGTGATTTGCAGCGTCAGCAGTTGGTTGTCCACTTTCCCCAACACCACGGAAGAGTATGCGGTCTGGCCTTTGGCCGAGATGATGCTGTCTAACTGCTGCAGCGTGTGGCCTTTCAGCTCAATAGATTTATTGGTGACGACCTGCAACTGCGGGTCACGGCTACGCTGCTGATCTTCCAGACGTTTTGCCAGCACGGCCAGATCTTCGTTGGTGTTGTCGCCAACAATCACAATCACCGCTTTCTGGCCGGTTGCGTCAGAATATACGTGCATATTGTTCGCCTGGGTGCCCAGCTTGCCGCTCTGATCGGTCATATCCGCTGGCAGGGAAAAACTGAGTTTGCCGTCCAGCAGGCTGACCGGTTGTCCGGTGGCGTTACTTTCTGCGGCAGCACCCTCGGCTGGCGCTTTTGTATCGCTATTATCACAGGCCGCAAGCCCCATAACCAGCAGGCCAATACCGACATATTTAACCAGATTGCGCATTGACTTCTTCCTTTCGATAAACGGCCATAACGGCTCATTCGTCCATCTTATCACAACTCGGAAAATGAACCTTTAACTCGTCTGCAATGCAGAGATTTCAGATTTATCTGCCAGCCTTTTCAGTAACATATTCAGCAGCACGCCATACATTGGCAGGAAGAAAATGATGCTGATCAGCACTTTGAAGCAGTAATCGACCAGTGCGATTTCCATCCAGTGCTCGGCCATAAAGGCATCCGGGCTACGCCAGAAAGCGATAAAGAAGAAGGCCAACGTATCGCTGATATTGCCAAACAGCGTGGACGCCGTCGGTGCCAGCCACCAGCGACGGTTTTGACGCAGGCGGTTAAAGACATGCACATCCAGAATTTGTCCCAGCGCGTAGGCCATAAAGCTGGCGGCGGCGATACGGGCGACAAACAGGTTAAAGTGCAGCAGTGCGCCGAATCCTTGCCACGATCCCATATAGAACAGTGATGAAACGACATAGGAGATCAGCAGTGCGGGGATCATAACCGCAAAGATGATACGTCGAGCCAGCGGCGCGCCAAAAATACGCACGGTCAGGTCGGTCGCGAGGAAAATAAACGGAAAGCTAAACGCGCCCCATGTGGTATGGAAACCAAAAATGGAGATTGGAAGCTGCACCAGATAGTTGCTGGAGGTGATCACCAGCAGATGAAATAGCGATAGCCAGAACAACGCTTTTACGCGCTGAGTTTGTGTAAACGGAGTCATATTGTGACCTTTTTGTTGGATGGGGTGAGGGAACCCAATAAAAAACCGTCGCATGATACTGCTTTAAGAGCACATTGCAATGGTTGTTTTTCACGCAATCGTTAACCTGATTGGCTTACGCCACAACAGAGCGTAAAATAACGCCGTTTTTGTATGAATGAGACGACGATGAGCGACCTGTTTACTTCCCCCGACCATACTCTTGATGCCCAGGGGCTGCGCTGCCCGGAACCGGTAATGATGGTACGTAAAACCGTACGCGGCATGCAGGCCGGTGAAACGCTGCTGATTGTCGCCGACGATCCGGCAACAACCCGCGATATTCCTGGCTTCTGTACCTTTATGGAACATGAGCTGGTGGCCAAAGAGACCGACTCGCTGCCGTACCGCTATCTGGTGCGCAAAGGCCAGTAATCTTGTTATGCCGGATGGCGCTAACGCTTCTCCGGCCTATAAAGACTGAGTAATCTGTAGGCCTGATAAGCGAAGCGCCATCAGGCGAGAAACAGGCACTACCCTTTACGCAACAACCGCAGCGCGTTCGCGGTCACCAGCACCGTCGCCCCCGTATCCGCCAGCACCGCCAGCCACAGTCCGGTTATCCCGAGCAGCGTGGTGACGAGGAAAATCCCCTTCAGACCCAGCGCAATCGCAATGTTCTGGCGAATATTGGCGTGGGTGGCCCGCGCCAGCTGAATCATTTGTACCAGACCACGCAGACGGTTGTGGGTCAGAGCGGCATCGGCGGTCTCCAGCGCGACGTCGGTCCCGCTTCCCATCGCAATACCAATTGTGGCCGCTTTCATTGCCGGAGCGTCGTTGATGCCGTCGCCGACCATCGCCAGCGGCGACTGTTGGTTAAGATGGGTAACGGCCTGCACCTTATCTTCCGGCAAGAGTCCCGCTTTGAATTCGAGGCCCAGTTCACCGGCAATGGCGGCGGCCGCACGCGGGTTATCACCGGTCAGGATCACGCCTTTCACGCCAATCTGATTAAGCTCGCTGATGGCGCTGCGAGCGTCATCGCGCAGCGTGTCCTGTAGGGCCAGTACGCCGAGTACAGTATCGTTACGCAGCACCAACACCACCGTTTGGCCCGCGCTTTCCAGCTCGCTAATCTGCCCGGCAAAGGCGTCGGCAGGCTGCTTACCAGCGGCGCAAATCAGTACGCATTCGCCGTTGACCAGCGCTTCAATTCCAGAGCCAACCAGCGCCCGTTGCTCTTTTGCGACAGGAATAGTCAGTTCGCGCGTTTGTGCTTCCCGGATAATCGCTTGTCCCAGCGGGTGCGTCGCGCCTTGCTCTACCGCTGCCGCCAGTGCCAGCAGTTCAGCCTCACCAATGCCGCTTGCCGGATGAATCGCCGTGACGCGTGGTTTACCGACGGTCAGGGTGCCGGTTTTATCAAACGCCACCTGAGTGACTCTACCCAACTGTTCCAGCGCGGCTCCGCCTTTGATTAACGCCCCACGACGCGCCGCAGCGGCCAGACCAGAGGTAATGGCTGCGGGCGTTGAAATCACCAGAGCGCAAGGACAGCCAATCAGCAACAGCGTCAGCCCTTTGTAAATCCACTCCTGCCAGGATGCAGCAAACAGCAGTGGCGGCACGAGGGTGACCAGCAGCGCAACCGCCATAATAGCTGGGGTATAAATTCGGCTGAAACGGTCAATGAAGCGCTCAATGGGAGCGCGGCGTTCTTCCGCTTCTTCAATCAGCTTCAGAATACGGTCAATCGCGCTGGCACCCGGTTCTGAGAGCACTTCCAGCGTTACCAGACGATCCACGCTGGTGGCACCCGCCGGGACTTTCTCGCCGGTGGCGCGTTCAACCGGGATCGATTCGCCGGTCAGGGCGCTCTCATCAAAGCTGGCAAAGCCGGAGACCAGTTTGCCGTCGGCAGGTAAACGCCCACCCGCGGCAACTTCAATAACATCGCCAGGCCGGAGGGTATTGATAGCCACCTCTTCGCGTTCGCCGTTACGCAAGCGTGTGGCGGTTTCCGGTTTGAGCGCCATCAGAGCGCTGACCCCTTTACGGGCGCGGCTGGCGGCCCATCCTTCCAGACGCTCGCCAATTAAAAACAGTAGCAGCACCATAGCGGCTTCCGCCGTCGCGCCGATAAACAGTGCACCAATGGCGGCGACGCTCATCAGCGTTTCAATGGCAAAGTAGCTGCCGGTTTTCATCAGACGCAGGGCCTGACGGGCAATGGGATACAGACCTACCAGCGTGGTGGCGATAAACGCTATCTGACCGAAAGGATGATTGAACTGCTCCAGCCCCCAGCTAATCGCCATCATGATAATCAGCGAAATCAGCGGCAGGTTTTCTTTAAAACGTGACTCGGGGGCGGAGTCCGTCGCGTGCTCATCGCGCAGGGTATAGCCTGCTTTTTGCACCGCGTTTTCAACTTGCTGGCGGATATCGGAACCGGCATCGACCACCAGTTTTTCAGTGGCGAATAGAACCTGGACCTGGTTGACACCGCTGACCTGGCGGACCGCATTCTCTACTTTGCGGGCGCAAGCTGCGCAGTCCATGCCTGCCACTTTCCAGGAATAGCGGGTGCCTATTACGGTATCGGATACGGTTGGTGTAGTGGAGCAGCTTCCTTCGCAGCAGCAGTCATCCGCCTTTTGTGGTGCAGGCGCAGGCTTGAAAGAAGAGAATTGTGGGACTTTTTTGCCACGGGTATCGGGTGTCGACATGGCATCCTCCGGTTGATAATCATTTCGTATTAACCGGAGGATACACTCTGGAGTCGACTCCAGAGTCAAGCGTTTTAAAGATACAACGAACGAACAATCAGGAAATGTCCGGCGAAGTAGCAGGCGGCGGCAATGGCGTTATCGGCGCGGAAGCGGCGACGGTAATGGCTACCCAGCCAGACAATGTTGCCGATGAACAGGAGGGATGCGCCCATAAATGCCGACAGCGCCGGGGCGGTCGGTCGAAAGAACCACAGCTCACCGGCCATCCAGACCATCATCAGCGTGATGCCGATAAAGGTGCAGATAGCGACACGCAGCTCTTCCAGACGCGTCCAGATCACGGCGATCAGCAACGCCCCCAGCACTACCAGCACCAACGGCAAAGGCCAGAAGAACGACAGCGTCATTTGGCTGGCGAAGTAAATGGTATAAAGCAGATGCGACAGGAAGAATGCCCCCACGGCGTACAGCAGGCGTTGGCGCGGTAACAGCGTCAGCGCATCGCCCAGCAGCGAGGCAAGCAGGCCAGCCAGCACCAGATAGCTGATAGCGTTAAACATTGGCGCCTGCCAGGCCAGCAGCGCCAGCAGGAGTAACGTCAGGGGCTTAAAGACCCAGCGTTGCCAGGCAGGTCCACGATAGGAAGCATCCACGAACAACCATGCGGAAAGACAGACAGCGATAAACGACCAAAGCATCTTAGTTCCTTGAATTCGTTATTTTTTCGTAAGCGGGGTGCTCACGGCTCTACTGTCCAGTGTAGAGGTCGACACAGCCAGATGACAACACCATAACAGGCGATGTATGCTTATTTCCGCATTTTCTGATGGGTTAATAATATGAGCAAACCACCACTTTTTTTCATTGTTATCATTGTCTTAATCGTTGTCGCTGCGTCGTTTCGCTTTGTTCAGCAGCGGCGAGAAAAAGCCGATAATGATGCGGCGCCGCTGGTGCAAAAGCAGGTGGTGGTAAGTAACAAACGGGAAAAACCGCTAAACGATCGACGATCCCGTCAGCAGGAAGTAAGCCCGGCAGGAACCAGCATGCGCTATGAAGCCAGCTTTAAGCCACAAAACGGGGGGATGGAGCAGACGTTTCGTCTGGATGCCCAGCAGTACCACGCGTTAACGGTCGGGGATAAAGGCACGCTGAGTTACAAAGGTTCGCGATTTGTTGATTTTACGCTTGAACGCTAAAGTGTCATCTGACTGATGCCGGATGGCGGCTTACGCCTTATCCGGCCTACAGATTTTTCGCCCCGGCCCGCAACGTGCCGCCGGGCGAAAAGATCACAGCTACTTCTTCAACTGATCTTTAATCTTCTTCTGCCACACCAGTAGCTCAAAGACGCCGAACAGAAAAATACGGATTTTCTCTCCGTTGGTCATCTGCGGGCCATCTTTAGGCATGGTGCTTTTTAGCAGCGCCAGCTGCATGCCATGCATCAGCACCATAAATATCAGTGCGACGTTAACGAAGATGTTAAGCGGGCGTGGAAAGGGTTGGAAAATATTCAGTAGTAAAAATGCCCAGACGCACAGCATCAGCAGGCGTCCCAGGTTAATCAGCATCGTGTTCTCCTCGTGCTTCACGTTGGTACAGGCGATAGGCGACCTGTCCGGCGACTTTCTCACGGTATAGCGACCAGTTCACCGGAACCGGCGGTAAGCCGTTTTCTACTTCGCTTTCAACGTAAATATACGCTTCATTTGCCAGCCAGCCATGAGTTTCCAGAAGAGTTAATGTTTCTTCCAGTAATCCTTTGCGAAACGGCGGGTCAACAAATACCACGTTATGCGGCGTACCTGCCTGAGCCAAAAATGTCAGCGTATTGGTATTGATGACGCGGGCATGGGAGGCTTTCAGCGTGGCGAGATTCTTTTGTAGCTGCTGAGATACCGCGCGATCCATCTCCAGAAGCGTCGCATTTGCCGCATAGCGAGAGAGGGCTTCCAGCCCCAGCGCGCCGCTGCCGGCGAAGCAGTCCAGACAGTGAGCATCGACCATTACCGGGGCCAGCCAGTTAAACAACGTTTCGCGCACACGGTCGGTGGTCGGACGTAAGCCGGGGCTGTCCGGAACCGGGAGTTTACGGCCACGCCATTGCCCGCCAATAATGCGGATCTGGCCGCTACCAGAGTGATTCGGTTTTTTCATTTCAATTATTGCTCAATCCGCTGCTGACGTGTCATTCCAGGCGGTGATGTGAGTTAAGTTAAGTGATAGACTATTTCATCATTTTTTTAGCTGCTATGTACATAGCGTTGACGCTGTGCCATGAAGCAACAGCGGGGGAGTGTAGTCGCAAATGGCGAAAGAGAAAAAACGTGGCTTTTTTTCCTGGCTGGGCTTTGGTCAAAAAGAGCAGGCACCGGAAAACGAGACAGAAGTAAAAAATGAAGAACAACAACCGGTTGCTGAAGAGACTACCGTCGTTGACGAACAGCCGCATGTCGAGGAAACCCGTAGCGAGGCTGAAACGCAAGCCTTTGCAGCTGAAGTCGTTGAAGTAACTGAACAGGTTGCGGAAATCGAAAAACTGCAGCCGGAAGAAGAACCTGTCGCCGAACAAGCGCAGCCGGAGATTGAGCCGGTTGCTGAACCCGTTGCTGAAACTGTAGTGGAAACGCCAGCAGCGGTGGTTATCGAACGCGAAGAATTGCCGCTGCCGGAAGAGGTGAAAACTGAAGAAGTTTCTGCCGAAGAATGGCAGGCCGAAGCGGAAACCGTGGAGATCGTTGAGGCGGCTGAAGAAGAAGCTGAAAACGAACCGCAACTGACCGACGAAGAGCTGGAAGCACAGGCGCTGGCCGCTGAGGCTGCTAAAGAAGCGGTTATGGTGGTGCCGGTAGAAGAACCTGCTGTAGAAGAACCGGTAGAAGAAGAGGTGGTCCAGGAGCAGGAAAAACCAACCAAAGAAGGTTTCTTTGCGCGTCTGAAACGCAGCCTGCTGAAAACAAAAGAAAACCTCGGTTCCGGATTTATCAGTCTGTTCCGTGGTAAAAAAATCGACGATGATCTGTTTGAAGAGCTGGAAGAGCAGCTGCTGATCGCTGATGTGGGTGTAGAAACGACCCGCAAGATCATTGCGAATCTGACGGAAGGCGCCAGCCGTAAGCAGCTTAAAGATGCGGAAGCGCTGTACGGTCTGTTGAAAGAAGAGATGGGCGAGATTCTGGCGAAGGTTGACGAACCGCTGAACGTTGATGGCAAAACACCATTTGTTATCTTAATGGTTGGCGTCAACGGCGTGGGTAAAACCACCACTATTGGTAAGCTGGCGCGTCAGTTTGAGCAGCAGGGTAAATCGGTAATGCTGGCGGCAGGTGATACTTTCCGTGCGGCGGCGGTAGAACAGCTGCAGGTTTGGGGTCAGCGTAACAACATCCCGGTGATTGCTCAGCATACTGGCGCGGATTCCGCGTCCGTTATCTTTGATGCCATCCAGGCGGCGAAGGCGCGTAACGTAGACGTGCTGATCGCTGATACCGCAGGGCGTTTGCAGAATAAATCGCACCTGATGGAAGAATTGAAAAAAATCGTTCGCGTCATGAAGAAGCTGGACGAAGATGCGCCGCATGAAGTTATGCTGACTATCGACGCCAGCACCGGGCAGAATGCGATAAGCCAGGCCAAACTGTTCCATGAAGCGGTGGGCTTAACCGGTATCACCCTGACCAAGCTGGACGGTACGGCGAAGGGCGGGGTTATCTTCTCGGTTGCCGATCAATTTGGCATCCCTATCCGCTATATCGGTGTGGGCGAACGTATCGAGGATTTACGTCCGTTTAAAGCGGACGATTTTATAGAGGCACTTTTTGCCCGAGAGGATTAACAATGATTCGCTTTGAACATGTCAGCAAGGCCTATCTCGGTGGGAGACAAGCGCTGCAGGGAGTGACTTTCCATATGCAGCCTGGCGAGATGGCGTTTCTGACCGGCCACTCCGGCGCGGGGAAAAGTACCCTGCTGAAGCTGATTTGTGGAATTGAACGGCCCAGCGCCGGGAAAATCTACTTTAGCGGGCATGACATCAGCCGTTTGAAAAACCGTGAAGTGCCGTTTCTGCGTCGCCAGATTGGCATGATTTTTCAGGATCACCACCTGTTGATGGACAGAACCGTGTTTGACAATGTGGCAATCCCGCTGATCATCGCGGGCGCCAGCGGGGACGATATTCGTCGTCGCGTGTCAGCGGCGCTGGATAAGGTCGGGCTGTTGGACAAAGCGAAAAACTTCCCGATTCAGCTCTCCGGCGGTGAACAACAACGCGTCGGCATCGCCCGCGCGGTGGTAAACAAACCTGCGGTGCTGCTGGCGGATGAACCAACGGGGAACCTGGATGACGCGCTGTCAGAAGGGATCCTTCGCCTGTTCGAAGAGTTTAACCGCGTCGGGGTCACGGTATTAATGGCCACGCACGATATTGGCCTGATCTCCCGTCGCTCCTATCGCCAAATGGTTCTGAGCGATGGACATCTGCATGGAGGCCTGGCGCATGAATAGACGTGACGCTATTAACCAAATCAAACAGTTCGGTGGCCGACTGGATCGCTTTCGTAAATCGGGCGGTGCGTCGGGTGACGGCGGTCGCAACGCGCCAAAGCGTGCGAAAGCCGCGCCAAAGCCGAACTCGCGTAAAACTAATGTCTTTAACGAGCAGGTACGTTATGCGTTTCAGGGCGCGTTACAGGACCTGAAAAGCAAGCCGCTGGCGACGTTTCTGACGGTGATGGTCATTGCCATCTCCCTGACGCTGCCAAGCGTGTGCTACATGGTTTATAAGAACGTAAACCATGCGGCAAGCCAGTATTATCCGTCTCCGCAGATCACCGTTTACCTGCAAAAAACGCTGGATGATGATGCGGCGGCGCGGGTGGTTGGTCAGTTGCAGGCCGAGCAGGGCGTGGAGAAAGTGAATTATCTTTCTCGTGACGACGCGCTGGGTGAATTCCGCAACTGGTCTGGCTTTGGCGGCGCGCTGGATATGCTGGAAGAGAACCCGCTTCCGGCCGTGGCGGTTGTTATCCCGAAACTGGACTTTCAGGGTACGGAGTCGCTGAACACGCTGCGTGACCGCATCGCACAAATCAACGGTATTGATGAAGTGCGAATGGATGACAGCTGGTTCGCTCGCCTGGCGGCGCTGACGGGCCTTGTCGGACGCGTTTCCGCGATGATCGGCGTGCTGATGGTGGCGGCGGTCTTCCTCGTCATCGGTAACAGCGTGCGTCTGAGTATTTTTGCGCGACGCGATACCATTAATGTGCAAAAACTGATTGGCGCGACGGATGGATTTATCCTGCGTCCGTTCCTCTACGGCGGTGCACTGCTCGGTTTTTCCGGTGCATTTCTTTCACTGATTTTGTCAGAAATTTTGGTGATGCGTCTGTTGTCAGCGGTGACTGAGGTGGCACAGGTATTTGGAACCAAGTTTGATATCAATGGCTTATCATTCGACGAGTGCCTGTTATTGCTGCTGGTGTGCTCAATGATTGGCTGGGTGGCAGCCTGGCTTGCCACGGTTCAACATTTACGCCACTTTACCCCCGATTAAAAAATCTCTGGTATAATCTTTCCCTGCACTGAGTAGTTCGCTCTGCAGGGAAAGAGTCCCTGTGATCTCTTCCCGGCGTATTCATTGTGATGTCACATTTTGTGCGTAATCTATACACATTACGACATGGAACTTGTGGATAAAATCACTGTCTGATAAAAGATTGAATGATATTCTCGTTGCTCATAAGCTCTGGCATGGTTGTTGCTACTGGTTTTTGTTAATTAGTTTTTAGCCAATGCGCCAGATGAAAAGATTGAGAGGATTTGAATGACCAAAGAAATGCAAAATTTAGCTTTAGCCCCTGTTGGTAACCTGGAATCTTACATCCGGGCTGCGAACGCGTGGCCGATGTTGTCGGCTGACGAGGAGCGGGCACTGGCTGAAAAGCTGCATTACCAGGGCGATCTGGAAGCAGCTAAAACGCTGATCCTGTCTCACCTGCGCTTTGTTGTTCATGTTGCTCGTAATTATGCGGGCTATGGCCTGCCGCAGGCGGATCTGATTCAGGAAGGTAATATCGGCCTGATGAAAGCTGTGCGCCGTTTCAACCCGGAAGTGGGTGTGCGCCTGGTTTCCTTCGCCGTGCATTGGATCAAAGCTGAGATCCACGAATACGTTCTGCGTAACTGGCGTATCGTTAAAGTTGCGACCACCAAAGCACAGCGTAAGCTGTTCTTTAACCTGCGTAAAACCAAGCAGCGTCTGGGCTGGTTTAACCAGGACGAAGTTGAAATGGTTGCTCGCGAGCTGGGTGTTTCCAGCAAAGACGTGCGCGAAATGGAATCCCGTATGGCGGCACAGGACATGACGTTTGATATGTCTTCAGACGATGACTCTGACAGCCAGCCGATGGCCCCGGTGCTGTATCTGCAGGATAAATCGTCTAACTTTGCCGACGGCATTGAAGAAGATAACTGGGAAGATCAGGCCGCGAACAAACTGACCCACGCAATGGAAGGTCTGGACGAGCGTAGCCAGGACATCATTCGTGCCCGTTGGCTGGACGAAGACAACAAGTCGACGTTGCAGGAACTGGCCGATCGCTACGGCGTTTCCGCTGAACGTGTTCGTCAGCTTGAAAAGAACGCCATGAAAAAACTGCGCGCGGCGATCGAAGCGTAATCTTCGCGCATTGCCAATGAACCCTCGAATGTGAATTCGGGGGTTTTGTTTTTTGTAGGCCGGATAAGGCGTTTACGCTGCCATCCGGCAACACCTTTGCCCGATGGCGCTTTGCTTATCGGGCCTACGACCTTTCCTCCCCTCCCCAGATACGAATTTGTTATCTGGATGTAAATTTAGCTATTCCAAAATAATAAAAATCGGGTATGTTTTAGCAGAGTATGCTGCTAAAGCACGGGTGGCTATCCAATAATCGAAATAAAATGCTGAACAACAACATCACAACACACGTAATAACCACAATAATGGGGATTGTCAGGATGAATATGAAGGGTAAAGCGTTATTGGCAGGATGTATCGCCCTGTCTTTGAGCAATATGGCGTTTGCTAAGGATATTAAAGTTGCCGTCGTCGGCGCGATGTCCGGTCCGGTAGCGCAGTATGGCGATCAGGAATTTACTGGCGCAGAGCAGGCGATTGCAGATATCAACGCCAAAGGCGGCGTGAAAGGCGACAAACTGGTCATGGTGAAATATGACGATGCCTGTGACCCGAAACAAGCGGTAGCGGTAGCTAACAAAGTGGTCAACGACGGGATTAAATATGTTATCGGCCACCTGTGCTCGTCTTCCACTCAGCCTGCGTCAGATATCTATGAAGACGAAGGCATTCTGATGATCACCCCAGCGGCAACGGCGCCTGAGCTGACCGCGCGCGGTTATAACCTGGTGATGCGTACCACCGGTCTGGATTCCGATCAGGGCCCAACCGCTGCCAAATATATCGTTGAAAAAGTGAAGCCGAAGCGCATTGCGATCGTTCACGACAAACAACAGTACGGTGAAGGCCTGGCGCGTTCCGTGCAGGACAACCTCAAGAAAGCCAACGCTGACGTGGTGTTCTTCGACGGGATCACCGCTGGCGAGAAAGATTTCTCTACGCTGGTGGCGCGTCTGAAGAAAGAGAATATTGATTTCGTTTACTACGGTGGTTACCACCCGGAAATGGGGCAGATTCTGCGCCAGGCACGCGCTGCGGGTCTGAAAACCCAGTTTATGGGACCAGAAGGGGTAGCGAACGTGTCGCTGTCTAACATCGCGGGTGAGTCTGCAGAAGGCTTACTGGTAACGAAACCGAAGAACTACGATCAGGTTCCGGCGAACAAACCGATTGTGGACGCGATCAAAGCCAAGAAACAGGATCCGAGCGGCGCATTCGTATGGACCACCTACGCCGCGCTGCAATCCTTGCAGGCAGGTCTGAACCAGTCTGACGACCCGGCTGAAATTGCCAAATACCTGAAAGCAAACTCAGTGGAAACCGTAATGGGGCCGCTGTCATGGGATGCGAAGGGCGATCTGAAAGGCTTCGAATTCGGCGTGTTTGACTGGCATGCAAACGGGACGGCGACCGACGCCAAATAATTTTCCTGGCGCCTTTCGCGCTGCAGATGCGTTGGCTACGTTATTCAACCCCGGTCACTTACTTATGTAAGCTCCCGGGGACTTCATAACTTGCCGCCTTCCTGCAACGTGAAATTCTTGGAAAATTGCGAGATGGTTTTTTATTTTTTGCTCCCAGCATGTAGGCCGGATAAGCGTCAGCGCCATCCGGCTTTTTTATCTTTTTTCCCAGCCATTCTCCTGGGCTGTAAACCCTAACGCCTGCATAAACGCGGCCATCACGCTGCGGTCTTCGACGCCGACGTCGGCCATCCACCATGAACTCACGTCAGGGTTTTCCCGGATGACTTCTTCGATCAAATACTGCCCGACGCCGCGACGGCGGGTGATATCGCGTACGCGCAATGAATCTAATGCACCTTGCGTGCCGCTCAGGGTTACGCGAACTGCGCCTAACAGACGCTCGTTAAAGCGTGCGGCGTAGATCCGGTGCGTTTCATCTACGCTTAACGATGAGGCGGAATATTCCGGCCAGATTTTGCCCAGATCAATCTGGTCCTGGTCGCTAAAGTTATCTAAACGAACGATGGTCAGCTTCATTAACAGCATGTCCAAATCACAAAAGATGGAATGAGTGTACCGAAATAATTCGCCCGGATGCTTTCTCTTTTTTATGTGAATAACCAGATTAATAATTTTGTAACAACGGTAATGACAGTTTGAAACCGTAGAGATTGAAAAACAGGCAGAATAATACCCTGGAATGCAGCATTTTATTCGGCTCTTTGTGCCGTTATTTTATGCTGACAAACGTGCTTTTTTTTGTTTATCTATAGTGAAAAGCAGAATATTATCTTTTCTTAATCGACTGAAAAATAGAGATTTTAGCCTGATCTTGCTTAAAAAACTGCGCTAAACCATTAATGAGACTGGTAAAAATAGTGCAGTTCAAAAAAAGCACAGACTGCTTTTTAACCACATAAATACAAAATATTAATTACGTCACGAATGGGGATTCAGGTAATGAAACGGAATGCGAAAACAATCATCGCAGGGGTGATAGCACTGGCAATGTCACACGCGGTCATGGCGGAAGATATCAAGGTCGCTGTTGTCGGCGCGATGTCAGGCCCGGTCGCGCAGTGGGGCGATATGGAATTTAATGGCGCACGTCAGGCCATTAAAGATATCAATGCCAAAGGCGGGGTCAAAGGCGACAAACTGGTTGCTGTGGAATATGACGATGCCTGCGATCCGAAACAGGCCGTTGCGGTAGCGAACAAAATCGTCAATGACGGCATTCAGTACGTTATTGGACATCTGTGCTCATCTTCCACGCAGCCCGCATCAGATATCTATGAAGATGAAGGCATTCTGATGATTTCTCCGGGTGCCACAAACCCGGAACTGACCCAGCGCGGTTACGCTCACATTATGCGTACAGCGGGCCTGGACTCCTCTCAGGGGCCGACCGCCGCGAAATACATTCTGGAGAAGGTGAAGCCACAGCGTATCGCCATCATTCACGATAAACAGCAATACGGTGAAGGCCTGGCGCGTTCGGTGCAGGACAGCCTGAAAGCGGGTAAAGCCAACATCGTTTTCTTTGACGGTATCACCGCCGGGGAAAAAGATTTTTCTGCGCTGATCGCCCGCCTGAAAAAAGAAAATATCGACTTTGTTTATTACGGCGGCTACTACCCGGAAATGGGGCAAATGTTGCGTCAGGCGCGTTCCGTCGGGCTGAAAACCCAGTTTATGGGACCTGAGGGCGTCGGTAATGCGTCGCTGTCTAACATCGCCGGTGATGCTGCTGAAGGCATGCTGGTAACCATGCCAAAACGCTATGACCAGGATCCGGCGAATAAGGCTATCGTCGATGCGCTCAAAGCTGACAAGAAAGATCCAACCGGACCATACGTGTGGATCACTTATGCAGCCGTCCAGTCATTGGCGACAGCAATGGATCGCAGCGGTAGCAAAGAGCCGCTGGACCTGGTGAAAGATCTGAAAGCACACGGGGCTGATACCGTGATTGGGCCGCTGAAATGGGATGAAAAAGGCGATTTGAAGGGATTTGAGTTTGGTGTCTTCCAGTGGCATGCAGACGGTTCTTCGACCGTCGCGAAGTAATACCTGAAGACGAGTTATCCCACCGCCCGTGCAAAACGGGCGGGTTTAAAAAGGTTACCTTATGTCCGAGCAGTTCCTCTATTTCTTGCAGCAGATGTTTAACGGCGTCACGCTGGGAAGCACCTACGCGCTGATCGCCATCGGTTACACGATGGTGTA
This sequence comes from Citrobacter sp. MGH110, assembly GCF_001037515.1. Lineage (NCBI taxonomy): Bacteria > Pseudomonadati > Pseudomonadota > Gammaproteobacteria > Enterobacterales > Enterobacteriaceae > Citrobacter > Citrobacter sp. MGH110. The sequence continues at coordinate 148,383 of NZ_KQ089832.1, read as the reverse complement.
CGGCATTATCGGCATGATCAACTTCGCCCACGGCGAGGTATATATGATCGGCAGCTATGTCTCCTTTATGATCATCGCAGCGCTAATGATGATGGGCATCGATTCCAGCTGGCTACTGGTCGCGGCGGGCTTCGTCGGCGCGATTGTCATTGCCAGCGCCTACGGCTGGAGCATTGAACGCGTGGCGTATCGGCCCGTGCGCAGCTCCAAGCGCCTGATCGCGCTGATTTCCGCTATCGGGATGTCCATCTTCCTGCAAAACTACGTCAGCCTGACGGAAGGTTCGCGCGACGTGGCGCTGCCCAGCCTGTTTAATGGCCAGTGGACTGTCGGCAGTAGCGATAACTTCTCTGCTTCCATCACCACCATGCAGTTGGTTATCTGGATCGTAACCTTCCTGGCAATGCTGGCGCTGACGCTGTTTATCCGTTACTCCCGTATGGGCCGCGCCTGCCGTGCCTGTGCAGAAGACCTGAAGATGGCCAGCCTGCTCGGCATCAATACCGATCGCGTGATTGCGCTGACCTTTGTGATTGGTGCGGCAATGGCGGCGGTTGCGGGCGTGCTGCTCGGTCAGTTCTATGGCGTAATTAACCCATACATCGGCTTTATGGCCGGGATGAAGGCCTTTACCGCGGCGGTACTGGGCGGCATCGGCAGCATTCCAGGGGCGATGATCGGCGGCCTGATTCTGGGCGTTGCGGAAGCGCTCTCCTCTGCTTATCTGAGTACTGAATACAAAGACGTTGTTTCATTCGCGCTGCTGATTCTGGTGCTGCTGGTGATGCCGACCGGTATTCTGGGTCGCCCGGAGGTAGAGAAAGTATGAAACCGATGCATTTTGCAATGGCGCTGCTCTCTGCCGCTATGTTCTTCGTCCTGGCGGGCGTCTTTATGGGCGTTCAGTTAGAGCTGGACGGTACCAAGCTGGTGGTCGATACCGCCGCGGATATCCGCTGGCAGTGGGTGTTTATCGGCACTGGCGTGGTCTTTCTTTTCCAACTGCTGCGTCCAGCCTTCCAGAAAGGCCTGAAGAGCGTCTCCGGACCGAAATTTATTCTGCCGGCGATTGACGGCTCCACCGTTAAACAGAAGCTGTTCCTGGTGGCGCTGCTGGTAATTGCCGTGGCGTGGCCGTTTATGGTGTCACGCGGTACGGTGGATATCGCCACGCTGACGATGATTTATATCATCCTCGGCCTCGGCTTAAACGTGGTGGTAGGGCTTTCGGGCCTGCTGGTGCTGGGCTACGGCGGCTTCTATGCCATCGGCGCTTACACCTTCGCGCTGCTGAACCACTATTACGGACTCGGCTTCTGGACTTGTCTGCCGCTGGCGGGACTGGTTTCCGCTGCTGCGGGCTTCCTGCTCGGCTTCCCGGTACTGCGCCTGCGCGGTGATTATCTGGCGATTGTGACCTTAGGCTTCGGCGAAATCGTCCGCATCCTGCTGCTCAACAACACCGAAGTAACCGGCGGTCCAAACGGTATTAGCCAGATCCCGAAACCGACCTTTTTCGGTCTGGAGTTCAGCCGTACCGCCCGTGAAGGCGGCTGGGATACCTTCAGCAACTTCTTTAACGTCAAGTACGATCCGTCTGACCGCGTCATTTTCCTCTATCTGGTGGCGCTGCTGCTGGTGGTCTTCTCGCTGTTTGTTATTAACCGTTTGCTGCGTATGCCGCTGGGTCGTGCGTGGGAAGCGCTGCGTGAAGATGAAATTGCCTGTCGCTCGCTGGGCTTAAACCCTACGCGCATCAAGCTGACAGCCTTTACCATCAGCGCCGCGTTTGCCGGTTTTGCCGGTACGCTGTTTGCCGCGCGCCAGGGCTTCGTCAGCCCGGAATCCTTCACCTTTGCCGAGTCGGCCTTTGTGCTGGCGATTGTGGTACTGGGCGGAATGGGCTCACAGTTTGCGGTGATCCTCGCAGCTATCCTGCTGGTGGTGTCACGCGAGCTGATGCGTGATTTCAACGAATACAGCATGTTAATGCTGGGTGGTTTAATGGTACTGATGATGATCTGGCGTCCGCAGGGCTTGTTGCCGATGACCCGTCCACAGTTGAAGCTGAAAAACGGGGAAGCAAAAGGAGAGCAGGCATGAGTCAGCCATTATTATCCGTTAACGGCCTGATGATGCGCTTCGGCGGTCTGCTGGCGGTAAACAACGTTGAACTGGAACTGCGACCGCAGGAGATTGTCTCGTTAATCGGCCCGAACGGTGCGGGGAAAACCACGGTCTTTAACTGTCTGACCGGTTTTTATAAACCGACCGGCGGGACGATTAAGCTGCGCGACCAGCACCTGGAAGGGTTGCCGGGTCAGCAAATCGCGCGTATGGGCGTGGTACGTACTTTCCAGCACGTGCGTCTGTTTCGCGAAATGACGGTGATTGAAAACCTGCTGGTGGCGCAACATCAGCAACTGAAAACCGGCGTCTTCTCCGGCCTGTTGAAAACCCCGTCGTTCCGTCGCGCGCAGAGTGAAGCGTTGGATCGCGCTGCCACCTGGCTTGCGCGTATTGGCTTGCTGGAGCATGCCAACCGTCAGGCCAGTAACCTGGCCTACGGCGACCAGCGCCGTCTGGAAATAGCCCGCTGCATGGTGACCCAGCCGGAAATCCTGATGCTCGACGAACCCGCTGCTGGACTCAACCCGAAAGAGACCAAGGAGCTGGACGAGCTGATTGCTGAACTGCGTAACCATCACAACACCACCATTTTGTTGATTGAGCACGACATGAAGCTGGTGATGGGGATTTCTGACCGTATTTACGTGGTGAACCAGGGCACGCCGCTGGCGAATGGGACGCCGGAACAGATTCGTAATAACCCGGATGTTATCCGCGCCTATTTAGGTGAAGCATAATGGGGGCGAGGATTAATATGGATAAGGCGATGTTATCGTTCGACAAAGTCAACGCCCACTACGGCAAGATACAGGCCCTGCACGACGTCAGCTTGTATATCAACCAGGGTGAAATCGTTACTCTGATTGGTGCTAACGGCGCGGGAAAAACCACGCTGCTCGGCACATTGTGTGGCGACCCGCGAGCGACCAGTGGGCGAATCGTCTTTGATGGTAAAGACATTACCGACTGGCAGACGGCGAAAATCATGCGCGAAGCGGTAGCGATTGTGCCGGAAGGGCGTCGCGTGTTTTCCCGCATGACGGTGGAAGAGAACCTGGCGATGGGCGGCTTCTTTGCCGAAAAGGACCAGTTTCAGGAACGCATCAAATGGGTGTATGACCTGTTTCCCCGTCTGCATGAGCGTCGTATTCAGCGTGCGGGAACGATGTCCGGCGGTGAACAGCAGATGCTGGCGATAGGCCGCGCGCTGATGAGCCAGCCGAGGCTGCTGCTGCTTGATGAACCGTCGCTGGGTCTGGCGCCGATTATCATCCAGCAGATTTTTAATACTATCGAACAACTGCGCGAGCAGGGGATGACCATCTTCCTCGTCGAACAGAACGCCAACCAGGCGCTGAAGCTCGCCGATCGCGGCTACGTGCTGGAAAACGGTCATGTGGTGCTGGAAGACACCGGTGATGCGTTACTGGCTAACGAAGCGGTGCGTAGCGCGTATCTGGGCGGTTAATCATTCTCTGAATAGACAAGGGGCCCGCTGTGGCCCCTTTTTATTGCTCTATGTTATTATTGAGAATAGTTATCAATAATAAAAATGAACATGGAGAAAGGATGATTCGTTCAGGTACCTGCATGATGATTGGCAGTTTGTTTTTGACGCTTTCATTAACTACCCTGGCCTCAACACCGCCAGCGTTTGACCCGCGCGATCCCGCTATCTGGGAAGAGAAACCGGACAACCCGTTAGCGCAATCCGACTCGCCCTGCGAAGTATTTACCAGCTCGGTATGCCCTGGCTGGGATGATGATAAATCGGATATCCAACGTGAACGTGAGCGGCGAGAGCAGCAGCGTTTACAGAATGAATATGAGCGACGCTGGCGTCGGGATTAATCTTCCTTGCTGGAGCAGCAGATAACGCCATCCAGGCCGGAGAAGGTATAGCGATATCCGGCTTTGTTGTGCACCACCCCGCATTTTCCTGTCACTACGCTTTCACCGCCTTGCCATCTGTTTGTCGCCTTACTATCTTTTTTTTGTAATAAAAAAGTTATTTTTCTGTCATTCGAGCATGTCATGTTACCCCCGCGAGCATAAAACGCGTGATATCGCGCATCCGGCACAACAAGAGAGATAACCGATGATATCGTTACGACATACAGCTTTAGGACTGGCACTTAGCCTGGCATTTGCAGGTCAGGCACTGGCGGTCACCACTATCCCGTTCTGGCACTCAATGGAAGGCGAACTGGGTAAAGAAGTTGATTCACTGGCGCAACGTTTTAATGCAGCCAATCCCGACTACAAAATTGTTCCGCAGTACAAAGGCAACTACGAGCAGAGCCTGAGTGCAGGAATTGCTGCTTTCCGTACCGGAAACGCGCCTGCGCTGCTGCAGGTTTATGAAGTGGGTACGGCAACCATGATGGCCTCAAAAGCCATTAAACCGGTCTATGAAGTATTCAAAGAGGCTGGCATTAACTTCGATGAGTCTCAGTTCGTACCGACCGTTTCCGGTTACTACACCGACTCTAAAAGCGGACACTTGCTCTCCCAGCCGTTTAACAGCTCCACTCCGGTGCTGTACTACAACAAAGATGCCTTCAAAAAAGCCGGTTTAGACCCGGAGCAGCCGCCGAAAACCTGGCAGGATCTGGCGGAGTACACCGCGAAGCTGAAAGCCGCAGGCATGAAGTGCGGTTACGCCAGCGGCTGGCAGGGATGGATTCAGATTGAAAACTTCAGCGCCTGGAACGGTCTGCCGGTAGCAACCAAAAACAATGGCTTTGACGGTACCGACGCGGTGCTGGAGTTCAATAAACCGGAACAGGTGAAACACATCGCTCTGCTGGAAGAGTTGAACAAAAAAGGTGATTTCAGCTACTTCGGGCGTAAGGACGAATCCACTGAGAAGTTCTACAACGGGGATTGTGCCATTACCACCGCCTCTTCCGGTTCGCTGGCCGACATCCGCCACTACGCTAAATTCAATTATGGCGTCGGGATGATGCCGTACGATGCCGACGTGAAGGGCGCGCCGCAGAATGCGATTATCGGTGGGGCCAGCCTGTGGGTGATGCAGGGTAAAGACAAAGCAACCTACGAAGGCGTGGCGCAGTTCCTCAACTTCCTGGCGAAGCCTGAAATTGCTGCTGAATGGCACCAGAAGACCGGCTATCTACCGATCACCACCGCTGCCTACGACCTGACCCGTGAACAGGGCTTCTATGAGAAGAACCCTGGGGCTGATATCGCCACCCGCCAGATGCTGAACAAGCCGCCGTTGCCGTTCACCAAAGGGCTGCGTTTGGGCAATATGCCGCAGATCCGCACTATTGTGGATGAAGAGCTGGAAAGCGTCTGGACTGGGAAGAAAACCCCGCAGCAGGCACTGGATGCCGCCGTTGAGCGTGGCAATCAGTTACTGCGCCGCTTTGAGCAATCGACCAAGTCTTAAGTGTATAAGTGCCTGATGGCGCTGTGCTTATCAGGCCTACAAGTTTGTAGTTTGTAGGCCGGATAAGGTGCTTGCACCGCCATCCGGCACCTTCCAGGAAAAGAACCTACATGTCTTCATCCCGTCCGGTATTCCGCTCGCGTTGGCTTCCCTATTTATTGGTGGCTCCGCAGCTGGTTATCACCGTTATTTTCTTTATCTGGCCCGCCGGTGAAGCGTTGTGGTACTCGCTACAATCCGTTGATCCGTTTGGTCTTTCCAGCCAGTTTGTCGGACTGGAAAACTTTGTCGCGCTGTTTCATGACCCGTACTACCTCGACTCATTCTGGACCACCATTAAGTTCAGTACGTTAGTCACGGTAAGTGGTCTGCTGGTGTCGTTATTTTTTGCGGCGCTGGTGAATTACGTGGTGCGCGGCAGCCGTTTTTACCAGACGCTGATGCTGTTGCCATACGCCGTCGCGCCTGCCGTCGCCGCCGTATTGTGGATCTTCCTGTTTAACCCAGGACGTGGGCTGATTACCCATTTTCTCGGTGAGTTTGGCTATGACTGGAACCATGCGCAAAACAGCGGTCAGGCGATGTTCCTGGTGGTGTTTGCATCGGTCTGGAAGCAGATTAGTTACAACTTCCTGTTCTTCTTTGCCGCACTGCAGTCTATCCCGCGATCGCTGATCGAAGCTGCTGCGATTGATGGCGCAGGGCCGGTTCGCCGCTTCTTTAAGCTGGCGCTGCCGTTGATAGCCCCGGTCAGCTTCTTTCTGCTGGTGGTGAATCTGGTTTATGCCTTCTTTGATACCTTCCCGGTTATCGATGCCGCCACGGCGGGTGGACCGGTACAGGCGACCACGACGTTGATTTATAAGATCTATCGCGAAGGCTTTGTCGGGCTGGATCTCTCCGCCTCGGCCGCGCAATCGGTGGTGCTGATGTTCCTGGTCATTATTTTGACGGTGGTGCAGTTCCGCTATGTGGAAAGTAAGGTGCGTTACCAATGATTGAGAACCGTCGTGGGCTGACAATATTCAGCCATGCCATGTTGATTATGGGGATCATGGTGATCCTGTTTCCGCTGTACGTCGCGTTTGTCGCGGCGACGCTGGACAACAAAGCGGTGTTTGAAACGCCGATGACGCTGGTTCCCGGCACGCAGTTGCTGGAGAACATGAAATACATCTGGGTCAACGGTGTGGGCGTCAACAGCGCGCCGTTCTGGTTGATGATGCTTAACAGCTTCATCATGGCGTTCAGTATTACGGTAGGGAAAATCACCGTCTCCATGCTCTCCGCATTCGCCATCGTCTGGTTCCGTTTTCCGCTGCGCAACCTGTTCTTCTGGATGATTTTTATCACCCTGATGCTGCCGGTTGAGGTACGAATCTTCCCCACCGTGGAGGTTATCGCCAACCTGAAAATGCTCGACAGCTATGCGGGTCTGACGCTGCCGTTGATGGCATCGGCTACTGCGACCTTCCTGTTCCGACAGTTCTTTATGACCCTGCCGGATGAGCTGGTTGAGGCCGCGCGAATTGACGGTGCGTCACCGATGCGTTTTTTCCGCGATATCGTACTACCACTGTCAAAAACCAATCTGGCGGCGCTGTTCGTTATCACCTTTATCTACGGTTGGAACCAGTATTTGTGGCCGTTGTTAATTATTACCGACGTCAATTTGGGCACTGCGGTGGCGGGTATCAAAGGCATGATCGCCACCGGTGAAGGCACCACGCAGTGGAACCAGGTAATGGCTGCCATGCTGCTGACGCTTATCCCTCCGGTAATCATCGTGTTAGCCATGCAGCGTGCCTTCGTACGCGGTCTGGTCGATAGTGAGAAATAAAAATGGCTGGTTTAAAACTACAGGCAGTAACCAAAAGCTGGGACGGCAAAACCCAGGTGATTAAACCGCTGACGCTGGACGTCGCGGACGGGGAATTTATCGTGATGGTTGGCCCATCCGGCTGCGGAAAGTCTACGCTGCTGCGGATGGTGGCTGGGCTGGAGCGGGTGAGCGGTGGCGATATCTGGATTGATAATAAACGCGTCACCGAGATGGAGCCGAAGGATCGCGGCATTGCGATGGTCTTTCAAAACTACGCGCTCTACCCGCATATGAGCGTGGAAGAAAACATGGCCTGGGGGCTGAAAATCCGCGGGATGGGCAAGGAGCACATTGCTGAACGGGTAAATGAGGCGGCGCGTATTCTCGAGCTGGGTGAGCTGCTCAAACGTCGTCCGCGCGAACTTTCTGGCGGTCAGCGCCAGCGCGTAGCGATGGGGCGAGCGATTGTGCGTGACCCAGCGGTATTCCTGTTCGATGAGCCGCTTTCTAACCTCGATGCCAAGCTGCGCGTGCAGATGCGTCTGGAGTTACAACATCTGCATCGCCGCCTGAAAACCACTTCGCTATACGTGACGCACGACCAGGTTGAAGCGATGACCCTCGCCCAACGGGTGATGGTGATGAACAAAGGCATTGCCGAGCAGATAGGTACACCGGTTGAGGTGTATGAAAAGCCTGCCAGCCGCTTTGTGGCGAGTTTTATCGGCAGCCCGGCGATGAACCTGCTGGACGGGTGCATCAGTACCTCGGGCACCCATTTTGAACTGGAGGGCGGCATGACGCTACCCATCGGCAGAAGCGCGAGAGAGTCTATTGGGCGTAAAATGACGTTGGGTATCCGCCCAGAGCATATTGCGCTAAGCTCGCAGGCCGAAGGCGGCGTGCCGTTGGTTGTTGATACACTGGAAATGCTGGGCGCAGATAACCTGGCACACGGACGCTGGGGCGAGCAAAAGCTGGTGGTGCGACTGGCGCATCAGCATCGCCCAACGGCAGGCAGCACGCTGTGGCTGCATCTGCCGGAAAATCATCTGCATCTTTTTGATGGCGAAACAGGACAACGCGTATGAGTAACTGGCCTTACCCCCATATTGTCGCCCATCGTGGCGGCGGTAAGCTGGCCCCGGAAAACACCCTGGCGGCGATCGACGTGGGGGCGCGATACGGGCATACCATGATCGAGTTTGACGCTAAATTGTCGAAAGACGGTGAGATCTTCTTACTGCATGATGACAACCTGGAGCGAACCAGCAACGGCTGGGGCGTGGCAGGCGAGCTGAACTGGCAGGATTTATTGCGCGTGGACGCCGGCGGCTGGTTTAGCGGTGAGTTTAAAGGTGAACCGCTGCCGCTGCTCTCGCAAGTGGCCGAGCGCTGCCGTCAGCACGGTATGATGGCGAATATTGAAATTAAACCCACAACCGGTACCGGAACGTTAACCGGCAAAGTCGTGGCGCTGGCCGCGCGGGAACTGTGGGCGGGAATGACGCCGCCACTATTGTCATCCTTTGAAATTGATGCACTTGAAGCGGCGCAGCAGGCGGTACCTGAACTGCCGAGAGGCTTGCTGCTTGATGAATGGCGCGAGGACTGGCGCGAGCTGACCACGCGGCTTGGCTGCGTCTCTATTCATCTTAATCACAAACTGCTGGATGAAGCGCGTGTGGATGCGCTGCGTGATGCGGGGCTACGTATTCTGGTATATACCGTCAACCGACCCCAGCGCGCGGCGGAACTGCTGCGCTGGGGCGTGGACTGCATCTGTACCGATGCCATTGATACGATTGGTCCGGATTTCCAACCTTTTTAAGGCCCAATCGTTTTTAACGGAACGTTAGGCTGCGGCGTGCTGGAGGGCTTCAGCATGTCGCCGTTCTTTTTCTCTGACAGCATATGTTGCTTATTCAGAGAGCTGTCCGGGTTACGGGTTCCACTCAACATCCCACCGTTGCTGTTGGGCAGCATTTGCTGCTGGCTGGGATTCAACTCGCCTGGCTGAGACTGAAGGACCCGCTGGGAGTTGGTGTTAATTTGGTTTTCCAGATGCTGTTGCTGCATACGCGTCTGCGTTTGCAACTGTTGGTTGAGCATCCCTTTCTGCTGAATTTGCTGCGTTTGCATTTGGGTTTGCATACGCTGCTGACTCGGGATCTGATAACCGGGTTGGTTCGGGTTATTCATGGTGTTGATGGGCTGTGCAAAGCCTGCAAACGGCAACAGCATGGCTAAAAGTAAGAGTCGTTTCATCGCTTTTCTCCTCTCGGGGATCTCTTAAGTTTACTCCTTTCTCGCCGTTACGATGATTATTTCAGAGTTATGCACCAGGCTTAGTGGGGGCAGACCCCCATACATCTGGAGAATAACGATGATAAAACCGACGTTTTTACGCCGGGTAGCCATTGCTGCTCTGCTCTCAGGAAGTTGTTTTAGCGTTGCTGCCGCGCCGGCTGCGCCACCGCCGGTATCTTACGGAGTCGAGGAAGATGTGTTCCATCCCGTACGTGCTAAGCATGGGATGGTGGCCTCTGTGGATGCTTTAGCTACCCAGGTTGGTGTGGACATTCTTAAACAGGGTGGGAATGCCGTCGATGCCGCCGTGGCCGTTGGCTATGCGCTGGCGGTGACGCATCCCCAGGCGGGCAATCTGGGCGGCGGTGGTTTTATGCTACTGCGTACCAAAGACGGTAACACCACCGCGATCGATTTTCGTGAAATGGCGCCTGCTGGCGCGACCCGTGACATGTTCCTCGATGAGCAGGGCAACGCCGATGCGAAAAAGTCGCTGACGTCGCATCTGGCATCCGGTACGCCGGGTACCGTGGCGGGTTTCTCGCTGGCGCTGGAGAAATACGGCACGATGCCGCTGAACAAAGTGGTGCGCCCGGCGATGAAGCTGGCGGAAGAGGGCTTTGTGGTTAATGACGCGCTGGCCGACGATCTGAAAACCTATGGCAGCGAAGTGCTCCCTAATCACGAGAACAGCAAAGCCATTTTCTGGAAGGACGGCGAGCCGCTGAAAAAGGGCGACAAGCTGGTGCAAAAGAATCTGGCGAAAAGCCTGGAAATGATTGCCGAGAATGGCCCGGATGCGTTTTATAAAGGGGCGATTGCCGATCAGATAGCCGGGGAAATGCAGAAGAACGGCGGGCTGATGACCAAAGAGGATTTAGCCAGCTATAAAGCCGTGGAGCGCACGCCGATCGGCGGTGACTATCGCGGGTATCAGGTCTTCTCCATGCCGCCGCCGTCCTCTGGCGGTATTCACATCGTGCAGATCCTCAATATTCTCGAAAACTTCGATATGAAGAAGTACGGATTTGGCAGCGCCGATGCTATGCAGGTTATGGCTGAAGCGGAGAAATATGCTTACGCCGACCGTTCAGAATATCTGGGCGACCCGGATTTTGTGAAAGTGCCGTGGCAAGCGCTGACCAACAAAGCCTATGCTAAAACGCTTGCCGATCAGATTGATATCAACAAGGCTAAGCCTTCCAGCCAGATCAAACCGGGCAAACTCGCCCCGTATGAAAGCAACCAGACTACGCACTTCTCGGTAGTGGATAAAGACGGCAATGCCGTGGCGGTAACGTATACCCTGAATACCACCTTCGGGACCGGCATCGTGGCGGGTAACACCGGTATTCTGCTGAATAATGAAATGGACGACTTCTCCGCTAAGCCGGGCGTGCCGAACGTTTATGGACTGGTGGGCGGTGATGCCAACGCGGTTGGACCGAAGAAGCGTCCGCTGTCGTCGATGTCGCCGACTATCGTGGTAAAAGACGGGAAAACCTGGCTGGTTACCGGCAGCCCAGGTGGAAGCCGAATCATCACTACCGTACTGCAAATGGTGGTCAACAGCATTGATTTTGGGATGAACGTCGCCGAAGCGACCAACGCACCGCGCTTCCATCATCAATGGTTGCCGGATGAACTGCGCATCGAGAAGGGCTTCAGCCCGGATACAATCAAGCTGCTGGAGCAAAAAGGACAGAAAGTAGCGCTGAAAGAGGCGATGGGCAGCACGCAGAGCATTATGGTTGGACCGGATGGCGCACTGTATGGCGCGTCCGACCCGCGTTCCGTGGATGATTTAACGGCGGGATACTAAGCATAACAGCCCTCTTCGGTGGGAGAGGGCTTGACACATATTTTTTACTATAGTGAATGGTCTTGGTGATACCGGTCAATTTCGATTAGCAACTTATGGCCTTGGGCGGATACGCGATAATAATCCATTCCTGAGGGGGTTCTTGCTACTATATCGACTAAACCCGCTTTGGATAGGTTATTTATGAGCCTAACTACGTTACCAACTCCATCCATTCTCCTACTGGTCATTGCGCGATCAAGATTATACCAGGTCCAATTTACGTCATCTCTGGAAGCTAATAATTTCAATATGTTAAGTTCAGTATCGTTTACCATGATGGTGCATCCGGGTGATAAAGGTCATTACCAGTTATTCTATAATCTTCGAGTGTTGATGTATGCGTGTTATTCCATAGATCATAAGCCTCTTGGTTATCGCTTGGCCTGCCAGTTTCCCAACCTAAATTGCAATAACGTTGATACTCTCGACATTCATGAGTGTAGTAGTTTAAATCCACTTGTTCTGGTAACAATTCACCGTTCGCTATCTTTTTTAAACGGCTTACCATAAATTCATTACCAGGATCTGGATCGAAGCGAGATATGTGTTTTTCTACAATTGCAATTCCTTCATGGGTAATATTTACGCCTTCAGTTGTAAGATGTTCAACAGGGCCTCCCGCTTTATCTGGATCAAATGGCCTTGATGTATAAGTTCCTTTCGCTCCAAACTGCTCCAGTTCTTCTAATTCAGGAAATTTCATCCTTCCCATAGTTAAGCCTGCAGCTACTGAAGCACCAAGAATCAGCAATCCTTTGTTATCCATAACCTGCTCATAACCCGCAGGAGCATCGCCACCCAGCTTTTTCGCCGTTTCCCTGAAACCGTCGATATTGCCGTTGTAGATCCCTCCGGCAGCAAGCAATCTGCCAACCCCTTTGCTGTTTAACGTTTTGAGGCCGTTGTCTGCGGGGGTTTTTGGTCGGGGGATAAACAGGCGGTTGTAGTTTTCGGGCAACGCCAGGTAGCTGAACTCAGTGTTGGCAATAAGATGTTTGCAGAGGATATATTCATAGTTGATGGTTATTGTTTCTGTGTCTAAATTATTCTCGATGAATTGGTGTTGAATGGCTGATAGAAATGCTCCCCGCAGTTGAATATAATAATATTTTTCCCATCTACCGAACCTATTGATGCGGTAGAAATAAAATTCCATATACAACTGCTCGTTGTTGTTAATAGCATTTACAAACAATGGGGTGCTTTTATCTATCAGTTTGCAAAATTGCAGTCCGTGAAAATGTGAACCTCTACCAGTACTGGTTATACTATTAGACAGCGAAAAAGTAAAAATTTCGTCTTCGTGCCCTATTTGCCAGCGGTTACCCACGGATGCAATGGTTCCGCATCCGTCAGAAATAGCACCCTGCTGCTGCCCTGAAACCATCAGATAGACGATATCACTCATGACATCCATATCCTTTTATTACTTACTGTCATAAAAACGATAAATTGATTTTTGTTTTTATTACGCTTTCTGATGGCGTTCGTATATAGCAGAAATAAAACGTTTCACTTTAAATGAATTTTCTTGAGGGGAATCTGAATATAAATAGCTAAGGGCGTAATTTTTATTTATTTTATAATGGAGGATTATTGATGGAGTTTTCATTGATGTTTATTAACCCATATCAACAGCCTACAGCGTTCTGAACGATGTAGGCCTGACCGGTAGGTTATGGCGCATATCGCTGCAGTGATTCGGACCAGCGGAATATTTGGCTGCTTTTATCCTGTAGGCTAACGCGCTCTAAGTCATAAAATCCGTGCGTCTTTGCCGAGCGCATTTTGAGAATGTACTTACTTTCGCTGATGTCGTGCTGCCTTGTGCCGTCTTTATTCCAGTCTCCAGCAATGTCCGAATAGTAATAAACAAGGTCAGAAAACACGTTGATTATCTTGCTGTCTTTGATGGTGTAGAGTTCCAGCACTTCATAAAATGCGCCGCCGCCGGAATACGCATCAGAGTATCCACCCCGCACCCCGAATGCCAGGGTATCGGGTGCTATCCGGTACGGTGCCAGATCCAGCTTTGTATAATAAGCCAGCGGTCTGACGGACTCATCATCGCTCTCTTTTTCAGCGGCTTTATTCCACTCTGAGAGCTGGTTTAACGGTTTTTCCGAGCGTGCAATCGGCGTTAGCTGTGGATTCTGCCAGGAAAAAACGCCGAGATATAATTTATTAGCGCGCCCGTTGCTGTAGTTTTCCGGGCAGGTGTTATCCGCGTATTTTTTTGCTTGCTCGGCGTCAGCCTTATTATCGGCAAAACAAGCAATGCCAATATATTTACCGTCTTTTCCCCAAGATTTAGCACCGGTCAGGATCAGGTTGTCAGGATCTTCATTCGGTGCAACCCAGGCAATCCACTGCTTTTCAGATAAGCCCTGAGGAAGCTCACCAAATCCTTTCGCAGGGGTTGCTCCTGCCATTTGCTCAGCAAAAATCTGTTTACCTTCAGGATGTTGGATGGCACTGGCTACGGAATCGAGATTTTGTACGGTAGTGGCAAAAGCAGGGGAGAGCGAGGCCAGCAAAACCAGGGGAAGAAACTTTTTCACTATTGCGTCCTTTCAATAAGCAGGGCGATAAGGCTCGCCCTTAAATTTATTTCACGCGCGCCATAAAGTAGGCATCAACGTACTCACCGTTGCGCAGGCCGTATTTCTTACCGGTGCCTTCGATTTCAAAGCCGTACTTCTTATAGACTGCTACAGCAGGCTCATTATCAACAAATACCGTCAGCTCAATGCGCTCGACGCGCAGCCAGTTGTCGCACATGTCGATCATCGTACGAATCAGCGCGCTGGCAACGCCACGATTGTGCCACCTGCCATCCACGCAGATACCAAAATCGGCCACGTGGCTGCGGCGCGGGCGCTGCGCGACCTCAATACAGAGATGCCCCACGACGATATCGTCAATGCAGGCAACCAGCTGTTTGACACCGGCTTGCTCGGTTAGCCGCGCTTGCCACATTTCGAGAGAAGGATGAGGAACCTGTAGCGTGTTGTGGTACACCTCCGGCTGGGCGTGGATCTGACGAATTGCGTCGTAATCTTTCGGTTCAGCGTGGCGTATCACTATCTCACTCATTCCTTATCTCCTGCAGGGTTAATTGTGCATTTACACTCGCTGAGAAAGAAAAATCCGTCAACTGCATTTTTTTGCAAAAAGAAGTAGACAAGTGCGAATGAGAATGATTATTATTGCTCTGCGTTCAGGGGAACCCCTACGGAGAACCTGAAAGCACGACATTGCTCACATTGCTTCCAGTATTACTTTAGCCAGCTTTTGCTGGCTTTTTTTTTGGCTGGGTTTCGGGCTAGTTTGCTTGCCAGCTTAATCCCGGGCTGTGCTCGCAATCCTCACGTACTCTGTGTACGCTCCGGTTGCTGCGCGCAGGCCGTGAATAATCTGCCTACGCCACTTACGCCCGATCTTTTGGCTGTATAATGCGGTAGGCCGGATAAGGCAACGCCGCATCCGGCACGATGACAGGATGGATTCAGTCTCCAGCCGCTTTGCGCTATGGTGTAGACAATCACTTTCAAAAGGATCGTCTCATGACCTTACACTGCGCATTTATTGGTTTTGGTAAAAGCACCACTCGCTACCATTTGCCGTACGTCCTCAATCGCAAAAATAGCTGGCACGTTGCGCACATTTTCCGCCGCAACGCCAGGCCGGAAGAGCAGGCACCGCAGTATTCGCATATTCACTTCACCAGCGACCTCGACGAGATCTTAAACGATCCGCAGGTGAAACTGGTGATCGTCTGTACCCATGCTGACAGCCATTTTGAATATGCTAAACGCGCGCTGGAAGCGGGTAAAAATGTGCTGGTTGAGAAACCCTTCACGCCGACGCTTGCGCAAGCAAAAGAGCTGTTCGAACTGGCGCGAAGCAAAGGACTGACCGTTACGCCGTATCAGAATCGCCGTTTTGACTCCTGCTTCCTCACCGCGAAAAAAGCCATTGAGAGCGGCAAGCTCGGCAAGATTGTTGAGGTTGAAAGCCATTTCGATTACTACCGTCCTGAAGCAGAAACCAAGCCGGGACTGCCGCAGGACGGCGCGTTTTATGGTCTGGGCGTACACACCATGGATCAGATTATCTCGCTGTTCGGACGTCCCGATCATGTGGCCTATGACATCCGCAGCCTGCGCAACAAAGCGAACCCGGACGATACCTTTGAAGCGCAGCTGTTTTACGGCGACCTGAAAGCCATTGTTAAAACCAGTCATCTGGTGAAAATCGACTATCCGAAGTTTATCGTCCATGGCACCAAAGGCTCGTTTGTGAAGTACGGCATCGACCAGCAGGAAACCAGCCTGAAGGCCAATATCATGCCGGGTGAGCCAGATTTCGCTGCTGATGATTCCATTGGGATGCTAGAGTACGTCAACGATGACGTCATCACGGTAAAAGAAGAGGTAAAGCCGGAAGTGGGGGATTACGGTCGCGTGTATGACGCGCTGTACCAGACGCTGACCACCGGTACGCCTAATTACGTCAAGGAATCTGAAGTTCTTACCAACCTGGAGATCCTCGAACGCGCCTTTGAACAGGCAACGCCTGCCACGATAACCCTCGCCAAATAGCCTGCACAGACTCCTCTGGGCTTGTTCATATTTTTTGAACAGAGGAGTCAATTTTCACCCTCTATGATCCCAGACGGATTGAGTCCACACTTACTCCATCGAAAACATCTGGGGGTGAACACAATGATCTACTTACGCAAAGCTAACGACCGTGGCCACGCTAATCATGGCTGGCTTGATTCATGGCATACCTTCTCTTTTGCCAACTACTATGACCCGAACTTTATGGGCTTCTCGGCACTGCGCGTGATTAACGATGACGTGATCGATGCAGGTCAGGGATTTGGTACTCACCCCCATAAAGACATGGAAATCCTGACCTACGTGCTGGAAGGCGCGGTGGAGCATCAGGACAGCATGGGCAACAAAGAGCAGGTTCCGGCCGGTGAGTTTCAGATTATGAGCGCCGGGACGGGGATCCGTCACTCGGAGTACAACCCGAGCAATACTGAGAAGCTGCATCTGTATCAGATCTGGATCATGCCGCAGGAGAACGGTATTACACCGCGCTATGAACAGCGTCGTTTCGATGCCGCTCAGGGTAAACAACTGGTGCTGTCGCCGGATGCCCGTGATGGTTCACTGAAAGTGTACCAGGATATGGAGCTGTACCGTTGGGCACTGGTCAAAGATGAGCAGTCGGTGCATCAGATTGCCGCCGAGCGCCGCGTCTGGATCCAGGTGGTAAAAGGCAACGTGACGATTAACGGCACCAAAGCGACCACCAGCGACGGTCTGGCAATCTGGGATGAACAGGCAATTTCTATTCATGCCGACAGCGACAGTGAAGTGTTGCTGTTTGACCTGCCGCCAGTATAAAAATACACGTCATCCTTCAAGCCGCATCTGTGTTGGCTTTCCTCGCTCACCCCGGTCGCGTACTTAATGTACGCTCCCGGGGATTCACTGCGTCGCCGCCTTGATGCAACTCGAATGATTTTGTGTATTTATCACAATAAAAACTCCTTTTTTTCTCTGCAAAGGTTCACGCACGTCCGTGGTAAACTGGGAGAATCTATCCCTTTTTAACGCTTCAGGACGATGAAAAAGAAAAGACCCGTACTTCAGGATGTAGCCGACCGCGTGGGCGTGACCAAAATGACGGTCAGTCGCTTTTTGCGTAACCCGGAGCAGGTCTCCGTGGCGCTGCGGGGCAAAATTGCCGCTGCACTTGATGAGCTGGGTTATATTCCCAATCGCGCTCCTGATATCCTTTCTAACGCCACCAGCCGCGCTATCGGCGTGCTGTTACCGTCTCTCACTAACCAGGTTTTTGCTGAAGTGCTACGCGGCATTGAGGCTGTCACCGACGCCCATGGTTATCAAACGATGCTCGCGCACTATGGCTATAAGCCTGAGATGGAACAAGAGCGCCTGGAATCGATGCTGTCGTGGAATATCGATGGCCTGATCCTCACCGAACGTAGCCATACGCCCCGTACGCTGAAAATGATTGAAGTTGCCGGTATCCCGGTGGTTGAGCTGATGGATAGCCAGTCTCCGTGTCTGGATATCGCCGTCGGTTTCGACAACTTCGAAGCCGCGCGTCAGATGACTGCCGCTATTATCGCCCGCGGGCACCGTCATGTAGCCTATCTTGGCGCTCGTCTTGATGAACGTACTATCATCAAACAGAGAGGCTACGAGCAGGCAATGCGCGATGCCAACCTGGTGCCGTACAGCGTGATGGTGGAACAGTCTTCTTCCTACTCCTCCGGTATTGAACTCATCCGTCAGGCGCGGCGTGAATACCCGCAGCTCGACGGCGTTTTCTGTACCAACGATGACCTGGCGGTAGGGGCGGCCTTCGAATGCCAGCGTTTAGGGCTGAAAATCCCGGATGATATGGCGATTGCCGGATTCCACGGTCACGACATCGGGCAGGTGATGGAGCCGCGTCTGGCGAGTGTACTCACGCCGCGTGAACGGATGGGCAGCATTGGCGCAGAACGCCTGCTGGCGCGCATTCGTGGTGAAGCAGTCACGCCTAAAATGTTAGATTTAGGTTTCACCTTGTCACCGGGCGGATCTATTTAAGCCAACAAGTTTGAAGTAGCTCACACTTATACACTTCGAGCACGAATGGATATTGCTTCTCTATTTATCCGGCTGGACAATGTTACCGATAACAGTTACCCGTAACAATTTCCTGATTCTTGTACCAGTGGGGGCAACGCTTTGAGCACGACTAATCATGATCACCACGTTTACGTTCTGATGGGCGTATCGGGCAGCGGTAAATCTGCTGTCGCCAGCGAAGTGGCGCATCAACTGCAGGCCGCGTTTCTTGATGGCGATTTTCTCCATCCGCGCAGCAACATCATGAAAATGGCTTCCGGTGAGCCACTCAACGATGACGACCGTAAACCGTGGCTACAGGCGCTGAATGACGCCGCTTTTGCGATGCAGCGTACCAACAAGGTTTCGCTGATCGTCTGTTCTGCCTTGAAAAAAGTCTACCGCGACCAGTTGCGCGACGGTAACCCGAACCTCTCTTTCATTTATCTGAAAGGGGATTTTGACGTTATCGAAAACCGTCTGAAGGCGCGTAAAGGCCACTTCTTCAAAACGCAGATGCTGGTTACCCAGTTTGAAGCGCTGGAAGAACCGGGTGCGAATGAAAACGATGTACTGGTGGTCGATATCGATCAACCACTGGACGGTGTGGTCGCCAGCACCATTGAGGTTATTAACCAAGGCAGTAAGTAGTGAGCACATTAACGCTTGTTTTAACAGCAGTAGGGTCCGTTTTATTACTGCTGTTTTTAGTGATGAAGGCGCGTATGCACGCCTTCGTTGCTTTGATGGTGGTATCCATTGGTGCAGGTCTCTTTTCCGGTATGCCGCTCGATAAAATCGCGGCGACCATGGAAAAAGGGATGGGAGGCACGCTCGGTTTCCTGGCGATTGTGGTGGCGCTGGGGGCGATGTTCGGCAAGATTTTGCATGAGACCGGCGCGGTCGATCAGATTGCCGTCAAAATGCTGAAATCCTTCGGTCATAGCCGCGCACATTACGCGATTGGCCTGGCCGGTCTGATTTGCGCGCTG
The DNA here is from genome assembly GCF_001037515.1 of Citrobacter sp. MGH110. Classification (NCBI taxonomy): domain Bacteria; kingdom Pseudomonadati; phylum Pseudomonadota; class Gammaproteobacteria; order Enterobacterales; family Enterobacteriaceae; genus Citrobacter; species Citrobacter sp. MGH110. The sequence goes on along the minus strand of NZ_KQ089832.1, from coordinate 129,188 downwards.
CCGCTGTTCTTTGAGGTGGCGATTGTGCTGCTGATTAGCGTAGCGTTCTCAATGGCGCGCCATACCGGTACTAACCTGGTTAAGTTGGTCATTCCGCTGTTTGCGGGCGTGGCGGCTGCTGCCGCGTTCCTGCTGCCGGGGCCTGCGCCGATGCTGCTGGCCTCTCAGATGCACGCCGACTTTGGCTGGATGATCCTGATTGGCCTGTGCGCCGCGATCCCGGGCATGATTATCGCCGGGCCGCTGTGGGGTAATTTCATCAGCCGTTACGTTGAGCTGCACGTACCGGAAGACATTACCGAGCCGCATCTGGGCGAAGGCAAAATGCCCTCCTTTGGCTTCAGCTTATCGCTGATCCTGCTGCCGCTGGTGCTGGTTGGTCTGAAAACCATCGCCGCACGCTTTGTTCCGGTCGGTTCTTCAACCTACGAATGGTTCGAGTTTATCGGTCATCCGTTTACCGCGATTCTGGTCGCCTGTCTGGTGGCGATTTACGGTCTGGCGGTGCGCCAGGGCATGCCAAAAGACCGCGTGATGGAAATCTGCGGCCATGCGCTGCAGCCAGCGGGGATTATTCTGCTGGTGATTGGTGCGGGCGGCGTGTTCAAACAGGTACTGGTAGATTCCGGCGTTGGCCCTGCACTGGGCGAAGCGTTAACCGGTATGGGCTTGCCGATCGCTATCACCTGCTTCGTGCTGGCGGCGGCGGTGCGTATCATTCAGGGGTCCGCGACAGTGGCCTGCTTAACGGCGGTCGGTCTGGTGATGCCGGTGATTGAGCAACTGAACTACTCCGGTGCTCAGATGGCGGCGCTGTCTATCTGTATCGCGGGCGGCTCTATCGTGGTCAGCCATGTTAACGACGCTGGTTTCTGGTTGTTCGGTAAATTTACCGGCGCGACTGAAGCGCAAACGCTGAAGACCTGGACGATGATGGAAACCATCCTCGGTACGGTTGGCGCGATTGTCGGTATGATTGCTTTCCAGCTGTTGAGCTGATGGCATTGCCCGGTGGCGCTTGCGCTTACCGGGCCTGGAATTGAGCACATATCCACACCGTAGGCCGGGTAAGCGCAAGCCGCCACCCGGCTTTTTTACAGCACCATCACACCATCCTCGGTTTTCAACCAACGCGGCGCTTTTAACGTATCGGCGAAATAGCCTACCAAATCCTGCAGTAAATCGCCCGCCACGCGTTCCATCTCGTCAGACAGTGTTTTGCTCATCAGTAAATGCGTCAATAGCTGGCAGTAACGCCCCATCTGATCTGGTTCGGGTTCAAAGAGGGGAGTGCGGGTCGGTAAGGTTTCTACCGTCAGGCTGGCCTGTAGATGCTGCGGTACAGGTTCCGTTAAGGTTGGTTGTAGTAGTGCCAGACAGGCCGACAGGCGCGCACAAATCGCCAGTTTTTCAACAGGGTCATGACATTCAACAAGCCCTTCGACAAAACGCTCACAGTTATCTGCCAGCTCGGTGAAATCCGTTGCATGGCTAAAGGGCAGGGTAAATAAAGAGTGTGAAAAGAGAGGGGTAGTCGCCATAGGGCAGCCTCCAATGAGTGAAATTTACCACCACCGAAGGGACCAACCTTTTGGTGGCGGGCTGAACGGAGTTGGTCCTACCGGCCTCATTGGATACCGGTGCGTCTTGTGACGCCACCGTCCAGCCCACCATTGAGGTGTAGCTGGTCGCACGACAAAAGTGAATTTTATCGCGAATGAGGTAATCAGGGGACCAATCCTGGCACCTGATTTTGCAAGTGCAGCGAGAAGATAATGCTAATCTGCGATGCTGACAAGAGCGTATTCCGGAAGGCGCTTCGCAGAAATGAAAATACGCTTTTTCAGAGACTTAAATGATTGAGGTGTTTCTCACAAACACATTCACGGCGCTGATTGCCCGGTGGCGCGAGCGCTTACCGGGCCTACACACGAGCATATATCAACACCGTAGGCCGGGTAAGGCGAAGCCGCCACCCGGCGTAAAGTGAGTGCGTTACCCCTTCATCCACATCCGCACGCCATCGAGGAACATCTGGGTTGCCATCATCACCAGAATCAGCCCCATCAGGCGCTCCAGCGCGTTAACCCCTTTCTCGCCCAGCAGGCGTAAAAACAGCGAAGACTGCAGCAAAATCACGAACGTCCCGCCCCAGGCGATCAGCAGCGCAATCACCAGATGCCCCATCTGGTTTGGGTACTGATGCGACAACAGCATTAATGAGGCCAGGATTGTCGGACCGGCGACCAGCGGAATCGCCAGCGGTACGATAAACGGCTCTTCACCAGCCGGAAGCCCGGTGCTATTCCCGGTGGCGCTGGGGAAAATCATCTTAATGGCGATCAGGAACAGAATGATGCCCCCGGAGATCGATACGGTTTCCGCACGCAGGTTAAGAAATGCCAGAATTTTCTCGCCCGCAAACAGGAATATCAGCATCACCAACAGCGCAATAAACAGCTCGCGAATCATAATCGCGCGGCGACGTTTTGGTTCGGTATGTTTCAATACGGACATGAAAATGGGCAGGTTTCCGAGCGGATCCATAATCAGGATCAATAAAACTGCCGCTGAAATGATTTCATTCATAACTCAAATTCCCTGATAATTACCGCGGACTTTCTGCTTGCTTGCGCAGCGGGATAAGTCGCATTACTGATGGCTTCGCTATCATTGATTAATTTCACTTGCGACTTTGGCTGCTTTTTGTATGGTGAAGGATAGGCCAGTAGGATACTGGTTAGCATACACAGCACACATCTCTGCAGGAAAAAACGCTATGAAAAATGTTGGTTTTATCGGCTGGCGCGGTATGGTCGGCTCTGTTCTCATGCAACGCATGGTTGAGGAGCGTGACTTCGACGCCATTCGCCCTGTTTTCTTTTCTACTTCCCAGCTTGGGCAGGCGGCACCGACGTTCGGTGGCACCGCGACCGGCACACTTCAGGACGCTTTTGATCTGGATGCGCTGAAGGCGCTCGATATCATCGTGACCTGTCAGGGCGGCGATTATACCAACGAAATCTATCCAAAGCTTCGTGAAAGCGGTTGGCAGGGGTACTGGATTGACGCAGCCTCTTCGCTGCGTATGAAAGACGATGCCATCATTATTCTCGATCCGGTTAACCAGGATGTCATCACCGACGGCCTGAACAAAGGCATTAAGACCTTTGTCGGCGGCAACTGTACCGTTAGCCTGATGCTGATGTCCCTCGGTGGCCTGTTTGCCAATGACCTGGTTGACTGGGTTTCCGTAGCGACCTATCAGGCGGCTTCCGGCGGCGGCGCGCGCCATATGCGTGAACTGCTGTCTCAGATGGGTCATCTGTATGGCCATGTGGCCGAGGAACTGGCGACCCCTTCCTCTGCTATTCTCGACATCGAACGTAAAGTAACGACCCTGTCCCGCAGCGGCGAACTGCCGGTTGATAACTTTGGCGTACCGCTGGCCGGTAGCCTGATTCCGTGGATCGACAAACAGCTCGATAACGGTCAGAGCCGTGAAGAGTGGAAGGGACAGGCGGAAACCAACAAAATTCTCAACACGTCTTCCGTGATCCCGGTTGATGGCCTGTGCGTGCGCGTCGGTGCGCTGCGCTGCCACAGCCAGGCGTTCACCATTAAACTGAAAAAAGATGTGTCTATTCCGACCGTGGAAGAACTGCTGGCGGCGCACAATCCGTGGGCCAAAGTTGTACCAAACGATCGGGATATCACCATGCGTGAGTTAACCCCGGCGGCCGTTACCGGCACGCTGACCACGCCAGTAGGCCGTCTGCGTAAGCTGAACATGGGACCGGAGTTCCTGTCAGCCTTTACCGTGGGCGACCAGTTGCTGTGGGGGGCTGCGGAGCCATTGCGCCGTATGCTGCGCCAATTGGCGTAATAGTTTGTTAACGATCAAGGGGTGAGGAATCACCCCTTTTTTTGCGTAATACAGGAGTAAGCGCAGATGTTTCATTTTTTACCAGGAGTAAGATAAAGCATTGGCTATTCTTTAAGGGTGACTTAGTACCGGAGGTATTAAGTTGTTGCCTGAAGGTGGGACGACGCAGAGAGGATGCACAATTGTGCTGCGTCGTTCAGGTCAAAAAAAGTGTCACTACCTGATGTCGAAAATCAGTTGGAAGGGGTGACGCCATAAAACAGGATGACAACCATGTCCGTTCGTATCGATAGAGACGTGATTAATGCGCTAATTGCAGGCCATTTTGCGGATCCTTTTTCCGTACTCGGTATGCACCAAACTGATGCTGGACTTGAAGTCCGCGCCCTATTACCTGACGCCACCGAAGTGTGGGTGATCGAACCCAAAACCGGACGCAAAGTCGGCAAGCTGGATTGCCTCGACTCTCGCGGTTTTTTCTGTGCAGTACTTCCCCGCCGTAAAAATTTCTTTCGCTATCAGTTGGCCGTTGTCTGGCATGGACAGCAGAATCTGATTGATGACCCTTATCGTTTTGGCCCGCTGATCCAGGATATGGATGCCTGGCTGTTATCTGAAGGTACGCACCTGCGACCTTACGAAACGCTGGGTGCGCATGCGGATACCATGGATGGCGTAACCGGTACGCGCTTCTCAGTCTGGGCACCTAACGCTCAACGCGTGTCAGTGGTTGGGCAGTTCAACTACTGGGATGGTCGTCGCCACCCGATGCGCCTGCGCAAAGAAAGCGGTATTTGGGAGCTGTTTATCCCCGGTGCGCAGCATGGTCAGCTGTATAAATACGAGATGATCGATGCCAACGGTAAGCTGCGAATCAAAGCGGACCCTTACGCCTTCGAAGCGCAAATGCGTCCGGAAACCGCGTCGCTTATCTGTGGTCTGCCGGAAAAAGTAGTGCAAAGCGAGGCGCGCAAAAAAGCCAACCAGTTTGATGCACCGATCTCTATCTATGAAGTTCACCTGGGGTCATGGCGTCGTCATACCGATAACAACTTCTGGCTGAGCTACCGCGAGCTGGCGGATCAGTTGGTGCCGTACGCCAAATGGATGGGCTTTACCCACCTCGAACTGTTGCCGATTAACGAGCATCCGTTCGACGGTAGCTGGGGCTACCAGCCTACCGGCATGTATGCGCCGACCCGTCGCTTCGGGACGCGCGATGATTTCCGCTATTTCGTGAATGCCGCGCATCAGGCGGGGCTGAACGTCATTCTCGACTGGGTGCCGGGTCATTTCCCGTCGGACGACTTTGGTTTGGCAGAGTTTGATGGCACCAACCTGTATGAGCACAGCGACCCGCGCGAAGGATATCACCAGGACTGGAACACGCTGATCTACAACTATGGTCGCCGTGAAGTCAGCAACTACCTGGTGGGTAATGCTCTGTACTGGATTGAACGCTTTGGTATTGACGCGCTGCGCGTGGATGCCGTGGCGTCGATGATTTATCGCGACTACAGCCGCAAAGAAGGGGAATGGATCCCAAACGAATTTGGTGGTCGTGAAAACCTCGAAGCCATTGAATTTTTGCGCAATACCAACCGCATTCTTGGCGAGCAGGTGCCTGGTGCGGTGAGCATGGCGGAAGAGTCGACCGACTTTGCCGGCGTTTCAAGACCACAGGATATGGGCGGTTTAGGGTTTTGGTATAAGTGGAACCTCGGCTGGATGCACGACACGCTGGACTACATGAAGCTGGATCCGATTCATCGTCAGTACCATCACGACAAGCTGACCTTCGGCATGCTGTACAACTACACCGAAAACTTCGTCCTGCCGCTGTCGCATGATGAAGTGGTACACGGTAAAAAATCCATTCTCGATCGCATGCCGGGAGACGCATGGCAGAAGTTTGCCAACCTGCGCGCCTACTACGGCTGGATGTGGGCCTTCCCGGGCAAAAAACTGCTGTTTATGGGCAACGAGTTTGCGCAGGGACGTGAATGGAACCATGACGCCAGCCTCGACTGGCACCTGCTGGAAGGTGGCGATAACTGGCACCACGGCGTACAGCGTCTGGTGCGCGATCTGAACCACACCTACCGTCATCACAAAGCGCTGCACGAGGTCGACTTTGACGCCTATGGTTTTGAATGGCTGGTGGTGGATGACAACGAACGTTCGGTGCTGGCTTTCGTGCGTCGTGACAAGGTCGGCAATGAAATCATCGTGGTCAGTAACTTTACGCCTGTGCCCCGGCATGGCTATCGCTTCGGTATCAATCAGCCAGGCAAATGGCGTGAGATCCTCAATACCGACTCGATGCATTACCACGGTAGCAATACCGGCAACGGCGGTGCGGTGCACAGCGATGAAATCGCCAGCCATGGTCGTCAGCACTCACTGAGCCTCACGTTACCGCCGTTGGCAACGATCTGGCTGGTCAGGGAGGGGTAATGACGCAACTGGCAACCGGCAACGCCACCCCCCATGGTGCAACGTATGACGGCCATGGTGTCAATTTCACACTCTTCTCGGCCCACGCTGAACGCGTTGAATTATGCGTATTCGATGAGCAAGGGTGCGAACTTCGCTATGACCTGCCGGGGCGTAGCGGTGATGTCTGGCACGGCTATCTGGCCAACGCCCGGCCCGGTCTGCGCTATGGCTATCGTGTTCATGGCCCATGGCAACCGCAGCAGGGCCACCGGTTTAATCCGGCCAAGCTGCTGCTTGACCCTTGCGCCCGTCGGGTGGATGGCGAGTTAAAAGATAACCCGCTGCTGCACGGTGGGCTAAATGAACCGGATCATCATGATAATGCCACCATCGCGCTGAAGGGCGTGGTGGTGTCCGATCATTATGACTGGGAGGATGATACCCCGCCGCGCACGCCGTGGGGCAATACCGTGATTTACGAAGCGCATGTCAAAGGGTTGACGTATTTGCATCCTGAGCTGCCGGAAGAGATTCGCGGAACCTACAAAGCGCTGGGCCATCCAGTGATGATCGATTACTTCAAGCGCCTCGGCATTACCGCGCTGGAGCTGCTGCCGGTGGCGCATTTTGCCAGCGAACCACGGCTTCAGCGGCTGGGGCTGTCGAACTATTGGGGCTACAACCCGGTAGCGATGTTTGCACTGCATCCGGCCTATGCCTGTTCGCCGGAGAGTGCGCTTGATGAGTTTCGCGACGCGGTAAAAGCGCTGCACAAAGCGGGGATTGAGGTCATTCTCGATATCGTTTTGAACCACAGCGCCGAACTGGATCTCGAAGGCCCCGTCTTCTCGCTGCGCGGAATTGATAACCGTAGCTATTATTGGATCAGGGACGATGGTGATTACTACAACTGGACCGGTTGTGGGAACACCCTCAATCTGAGCCATCCGGGCGTTGTGGAATACGCATGTGAATGCCTGCGCTACTGGGTTGAAACCTGCCATGTGGATGGTTTTCGTTTTGATTTGGCTTCCGTCATGGGGCGTACACCTGCGTTTCGTCAGGATGCGCCACTGTTTACCGCGATCCAAAACTGTCCGCTGCTCTCACGCGTTAAGCTGATTGCGGAACCGTGGGATATTGGTGAAGGCGGGTATCAGGTGGGGAATTTCCCCCCGCCGTTTGCCGAGTGGAATGACCATTTCCGCGATGCGACCCGACGCTTCTGGCTCCAGCGTAATCTCTCGTTGGGTGAGTTTGCCGGGCGTTTTGCCGCATCAAGCGACGTGTTTAAACGCGATGGTCGCAAACCCAGCGCGACGGTCAATCTGGTGACTGCGCACGACGGTTTTACGCTACGCGACTGTGTGTGCTTCACAAATAAGCACAATGAAGCGAATGGTGAGGAAAATCGCGACGGCACTAGCAATAACTACAGCGACAATCATGGTAAAGAAGGATTAGGTGGCACGCTGGACCTGATTGAGCGGCGGCGCGACAGCATTCATGCGCTGTTATCCACGCTGTTGCTCTCCCAGGGGACGCCGATGTTGCTGGCGGGCGATGAGCATGGTCATAGCCAGCACGGCAACAATAACGCTTACTGCCAGGATAACGCTCTAACCTGGCTAGACTGGCAGCAGGCAAACAGCGGGCTAACCACATTTACCGCTGCCCTGATCCATCTTCGTCAGCAAATTCCTGCATTAACGGACGATCGCTGGTGGGAAGAGGGCGATGGCAATGTTCGTTGGCTGAATAAGTACGCACAACCCTTAAGTGCGGATGAGTGGCAAAACGGCCCGAGGCAGATGCAAATCCTGCTATCAGACCGTTTTCTGATTGCAATAAATGCCACGCTTGAGGTGACAGATATCGTTTTACCTGAAGGGGAATGGTGCGCCGTTCCCCCATTTGCCGGAGAGGATAATCCGGTGCTTACGGCTGTCTGGCAGGGACCTGCGCACGGACTGTGTGTGTTCCAGAGAAGATAAAAAAGGAGTTAGTCATGGTGAGTTTAGAGAAGAACGATCGTGTAATGTTGGCGCGCCAGCTGCCATTAAAATCTGTTGCCCTGATCCTGGCCGGTGGCCGTGGTACCCGCTTAAAAGATTTAACCAACAAACGTGCCAAACCTGCTGTGCACTTTGGCGGTAAGTTCCGCATTATCGATTTTGCCTTATCCAACTGTATTAACTCCGGGATCCGCCGTATTGGCGTGATCACTCAGTACCAGTCCCACACGCTGGTGCAGCATATTCAGCGCGGCTGGTCGTTCTTTAGCGAAGAGATGAACGAGTTTGTCGATCTGCTGCCTGCCCAGCAGAGAATGCAGGGTGAAAACTGGTATCGCGGTACGGCGGATGCGGTGACCCAAAACCTGGACATCATTCGACGCTATAAAGCGGAATATGTGGTGATCCTCGCGGGCGATCATATCTACAAGCAGGACTACTCACGCATGCTGATCGACCACGTCGAGAAAGGCGCGCGTTGCACCGTGGCCTGTATGCCAGTGCCTATTGAAGAGGCCAGCGCGTTTGGCGTAATGGACGTGGACGACACCGATAAAATTATCGAGTTCGTTGAAAAACCCGCCAACCCGCCAGCTATGCCAGGTGACCCGACCAAATCTCTTGCCAGTATGGGGATCTACGTTTTCAACGCCGATTATCTATATGAATTGCTGGCGGAAGATGACCTCGATGAAAACTCCAGTCACGATTTCGGTAAAGACATTATCCCGAAAATCACCGAAGCTGGCATGGCGTATGCACATCCATTCCCGTTGTCCTGCGTGCAGTCTGACCCGGAATCTGAGCCGTACTGGCGTGACGTGGGTACGCTGGAAGCCTACTGGAAGGCGAACCTCGATCTGGCTTCGGTGACGCCTGAACTGGACATGTACGACCAGGACTGGCCAATCCGTACGCACATGGAATCGCTGCCACCGGCGAAATTTGTTCAGGACCGTTCCGGCAGCCACGGAATGACGCTGAACTCGCTGGTTTCTGGCGGATGCATAATTTCAGGTTCGGTGGTGGTGCAGTCCGTTCTGTTCCCGCGAGTGCGGGTGAATTCATTCTGTAACATTGATTCGGCAGTGTTGTTACCTGAAGTGTGGGTGGGACGTTCGTGCCGCTTACGTCGTTGCATTATCGACCGCGCCTGCGTTATTCCCGAAGGCATGGTGATTGGTGAAAACGCGGAAGAAGATGCGCGTCGTTTCTACCGTTCAGAGGAAGGTATTGTGCTGGTCACGCGTGAAATGCTACGCAAACTGCAGATCAAACAGGAGCGATAATGCAGGTTTTACACGTTTGTTCAGAGATGTTCCCCCTGTTAAAAACCGGGGGACTGGCGGATGTTATTGGGGCGTTACCCGCAGCGCAAATAGCGGACGGCGTGGATGCCCGCGTGCTGCTCCCGGCGTTTCCTGATATTCGTCGCGGCATTCCCGATGCGCAGGTTGTAACGCGTCGGGATACCTTCGCCGGACGTATCACGCTGCTGTTCGGGCATTTCAACGGCGTGGGTATTTACCTGATTGACGCGCCGCATCTCTATGACCGCCCCGGTAGCCCGTATCACGACACTAACCTGTTTGCGTATACCGATAACGTGCAGCGTTTTGCATTGCTGGGCTGGGTTGGCTGTGAAATGGCCTGTGGCCTTGACCCATTCTGGCGCCCGGATGTGGTGCATGCACACGACTGGCATGCGGGTCTGGCTCCGGCGTATCTGGCGGCGCGCGGCCATCCGGCGAAATCGGTGTTCACCGTCCACAATCTGGCGTATCAAGGCATGTTTTATGCAAAGCATATGGATGACATCCAATTGCCATGGTCGTTCTTTAATGTGCACGGACTGGAGTTTAACGGGCAGATTTCGTTTCTGAAGGCAGGGTTGTACTACGCCGACCACATTACGGCGGTCAGTCCGACCTACGCGCGGGAAATTACCGAGCCGCAGTTTGCCTACGGGATGGAAGGTCTGTTGCAGCAGCGTCATCGTGAAGGCCGTCTTTCCGGCGTGCTGAACGGCGTTGATGAAAAAATCTGGAGCCCGGAAACCGATCTCCTGCTGGCATCGCGATATACGCGCGACACGCTGGAGGAGAAGGCAGAAAACAAACGTCAGCTTCAGATAGCGATGGGACTTAAGGTCAACGATAAAGTACCGCTGTTTGCCGTGGTGAGCCGTCTGACCAGTCAAAAAGGGCTGGATCTGGTGCTGGAAGCGCTGCCGGGGTTGTTAGAGCAGGGTGGACAGCTGGCATTGCTAGGCGCGGGCGATCCGGTATTACAGGAAGGATTCCTCGCCGCAGCGGCGGAACATCCAGGACAGGTGGGTGTGCAGATCGGCTATCACGAAGCCTTCTCGCACCGCATCATGGGTGGGGCCGATGTGATATTGGTTCCCAGCCGTTTTGAGCCGTGTGGCTTAACGCAGTTGTATGGACTGAAGTACGGCACGCTGCCGCTGGTGCGGCGCACCGGTGGGCTGGCTGATACAGTCTCTGACAGTTCGCTGGAAAACCTGGCGGACGGTATCGCCAGTGGGTTTGTATTTGAAGATAGTAATGCCTGGTCGCTGTTACGCGCGATCCGGCGTGCTTTCGTATTGTGGTCCCGGCCTTCGCTTTGGCGGTTTGTACAACGTCAGGCCATGACCATGGATTTTAGCTGGCAAGTCGCGGCGAAGTCATACCGTGAGCTTTACTATCGCTTGAAATAGATATCCAGGAATCACCTATATGAATGCTCCATTTACTTATGCATCGCCCACACTCAGCGTAGAGGCACTTAAGCATTCTATTGCCTATAAGCTGATGTTCACGATTGGTAAGGACCCGGTCATTGCCAATAAACATGAGTGGCTGAACGCCACGTTGTTCGCGGTGCGCGACCGTCTCGTGGAGCGCTGGCTGCGTTCTAACCGTGCGCAATTATCTCAGGAAACTCGTCAGGTCTATTACCTGTCTATGGAGTTTCTGATTGGCCGCACGCTTTCCAATGCACTGTTATCGCTGGGCATTTATGACGATGTCAAAAATGCGCTGGAAGGTATGGGGTTGGATCTTGAAGATCTGATCGACGAAGAAAACGACCCGGGTCTTGGCAATGGCGGTCTCGGGCGCCTGGCGGCCTGCTTCCTGGACTCTCTGGCAACGCTGGGATTGCCGGGACGCGGTTACGGTATTCGTTATGACTACGGCATGTTCAAGCAGAACATTGTTGATGGCCGCCAGAAAGAGTCGCCTGACTACTGGCTGGAATACGGTAACCCGTGGGAATTCAAACGGCACAACACGCGCTACAAAGTGCGTTTTGGCGGGCGCATTCAGCAGGAAGGTAAGAAAACGCGCTGGATAGAAACCGAAGAGATCCTCGCGGTCGCCTACGACCAGATTATCCCCGGCTACGACACCGACGCCACCAACACGCTGCGCCTGTGGAATGCCCAGGCCAGTAGCGAGATTAATCTCGGTAAATTTAACCAGGGCGACTACTTTGCGGCGGTGGAAGATAAAAACCACTCCGAGAACGTCTCCCGCGTACTGTACCCGGACGACTCCACCTATTCAGGACGCGAACTGCGGTTGCGCCAGGAGTATTTCCTGGTCTCCTCCACGGTGCAGGACATTCTGAGCCGTCATTACCAGCTGCACAAAACCTACGACAACCTGGCGGATAAAATCGCCATTCACCTCAACGACACCCATCCGGTGCTGTCGATCCCTGAGCTAATGCGACTGCTGATCGATGAGCATAAGTTTAGCTGGGACGATGCGTTTGAGGTCTGCTGCCAGGTCTTCTCGTATACCAACCACACCTTGATGAGCGAAGCGCTGGAGACCTGGCCTGTCGATATGCTGGGAAAAATTTTGCCGCGCCATCTGCAAATCATCTTTGAAATCAACGACTACTTCCTGAAGACGTTGCAGGAACAGTATCCAAACGATACTGCTCTGCTGGGGCGGACGTCGATTATCGATGAATCTAACGGCCGTCGTGTGCGTATGGCATGGCTGGCGGTGGTGGTGAGCCACAAGGTTAACGGCGTTTCCGAGCTGCACTCCAACCTGATGGTGCAGTCGCTGTTTGCTGATTTTGCGAAGATTTTCCCGACTCGTTTTTGCAACGTCACCAATGGCGTGACGCCGCGCCGCTGGCTGGCGCTGGCTAACCCGTCGCTCTCTGAAGTGCTGGATGAGAACATTGGTCGCACCTGGCGAACCGATCTCAGCCAGCTCAGCGAGCTGGAGCAGCACTGCGATTACCCACTGGTAAATCAGGCTGTGCGCCGCGCGAAGCTGGAGAATAAAAAGCGTCTGGCCACGCTCATCGCCCAGCAACTGAACGTGGTGGTGAACCCGAAATCGCTGTTTGATGTGCAGATAAAGCGTATTCACGAATACAAACGCCAGTTGATGAACGTGCTGCATGTGATCACCCGCTACAATCGCATTAAGGCCGATCCTGATGCTGAGTGGGTACCGCGTGTGAATATCTTCGCCGGTAAAGCGGCTTCGGCTTATTACATGGCGAAACACATCATTCACCTGATCAACGACGTCGCCAAAGTGATCAACAACGATCCGCAAATTGGCGACAAGCTGAAAGTGGTGTTTATCCCCAACTACAGCGTCAGCCTGGCGCAGGTGATTATTCCTGCTGCCGACCTTTCTGAACAGATTTCTCTGGCCGGGACCGAAGCCTCCGGTACCAGTAATATGAAATTTGCTCTTAACGGTGCGCTGACCATCGGGACGCTGGACGGTGCCAACGTTGAGATGCTGGAGCATGTGGGCGCAGAAAATATCTTTATCTTTGGTAATACGGCGGAAGAGGTCGAGGCTTTACGCAGCCAGGGCTACAAGCCGCGTGAGTATTACGAGAAAGACGAAGAGCTGCACCAGGTGCTGACGCAGATCGGCAGCGGCGTATTCAGCCCTGAGGAGCCGGGACGCTATCGCGACCTGGTGGATTCGCTGATTAACTTTGGCGACCACTATCAGGTTCTGGCGGATTATCGCAGCTACGTTGATTGCCAGGATAAGGTTGATGAACTGTATCGTCACCCGGAAGAGTGGACCACCAAGTCGATGATTAATATCGCCAACATGGGGTACTTCTCGTCGGACAGGACGATCAAAGAGTACGCCGAAAACATCTGGCATATCGATTCGGTGCGGTTGTAACACACGATGCCGGGGGAGCTTCGCTTGCCCGGCCTACGTTTATGCACTCTTGTAGGCCGGATAAGGCGCTAGCCGCATCCGGCATTTTTATCAGGACGCCAGCGACAGCTGGTGTTTTTCAATGTACTCCGCCAGCCACTGGGTCATACGCGACTGCTGCTCAGCATTCAGCCACATACCTTCTTTCGTGCGACGCCACAACGCATCTTCCGCACGACGAACCCATTCATGATCGACCAGATATTTCAGTTCGGCCTCATAAAACTCATGGCCAAAGTCTTCACCTAACTCGGCAAGCGAGGTGGCTTCGCCGATAACCCATTCGGTGTTGCTGCCGTAGGTGCGAGAATAATGGCGTGCCAGCGACTCGGTCAGGAACGGGTAGCGACGGCGCAGTTTGGCCGCGTAATCTTCGCGATCGCCGCCAATGTCACCGCCTGGCAGAATGCACTCTTTCGTCCATGCCGGACCAATTCCTTGGTAGTACGATGCCAGTTTTTCCATCGCGTGCTCAGCCAGCTTACGATAGGTGGTCAGCTTACCGCCAAAGACCGACAGCAGCGGCGCTTTGCCGTTTTCGTCGTGGATATCCAGCGTGTAATCACGGGTGATCGCCTGCGGTGAGTCAGACTCGTCATCGCACAGCGGACGCACGCCTGAGTAAGTCCAGACGATATCATCACGGCCCAGCTGCTTCTTAAAGTGCGCGTTGTAGACCTTCAGCAGATAATTGATTTCGCTTTCATCAATTTTCACTGCTTTCGGATCGCCTTTGTATTCAACGTCTGTCGTCCCGATGATCGAGAATTCGTCCATCCATGGGATAACAAACACAATACGCTTATCTTCGTTTTGCAGAATATAAGCTTGCTTCTGGGTATGTACGCGCGGCACTACGATGTGGCTGCCTTTAATCAGGCGAATGCCGTACGGTGATGGCAGGTGCATACCGTCGTCGAAGAACTCTTTCACCCACGGACCGGTGGCGTTGACCAGGCCACGCGCCTGCCAGGTGTATTTTTTGCCGGTATCGATATCTTCAGCTTCAACAATCCACAAACCGTTTTCACGGCGAGCAGAAGTGGCGCGAGTGCGGGTTAATACTTCTCCGCCTTTACGTACAACCATTTGGGCGTTTGCCAAAACCAGTCGCGCATCGTCGACCCAGCAGTCAGAATATTCGAAACCGCGCACAATCTCAGGTTTCATTACGGAATCTGCGCCAAAACGCAAACCGGTAGAACTTGGCAAACTGGTGCGTTTGCCCAGATGATCGTACATAAACAAACCAATGCGGATCATCCACGCCGGACGCAGATGCGGGCGGTGGGGCAGACGAAAGCGCATCGGGAAGGCGATATGCGGTGCCATTTTCAACAGCACTTCACGTTCGGCCAGCGCTTCGCTTACCAGACGAAATTCGTAGTGTTCCAGGTAGCGCAGGCCACCGTGGATGAGTTTGGAGCTAGCGGAAGAGGTGGCGCAGGCTAAATCCTGCGCTTCCAGCATCAGCACGGATAAACCGCGTCCAGCGGCATCTGCCGCGATACCGGCACCGTTGATGCCTCCACCTATCACAATCAGATCTTTGGTTTCCATGCTGGCCTCTCGCACTTTCGTTATAGCTCATTAATGTTCGTTATCGAGCATAATAGCAAAGAATCGCGCCATTGGTAACATCGGATAAACAATTTACAGTGATACATATAACATTATGGCGTTTAACTGCCGTCGGGACGTACACTAAGCAGTAACATGTCCGAAAAGCATCACCTGCCATATAAAGAAGAGAGAGCAATGGATCAGTTTGAATGTATTAATGTCGAAGAAGCGCATCAGAAGCTGCATCAGGGGAGCGCGGTGTTAGTGGATATCCGTGATCCGCAAAGCTATGCCATGGGTCATGCCCCGCAGGCGTTTCATCTGACGAACGACACGCTGGGGTCATTTATGCGCGAGCATGATTTCGACACCGCTGTGTTGGTGATGTGTTATCACGGCAACAGCAGTAAAGGTGCGGCGCAATATCTTCTTCAGCAAGGCTATGACGCGGTTTACAGCGTTGATGGCGGCTTCGACGCCTGGCATCGACATTTTCCGGCAGAAGTGGCATACGGTTCGTAAGCTAACAAAGATGCAGCCTGAAACGGGCAGGATATATATACTGTCCTCTTTTGTGTGGAATAAGCGACAGCAACCATGTTGATGATTACCTCTTTTGCTAACCCCCGCGTGGCGCAGGCATTTGTTGATTATATGGCGACACAGGGCGTTATCCTGACGATTCAACAACATCAGCAAACGGATGTCTGGCTGGCGGATGAGTCCCAAGCCGAGCGCGTGCATGCTGAACTGGCGCGATTTCTGGAGAATCCGGGCGATCCGCGCTACCTAGCGGCAAGCTGGCAGTCGGGTCAGACCGACAGCGGTCTGCACTACCAGCGTTATCCGTTCCTGGCCACATTGCGCGAACGCGCAGGCCCGGTAACCTGGTTGGTAATGGCCGCGTGTGTGCTGGTGTTTATCGCGATGAACGTGCTGGGCGACCAGGCGGTGATGCTTTGGCTGGCATGGCCGTTTGACCCTTCGCTGAAATTTGAATTCTGGCGTTATTTCACCCACGCTTTTATGCACTTCTCGCTGATGCATATTCTGTTCAACCTGTTGTGGTGGTGGTATCTCGGCGGTGCGGTTGAAAAGCGTCTGGGCAGTGGAAAACTGATTGTAATTACCGTGATCAGCGCCCTGTTGAGCGGCTATGTTCAGCAGAAATTTAGCGGCCCGTGGTTTGGTGGACTGTCTGGCGTGGTATATGCGCTGATGGGCTACGTGTGGTTGCGCGGCGAGCGCGATCCGCAAAGCGGTATTTTCCTGCAGCGTGGTTTGATTATCTTTGCTTTGATCTGGATTGTTGCCGGCTGGTTTGATCTATTCGGCATGTCGATGGCGAATGGCGCTCATATCGCCGGATTGGCCGTGGGTCTGGCAATGGCGTTTGCCGATACGATGAATGTGCGGAAACGAACTTTGTAGGCCGGATAAGCGTTAGCGCATCCGGCAAAATTTCAGGGAACACTAATGAAGCAAACACAACGACATGACGCGATCATCGAGCTGGTAAAAAAACAGGGATACGTCAGTACTGAAGAGCTGGTGGAGCATTTCTCCGTCAGCCCGCAGACGATTCGCCGCGATCTTAACGATCTGGCCGATCAGAACATGATTTTGCGCCATCACGGCGGCGCGGCGCTGCCATCCAGCTCGGTCAACACCCCGTGGCATGACCGTAAAGCGACGCAGACGGCGGAAAAAGAGCGCATTGCCCGCAAAGTTGCCACGCAGATCCCGAACGGCTCTACGCTGTTTATTGATATCGGAACCACGCCGGAAGCGGTGGCTCACGCGCTGCTTAATCACAGCAATTTACGCATTGTGACCAACAACCTCAATGTGGCGAACACGCTGATGGCGAAAGAGGATTTCCGCATAATCCTCGCCGGTGGTGAACTGCGTAGCCGCGATGGCGGTATTATGGGCGAAGCGACCCTCGACTTTATTTCTCAGTTCCGTCTGGACTTCGGCATCTTAGGGATCAGCGGCATCGACAGCGATGGTTCTCTGCTGGAGTTTGATTATCACGAGGTTCGCACCAAGCGCGCGATCATTGAGAATTCACGGCATGTGATGCTGGTGGTGGACCACTCGAAGTTTGGGCGTAACGCGATGGTGAATATGGGCAGCATCAGCATGGTGGATGCGGTGTATACCGACACGATGCCGCCTGCTGGTGTGATGCAGGTGATTGCTGACCATCATATCCAGTTAGAGCTGTGCTAAGGTAATTCCAGGCCTGATAAGCGTTGCGTATCAGGCATTAACTAAACGCCGTACCCCATCATCTTCAGCAGCTTCTGCGCATGTTGCACCGCATCCTGGCGATGTGCGACGCCGAGCTTTTGGTACAAATTGCGGATGTGCGTCTTGATGGTTGTTGCCGCGACGGCCAGCTCTCCGGCGATCTGCTCGTTGCTGTAGCCTGAATAAATCAGTCCCAGAACCTGCCATTCGCGCTGGGTCAGCGGGCTGGTGCGGATAAGTTCCGGCACTTCCGGGTGAGTAAGCAGACGCTCAACGAACCCTTCATCGAAGTGGGCAAATTTATGGCGGTGGTGCTGGTTAATCTCACGCAAAATGCGCTGGGCGCGGTGCTGATCGAGTTCCGGTAAGGTATTGAGCTGAATCAGCTGACGCAGTTGTTGCGCCATGGCCTCGCCTTCGATAACAAAGTGGCTGATAAACCCGGTACGGTTCGCCAGCTGTAGGGCGTCGAGTAACACACGCTGGGCGTCATTTTTGCGCCCTGCCTGCCAGTAGAGCTGATTAAGCAGCAACAGGTTGCGGTTCAAATCGCTCATCAGGCGCAGGTTGCGCGCATTTTCATTCAACTCTTCCAGCACAATCTCAGCCGGTTCAAACTCGCCGAGCAGGATTTGTGCACGAGCGATGTTGCGCCACTGGCTTTGCAGGAAGTGGTTATTGGCGAATTCTGGTTTCGGCGTGTGGCGCAGCCAGTTGGCGGCCGAGTTTTTGTCGCCCACCATTTGCCAGTAAATCACCCGCACCTTATCGGCGTTGGAGATCCAGTCGCTGTGATAGTGACCGTTGCCCAACAGGTTTTCCAGACGGTTGAGCAGGCTGCGAGCGTTATCGAGATCGCCCCGTGCCAGTGAACACTGAACCAGCAGCGCCAGACACTGTAGCTGTTGCTGCGGCTGGAAAGTGGAAAGCAGTTCAATACCGCTACGGGCAGAAGCTTCTGATTCATCCAGACGCGCCCATGCCCACAGTAGCTGCGCGCGAATACGTACCAGGAATTCGTGCATCGGCAGCTGTTCCAGGTGCTGTTCTTTGATCAGTTGGAACGCTTTTTCCTGAGTTTCCCAGGCGGCCTGTAAAAAGCCCTGGGCAAACAAAATTTCGCTTTGCTGGATAAGACTCCACAGTGCGTAATGCCAGACGTCATGATGACGCGCCATTTGCTCGGTTTGCTGCATCAACGCCAGAGAGCGCGTGAGATCGCCCTTACAGTGCAGGACTTCGCCGTGCACCGAGGTGGCGACGATCCGGCTATAGAACCAGGCGATGGGTAACTCATCCAGCGCCAGTTTCGCCAGGCGTTCGGCTTCGTCAGGATTGCCGTCGTTAATCGCTACCTGCGCCCGTAAAGCGTTGAATTCGGCGTGCAGTGTCGGCTCCATGTCGCCTTTCATTTCCTGTTCTGCGCGCGCCAGCAAGGTGTTAACCTCTCCGTAGCGGTGCTGGCTTTGCATCAGCCAGGCTTGCAACAGAACCAGACGCGGATTTTCCAGCAGGCTTTCCCACGGCAGGGCTTTCAGCGACTCTTCCAGTAACGTCAGCTCGCTATGGTTAAACAGTCCCCATGCATGATTAAGCAGGATATCGCGCAGCATATGGGCGTCGCCGGCCGCCAGCGCGTGGTGGATAGCTTCGCTGGGGAAGCCTTGCGCCATCCAGCTTTCAGCTGCGGCGCGGTGTATTTCGGGCAGTTCGTTCGCCAGCTCCCATTGGCAGCGCTGGCGTAAAAAGCTGCCAAACAGAGGGTGATAGCTGAACCACTCGCCAACGTCATCCATTCGCTGCAGGAATAACCCCTGGCGCTCAATTTCTTCCAGCCGCATCTGGCCGTTTTCTTCCCCGGTAACGCGGACGATCAGCGCATCGTTCATGGAACGAAGAATGGCGCTTTTCAGCAGGAAGTGACGGGTGCCGAGGTCGACGCTGTCCAGCACTTCATCAACCAGATAATCGGACAAATGGCTGGCGTTGATCCCCGCGAGGCGTCGTGCTGACTGGTGCGCGGAATGATTGTTCTGGCGGGCGGAAAGGGCGATCAGTTGTAATGCCGTGGCCCAGCCAGCAACGTCATCGCACATCCGGCTGCTTTCAGCCGCTTCGATGGGGGAGGACAAACGTCGGTCGAAAAATTGTTTGGCTTCCTGATGGTTAAAGGCCAGCTGTTGGCTGCCTATCTCCAGCAGTTGATCGCGTACCCGCAGGTTGGCAATACCCAACTGCGGCAGATTGCGCGACAGCACGACCAGCGTGAGGTTCTCAGGCTGATGACGCAGGAAGAAACGCATCGCTTCGTGAATGGCCGGATTAGAGATCAGATGATAATCATCTACTACCAGGTAGAGCGGGCGGTGCCACTCGGCCAGTTCGATAAATAGCTGGGCAAACAGTGACGTCAGGCTGGCGTACTGACGTTTTTGCACCATCGCTTCGCTGGTGGTGCAGTGTCCACCGGTTGCCTGTTGGATAGCGGCGATCAGATAACTGGCAAAGCGCTCTTGCTGATTATCGCCCTCATCCAGAGAATACCAGCCTAAATCATTTTTCCCTGCCGCCCATTGTGAAACCAGCGTCGTTTTTCCATAACCAGCAGGACTTGTTATCAGGGCAAGCCTGAAATTGTTCGCGCCGGAAAGTTTAGCCAACAGGCGCTCACGAACCACCGTATGGTCGAGTCGAACCGGACGACTTAATTTAGACGGAATCAACATAAGTTAGTCACTTCACTGTGTGAAAATAGGGAAGAATGATTTTTTTTGCGCTTCGTAATTAATAGATATAAGGTCGGCCAGATTGGTGTTTTATGCAAGCTAAGCGGACTTTTTGTGTGTCTGATTTTGCACTATGTCACAAATCTATACATCTATTGCAATAAATGCTTTAAAGAGTCGCAACAGGCGTGGCGACTGGATCCGTCGTTATTTTAACTGTGTTGAAAAATCCCTCTCTTTTTATATGGTTACTCAAATAGCTAATGAATATCACCGAATTTTGTGGCCGACTTAAAAGTTTTATGTGAATTATCTTATCCGGCATAGATATTTCAGGTTAGAAACTATTTCCCTATTTACACATTGTTTCTCATCGTCATATCGCTATTTGATATTGTCGATTAATCCTTTGTTACTAATGCGTCATCCGAAGAGCGTTATGCGGGGTTTGCGCGAATTTACGGGCAATTACCTCCCCTTTAAGTGGTGGCGATCACACTTTTATGCTCATCCCCGCTCCTCCTCCCTCCCTAATCCGTGCCAGGATGAGGAATGTCAACAACGAGCCAGGCAAACTAGCGATAACGTTGTTTTATTACCTAAGGATCTGGAACCCCTATGTCACAGCCTACTTTCAACAAAGATCAATTTCAGGCTGCCCTGACGCGTCAGTGGCAGCGCTTCGGTTTACTGTCGGCTCAAGAAATGACGTCGCGCCAGTGGTGGCAGGCAGTGAGTGGGGCGTTGGCTGAGTTACTCAGCGCCCAGCCTGCGGCGAAACCGGCAAAAAATCAGCGTCACGTTAACTACATCTCGATGGAGTTTTTGATTGGTCGCCTGACCGGCAACAATTTACTCAACCTCGGCTGGTATCAGGCGGTGAGCGATGAGCTGAAAGCGCATGACGTCAACCTGACTGATCTGCTGGAAGAAGAGATCGATCCGGCGTTGGGTAACGGTGGATTGGGACGCCTGGCGGCCTGCTTCCTTGATTCGATGGCGACAGTCGGCCAGTCGGCGACGGGCTATGGCCTCAACTACCAGTACGGCCTGTTCCGTCAGTCGTTTGCCGATGGCCAACAGATGGAAGCCCCGGATGACTGGCATCGTGGCAGCTACCCGTGGTTCCGTCACAACGAGGCGCTGGATGTGCAGGTTGGGATTGGCGGCAAGGTCACCAAAGAAGGGCACTGGGAGCCAGGGTTTACTATCACCGGCCAGGCCTGGGATCTGCCGGTTCTCGGTTACCGTAACGGCGTAGCGCAACCGCTGCGTCTGTGGCAGGCCAGCCATGCGCACCCGTTTAACCTGACCAAATTTAATGACGGCGATTTCCTGCGCGCAGAGCAGCAGGGCATCGACGCTGAAAAACTGACGAAAGTGCTGTACCCGAACGATAACCACACCGCGGGTAAAAAGCTGCGCCTGATGCAGCAGTACTTCCAGTGCGCCTGCTCCGTAGCCGACATTCTGCGCCGCCATCATCTGGCAGGGCGTAAGCTGCACGAACTGGCTGATTACGAAGTTATTCAACTTAACGATACTCACCCGACTATCGCGATCCCTGAACTGCTACGCGTGCTGATTGATGAGCATCAGATGAGCTGGGACGATGCGTGGGCGATTACCAGCAAGACCTTCGCTTACACCAACCACACCCTGATGCCGGAAGCGTTAGAGTGCTGGGATGAGAAACTGGTGAAAGCACTCCTGCCGCGCCACATGCAAATCATCAAAGAGATTAACGACCGCTTTAAGACGTTGGTTGATAAAACCTGGCCGGGTGATGCTGAAGTCTGGGCGAAGCTGGCAGTGGTGCACAATAAACAGGTGCGTATGGCCAACATGTGCGTGGTCAGCGGTTTTGCGGTCAACGGTGTGGCGGCGCTGCACTCCGATCTGGTAGTGAAAGATCTGTTCCCGGAATATCACCAGCTCTGGCCGAACAAATTCCATAACGTCACTAACGGGATTACTCCGCGTCGCTGGATTAAGCAATGTAACCCGGCGCTTGCCGCACTGCTGGATAAATCGCTGAAAAAAGAGTGGGCTAACGACCTCGACCAGCTGATTAACCTGGAAAAATACGCGGACGATGCGAAGTTCCGTCAGCAGTATCGTGACATCAAGCTGGCGAACAAAGAGCGTCTGGTGAAGTTTATTAAAGCGCGTACCGGTATTGAAATAACGACTAACGCTATCTTTGATATTCAGATTAAACGTCTTCATGAGTACAAGCGCCAGCACCTGAATCTGCTGCATATTCTGGCGTTGTACAAAGAAATCCGTGAGAACCCGCAGGCAGATCGCGTGCCGCGCGTATTCTTGTTTGGCGCAAAAGCTGCTCCGGGTTACTACCTGGCGAAAAATATCATCTTCGCCATCAACCAGGTTGCACAAACCATCAATAACGACCCGACAGTCGGCGACAAGCTGAAGGTCGTCTTCCTGCCGGATTATTGTGTCTCGGCGGCGGAAATGCTGATCCCGGCGGCGGACATCTCTGAGCAGATTTCAACCGCAGGGAAAGAGGCTTCCGGCACCGGTAACATGAAGCTGGCGCTGAACGGTGCGTTAACCGTAGGTACGCTGGATGGCGCAAACGTCGAAATCGCCGAGAAGGTGGGTGACGAGAATATCTTTATCTTTGGTCATACCGTGGAAGAGGTGAAGGCGCTCAAAGCCAAAGGCTACGACCCGGTGAAATGGCGTAAAAAAGACAAAGTGCTGGATGCTGTCCTGAAAGAGCTGGAAAGCGGGAAATACAGCGATGGCGACAAGCATGCCTTTGACCAGATGCTGCACAGTATCGGCAAGCAGGGCGGCGACCCGTATCTGGTGATGGCGGACTTCGCGGCCTACGTTGAAGCTCAGAAGCAGGTTGACGTGTTGTATCGTGACCAGGACGCCTGGACCCGGGCGGCGATTCTGAATACCGCGCGTTGCGGCATGTTCAGCTCGGATCGCTCCATCCGCGATTATCAGGCTCGTATCTGGCAGGCGAAACGTTAAGGAATCGCGATGGAAAGCAAACGTCTGGATAATGCCGCGCTGGCGGCGGGGATCAGCCCCAATTACATTAATGCCCACGGTAAACCGCAGTCTATTGGCGCCGAAACCAAACGGCGTTTGCTTGACGCCATGCATCGCACCACCGCTGCCACTCAGGTGGCGGTAACCCCGGTGCCGAATGTCATGGTCTATACCGCTGGCAAGAAAATGCCGCTGGCGGTTGAGGGAAGCGGAGAGTTTAACTGGCTGCTGACTACCGAAGAGGGCGTGCAGCACAAAGGGCATGCCGTCGGCGGTAAATCTTTTAACCTTCCGGCGAAGCTGCCGGAGGGGTATCACACGTTGACCCTGACCCAGGGCGAGCTGCGTTCCCATTGTCGTATCATCGTGGCACCAAAGCGCTGCTATGAACCGCAGGCGTTGTTAGCCGGGCAGAAGCTGTGGGGCGCATGTGTTCAGCTCTACACCTTGCGATCGGAAAAGAACTGGGGGATTGGCGATTTCGGCGATCTCCGCACCATGCTGGTGGATGTGGCGCAACGCGGCGGCGCGTTTATCGGGCTTAATCCGATTCACGCGCTGTATCCGGCGAATCCGGAGAGTGCCAGCCCGTACAGCCCGTCGTCACGTCGCTGGTTGAACGTTATTTATATTGATGTAAACGCCGTAGATGATTTCCGTCTGAGTAAAGAGGTGCAGGCGTGGTGGAAGAAACCCGCGACTCAGCAAGCTCTGCAACGCGCGCGCGATGCCGAGTGGGTTGATTATTCTGCTGTTACCGCACTGAAGATGACGGCGCTACGTATGGCGTGGAAAAGCTTCTCTGCGCGTGATGATGAGCAGATGGCGGCATTTCGCCAGTTTGTGGCTCAGGAAGGGGGTAGCCTCTACTGGCAGGCGGCCTTTGATGCGCTGCATGCGCATCAGGTGAAAGAGGACGCATTGCGCTGGGGCTGGCCGGTGTGGCCAGAAGCTTTTCAGTCAGTGGACTCGCCAGAGGTAAAACGCTTCTGCGAAGAACATCGTGATGACGTAGATTTCTACCTGTGGTTGCAGTGGCTGGCGTATACCCAGTTTGCTGACTGCTGGAAAACCAGCCAGGGCTTTGCAATGCCGATAGGGCTGTATCGCGACCTGGCCGTTGGCGTGGCCGAAGGCGGGGCGGAAACCTGGTGTGACCGCGAGTTGTATTGCCTGAAAGCTTCAGTTGGCGCGCCGCCGGATATTCTCGGTCCGCTTGGGCAAAACTGGGGACTGCCGCCGATGGATCCGCACATCATCACGGCACGCGCTTACGAGCCATTTATCGAACTGCTGCGCGCCAATATGCAGAACTGCGGCGCGTTGCGTATCGACCATGTTATGTCGATGCTGCGTCTGTGGTGGATCCCTTACGGTGAAACAGCCGATCACGGTGCCTACGTGCATTATCCGGTCGATGATCTGCTGTCAATTCTGGCGCTGGAGAGTAAACGTCACCACTGCATGGTGATTGGTGAAGATCTGGGTACCGTGCCGGTGGAGATCGTCAGCAAGCTGCGTGACAGCGGCGTCTACTCCTACAAAGTGCTTTATTTTGAGAATGACCATGAGAAAAACTTCCGTGCGCCGAAAGCGTACCCGGAACAATCAATGGCAGTCGCGGCGACGCATGACCTTCCTACGCTTAAAGGTTATTGGGATAGCGGCGATCTGACGCTAGGTAAAGCACTGGGCCTGTACCCGGATGAAGTCGTGCTGCGCGGGTTGTATCAGGACCGGGAACTGGCGAAACAGGGGCTGCTGGACGCGCTGCATAAATACGGCTGCCTGCCAAAACGTGCCGGTCACAAGGCGTCCCTGATGTCGATGACGCCGATTCTGAATCGCGGCATGCAACGCTACATCGCTGACAGCAACAGTGCGTTGCTGGGCCTGCAACCGGAAGACTGGCTGGATATGGCTGAGCCGGTCAACATTCCGGGGACCAGCGACCAGTACAAAAACTGGCGGCGTAAGCTCACCGCCACGCTGGAGCAGATGTTTGCCGATGAGGGCGTGAATAAGCTGATTAAGGATTTGGATAAGCGGCGAAAAGCGGCCGTGAAGAAGAAGTAAGAAAGCCGGGGATTTCCCCGGCTTTTTTATGGTGATGGCTCGTAGCACGTAGGTCTGATAAGCGTAGCGCCATCAGGCTCAGTTTTATCAGACCACCATACCCAGCAGCAGACACCCTACCAGACCGCAGACGGAGATAATGGTTTCCAACATTGACCATGACTTGATGGTTTCACCGATGGTCAGGTTGAAGTACTCCTTGAACAGCCAGAACCCAGGATCGTTCACGTGGGAGAAGATGACGGAACCGGAACCAACCGCAATAACCATCAGCTCAGGGCTTACGCCGGTCGTTGCAATCAGCGGTGCCACAATCCCACCTGCAGTAATCGCTGCAACGGTTGCGGAACCCAGTGCGATACGCAGTACTGCAGCGATAGACCATGCCATCAGCAGCGGAGAAACGTTAGAGCCGTGCATCATTGAAGCGATGTATTTGTCTACGCCGCTATCAACCAGAACCTGTTTGAAGGCACCGCCACCACCGATGATCAACAGCATCATCGCGATGATTTTGATTGAGGACACCAGCGTGTCGTTAATCTGATCCATCGAACGTCCGCGGTTCAGACCAAAAGTGAACATCGCAATCAGCACCGCAATCAGCGTTGCCATGACCGGGTCACCGAGGAATTCTGCAACCGTCAGGAAAGCATGGCCTTTCGGCAGAATCATCTCCGCCACGGCGCGCATTGCCATCAGGATAACCGGGACCAGAGAGGTCCAGACGCTGACGCCAAAGCCTGGCATCTCTTCTTCAGTGAAGGTTTTTGCGCTGTACAGACCTTCCGGGATTGGCTTATCGATGCCTTTCAGGAAACGCGCGTATACCGGACCGGCGAGAATAACGGTCGGGATTGCCAGAATCGTACCAAACAGCAGAGTTTTACCCATATCTGCGTGGAAAATGGTGGCAATAGCGGTTGGACCCGGGTGCGGTGGCAGGAAGCCGTGAGTAACGGACAGCGCAGCCGCCATCGGCACACCAACGTACAGCAGCGGGATGTTAGCAGCGGCAGCAATGGTGAATACCAGCGGCAGCATCAGCACGAAGCCGACTTCGTAGAACAGGGCAAAACCGACGGTGAATCCGGTTAATACCACCGCCCACTGAATGTGTTTTTTGCCGAATTTAGCAATCAGCGTGGTTGCGATGCGCTGTGCGCCGCCGCAGTCCGCCAGCATTTTGCCCAGCATGGCGCCAAAACCCATAATCAGGGCGAGGCTGCCAAGGGTTCCGCCGACGCCGGCTTTAATCGAACCGATGACTTTATCCAGTGGCATCCCTTGCATCAATCCGACAGCAAGCGCCACCAGGACGAGAGCGATGAAGCCGTTCATTTTGAAACGGATCATCAGGAGGAGTAACAAGATTACACCGATAGCAACGATGACTAATGGCATGATTTACCTGGCCTTTACTTTGTTATGGGTAACGTCAGTGTTTAGATGACAAATTCCGATTGTCCCGACCGGGAACAGAGTATTCTCAGCACCAATGCTGGTTGCCTTCAAAACTAATCAGTTTAACTGGCTATTATGTGTGTGTTAGGTGCTGACACAAATGATACGGGTAACATGCTACGCTTGAAAATCACCTGGACAGGCAAAATTTAAAATATGAGAAGCTGGTCAAATTATGCGGGGGATTGTTGCAGGATAAATGCGAAGAAATGTTGGGGTGTAAGCCGGAGACCGCGATTACGCTACCACCCGGCATTAATGCCCGATAGCGACGCGGGTGCGTCTTATCGGGCCTACGGATACTCTACAGGTTCGGGCGTTAGTAGTAAGAGTGCTCGCCGCGCTGGTGTTCGGTTAAATCGCGAACGCCTTTCAGTTCAGGGAATTCAGCCAGCAGCTGCTTCTCTATACCTTCTTTCAGCGTTACATCTACCATTGAACAGCCGTTACAGCCGCCGCCAAACTGCAGAATGGCGTAGCCTTCATCGGTGATTTCCATCAGAGAGACACGACCACCGTGGCCAGCCAGCTGTGGGTTGATCTGCGATTGCAGCATGTACTCCACGCGTTCCATCAGCGGCGCATCATCGGCAACTTTACGCATTTTGGCGTTTGGTGCTTTCAGGGTCAGCTGGGAGCCTAACTGGTCGGTAACGAAATCGATTTCTGCATCTTCCAGATACGGTGCGCTCAGTTCATCAACATATGCGGTCAGCAGGTCAAATTTAATGGCGGTGTCGGTTGCTTCCACGGCGTCCGGCGGACAATAAGAAACGCCGCATTCAGCGTTAGGCGTGCCGGGATTAATCACAAATACGCGGATTTGTGTCCCTTCTTCCTGATTTGCCAGCAGTTTGGCAAAGTGCGCTTGTGCAGCATCGGAAATATGGATCATAGTAATGGCCTAATAGTTGACTATTTTACTTGGTTATAATACGCCCATCATCGAGGCTCTACAAGGTTCGACACAGGCACCATACCTGGACAGTCGCCGCGCCGTTGCGTAAAAGCAGCTGCGCGATTTCCGCGACGGTACTTCCGGTAGTGACGACATCATCCACAATAACCATATGGAGTCCCTGCACCGGCAATTCAAGGCGAAAGGCATTTTTCAGGTTACGTTTACGTAATCGGGCGCTGAGATGGTGCTGTGTGGCGGTTGCCCGAACCCGCGAGATGGTCCGGCTGTCCCAGTCGCAACCCAGCCAGCGTGCCAGCGGACGGCACAGTAAATCGCTCTGATTAAACCCTCTGCGCCAGTGTCGGCGTTGCCAGAGCGGGACGCTGACCAGCCTGTCCGGTAGAGGAAGGCCGCTGGTGCGCCGGGCCTGTAGTACCTCCAGCAACAACAAACGTGAAAGAGCTGAGGCTGTTTCGCTGCGTCGTGAAAACTTGAGCTGGTGGATAAGCCCGCTCAACGGCGGAACATAGTCGCTGACGGTAACCAGTCTCTGCCACGGCGGCGGTTTTTGCAGGCAGCGCCCACAGGGAATGACGGTATGAGCGGCAGGGAGTCCACATTGAGGGCACAGGCTGGCGTGTTGACGCGTTGCCCGCGTACAGACTGAGCAGATCCCCCAATGCCCTAACGTCAGGGGCATTCGGCATAGCCAGCACAATCCCGGTACTGTTAGCATAGATGCATCCTTTCAGGCTAAAAGAGAACAATAACTGATGAATGACATCTGGTGGCAGACCCAGGGTTCGGGAAATTGCCATCTTGTGCTGCTGCACGGATGGGGACTGAATGCGCAAGTGTGGCATTGCATAAGCGAGGAACTGAGCTCGCATTTTACGCTGCATCTTGTCGACTTACCGGGATTTGGTCGTAGCCAGGGTTTCGGTGCAATGTCGCTGGAAGAGATGGCTGAGCGGGTATTGAAACAGGCACCGGAGAAAGCTATCTGGCTCGGCTGGAGTCTGGGCGGGCTGGTCGCGAGTCAGGTAGCGTTAACGCATCCTGAGCGTGTTCAGGCGCTGGTGACCGTCGCGTCTTCCCCTTGCTTTAGCGCGCGGGATGAGTGGCCGGGAATCAAGCCAGAGGTGCTGGCAGGCTTCCAGCAGCAGCTGAGCGAAGATTTCCAGCGTACGGTGGAGCGTTTTCTGGCATTGCAAACGATGGGCACAGAAACTGCGCGTCAGGATGCGCGAGCGCTGAAGAAAACGGTGCTGGCTTTACCCATGCCGGACGTCGAGGTGCTCAATGGTGGACTTGAGATCCTGAAAACGGTCGATCTGCGAGAACCGCTGTGCGCGGTGGAAATGCCTTTCCTGCGGTTGTACGGCTATCTTGACGGGCTGGTGCCGCGCAAAGTCGTCCCAATGCTGGATGCACTGTGGCCGCAGAGCGAGTCTTTGGTGTTTGCCAAAGCGGCGCATGCGCCGTTTATCTCGCATCCCGCCGAATTCTGTGCAGCGCTTGTGGCGTTAAAACAGAAACTATAAATTTGATGTGTTGCCCGGTGGTGCCATGCTCGCCGGGCCTGAGATTAATGGCTGCGCGTAGCCAGATCCTCAGCGGTCAGGCCAGTAATTCTGAAGATGGTTAGTGGGTCTATACCATCAGCCTGCATGGTTGATGCAATACGTAATGCTTCCTCTCGTTTGCCTTGTTGCAGACCCGTTTGTAACCCTTCTTGCAACCCTTTCCTATGGCCTTCCTGAAGACCATTAAGGTGCCCTTCCTGTCGTAATCTTTCGGCGATAGTCATCAACTTGTCCTTATGTTGGGGTAAACGTTCGGCGACTTCATGAAGAAACTCGCCAAAGTGTGTGGTGTTACCAGCCTGCATTAAATAATTAAACAAGGCTTTCAACTGGTTGTCATTAGCGTGTCCTTTAACAAGCAGGATGGCCAGTTTTTCTACCAGCCCCATCAAATCGCGTTTACGAATATGCTTTTGGATGAGCTCCAACAGCGCCATCCGGCGATGCTGCATAATCTTGTCATCGGGCACAACAGTGATATCGATCAGTGGAAACGCGGTGCTATACCTGAGAAAAAAGATGACGAGACTCTACTTCCCAGGTTACCAGTAATCATCCACGAATTAACAACGATGCGCGGCTGGCTGGAGGATAGATCTTTTTTGCTGAAATAATGAAATCTGTGTGGAATCCATTACGCAAAAAAGCCGGATATCAGCGTAAACGCGTTATCCGGCCTGGACGTTTGCATCATTTGTAGGCCGGATAAGCGTAGCGCCATCCGGCAAAGAGCATCTGATTAGCGTAAAGCCCACCACTCGCGCAGGCAGGCTTTACCTTCCGGGCAACTTTTGCAGCTTCCGGAAAGACACCCGTCGGCATCTTCCTGAATCCGCACCGCTTTGCCCATCTTTTCTAACTGATTCAACATGGCGTCAATCATGGGCTGCGGGGTATGCAGCGTGTGGCTAATTTGTGTAGCCTCCATGCGCCCCCGCAAAGCCAGTAAATCACGAACCTGAATAAGCGATGCCATTGTCGATAACCTTAGTGGCAATCGCCAGTCGTGCTGGAACAGCAGGAACTCGCCGTCCTGTTGGTTGCCAGCAGTGCGAGGTCCACGCGGCTGCGAGCTCGGCGCAGCAGGCCCAGCAACACGATGTTAAACAGGATGACCGCTAAAATGCACACCAGGCTGTAGGTCGGGTGCTCTTTGTAGCTGACTGTCTGATAAAACAGCGTCGACAGAGAGTAGGCGATATTCAGGCCCCACAGAATCGAGAAGCTCATCCAGCCACGGCTGGATTCACGGGCGATAGCGCCCATCACTGAAATGCACGGTACATACAGCAGAACAAAGATCAGATAGCTGTACGCGGCGGCGGCACTGCCAAATTTCTCGCCCATCACGCCCATTGCACCGGTAGCCATTTCACCGTCACCCTTGCTGGCTTCGATAGGGTTAGCCAGCACGCTCAGGCTGAAAGTGTCTTTCAGGCTTTGCCAGGTTTCATCTACCGCGCCGAGCAGCTCATCACCGAGGTGGAAATCTGCCGGGTTGAACTCTTCTTCCTGAATGTTTTCTGCGGTATAGAGCGTGTTCAGCGTACCGACAACCACTTCTTTCGCCATCGCGCCGGTGAACAGACCTACGGTTGCCTGCCAGTTATCTTCGTGAACACCAATCGGTTTAAAGACTGGGGTAATGACGCGGCTAACGGAAGCCAGAGCAGAGTCGTTGATATTGTCGACGATTTTCCCGCTCAGTGAGAAGCTGTTAAACGCGCTGAGGAAAATACTGACGATGATGATGACTTTACCTGCACGCAGAACGAAGCCTTTCAGACGTTGCCAGGTTTGAATGATCAGACTCTTAATGTGCGGTACGTGATATACCGGCAGCTCCATCACGAACGGCGTTGCTTCGCCACGCATGATGGTGTGTTTGAGCATCAGGCCGGTCAACACCGCCATGACGATACCCAGTACGTACAGCGAGAAGACCGCCAGCGCGCCGTTCTGACCAAAGAACGCGGCGGCAAAGACGGCGAAAATCGCCAGACGTGCGCCGCAGGACATAAATGGCGCCATCATGATGGTCATCAGACGCTCACGCGGGGCATCCAGCGTACGTGCGCCCATCACTGACGGTACGTTACAGCCAAAGCCGACGATCAGCGGGACGAACGATTTGCCCGGCAGTCCCAGCGCCTGCATCAGACGGTCCATCACAAACGCAGCGCGCGCCATGTAGCCGGAGTCTTCAAGGAAGGAGAGGAACAGATACATCATGCCGATTTGTGGCACCAGCGGCAGCACGGTGTTAATCCCGCCGCCAAGGCCCTGGGCCAGGAAGATGGTCAGCCAGTCCGGGAAATGCAGCGTATAGCCAATCCACTGAATACCATGGATAAAGAGTGCCACGGAGCCAACATCAAACAACGGCTGCAGCGCGCCGCCAATGTTGATGGCAAGCAGGAACATCAGGTACATCACGAACAGGAAAATCGGCAGACCGAGGAAGCGGTTGAGGATAATTTTATCTACCGCGGTGGTGAAACGGCTCGGCTCTGCCGTCAGGGTATTACTGACGGTATCGCAGATAGCAGCAATGCACTGGTAACGTGCATCGGCAATATGTAGCGCCGGGTCGTCCATTGTCTCACTCAGGCGAGCAACAGCGGCATCAAGGTTTTGTGCTGCATCACCGGCGTAAGCACGGCTGTAGATATCGCCTTCGAGCATCTGCAGGCCTAGCCAGCGGCGCTGTTTAAGCGGCATATCTTTGGCCATTGCGTCGGCGAGGGAATCAGCTTCTTGCAGCAGCGGCTGGGCATAATGGACCAGCTCAACGGTGTCGTTTTCTTTGTAGCGATCGATCGCCAGCTTCAGTGCTTCAATGCCGCGGGCGCGGGTGGATACCAGTGGAACCACCGGACAGCCAAGACGAGCGGAGAGGGCGTCGATATCGATACGGATTTGCTGTTTCTCAGCAATATCCAGCATGTTCAGTGCGACGATACAGGGAATACCCAGCTCAAGCAGTTGCAACGTCAGGTAGAGGTTGCGTTCAAGGTTTGAAGCATCGACCACGTTGATCAAGAGATCCGCGTCGCCGCTTAAAATATAGTGACAGGCAATCTGCTCATCGAGAGAGGTTTGGGATGAGATTGTCGTCAGAGAATAGGTGCCGGGTAAATCGACCAGCGTGACCTGGTGGTCCGTCGTGGCGAAATGGCCTTCTTTACGCTCAACGGTAACGCCAGCCCAGTTGCCTACACGCTGGCGCGCGCCGGTGAGCTGGTTGAATAAGGTTGTCTTGCCGGAATTAGGATTACCAATTAAACCAATGGTTAGTTTTTTCATTTTTATAGACTCACTGTATTAACAGGAAACCGCTTCCACTTCTAATAACGCCAGATCCTTCTTACGCAATACCAGACTTACGCGACGCGTTTCGATATGAATAGGATCGCCGAGCGGGGCGACGCGTACCACGTTGAAGGATGAGCCGGGTAGCATGCCAAGTGACAACAGTTTCTGACGATAAGCCGGGCTGATTTCACGGGCAAAACCGGTAATTTTCCACGCACTGTCAGGAGTGAATTGCATAGGGACCTACTTATATCTCGCTAACTGGATGATTACCTCATGGGGCGACAGGGCGGCATGAGACCAGATGATTAGCCAACGTAAGGAAAGAGTAAATAATCAACAAATCAATGATAATGAGAATGGTTTCTATCATCAATAGAATAAATGTGACGGAATGTACAATTGGATAATAATTTGAGCCAATTTTGATATTCCTCAATATTTATTCTGGTTGGAAACGAGTGATTCGCGGAAGTAATTATTGGGGATCTTAATGTTTAATTAAGGTTTCATCTGTTAATGAAGTGATAAATATATTGTGGTGCAAAGCGGGACATAGATTAAATATGCCGGATGACGACGCTCATGCGTCTTATCCGGCCTGCAAATTAATGGCGATAACCTGGCCGGACAGGGCGTTTACACCACCATCCGGCACAGGGTTTAAACTTAGCGTTTTTTACCCATCGCCGCCGCCAGCGCATCCATCATGGCGCTGTTGCCCGCAGGCTGTGCGTCACGGCCACGTGGTTTCGCGGCTTTTGGCGTCGGGCGATTACCCTGAGTGCGATCGTTATTCCCGCCGCCGCGACGCGCATTGGTTTCACCCGGCTGCTCGTCCAGACGCATGGTCAGCGCGATACGCTTACGCTGCAGGTCCACTTCCAGCACTTTCACCTTCACAATGTCGCCTGCTTTCACCACGGTGTGCGGATCTTCGACGAACTTATTCGACAGCGAAGAGATATGCACCAGACCATCCTGATGAACGCCGATATCAACAAATGCGCCGAAGTTGGTGACGTTGGTGACTGCCCCTTCCAGAATCATTCCCGGCAGCAGATCGTTCATGGTTTCTACGCCATCGGCAAACTGCGCGGTTTTAAATTCAGGACGCGGATCGCGGCCCGGCTTTTCCAGCTCTTTGATGATGTCGGTGACGGTCGGCACCCCGAAGCGTTCGTCGGTAAAATCAGCGGCTTTCAGATTACGCAGTTCGCTGCTGTTACCCATCAGATCACGCAACGATTGCTCGGTGGCAGCCAGAATGCGTTCCACAACCGGATAAGCTTCCGGGTGAACGGTAGAGGCATCCAGCGGGTTATCGCCGTGGTTGATACGCAGGAAGCCCGCGCACTGTTCAAAGGCTTTAGGCCCAAGACGGCTGACTTTTAACAGTTGCTGACGGTTCTGGAATTGACCGTTCTCATCACGCCAGGCAACGATATTCTGCGCCATCATGCGCGTCAGACCAGCAACACGGGTCAGCAGCGGTACGGAGGCGGTATTCAGATCGACGCCGACGGCGTTCACGCAGTCTTCCACCACCGCATCCAGCTTGTGCGCCAACTGAGTCTGGCTTACGTCGTGCTGATACTGGCCCACGCCGATAGATTTCGGATCGATTTTTACCAGCTCAGCCAGCGGATCCTGCAGACGACGGGCGATAGACACCGCGCCACGCAGAGATACGTCGAGGTCCGGGAACTCCTGCGCCGCCAGTTCGGATGCGGAGTAAACCGACGCGCCGGCTTCACTGACGATCACTTTCTGCGCGGTCACTTGCGGGAACTGCTTTTGCACGTCGAGGAAGAAACGCTCGGTTTCGCGCGACGCCGTACCGTTACCAATCGCCACCAGTTCAACGTTGTGTTTTTCACACAGCGCCGCAACGGCAACGGCGGCTTTGGCGGCCTGACCGGTATGCGGATAAATGGTGTCGGTCGCGACCAGCTTGCCGGTACCGTCAACCACTGCCACTTTTACACCGGTACGCAGACCTGGATCGAGGCCCATGGTGGCGCGCAGCCCGGCCGGAGCGGCCATCAGCAGGTCATGCAGGTTACGGGCAAAGACGTTGATAGCTTCATCTTCCGCACGTTCGCGCACGGTACCCATCAGCTCCGTTTCGAGGTGCATCAGCACTTTGATGCGCCAGGTCCAGCTAACCACGCCTTTACGCCAGCTGTCTGCTGGGGCGTTGTTCAGGCGTAGTCCCAGGTGATCCCGGATAATCTGCTCGCCGTGGCTCTCTTTTGGTGGCTCATCGAATTGCGGATCGGCATTCAGTGAAAGTTGCAACACGCCTTCGTTACGGCCACGGAACATGGCCAGCGCACGGTGGGAGGGCACGGAAGAAATCGGTTCGTGGTGATCGAAGTAGTCGCGGAACTTAGCGCCTTCCTCTTCTTTACCGCTTACCACGGTGGCGACCAGGTGGGCGTTTTTCCACAGATAATCACGTACTTTCGCCAGCAGAGCAGCGTCTTCAGCGAAGCGCTCCATCAGAATGTAGCGCGCGCCGTCAAGGGCGGCTTTGGTATCCGCCACGCCGTTTTCGGCGTTGAGATATTTTGCGGCTTCCGTTTCCGGGTCGTGAGACGGTTCGTTCCACAACAGGTCTGCCAGCGGCTCCAGTCCGGCCTCAATGGCGATCTGCCCACGGGTGCGGCGCTTAGGTTTGTACGGCAGATAGAGGTCTTCGAGTTCGGTCTTACTTAACGTGCCGTTGATCGCTTTCGCCAGATCGTCGGTCAGTTTGCCTTGCTCGCCGATAGATTTCAGGATTGCCTGACGGCGGTCTTCCAGTTCACGCAGATATCCCAGACGGGTTTCCAGATTACGCAGTTGCGTATCGTCCAGACCGCCGGTGATTTCCTTACGATATCGTGCGATAAACGGCACGGTGTTCCCTTCGTCAAGCAGGCGAACGGCAGCTTCTACCTGTTCAGCACGAGCCTGAATTTCACCTGCGATAATGCGGCAGAAAGAATCATTCATCATGGATAGCTTCGTCTATAGGATAAAAAATCAGGGGATAGTTATACGGATTGACTGGCAAAAATGCCAGCCATCTGCCGGGGCTTCGGATTGTTCCGGTCTCACTTCACGTATTCAATCTCATTCACGTACCAGCTGGCTTCGCCACCTGGGGTGTTTACTACTGCGAGATCGCCGACCTCTTTTTTCAATAGCGCCCGCGCCATTGGTGAGTCGATTGAGATGTAATCCTTACGACCGAAGATCTCATCGTAGCCAACAATACGGAATTTGCGGATGTCGCCATCGTCATTTTCAATCTCAACCCATGCGCCAAAGAAGACTTTGCCTTCCTGCTGTGGGGAGTAATCGACGATTTTTAGATTCTCCATGCACTTG
This sequence comes from Citrobacter sp. MGH110, assembly GCF_001037515.1. Taxonomy (NCBI): domain Bacteria; kingdom Pseudomonadati; phylum Pseudomonadota; class Gammaproteobacteria; order Enterobacterales; family Enterobacteriaceae; genus Citrobacter; species Citrobacter sp. MGH110. Next base: position 93,322 of record NZ_KQ089832.1, on the reverse strand, counting down.
GTCAAATAACGGACGCGGCGGTCGATCTCACGCAGGCGCTTTTTATTATACTGGTAGTCGGCATTTTCGCTGCGGTCACCCAGACTTGCGGCCCAGGTAACTTTTTTGGTGACTTCCGGGCGCTCTTCACGCCAGAGATAATTCAGCTCTTGTTTAAGTTTTTCATACCCTTCACGGGTTATCAGGGGCGTTTTCATCTTATTGTTTTACCTTCGACTCTGTGATGATGCGCACAATTAGTATTACGTGAGCATATCAACAGAATAAATAATGTATTGCGAGAAACATTGTATACTTAAGCTGCTGTTTAATATGCTTTGTAACAATTTAGCCTGGAATTCATACCAGAATTCGCTGGTGACTCACGTTAGCTTTCTTAAGAATATACACTTAATTGTTGCGAACCTTTGGGAGTAATAACAATGCAAGAGAACTATAAGATTCTGGTGGTCGATGACGACATGCGCTTGCGTGCGCTTCTGGAGCGTTATCTGACCGAGCAGGGCTTCCAGGTTCGAAGCGTCGCAAACGCTGAGCAGATGGATCGTCTGCTGACCCGTGAGTCCTTTCACCTGATGGTGCTGGATTTAATGCTGCCGGGAGAAGACGGCCTGTCTATTTGCCGTCGCCTGCGCAGCCAGAGCAACCCGATGCCGATCATTATGGTCACAGCGAAGGGTGAAGAAGTTGACCGTATCGTAGGGCTGGAAATCGGCGCCGACGATTACATCCCGAAACCGTTTAACCCGCGTGAGCTGCTGGCACGTATTCGTGCAGTTCTGCGACGTCAGGCGAATGAACTGCCGGGCGCACCTTCTCAGGAAGAAGCGGTTATCGCTTTTGGTAAGTTCAAGCTGAACCTTGGTACGCGTGAAATGTTCCGCGAAGATGAGCCGATGCCGCTCACCAGTGGGGAGTTTGCGGTTCTGAAAGCGCTGGTAAGCCACCCGCGCGAGCCGCTGTCCCGCGACAAGCTGATGAACCTCGCCCGTGGTCGAGAATATTCTGCGATGGAACGTTCTATCGACGTCCAGATCTCCCGTCTGCGCCGCATGGTGGAAGAAGATCCGGCTCATCCACGCTACATTCAGACCGTATGGGGTTTGGGCTACGTCTTTGTTCCGGACGGTTCTAAAGCATGAGGCGAATGCGCTTCTCACCACGAAGTTCGTTTGCCCGCACGTTATTGCTCATCGTCACCTTGCTGTTTGCCAGCCTGGTGACGACATACCTGGTAGTGCTGAACTTCGCGATTCTGCCGAGCCTCCAGCAGTTTAATAAGGTCCTGGCGTACGAAGTTCGTATGCTGATGACCGATAAACTGCAGCTGGAGGACGGTACGCAACTGGTGGTGCCGCCCGCATTCCGCCGGGAAATTTATCGTGAGCTGGGTATTTCTCTCTATTCCAACGAGGCTGCTGAAGAGGCCGGACTGCGTTGGGCGCAACATTATGAATTCTTAAGCCATCAGATGGCGCAGCAGTTGGGTGGCCCAACGGAAGTCCGCGTTGAGGTAAACAAAAGCTCGCCGGTCGTGTGGCTGAAAACCTGGCTGTCGCCCAATATCTGGGTACGCGTGCCGCTTACAGAAATTCATCAGGGTGACTTCTCGCCGCTGTTCCGCTATACGCTAGCGATTATGCTGCTGGCTATCGGTGGGGCGTGGCTGTTTATCCGTATCCAGAACCGGCCATTGGTGGATCTTGAACATGCGGCGCTGCAGGTGGGGAAAGGTATCATTCCGCCGCCGTTGCGTGAGTATGGCGCTTCAGAGGTGCGCTCCGTAACCCGAGCCTTTAACCATATGGCCGCGGGCGTGAAGCAGCTGGCCGATGACCGTACGCTGTTAATGGCGGGCGTGAGCCACGATTTACGTACCCCGCTGACGCGTATTCGTCTGGCGACGGAAATGATGGGCGAAGAGGACGGTTATCTTGCGGAGTCCATCAATAAGGACATCGAAGAGTGTAACGCCATCATCGAGCAGTTCATCGATTACCTGCGTACCGGTCAGGAGATGCCAATGGAGATGGCAGATCTGAACTCGGTGCTGGGTGAAGTGGTTGCGGCAGAAAGCGGCTACGAACGTGAAATCGAAACTGCGCTGCTGCCGGGCAGCATTCAGGTGAAGATGCACCCGCTGTCGATCAAGCGTGCGGTTGCCAATATGGTGGTTAACGCCGCCCGCTACGGCAACGGCTGGATTAAGGTCAGTAGCGGAATGGAGCAGCATCGCGCCTGGTTCCAGGTAGAAGATGATGGTCCGGGCATCAAGCCGGAGCAGCGTAAGCACCTGTTCCAGCCGTTTGTCCGCGGCGACAGCGCGCGCAGTACCAGCGGCACGGGCCTGGGGCTGGCGATTGTGCAGCGTATTATTGATAACCATAACGGTATGCTGGAGATTGGTACCAGTGAACGCGGTGGGTTGTCGATTCGTGCATGGCTTCCGGTTCCCTTCACTCGCGCGCCGGGCAACACGAAAGACGCATAACAAAGAGAGGCGAAATGCCTTAATGCTCGTCAGTTAAGCATGTATGGTGAACATGTGATTCTTGCTCAGGGTTCCGTTCACCTCAGCGATGTCATTTCTCTGAAGCGCTGATGCCCGTGAACGTGCAAGGAAGGCTCACCGCCGCCTCCCTTGCAACCCAGGCTCCCGGCGGGAAAATCGTCGCTGCGCGAGTTATTCGTCTTATGCCGTCTGCCTGTCGGGTCGGGGCCGAGCCTGCATCCATGCAGGCCATCCCCTCTGCCCGCATCCCAGCGGGCAGTCCCGGTCAGCCGTCAACGCCTCATCGATTTTCAGCCGGACCAGGGTGTCGCTTCAGCGCTCTGGCTTTCAGCTACATCCGTTTTGCTGTTCACAGGTATTCAAGTAAAAGCTCAGGTGGTCAGGCGCGGCTGGTCCGGCTGAAAATTGCCGACGTGTTTCCGTAAGGCCGGGAGAGCCAGCATGGATGCTGGCTCAGGGCGCGCTTTGCAGGGACGCTTCCTCGCGCCCGGCCCGGAAGCCTGGAGGAATAAGCGGAGGGTATTGCGTAGCAACAATTTTCCCGCCGGGAGCCGGGATTGTAAAGGGCGTGGCGGAAAACGCCCTTTACACGTTCACGGGAATCCGTGTTTCAGAGAAACAATGAGCATGAGCTGAACGGAACTCTATCTCCGGGATAGCATGTTCTTTACCTCCGCCAGTTTACTGAAACTGAGGCGCTAACTGACTGGCATTAAGGCGAAATGCCTCCCTTTTTGTTTGCGGGATAGGCCGTAAAATAACGGACTTAAATTGCTTTTAATTGATTAATTATAAAAGGATTTCTTTGAATTAATAAAAGCAGTTTTCTGGGTGCTCCTGTGGGCTGGCGTCGTTTCGTTTCCCAGCTTTTAACCAGGTCATAACTCACGCCAACGGCGATGGCAAAATCCTGTTGGCGTAACCCTGTTGCTTCGCGGATGGCTTTAACATCAATTTCGCTAAAGGTATGTACATGTTCAGGCTTAGGTGTTTCTTCACCCTTCTCTATACGCACCATTTCTTCTGCACTGGCCAGCAAATCGGCAAATAATTCGTCTTTCATTTTGGCCTCACCACACCGGATAGCGGTGTCCTGATGATTAAAATTCCCATGATTAAATCAGCATATTGGATAAGTGCATTAAAACTCTTTTTTGCTCTTCGGTTAAATCATCCTGTTCATTTTTAGGATAGAGCAAAGCGAGATAGATTCGACCTTTGCGCGTCACGTTGTAATAAATAACCCTAATACCGCTGCGTTTGCCCATACCAGAGCGGCTCCAGCGAATTTTTCTGAATCCACCTGTACCAGCGATAGTATCTCCAGCCTCAGGGTTCTCTATAAGCGTCTCTTGAAAGGCGCGAAACTCATCGTCAGGCAAAAGTAACGGACGGCGTTTACTAAATCCTTGTAGCTCAATAAATGTGAACATAGCGCGTCCTGCGCATGGGGTTGATAGTACAGATTATAGGTGTACGGAGTACATTTTAAAAGATAGACACAATAAAAAACCCCTTATCCTCTCGGATAAGGGGCTATATAACGAATCAAAAATTACAGCTTCGGTCCGGCGCTAACCAGCGCTTCACCTGCAGGGGTATCGGTATATTTCTCGAAGTTCTCGATAAACAGCTTCGCCAGCGCATTGGCTTTTTCCTGCCACTGCTCCGGAGACGCGTAGGTATTCCGCGGATCGAGAATGCGAGTGTCCACGCCCGGCAACTCGGTCGGGATAGCCAGGTCAAACATCGGCAGACGGAACGTTTCCGCGTCATCCAGCGAACCGTTCAGGATGGCGTCGATAATCGCACGGGTATCTTTGATAGAGATACGCTTGCCGGTACCGTTCCAGCCTGTGTTAACCAGATACGCCTGTGCACCTGCCGCCTGCATACGTTTCACCAGCACTTCTGCGTACTGCGTTGGGTGCAGAGACAGGAATGCTGCGCCGAAGCAGGCAGAGAAGGTTGGGGTCGGTTCGGTGACGCCGCGTTCGGTACCGGCCAGTTTGGCGGTGAAGCCAGACAGGAAGTGGTACTGCGTTTGGTCTGCTGTCAGGCGAGAAACCGGCGGCAGCACGCCAAATGCGTCGGCAGTCAGGAAGATTACTTTGGTAGCATGGCCCGCTTTTGACACCGGCTTAACGATATTATCGATGTGATAAATCGGGTAGGAAACGCGGGTGTTCTCAGTTTTTGAACCATCATCGAAATCGATGGAACCATCTTCGCGCACGGTGACGTTTTCCAGCAGCGCGTCACGACGGATCGCGTTGTAGATTTCCGGCTCGGCATCTTTAGACAGTTTGATGGTCTTCGCGTAGCAACCGCCTTCGAAGTTAAACACACCGTCGTCATCCCAGCCGTGTTCGTCATCGCCAATCAGGCGACGTTTCGGGTCGGTGGACAGCGTGGTTTTACCGGTGCCGGACAGGCCAAAGAAGACTGCCACATCACCTTTTTCCCCGACGTTAGCCGAGCAGTGCATGGAGGCAATGCCTTTCAGCGGCAGCAGGTAGTTCATTACGGAGAACATACCTTTCTTCATTTCGCCGCCGTACCAGGTGCCACCAATCAACTGGATACGCTCAGTCAGGTTGAAAGCCACGAAGTTTTCTGAGTTCAGACCCTGCTCTTTCCACTGTGGGTTGGTGCATTTAGCGCCGTTCATCACGATGAAATCAGGTTTGAAATCAACCAGCTCTTCGTCGCTTGGGCGGATGAACATGTTTTTGACAAAATGCGCCTGCCAGGCAACTTCGGTAATGAAGCGCACGGAAAGACGGGTATCGGCGTTAGCGCCGCAGAAAGCATCAATGATAAACAGGCGCTTGCCGGAAAGTTGCTGGGTGACTAATCCTTTCAGATGCTGCCAGGTTTCCGGGGAGAGCGGTTTGTTGTCGTTCTTACCTTTACCTTTGTCGGACCACCACAGCGTGTCGCGCGTGGTGTCGTCACGGACAATGTACTTATCCTTTGGCGAACGTCCGGTAAAGATACCGGTATCAACGGCAACGGCGCCCAGATTCGTTAATACGCCACGTTCATAACCTTCCAGGTTTGGATCAAGTTCTTCCTGGAAAAGCATGTCGTAGTCTGGATTGTAAACGATATCCTGAACGTCATTGATACCATAAGCCTTGAGATCTTGCGGGGTTAAACTGTTGTTCACACGCATTTCACTGCTCCTTAGCCAATATGTATTACCTGGAATAGTAAGGTTTTTTAGGGATTGTTAACCGCGACAAGGCTCATAGATTTACGCATCCGGGAAAATCACGGGCGACCGAATGCGCTGCGACTCCTGTCACAAAGAGGCAGATATTATGGCAGGAAACCCTTTTTTGTTGTGGAAAATGTTCTTAAAACGTTAATGGAGAGTGTTTTTGGCGGGAATCTTGTGAGTGTAATCGCATTCACGTAAGAAATGAGTGTGGCTTATACATAAACAATATCGATTCACTTCCCGTCGTCGTGGTCTGAAATCGCTCTATCAATGCTCAAAATTGTGAAGTTGATGCGATAATTAGCTTTTCCCTTCATTCTGGATACTGACATGGATAGTGCTGAAATTTCACGTACGACGCGTTGGGGCATGATATTCATCGGCCTGTTGCAGGGGACATTATGCTATCTGCTGATGACATATCTGGCGCCCCATAATGAGGGCTGGCTGTTCTATGGCATGCCTGCGACGATTGCGATCACCTCGGCACTTTTGCTTACTGTTGTTTCTTTCAAACAACGCGCGCTGTGGTACTGGATGGCGCTGATCTTTGTTGTGGTGCTGGCGATGAGCGTCTGGCTAAAGTGGCAAGTCGAGGACAGTGATAAGTGGCGGCAACATGAAGTTTTTATGTTCTACGGTTGGCGCTTACTGCTGATGGCGATGCTTGCTTTGCCCTGGATTCAGTACTCGCTTCATGTCTCTCGTGAGCAGGCGCGTTACCCGCATTTTTATCGGCAATTGTGGCTTAATGCGTTGACGTTGCTGATTGTCTTTGTCGCCAACGGTTTGTTCTGGCTGGTGCTCCTGCTATGGAGCGAGATGTTTAAGCTGGTCGGTATTCCCTTCTTCAGCACGCTCTTCTTTGATACCGACTGGTTTGGCTATGTGGCCTTTGGTCTGATTACCGCACTGGCAGTGGTACTGGCCCGAACACAGTCGCGTCTGGTCACGGCGGTACAAAAATTACTGACGTTTATCGCCACCGGTCTGTTACCTCTGGTCGCGCTGTTGGCGCTGATGTTCATACTGACCTTACCCTTCACCGGGCTGGAGGCTATTTCGCAACGCGTGTCTGCGGCCGGGTTGATGTCAACGCTGACGCTGCTCCTGTTGCTGTTGATGGCTATCGTGCGTGAACCGCAAAAAGAGGCGTTACCCTATCCTGGCGCGTTACGCTACCTGATCAAATGCTCTCTGATTGTCGCGCCCATCTATATGCTGATTGCCGGTTGGTCACTGTGGGTGCGAATACAGCAGTACGGTTGGACGCCTGAGCGTTTGTATGGCGTGTTGGTGGTCGTGGTACTGCTGGTATGGTCGTTTGGCTATCTGGCCAGCATTTTGCGCCGCGGGCGCAATCCGCTTGAGCTTCAGGGGCCGGTCATTCTTGGCGTTTCGTTGCTGGCATTGGGGCTGTTGGTTCTGCTGTCATCGCCGGTTATTGATGCCTGGCGCATCAGCGTTAACAGCCATATGGGGCTGTATCACAGCGGGAAAATTAAACCGGATCAAGTCAGCCTGTATATGTTGGATCACAGCGGAAAACCGGGGCGCGCAGCGTTGGAAGCATTACAAAAAGATGTGGCGTTTAATCAAGACAGTAAACGCAGACGCGACTTGAATTCTCTGCTGCAAGGGCGCCGGGATCCGGTTAAAGAGCTAACCGCAACACAGTTAGTATCGAAGGTTGTGATGGCTCCGGGGAGCCAGAAGCCAGACGATGCGTTCTGGGCGTTTGTCAAAACACAGGGGTATCGCATCACCTCTTGTGCTGAGCAGAATGCGTGCGTACTGGTGAGTCAGGACCTCAATGCGGATGGTCATCCTGAGCAGGTGTTATATGCCTTTGGCGATGGGGAGAGTCTGATCTTCGGCATGCAAAAAAACAAATGGGATTTGTTAGCTGTTGCCAGGCTACCTGAAGGATTCACTAAGGATAAATTGCTGCAGGCGGTGGCGAATCAGCAACTGGGCTCAGCCCCCAGAATCTGGCGGGATATCACTATTGATGGCAAAAGACTGCCGATGACCTATTACACCGAGTGAGTGTGTTGCCGACATCGTTTTTGCCGGATGGCAGCGCGAACGTCTTATCAGGCCTACGACAGATTTTCCGTAGGCCTGATAAGCGCCGTGCCATCAGGCAAGACAGTGATTAATGAACCTGTGGATCGGCAGGGGAGGCATTGCTGCGGATCTCAGCAATATCCATGGCGTTAAACAGATAGTGGCTACCGCAGTAATCGCAGTGCATATCGATCTCGCCTTCTTCCGCCAGAATGCTGTCCACTTCTTCGTCCGGCAACGTTTTCAGTGCGCCCGCGCAGCGTTCGCGTGAACAGGTGCATTTGAACTCAACGTCCTGCGGATCGTAGAGAGTAACCTCTTCTTCGTGGTACAGGCGCCACAGCACTTCGTTGGCAGGCAGCGTCAGCAGCTCTTCGGCTTTGATGGTTTCGGTCAGGGCTGTCAGGTGATCGAAATCATCTGCCTGCGCGTTTTGCGCCGGCATTACCTGCAGCAGCATTCCGCCAGCAGCGGGTTTGCCATCAACGTCGCCAGTGCGGATGAACAGGCGTGTCGGCAGCTGTTCAGAACGCATGAAGTAATCTTCCAGACACGCTGCCAGCGTGTCACCTTCCAGACCGACCACGCCTTGATAACGCTCGCCTTCTTCCGGGGTAATGGTGATCACCAGGTAACCGTTGCCCACCAGCGTTTTCAGATCGGCATCTTCAGGAATATCACCCTGCATGCGGGCCACGCCGCGCATCTGCTGATTGTTGTTGCCGTTGATGACGGCCAGGCTCAGCGGACCATCACCCTGCAACTGCACAGTGATATCACCGGCAAATTTCAGCGTGGCGGTGAGCAGGCTGGTGGCAACCAGCAGCTCAGCCAGTACGTTTTTGACCGGTTGCGGGTAAGTATGATTTTCGAGGATCTGTTGCAGGGTTTCCGATACGGTCACCAGCTCGCCGCGCACGGCAAAGTTTTCAAACAGATAACGATGTAATTGGTCATGTTGCGGCATAATCATCTCTCTTGCAGGTGACAGTCACTCGCTGTCGCCGTGTTTAAATCGTAACAGATCGCGGCGCTCTTTCTTGTCCGGTCGTCTGTCCGGGTGCGGCATGGTTAACGCGTTAAGTTTACGCGCCAGCGCCATTTTTTCGCGTTTTTCCACGCTTTCCGCGGTTTCTTCATACAGCGTAACGGCTTCCGTTGCCGGGCGACGCTGCTCGGTAATGGCCTTGATAATGACTGTTCGTTCGTCATTTCCCTGGCGAAGGGTGAGGGTGGCGTTCAGCTCGACAATCTTGCTTGGCTTGCTGCGCTGGCCGTTGTAGTGCACCTTACCGCCTTCAACCATTTCGCGGGCTAGCGCACGCGTTTTGTAAAAGCGTGCAGCCCACAGCCATTTATCCAGCCTAACTTCAGCAGAGGGCTTTTCTTTCATGGCGTCTCCTTCACATCAGTGAGGGGATCAGTCGGCGGTAGTCATTCAGTGACGGATGGCGTGCGTACTGTTTTTCGGCGATGCCGGAGTCGGGATTGGTCACGCCGAGGCAGTAACGAATACCGTACAGAGCAGCGGCGTCGAGAATGGGTTCGCTGTCGTCAATAAACAACGTCTTCTCTGCACTCATTCCCGTTTCTTCAGCCACAGCGTGCCATAACCGCTGATCCTCTTTGGGATAACCAAATGTGTGGGTGGAAAGTAATAAATCAAGGTGTGAGGCCAGACCGGTATGCTCAAGCTTCACCGCCAGATTATGCGGATGCGCGTTGGTGAGCAAAATGCGGCGCTTGCCGCTGGCTTTTAAGGCATCAAGAAACGGTACGGTATCTTCGCGCAAAACGGCGCGCGGTCCCTGTTCCGTGGTCATGGCGCAAATATCCAGATCCAGGCACTCGCTCCAGTAATCAAGGCAATACCAGTTTAGCGTATGCTGCACGGCATGATACTGCTGACGAATATAGTCCTGAGCTTCCTGAGGAGAGATACCCTGCTTCGCGCCATAGGTTTCCGGCACCAGTTTTTGCCAGAAATAGTTATCGAATGCCAGGTCGAGCAGCGTGCCGTCCATATCTAACAACACGGTGTCGACATCCTGCCAGGCAATATTGATCTGCATGGAAACTCCCCAGAAGAAAACATGATGCGCGACAGGGTAGCATATCCTGTCGCGCGAGCGTGTTATCGAATCAGGCTTTCCGGGTTGTCAATCAGTGTTGGATTGAGGCAACTTTCATAGTAGCTCTGAATTTCCGCGATGCGGGTGCGGTGACGCTGGTAGCGTCTGAATGCCTGTATGCTGTTGTAGATAGCGCATCCGAGCATGGAGAACATCAGCAGCGTCGTGCCAAGGTAGCGCCATAAACCTGAGCGGTCCGGGATACGGTGCAGTCCAATGTGCTGGGTGCCATTGGCGTCAGTCGAAATATTGGTGACGATCCCCTCCGCGCGAAACGGCGTCTGCATTAGCATCTGTGCCAGGCGCTGGAAGGCGTTCCACTGTTCCTGAGGTGGATAGTCATATAGCGAGGTCGTCGGCCACGGCTGATCGACCAGATCGCTGCCTTCATCGCTGATAATCAGGAAACCGCCAGGGGCAGGGCTATTCAGCGCCTGGGCTGCTCGTGCAGTCTCGCGTGAAATAAACGGTGCCGTAGAGGTATTTACCAGATTATCCAGTGACTCTGCGCTTACCGGACGCAGCAGCACGTTCACGCCATCCAGTTTGCCTGCGTTTGCCCGTTTCACCAGCGCGGCCCAGTCTTTACTGTTACCGAGGTTAACCAGCGCATTTTTTAAGCGCACACATTCATCTTTGGCAGCACACAGATCGGCCGTTTTCAGGACAATCTCACCAAAATCGTCCAGTAATACCATGCCGGACTTTTGGATTGCTGAGCGTAGCGATGCGCTGACGCGAGAGTCATCGTCAGGTTTGGGATGCAGCTGACGGCTCACGGCCTGTGTGAGCGCGGTAGCCTTGTTCACCAGGTCAGACTCAGGCAGCGGCAATGCGCGCGCGTCATTCCAGATAATTTGCGAGCAATCGAAAGGCATAAACGGCGTGGCAGGCTGCGCATTCCAGCTTCCTTGGGTATGAATGTTACACATACCCGTACCACTCAGGTGCAGCGTGTCACCCACGCGAACGCCCGCGTTTTCGAGCTGTTTAACGCTGGTAGCTTCGATAGTTTGCGCGCCCTTCATCCAGGAGAGCGTGACCTTTATCGGCATATCCAGCGGGATCCAAAACAGCAGCATCAGCAGTACCAGCAACGAGCCGCCTGCGATGACGGCGTTGCGCAGCCAGTGCTGTAACGGGAAGTTTTTCACTTCATCGTGCAGAGATAAAAAACGCCCCTGGCGGGCAACGTGGCGATCGAGATAAATATCGATATCCGTTTGCTGGCCAAGGTCTTGGGCGATGTAAGGTTGCCAGTGAGGTGGGTAGATCAGATCAATAATACCCAGCGAGATATTATTAATTTGTTCCTGGTCGTTTTCGCCAAATAACCCCCAGCGACGTGGCGTACCGCGCAGACAATGAATTTCCCGCAGGGCGCTTTTGGACGGCGGGGCGAACAATCCCCACAGACCCGCAGCTAACAGCAACACCGCGCCACCAACTGCCCACGGAACAAACGTATTCGGGATAACCAAACAGAAAAAGAACAGCAGGAATGAGGCGGTTATCAGTAACGCCTCGCGCAATCCCGAAGGGCGGCTGAGCGCATATTCTTCATGGGTTTCCTGGCGAATATTCAGCAGTTCAATCTGCTCACTTTCTTCACCACGAATGGACGCCTGGGTAGAAGCGGTGTGCTGTAACGCATAACCTCGCGCTTCCTGCATATATTCCTGCAGCGTATGGCCGTTCAACGAGATAACCAGCGGTATCGTATTGGTGTGGATTATCTCAACGCTGTTTTCGTCGTTGATGTATTGTTCCCAGAAAGGGGGAAGATGTACCTCAACGGAATCAAGATAGTAGCGCCATTTGTTAGGATCGTCGGTGGTAATGCCGTAACGTGTAATCGAACGAGTAAGCACGATGACGCTATTACTTTGGGCATTCAACGTTAATGAGACCGGTGCAGCACTGGCTCCTGTGGGACCGGGTACTTGCTGAATTTGACTAAGGCTTTCGAGATAGTTTTCGACTGCGCTGCGTTCTTCAGGTGTGAGTTTACGTTTCGAGGCGTCTGAGAAGACGCTGCTCAAGGGTAAATTTTTCTGCCTGGATTTTGATTTGAGTAGCCATCCTGCAAGCAATGAGCAGGCCAGCAAAGCAGCTAAAAAAATCAGAATGGTGCTCATGCTTTCCCCATCTTACTTAGTCTGTCAGGCGTGGTCAGTCGCACCCTGTTCAATATTCGTGATTCTGTGGTTGGCTATCGGCAAGTGTGGAGTCGAACTTGAGCATCTTTAAGTACAGCCCAGTAAATGCGAATCATAGCAAAATCACCAAAAATGGAATATCAGCAAATTCCTGGAGTTATTTCAACCTATTGACTTTTAATTTGAAATAGGGATTAACTTTTAGTACGTTACATAAATGTAAATAAACGGCAATTCACATTGCCGAAACCGTGCGGTATATCGCACAATAACCCCAGATTTCACAGCAAAGATCCTCACAATGAGCAAATCATTACAGAAACCCACGATTTTGAAAGTGGAAACCATCGCCCAATCCCGGCTGTTTAAGGTCGAAAGCGTGGACCTTGAGTTCAGCAATGGCGTACGCCGCGTTTATGAACGTATGCGTCCATCCACGCGTGAAGCGGTAATGATTGTGCCGATTGTTGACGACCATCTGATCCTTATTCGCGAATACGCGGTCGGGACCGAGTCCTACGAACTGGGTTTTTCCAAGGGATTAATCGATCCTGGCGAAAGCGTGTTTGAGGCGGCGAATCGGGAGCTGAAAGAAGAGGTGGGGTTTGGCGCAAAAGATCTGACGTTTTTAAAGAAACTCAGCATGGCGCCATCTTATTTCTCCAGCAAGATGAACATCGTGGTGGCAGAGGACTTATATCCTGAATCGCTGGAGGGTGATGAACCTGAGCCATTACCGCAGGTGCGCTGGCCGCTGGCGCATTTGATGGACCTGCTGGAAGACCCTGATTTTCACGAAGCGCGTAATGTCAGTGCGCTGTTCCTCGTACGCGAATGGCTGAAAGGGCAGGGACGGCTTTAATTACGATTGCCAACTGATACCTTATCCAGCCTACAAAATTCCGGAAGATCAAATAATTGTACCGAAATTGTAGGCCGGATAAGCGAAGCGCCATCCGGCAATCGATCAGAACAGTTCGTGTGTCTCACCATTATCGATAATGGTTGTCCCCACCTCATGCACCGCCTGTTGCGTCGGCTGAGTGCCTTCAATGAAGTACTCTGCGCGGCTATTGCCACCGCTCGCCAGTTGTCCTGTGCTGCGATCGATATTGACCGTCACGATACCCGGCGGTGGCGTCAGCGGCTGTTCAGGCACACCTTCCAGCACGGATTTCATGTAAGCATCCCATGCAGGCTGCGCACTCTTCGCACCGCCTTCGTAGCCGGAGATTTGGTCTTTGATCGCGCCGGAAGCCGTTGTATGACCAAGGTTGCGGCGATGGTCATCAAAGCCGATCCATACCGACGTTACTACCCCTGGTCCGTAACCGGAGAACCACGCATCTTTAGAGCTGTTGGTAGTCCCGGTTTTCCCGCCGATATCATGACGCTGTAAATCGCGACCTGCGCGCCAACCGGTTCCCATCCAGCCTGGTTCACCAAAGATATTGGTGTTCAGCGCGCTTTTTATCAGGAAGGCCAGCGGCGTGTTGATCACGTGCGGAGCGTACTCCTGTGTGCCGCTTTGCGCGACCAGAGCCTGGTTCGCCTGCTCAAGCTGCGGCATAGGCACGGCGGCATTCTGCTGTTCCTGCGAGACGGCGACATCTTCTACGTTACTGTTTTCCAGCACGTTAGATTTCTGGGTATCGCCGTAAATCACCGGAATATCGCATTCCGGGCAGGCAATTTTTGGCTTCGCTTCGAAGATAACGCCGCCCATATCGCTTTCGATCTTACTGATGAAATACGGATCGACCAGGAAGCCTCCGTTAGACATCACCGCGTAACCGCGCGCCACCTGCAACGGCGTGAACGAAGCCGAACCCAGCGCCAGTGACTCGGTATGCACAATGTTCTGTGCCGGGAAACCGAAACGTTGCAGATACTCTGCCGCGTAATCCACGCCCATAGCGCGCATGGCGCGTACCATCACCACGTTTTTCGACTGACCCAGCCCCTGACGTAAGCGGATAGGACCGGCGTACTGCGGCGGGGAGTTCTTCGGCTGCCAGTCGGAACCAGCACCGGCATCCCAGCGGGAGATCGGCACGTCGTTGAGCATGCTCGCCAGCGTCAGACCTTTATCCATCGCGGCGGTATACAGGAATGGCTTGATGTTGGAGCCCACCTGGCGTAACGCCTGGGTTGCACGGTTAAACTTGCTCTGGTTGAAGTCAAAACCACCAACCAGCGCCAGCACCGCACCGTTTTGCGGATTGATGGAGACCAGGGCTGAGTTGACGTCCGGCACTTGCGCCAGCCACCAGGCATCTCCCACCTGGCGTACCCAGATTTGCTGGCCAGTCTGTACTACGTCGGTCACTTTACGCGGCGTTGGGCCTTGTTGAGTATCCGAACGGTAAGGACGCGCCCAGCGCATACCATCCATCCGTAATGACACTGATGTACCATCCGCCAGCGCGGCAATGGCTTCCTGTGGATTGGCGCTGGTAACAACCGCCGGCAGCAGGGGGCCATAAGTCGGCAGCGCTTTCAGCGTATCGGTAATTTTCTTGCTGTCCCAACTGCTTTCGCCCACTTTCCACAGCACGTTCGACGGGCCGCGGTAGCCGTGGCGCATGTCGTAATCCATCACGTTGTTACGTACTGCCTGCTGAGCTGCCTGCTGTACTTTGCGCGTAATGGTGGTGGTGATGCGATACCCGTCTTCATAGGCTTTCTCGCCATAACGGTTATACATCTCCTGGCGCACCATTTCAGACAGATACGGTGCAGAGAAAGCGATTTCCGGCGCGTGGTAGTTAGCGTCAATGGCCTCGCCGCGCGCCTGATCGTACTGGGCTTGCGTGATGTAGTTTTCGCTCAACATACGCGACAGTACAACGTTACGTCGCGCGGTTGCACGGTCCATCGAATAGAGCGGGTTGAAGGTTGACGGCGCTTTTGGCAGACCGGCAATCACCGCAATTTCACTTAAGCTGAGTTGATCCACCGTCTTACCGAAATAGACCTGCGCGGCAGCACCCACGCCATAGGCGCGATACCCCAGATAGATCTTGTTCAGATACAGTTCGAGGATCTCATCTTTACTCAGCAGTTGCTCAATGCGGATCGCCAGGAACACTTCTTTGATCTTACGCATCAGCGTACGTTCCGGGCTCAGGAAGAAGTTTCTCGCCAACTGTTGGGTAATGGTACTCGCCCCTTGCGACGCGTGACCAGAGAACAATGCGACGCTGGCCGCACGGAAGATCCCCACCGGGTCTACCCCATGGTGCTCATAAAAGCGGCTGTCTTCTGTGGCGATAAAGGCTTTAACCATTACCGGCGGCATCTGATCCAGCGTGACCGGGATTCGACGTTTCTCGCCATATTGCGCGATTAGCTCGCCGTCAGCGCTGTAAACCTGCATCGGGATCTGTAAACGCACATCTTTGAGCGTCGCGACGTCAGGTAATTGCGGCTCGATATAGCGATAAAGGCCATAAATCGAGCCTGCTCCCAGCAGGATGCAACATACTGCAAGGATTAATAAATACTTTACGAACTTCACTGGAGATTTCCCATTTAGTGGCATTTGGGCAGTTTATAAACAAACGCGCGGTAGTATAAAGGCAAGCCAGACGCATTGATATACCCGTTAAAGCGACGGGTGATAAGGAGATCATCAGCAATGGCTTTCAATATCTGGAAAATTGGTCTGCATATTCAGCAACATGAAGCGCTGGCTGTCGCTATCGTTCGCGAAGCATCAGGTTGGTATCTGCAACGCTGGTGGCGTATACCGCTGACGCCTCAGGCTATCGTCGATGGCCACATTCGCGAGCCTGAACAGCTGGTCGCCGCGCTGCTGCCGTGGAGCCGGGAGCTTCCTCGCCGACACCATATTCATCTCTCTTTTCCCGCCAACAGGACGTTACAAAAAAAGTTTCCTCGTCCGACAATGACGTTACGCGAGCCAGAGCAAACCGCATGGTTGTCCGGTTCGATGGCGCGTGAACTGGATATGGCGCCGGATGCGCTGCATTTTGATTATAGCGAAGACACGTTGAGCCCGGCGTTTAACGTCACTGCTGCGCAAAGCAAAGAGATTTCAGCGCTTCTGACGCTTATCCAAACCCTGAAGGTGCAGGTTACGGCGATTACACCGGATGCCAGCGCGTTACAGCGATTTATTCCCTTCTTGCCAGAACATCAGCAGTGTCTGGTATGGCGTGATGACCCTCAGTGGTTATGGGCGACCCGTTCGGCATGGGGACGTAAATCAACGGGCGATATTGGCAGTATCGATGAGCTTGCCACGACATTATCTCTGCCCACGACAGCCATTGCGCAATGCTCCCCTGGCGGCTTCGATCCTTTGAGCGCCGTGTCTGTACGCCAGCCGCCCATTCCAACGCAAAGCCATCACTTCGCCATTGCGCTGGGACTCGCTATGGGAGGCTCGTACCGATGATAGCGACCATTAATCTTCTGCCCTGGCGTCAGACTCGGCGTTACGCTTGCCTGCGCTTCTGGGGCATCTTATTTAGCGCTTCGCTACTGCTTAGTATTGGCGTGTTGTTGCGCAATTACAGCGTGTTGAGTGTAGAAAATCGGGCTGAATTGTTGCTGGCAGATGCCGAAAAGACGCGTGTCGAGGCCTTAATGGCGCTAAAGCCGCGTATGCAGCAGCGCCAGCAACGATGGCAACAGGTGCAGGCACGGAACAAACAGCGTGAGCAGACCCGAAGCTGGCAGTCGGTTTTGCAAGAGCTGGCGGAATTACTGCCTGAGCAGGCGTGGTTAACAAAAATGACCTGGCAACAGGACACGCTGGAACTGACGGGAAACACGCTGAACTTTGCCGCGCTGAAGACTCTGGAAACGCAATTACGCCAGCGGCCATTATTTCAGTTGAGCAGCTCCGGTGAAACGCAGCAGGATGCGCAGGGACGCTGGCAATTCCACTATCGACTGACACGGAGCGGTGCGCATGATAACGCTCTGTGATGTCTGGTTAGCGCAGTCGCCGCGCTTTCGACTCATCTGCTGGTGCGGCTGGATGTTGGGGCTACTCATACTGGTGACGTTATGTCTTTATCCCGTAGCGCGGGAGCGGACGATGCAACGCGAGACGCTGGTCCAGCAACGGGCAGCTATTCAGATGCAATGGCGAGATGTCTATCTGTTAGCGGCATCACCAGCAGAGCCGGAAGAGAAACTGACCCTGTTCTCTCCACTACTGTTTCAGACTTCACTTACTCGTCTTATCCACTGGCAACCCTCTGCGCAAGGCGGAGAGATGGCGCTGATATCGGCCTGGGATGCTATCCCGCAGACGTTTGTCCAGTTGGCGGCTCAGGGGATGAACGTCAGCCGATTTTCGCTTAGCACAGAAGACACGGAGCTGCTGCTAACGCTACAGCTGGAGCGTCTGAATGACGGTTGAACGCTGGCTGTTGATATGCGTAAGCGTACTGATGCTCACCGGTATGCGTAATCCCTTCCTGCCGCCGGAGGACCGTTGCCAAATTGCTGAGCTGTCGACATGGCGTTTTCAGGGCATGGTGAGCCAGGGCACGCGACCCATTGGCATCGTTCAGGATAGCCAGAAAAAATGGCGGCGGGTTAAGCCAAATGACGTCCTGAAAAACGGTTGGACAATTACGCAGATAACGGCCCAGAACATAACCCTCGACACAGAAAAAAACTGCGAACCGCCGCGGTGGCAGTGGCAACGACAAGGAGCGGTAAATGAAGCGATGGATAGCGTGGATAGTAATAGCGCTGGTGGTCGGGATAACGAGCGCGCTGGCGACGAAACCGCAAAACGTGACGCTGGTGGTCGATGATGTGCCGGTTACTCAGGTATTGCAGGCGCTGGCTGAACAGGAACAGAAAAACCTGGTGGTTTCGCCAGATGTCAGCGGTGTGCTGTCGCTGCATTTGACGGATGTCCCCTGGAAGCAGGCATTGCAGACGGTGGTAAAAAGTGCCGGACTGGTATTACGCCAGGAGGGAAACATCCTGCATGTACATTCTGTTCAATGGCAGAGTGAAAATGCGGCCCGCCAGGACAATGAACAGGCGCGGATTCAGGCCAGTATGCCGCTGGAGCAGCGCAGCATTATTTTGCACTATGCCGATGCTGCCGAGCTGGCAAAAGCAGGAGAAAAGCTGCTCAGTGCCAAAGGAAGCATGACGGTGGATAAACGGACCAACCGCTTACTGCTGCGTGATAATAGCGTTGCGCTTAACACCCTGGAAAAGTGGGTATCGGAAATGGATTTGCCGGTGGCCCAGGTCGAACTGGCGGCGCATATCGTCACCATAAATGAAAAAAGTTTGCGCGAGCTGGGGGTGAAGTGGTCGCTGGCTGACGCACAACAATCGGGGGCGGTTGGGAATGTCACGACGCTCGCCAGCGACCTTTCTGTAGCCACCGCCACATCCCGTGTGGGATTTAATATTGGCCGCATTAACGGTCGTTTACTGGAACTGGAGTTGTCTGCGCTGGAGCAAAAACAGCAGTTGGATATCATCGCCAGCCCACGATTACTGGCATCTCACCTGCAACCTGCCAGTATTAAGCAGGGCAGTGAGATCCCTTATCAGGTCTCCAGCGGTGAAAGCGGTGCGACATCCGTCGAGTTCAAGGAAGCGGTACTGGGGATGGAGGTAACACCAACGGTGTTGCAGAAAGGGAGAATCAGGCTGAAACTGCATATCAGCCAGAATGTTCCCGGACAGGTTCTACAGCAGGCAGATGGCGAAGTGCTGGCTATCGACAAGCAGGAGATTGAAACGCAGGTCGAGGTAAAAAGCGGCGAGACGATTGCGCTTGGCGGGATTTTTTCACATAAGAATAAATCCGCAGCCGACAGCGTGCCGCTATTAGGCGACATTCCCTGGCTTGGCTCTCTTTTTCGCCATGATGGTAAAGAAGACGAACGGCGCGAATTAGTGGTCTTTATTACGCCCAGACTGGTTTCAACGGAATAACTTATGCATGAAAAGCCGTTGTTTTTGCACTGAACACGTTTCAGGGATTTGACGTGAGGGTGTATTTAGCATACAAGGAGTACCGATTTGAGCGTCGGTACTTTTCTTTACTTATGCGGCAGTGAATACGCTTTGCCTTTCCGGTGGTGTGCCATAGGCTTATTGGGTGTCATTTGACTGCGCGATACGTCGCCAGGTCTGATGTTTGCAGGGTAGCATGCCTGCCACGACCAGAAATGCGTTAGGTTTGGTGATTTATTCAGTTGCCAAACCCGCTTGAGTATTGAGATAATTTTCAGTCTGACTCTCGCAATATCTTATGAGGTTTCAGTTCATGTCCTGCTGCGCTGGGTGTCTGCGAAGCGGGTTTACCATTAACGAATAGTCTTAGTAGTACCGAAAAAATGGCAGAGAAACGCAATATCTTTCTGGTTGGGCCTATGGGTGCCGGAAAAAGCACTATTGGGCGCCAGTTAGCTCAACAACTCAATATGGAATTTTACGATTCTGATCAAGAGATTGAGAAACGAACCGGAGCTGATGTGGGCTGGGTCTTCGATGTAGAAGGTGAAGACGGCTTCCGTGATCGCGAAGAAAAAGTCATCAACGAGTTGACGGAAAAACAGGGTATTGTGCTGGCAACTGGCGGTGGCTCTGTAAAATCACGTGAAACACGTAACCGTCTTTCCGCGCGTGGCGTCGTGGTCTATCTTGAAACGACAATTGAAAAACAACTTGCACGTACTCAACGTGACAAGAAACGCCCGCTGCTGCAGGTAGAATCACCGCCTCGTGAAGTTCTGGAAGCGTTGGCTGACGAACGCAATCCTCTGTACGAAGAGATTGCTGACGTGACCATTCGCACCGACGATCAGAGCGCAAAAGTCGTAGCAAACCAGATTATTCATATGTTGGAAAGCAACTAATTCTGGCTGAATACACACTCGTCTGCGGGTACAAGTAACTAAGGTGGATGTCGCGTAATGGAGAGGATCACAGTCACTCTCGGGGAACGTAGTTACCCTATCACCATCGCGGCTGGTTTGTTCAATGAGCCAGCTTCATTCTTACCGCTGAAATCGGGCGATCAGGTTATGTTGGTGACCAACGAAACCCTGGCTCCCCTTTATCTCGATAAGGTTCGCGGCGTACTTGAACAGGCGGGTGTTAACGTTGATAGCGTTATCCTTCCCGATGGCGAGCAGTATAAAAGCCTGACGGTTCTGGATACGGTTTTCACCGCGTTACTGCAAAAACCGCACGGTCGTGATACCACGTTAGTTGCCCTTGGCGGCGGCGTGATTGGCGATCTGACCGGTTTTGCGGCAGCCAGCTATCAACGTGGTGTTCGTTTTATTCAAGTCCCGACAACTCTGTTGTCGCAGGTCGACTCCTCCGTTGGCGGCAAAACCGCCGTAAACCATCCCCTCGGTAAAAACATGATTGGCGCGTTTTACCAACCGGCCTCCGTGGTGGTGGATCTCGATTGTCTGAAAACGCTTCCTGCGCGTGAGCTGGCATCGGGGCTGGCGGAAGTGATCAAATACGGCATCATTCTTGACGGCGAATTTTTCAGCTGGCTGGAAGACAATCTGGATGCGTTACTGCGTCTGGATGGTCCGGCGATGGCTTACTGTATCCGTCGTTGTTGTGAGCTGAAAGCAGAAGTTGTCGCAGCAGACGAGCGTGAAATGGGCTTACGTGCTTTACTGAATTTGGGACACACGTTTGGCCATGCGATCGAAGCTGAAATGGGTTATGGCAATTGGTTACATGGTGAAGCAGTCGCAGCAGGTATGGTAATGGCTGCCCGTACGTCAGAACGTTTGGGTCAGTTCACCTCCGCTGATACGCAGCGCATCATTACGCTGTTACAGCGAGCTGGCTTACCGGTGAATGGGCCGCGTGAAATGTCCACCGAGGCTTATCTGCCGCACATGCTGCGAGATAAAAAAGTGTTAGCGGGAGAGATTCGTTTGGTGCTTCCGCGAGCGATAGGGAAGAGTGAAGTGCGCGGCGGAGTGTCGCACGAGGTGGTTCTTAACGCTATTGCTGATTGCCAGCAGGCGTAACAACAAGAAAGGTCAGGCTTACGTTGCGAAACGTAGGTCTTTTAGCTTCAGGTTATGTGCAAAGTCGTAAGCATTAACCTTTGAGTGGGGTGTTAAATGGATGAATTCAAACCAGAAGACGAGCTGAAACCCGATCCCAGCGATCGTCGTACTGGTCGTTCTCGTCAATCGTCTGAACGCGATAATGAGCCGCAAATCAATTTTGATGATGTTGATCTGGATGCTGACGATCGCCGTCCTGCACGTGCACGCAAAGAGCGTGAAGAAGAGCAGGACCTTGAAGAAGAGTATGAATCTGATGACGATGCCGTGGATGAAGAGCGTGTAGAACGTCGTCCGCGCAAGCGTAAGAAAGCCGCCAGCAAACCTGCCTCCCGCCAATATATGATGATGGGTGTGGGGGTTCTGGTACTGCTGCTGCTGATTATCGGCATTGGTTCTGCGCTGAAAGCCCCCTCATCTTCTTCTAATGAGCAGGCAGCATCTGGTGAGAAGAGCATCGATCTTTCTGGCAGCAATGCAACGGATCAGGCGAGCGCAACGGCTCCTGCAACGGGCACTGAGCAGACCGCTGGCAATACCCAGCAGGATGTTTCCCTGCCACCGATTTCCTCTACCCCGACTCAAGGTCAGGCACCTGCGGCAACCGAAGGCCAGCAGCGTGTTGAAGTGCAGGGCGATTTGAACAATGCTCTGACACAACCGCAGGGTCAGGAGCAGGTTAACAACGCCGTGGTTAACTCTACGCTGCCGACCGAACCTGCGACCGTTGCGCCGATGCGTAATGGTAATGCTGCGCGCCAGACGGCGAAAACGGAAACGACTGAGCGTCCTGCTGCTACGCGCCAGGAACGTAAACAGGCCGTTATTGAGCCGAAGAGCAAACCGCAAACTACGGTGAAAGCGACGCCGACAGAGCCGAAACCTGTTGCTCAGGCAAAACCAACCGTAACTGCTACCGCGCCGACCACCACAACTAAAGCACCTGTGGTAACCGCTACGCCGAAAGCGACCGCTGAGCCGAAAGCAACTGCGACGCCAACGCAGACCGCAACGCCTGCGCCAACGGCGACAGCAACAACGACAACGCCTGTTGCTGGCGGAGCGAAAAGTGCAGGTAATGTTGGAGCGTTAAAATCTGCGCCGTCCAGCCATTACACGCTGCAGCTCAGCAGTTCTTCTAACTACGACAACCTGAACGGTTGGGCGAAGAAAGAAAACCTGAAGAACTACGTGGTGTACCAGACGACGCGTAACGGTCAACCGTGGTATGTTCTGGTGACAGGCGTGTATGCGTCTAAAGAAGACGCGAAACGTGCAGTGTCTACGTTAC
This sequence comes from Citrobacter sp. MGH110, assembly GCF_001037515.1. Lineage (NCBI taxonomy): Bacteria > Pseudomonadati > Pseudomonadota > Gammaproteobacteria > Enterobacterales > Enterobacteriaceae > Citrobacter > Citrobacter sp. MGH110. The sequence goes on along the minus strand of NZ_KQ089832.1, from coordinate 70,867 downwards.
CCGCTGATATTCAGGCGAAAAACCCGTGGGCAAAACCGCTGCATCAGGTTCAGGCCGATTTGAAGTAAGATAGGATATGTTCTGCAATGGTTTGATGTTTCGCCCAATTGCGGGACAAAGACTAAAGCGCAGGATGCTGTCGGAGCTTTCTCCACAGCCGGAGAAGGTGTAATTAGTTAGTCAGCATGAAAAAAAATCGCGCTTTTTTGAAATGGGCAGGGGGGAAATACCCCCTGCTTGATGATATCAAACGGCATTTACCTCAGGGTGAGTGCCTGATTGAACCTTTCGTGGGTGCCGGGTCGGTGTTTCTCAACACCGACTTTTCTCGTTATATTCTTGCCGATATCAACAGCGACCTTATCAGTCTCTATAACATCGTGAAGACGCGTACCGATGAGTATGTGCAGGCTTCGCGTGAGCTGTTTATGCCTGAAACCAATCAGGCTGAGGTGTACTATCGGTTCAGAGAAGAATTTAATGCCAGCGAGGATCCGTTCCGCAGAGCAGTGCTGTTCTTGTATCTGAACCGCTTTGGTTACAACGGATTGTGCCGTTATAACCTGCGCGGCGAGTTTAACGTCCCGTTTGGGCGTTATAAAAAACCTTACTTCCCGGAAGCTGAGTTGTACCATTTTGCTGAGAAAGCGCAGAATGCGGAGTTTCATTGCCTCTCCTATGAAGAGTGCATGAACCGTGCGGATAGCAACTCTGTGGTCTATTGTGACCCGCCTTATGCACCGCTTTCGGCGACGGCAAATTTCACTGCGTATCACACCAACAGCTTTAGCCCGAAAGAGCAGGCGCATTTGGCCGAGATGGCAGAAAAGCTGGTCAGTAAGCAGATCCCGGTGTTAATTTCGAACCACGATACGCCCGATACCCGTGAATGGTACCGAGCGGCGAAACATTTTCAGGTCAAAGTGCGGCGCAGCATAAGCAGCAATGGCGGCACGCGTAAAAAGGTGAACGAACTGCTGGCACTGTATAAACCAGGAGTCGTAACGCCTGCGAAGAAATAAATCTCAAGGAGAAGCGGATGAAACAGTATTTGATCGCCCCCTCAATTCTGTCGGCTGATTTTGCCCGCCTGGGTGAGGACACCGCGAGAGCGCTGACTGCCGGTGCCGATGTCGTGCACTTCGACGTCATGGACAATCACTATGTACCGAACCTGACCATCGGACCGATGGTACTGAAATCGCTGCGTAAATATGGCATCACCGCCCCGATTGATGTTCACCTGATGGTGAAACCGGTCGATCGTATTGTCCCGGACTTCGCCGCCGCTGGCGCCAGCATCATTACTTTTCATCCGGAAGCCTCCGAGCATGTCGATCGCACTTTACAGCTGATCAAAGAGCATGGCTGTAAAGCGGGCCTGGTGTTCAACCCGGCAACACCGCTGAGCTATCTGGACTACGTCATGGATAAGCTCGATGTGATCCTGCTGATGTCCGTTAACCCAGGCTTTGGCGGACAGTCCTTCATCCCACAAACGCTGGATAAGCTGCGTGAAGTGCGTCGTCGTATTGATGAATCTGGCTACGATATCCGCCTCGAAGTGGACGGTGGCGTCAAAGTGAATAACATTGGTGAAATTGCCGCGGCAGGCGCAGATATGTTTGTTGCAGGCTCCGCCATTTTCGACCAACCAGACTACAAAAAAGTCATTGATGAAATGCGCAATGAACTGGCGAAGGTAAGTCATGGATAAGTTTCAGGATATTCGGGGCGCTGCATTTGACCTCGACGGCACGCTGGTCGACAGCGCGCCGGGATTAGCCGCAGCGGTGGACATGGCGCTGTATGCGCTGGAACTGCCGGTTGCCGGAGAAGAACGCGTTATCACCTGGATTGGTAACGGTGCAGATGTACTGATGGAGCGCGCGCTGGCGTGGTCCCGTCAGGAGCGCGCAACATTACGTAAAACGATGGGTAAACCGCCCGTTGATGATGATATTCCCGCCGAGGAGCAGGTACGTATTTTGCGTAAGCTGTTCGACAGATACTACGGCGATGTCGCAGAAGAGGGGACATTCCTGTTCCCTGATGTTGCCGACACGCTGGGCGCGCTGCATGCGAAAGGATTGCCGCTGGGTCTGGTGACCAACAAACCGACCCCGTTTGTCGCGCCATTGCTCGAAGCATTAGATATCGCCAAGTACTTTAGCGTGGTCATCGGTGGTGACGACGTGCAGAATAAAAAACCGCATCCGGATCCGCTGCTGCTGGTGGCAAGTAAGCTTGGCATCAAGCCTGAGCAAATGCTCTTCGTAGGGGATTCACGCAATGATATTCAGGCGGCAAAAGCTGCTGGCTGTCCGTCCGTTGGCCTGACCTATGGCTACAACTACGGCGAGTCGATCGCGCTGAGCCAGCCCGACGTTATTTACGACCGTATTAATGAACTACTGCCCGCTCTCGGGCTTCCGCATAGCGAAAATCAGGAATCAAAAAATGACTAAGCCCATCGTTTTTAGTGGCGCACAGCCCTCAGGTGAATTGACCATTGGCAACTATATGGGTGCGCTGCGTCAGTGGGTGAGCATGCAGGATGATTACCATTGCATCTATTGCATCGTTGACCAACATGCCATCACCGTTCGTCAGGATGCTCAGCAGTTGCGTAAAGCAACGCTCGATACGCTGGCGCTGTATCTGGCATGCGGTATCGATCCTGAAAAAAGCACCATTTTCGTGCAGTCTCACGTACCGGAGCATGCACAGTTAGGTTGGGCGCTGAACTGCTACACCTACTTCGGCGAACTGAGCCGTATGACCCAGTTCAAAGACAAATCCGCGCGCTATGCGGAGAACATCAACGCCGGTCTGTTTGATTATCCGGTACTGATGGCGGCAGACATCCTGTTGTATCAGACCAACCAGGTACCGGTTGGCGAAGATCAGAAACAGCATCTGGAACTGAGCCGCGATATCGCCCAGCGCTTCAACGCTCTGTATGGCGACATCTTCAAAGTGCCTGAGCCGTTCATTCCTAAATCCGGCGCGCGCGTGATGTCGCTGCTGGAGCCGACGAAGAAAATGTCCAAGTCGGATGACAACCGCAACAACGTGATCGGTCTGCTGGAAGATCCGAAATCTGTGGTTAAGAAAATCAAACGTGCGATGACCGACTCTGAAGAGCCGCCAGTTGTACGCTACGACGTGCAGAATAAAGCGGGTGTTTCCAACCTGCTGGATATTCTCTCCGCCGTCACCGGTAAGAGCATTCCGGAGCTGGAACAGCACTTCGAAGGCAAAATGTATGGTCATCTGAAAGGTGAAGTCGCAGAGGCCGTTTCCGGTATGCTGACCGAGCTTCAGGAACGCTATCACCGTTTCCGTAACGATGAAGCTTTCCTGCAGAAAGTGATGAAAGAAGGTGCGGAAAAAGCCAGCGCCCGCGCATCTGTTACGCTGAAAGCCGTTTACGAAGCGATTGGTTTTGTCGCCAAGCCGTAATGCGCTCTGTGTTGTTAAAAAAACCGGGAAGTTCCCGGTTTTTTTGTATCTGCGCAATCGCTTCTATTACTGATTCGCAGCCGGGCCACAGCCACCAATAATTTTTGAAATCGAAATTGCTGGATGCAGGAAATAATCGTAGCTGCAGTTATTTTTTGTGTTTTCGATATGACCAGTACACGCGGTCAGCGTAGCCAGAACACCAGCAACGATGGTGATTTTTGCAAATTTAAACATGTCAAAATCCTTGTTAGATATCTATTTCTAAATGGATGAAGTCCATTTTTCGCCGGATAAGATATCAACTAACATAAACTTTAAGTAGTCCAGAAAAGGACATGTCGCTTTATATATAAAACATACGATTAGTGAATTGAATTTAAATAAAAAAGCCTGGTATTAATAAATAATACCAGGCTGCGGGTTTAATTAATTAGCGAAATGTTTTTCTGAAATTCAACATAAAGCCTTTATCGCTGATGTTGTCCTCTTTCCACTGGTAAGCGTCCAGATTCAGGCTGGCGTCTTTGGCGCTGTATTTCACACCGACCGTCGCCAGGCCGTTGATGCCTCCGCCTTTTTGGTCGTCGTCTACGCTAAAGGACTGGCCTGCGGCACCTTGCAGTGACGCAGTACGCTGGCTTTTGCTGTAGCTCAGGTTCGGACCGCCTTCCAGCGTGGCGCTGGCGCTCCAGCCATTTTCACCGGTATAGTCGAACTTCATTCCGACAATGGAATCCACAGCGGTTTCGCTGCCAGCGTTCATCGACAGGTTGAAATCACCCGCACTACGCTCTTTATAGCTGCCTTCCAGCGTATGACGGAATTTCACCCCGGCGTACGGCGTGACTTTCAACGTATCGTTGAGCATGGTGAAGGTTTTCGCCCCTTCGCTGCGGAACTCAAGATACTGCTGACGTGCGTTGGAATCCGCCACCTTGTTGGTGTCGCCATAAGAGACAGAACGACTGCTGTCGAGGTTGTGTACGTCATAACGCAGGCTGTTCTTCCACGCCAGACCTTCATTAAACGCCATGCTGTGCTTCAGACCAAAGAACTGACTGTAGCCGCCGGTCAGGCCGTTGTCGCCCGCGGTCTTCGAACCGTCACCGTCCAGGCGCGCGATGCCGTACTCCAGCGTCAGATTCTGGCTGGCGGTGAGATCCAGCGACTGACGTAATGCCAGCATGTCGTACTGGGTATCGTTGCCCAACTCAGCGCGTGGGTCGCCTTTCGCTACGACGTTGAACGCCAGGCCATCTTTAATTTGCGGCGCGGCATCGGCCAGCATGGTAAAGCGGTTGCTTAGCACGCGGGCTTCACGGAACGCGGTGATAGCCTGACTGCCGCTCACCTGCTTAAGCGCGTTGTTCAGTTCAGCGGTGGAGCCAACGTTGAGGCTGGTGTACAGCTCGTTGTTGGTGTAACCGGCGTCGAGCGCCTGCGCCACGTCACTGACAGAACCATCGGTCGCCACATCGGCATAGGCGTTTTTGGTCATGGTGACGTCAACGTTGCCGCTGGCATCGGTGCTGCCCTGTGCATTCCACACCACGGAGGTGGACTGAATGGCACCTGCGTCGGACAGGTTGCTGCCCTCGACCACGTTGTCAAAGCTTACGGTGGTGTCGGCAGTACCTGCGGTAAAACCGGTGTTAATCTCCACGCCGTTCATGCTGGCATTGCTGACCATCAACTTACCGGCGCTGCCATCAGCGCTGGTGCCGACCACGTAGCCCGACAGGTTGTTGGTGGCCGATGAATCTGCACTGTCGCTGGTGGTAACGGTTGTCGTGCCATCGGTAATAGCAGGTTCCGTGGGGGCCGTGAAGTCAACATAATGCACTTCCGTACCATCACCGTTTTCGCCGCTGCCTTCAATGGTTTTACCATCCTGCTTGATAAAGCCGGAGCCAGTCACGTTGTCATCAATGTAGACCGTGCCGTTGTTGACGATATGGCCGTTACTGCCCAACTGGCTGAAGGCGTAGGAGTTGCTGGCGTAAATATTGATGGTGCCGTTATTTTCGATCACCGCATCGGATTTGGCATCTGATTCCAGCTGCATCCCGACCATACCGGTTTGTGTGGTACCTTCGGTTCCCACATTGATGGTGCCGTTATTGACCATCTTCGCGCTGCCGTGCGCGGACATCGCGACATTGTTGGTTTTATCAATGTTGATGGTGCCGTCGTTAATGGCTTTACTGCCGCCATTATTTTTCGAGGTAGTGACCTGCCCATTAATGACGCCAGTGCTGCCGTTGTACAGCGTGTGCCCGCTCCCGCCGGTGGCGATATCGGCATCGCTGTTCACTGTCCCCCAGTTATTGAAGGCGCCGGACCACAGGGCGTTATCTGCCAGCGTCATCACGCCGCCTTCAAGATTATTGAGCGTACCGTTTTTATCGACGGTGCCGTTATTAATGACACCCGCGTTATTGACGGTTGCGGCAGCGGTAAATTTGAGTTTATCGACTTCGCCGCCAGCGTTGTTGTTCAGTACCGCACCACCCGATGCGCCGGTCCAGTCCGTCACGATGCCGGTATTGTTCATGGTGCTGGACCATTGCTCAACCGTGTTCATGGACCCGCTGTTGTTGATAATGGAACCGCCGACGGTGGTGCCGGTTTTCCCGGTCACGGTGCCTGTATTGTTGAAGACACCGCCGTCAACGGAGACCGCCGCTGTTGTACCTTCGTTGGTATAGGTGCCGCCTGTGGCAATACTGACGCTGCTGATGCTGCCGGTGTCGGCATTGGTTAAATCGCCGTAATTTTTAACGATGACCTTGCCGCCGCTGACGGTGCCAGCGTTGCTAATGTGTACGGTTTCCGTTGCGATCGGATTGGTAATGATGGTTTCGCCGGTAAGCGTTTCACCTGCGGCGGTAATGACATCGCCATCAGCAAAAGTAAGGGAAACGTTGCTGTCGGTTGGGTTGTAGTCGTCGCTGCCCTGGCAGTTGCTGTCATAACAGACCGTACCGTAGTTAACCACGGTACTTTTGCTGTCAGTCAGGAAAGGCTTGCCGTAATTGGCATCAATATTGATGGTGCCTGTGGTGTCGTTAATCACGATGCCACCATTCAGCGCCGCCATGCCCACCAGTTGGTTATCATCGGTTTTGGTGACGCCTGCATCGGCGGTCAGGTTAATAGTGCCCTGGTTAATGGCTGTGCCGCCGTTAAGTGCCATCATACCGAAGCCCGCATTATTGACGGTAATGGTGCCTGTATTGGTGGCGGTTGCATCGCCATAACCACCGTCGGTGGTGCCTGCCACCATTGCCGAGCTGGTCAGATAGAGTTGTGATGGTGACCAGTAGCTTTTGCTGGCGACGGTATTATCGTCGTTCAGCGTCGGGACGAAGCCGTCCAGGTAAATATCTCCGGCATTGAGGGCAGTCCCTTTACTGGCGGATACGCCATAGACCCCCGCCCCCTGGAGATTTATTGTGGCGCCTGCCTCGTTGCTCACTTCGCCGTAGTTTTCCGCCAGCATGGCGTACAGCGTATTGCTGTACCAAATCAGCGGGAAGGTTCCTATTCCTCCATCGCTGCCTGGGGTTAGTGACGATACCAGCGTGATTGATCCTCCCGCTGCGTTGCTAACTATCGATCCTTGATCGGTAGCCGCAGTGATTGCATTACGGTTGTCATGACCGCTTGTGGCATAGGCGCTAATATCGCCACTGTTTTTTGCCTGTGCGCCGCTGCGGGCGAATAATAGGGCGACAGCGCCGTCATCAACGATGGCTCCCTGATTATCGATCGATGAACCCTGGCCTTTTGCGGTTAATATTGCGTTGTAGGTGTAATGCTCACTGGGCAAAACTGTTTCTGTGATTTTAATTACAGAGTTTTGGTCTAACGTTAAGCTGCCGCCGTTTTGTACATTGGCCAGTGTCACTGAGCCGCCGGGGAGGGTGGTGATATTCAATGTGGACTCACCGCTTAATGTGACACTGCTAGCTCCGTCTATATTTATGCCTGTAACAGACGATACTTCGCCATCGCCATTTTCGGCGTAGTTGATATCAATACCGCCCATCAGATTGACGGTATTGCCATCACCTTTGACCGTGAGGCCGTATGTATCCAGCCACTGTCCACTTACCGTGCTCACATCGCTAACATTGATGTTAAGCGAGCCGGTTAGATCCACCTGATTGTTCGTGCCGCTGACGGTGATTCCCTGGAGGGTATCGCTGTTGCTGGCCATCTGGCTATCTGCGTCATAGTCACCGCTGATTGTGACGTTGCCGGTAATATTCAGCGTATTGTTATCACCCGCCATATCGAGGCCCTGTGCACCACGGTATAGGCCGTTGCTGTCCTCGACAGCGGTCACATTGATATCACCATCCAGCGTCGCCTGTGACGAGTCGCCACTCATTTTTGCGCCAGTACCATTCAGGCTGACGTCGATATTCCCTTTATTATTAAAGACATTTTTTTCACCATCGATCACAAAACCCACGGAGTTTGCATCGCGCACGGTCGCGTTGCCGGTGTTTTTGATTTCGTTACCCGCCCCGTCAGTGACGATACCCATCGCGCCGTTGGTGACCAGCATGTCACCTGCCTGAGTCAGGCTATTATCATTTCCATCAATGACTGCAGCGATAGAGCCCGCGCCATCCACGGTGATATCACCCGTATTCGCGATTCGGGAATTATCGCCCGCAATGACGGTACCCGTTGCGCCCTGCGCAATGGTTTGATCTCCTTCGCCAATAACCAGCGCCTTATTTCCCGCGATGTACAGCCCGGTTGATCCCGCGCCGGTGACCGTTGAGTCGCCGGTGTTATCAATCACCGCACCGTCACCGGTCATTTTGGCTCCGGTCGCGCCGTCGGTAACGTTTAGTTCGCCATCGTTAGTAATGCGCGTTTTGTCGCCGGTGATGCTGATACCGATAGAGCCTGCGCCGCTGACATCGGTGGTGCCGATATTATCGAAGGTGGCGCTGTTGCCGTTAATCAGGATGCCCGTTGCGCCGTCGGAAATATCCTGCTTCCCTTCGCTGTTAATGGTTGCGTTGTCGCCGTCAATATATAGCCCGGTAGAGCCTGCGCCGCTGGCGGTGGTATCGCCTTTGTTGTCGATGAGGACATCATCACCGGTAATCTTTGCCCCGGTAGCGCCGTCGGCCACATAGAGTTCGCCATCGTTGATAACGTGCGAGTTGTCGCCATTGACGATGGAGCCGGTTGAACCTTGACCGCTGATGTTAGAGGTGCCGGTATTCGCCACCGTGGTTTCGTTGCCATCGATCACCATGCCGGTGCCGCCACCTGTGACGTCAATGCCACCGGAAATGCGGGTGGTGGTGCCGTTACCTGAAATCAGCGCGCCGGTTGCGCCGTCGACGTTGCTTTGTCCTGAAATCGTATTGGTGGTGTTGTCACCGGTAATGACGATGCCGACCGCACCATCGCTGACGGAGGAATCACCGCTTAACGCGTTGTTTGTCCGATCGCCGGAGATGATGACGCCAGTTTTACTTTCACCACGGGTATCAACCCCGCGATCGGCAGTATTTGAAGCGTCATCGCCAGCGACGACGGTTGTCTGGTCATCGGCAACGATCAGGTATCCCTGGTTGTCATATTTCCAGTACAGGCCGCTTCCTTGTACCGTACCTTCAATGACGGCGGCATTATCGTCGGTCACTTTCCAGTCGGAAACCAGCAGCGTTTTACCGTCTTGTAATGCGATCTGCCACCGATCATCCTGTTCGACGTAATTCCATACGGCGCCGCCGAGGTCCGTGCCGCTATCCAGCTTGATGCCGTCAAATGTCAGTGTGTTCAGGCCTTTATCGATGGTGACGCCGTTACTGAAGGTAATAACAGAGGTATCATCAGGTGGTGTAGGTGTTACATCGCCGCCATCGTCGTCGGGAGGCGTGGGCGTTACATCACCGCCATCGTCATCGGGAGGTGTGGGCGTTACATCACCGCCATCGTCGTCGGGAGGCGTGGGTGTTACATCACCGCCATCGTCGTCGGGAGGCGTGGGTGTTACATCGCCGCTATCGTCGTCGGGAGGCGTGGGCGTTACATCGCCATTATCTGATGGGGTTGCCGGAGTATCATTATGGTGGGAATGGCCGCCGCCATTGTTATCGATACCTATCGCTACACCAGCTGTTAGCGCAGCGACACCACCTGCGACCCATCCCCAGTGATTGTCTTGTTCTGTATAATCTGCCAGGCAGCGTGCGGAGAGTTTGTTACGTTCGGCTTTTGATAATACGGATATATCAGTAGGGCAATCATTGTCATCGTCGCTACTATCTGCGGCTATCGCCGGGAGATAGTAAGTTTGCAACGCAAGAGCAATACCCACAGCAATGAGTTTTTTCCTTTGCATAATCGACATCCTTAAATAAATACGCACAAAATATGCCATTGAAGGCATAAATTTATTTCGAGGTAATTTATTATTTTGCCACTGAATGACCGTGCTTCGTCAAATTACTCAATGGTCATGTATTATTTAGGATGTGAATTAGATTTATGGGTTGTACGGATATAAATAGGGTATTTTACGTGTTTTTTATAAATTAGAGCGCAGATTCATTTTGTTGGTGAATGAGTTTAGTCTTTCTTAATTCAGGTTTGAGAATAAATCATGAATAATAAACGAGAAAATAAATGCCCTGAGAATCAGGGCATTTATTTGCATTCAATTAATGGTTTGAGAACCAGTTCAGCTTATCGCGAAGGCCTACCACACGACCAACAATAATTAACGCTGGGCTTTCAACCTGTTGCGCCAACTCTCCTAGCTGAGTCAGCTCGCCATTGACGACACGCTGTTTCACGGAGGTACCGTTTTCTACCAGGGCGACAGGCATATCGGGCTGCATGCCAAATTCGATCAATTTTTCCTGAATCGTGGCCGCCTGGTTCAGCCCCATGTAGAACACCAGCGTTTGTTTCTCTGCTGCCAGGTTTTCCCAGTCCAGCTCACCGCCGGTTTTCAGGTGTCCGGTAACCAGACGCACGCTCTGAGCGTAATCACGATGGGTCAGTGGAATGCCGGAATAGGCAGAACAACCGGAGGCTGCGGTAATACCCGGCACTACAGAGAATGGGATACCGGCATGGCACAGCGTTTCCAGCTCTTCGCCACCGCGGCCAAAGATGAACGGGTCGCCACCTTTCAGTCGAACCACGCGCTTGCCCTGTTGTGCTTCACGCAGCAGGATCTGGTTGATCTCTTCCTGCGGTACGCAGTGGTAGCCCGCACGTTTACCGACGAACACTCGGTCTGCATCGCGGCGTACAAGGTTCATGATATCGTCGGAAACCAGACGGTCATAGACCACGACATCCGCTTGCTGGATCTGCTGTAGCCCTTTCAGCGTCAGCAGGCCGGCATCGCCAGGACCGGCGCCAACCAGTACCACTTCACCACGGTGATCCAGCGGTTCGCTGAGCATTTGCTCAGTGGTTTCCTCGACGGCTTTCAGGTCATTGTTCGCCAACGACTGCGCCAGGCGGTCATTCACGAATAATTTTTCCCAGAAGCGGCGACGTTCACCCATGCTGGCAAACTGTTGCTTCACTCGGGAGCGCAACTTGCCGGCATACTGCGCGACCTGGCCCAGATGCTGAGGCAGTACGGATTCAAGCCTTTCACGCAGCAGACGGGCAAGCACTGGCGATGTCCCGCCGGAGGAGACCGCCACCATCAGCGGTGAGCGGTCGATAATGGAGGGCATGATAAAACTGGCTGCTTTTGGCGCATCGACCACGTTGCAGAAGATACGACGTGATTCTGCGGCGGTGCTGACGCTTTGGTTGACGGCATCGTCATCGGTGGCGGCAATAGCCAACCAGCAGGTGTCGAGCAGGGACTCATCGAACGGCCCCTCAACCAGCGTCAGCATGTTTTCATCTGCCCATACTTTGAACTGCGGAATAAACGCCAGCGCATTAACCGTTAAACGGGCGCCCGCTTCCAGCAGTAACCGCGCTTTGCGTTCTGCGACATCACCACCGCCGACGATCAAGCAGTCGCGGTCACGTAGTTGACAAAATATAGGCAAATGATCCACGACATTACCCCTTAATTATTGGCAGCAGCCTCAGAATCTACCCATTAGGCTATCTTATTTGTCAGTTTGTCCCTGGGCAGTGCTCGCAATCCTCACGTACTGCATGTACGTTCCGGTTGTTCCGCGCTGTCCGTGTTCAAACTGCCTGCATCGAATACGCCTACTGGGCAAGATTTTCAGCTTGATTGATTTTTGCCGGAGCCGGACGCTCCGATTTTGGCGTAGCATACCAATAACCCAATCCCATGAATACGACACCGGACAAAGTATTACCGAGTGTCACCCACAGCAGGTTATGACCAATTCCTGACAGGGTATAGGCTTCGCTGTGGTGGCCGAACCAGGAGAGGGCAAACAGCGTCATGTTGGCAACGGAGTGCTCGTAGCCGGAAGCGATAAACGCCAGCAGACACCACCAGATAGCGAGGAATTTTGCCGCGCCTTCGGTACGGATTGCCATCCAGATTGCCAGACAAACCAACCAGTTACACAGTGCGCCTTTAAAGAACAAAACCATCGCAGGTGCGGTCGTTTTTGCCAGAGCAACCGAATGGACGATGCTGGTATCGACCGGCAGCAGGCTACCGCCACCCCAGCTGTAAAGCAGGGCGACAAACACGGAACCGACCAGGTTACCCAGCCATGTTTTTGGCAGGATTGCCCACATCTGACCGTGGCTGATGGTGCCTGCTTTGACGCCGAGTGTCAGAAACATGGTGTGACCGGTAAACAGTTCCGAACCGGCAATAATGACCAGCGTTAAGGCGATACCAAAGGTTGCACCCATCACCAGAGGACGAACGGACGGGTCGAGCAGATTACCGAGGGTGAAAATAAGAATGATGCCGAGGCCCACATAGGCTCCCGCCATTGCCGAACTGATCCAGAATCCAAGCGGGTTTTTAGCCGACAGGCGTGCGATGCGCGCAGCGTTAGCCGCACACTTATTAATAGTGTCTGTGAACATGTGTTGATTATCCTTGAAGTACAAACAATAAAAAGAAATCGTAACCGTAGGCCGGATAAGGCATTTATGCCGCTATCCGGCAATGTGCCTGTGCAATTGCCTGATGGCGCTACGCTTATCAGGCCTACCAATAAAAGACCTACAAATACGTCAAAAAAGGGGAGGCGTTGCGCCTCCCAAAATTTATTAAACGCGCAGTTGCACCGTGCCGTCTTTCACTCGCGCTTCGTAATGTTTCACGGAGAACTGTTCGTCTTCCATGCACAGACCGTCGCTTAAACGAAAACGCTGTTTTTTCAGCGGGCTGGCAACCCACAATTCGCCCTGATGTTCAGCAATCAGCCCACGAGAAAGCACGCTGGACTCAAAGAACGGGTCGATGTTGCTGATCGCAAACACCTGGTCGCTGTGATACGGGCGGAAAATCGCAACCTGCTCGTTACCTAACAGGGCGCAGACGCCTGTTGCAGGCAGAATGTCATCGATTTTGCAGATGTTTTTCCACTGGCTCATGCGTTTTCCTCCACCAGAGTCACCGGGATACGCTCATAAGGCGTGGCCGGACGATGTTGTTCACGTTCAGGCACAACCTGGACATTCGGATCGCGTTTTTCGCTGTTGATAAAGTGTTTGAAGCGAACCTGCGCGGATGGGGTGTTAACGGTTTCTGTCCACTCACACACCACAGCTTCACGCAGACGGGCCATCTCTTCTTCAAGATGCTGGTTCAGGCCCAACTTGTCGTCGATGATGACGGACTTCAGATACTCGATACCGCCTTCCAGATTGTCTAACCACGGTGCGGTACGGGTCAGTTTGTCGGCAGTACGGATGTAGAACATCATGAAACGGTCAAGGTACTTGAGCAGCGTTTCGCGATCGATATCCGCTGCCAGCAGGTCTGCATGACGAGGTTTCATCCCGCCGTTACCGCAAACGTACAGGTTCCAGCCTTTCTCAGTGGCGATGATACCCACGTCTTTACCCTGAGCTTCCGCACATTCACGGGTACAGCCGGAGACGCCGAACTTCATTTTGTGCGGGGTACGAATGCCTTTGTAGCGATTTTCCAGCTCCACGCCGAAGCCCACGCTATCGCCGACGCCGTAACGGCACCAGGTGCTGCCTACGCAGGTTTTCGCCATACGCAACGCTTTGGCATACGCGTGACCGGTTTCAAAACCGGCTTCAATCAGCTGACGCCAGATTTCCGGCAGGTCATCTTTCTGCGCGCCGAACAGGCCGATACGCTGAGAACCGGTAATTTTGGTGTACAGGTTAAATTCACGCGCGATACGGCCCACAGCTACCAGACCTTCAGGGGTAATTTCGCCACCCGCAGAGCGCGGGATCACGGAATAAGTACCGTCTTTCTGGATGTTAGCCAGGAAGTTGTCGTTGGTGTCCTGCAACGGCGTGTGCTGCGGTTTGAGGATGTACTCATTCCAGCAGGAAGCCAGCAGGGAGCCTACGGTAGGTTTACATACTTCACAGCCGTAACCTTTCCCGTGTTTTGCCAGCAGTTCTTCGAAGGTTTTGATGCCTTCTACGCGGATGAGATGGAACAGTTCCTGACGTGAGTACGGGAAGTGTTCACACAGGTTGTTGTTAACTTCGATACCCTGTTTCGCCAGTTCGGCGTTCAGGACCTGCGTTACCAGCGGGATACACCCGCCGCAGCCGGTACCGGCTTTGGTTTCTGCTTTCAGCGCCGCAACGGTATGGCAGCCCTTGTTAATAGCGGCAACCAGCATGCCTTTGGTGACGTCAAAACAGGAGCAAATCTGCGCGCTGTCCGGCAGTTTATCGACACCGATAGACGGCTTACCGCTGCCCGCGTGCGCTGGCAGAATCAGTGAATCCGGGTTTTCCGGCAGTTCGATGGCGTTCAGCACCAGTTGCAGCAGATTGCCGTAATCGCTGGTGTCGCCTACCAGAACCGCGCCGAGCAGGGTTTTGTTATCTTCGCTAACGATCAGGCGTTTGTAGACTTCTTTGCTTTCGTCGAGATAGACGTAGCTACGGGCGCCCGGCGTGCGCGCATGCGCATCACCAATACCACCGACGTCAACGCCGAGCAGCTTCAGCTTGGCGCTCAGGTCCGCGCCTTCAAAGGCGTTTTCAGTTTCGAGAATATGGTCAACGGCAACCTGCGCCATTTTATAGCCTGGAGCGACCAGACCATACACGCGGTTGTTCCAGCTGGCGCATTCGCCGATGGCATAGATGTCCGGGTCAGATGTCTGGCAAGTGTCGTTAATGACGATCCCGCCGCGTGGCGCGACGTCCAGACCGCACTGGGTGGCCAGTTTGTCGCGTGGACGAATACCGGTAGAGAAGACGATGAAATCGACTTCCAGTTCGCTACCGTCGGCAAAACGCATGGTTTTGCGCGCTTCGGTGCCTTCCTGAACGATCTCTTTGGTGTTTTTGCTGGTGTGCACACGCACGCCCATGCTTTCAATTTTGCGACGTAACTGCTCGCCACCCATATGATCCAGCTGTTCAGCCATCAGCATTGGGGCGAATTCAATCACGTGGGTTTCAACGCCGAGGCTTTTTAGCGCACCGGCGGCTTCCAGGCCCAGTAGACCACCGCCGACGACAGCACCGCGTTTGCTGCGGCGTGCGCAAGACTCAATGGCGTTGAGGTCTTCGATAGTACGGTAAACGAAGCAGTCCTGGGTTTCCGAACCTTTAATCGGTGGGATCCACGGGTAAGAGCCCGTCGCCATGATCAGCTTATCGTAGTAAACCGTACGACCGGCGCTGGAGTGGATCACCTTCTCCTGGCGGTTAATGGTAATTGCGCGCTCGCCCACTAACACCTTAACGCCGTGCTTCTCGTAGAATCCTTCACGCACCAGAGAAAGCTCTTCGGCGGTGTGGTGGGAGAAGTAGGAAGACAGGTGTACGCGGTCGTACGCTTTGCGGGGTTCTTCACAGAAGACGGTAATATCAAAATTGACAGCGTCGGATTTATCAAGAAGATCCTCAATAAAGCGATGGCCGACCATACCATTACCGATAATAGCGAGTCTGACTTTGCTCATTTTTGCCTCGATTTCTTTTCTATTACTGCCTACCTTAACGATTCAGCAACCGCGCTTATTGATGCAAATCAAATTCGCCCTTATATACTCCTTAAGAGGTATATAGCTGATTTGTCAGCATTTTTATAAGTAACGGAATTATTTGGGTTTTCGTGTTTGTATAAATAGCGTACAAATTAAGGGGTTTTTGTAAGAATTGGCCTACATGACCAGTGAAAGAAGAGGAGGGCGAGAATGTGCCGGATGATGTGGGTACCATCCGGCAGTGAGATTAATGCGTTGCTGGGGCGTTATGCTGGCGATGGCGCGTGACAAACCCAAGAATAAAGCACATCACGAATACAACCGCATACAAGCCGTTAGCTGTTTGCAATGCCGCCTGCGGGCCGCTGTGTGCCACGATAGGGCCGGTGACGACGAAAGTGAGCATGGTGCCGATGGTACCGCAGGTCAGAACGAAGTTAACCAGTTTGGGTGAGGCGACCTTCGTCTGCTGGGAGCCAAGGGTAATGATGGTGGTATAAATCGCACTGGAGAAGAAGCCCAGCGTCATAATAAACCACGGCATATGCTCTGGCGTACCGGTGATAAACAGATACATCAGGACGGTAGCCAGACCCGCCAGAACGGTCAGGATGCGCTGCAAATCGAAGAAACGCAGAATAAAGCTAAATGCCCACATGCCAACCATGTAAGACATCCAGAAGTCGCTGACCAGTTTACCCGCATCGTTCAGGCTCATGCCCAGACTTTTGGCGTACTCCGGGACCCAGGAGATAAAACCCAACTGACCGAGGATGTAGCACAGTGCAGCGATCGCCAGAAACAGCACGCCAATCCCCCATTTTTCTTTTACTACCGGCGCGTCTGACTGCTGAGCGTGTTTACCCAGTGCCGGGAATTCACAACCGAAGGTCAGCAGGAAAATGGCGACGTATACGAGGCCGATGCAGGCATAGACCCAATACCATTCGATGCTGCGCGCTAACAGGAACGCGGCAACCATCGGGAAAATCATGCCGGCCATGCTGAAGAAGGAGTCAGTAAACAGCAGGCGGGAACCGCGCTGGCGACCTTCGTACATTTGAGTTACCAGGAACGTACCAATCGACATGGTAATACCGCTCACCAGGCCCAAAACAAACATGGCGGCGGAGAACAAGGCCAGGCTATGGCTGAACATCAGTCCGGCAACGGCCAGTACCATCAGGATAAAGCCGAAGCGCAACTGGGTTTTCAGTGGCACGATTTCCATTAACCATGCATTCAGAAAGATAGAGATCAGAATGCCGGCATTCAGGAAGGTGAAGGTGTTACTCATGCTGGAAACGGGCAAATGGAAGTAATCTGCTATGTTTCCCATCACCATCCCGGTGACAATTACCAACGCACCTGTCAGGGCGTAGGAGAGAAAGCTAATCCATGTGAGCTTGATGCGATTGCTGTTAGTCATGACTGGCCTGTATAGAAGTGTAAGGCGCATTGACTGCGCCGTGAGCGGGCAGATTTTAGGCGCTTTAGTGACGCATTTAAATATTTATCGGTAATAACTTGGTGCGTTACATTTTTCTATGTGATCTTGATCACATTGATACTTGCAGCCATGAGGTTACATTTGTTTCAGGTACGTAAAATTAAGTAAAGGGATGGCCTTGTCCTTGAAGGCTCTTTAGAATCAATTCACTTGCTTCATTTCTGCTCTTGTTAAGGAATTCTCATGCTCAAATCGACTCTGGCGGCTGTTGCAGCTGTTCTCGCTCTTTCTGCACTCTCCCCCGCAGCACTGGCAGCAAAAGGTGATCCACATGTTCTGCTGACAACCTCTGCTGGTAACATTGAGCTGGAGCTGAACAGTCAGAAAGCCCCGGTTTCAGTGCAAAACTTTGTCGATTATGTCAACAGTGGTTTCTATAACAACACCACGTTCCACCGTGTGATCCCAGGCTTCATGGTGCAGGGCGGCGGTTTTACCGAGCAGATGCAGCAGAAGAAACCTAACCCGCCAATCAAGAATGAAGCCGATAACGGACTGCGTAACACTCGCGGCACGATTGCTATGGCGCGTACAGCGGATAAAGACAGCGCGACCAGCCAGTTCTTTATCAACATTGCAGATAACGCTTTCCTCGATCACGGCCAGCGCGACTTTGGCTACGCTGTTTTCGGTAAAGTTGTGAAAGGTATGGATGTCGCGGATAAGATCTCTCAGGTACAGACCCATGATGTCGGTCCATACCAGAATGTCCCGTCAAAACCGATTGTTATCCTTTCTGCTAAAGTCCTGCCGTAATCGTATCTTGCGCGGGTAGTTCTTGCCCGCGTTCACCCCTCTCTCTGCGTAACCCGAAATTGCTGCTTATACTTGTGGCAAGTGTCGGCTCATTCAGGGAGGTCACGTGAAAAAACTCACCGATAAACAAAAGTCCAGGCTGTGGGAACAACGGCGAAACGCCAATTTCCAGGCCAGCCGACGGCTGGAAGGCGTAGATATTCCACGGGTTACTCTGAGTGCTGAAGACGCCCAGGCGCGTCTTGAAGAGCTGAGGAGGCACTATGAGCGATAAATTCGGTGATGGTCGCGACCCGTATTTATATCCGGGCCTGAATGTCATGCGTAACCGTCTGGGGATTCATCAGGCGCAGCGTTTAGCGCAGGCGGCTTATGAACTGACAGCGCTGCGTGCGGCAACTATCGAATTGGGGCCGCTTAAACGGGGCTTACCGCACCTGTGCGCCATTCATCGCCAGCTGTATCGGGATATTTTTGACTGGGCGGGACACCTGCGTGAAGTCGATATTTACCAGGGCGATACTCGCTTTTGCCACTTCGCCTATATCGAGAAAGAGGGCAATGCGCTGATGCAGGACCTGGAAGATGAGTCCTGGCTGGTGGGATTACCGGAAGACAAGTTTGTCGATCGTCTTGCGCACTATTATTGCGAAATCAATGTGCTGCATCCGTTTCGCATTGGCAGTGGCCTGGCGCAGCGTATTTTCTTCGAACAGTTAGCGATTCATGCCGGGTATATGCTGAGCTGGGATGGCATTCCGGTTGAGGAGTGGAATCAGGCTAATCAGAGCGGGGCGATGGGTGACCTGTCTGCACTGCGGGCGATATTTCGTAAAGTGGTAAGCGAAGCCCCGGAAACTGAGTAGAATAGCGCGGTTCTTATGTACCGGAGCCGCCATGATCCTGCTTATTGATAACTATGATTCTTTTACCTGGAACCTGTACCAATACTTCTGCGAACTGGGTGCTGATGTCCTTGTCCGGCGCAACGACGAGCTGACGCTGGCGCAAATCGACGCGCTGAACCCGCAAAAAATCGTGATTTCCCCTGGACCATGCACGCCGGATGACGCCGGTATCTCACTGGACGTTATTCGTCATTTCGCCGGTAAGCTTCCCTTGTTGGGTGTTTGTCTTGGTCACCAGGCGATGGCGCAGGCCTTTGGCGCGAGCGTGGTTCGGGCGGCTAAAGTGATGCACGGTAAAACCTCGCCGATTACCCATACCGGGCAGGGTGTTTTTCAGGGACTCGCTAACCCATTAACGGTGACGCGCTACCACTCTCTGGTGGTTGCCCCTGAGACGCTTCCCGAGTGCTTTGAGGTGACAGCCTGGAGTGAAACGCAGGAGATTATGGGCATTCGTCACCGCGAGTGGGATATGGAAGGGGTACAGTTTCACCCGGAGAGTATTCTCAGCGAACAGGGGCATCAGCTGCTGGCTAATTTTCTCAATCGCTGATTTGTAGTTGCTATTCAGTGATTTTTTATTCATATTTTGTGATTATAATTTCACTGGCGTTTCTGCTTAACAGGGTGGTAATGACATGGAAACTGAACAAACTGCAATTACGCGCGCGACATTCGATGAAGTGATTCTGCCGATTTATGCACCGGCTGAGTTTATCCCGGTAAAAGGAAAAGGGAGTCGAGTGTGGGATCAACAGGGCAAAGAGTATGTTGATTTCGCGGGCGGCATTGCAGTTACCGCGTTAGGGCATTGCCATCCGGCATTGGTTGAGGCGTTAAAAACCCAGGGTGAAACCCTGTGGCATACCAGCAACGTTTTTACCAACGAACCGGCGTTGCGCTTAGGCCGTAAAATCATTGATGCGACCTTTGCCGAGCGCGTGCTGTTCATGAACTCCGGTACTGAAGCCAACGAAACCGCCTTTAAGCTGGCGCGCCACTATGCCTGCGTGCGTCATAGCCCGTTCAAAACCAAAATCATTGCCTTCCATAATGCGTTTCACGGCCGTTCGCTGTTTACCGTATCCGTTGGTGGGCAGCCGAAATACTCCGACGGCTTTGGGCCAAAACCGGCGGATATCATCCATGTCCCGTTTAACGATCTGCATGCGGTCAAAGCGGTGATGGACGATCACACCTGCGCGGTGGTGGTTGAGCCTATTCAGGGAGAGGGCGGCGTCACTGCGGCAACGCCGGAATTCCTGCAAGGTTTGCGTGAACTTTGTGACCAGCACCAGGCGCTGTTGGTATTTGATGAAGTGCAGAGCGGGATGGGGCGTACCGGCGATTTGTTTGCCTATATGCACTACGGCGTGACGCCGGATATCCTCACCAGCGCGAAGGCGCTCGGTGGAGGCTTCCCGGTAAGTGCGGTGTTGACCACTCAGGAGATTGCCTCCGCGTTCCACGTGGGTTCGCACGGCTCCACCTACGGCGGTAACCCGCTGGCCTGCGCGGTAGCGGGGGCAGCGTTTGATATCATCAACACGCCGGACGTGCTGGGAGGCATTCAGGCCCGGCGTCAGGCGTTTGTTCAGCATTTGCACAAGATTGATCAACAGTTCGATATTTTCAGCGATATTCGCGGGATGGGGCTGCTGATTGGCGCTGAGCTGAAGCCGCAGTTTAAAGGCCGGGCGCGCGATTTCCTCTATGCCGCCGCGCACAAAGGGGTGATGGTGCTGAACGCTGGGCCGGACGTAATGCGTTTCGCGCCGTCGCTGGTAGTAGAGCAGGCGGATATCGATGAAGGGATGCAGCGTTTCGCGCAGGCGGTAGTGAAGGTGGTGGGCTGATTGCCGGAAAGGCGGCGCGAGCGCCTTATCCGGCCTACAGGGTAAGGTGTGATTCGTTGGCCGGATAAGCGTAGCGCATCCGGCAAATCTCTTAACTTTTCATGTCCCGTAGTCGGCGGCTCAGCCAGATCCCGTGGTGCGGTCGCTGACGCCATGCTACCGACGAAATGGTATGCATGGTGTTCAGATGCCCAAGAACCCGCTGCAGATGCTGCTCAAGGGTGCTTAACGGACCATGGGACAGCATCTCTGGCGCTTCGAGAATATTCACATCTCCCGAGCTTCCCGGCCCATCATATTCCAGCCGCTGCTGACAGCGCTGGAGTGCAATTTCACAGGACTCCAGATACCGCTGCGCCAAATCCGGTGTCAGCATCGTATGTTCCCTTGCCAGCGTGGTCATCGCGTTGATGTGTTCGACGATGAACTGGCTGTGCGTGACCCACAGTTTCATGTCTGCAAGGTAGTGCGAGTTAAATCCTGGCTCCTGCATTGCCTGGTTCAGCGAGTTGAACAGCGTGTTTTGTGTCTGGTTGACGCGCATGCGTTGATACGCCAGCGGCGTGGCCTGTGGATCGTTGCTGAGGATCAGACGAATGGCCTCCTGGTCGGCTTCTAACGCATCGTGGGCGTTCTTACGCAGCAGACCGCTCTGCCACTGTGGCCACAGCCAGAGCGTGCCGCCAAAGGCGATTAAGCAGCCAATGACCGTATCGACAAACCGCGGCACGATAAACTCTTCCCCGTTCAGCGTCAGCAGTTGCAGGGTGTATACCGCCGTTACCGTAAAACCGACGGTAGCCCAGCCGTAGTTTTTACGGATGATCAGATAGCTCACCAGGGTGATCAGCAGCATGGCCGCCAGCGTGAAACCTTCGGGAATATGAAAGTGCAACGTGACGCCGGCAATAACCAGTCCAACGAGCGTACCTACGGAACGGTGTAAGATGCGCACCCGGGTCGCCCCGTAGCCATTTTGCGTAACAAACAGGACTGTCATCAAAATCCAGTAAGGCTTTGGCAGGTGTAAGGCGCTGCCCATCAGGCTGGCGATACTCAACATAACGCTGATGCGTCCGGCATTGCGCAGCGCTGGGGATTTCAACGACAGGTAGTTTTTCAGGGCAGGGATCAGCGGCAACCGACGCTGCTTGTCAGCCATTAAGTCACGGGCATATAGCGGGCGCTGGGTCCGTAGCACGCGGGCAATACGGCTGAAGTGCCAGTAGCAAAATTGCCCCACCGGATTGTCCGGATGCTGCCTGGCGATTTTCTCCAGCGTGCCAATCTGCTTTTCCATCGAGAAACGGGTCGGCAAGCGGTGATACAAAATATCATCGGCCAGTACCCGAAGGCGTTCGGCGACGGTTCGCGCGTTCCAGCGAATTACCTGCTCCGCGTGGCTACGCTCAACCAGTTTTTGCACTTCTTCTGGCTGGTGGAGGCTAACGGAAATATGCTCCTGTAAATCCAGCGCCTCCTGAAAGGCACGCAGCAGGCGTTTGTATTCGTTGTTGTGATGTGCCGACAGCATATGCATTTGCTGATAGCACTGAGTAATCAGATCCACCGCCTTTTGTTGGCGAACCAGCAGGGGAGGCAGCGCTTTTTCTGGGTCAGCATGCTGGGTCAGCATGCTGTACTTGGCTTCACAGTAATCGGCTAATTCACGGTACAGCAAGCTGAGCGATTCGCGGAGCGGTTGCTCGCGCCACATCCAGAACCAGAACCAGTTGAACAGGCCGTACCATAACGTGCCCAGCGCGTAAATCAGCAGCGGCTCCCAGACGGGCATATTCCCGGCCAGGCTGAGCGTGAAAATCGCTGCGATAAGCGAGGCTGGCAGTAATCGAGCATGCAAAGGGCTTAGCTCGGCGGTTACGCCAAGAATCAGCGTCAGGCCGGTGAGGATCAATGGTAGCGGTATAGTTTGCGCAAGCAGTAGCTGCATGATCAAACTACACCCGGCAAACAGCGATGCACCAATGACTAAGCGTTTGAAAAAGCGCTTGTGCGGGGTATCAAGACCGGCAATGTTGCAGCAGGCAGGGACGAGGGAAAAGAGAAGCCCCAAATGAAGCTGACCGATGATCAGACCAACAGCCACAGGTAAACATAGCACCAGCGTTTGTCGTAGTGCGTAGTTGATCTCTGGGTGGTATATCAGTCTTCGCCACATCGGAGTAAACAAAAGTGGCGCATTACTGGGTAACGCGCCACTTCGATGGGGTTAACGCGTGCCGTAGACGACGATGGTCTTACCGTGTGCGGAGATCAGGTTCTGATCTTCCAGCATCTTCAGAATACGACCGACGGTCTCACGGGAGCAGCCAACGATCTGGCCGATTTCCTGACGGGTGATTTTAATCTGCATGCCGTCCGGGTGGGTCATCGCATCAGGCTGTTTCGCCAGATTCAGCAGAGTCTGCGCGATACGACCGGTTACGTCGAGGAAGGCAAGGTTGCCCACTTTTTCAGACGTGACCTGCAGACGACGAGCCATCTGAGAAGACAGGCGCATCAGAATATCCGGGTTGACCTGGATTAATTGGCGAAATTTTTTGTAGGAAATTTCAGCGACTTCACATGCGGTTTTGGCACGTACCCAGGCGCTACGTTCCTGACCTTCTTCGAAGAGGCCTAATTCACCAATAAAATCGCCCTGATTCAGATAAGAAAGGATCATTTCTTTCCCTTCTTCATCTTTGATCAGCACTGCCACGGAGCCTTTAACGATGTAATACAACGTTTCCGCTTTTTCACCCTGGTGAATCAGCGTGCTCTTCGATGGGTACTTATGAATATGGCAATGAGACAAGAACCATTCGAGAGTCGGGTCTGTTTGCGGTTTGCCAAGCACCATGCGCGGTTATCCTCTGTTATAAGCTGTCTCCAGAGCCAGAAAACGACGCTGCCTCTGGGTTTGCAAAAATATGCT
Organism: Citrobacter sp. MGH110; assembly: GCF_001037515.1. Lineage (NCBI taxonomy): Bacteria > Pseudomonadati > Pseudomonadota > Gammaproteobacteria > Enterobacterales > Enterobacteriaceae > Citrobacter > Citrobacter sp. MGH110. The sequence goes on along the minus strand of NZ_KQ089832.1, from coordinate 47,315 downwards.
TCCCGCTACCTGGGAAAGGGGCTGTCAAAAATATACTGCAGCCTGTAATGTGATGTCCTCTGCATACATGCAGTACGTCAATGTATTACTGTAGCATCCCGTCTGTTTTAGCATAGCTTTCGCCGTGTGTCTCCTGGTGTCTCGCTTCAGCATGACGCAGGTCGCCTTCCGTTGCGAGAATTGTTATGTGCGCGTAATCTGTCAGGAAAATTGAAACATTGGAGTTACGAAATATGCAAGCGCGTGTAAAGTGGGTTGAGGGGTTAACCTTCCTCGGTGAGTCCGCCTCTGGCCACCAAATTTTGATGGACGGTAACTCCGGTGATAAAGCGCCGAGCCCGATGGAAATGGTATTAATGGCTGCTGGCGGTTGTAGCGCAATTGATGTGGTATCGATCCTGCAAAAAGGTCGTCAGGATGTGACCAACTGCGAAGTGAAGCTGACTTCAGAGCGTCGTGATGAAGCGCCGCGCCTGTTTACCCACATCAACCTGCATTTCATCGTAACGGGTAACGATCTGAAAGATGCGTCTGTCTCCCGCGCCGTCGATCTTTCAGCGGAAAAATACTGCTCCGTGGCGTTGATGCTGGAAAAGGCGGTGAACATTACCCATTCCTATGAAGTGGTTGCTGCTGCGTGATGCCATGCCTGATGGCGTTACACTTATCAGGCCTACAGGATATAAACGCGTAGGCCGGATAAGGCATCAACCACCATCCGGCAAAAGACCACATCACTCGATCTTCTTACCTTCCATCAGTCGCTGTACCAGCGGCAGCATAATCAATTCCATCGCCAGACCCATCTTGCCGCCAGGTACGACTAACGTATTGATATGGGAAATGAATGAGCCCTGCAGCATGGCCAGTAACCAGGGATAATCGATCCCTTCCAGGTTACGAAAATGAATCACGACAAAGCTTTCATCCAGTGATGGAATGCTCTTAGCGGCAAAGGGGTTGGAGGTATCGACGGTCGGTACGCGCTGGAAGTTAATATGCGTCCGGGAAAACTGCGGCGTGATGTAATTGATGTAATCGTCCATTGAACGCACCACCGAGTCCATCACCGCTTCACGCGAATGTCCACGCTCGCTGGTATCGCGGGTCAGCTTCTGGATCCATTCCAGGTTTACGATCGGCACCACGCCAACCAGCAGATCGACATGCCGGGCCACGTTTTGCTGTGGGGTGACGACACCGCCGTGCAGCCCTTCGTAGAACAGTACATCCGTCGGTTCAGGCAGCGGCTGCCAGGGCGTGAATGTCCCCGGAACCTGGTTCCACGGTACGGCCTCATCGTAAGTGTGCAGATATTTTCGCGACTGGCCTTTGCCCGTCTGACCGTATTCGATGAAGGTTTGTTCCAGCAAGCCGAAGTCATTAGCTTCGGGGCCAAAATAGCTGATATGCCGCCCGGCATCGCGCGCTTTGCGAATCGCCATGTCCATTTCCGGACGGGTATAGCGATGAAAACTGTCACCTTCCACCTCGGCGGCGCGCAGATTTAACTGCGCGAAAATTTTACGAAACGCGAGGCTGGTGGTGGTGGTCCCCGCGCCGCTGGATCCTGTTACCGCAATCACCGGATGTTTGGCAGACATAACAACTCCATGAAATGGTTGTAATTATAGTAAAGTCGGCCGGCGGCTACGGATTACTCGTGAATCTGCTTCCTCGGCATAATGTTGACCGTTTCATGCAGTTCAGACCACACCAGCACGGCTTCACCTGATTGTAGTTGGCGTTTGACGTCGGCGACTTTTTGTTCGAGCGAGCGTTCATGTTCACCATAATCGGTGCCTTCGCGCAAGACAAAGCTTTCAATCAAATTGTCCAGCGCGTCCGGGGAGATATCTTGCCAGGGGATAATCATGATGATGCCTCCAGATACGTTGTCAGCCAATCCGGGATTCTTGATTCCAGCCACATCTCAGGACGGCGCACCGTGCCACCTATAAATCCGACGTGGCCGCCGTGTTCAGTAAGCTGGTACTCCACCTGTGAGGGCAGATTTTCCGGTTTCGGGATCACATGATGATCCATAAACGGATCGTCTTTCGCATGGATAATCAGCGTTGGTTTGGCGATCTGATTGAGCAACGGCATGGCGCTGCACTGGCGGTAATAGTCTATAGCATCGGCGAAACCGTGAATTTTGGCGGTGATTAGATCGTCAAAATCGCGAATGCGGCGCAAAGATTTCAACTGGGCCAGACTCACCGGCAGCGAACCTGGATAAGCTTCAAGCTTCCGTGAGGCATTGGCTTTCAACAGATTGAGCAGGTAGCGCTGGTAGACCCGGGAGAAGCCCTTGTCCATATGGTAACTACAGGCTTCCAGCACGAAAGGCGCAGAAACGATAACCGCCGCATCTATCGGAATATCGTTGCCTTCTTTTGCCAGCAGGCAAGCCAGCATATTTCCACCGAGTGAATAACCTACCGCCGCGGTCGGTACGCGACCGAACTCACGCTCCAGCCAGTGTAAAAACCAGGTGCCATCTTCTGTTTCACCGGAGTGATAAATACGGTTCAGACGATTGGGTTCGCCGCTGCAACCGCGAAAATGCATTACCACACCCAGCCAGCCGCGCTTTTGTGCTGCTTCAATCAGGCCATGTGCGTAGGGGCTGTTCAGACTGCCTTCCAGACCGTGAAAAACCACCAGGCGCGGTTTGTGTTTCGCCTGTTGCGGATCTTCGCTCCACGCCAGATCGACGAAATCACCGTCAGGCAATTCCAGACGCTGCCAGTGGGCGTCGAACTTCACCTTGCGGCGAATTAAACGCGGCAGCATCGTCTGCAGATGGCGGTTACTGATACCGCGCATCGGGCGGAATTCTCGCGAATCGTCGGTAGGTGGGGTCATTTCTGTGGACGTGATTTCAACCATAACACCGGAGCAATTAATAATCGGAAAGAATAACTATACCGCGCACAGCGCGTGCGGGTTAGCCAATATGTGATTTTGTCGCTAGTCAGTCAGCAGGTTACGCGAGAAAAGATGAAAATCGACGTTGGGTTTACGTCGCCACAGGCGGGCTTTACGCGTCCCTGTCGCCACGCTTTCTCCGGTATCTTCAAACATTCCTGACGCTTCAAAGCGACGAATCAGACTTTTACGCTGGATCGACTGGCCGAGGATCACCTCAGTGGCTTCGAGCAGTTGCCCATGGGTAAATGTTTCCGGCAAGCAGTATACGGGCAGGAGCGAGTACATCGTTTTTTGCCGTAAGCGGTGTAGCGCCGCGGTAATGATTTTCTCGTGATCAAACGCGAGTGAATAGTTTTTCAGTTCATCAACCGGCACCCAACGGGCATTGCTGACGCTGGCGATATGGGGCGCGCAGTCTACCCAGGCGATTAGTGCAAACCAGGTGACCGTCAGGCTCCAGCCGCGCGGGTCACGATCAGGGCCGGAAAAGGTATCCAGTTGTTCCAGCCACGAAGGCGAAACGCCTGTTTTTTCGGTGAGTTTGCGCAGCGCGGTGGCGCGGGTTGAATCATCGTTTTCGATATCAATAAAGCCGCCGGGTAATCCCCAACGCCCTTTTTGCGGCTGGTTTGCCCGCTCGACCAGTAATACGCACAGCGCCTGCTGATGCAGGGTAAATAACACGCTATCTACCGTCACCAGAGGTGAAGGGAAGCGGCTGGCGTCGTACTGATTCAGGTAGTCGGCTTCGGTGGTCATAAGGTACTCACGATGATTTGTAACGCTGACAAGTGTACCAGCCCGACACCGGGGGGCAAGGTTCGTTTTTTCTCATTGCTTATCAGTGGATTAGCTCACGGCTTAAAAATAATTCATTTTATGCTTGCTTAATATGTGTCATAGGGACATTATTAATTGTGTCGAAGGGACACGATTAAGGGGTGAGCGCGATGAACATAAAATTGACACTAACTTTGGACGACCAGACCTATGCCGTTGCCAGCGGTGTTTTTCCTGATGGTGCTGTCTGGTTAAAAGTCACCGATGCGTTGCCAACCTTTGCTCGCCTGATGCGCATCCGTGCCACGGCTATGCGCGATATGAACGATTTTATGCTGCTGGCGCAACTGGTTGAGGCGGTACGTCATCAGACCGATGTACTGGTCAGCCATCTCGACCTTCCCTGGCTGCCGTGGGCGCGTCAGGACAGACATATGGTATCGGGTGACAGCTTTGCGCTGAAAGTCTTCGCCAGTCAGCTCAATACGTTGAAATTTGACAAGGTCAACGTGCTCGACCCGCACAGCGATGTGGCGGCTGCTGCAATCGACAACTTCGTGGCGATCCCCCAGGAGGTCTGCCTGATGCAAAGCGCGTCATTATCGCGGCTGTTTCAGCAAAACGCGCTGATGCTGGTTGCTCCCGATGCGGGATCGCTGAAGAAGATTGATGCTGTAGCCAGAGTAGCCGGTGTGGAGCAGTACGCCATCCTGAGTAAAAAACGTGATGTGGCAAGCGGCAGCCTGACGGGATTTGCGTTATTGGCTGGAGACGTCAGGGGGAGGGATCTGCTGATTGTTGACGATCTGTGTGACGCAGGCGGTACGTTTATAGGCTCTGCACAGGTGTTACGTGATGCTGGCGCCCGCAGTGTCAGCCTGTATGTCACCCACGGTATCTTTTCTAAGGGCGTTGATCACCTGTTTGCAAACGGTATTGACGCTATCTACACCACCACCTCTTTAGCTGCCCCAGCGTTGGTACATCCGCAGCTTGAGCTTATCGATATTGACGCGATTTACCGCGCCTGAGGGAGAGACTGATTATGAAAATGAACCCGATTCTGGCTATTGACGGCTACAAAGTTTCTCATCGCGTACAGTATCCGCAGGGTACCCATCGCGTGTATTCCAACTTTACCCCGCGCAGCGATCGCTTTTTCTCCTCGCCGTTGGCGGATGGCAAACTGGTATTCTTCGGCCTGCAGGGTTTTATGCAGTGGTTTTTAGTCGACCTGTTTAATGAGGCGTTCTTTGCCCGCCCGGAAGACGAGGTGGTCAGCGAATACAAACAGGTCATGGACAGCTATCTGGGCAAAGATGCGGTGGCGGTGGACCATATTCGTGCACTGCATCAGTTGGGCTATCTGCCGCTGCACATCAAGGCGCTGGATGAAGGCAGCAAAGTCCCGATGGCGGTACCGGTTTTAACTATCATCAACACCCAACCCGAGTTTTTCTGGCTGGTGAATTACCTGGAGACCGTGCTGTCGGCGGAGCTGTGGAAGGCGTCAACAAATGCCACGATAGCTCACCACTACCGCAAAATCTGCGCTCGCTGGGCAGAGCAAACCTGTAGCGACCTGACGCACCTTGACTTCCAGTGCCATGACTTTTCATTTCGCGGTATGTCCGGATTACAGGACACCATGCAGGCGGGCAGTGGGCATTTGTTGAGCTTTAAAGGGACCGACAGTATTCCATCTCTGCTGTACGTCCGCGATTACTACACCGACGGCGAGCCCTATTTTATCGGCGCCAGCATTCCGGCTACTGAACACAGCGTGATGTGTATGGGCGAGCGCGAGCATGAGATTGAAACCTTCCGCCGCCTGATTGCCGATCTCTACCCGCAAGGATTTGTATCGATAGTCTCTGATACCTGGGACTACTGGCAGGTGCTGACGGAATATACCCGTGAACTGAAGAACATCATTCTGGCGCGTGAAGGTCGGGTGGTATTCCGTCCGGATAGCGGCAACCCGGTTGAGATCCTGTGTGGTACTGGTGCAGATGAGGATACCCGCAGCGATCGTACCGCTCAGGAGAAAGGGTCCGTGGAAGTGCTGTGGGAGATTTTTGGCGGCACGATTAACGCCAAAGGTTACAAGGTGCTCGACCCGCATGTCGGACTGATTTATGGCGACTCCATCACCCTTGAGCGAGCGAATGAGATCCTGCGTCGTCTGGAAGCGAAAGGATTTGCCAGTTCAAACGTCGTGTTTGGCGTTGGTTCTTTTACTTATCAATACAACACACGTGACACCTTTGGTTTTGCGATGAAAGCGACGTGGGGAGAAGTCGACGGCAAAGGCCGGACGATTTTTAAAGAACCGAAAACTGATAATGGTCTGAAACGTTCAGCCCGTGGTCTGCTTCGCGTCACACGTGATGAGCAAGGGGAACTGCGTCTGCATGACGAACAGACCTGGGAGCAAGAGCAGGAAGGGGAGCTGAAAACTCGTTTTCTCAACGGCAAGCTGTTTAACCGCGAGCATTTCGAAGAAATCCGCCAGCGTCTGGCGACACAGGGATAATTCAACAAAAATGCCGGATGAGACGTGTTGGCGTCGGATCCGGCAATGATGACTACTCGGCCAACATCTGCTCAAGCTGTTCCTGAGCCTCCAGCCAGGCCATTTCACACTCTTCCAGCCCGGATTTCGCACTGGCCTGCTGCTGCAAACAGGCGGTAAGTTCGGCTTTGCGACTTTGGTCGTACAGTTCGCTGTCGCCGAGTTTTTCTTCCGCCTGCGCCAGCTGTGCGTGCAGTTTCTCCATCTCTTTTTCCAGACGGGTAATCTCTTTACGCAGCGGCTGCGTCAGGGAGCGCAGTTCCGCTTCGCGGCGCTTCTGGTCTTTACGCGCCTGGGCGCTGTTAACGCTCTCTTTCGCCGGTTCGTCGCCCTGGTTTTCCTGTTTCTGGACATCGCTCAGCCACTGCTGATAATCCTCCAGATCGCCATCAAACGGCTCGACTTTCTTGTCGTGTACCAGATAGAGGTCGTCGGTGGTGGAGCGGATCAGGTGACGGTCGTGCGAGACGACAACCAGTGCGCCTTCAAAATCGATCAGCGCCTCGGTCAGCGCCTGACGCATATCCAGGTCCAGGTGGTTGGTTGGTTCATCGAGCAGCAGCAGGTTAGGGCGCTGCCAGACGATCAACGCCAGTACCAGACGCGCTTTTTCGCCACCGGAGAAGCGGCGTGTCTCTTCGCTGACTTTATCGCCCTGGAAGCCGAATCCACCCAGGTAGTCACGCAGTTTCTGCTCCAGTTCCTGCGGCGCCATGCGTGCCAGATGCTGAATGGGTGATTCATCGGCGCGTAAAAACTCCAGCTGGTGCTGCGCGAAGTAGCCCAGTTTGATGCCTTTCGCCAGGCCAATCTCACCGCTGATTGGGGCCAGTTCGCCGGCCAGCAGCTTAATCAGCGTCGATTTACCCGCGCCGTTGCGACCGAGCAGGCCGATGCGGGAACCCGGCACCAGATTCAGTTTGATCGAATCGAGAATGACGCGATCGCCGTAGCCTGCGCTAACCTTTTCCATCTTCAGCAGCGGGTTTGGCAAGCTTTCCGGCTCACGGAAGCTGAAGTGGAACGGGTTGTCCACGTGCGCTGGGGCAATCAGCTCCATGCGTTCCAGCATTTTGATACGGCTCTGTGCCTGCTTCGCTTTCGTTGCTTTAGCGCGGAAACGATCGATATAGCTTTGCAGATGCGCCACGCGCTCCTGCTGGCTTTCGTACATTGCCTGTTGCTGTGCGAGGCGGGTCGCACGCTGGATTTCAAACGCGCTGTAGTTGCCGGTGTACTCGAACATGGTTTGCTGTTCGATATGAATAATTTTATCTACCACCGGATCGAGGAAGTCGCGATCGTGGGAGATCAAAATCAGCGTGCCCTGATAGCTTTTCAGCCATCTTTCCAGCCAGATCACCGCGTCGAGATCGAGGTGGTTGGTGGGTTCATCGAGCAGCAGTAGGTCTGAACGGCAAATCAGCGCCTGGGCCAGGTTGAGACGCATACGCCAGCCACCGGAGAAGTCGCTGACCGGGCGCTCAAGCTGTTCGTTGGAGAAGCCGAGGCCATGCAGCAGGCTGGCGGCGCGTGAGCGCACGGTCCAGGCGTCGATGGCATCCAGCTTGCCATGGACGGTGGCAATGGCATGTCCATCGTTACGTTCGTTGGCGTCGTTCAACTGCGCTTCCAGTTGACGATACTCGCGGTCGCCGTCAATGACATACTCCAGCGCGGGCTGTGGCAACGCAGGCGTTTCCTGATTCACCCACGCGAGCTGCCAGTTTCCCGGATAGGTAAATCCTCCAGCGTCGGCGCTGAGTTCATTTTTCAGCAATGCCAGCAGGGTAGATTTACCGCAGCCATTTTTACCCACCAGGCCAACCTTCTGCCCTGGATTAATGGTGGCCGTGGCATTGTCCAGCAAGACGCGCACGCCGCGACGAATTTGTAACGATGAGAAAACAATCATAAGGCGCCGTATGTTCAGACTATGTTAATTTATCATTATGATAATGTAATGTGCGGGCCGTTTGCCGCACCGAGGCGCAATGGTAGCCCAAAACGTCGAAAATAGACAAAAGACAAAACCGGGAGGGGGATGATGTTCCAGCCAGCGAAAGTCTTGCTGCTGTATGCCCATCCGGAATCTCAGGACTCGGTCGCGAACCGTGTTCTGCTTAAACCGGCCATGCAGCTCAGCAATGTTACCGTGCACGACCTTTACGCGCACTATCCTGATTTTTTTATCGATATTCCGCATGAACAGGCGCTGCTGCGTGAGCATGATGTGATTGTTTTTCAGCACCCACTCTATACCTATAGCTGTCCGGCGCTGTTAAAGGAATGGCTTGACCGCGTACTGAGCCGCGGATTTGCCAGCGGTCCCGGAGGGAATCAACTGGCGGGAAAGTACTGGCGTAGCGTTATCACTACCGGAGAACCGGAAAGTGCCTACCGCTATGACGCGCTAAACCGTTATCCAATGAGCGATGTGCTGCGTCCTTTCGAGCTAACGGCCGGTATGTGCCGCATGCACTGGATGAGCCCAATTATCGTTTACTGGGCCAGACGGCAAACGAAGCAGGAGCTGGACAGCCATGCGAAAGCGTATGGTGACTGGCTGGCGAATCCGATCCCTGTGGGAGGCCGCTGATGGAAGGTTCTGATTTATTGACAGCGGGAGTGTTGTTCCTCTTCGCGGCGGTGGCCGCAGTTCCCCTGGCCTCAAAGCTGGGTATCGGTCCGGTGCTGGGTTACTTGCTGGCGGGTATTGCTATCGGCCCGTGGGGATTAGGATTTATCAGCGATGTGGATGAAATCCTGCATTTTTCCGAGCTGGGCGTAGTCTTTCTGATGTTCATCATTGGGCTGGAACTTAATCCCGCCAAACTGTGGCAACTGCGGCGTTCAATTTTTGGCGTCGGTGCCGCGCAGGTGATGCTGAGCGCGGTGGTGCTGGCCGGATTATTGATGCTCACTGCGTTCTCCTGGCAGGCGGCAGTGGTTGGCGGCATTGGTCTGGCGATGTCATCGACCGCTATGGCGCTACAGTTGATGCGCGAAAAAGGCATGAACCGCAGTGAATCCGGACAACTGGGTTTTTCGGTGCTGCTGTTTCAGGATCTGGCGGTGATCCCCGCGCTGGCACTGGTTCCGCTGCTGGCGGGTTCTGCTGACGAACATTTTGACTGGATCAAAGTGGGAATGAAGGTGCTGGCCTTTGCCGGCATGCTGATTGGCGGTCGCTATTTGCTGCGTCCGGTTTTCCGCTTTATTGCGGATTCTGGCGTGCGGGAAGTGTTCACCGCTGCCACGCTGCTGTTGGTGCTGGGTTCTGCTTTATTTATGGATGCGCTGGGGCTGTCAATGGCGCTGGGAACGTTTATCGCGGGCGTGCTGCTGGCGGAAAGCGAATACCGACATGAGTTGGAAACGGCAATCGATCCGTTTAAAGGCCTGTTACTCGGGCTGTTTTTTATCTCCGTTGGCATGTCGCTCAACCTCGGCGTGCTCTACACCCATATTCTGTGGGTGGCAGCGAGCGTGATCGTGCTGGTGGTCGTAAAAATGCTGGTGCTGTATGTGCTGGCACGTCTTAACGGCATGAGAAGCTCTGAACGGATGCAATTTGCCGGGGTTTTAAGTCAGGGTGGTGAATTCGCTTTCGTGCTGTTTTCAACGGCATCCTCGCAACGGCTGTTTCAGGGCGACCAAATGGCGTTGCTGCTGGTGACCGTCACGCTGTCGATGATGACCACGCCGCTGGTGATGAAGCTGATTGATAAATGGCTCTCCCGCCAGTTTAACGGCACGGATGAGGAAGATGAAAAACCCTGGGTGGAAGATGATAAACCGCAGGTGATTGTGGTGGGGTTTGGGCGTTTTGGTCAGGTTATTGGTCGCCTGTTGATGGCCAATAAAATGCGCATTACCGTTCTGGAGCGGGATATCAGCGCGGTGAATCTGATGCGTAAATATGGCTATAAGGTTTATTACGGTGATGCCACGCAGGTGGAACTGTTGCGCTCCGCAGGGGCAGAGGCGGCGCAATCTATTGTTATTACCTGTAATGAGCCTGAAGACACCATGAAACTGGTGGAACTGTGCCAACAGTATTTTCCGCATTTGCATATTCTTGCGCGAGCGCGCGGACGTGTAGAAGCGCATGAGTTATTACAGGCTGGTGTGACGCAGTTTTCCCGCGAAACGTTCTCCAGTGCGCTGGAGTTGGGGCGTAAAACGCTGGTTACACTGGGAATGCATCCGCACCAGGCTCAGCGTGCTCAGCTGCATTTTCGGCGGCTGGATATGCGCATGCTGCGGGAACTGATCCCCATGCATACAGATACGGTACAAATCTCTCGAGCCAGGGAAGCCCGGCGCGAGCTGGAGGAAATTTTCCAACGAGAGATGCAGCAAGAGCGACGTCAGCTGGATGGCTGGGATGAATTTGAGTAGAGGATAACCATGGCAATTCGTAAACGTTTTATCGCAGGTGCAAAATGTCCGTCCTGCCAGTCGCAGGATACGCTGGCGATGTGGCGCGAAAATAATATCGATATTGTTGAGTGTGTTAAGTGCGGTCATCAGATGCGGGAAGCAGATAAAGAGGCGCGCGAGCACGTTCGCAAAGAAGAGCAAGTGATCGGGATTTTTCATCCGGACTAGCGATATGGCGCAGCTTTTTTTAAGCTAGAGGGTACACGGGTGCAGAATTCCGCTACAATCTGCGCCACTATTCTTTCCATGCTCAGGAGATATCATGAAAGTAGCAAAGGACCTGGTGGTCAGCCTGGCCTATCAGGTACGTACAGAAGACGGTGTGTTGGTTGATGAGTCTCCGGTGAGTGCACCGCTGGACTACCTGCATGGTCACGGTTCCCTGATTTCTGGCCTGGAAACAGCGCTGGACGGTCATGAAGTTGGCGACAAATTCGATGTTGCTGTTGGCGCAAACGACGCATACGGTCAGTACGACGAAAACCTGGTGCAGCGCGTTCCTAAAGACGTCTTCATGGGCGTTGACGAACTGCAGGTTGGCATGCGTTTCCTGGCTGAAACTGACCAGGGTCCAGTACCGGTAGAAATTACCGAAGTGGAAGACGACCACGTTGTGGTTGATGGTAACCACATGCTGGCTGGCCAGAATCTGAAATTCAACGTAGAAGTTGTTGCTATCCGCGAAGCGACCGAAGAAGAACTGGCTCACGGCCACGTTCACGGTGCGCACGGTCACGACCACGATCATGACCACGGTCATGACGGTTGCTGCGGTGGTCACGGCCACGGTCACGACCATGGTCACGAGCACGGCGGCGAAGGCTGCTGCGGCGGTGGCGGTAAAGGTAACGGCGGCGGCTGCGGTTGCCACTGATCGGTATGATTGCCTGATGGCGCTACGCTTATCAGGCCTACCGTAGGCCGGATAAGACGTTTACGTCGTCATCCGGCACAAAAAAGCGGGGATATCCCCGCTTTTTTTACGTCTCAATAATGTGGCGGCGGGGTCTCTTCAGACTGCGACGCAATGTGGGACGGCTGCGTTGCTTTGAGCTTTTCCGTCAGCAGACGCAGATGGTCGCGCAGTTTGGCCATTTCCAGTTCATGCGCGGTCACCGTCACGTTGAGCTCTTCAATGGTGATCTCCTGAAATGCCAGGCGACTTTCCAGTTCAGCCAGGCGAGTTTCCATTGTTGTATCCTGCATGATTCACCTCTTTCTTTTTTCTCCGGCAGATCGCGGACTGCGGCGAATTCTACTTAACTTTGCCTGTTTGCACAGCACTCAATCTTCGGTAACGAAACTAATTTAAACAAAAAGAGTCTGAAAAGTGGTGATAATAGGGCGTGCCTGTATGTTGATTTGTTCTGCAACGCTTTATAGTACATTTTTATGTTAGCTAACCCTGGGGTGAGATGCCCCGGCCCTGGAGATATGGATGAAATCACTGTTTAAAGTAACGCTGCTGGCGACCACAATGGCTGTTGCTCTGCATGCCCCGATCACCTTCGCTGCTGATGCTGCGAAACCAGCCGCTACTGCTGACAGCAAAGCAGCATTCAAGAATGACGACCAAAAAGCCGCTTACGCGCTGGGCGCGTCCCTGGGTCGTTATATGGAAAACTCTCTGAAAGAGCAGGAAAAACTGGGCATCAAACTGGATAAAGATCAGCTGATCGCTGGTGTTCAGGATGCGTTTGCAGACAAGAGCAAACTGTCTGACCAGGAAATCGAACAAACTCTGCAGGCGTTTGAAGCGCGCGTGAAGAGCTCCGCTCAGGCGAAAATGGAAAAAGACGCGGCTGACAACGAAGCCAAAGGTAAAGTTTACCGCGAGAAATTTGCTAAAGAGAAAGGCGTTAAAACCTCTTCTACTGGCCTGGTCTACAAAGTAGAGAAAGAAGGTACTGGCGCTGCACCGAAAGACAGCGATACCGTGGTAGTCAACTACAAAGGTACGCTGATCGATGGTAAAGAGTTTGATAACTCCTACACCCGTGGTGAGCCGCTGTCTTTCCGTCTTGACGGTGTCATCCCTGGCTGGACTGAAGGCCTGAAAAACATCAAGAAAGGCGGCAAAATCCAGCTGGTTATCCCACCGGATCTGGCTTACGGCAAAACGGGCGTCCCGGGTATTCCGGCCAACTCTACGCTGGTCTTTGATGTTGAACTGTTAGACATCAAACCGGCACCGAAAGCTGACGCGCAGCCAGATGCTGCACCGGCAGATAAGGCTGCAGACAGCAGCAAAAAATAAGCTAACAGAAACCGCCGCCCACAGGGCGGCGGTTTTTTATTATCGACAGGATATAATTAATACTGGAAAGCGCCTTGTGCGCTGTATTACTTTAGATGCCCCTATAATAGTGATGAGCCTGCCCTGACAACATAACGACAGGCTCCTGAAAAGGAGTGCTTTTTTTCATGTCCAGGTCGCTTTTAACCAACGAAACCAGTGAGCTAGATTTGCTGGATCAACGTCCTTTCGATCAAACCGACTTCGATATCCTCAAATCCTACGAAGCGGTAGTGGACGGGTTGGCGATGCTCATTGGTTCCCATTGTGAAATCGTATTGCACTCTTTGCAGGATTTGAAATGCTCGGCCATCCGCATTGCTAACGGTGAACACACGGGCCGTAAAATTGGCTCACCGATTACCGACCTTGCGTTGCGTATGCTGCATGATATGACGGGTGCGGATAGCAGCGTGTCGAAGTGTTACTTCACACGTGCGAAAAGCGGTGTCTTGATGAAGTCGGTGACGATTGCCATTCGCAACCGTGAGCATCGCGTGATTGGTCTGCTGTGCATCAACATGAACCTTGATGTTCCTTTCTCGCAGATAATGAATACCTTTATCCCACCGGAAACCCCGGAAGTGGGCTCTGCCGTCAACTTTGCTTCTTCGGTGGAAGATCTGGTTACCCAGACGCTGGAATTCACGATCGAAGAAGTGAATGCCGATCGCAATGTTTCCAACAACGCGAAGAACCGCCAGATCGTCCTGAATTTATATGAGAAAGGCATCTTCGATATTAAAGATGCCATCAACCAGGTCGCCGATCGGCTGAACATCTCCAAACATACGGTCTACCTCTATATTCGTCAGTTCAAAAGCGGCGATTTCCAGGGGCAAGACAAGTAATGCGTTTTGCCATCATGGTGACAGGGCCTGCTTATGGCACGCAGCAGGCGAGTAGCGCGTTGCAATTTGCACATGCGCTTCTCGAAGAAGGGCATGAGTTATGCAGCGTCTTTTTCTATCGAGAAGGTGTATATAACGCCAACTTACTGACTTCACCCGCCAGTGATGAATATGATCTGGTGCGGGCCTGGCAACAGCTGAACCAACAGCATGGTGTAACGCTGAATATCTGCGTGGCGGCGGCGTTGCGTCGCGGCGTTGTTGATGAAACTGAGGCAAAGCGGCTGGGACTGACAGGGGCTAATTTACAGTCAGGTTTTAACCTCAGCGGGCTTGGATCGCTGGCTGAGGCATCCCTGACCTGCGATCGCGTGGTGCAGTTCTGATGAAACGTGTTGCTTTTGTCTTTTCTACCGTGCCGCATGGCAGCGCATCTGGCCGTGAAGGATTAGATGCATTGCTAGCGACATCTGCATTAACGGAAGACCTCGGCGTGTTTTTTATCGGCGATGGCGTCTTTCAAATCCTCCAGGGACAACAACCGGATGTCGTGCTGGCGCGAGACTATATCGCAACCTTCAAGCTGTTAGGGTTGTACGATATCGATCAATGTTGGCTCTGCGCTGCCTCATTACGCGAGCGAGGCCTTCAGCAGAGTGTTAATTTTGTGGTCGATGCGACAGCGCTTGAACCGGAAGATTTACGCCGTGAGTTAGGCAACTTTGACGTCATTTTAAGGTTTTGAGACCCTCATGCTGCACACACTACATCGCTCCGCGTGGCTTACCGATTTCTCCTCTCTTCTTCGCCTGGTAGATAAAGACGATGAGCTTTTATTGCTCCAGGATGGCGTGACGGCGGCAATAGAAGGCAGCCGTTTCCTTGAAAGTCTGCAAAATGCCTCCATTAAGGTCTATGTACTGGAAGAAGACATTAAGGCTCGCGGTTTGAGTGGTCAAATTTCAGACAGTGTCGTCAGGGTTAGCTATACTGACTTCGTCAGACTTACGGTGAAGCATCCCAGCCAGATGTCCTGGTAATTGTGGGATCGTTGTATATTTCTTGACACCTTTTCGACACCGACCTAAAATTCTGCGTCCTCATATTGTATGAGGTCGTTTTATTACGTGTTTACGAAGCAAAAGCTAAAACCAGGAGCTATTTAATGGCAACAGTTAACCAGCTGGTACGCAAACCACGTGCACGCAAAGTTGCAAAAAGCAACGTGCCTGCGCTGGAAGCATGCCCGCAGAAACGTGGCGTATGTACTCGTGTATATACTACCACTCCTAAAAAACCGAACTCCGCACTGCGTAAAGTTTGCCGTGTTCGTCTGACTAACGGTTTTGAAGTGACTTCCTACATCGGTGGTGAAGGTCACAACCTGCAGGAGCACTCCGTGATCCTGATCCGTGGCGGTCGTGTAAAAGACCTCCCGGGTGTTCGTTACCACACCGTTCGTGGTGCGCTTGACTGCTCCGGCGTTAAAGACCGTAAGCAATCACGCTCCAAGTATGGCGTGAAACGTCCTAAGGCTTAATGGTTCTCCGTTAAGTAAGGCCAAACGTTTTATATTAATGTCAAACTAAACTCTTAGAGTTTTGGACAATCCTGAATTAACAACGGAGTATTTCCATGCCACGTCGTCGCGTCATTGGTCAGCGTAAAATTCTGCCGGATCCGAAGTTCGGATCAGAACTGCTGGCTAAATTTGTAAATATCCTGATGGTAGATGGTAAAAAATCTACTGCCGAAACTATCGTATACAGCGCGCTGGAGACCCTGGCTCAGCGTTCTGGTAAAAACGAACTGGAAGCTTTCGAAGTAGCTCTCGAAAACGTGCGCCCGACTGTCGAAGTTAAGTCTCGCCGCGTTGGTGGTTCTACTTATCAGGTACCAGTTGAAGTCCGTCCGGTCCGTCGTAATGCCCTGGCAATGCGTTGGATCGTTGAAGCTGCTCGTAAACGCGGTGATAAATCCATGGCTCTGCGCCTGGCGAACGAACTTTCTGATGCTGCAGAAAACAAAGGTACTGCAGTTAAGAAACGTGAAGACGTTCACCGTATGGCAGAAGCCAACAAGGCGTTCGCACACTACCGTTGGTAATCCCTTCGGAGTTTTAGTCACCAGGCGGGCGCTTCTAGTAAGCAGCCCGCTTTGGGCTACTTAAATTGAACGCCTAAAAGATAAACGAGGAATCAAATGGCTCGTACAACACCCATCGCGCGCTACCGTAACATCGGTATCAGTGCGCACATCGACGCCGGTAAAACCACTACTACCGAACGTATTCTGTTCTACACCGGTGTAAACCATAAAATCGGTGAAGTTCATGACGGCGCAGCCACCATGGACTGGATGGAGCAGGAGCAGGAACGTGGTATTACTATCACCTCCGCAGCGACTACTGCATTCTGGTCTGGTATGGCTAAGCAGTATGAACCACATCGCGTAAACATCATCGACACCCCGGGGCACGTTGACTTCACTATCGAAGTAGAACGTTCCATGCGTGTGCTTGATGGTGCAGTAATGGTTTACTGCGCAGTTGGTGGTGTTCAGCCTCAGTCTGAAACCGTATGGCGTCAGGCAAACAAATATAAAGTTCCGCGCATTGCGTTCGTTAACAAAATGGACCGTATGGGTGCGAACTTCCTGAAAGTTGTTGGTCAGATCAAAACCCGTCTGGGCGCGAACCCTGTTCCGCTGCAGCTGGCAATTGGCGCTGAAGAAGCGTTCACCGGTGTTGTTGACCTGGTGAAAATGAAAGCCATCAACTGGAACGAAGAAGATGCAGGCGTAACCTTCACTTATGAAGATATCCCGGCTGACATGCAGGAACTGGCTGAAGAATGGCACCAGAATCTGATCGAGTCCGCTGCAGAAGCTTCAGAAGAGCTGATGGAGAAATACCTGGGTGGTGAAGAACTGACTGAAGAAGAGATCAAAAAAGCTCTGCGTCAGCGTGTTCTGAACAACGAAATCATCCTGGTAACCTGTGGTTCTGCGTTCAAGAACAAAGGTGTTCAGGCGATGCTGGATGCGGTAATTGATTACCTGCCATCCCCAGTAGACGTACCTGCGATCAACGGTATTCTGGACGACGGTAAAGATACTCCTGCTGAGCGTCATGCTAGCGATGACGAGCCGTTTGCTGCTCTGGCATTCAAAATCGCTACCGACCCGTTCGTGGGTAACCTGACCTTCTTCCGCGTGTACTCTGGTGTGGTTAACTCCGGTGACACCATCCTGAACTCCGTGAAAACTGCACGTGAACGTTTCGGCCGTATCGTACAGATGCACGCTAACAAACGTGAAGAGATCAAAGAAGTTCGCGCGGGCGATATCGCTGCTGCAATCGGTCTGAAAGACGTGACCACTGGTGACACTCTGTGTGACCCGGATCACCCGATCATTCTGGAACGTATGGAATTCCCTGAGCCGGTAATTTCCATCGCGGTAGAACCGAAAACCAAAGCTGACCAGGAAAAAATGGGTCTGGCTCTGGGCCGTCTGGCTAAAGAAGACCCGTCATTCCGCGTATGGACTGACGAAGAATCTAACCAGACCATTATCGCTGGTATGGGTGAGCTGCACCTCGACATCATCGTTGACCGTATGAAGCGTGAATTCAACGTTGAAGCGAACGTCGGTAAACCTCAGGTTGCTTACCGTGAAGCGATTCGCGCGAAAGTTACCGATATCGAAGGTAAACACGCTAAGCAGTCTGGTGGTCGCGGTCAGTACGGTCATGTTGTTATCGACATGTACCCGCTGGAGCCGGGTTCAAACCCGAAAGGCTACGAGTTCATCAACGACATCAAAGGTGGTGTAATTCCTGGCGAATACATCCCGGCCGTTGATAAAGGCATCCAGGAACAGCTGAAATCTGGCCCGCTGGCTGGTTACCCGGTTGTTGATCTGGGCGTGCGTCTGCACTTCGGTTCTTACCATGACGTTGACTCCTCTGAGCTGGCGTTTAAACTGGCCGCTTCTATCGCCTTCAAAGATGGCTTTAAGAAAGCGAAACCAGTTCTGCTTGAGCCTATCATGAAGGTTGAAGTAGAGACTCCGGAAGAGAACACCGGTGACGTAATCGGTGACTTGAGCCGCCGTCGTGGTATGCTTCGTGGTCAGGAATCCAACGTCACTGGCGTTGTTATCCATGCTGAAGTTCCGCTGTCTGAAATGTTCGGATATGCAACCCAGCTGCGTTCTCTGACCAAAGGCCGTGCTTCTTACTCCATGGAGTTCCTGAAGTACGACGATGCGCCGAACAACGTTGCTCAGGCCGTTATTGAAGCCCGTGGTAAATAATCCACAGGATTAAAACCTAAGTCCCGTGCTCTCTCCATAGGGGAGAGCACTATAGTAAGGAATATAGCCGTGTCTAAAGAAAAATTTGAACGTACAAAACCGCACGTTAACGTCGGCACCATCGGCCACGTTGACCACGGTAAAACTACCCTGACCGCTGCAATCACTACCGTACTGGCTAAAACCTACGGCGGTGCTGCTCGTGCATTCGACCAGATCGATAACGCGCCGGAAGAAAAAGCTCGTGGTATCACCATCAACACTTCTCACGTTGAATATGACACCCCGACTCGCCACTACGCACACGTAGACTGCCCGGGCCACGCCGACTATGTTAAAAACATGATCACCGGTGCTGCGCAGATGGACGGCGCGATCCTGGTTGTTGCTGCGACTGACGGCCCGATGCCGCAGACTCGTGAGCACATCCTGCTGGGTCGTCAGGTAGGCGTTCCGTACATCATCGTGTTCCTGAACAAATGCGACATGGTTGATGACGAAGAGCTGCTGGAACTGGTAGAAATGGAAGTTCGTGAACTTCTGTCTCAGTACGATTTCCCGGGCGACGACACTCCGATCGTTCGTGGTTCTGCTCTGAAAGCGCTGGAAGGCGAAGCAGAGTGGGAAGCGAAAATCATCGAACTGGCTGGCTTCCTGGATTCTTACATCCCAGAACCAGAGCGTGCGATTGACAAGCCGTTCCTGCTGCCTATCGAAGACGTATTCTCCATCTCCGGTCGTGGTACCGTTGTTACCGGTCGTGTAGAGCGCGGTATCATCAAAGTTGGTGAAGAAGTTGAAATCGTTGGTATCAAAGAGACTGCTAAGTCTACCTGTACTGGCGTTGAAATGTTCCGCAAACTGCTGGACGAAGGCCGTGCTGGTGAGAACGTTGGTGTTCTGCTGCGTGGTATCAAACGTGAAGAAATCGAACGTGGTCAGGTACTGGCTAAGCCGGGCTCTATCAAGCCGCACACCAAGTTCGAATCTGAAGTGTACATTCTGTCCAAAGACGAAGGCGGCCGTCATACTCCGTTCTTCAAAGGCTACCGTCCGCAGTTCTACTTCCGTACTACTGACGTGACTGGTACCATCGAACTGCCAGAAGGCGTAGAGATGGTAATGCCGGGCGACAACATCAAAATGGTTGTTACCCTGATCCACCCGATCGCGATGGACGACGGTCTGCGTTTCGCAATCCGTGAAGGCGGCCGTACTGTTGGTGCGGGCGTTGTTGCTAAAGTAATGAGCTAATTATTGATTAATTAGCTTTGAGCTTAAAAAGGGCGCTTCGGCGCCCTTTTTGCTACCTGCAATTTAGTCGTTGTCATATTTATTCGCATTTTTTATTCATTCTCCCGCCGCGTAAATCGCGTTGTGCTATTGTAATCATAACTATTCTCATTTACACTTTGCGCAGAAATTGAACGGGAGCGATCATGTACGTTTGTTTGTGTAATGCGATAAGTGATAAAAAAATACGTCAGGCTGTTCGCCAGTTTCATCCTCAGTCCTTTCAGCAATTACGTAAATTTATTCCTGTTGGAAATCAATGCGGTAAATGCATTCGTGCTGCCCGCGAGGTCATGCAGGATGAATTAACACAAATGCCAGAATTTAAAGAGATCGCCTAAGTCACACTCTTTTTTTTGACATCCCTGTAGCCCCATCTACGCTCTAAGAGTGGAAGCGGAGGGACTATAAAATGAAAGGTGATGTTAAAATCATAAATTATCTCAATAAACTATTGGGAAATGAGCTTGTCGCGATCAACCAGTATTTTCTCCATGCTCGTATGTTTAAAAACTGGGGACTGACTCGCCTCAATGATGTTGAGTACCATGAATCTATCGATGAGATGAAACACGCTGATAAATATATCGAGCGTATTTTATTCTTAGAAGGGATCCCTAACTTGCAGGATCTTGGCAAGTTGGGTATTGGCGAAGACGTTGAAGAGATGCTGCAATCCGATCTTCGACTCGAACTCGATGGTGCTAAAGACTTACGTGAAGCCATTGCCTATGCCGATAGCGTTCATGATTATGTCAGCCGGGATATGATGATTGAGATCCTGACTGAAGAAGAAGGGCATATTGACTGGCTCGAAACCGAGCTGGACCTGATTGCAAAACTTGGCTTACAAAATTATCTGCAATCGCAAATTAAAGTCAGTGACTAACCGCCCTGTATCATACTTACCAAGCCAATAACAAAACCCGCAGCCGCCAGATATGGCCCAAATGGCAGCGGGTTTTTTAGTACCTGTTTCCCGTAACGGACGCAGGAAATCCCGGTAAGGCAACATGCCATGCCCGCGGCAAGTAAAACCAAAAGTGGTAATGATTCCCAGCGATGCCATGCGCCTAGCGCGGCAAGAAATTTGACGTCGCCAAAGCCTAATCCTTCCTGTCGGCATATCAAACGATACCCCCAGTAGAACAAAGCAAATACCCCATAGCCCGCTACGGCCCCCCAAAGCGCGTCGGATAACTGTGCAGGTCTGCAGCATTGATGATAAATAAGACCGCCCCACAAAAGAGGGCAGGTAAATTTGTCGGGCAGCAACCCGGTACGTAGGTCATGGACTAAGAGCAACCCTGATAGCGAAACATAAATCAACAGAAAGGGGAGGTCGATGTACATGGGCAAGCCTTATCTGGTAAAGAGTTTACCTTCAGGTAAACCCGGCGGCCCTACAAGCCCGGGATGTGGGTTATGGATGCTCTCTTCCACGGAAAACGCGTTGCATCACAGGACTTACAATCAGAATGGAAGGAGCGCCGCATTGGTGAACGAGTGATTAATTTCTACGCGGCACTTGCTTAAGACTGAGATTTACGTATAATGCGCGGGCTTGTCTAATATTGACAGCGGTTCGATATGAGCCACCGGTACTGCGAAAGCAATACCAGACAATGTTCCCAATCGGGGAACTCTGTAAGAACGGTTACACTCTCCCATCAATCGTAATGGGTTTGAGGAGTAACTATTTCGTCTATAAAATAATTGGAGCTCTGGTCTCATGCAGAACCAAAGAATCCGTATCCGTTTGAAAGCGTTTGATCATCGTCTGATCGATCAATCAACCGCGGAAATCGTCGAGACTGCCAAGCGCACTGGTGCGCAGGTTCGTGGTCCGATCCCGCTGCCGACCCGCAAAGAGCGTTTCACCGTTCTGATCTCCCCGCACGTCAACAAAGACGCGCGTGATCAGTACGAGATCCGTACTCACAAGCGTCTGGTTGACATCGTTGAGCCAACTGAAAAAACCGTTGATGCTCTGATGCGTCTGGACCTGGCTGCCGGTGTAGACGTGCAGATCAGCCTGGGTTAATCAGGTCATCGAGCGATTGAGAGGTTGATACAATGATTGGTTTAGTCGGTAAAAAAGTGGGTATGACCCGCATCTTCACTGAAGATGGCGTATCTATCCCAGTAACCGTTATCGAAGTTGAAGCAAACCGCGTTACTCAGGTTAAAGATCTGGCTAACGATGGCTATCGCGCTGTTCAGGTTACCACCGGTGCTAAAAAAGCTAACCGTGTAACTAAGCCGGAAGCTGGCCACTTTGCTAAAGCTGGCGTAGAAGCTGGCCGCGGCCTGTGGGAATTCCGTCTGGCAGATGGTGAAGAATACACCGTTGGTCAGAACATTAGCGTTGAACTGTTTGCTGACGTTAAAAAAGTTGACGTAACCGGTACCTCTAAAGGTAAAGGTTTCGCTGGTACCGTTAAGCGCTGGAACTTCCGTACCCAGGACGCTACTCACGGTAACTCCTTGTCTCACCGCGTTCCGGGTTCTATCGGTCAGAACCAGACTCCGGGCAAAGTGTTCAAAGGCAAGAAAATGGCAGGTCAGCTGGGCAACGAACGTGTAACCGTTCAGAGCCTGGACGTAGTACGTGTTGACGCTGAGCGCAACCTGCTGCTGGTTAAAGGTGGTGTTCCGGGTGCGACCGGTTGCGACCTGATCGTTAAACCAGCTGTGAAGGCGTAAGGGGATAGCAATGGAATTAGTATTGAAAGACGCGCAGAGCGCGCTGACTGTTTCCGAAACTACCTTCGGTCGTGATTTCAACGAAGCGCTGGTTCACCAGGTTGTTGTTGCTTATGCAGCTGGTGCTCGTCAGGGTACTCGTGCTCAGAAGACTCGTGCTGAAGTAACTGGTTCAGGCAAAAAGCCGTGGCGCCAGAAAGGTACCGGCCGTGCGCGTTCAGGTTCTATCAAGAGCCCGATCTGGCGTTCAGGTGGCGTGACCTTCGCTGCTCGTCCACAGGACCACAGTCAAAAAGTTAACAAAAAGATGTACCGCGGCGCGCTGAAAAGCATTCTGTCCGAACTGGTACGTCAGGATCGTCTGATCGTTGTCGAATCATTCTCTGTAGAAGCGCCTAAAACTAAGCTGCTGGCACAGAAACTGAAAGACATGGCTCTGGAAGATGTGCTGATCATCACCGGTGAGCTGGACGAAAACCTGTTCCTGGCTGCGCGCAACCTGCACAAGGTTGACGTACGCGATGCAACTGGTATCGACCCGGTTAGCCTGATCGCCTTCGACAAAGTCGTAATGACTGCTGATGCTGTTAAGCAAGTTGAGGAGATGCTGGCATGATTCGTGAAGAACGTCTGCTGAAAGTGCTGCGCGCACCGCACGTTTCTGAAAAAGCGTCTACTGCGATGGAAAAAACTAACACCATCGTTCTCAAAGTTGCTAAAGACGCGACCAAAGCAGAAATCAAAGCTGCTGTGCAGAAACTGTTTGAAGTCGAAGTCGAAGTCGTTAACACCCTGGTAGTTAAAGGGAAAGTTAAACGTCACGGACAGCGTATCGGTCGTCGTAGCGACTGGAAAAAAGCTTACGTCACCCTGAAGGAAGGCCAGAATCTGGACTTCGTCGGCGGCGCTGAGTAAGTCGGAGGAGTAATACAATGGCAGTTGTTAAATGTAAACCGACATCTCCGGGTCGTCGCCACGTTGTTAAAGTGGTCAACCCAGAGCTGCACAAGGGCAAACCTTTTGCTCCGCTGGTTGAAAAAAACAGCAAATCCGGTGGTCGTAACAACAATGGCCGCATCACCACTCGTCACATCGGTGGTGGTCACAAGCAGGCTTATCGTATTGTTGACTTCAAACGCAACAAAGACGGTATCCCGGCAGTTGTTGAACGTCTTGAGTACGATCCGAACCGCTCCGCGAACATCGCGCTGGTTCTGTACAAAGACGGTGAACGCCGTTACATCCTGGCCCCTAAAGGCCTGAAAGCTGGCGACCAGATTCAGTCTGGCGTTGATGCTGCAATCAAAGCAGGTAACACCCTGCCGATGCGCAATATCCCGGTTGGTTCTACCGTTCATAACGTAGAAATGAAACCAGGTAAAGGCGGTCAGCTGGCACGTTCCGCTGGTACTTACGTTCAGATCGTTGCTCGTGATGGTGCTTATGTCACCCTGCGTCTGCGTTCTGGTGAAATGCGTAAAGTCGAAGCAGACTGCCGTGCAACTCTGGGCGAAGTTGGCAATGCTGAGCATATGCTGCGCGTTCTGGGTAAAGCAGGTGCTGCACGCTGGCGTGGTGTTCGTCCTACCGTTCGCGGTACTGCGATGAACCCAGTCGACCACCCACATGGTGGTGGTGAAGGTCGTAACTTTGGTAAGCACCCGGTAACTCCGTGGGGCGTTCAGACCAAAGGTAAGAAGACCCGCAGCAACAAGCGTACTGATAAATTCATCGTACGTCGCCGTAGCAAATAATTTTAGAGGATAAGCCATGCCACGTTCTCTCAAGAAAGGTCCTTTTATTGACCTGCACTTGCTGAAGAAGGTAGAGAAAGCGGTGGAAAGCGGAGACAAGAAGCCCCTGCGCACTTGGTCCCGTCGTTCAACGATCTTTCCTAACATGATCGGTTTGACCATCGCTGTCCATAATGGTCGTCAGCACGTTCCGGTATTTGTTTCCGACGAAATGGTCGGTCACAAACTGGGTGAATTCGCACCGACTCGTACTTATCGCGGCCACGCTGCTGATAAAAAAGCGAAGAAGAAATAAGGTAGGAGGAAGAGATGGAAACTTTAGCTCAACATCGCCATGCTCGTTCTTCTGCTCAGAAGGTTCGCCTTGTTGCAGACCTGATTCGCGGTAAGAAAGTGTCGCAGGCTCTGGATATTCTGACCTACACCAATAAGAAAGCGGCTGTACTGGTTAAGAAAGTCCTGGAATCTGCCATTGCTAACGCTGAACACAACGATGGCGCTGACATTGACGATCTGAAAGTTACGAAAATTTTCGTAGACGAAGGCCCGAGCATGAAGCGCATTATGCCGCGTGCAAAAGGTCGTGCAGATCGCATCCTGAAGCGCACCAGCCACATTACTGTGGTTGTGTCCGATCGCTGAGACTCTGGAGACTAGCAATGGGTCAGAAAGTACATCCTAATGGTATTCGCCTGGGTATTGTAAAACCATGGAACTCAACCTGGTTTGCGAACACCAAAGAATTCGCTGACAACCTGGACAGCGATTTTAAAGTACGTCAGTACCTGACTAAGGAACTGGCGAAAGCGTCTGTATCTCGTATCGTTATCGAGCGTCCGGCTAAGAGCATCCGTGTGACCATTCACACCGCTCGCCCGGGTATCGTTATCGGTAAGAAAGGCGAAGACGTAGAAAAACTGCGCAAAGTCGTAGCGGATATTGCTGGCGTTCCTGCTCAGATCAATATCGCCGAAGTGCGTAAGCCTGAACTGGACGCAAAATTGGTTGCTGACAGCATCACTTCTCAGCTGGAACGTCGTGTTATGTTCCGTCGTGCTATGAAGCGTGCTGTACAGAACGCAATGCGTCTGGGCGCTAAAGGTATCAAAGTTGAAGTTAGCGGCCGTCTGGGCGGCGCGGAAATCGCACGTACCGAATGGTACCGCGAAGGTCGCGTACCTCTGCACACTCTGCGTGCTGACATCGACTACAACACCTCTGAAGCGCACACCACTTACGGTGTAATCGGCGTTAAAGTGTGGATCTTCAAAGGCGAGATCCTGGGTGGTATGGCTGCTGTTGAACAACCGGAAAAACCGGCTGCGCAACCTAAAAAGCAGCAGCGTAAAGGCCGTAAATAAGGAGCGTCGCTGATGTTACAACCAAAGCGTACAAAATTCCGTAAAATGCACAAAGGCCGTAACCGCGGTCTGGCTGCTGGCGCGGATGTTAGCTTCGGCAGCTTCGGTCTGAAAGCTGTTGGCCGTGGTCGTCTGACTGCCCGTCAGATCGAAGCAGCACGTCGTGCTATGACCCGTGCAGTTAAGCGTCAAGGTAAGATCTGGATCCGTGTATTCCCGGACAAACCGATCACTGAAAAGCCGCTGGCAGTGCGTATGGGTAAAGGTAAAGGTAACGTGGAGTATTGGGTTGCCTTGATTCAGCCGGGTAAAGTCCTGTATGAAATGGACGGCGTACCGGAAGAGCTGGCCCGTGAAGCATTCAAGCTGGCAGCAGCGAAACTGCCGATTAAAACCACCTTTGTAACTAAGACGGTGATGTAATGAAAGCAAAAGAGCTGCGTGAGAAGAGTGTTGAAGAGCTGAACACCGAGCTGCTGAATCTGCTGCGTGAGCAGTTCAACCTGCGTATGCAGGCTGCAAGTGGCCAGCTGCAACAGTCTCACCTGTTGAAGCAAGTGCGTCGTGACGTCGCACGCGTTAAGACTTTACTGACTGAGAAGGCGGGTGCGTAATGACCGATAAAATCCGTACTCTGCAAGGTCGCGTTGTTAGCGATAAAATGGAGAAATCCATCGTTGTTGCTATCGAACGTTTTGTGAAACACCCGATCTACGGTAAATTCATTAAGCGTACGACCAAACTGCACGTACATGACGAGAACAACGAATGCGGTACTGGTGACGTGGTTGAAATCCGCGAATGCCGTCCGCTGTCCAAGACTAAGTCCTGGACGCTGGTTCGCGTTGTAGAGAAAGCCGTTCTGTAATACAGTAGGCATTCTCAACGAATAAACGGCTCAGCGATGAGCCGTTTATTTTTTCTACCCATATCGTTGAAGCGGTGTTATAATGCCGCGCCCCCGATATGGGGCTTTTTTAACGACCTGATTTTCGGGTCTCAGTAGTAGTTGACATTAGCGGAGCACTAAAATGATCCAAGAACAGACTATGCTGAACGTCGCCGACAACTCCGGTGCACGTCGCGTAATGTGTATCAAGGTTCTGGGTGGCTCGCACCGTCGCTACGCAGGCGTCGGCGATATCATCAAGATCACCATCAAGGAAGCAATTCCGCGTGGTAAGGTCAAAAAAGGTGATGTGCTGAAGGCGGTAGTGGTGCGCACCAAGAAGGGTGTTCGTCGCCCGGACGGTTCTGTCATTCGCTTCGATGGTAATGCATGCGTTATTTTAAACAATAACAGCGAGCAACCTATCGGTACGCGTATTTTTGGGCCGGTAACTCGTGAACTTCGTAACGAGAAGTTCATGAAAATTATCTCTCTGGCACCAGAAGTACTCTAAGGAGCGAATCATGGCAGCGAAGATCCGTCGTGATGACGAAGTTATCGTGTTAACCGGTAAAGATAAAGGTAAACGCGGTAAAGTTAAGAATGTCCTGTCTTCCGGCAAGGTCATTGTTGAAGGTATCAACCTGGTTAAGAAACATCAGAAGCCGGTTCCGGCCCTGAACCAACCAGGCGGCATCGTAGAGAAAGAAGCAGCTATTCAGATCTCTAACCTTGCTATCTTCAACGCGGCAACCGGCAAGGCTGACCGTGTAGGCTTTAGATTCGAAGACGGCAAAAAAGTCCGTTTCTTCAAATCTAACAGCGAAACTATCAAGTAATTTGGAGTAGTACGATGGCGAAACTGCATGATTACTACAAAGACGAAGTAGTCGCTAAACTCATGACTGAGTTTAACTACAATTCTGTCATGCAAGTCCCTCGGGTCGAGAAGATCACCCTGAACATGGGTGTTGGTGAAGCGATCGCTGACAAGAAACTGCTGGATAACGCAGCAGCTGACCTGACAGCAATCTCCGGTCAAAAACCGCTGATCACCAAAGCACGCAAATCAGTTGCAGGCTTCAAAATCCGTCAGGGCTATCCGATCGGCTGTAAAGTAACTCTGCGTGGCGAACGCATGTGGGAGTTCTTTGAGCGCCTGATCACTATTGCTGTTCCACGTATCCGTGACTTCCGTGGCTTGTCCGCTAAGTCTTTCGACGGTCGTGGTAACTACAGCATGGGTGTCCGTGAGCAGATCATCTTCCCAGAAATCGACTACGATAAAGTCGACCGCGTGCGTGGTTTGGATATTACCATTACCACTACTGCGAAATCTGATGAAGAAGGCCGTGCTCTGCTGGCTGCCTTTGACTTCCCGTTCCGCAAGTAAGGTAGGGTTACTGAATGGCTAAGCAATCAATGAAAGCACGCGAAGTAAAGCGCGTAGCTTTAGCTGATAAGTACTTCGCAAAACGCGCTGAACTGAAAGCTATTATCTCTGATGTGAACGCGACCGACGAAGATCGTTGGAACGCAGTTCTCAAGCTGCAGTCTCTGCCGCGTGATTCCAGCCCGTCCCGTCAGCGTAACCGCTGCCGTCAAACAGGTCGTCCGCATGGCTATGTGGGCAAGTTCGGGTTGAGCCGTATCAAACTGCGTGAAGCCGCCATGCGCGGTGAAGTACCAGGCTTGAAAAAGGCTAGCTGGTAATTACCAATTGAATCACGGGAGTAAAGACAGATGAGCATGCAAGATCCGATCGCGGATATGCTGACCCGTATCCGTAACGGTCAGGCCGCGAATAAAGCTGCGGTCACCATGCCTTCCTCCAAGCTGAAAGTGGCAATTGCCAACGTGCTGAAGGAAGAAGGTTTTATTGAAGATTTTAAAGTTGAAGGCGACACCAAGCCGGAACTGGAACTTACTCTCAAGTATTTCCAGGGTAAAGCTGTTGTAGAAAGCATTCAGCGTGTCAGTCGCCCAGGTCTGCGCATTTATAAGCGTAAAGACGAGCTGCCGAAAGTTATGGCTGGCATGGGTATCGCAGTTGTTTCTACCTCTAAAGGTGTTATGACTGATCGTGCAGCGCGCCAGGCTGGTCTTGGTGGCGAAATTATCTGCTACGTAGCCTAATCGGAGGAAAAAATGTCTCGTGTTGCTAAAGCACCGGTCGTTATTCCTGCCGGCGTTGATGTAAAAATCAACGGTCAGGTTATTACGATCAAAGGTAAAAACGGCGAGCTGACTCGTACTCTCAACGATGCTGTTGCAGTAAATCATGCAGATAATGCACTGACCTTCGGTCCGCGTGATGGTTACGCAGATGGATGGGCTCAGGCTGGTACCGCGCGTGCCCTGCTGAATGCAATGGTTGTCGGTGTTACCGAAGGCTTCACTAAGAAGCTTCAGCTGGTTGGTGTAGGTTATCGTGCAGCGGTTAAAGGGAATGTAGTAAACCTGGCTTTAGGTTTCTCTCACCCAGTTGACCATCAGCTGCCTGCGGGAATCACTGCAGAATGTCCGTCTCAGACTGAAATCGTGCTGAAAGGCGCTGATAAACAGCTGATCGGTCAGGTTGCAGCAGATCTGCGCGCCTACCGTCGTCCTGAGCCTTATAAAGGCAAGGGTGTTCGTTACGCCGACGAAGTCGTGCGTACCAAAGAGGCTAAGAAGAAGTAAGGTAACACTATGGATAAGAAATCTGCTCGTATCCGTCGTGCGACCCGCGCACGCCGCAAGCTCCAGGAGCTGGGTGCAACTCGCCTGGTGGTACATCGTACCCCGCGTCATATTTACGCACAGGTAATTGCACCGAACGGTTCTGAAGTTCTGGTAGCTGCTTCTACTGTAGAAAAAGCTATCGCTGAACAATTGAAGTACACCGGTAACAAAGACGCTGCTGCAGCTGTAGGTAAAGCTGTTGCTGAACGCGCTCTGGAAAAAGGCATCAAAGATGTTTCTTTTGACCGTTCCGGGTTCCAATATCATGGTCGTGTCCAGGCACTGGCAGATGCTGCCCGTGAAGCTGGCCTTCAGTTCTAAGGTAGAGGTGTAAGATGGCTCACATCGAAAAACAAGCTGGCGAACTGCAGGAAAAGCTGATCGCGGTTAACCGCGTATCTAAAACCGTTAAAGGTGGTCGTATTTTCTCCTTCACAGCTCTGACTGTAGTTGGTGATGGTAACGGTCGCGTTGGTTTTGGTTACGGTAAAGCGCGTGAAGTTCCAGCAGCGATCCAGAAAGCGATGGAAAAAGCCCGTCGCAATATGATTAACGTCGCGCTGAACCACGGCACCCTGCAGCACCCGGTTAAGGGTACTCACACGGGTTCTCGTGTATTCATGCAGCCGGCTTCCGAAGGTACCGGTATCATCGCCGGTGGTGCAATGCGCGCCGTTCTGGAAGTCGCTGGAGTTCGTAACGTTCTGGCTAAAGCGTATGGTTCCACTAACCCGATTAACGTGGTTCGTGCAACTATCGATGGCCTGGAAAATATGAAATCTCCGGAAATGGTCGCTGCCAAGCGTGGTAAATCCGTTGAAGAAATTCTGGGGAAATAAACCATGGCAAAGACTATTAAAATTACTCAAACCCGCAGTGCAATCGGTCGTCTGCCGAAACACAAGGCAACGCTGCTTGGCCTGGGTCTGCGTCGTATTGGTCACACCGTAGAGCGCGAGGATACTCCTGCTGTTCGTGGTATGGTCAACGCGGTTTCCTTCATGGTTAAAGTTGAGGAGTAAGAGATGCGTTTAAATACTCTGTCTCCGGCCGAAGGCTCTAAAAAAGCGGCTCGCCGCCTGGGTCGTGGTATCGGTTCTGGCCTCGGTAAAACCGGTGGTCGTGGTCACAAAGGTCAGAAGTCTCGTTCTGGCGGTGGCGTACGTCGCGGTTTCGAGGGTGGTCAGATGCCTCTGTACCGTCGTCTGCCGAAATTCGGCTTCACTTCACGTAAAGCAGCGATTACAGCCGAAGTTCGTCTGTCTGACCTGGCTAAAGTTGAAGGCGGTGTTGTAGACCTGAACACGCTGAAAGCAGCTAACATTATCGGTATCCAGATCGAGTTCGCGAAAGTGATCCTGGCTGGTGAAGTCACTACTCCGGTAACTGTTCGTGGCCTGCGTGTTACTAAAGGCGCTCGTGCTGCTATCGAAGCTGCTGGCGGTAAAATCGAGGAATAAGTAGCAGATGGCTAAACAACCGGGATTAGATTTTCAAAGTGCCAAAGGTGGCTTAGGCGAGCTGAAACGCAGACTGCTGTTTGTAATCGGCGCGCTGATTGTGTTCCGTATTGGCTCTTTCATTCCGATCCCTGGTATTGATGCCGCTGTACTTGCCAAACTGCTTGAGCAACAGCGAGGCACCATCATTGAAATGTTTAACATGTTCTCTGGTGGTGCTCTCAGCCGTGCTTCTATCTTTGCTCTGGGGATCATGCCGTATATTTCGGCGTCGATCATTATCCAGCTGCTGACGGTGGTTCATCCAACGCTGGCAGAAATTAAGAAAGAAGGGGAGTCTGGTCGTCGTAAGATCAGCCAGTACACCCGCTACGGTACTCTGGTGCTGGCAATATTCCAGTCGATCGGTATTGCTACCGGTCTGCCGAATATGCCTGGTATGCAGGGCCTGGTGATGAACCCAGGCTTTGCATTCTATTTCACCGCTGTTGTAAGTCTGGTTACAGGGACGATGTTCCTGATGTGGTTGGGCGAACAGATTACTGAACGTGGTATCGGCAACGGTATCTCAATCATTATCTTCGCCGGTATTGTCGCGGGACTCCCGCCAGCCATTGCCCATACTATCGAGCAAGCGCGTCAAGGCGACCTGCACTTCCTCGTGTTGCTGTTGGTTGCAGTATTAGTATTCGCAGTGACGTTCTTTGTTGTATTTGTTGAGCGTGGTCAACGCCGTATTGTGGTAAACTACGCAAAACGTCAGCAAGGTCGTCGTGTCTATGCTGCACAGAGCACACATTTACCGCTGAAAGTGAATATGGCGGGGGTAATCCCGGCAATCTTCGCTTCCAGTATTATTCTGTTCCCGGCGACCATCGCGTCATGGTTCGGGGGTGGGACTGGTTGGAACTGGCTGACAACAATTTCGCTGTATTTGCAGCCTGGGCAACCGCTTTATGTGTTACTCTATGCGTCTGCAATCATATTCTTCTGTTTCTTCTACACGGCGTTGGTTTTCAACCCGCGTGAAACAGCAGATAACCTGAAGAAGTCCGGTGCATTTGTACCAGGAATTCGTCCGGGAGAGCAAACGGCGAAGTATATCGATAAAGTAATGACCCGCCTGACTTTGGTTGGTGCGCTCTACATTACCTTTATCTGCCTGATCCCGGAGTTCATGCGTGATGCAATGAAAGTACCGTTCTACTTCGGTGGGACCTCACTGCTTATCGTTGTTGTCGTGATTATGGACTTTATGGCTCAAGTGCAAACTCTGATGATGTCAAGTCAGTACGAGTCTGCATTGAAGAAGGCGAATCTGAAAGGCTACGGCCGTTAACAGTCGCCCGAGAAGTTACGGAGAGTAAAAATGAAAGTTCGTGCTTCCGTCAAGAAATTATGCCGTAACTGCAAAATCGTTAAGCGTGATGGTGTCATCCGTGTGATTTGCAGTGCCGAGCCGAAGCATAAACAGCGCCAAGGCTGATTTATTCGCATATTTTTCTTGCAAAGTTGGGTTGAGCTGGCTAGATTAGCCAGCCAATCTTTTGTATGTCTGTGCGTTTCCATTTGAGTATCCTGAAAACGGGCTTTTCAGCATGGTGCGTACATATTAAATAGTAGGAGTGCATAGTGGCCCGTATAGCAGGCATTAACATTCCTGATCAGAAACATGCTGTGATCGCATTAACTTCGATCTACGGCGTCGGCAAGACCCGTTCTAAAGCCATTCTGGCTGCCGCGGGTATCGCTGAAGATGTTAAGATCAGTGAGCTGTCTGAAGAACAAATCGACACGCTGCGTGACGAAGTTGCCAAATTTGTCGTTGAAGGTGATCTGCGCCGTGAAGTTAGCATGAGCATCAAGCGCCTTATGGACCTTGGTTGCTATCGCGGTTTGCGTCATCGTCGTGGTCTCCCGGTTCGCGGTCAGCGTACCAAGACCAACGCACGTACCCGTAAGGGTCCGCGCAAACCGATCAAGAAATAATCGGGGTGATTGAATAATGGCAAAGGCACCAATTCGTGCACGTAAACGTGTAAGAAAACAAGTCTCTGACGGCGTGGCTCATATCCATGCTTCTTTTAACAACACCATCGTTACCATTACTGATCGTCAGGGTAACGCACTGGGTTGGGCAACAGCCGGTGGTTCCGGTTTCCGTGGTTCTCGCAAATCCACTCCGTTTGCAGCTCAGGTTGCAGCAGAGCGTTGCGCTGAAGCCGTAAAAGAATACGGTATCAAGAATCTGGAAGTTATGGTCAAAGGACCGGGTCCAGGTCGCGAATCTACTGTTCGTGCTCTGAACGCCGCTGGTTTCCGCATCACTAATATTACTGATGTGACTCCGATCCCTCATAACGGTTGTCGTCCGCCGAAAAAACGTCGCGTATAACGCCGTCGTTTCTAGGATTGTTGGAGAAAGAAAATGGCAAGATATTTGGGTCCTAAGCTCAAGCTGAGCCGTCGTGAGGGCACTGACTTATTCCTTAAGTCTGGCGTTCGCGCGATCGATACCAAGTGTAAAATTGAACAAGCTCCTGGCCAGCACGGTGCGCGTAAACCGCGTCTGTCTGACTATGGTGTGCAGTTGCGTGAAAAGCAAAAAGTTCGCCGTATCTACGGTGTGCTGGAGCGTCAGTTCCGTAACTACTACAAAGAAGCAGCACGTCTGAAAGGCAACACCGGTGAAAACCTGTTGGGTCTGCTGGAAGGTCGTCTGGACAACGTTGTATACCGTATGGGCTTCGGTGCCACTCGTGCAGAAGCACGTCAGCTGGTCAGCCATAAAGCAATTATGGTAAACGGTCGTGTTGTTAACATCGCTTCTTATCAGGTTAGTCCGAATGACGTTGTTAGCATTCGTGAGAAAGCGAAGAAGCAGTCTCGCGTGAAAGCCGCTCTGGAGCTGGCTGAGCAGCGTGAAAAGCCAACCTGGCTGGAAGTTGATGCTGGCAAGATGGAAGGTACGTTCAAGCGTAAGCCGGAGCGTTCTGATCTGTCTGCGGACATTAACGAACACCTGATCGTCGAGCTTTACTCCAAGTAAAGCTTAGTACCAAAGAGAGGACACAATGCAGGGTTCTGTGACAGAGTTTCTAAAACCGCGCCTGGTAGATATCGAGCAAGTGAGTTCGACGCACGCCAAGGTGACCCTTGAGCCTTTAGAGCGTGGCTTTGGCCATACTTTGGGTAACGCACTGCGCCGTATTCTGCTCTCATCGATGCCGGGTTGCGCGGTGACCGAGGTTGAGATTGATGGTGTACTACATGAGTACAGCACCAAAGAAGGCGTTCAGGAAGATATCCTGGAAATCCTGCTCAACCTGAAAGGGCTGGCGGTGAGAGTTCAGGGTAAAGATGACGTTATTCTTACCTTGAATAAATCTGGCATTGGCCCTGTGACTGCAGCCGACATTACCCATGATGGTGATGTCGAAATCGTCAAGCCACAGCACGTGATCTGCCACCTGACCGATGAGAATGCATCTATTAGCATGCGTATCAAAGTTCAGCGCGGTCGTGGTTATGTGCCGGCTTCTACCCGAATTCATTCGGAAGAAGATGAGCGCCCAATCGGCCGTCTGCTGGTCGACGCATGCTACAGCCCTGTAGAGCGTATTGCCTACAATGTTGAAGCAGCGCGTGTAGAACAGCGTACCGACCTGGACAAGCTGGTCATCGAAATGGAAACCAACGGCACAATCGATCCTGAAGAGGCGATTCGTCGTGCGGCAACCATTCTGGCTGAACAACTGGAAGCTTTCGTTGATTTACGTGATGTACGTCAGCCGGAAGTTAAAGAAGAGAAACCAGAATTCGATCCGATCCTGCTGCGCCCTGTTGACGATCTGGAATTGACTGTCCGCTCTGCTAACTGCCTCAAAGCAGAAGCTATCCACTATATCGGTGATCTGGTACAGCGTACTGAGGTTGAGCTTCTTAAGACGCCTAACCTTGGTAAAAAATCTCTTACCGAGATTAAAGACGTGCTGGCTTCCCGTGGACTGTCTCTGGGCATGCGCCTGGAAAACTGGCCACCGGCAAGCATCGCTGACGAGTAACCGGATCACAGGTTAAGGTTTTACTGAGAAGGATAAGGTCATGCGCCATCGTAAGAGTGGTCGTCAACTGAACCGCAACAGCAGCCATCGCCAGGCTATGTTCCGCAATATGGCAGGTTCACTGGTTCGTCATGAAATCATCAAGACGACTCTGCCGAAAGCGAAAGAGCTGCGTCGCGTAGTTGAGCCGCTGATTACTCTTGCCAAGACTGATAGCGTAGCTAATCGTCGTCTGGCATTCGCCCGTACTCGTGATAACGAGATCGTGGCAAAACTGTTTAACGAACTGGGCCCGCGTTTTGCGAGCCGCGCCGGTGGTTACACTCGCATTCTGAAGTGTGGTTTCCGTGCAGGCGACAACGCGCCGATGGCATACATCGAGCTGGTTGATCGTTCAGAGAAAACAGAAGCTGCTGCAGAGTAATCTGTAGTAACGTAAAAAAACCCGCCTCGGCGGGTTTTTTTATATCCGTCATATCCCCACTTATCTACAATATCTGTACTCTTTTTGTTCATCCCCTGGAGTGCTGTATGTGGTTACTTGACCAGTGGGCAGAGCGCCATATTATTGATGCACAGTCTAAAGGCGAGTTTGATGATTTACCGGGAACGGGCGAACCGCTGACTCTTGACGATGACTCCCATGTCCCGCCTGAACTCCGAGCTGGATACCGTTTATTAAAAAATGCAGGTTGCCTTCCTCCTGAGCTCGAGCAACGCAGAGAGGCAATACAGCTGCTTGAAATACTCGCGGGGATCCGCAAAGATGATCCCAGTTATCCGGAGATGAGCCGAAGATTGTCGCTATTGGAACTTAAACTTCGGCAGGCTGGACTCAGCACCGAGTTTTTGCGCGGTGACTACGCAGATAAGCTGCTAAAAAAGATCAACGATGAATAGCGGAGAGAGCATGTACCGAATTGGTGAAATAGCGAAACTGGCTGACGTCACGCCAGATACTATCCGCTACTATGAAAAGCAGCAGATGATGGAGCATGAAGTGCGTACTGAAGGTGGATTTCGCCTCTATACAGAAAGCGATCTTCAGCGCTTGAAGTTTATTCGTTATGCCCGGCAGCTTGGTTTCACTCTGGAGTCGATCCGTGAATTGCTTTCGATCCGGGTTGATCCCGAACACCATACCTGTCAGGAGTCAAAAGGGATCGTCCAGGAAAGACTGCAAGAAGTCGAAGCCCGCATTGCTGAACTTCAGACGATGCAGCGGTCACTGCAGCGATTGAATGATGCATGCTGCGGCAAGGCACACAGCAGCGTGTACTGCTCTATTCTTGAAGCTCTTGAGCAAGGCGCTAGTGGAACAACGACAGGATGTTGATTTCTTGAACTGCCAGGTCTACACTCGCGGCGTAAATTACTACAAACTGGAGATATTATGAGTCGTTATCAGCACACCAAAGGGCAGATAAAGGACAACGCCATTGAGGCGCTTCTGCATGACCCACTGTTCAGACAGCGCGTTGAGAAAAATAAGAAAGGGAAAGGAAGTTATCTGCGAAAAGGCAAACATGGCAATCGGGGTAACTGGGAGGCCAGTGGCAAGAAAGTAATTAACTTTTTTACCACTGGCCTTCTAGTTTCAGTGAGTGCTTAAGAGCGATTATTCTGTTCTTTCAGCAGGTCACGAATTTCACTTAGCAATACTTCTTCTTTCGATGGAGCTGGCGGTGCTGCCGGCTCTTCCGCTTTTTTACGGTTCAGTTTGTTGATCAGTTTGATTGCCATAAAGATAGCAAACGCAACAATAATGAAATCGAATACATTTTGAATAAATACACCGTAATGCATGACCACGGCAGGGATGTCTCCCTGTGCATCACGTAGCGTTAAAGCAAACTGTTTAAAATCAATTCCACCAATTAACAGCCCCAGCGGCGGCATAATGATATCGGCAACCAGTGATGAAACAATCTTACCGAATGCCGCACCAATAATGACACCCACTGCCAAATCGACAACATTCCCGCGCATCGCGAATTCGCGAAACTCTTTAATAATGCTCATTTTATTCTCCCTATGCAGCTGACGTTTATAAGTTTAACAAATGTTTAGGCAATTTCCATTTATGTATTGCCGAAAGGAAAATTTATTAGACCATGAAAAATAAAGGGAAATAAAAAGGGCGCTGTATTAGCGCCCAAATTATTACAGGAAGAAAGGACTTGGCTGGAATAGTCGCTCGACGTCGGTAATAAACTTTTTATCTGTCAGGAACATAATTACGTGATCGCCCTGCTCAATGCGCAGGTTATCGTTGGCAATCATGACATCGTTACCACGTACAACGGCGCCAATAATGGTTCCGGGCGGAAGTTTAATTTCATCAATTGAACGCCCTACAACTCTCGACGTCGTTTCATCCCCGTGTGCGACGGCTTCAATGGCTTCCGCGACGCCACGGCGAAGTGAAGAAACGCCAACAATATCAGCTTTACGCACGTGGCTCAGCAGCGCGGAGATGGTCGCCTGCTGCGGTGAAATCGCAATATCGATCACGCTGCCTTGCACCAGATCGACGTATGCTCTGCGCTGGATCAACACCATTACTTTCTTGGCACCCATCCGTTTGGCAAGCATCGCCGACATGATATTTGCTTCATCATCGTTGGTCACTGCGATGAACAGATCGACCTGATCGATATGTTCTTCGGCCAGTAACTCTTGATCCGAAGCATCACCAAAAAAGACGATCGTATTTTGTAGTTTCTCTGCAAGTTCGGATGCGCGTTGTTGATTACGTTCGATCAGTTTGACGCTGTAATCTTTTTCCAGACGACGTGCCAGACCCGCACCGATATTACCGCCACCCACTAACATAATGCGTTTGTACGGCTTTTCCAGACGCTGCAGTTCACTCATTACGGCGCGTATATGCTGTGATGCCGCAATAAAGAAGACTTCATCACCCGCTTCAACGATCGTAGAACCTTGCGGACGGATCGGTCGGTCATGACGGAAAATCGCTGCAACGCGGGTGTCGATGTGCGGCATATGCTCACGCATTGTTGACAGCGCATTACCAATAAGCGGCCCGCCGTAATAGGCTTTTACTACTGCCAGACTGACTTTACCTTCGGCAAAATTCACCACCTGCAATGCGCCCGGATATTCAATCAGGCGATAAATGCTATCGATAACCAGTTGCTCAGGTGCAATCAGATGATCGATTGGCACCGCATCGGATTGGAACAGCTTGTCGGCATCGCGAACGTAATCTGGTGAACGAATACGGGCGATGCGATTAGGCGTATTAAACAGTGAATAAGCTACCTGGCAGGCAACCATATTTGTTTCATCTGAGCTGGTTACGGCAACCAGCATATCGGCATCGTCGGCACCGGCTTCACGCAATACGCGGGGATGCGAACCATGCCCTTGCACGACACGGAGATCAAACTTGTCCTGCAGGCTGCGCAGGCGTTCGCCATTGGTATCGACTACCGTGATATCGTTGTTCTCTCCGACCAGGTTTTCAGCCAGCGTACCGCCAACTTGCCCTGCGCCCAGAATGATAATTTTCATCAGTCGCGACCCGTTATCTCATCACTTTTTGATTAGCTTAGCGTAAAAGAAGCCATCACCATCTTCCGCACCCGGTAAATTCTGACGTCCGGGTTTTTCCGGCGTACCGGTTTCGCTTAATACCGCATCCGGTGTGCGTGCCAGGAAGGCGGCAATTTGCTGCTGGTTCTCTTCTGGCAGGATAGAACACGTTGCATACACCAGCGTGCCGCCAGATTTAAGATGTGACCAGGTAGCATTCAGGATCTCAGCCTGTAATTGGGCAAGTTCGGCAATATCCCGGTCGCGGCGCAGCCATTTGATATCCGGATGGCGACGGATCACCCCGGTAGCAGAACAAGGGGCGTCCAGCAAAATACGGTCAAACTGTTGTTCACCGCACCACTGCTGTGGATAGCGGCCATCCCCTTGTTTTACGGTTGCCTTCATGCCCAGACGTTTCAGATTGTCGTAAACGCGCGATAAGCGTTTTTCATCCACATCGACGGCCATGATGTTAGCTAGCGGAGCAACTTCCAGAATGTGAGTAGTTTTACCGCCCGGCGCACAGCACAGGTCGAGGATCTGCTCACCGTCCTCCGGCAACAGATAATTTACGCATCCTTGAGCGGAAGCATCCTGAACGGTGACCCAACCTTCGTCAAAACCAGGGAGGGCGTGAACTGGAGCCGGTGTTTCCAGACGCACTGCATCCGGGTAGTCTGGATGCGGGAAACCTGTCAAACCCGCTTCGGTAAGCAGGTCTAGCCAGGCGTCGCGAGTATGGTGATTACGATTGACTCGTAGCCACATCGGCGGTCGCTGGTTATTGGCTTCAAGAATGGCTTCCCACTTCTGCGGATACGCACTCTTAATACGTTTCACCAGCCAGGAAGGGTGTAAGAAGCGCAAATCGCTTTGCGCAAACTCGGCCAGCAGTTCATCCTGACGGCGTTGAAACTGGCGCAGTACGCCGTTGATCAGCCCTTTCAGCTGTGGACGCTTAATAACGACCGCGCCTTCTACGGTCTCAGCTAACGCAGCGTGTGCTGGAATACGAGTATGCAACAGTTGGTAGAAGCCCACCATGATCAGGTAGTGAACGGTGCGCTGTTTGCCCGTCATTGGACGTTCCATCAGTTGCTGGATCATCCACTCCAGTTGAGAGAGTGTACGCAATACGCCGAAGCAAAGTTCCTGTAACAGTGCTTTGTCTTTATCGGCAACTTTTTGCTGCATGGCGGGCAGCACGTTACTTAGTGATTGTCCTTTCTCGACAACCTGTTCGACGGCCTGGGCCGTCATACTGCGTAAATTAAGATGTTTTTTCATAAGCGCAAAAATAAAAATGCCCGGAGACACCGGGCTTAAAGAGATGAACCGTCAGGCCAGACGGTTTCCGGGCACGAACCACTCCCGGCGCGAATTAAGTAGATCCTGCGCGCTCATGGCTTTTTTACCGGCAGGCTGCAAAGAGATAAGATT
This sequence comes from Citrobacter sp. MGH110, assembly GCF_001037515.1. NCBI lineage: Bacteria > Pseudomonadati > Pseudomonadota > Gammaproteobacteria > Enterobacterales > Enterobacteriaceae > Citrobacter > Citrobacter sp. MGH110. Next base: position 7,858 of record NZ_KQ089832.1, on the reverse strand, counting down.
CAGAATGCCGTCGCCTGTTGCGACCTGGATACCCTGCTTTGTCGCCTCTAGAATGGTGCCTGGCTCGGCCTGGGTGTTTACAGCAATAACCGAAGCTTGCCAGACTTTCACTGGCTGACCATCGATTTCAAGCCAGCTCATTGGCCAGGGGTTAAAGGCGCGGATGCAGCGTTCCAATTGAACAGCCGAAAGCGACCAGTCGATACGGGCCTCTTCTTTGCTGAGTTTTTCTGCATGCGTAACCAGTGATTCGTCTTGTACCACCGGTTTTATTGTACCTGCAGCCAGCTGTTTTAGCGTTTCAATCAGCCCCTGAGGCCCCAGGTCTGCCAGCTTGTCATATAACGAACCGCTGGTATCTTCTGCCGTAATTGGGCAGGACAGCTTCAGCAGCATATCACCGGTGTCGAGGCCAACATCCATCTGCATGATGGTAACACCGGTTTCGGCGTCGCCTGCCCACAGTGAGCGCTGGATCGGTGCTGCACCCCGCCAGCGCGGAAGCAGGGAACCGTGAACGTTGATACAACCCAGGCGCGGCATTTCCAGTACGGCTTTTGGCAGAATCAGGCCATATGCCACCACCACCATCACGTCTGCGTGTAAATCAGCAACCAACTGCTGGTTTTCCTGAGGGCGAAGAGAGACGGGTTGAAAGACCGGTATCCCTTTTTCTTCTGCCAGCACTTTTACCGGGCTGGGCATCAGCTTTTTACCGCGTCCCGCCGGGCGGTCCGGTTGGGTAAACACGCCAACGACGTTATGTCCAGAAGACAGCAGCGCGTCGAGATGACGCGCTGCAAAGTCAGGTGTACCCGCAAAAATAATACGTAGTGAGTCTGACACGTTGATCCTTGTCCTTAAGCTCGGGCGTTCAGGCGGTCGAGTTTTTCAACTTTCTGACGAATGCGTTGTTGCTTCAACGGAGACAGATAATCGATAAATAGTTTACCGACCAGGTGATCCATTTCATGTTGAATGCAGATAGCGAGCAGGCCATCGGCTTCCAGTTCAAAAGATTTGCCGTCGCGATCGAGCGCACGAATTTTTACTTTCTCTGCACGCGGTACTAACGCACGCTGTTCAGGAATAGACAGACAGCCTTCTTCAATGCCGGTTTCGCCGTCTTTTTCCAGCAGTTCTGGGTTAATGAGTACCAACTGCTCATCGCGATTTTCAGAGACATCAATAACAATGATGCGCTGATGAATATCGACCTGTGTTGCTGCCAGACCGATACCTTCTTCGGCGTACATCGTTTCGAACATATCATCAACGATACGCTGAATTTCTGCATTCACTTCTTCAACCGGTTTTGCGACTTTGCGAAGCCGCTCGTCCGGAATATGTAACACTTGCAAAACTGACATAGTTATCCAGAGTTGTGTTCAGGAGTTGAAAAGATTATTACCTCTATTCTAGACAAAACCCCCTCTGATTGACAGCATCAGTGACCAATCGCAAAGATTGCCAGGACTGCTTGTGGCAGGGGAACAGGGATGACCCAAATCGAAATTTGGCTACGTTTAGCGCAAGTGAATGAACTGTATGGTGATGAGATAGTGCGCGTTGCTCACTGGCTCAACACTCAACCGTGCATTAACAACGCGGTACTCTTGCAGGCAGGATTCTCTCCACGCCAGGCAAGACGCTTTTTAACCTTTTCAGATCTGACGCTGGAAAAAACGCTGCGCTGGCTTGAACAGCCTAACCACCATTTTGTGGTTGCCGACAGCGAGCATTATCCGCCACAGCTCCGTGCGATTGAGGATTATCCTGGGGTGCTTTTTGTTGCAGGAGCTACCGCATGCCTCCACTCATTTCAAGTTGCCGTTGTCGGTAGTCGACAACACTCATGGTATGGCGAACGCTGGGGACGGTTGTTTTGTGAAAAGCTTGCTGCATGTGGGGTGACGATCACCAGCGGTCTGGCCCGGGGGATTGATGGCGTGGCGCACAATGCTGCGATAAATCGACAAGGCACAAGTATTGCGGTGCTGGGAAATGGACTTGAGACCATTCACCCACGACAGCATATCCGTCTTGCGGAGCGACTGATTGAGGCAGGGGGCGCACTGGTGTCTGAGTTCCCATTAGATATGCTCCCTTTGCCGCGCAATTTTCCCCGACGAAATCGCATTATCAGTGGTCTAAGTAAAGGTGTACTGGTTGTCGAAGCTGCACAGCGTAGCGGGTCGCTGGTTACTGCTCGCTGTGCAATTGAACAAGGGCGAGAGGTGTTTGCTTTACCTGGGCCGATTGGGAGCCCGGGAAGTGAAGGCCCGCATTGGCTTATTCAGCAGGGAGCCATGCTTGTGACGACACCAGAGGAAATTCTTGAAAATTTGCAATATGGGCTGCAATGGTTGCCAGATGAACCTGAAAAATCAATTTATTCGCCAGATCACGAAGAGGTGGCATTGCCATTTCCGGAGCTCCTGGCTAACGTAGGAGATGAGGTAACACCTGTTGACGTCGTCGCTGAACGTGCCGGCCAACCTGTGCCAGAGGTAGTGGCTCAACTGCTCGAACTGGAGTTAGCAGGGTGGATCGCAGCTGTACCCGGCGGCTATGTCCGATTGAGGAGGGCATGCCATGTTCGACGTACTAATGTATTTGTTTGAGACATATATCCATAACGAAGCTGAGCTGCGTGTGGATCAGGACAAACTGGAACGGGATCTTACCGACGCTGGTTTTGATCGTGAAGACATTTACAACGCGTTACTTTGGCTGGAGAAGCTTGCTGACTATCAGGATGGTCTTGCTGAACCTATGCAGCTGGCATCGGACCCTCTTTCTATACGTATTTATACTGCGGAAGAGTGCGACCGACTGGATGCAAGCTGTAGAGGATTCCTGCTATTCCTGGAGCAGATTCAGGTGCTAAACCTCGAAACGCGAGAAATGGTTATTGAGCGCGTACTCGCGCTAGATACGGCAGAGTTCGATCTGGAAGACCTGAAGTGGGTGATTCTGATGGTGCTATTCAACATTCCAGGTTGTGAAAATGCCTATCAGCAAATGGAAGAATTACTCTTTGAAGTGAATGAAGGTATGCTGCATTAATCAATCTTCATTCAGTATGAGTTGTTATGGCTAAATCAGCACTGTTCACGGTGCGTAAAAACGAGCCCTGCCCACAATGCGGGGCTGAACTGGTTATTCGTTCCGGGAAACACGGTCCGTTTCTCGGTTGTTCACACTATCCAGAATGCGATTACATCCGTCCGCTGAAATCTTCCGCGGACGGACATGTTGTCAAAGTTCTGGAGGGTAAGCTTTGTCCTGCATGTGGCGCTGAGCTGGTGCTGAGACAGGGACGATTTGGTATGTTTATTGGATGCAGTGACTATCCTGCGTGCGATCACACCGAGCTCATCGACAAGCCTGATGAAACAGCAATAGTCTGTCCTCAATGCCAGACTGGTCATCTTGTCCAGCGGCGTTCCCGTTATGGCAAAACCTTTTACTCCTGCGATCGCTATCCGGAGTGCCAGTTTGTCATTAACTTCAAACCGTTAGCCGGAGAATGTCCTGAGTGTCATTATCCGCTTCTCATCGAAAAGAAAACCGCGCAGGGTGTGAAGCATTTCTGTGCCAGTAAACAATGTGGAAAGCCGATTTCGGCGGAATAAAAAAGTGAATAATAGCCTGCCCACAGACGCTATCGCTGCGGCGATAGCGGTTCTGAAACAAGAAAAAGTCATCGCCTATCCAACTGAAGCTGTATTTGGTGTCGGCTGCGACCCCGATAGCGAAACGGCTGTAACCCGTTTGTTGGCGCTAAAACAACGTCCGGTCGATAAAGGGTTAATTTTAATCGCGTCAAACTTTGAACAACTTAAACCGTATATCGACGATAGCATGCTCACCGATGCTCAACGTGACGCTGTTTTCGCCCGTTGGCCTGGTCCTGTTACCTTCGTTTTCCCAGCGCTTGCGACAACGCCACGCTGGTTGACCGGGCGCTTTGATTCTCTGGCTGTTCGCGTCACCGATCACCCGCTGGTGGTTGTGTTGTGCCAGGCTTATGGCAAACCGTTAGTTTCTACCAGTGCTAATTTGAGTGGCTTACCGCCTTGCAGAACGGTAGAGGAAGTTCGCGCACAGTTCGGTACAGACTTTCCCGTGGTTGAAGGGGAGACCGGGGGGCGTTTGAATCCTTCGGAGATCCGTGATGCTCTGACAGGTGAACAGTTTCGACAGGGGTAATATGAAAGAAGCCTATGCTGTTTTTGGTAATCCGATAGCGCACAGTAAATCGCCCTTTATTCATCTGCAATTTGCAGAGCAGCTGAAGATTGATCACTCCTACGGGCGTGTATTGGCACCCATCAATGATTTTGTGAATACCCTGTACGCTTTTTTTGCTGAGGGCGGGAAGGGGGCAAATGTCACCGTGCCTTTTAAAGAAGAGGCATTTGCACGCGCCGATGAACTAACGGAGCGGGCATCGCTTGCTGGAGCGGTCAACACCCTTAAACGGCTGGAGGATGGGCGTTTACTGGGAGACAACACGGATGGTATCGGCTTGTTGAGCGATCTTGAGCGTTTATCTTTCATTCGTCCCGGATCGCGAGTTCTGCTGATTGGTGCGGGTGGTGCATCCCGTGGAGTTTTATTACCTCTTCTTTCTATGGATTGTGCGGTGACTATTGTTAACCGTACCGCTTCGCGCGCTGAAGAGCTGGCACAAATCTTCTCCCATACCGGCAGCGTACAGGCGGTAGGAATGGACGAGCTTGATAATTACAGTTTTGATTTGATTATTAACGCGACATCCAGCGGAATTAGCGGTGAGATACCGGCTATTCCGACATCTCTTATTCACCCATCTGTCTATTGTTATGACATGTTTTATCAGAAAGGAGATACACCGTTCCTCTCCTGGTGTGCCGAACATGGGGCGAAACAATATGCTGATGGCCTGGGTATGCTGGTGGGGCAAGCAGCGCACGCCGTTTTACTCTGGCATGGGGTTTTGCCGCAGATTGAACCCGTCATTAAAAGCATGCAGCAGGAATTGTCGGCATGAATCAGGCGATCCAGTTTCCCGATCGAGAAGAATGGCGCACGGATGTCAACGCCGTTGTGTTTCCGGCGATGGTTCATGGTATGCAGTTAACATGTGCCATATCTGGAGAGATGCTGGCGTCCCGCTTTGGCGGCGACACGCCTGAACAGTGGTTAGAAATCTTTCAACAGCATCGCTGGGATCTGGAAGAAGAAGCTGAAGGATTGATCCAGGCCCAGCAGGAAGATGCTCAAGGTTGGGTGTGGTTACTCTGACTTAAATATTCATCTTTCCACTTAACATAGTTGTTAGCTGAATATTGTAAGCCTGCTTTCTCTTCATCGCTTAATGGACGGATTTGTTTAACCGGGCTTCCCAGGTACAGATACCCGCTTTCCAGGCGTTTGTTTTGGGGAACCAGGCTCCCAGCCCCAATCATAACGTCGTCTTCTACTACCACGCCATCCAGCAGAATCGAACCCATGCCGACTAATACGCGGTTGCCAATGATACAGCCGTGTAGCATGACCTTATGACCGACCGTTACATCCTCACCCACGATCAATGGATTACCCTGCGGATTAGACGTGGATTTATGTGTGACATGGAGAACGCTGCCGTCCTGAATGTTTGTACGGGCACCAATTTGCACATAGTTAACGTCGCCACGAATGGCAACCAGTGGCCAAATTCCGACATCATCAGCCAAACGAGCATCACCAATGACGACACTGCTGGTGTCGATCATCACGCGATTTCCGATCTGTGGGAAAAGATCCTTATAAGGACGCAGTACATCAGACATGTTTACCTCAACGAAAATAGAGCAGTAATGAAGACTTTGGTTGGATTATTAAGACTGTGCAAGTGGTTTAGCTATCAAAAATCAGCCAAATTGCGCAGGAATGTAGCGAAAGGAGTGAAAAACAAGCATTCAGAAAAAAAGATCCAAAAAATACTTGTGCTAAAAAATGGGATCCCTATAATGCGCCTCCATCGACACGGCGGATGTGAATCACTTCACGCAAACAGCCGGTTCGGTTGAAGAGAAAAACCTGAAAATGAGGGTTGACTCTGAAAGAGGAAAGCGTAATATACGCCACCTCGCGACAGAGCGCTAAAGCGCGTCGCAACTGCTCTTTAACAATTTATCAGACAATCTGTGTGGGCACTCGAAGATACGGATTCTTAACGTCGCAAGACGAAAAATGAATACCAAGTCTCAACGAGTGAACACGTAATTCATTACGAAGTTTAATTCATTGAGCATCAAACTTTTAAATTGAAGAGTTTGATCATGGCTCAGATTGAACGCTGGCGGCAGGCCTAACACATGCAAGTCGAACGGTAGCACAGAGGAGCTTGCTCCTTGGGTGACGAGTGGCGGACGGGTGAGTAATGTCTGGGAAACTGCCCGATGGAGGGGGATAACTACTGGAAACGGTAGCTAATACCGCATAACGTCGCAAGACCAAAGAGGGGGACCTTCGGGCCTCTTGCCATCGGATGTGCCCAGATGGGATTAGCTAGTAGGTGGGGTAACGGCTCACCTAGGCGACGATCCCTAGCTGGTCTGAGAGGATGACCAGCCACACTGGAACTGAGACACGGTCCAGACTCCTACGGGAGGCAGCAGTGGGGAATATTGCACAATGGGCGCAAGCCTGATGCAGCCATGCCGCGTGTATGAAGAAGGCCTTCGGGTTGTAAAGTACTTTCAGCGAGGAGGAAGGTGTTGTGGTTAATAACTGCAGCAATTGACGTTACTCGCAGAAGAAGCACCGGCTAACTCCGTGCCAGCAGCCGCGGTAATACGGAGGGTGCAAGCGTTAATCGGAATTACTGGGCGTAAAGCGCACGCAGGCGGTCTGTCAAGTCGGATGTGAAATCCCCGGGCTCAACCTGGGAACTGCATCCGAAACTGGCAGGCTAGAGTCTTGTAGAGGGGGGTAGAATTCCAGGTGTAGCGGTGAAATGCGTAGAGATCTGGAGGAATACCGGTGGCGAAGGCGGCCCCCTGGACAAAGACTGACGCTCAGGTGCGAAAGCGTGGGGAGCAAACAGGATTAGATACCCTGGTAGTCCACGCCGTAAACGATGTCGACTTGGAGGTTGTGCCCTTGAGGCGTGGCTTCCGGAGCTAACGCGTTAAGTCGACCGCCTGGGGAGTACGGCCGCAAGGTTAAAACTCAAATGAATTGACGGGGGCCCGCACAAGCGGTGGAGCATGTGGTTTAATTCGATGCAACGCGAAGAACCTTACCTACTCTTGACATCCAGAGAACTTAGCAGAGATGCTTTGGTGCCTTCGGGAACTCTGAGACAGGTGCTGCATGGCTGTCGTCAGCTCGTGTTGTGAAATGTTGGGTTAAGTCCCGCAACGAGCGCAACCCTTATCCTTTGTTGCCAGCGGTTAGGCCGGGAACTCAAAGGAGACTGCCAGTGATAAACTGGAGGAAGGTGGGGATGACGTCAAGTCATCATGGCCCTTACGAGTAGGGCTACACACGTGCTACAATGGCATATACAAAGAGAAGCGACCTCGCGAGAGCAAGCGGACCTCATAAAGTATGTCGTAGTCCGGATTGGAGTCTGCAACTCGACTCCATGAAGTCGGAATCGCTAGTAATCGTGGATCAGAATGCCACGGTGAATACGTTCCCGGGCCTTGTACACACCGCCCGTCACACCATGGGAGTGGGTTGCAAAAGAAGTAGGTAGCTTAACCTTCGGGAGGGCGCTTACCACTTTGTGATTCATGACTGGGGTGAAGTCGTAACAAGGTAACCGTAGGGGAACCTGCGGTTGGATCACCTCCTTACCTTAAAGAACCGACCTTTG
>NZ_KQ089831.1:0-820991 GCF_001037515.1 Citrobacter sp. MGH110 | reverse complement strand
TGGTCCCACCTGACCCCATGCCGAACTCAGAAGTGAAACGCCGTAGCGCCGATGGTAGTGTGGGGTCTCCCCATGCGAGAGTAGGGAACTGCCAGACATCAAATAAGTGAAAAGGCCATCCGAAAGGATGGCCTTTTTGCATTTATACGCGGAAATCCACCGGAACTTTATCCGGCATATATATTTAATGAATAACCTGCGATAAAAACGCGCGAGTGCGTTCCGATTTGGGGTGAGCAAAAAACTCATCCGGTGGTGCCTGTTCCACAATCTCGCCAAGATCCATAAAGATCACCCGGTCAGCTACTGTGCGGGCAAAGCCCATTTCATGGGTTACACATAGCATGGTCATGCCCGATTGCGCCAGGCCTATCATGGTATCCAGCACTTCTTTTACCATTTCAGGATCCAACGCTGATGTGGGTTCATCAAATAACATGATTTTGGGTTTCATACACAGCGAGCGTGCAATGGCCACGCGCTGTTGTTGTCCACCAGAGATTTGCCCGGGATATTTATGTGCATGTTCGGCAATGCGGACCCGCTCAAGGTAGTGCATTGCCAGTACTTCAGCCTCTTTTTTCGGCATCTTTTGCACCCAGATAGGCGCCAGCGTGCAGTTTTGCAAGACAGTTAAATGAGGAAAGAGATTAAAGTGCTGAAAGACCATGCCAACTTCTTGTCGGACGCGCTCAATATTGCGGATGTCTTCATTGAGCTCAATCCCATCCACTACTATGCGTCCTTGCTGATGTTCTTCCAGATGGTTAATACAGCGGATAGTTGTCGATTTACCCGAACCGGAAGGCCCGCATAATACGATGCGCTCTCCCTGTTTTACCTTCAGGTTGATGTTTTTCAGGACATGAAACTGTCCGTACCATTTGTTGACGTTTTCCAGCGTAATCATCGCGTCGGTAGACGGCATTAATAATTGGCTCATAAATTCCTCAGTGCGGTGTACGCCCGGTGTTAAAACGTTTTTCCAGATGCTGGCTGTAACGCGACATACTGAAACAGAAGATCCAGTAAATCAGTGCAGCGAAAACATATCCTTCTGTCGACATACCCAGCCACGCAGGGTCCACAGTTGCCTGCTGCACGCTACTGAAGAGATCAAACAGACCGATGATGATGACCAGGCTGGTATCCTTGAACAGGGCGATAATCGTGTTAACCAGACCCGGGATAACCAGCTTGAGGGCTTGCGGAAGAATGACCAGCCCCTGAGTTTTCCAGTACCCTAGCGCCAGTGATTCAGCGGCCTCATACTGACCTTTCGGTAGGGCCTGTAACCCTCCGCGAACCACTTCTGCGACATAGGCCGACTGGAAAAGAATAACGCCGACCAGCGCCCGGATAAGCTTGTCGATACTGGTTCCTTCGGACATAAACAGAGGAAGCATGACCGAGGACATAAACAGAACAGTAATCAACGGTACACCGCGCCAGAACTCAATGAAAATGACGGATAAAACCCGCACGACTGGCATATGGGAACGACGTCCCAACGCCAGTAAAATGCCCCATGGAAGCGCGCCTGCAATCCCCACGGATGCAATAATAAGCGTCAGTGTTAATCCGCCCCACTGCCGGGTTTCTACGCGTTCAAGTCCGAAAAAACCACCGTACATCAGCCACCAGACGACAATCGGATATATGACTGCCCAGATAGCGATATAACGGCCACGGTGGGGAATGGTTTTCCAGAACATCGGAACAATAGAAGCCAGACCAATTATCAGGGCCAGATTTACGCGCCAACGCTGATCGTGTGGATAAAGCCCATACATGAATTGCCCGAAGCGTTCATGGATGAACACCCAGCAGGCTCCGGCTTTGGTACAGTCTGCCCGGGTAGAACCGACCCAGTTGGCCTGAAAGAATACCCAGTTCAACAGTGCCGGGAGAAATGACCAAATCAGCCATACGCATAGCAGGGTGAGCAGGCTATTTGACCAACTGGAGAACAGGTTTTTACGCACCCAGAGTAGACAGCGGCTTGCCGGATTGCTGCGCTGGCGCGAGGGGTGAGACAGCAGTGCTTTTGTCATCATGGCTCCTTAGCGCTCAATCAGTGCAATACGGCGGTTATAAATATTCATCAGCAAAGAAATACTCAGACTGATGATCAGGTATACCGACATGGTGATGGCGATCGTTTCAATGGCTTGCCCTGTTTGATTGAGTACCGTGCCGGCAAACAGTGAAACCATGTCCGGGTAGCCAATGGCGGCTGCAAGAGAAGAGTTCTTGACGATATTCAGGTACTGGCTGGTCAGTGGGGGTATGATGACGCGTAGCGCCTGTGGAATGATTACCTGGCGTAGCGTCACCGGATTTGGCAGACCCAGCGAGCGTGCGGCTTCATGTTGGCCGTAAGGAACGGCCTGAATGCCCGCCCGAATAATTTCTGCAATAAATGCCGAGGTATATACCGAAAGCGCCAGAGTCAGTGCCGCCAGTTCAGGAATAAGCACCATACCGCCACGGAAGTTAAAACCACGGAGCGCGGGAATATCCCAGTGAAGCGCAGCGCCAAACATCCACTGTGAAATCACCGGTAAAAGTACGATCAACGCCAGAGCCGTGGGCCAGGTCCGACGTAGCTGACCGGTTTTGGTCTGATGCATTCTGTTGAAGCGAAATAATCCGATGGTGACGACGAGAGCGATAACGACAGCGGTACAAAAGGCAAAAAAACCTTCTCCCATTTGCGGGGACGGAATATAGAGCCCCCGGTTACTCAGGAACATCAAATCCAGCGCGTTAACGGCCTGGCGTGGGCCGGGCAGATTACGTAATACGGCGAAATACCAGAAGAAGATCTGCAGCAGCGGCGGTATATTGCGGAACGTTTCGATGTAGATCGTCGAGAGCTTTCGCAATAACCAGTTATCTGACAGGCGTGCCAGCCCGAGAAAGAAACCGAGAATTGATGCGAAAACAATGCACAGTGCTGAAACTAACAGCGTATTGAGCAGGCCGACCACAAAGACACGACCATACGTATCGCCTTGCTCGTAATCGATCAGATGCTGGACAATGCCAAATCCGGCGCTGCGATCGAGAAAAGAAAACCCCGAGGTAATACCGCTATTGTTCAGGTTATTTATCGTGTTATGAATGAGATAGACCGCAATGCTGATAACCGCAATGACGGCGAGTATTTGAAATAACCAGGCGCGGACCGCAGGGTTAGAAAAGGATAACGATCCTTTTACGGTTGAGCGGCGATGGAACATAAGAAAACCTCAGTAACTATGACTCTGGGCTGAGCGCCGCAGTTGCGGCGCCCGTTACATCACTACGCATTAGCGCACCGGTGGCGCATACTGAATGCCACCGTTATTCCAGAGGTTGTTCTGTCCACGTTTGATCTTCAGCGGACTTTCCGATCCAACGTTACGTTCAAAGATCTCCGAATAGTTACCAACCTGCTTGATAATGTTGTAGGCCCATTTGTTATCAAGCTTCAGATCCTTGCCATAATCCCCTTCTTTACCCAACAGGTGTGCCATATCCGGTGTTGCTGGATTAGCCGCTTTGTCATCGACGTTTTTCGAGTTAACACCCATTTCTTCCGCATTTAGCATGGCGAACAGCGTCCAGCGAACAATGGAGAACCACTCATCGTCCCCACGACGTACGACAGGTCCCAGAGGTTCTTTAGAAATAACTTCTGGCAGGACGATCCATTCCGCAGGATTGCTCAGCTTGATGCGTAGGGCATACAGCTGAGACTGGTCGGAAGCCAGCGTATCGCAACGTCCAGATTCCAGAGCTTTGGCTGATTCATCCGAACGGTCAAAGGTGACGGGGGTGTACTTCATCTTGTTGGCTTTAAAGTAGTCGGCCACGTTTAGTTCGGTATCGGTTCCCGCCTGAATACAGACCGTTGCACCATCCAGCTCTTTAGCGCTCTTCAGGCCTGCTTTATTGTGGGTAAGAAAGCCAATGCCGTCGTAATACGTTACACCAGTGAAGGACATGCCCATACCGGCATCACGAGAAGAGGTCCACGTGGTATTACGAGAGAGCATGTCGACTTCACCAGACTGTAATGCGGTAAAGCGTTCCTTGGCGGTGAGCGGGGTATATTTTACTTTACTATCATCGCCAAATACGGCGGAGGCAACGCCACGACATACATCAACATCAATACCCGAGAACTTGCCGCTTGCATCGGCGTAAGAAAAGCCAGGCAAGCCATCGCTGATCCCACATTGCACAAACCCTTTTTTCTTTACGGCATCAAGTGTTGCGCCGGCATGTGCCTGATTTGCAACAGCAAGCAGCACACCGGCCGCAGCCAGGCTGGCGATTATCATCTTTTTCATAGAGCATCCTGTGTGGAGGAATTATTGTTATGGAAACGTTCTGAAAACGTCTTTTACCTGTCTGTGGCTTTGGCCATACTCTTTTAAGCAAAGGTAGTGCCAGTTTTTTTGCGCCTGATTATTCGACGCAATATGCAGAGTGTAGACAGGAAAAAATAAATGCAGCGCCCTGAAGTGGTGCAAAATTGAAACGTAAGCCACATTTCGGCGCAAAAAATTTAAAAATCAGACAGGACGCGTGATAACGATTTCTGGCGTTAATATTAATGACGTGAGAATAATGAAAAGAAAATGTGGTGTTACGAAAAACAGAAAAAATGCTAATTTCAAATCGCGGATGTGTGAGTGAAATCTATAATAATTTTATTACATGTCAGGTTCTATTAAGCAACGTTTTGTCTTATATGTAGATTTTATGCTTATTGCTAAAAGCGCGGTAATAACCGCGCTTTTAATATGATTTATTTGGTCAGGGCGACAATCCCAAGCGTCAGTCCGGCAACGGCTGCAGCACCACCGGCGATGGCTCCGGCTGTTTCCCAGTTATCCTGGGTGGTGCCTTTCATACAGGTATTGGTATGAACCAGGCGTCCCTGATCGTCGTATACAGGTACGCAAGGAGAATCGTGTGCACAGCCAGCCAGGAATGCGGTAAGCAGTGCAACGGATATTAATCTTTTCATGGTGTTACCTCAAAATAAGCGTTTCGCTAATTAAGCAAAGACAAACGCTAAGCCATCTGCGAACTCGGCGATTATTTTACCACTTCTTAAAAAAGGACTGACATGAGGAATAATCTCAATTCATGTGGATTGTAAAAATAATGGATAAAAAGAAAGGCTGCAGGCGAGTTTAGAGGGATAGTTTAAATGAAATAAATGGCTATCTTACTAATAAATAAAGAGGAGCATCGTAGGTGAAAAAGGCGTCCGTAGACGCCTTTATTTTACAAATTAATCGTTGTGCCGACTAAAACGCCGTCTTACGACAACAAAGAAGACGGGGACGAAGAAGATAGCCAACAATGTTGCGGTCAGCATTCCTCCCATAACACCGGTACCGACCGCATTCTGCGCACCACTACCTGCACCGTGACTGATAACCAGAGGCATAACCCCCAGAATAAAGGCCAGGGATGTCATCAGGATAGGACGAAGACGCATGCGCGATGCCTCCAGCGTCGCTTCAATCAACCCCTTGCCTTCTTTATCCATCAGGTCTTTGGCAAACTCGACGATCAGGATGGCGTTCTTAGCCGAGAGGCCGATTGTGGTTAGTAAGCCAACCTGGAAATACACATCGTTATTCATCCCACGCAGTGATGCTGCTAACAATGCGCCCACAACACCGAGCGGTACAACCAGCATCACCGAGAAAGGAATAGACCAGCTTTCATACAATGCGGCAAGGCAAAGGAAGACAACGATTAGTGAGATGGCATACAGCGCAGGAGCCTGGTTACCCGACAGTCGTTCCTGATAGGACATCCCCGTCCAGTCATGACCAATACCGTTTGGCAGTTTTTCCGCCAGGCTTTCCATTAGCGCCATTGCTTCACCGGTACTTCTGCCAGGCGCTGCTTCTCCCAGCAGTTCCATAGAAGGCATACCGTTATAGCGCTCCAGGCGCGGTGAGCCGTAGATCCAGTGTGCGGAACTGAACGTGGAGAACGGAACCATTTCGCCATTGGCGCTACGGACATACAGATTATTGATGTCCTCCGGTAACATACGGAATTTGGCATCGGCTTGTACGTACACTTTTTTCACGCGACCACGGTCAATGAAGTCATTGACGTAATAGCCGCCCAGCGCAGCTGAGATGGTTTCGTTGATATCAGACAGTGAGACACCAAGCGCTTGCGCTTTCTCCTGATCGACATCCAGCTTGAACTGTGCGGTATCCTCGAGCCCGTTTGGACGCACACGAACCAGCAGGTCAGGGTGTTTGGCAACCATGCCCAGCAGTTGGTTACGTGCCTGGGTTAGCGCAGCATGCCCCAACCCGCCCTGGTCAATCAGCTCGAAGTCGAAGCCCGTCGCGGTACCCAGTTCAACGATGGCTGGCATGTTGAAAGGGAACACCAGACCATCACGAATCTGACTAAACGCTCGGGTAGCGCGGGCGATAATTGATTCAACGTTATTTTCGTTACCGCTACGTTCTTCCCAGGGCTTGAGGCTGACGAACGCCATCCCTGAGTTTTGCCCCTGGCCGCTGAAGCTAAAGCCGTTAACCGTAAAGACGCTTTCAACGTTGGCTTTTTCATTGTTCAGGTAGTAGTGGGTGACCTGATCCAGCACCTTCTGGGTGCGTTCTTGCGTGGCGCCTGCAGGAAGTTGAATCATCGTCAGGAAGACGCCCTGATCTTCCTCTGGCAGGAAGGAGGTTGGCAGGCGCATAAACAGCACCGCCATCCCGATGACGATTATCAGGTAGACGACCAGGTAACGCCCAGTTTTACGCACAATACCGCTGACGCTATTGGTGTAATGATTGACGCTGTGATCGAATTTGGCGTTGAACCAGCCAAAGAAACCGCTTCTTTTCTCGTGATGTTCAGCTGATACCGGCTTCAGCAACGTTGCACAAAGTGCGGGAGTCAGGATCAGCGCGACCAGTACTGAAAGCGCCATGGCGGAAACGATGGTGATGGAAAACTGCCGATAGATAGCCCCGGTTGAACCGCCAAAGAAGGCCATCGGGATAAATACCGCAGACAGCACCATGGCGATACCAACCAGTGCTCCCTGTATTTGTGACATGGATTTTTCCGTCGCCTCTTTGGGCGGCAGATGATCCTCCATCATCACGCGTTCCACGTTTTCCACCACCACTATCGCATCATCGACCAATAGACCGATGGCGAGCACCATGCCGAACATCGTCAGGGTGTTTATTGAGTAGCCAAACGCAGCAAGCACGGCAAATGTGCCCAACAATACGACAGGTACGGCGATGGTCGGAATGAGCGTTGCCCGGATGTTTTGCAGGAACAAATACATGACCAGGAACACCAGCACGATCGCTTCAAACAGTGTTTTTACCACTTCATGAATGGAGATGGTCACAAATGGCGTCGTGTCGTACGGGTAGACCACCTTCATTCCCTGCGGGAAGAATGGTTGCAGTTCAACCAGCTTGGCTTTAATCGCGTTCGCGGTATCCAGCGCGTTTGCCCCGGTTGCCAGCTTGATCCCAAGGCCGGATGCAGGCTTACCGTTAATACGCGCCACGACGTTGTAGTTTTCCCCGCCTAACTCGATACGTGCGACGTCTTTCAGGTGAACAACCGAACCATCGCTGTTCACGCGTAAAGTCACTTTGCCGAACTCTTCAGGGTCTTTCAGTCGCGTTTGCGCAATGATAGAAGCGTTAAGCTGCTGGTTAGGTAATGCAGGCGTCCCCCCTAACTGACCTGCGGCAATCTGATCGTTCTGTACCTTCAACTGATTGATCACATCAACCGGCGTGAGCTGATATTTGTTCAATAAGTTTGCATCCAGCCAGATGCGCATGGCGTACTGTGCACCAAACAGCTGCACGTCACCCACGCCATTCAGACGGCTGATTGAGTCTTTAACGTTCGAAGCGACGTAGTCGGAAATGTCATCCTGTGTGGTTTGTGGGTTGTCAGAAACAAAACCCGCAACCATCAAAAAGCTGCTGCTGGATTTCTCGACGCTGATCCCTTGCTGCTGAACTTCTTGCGGCAGTAGCGGAGTGGCGAGTTGCAGTTTATTTTGCACCTGCACTTGTGCGATATCGGGATCGGTACCGGACTGGAAAGTCAGTGTAATAGTCACACTCCCGGCCGAGTCGCTGGTGGAGGACATATACATCAGGTTATCGATACCATTCATATTCTGTTCGATAACCTGTGTGACTGTATCCTGAACCGTCTGTGCATCTGCACCAGGGTAGGTGGCAGAAATGGCGACCGCAGGAGGCGCAATGGTCGGGTACTGTGCCACGGGCAGTTGCATGATTGCCAGAGCACCCGCCATCATCAGAATGATAGCCAATACCCAGGCAAAGATAGGACGCCTGATAAAAAAGTTAGCCATGTCCGGTTACCTTATTGGGCTTTCGTGGCAGGGGTTTCGGTATCGGCGGTTGCTTTAACCTGAACGCCTGGACGTGCTTTCTGTAAGCCGCTCACGATAACTTTGTCACCCGGTTGCAGGCCTTCGCTGATGAGCCACTTGTCACCAATAGCTTGTGCGGCAACGACTGCGCGAGACTCAACCTGACTCTTGTCGTTAACGACCATTACGGTGGCATCACCGCGAGGAGTACGCGTTACCCCCTGCTGCGGAACGAGAATGGCATTCGGCTGGACGCCTTCATCAATGCGTGCGCGCACAAACATGCCCGGCAACAGCGTGTGCTGTGGGTTAGGGAACACGGCTCTGAGGGTGATTGAGCCGGTGCTTTCATCAACCGTCACATCAGAAAACTGCAAAGAACCTTTTAGCGGGTATGACTGACCATTTTCCATCACCAGTTCGACAGTACTGCTGGCGCTGTCTTTATGCAGACTCCCTTGTTCAACGGACTGTTTGAGGCGCATAAAGTCGTTACTGGACTGTGTCACGTCGACGTAAATGGGATCGAGCTGTTGAACGGTAGCAAGCTCTGTAGCTTGGCCATTCGTGACTAATGCACCTTCGGTGACGTTAGATTTACCGATGCGTCCGCTAATTGGCGATGTCACTTTGGTATAGGCCAGATTGATACGCGCGCTTTCGACCGCCGCTTTTGCCGCGATCACGGAGGCATCGGCCTGACGAGCATCAGCAATTGCCTGATCGTACTCTTGCTGGCTGATGTACTTGGTGCCAACCAACGGCACATAGCGTTTTACCGTTAAATGCGCGATTGCAGCCGCCGCTTCACTCTTCGCCAGTTCACCTTTGGCGCTGTCATAGTCAGCCTGATAAGTCGCGGGATCGATCTGATAAAGTGACTGTCCG
The DNA here is from genome assembly GCF_001037515.1 of Citrobacter sp. MGH110. Classification (NCBI taxonomy): domain Bacteria; kingdom Pseudomonadati; phylum Pseudomonadota; class Gammaproteobacteria; order Enterobacterales; family Enterobacteriaceae; genus Citrobacter; species Citrobacter sp. MGH110. Next base: position 811,675 of record NZ_KQ089831.1, on the reverse strand, counting down.
GCTTCAATATCGCTTCCCTCAGTGAAATTCCGTTTAAGCACTATCCCGCTGACCTGGGGACGAACTTCTGCAATTCGGAATGCCGTTGTGCGCCCGGGTAATTCGGTCGTTACGGCTAAAGGAGCCTTTTCGACGACATGGACAGTCACCTGCGGTTCTGCGGGATGAGCTTGTTTTTCTCCCTGATCGTTACAACCGGCGAGTAATGCAGCGGAGACGATGATGAATGAGGGCAGGAGTGAAAACCTGGCATTTTTCGTCATTTCTATTCCTTAAAAAACCGAACGCTCGTTATTAACCGGGTAAAGCAGGGGGCGATAACGCGCACAAGAAAAATAATAGTTGGCTATCCTACAAATTATTAGCTTGCGATGTAAGCAATACTTATTTATGGGCACGATACACGGCACGTAAAAGCAAAAAAAGATTAATCGACAGCTGTTTCATTGTGGTGTTAATAGCAATACTATGATTCGTATAAACACAAATTGAAATAAACATTTGGTTTATGAATATATTTGTTGTTGGTATTCGTTTTGTTTATTCGTGTGCAAAGTCCGTAATAATATTTTTTAGAACTCGTTTAAATAAATGCTAAGTGATACATTTGTTCCGTATCGCAAATATTAGATAAGAAAGTTAATCATTCTCTACTCTACCTCAGACAGTCGGAACCATGGCCAGAAAAACGAAAGCTGATGCCCTCAAAACGCGGCAGCACCTGATAGAAACGGCGATTGTACAGTTTGCCGCACGTGGCGTAAGCAATACGACGCTAAACGACATTGCGGATGCCGCCAGCGTGACGCGTGGCGCGCTCTATTGGCATTTCGAAAATAAAACTCAATTGTTTAATGAGCTATGGTTACAACAACCACCTTTACGCGATCTTATTCAGGACAAGCTAATTGGTCGTTGGGGTGATAACCCTTTACAGCGATTGCGAGAAAAGTTTGTGGTGGGGTTACAATATATTGCAGAGAACCCTCGTCAGCAGGCATTAATGCAGATTTTATATCATAAGTGCGAATTTCATAACGATATGATATCTGAGCAGGCTATTCGCGATAAAATAGGTATCAGCCACCAAAGTATTCGCGATTCTCTCCAACGATGCATAGATGAAAATTTGATTGCCACCAGCTTGGATTTAGACGTTATCATCATTATTTTGCATGGTAGCTTTAGCGGAATAATAAAAAACTGGTTAATGAATCCAGAGAGTTATGATCTGTATGGGCAAGCGCCAGCATTAGTTGATAATGTATTAAAAATGTTAAGCCCGGACGGCTGCGTAATGCAATTAATGCAGAGTGAAAACCAGGTCGGATAGTTTTTACCGCCAGAGGCTGACGGCTGTCGAAGTGTTATCTGAGGTGCTATTCGAGGTCGACGCAGTTGACCAGCTTAAGGGGATTCACTGAGTTCATATTCCGGCACTTGTCGTGCTCTGTTGTCATCAGCTCTATCCATTGGATGAGCAGCGCATCAAAAAGAAAAACGAAGACCGCAAAAACAACCAGCCACCAATACTTGCGAATCATTCCTAAACCCTGTGTATTCATGCCCAAGTGTGCAGGGAATATACACGAAATTTTTAAGCTGAAAAGCAGACTTACAATGCCTTTACTTTGTTGAAAGATCGCCACTCTTTGCCGTCAATCGACTCTTTTTAGACAGGTTTTTTGTCTTACGTTTTTTCACCTTGGCAAGCTCAATTTCTGAAAAATGAGAACCGATACTCAGTCTTCTGAGTCCCATTTTTACGTATTCAGTATTGATCTCAATCCCGACAAACTTGCGACCCAATTCCACGGCGGTAGCTCCGGTGGTGAAGCTGCCGGCAAACGGATCCAGTACCTTGTCATCTGGGTTCGAGGACGCGAGAATTATACGCTCCAGGAGGGCTTTGGGTTTCTGGGTGGGGTGGTTTTCGTATTCGTCCATCAGATAGCGTACGCGTGGGAACTCCCAGACATTGCCCGGCACTTTTTTCTGATTGTAGGGCTGCGGCGGGTTTTTTCTGTAGTCTATTAGCGCGCGTTTAGCGCCAGTTTTGGCTTCAACCAGAATATCGTCACGATTAAATGTGTAGTTTTTCTGATCTTTTACCATCATCAGGATCGGTTCATACATCGAACCAAAGTAATTTTTGGCCTGTACCCCTGAGCTATCGTATGACCACACGATACGACTCTTGATGGTAAAAAGCGGGCGGCATTTGAGGTCGATGTACGGCATGTTCTCCGTACTGTTCATGATGTACATGGTGCCGTGTGGTTTGAGGATGCGATGGCACTCGTCGATGCACTCAAACAACCACGCCAGAAAGGCCTCTTCGTCCCAGGATTCCACCATCCCGTCAAAGTCTTTCCCGATGTTATAAGGAGGGTCAGCAAAAATGAGTTCGACGCTTTCAGACGGCAGTTTTTTCAGTTCAGTTAGCGCGTCACCCAGGATTATCTTTTTAGATTCATCGCCAAAATAGACAGGTTCACATCTCGCGTTCATCGCCAAAGCCTCCCGTGTGACGTCAATAAAAAAGGCGCTTCCCCATGCCGAGTAGCGCCTTTTAAAACAAACATTTAACTGATTAGTATCAGTTCATGCCGTATTTTTTCAGTTTTTTACGCAGCGTACCACGGTTGATGCCCATCATCAGGGCAGCACGGGTCTGGTTACCGCGGGTGTATTGCATCACCATGTCCAACAGGGGCTGTTCTACTTCAGCCAGTACCAGCTCATAGAGATCATTCACATCCTGACCATTCAATTGAGCAAAATAGTTCTTCAGTGCCTGTTTAACCGAGTCACGCAGGGGCTTTTGAGTTACCTGGTCCTGAGAGTTAACGGTAGAAACGGTCAGTACGTCAGAATTTACGCGTTGTTCGAACATAGTTCTGTCAGCTCTTTATTTCTGTTTACGCAAAATTTTCGAAGTATGCCTCCAACGCCGCCAGCTGTTCGCTGGAATCTTCAATGGCGTTGAATGTGCGCCGAAACTGGTCATCCGGAGCGTGTTCCTGGAGATACCAGGATACGTGTTTACGCGCAATTCGGTACCCTTTTGCCTGACCATAAAAGTCGTGCAGTTCCCGAATATGCGCACAAAGCAAGCGCTTCACCTCTGCCAGAGGCAGCGGGGGCAGCAGCTCCCCAGTGTCCAGATAATGCTGGATTTCCCGAAAGATCCAGGGTCTTCCCTGAGCTGCACGTCCTATCATCAGGGCATCCGCCCCCGTATAGTCGAGTACAGCTCTGGCTTTATGCGGGTCAGTAATGTCGCCATTCGCGATAATCGGAATGGAAACTTTCTGCTTAACTGCCCGAATACTGTCGTACTCAGCATCTCCATTGAACAAACAGGCGCGGGTGCGTCCATGAATGGTCAGAGCCTGAATGCCACAGTCTTCAGCCAGTTGGGCAATCTCTACGCAGTTACGGTGTTCCGGAGCCCAGCCGGTGCGAATCTTGAGTGTGACAGGAACGTCCACTGCATTGACGACCTCGGTTAGTATCGATTTCACTAAATCCGGGTACTGCAAGAGGGCTGAACCTGCGAGCTTGCGATTCACTTTTTTAGCCGGACACCCCATATTGATATCAATAATCTGGGCGCCGCTTTCCACGTTAATACGTGCGGCATCGGCCATCTCAACAGGGTCGCTACCGGCAATTTGCACCGTGCGAATTCCTGGCTCATCAACGTGCACCATCCGTAAACGAGACTTATCACTTTCCCAAACCTGCGGGTTAGAAGACATCATCTCGGATACTGTCAATCCTGCTCCCATCTCATAGCACAGCGTCCTGAATGGTCTGTCAGTGATGCCAGCCATAGGTGCTGCGATCAGGCGATTTCTGAGCTGGTATTGTCCGATGCGCATGAGTTAAGAAATGACCATACTGTGACTGCAAGGCGGCGTATATTACGCATTTTTCGCACGAGATGAAAGGCCAAACTTTGACCAATCCACTGAGGTGGATCAATGAATTGCCGTAAATGTGAACGCATGAAAATATTTAATCATATAAATCATCGCATTATAAAAATGTGTCGATTTTATATACACATATAATTTTGCGTAACTTCTCATTTTTTCTTCAGCTGCAGACGGTACTGACAAGATATTCTGCTGAATTAATCAGCAAATTACCTCGTCATTGTGTGATCGCTACCTCATTTTAGTACAGGATCTCGGTATCCCCAGAATAGCTGTCCGTAATCTTGCGTTCATTCAACGGCTGCAGCGGGCGATTGTTTGCCGTCCCAACAATGTAGTGGAATTTATCCATCTGTTCGGCAGAAAGAGCAACAGGCGTTTTCAGGACAGTCCAGGTGACGCCTTCGGTGCAGGGAGGCGTTGTTAACGAACCACGGTAGCGCCAGTAGGTTTTATTGTCGGGTAAAAGCTGGCGGATATCGACCGGCGAGAAGATGGCCATGCTGCTGTCCTCCATGGTTGGAAAGGACTCCCACAAATTTTGAATCGCCTGGTTTGGTTCGCCGATATCAAACATAACCGCCACGATAGCGATGTCTCCGGATTGATTTTTGTGGACCAGCTGCAGCTCCAGCGGATAGGTTTTACCGTTGAGGGTATGTTCGCTCGGGGCATGAAAATCAAATTGTTTTAAATAATAAAGCGTTTCATCAATTTCAATAGAATTAGATGCGTAGCTACTCATCGTTGCTTGCAACGTATGGTTAATGCTCCGAAATCTAGTTGGGCCATCGACGTACTGCATGTTCAGCGCGGGGAGACCGAGTTTACTGGTTGTGGTGGTCTGGATGTCTATGGGGGATTGGTTTATGCCTGTCTGGCACGTTGCATACGCTTTGCTGATTTCTCCCCACCGTGCGGGGCCGTTTTCTTCGGTATATCCCCATGGTACGGCCAGCGTGGTCAGTGGCATCATGCATGCTGCCAGCAAAGTTGTTGTAAAACAGTTGAAACGCATACGTTTACTCAACGAGAATCAATATAAAAAATAACAAAATCAATTGATTATTATATCGCTGAGGAAAGTGTCGGTATGCTGGTCAATTGTCTGAAAATGGCGTGGTCAGATAACCACGCCGGAAGGGATTATTTTTTCTGGCCGGTAATGCGACACCACTCTTCTTTCTCGATAACCGGATCGAGCGTAAAGAGATCGGCATAGGCTTCACAGACGCTTTCCGCCTGGCTGGCAAGAATACCAGAAAGCCCCAGCAAACCGCCCTCAACGGGCAGTACGCTGATTAACGGAGCCAGTTCACGTAATGGGCCAGCAAGGATGTTGGCGACCACCACGTCGGCTTTCATCGCCTCTGGCTGGTCTTTCGGCAGATAAAGCTCCAGACGCTCAGAAACACCATTACGCTGGGCGTTATCACGGCTGGCCTGAATCGCTTGCGGGTCGATATCCACGCCAATGGCTTTCGCCGCACCCAGCTTCAGTGCCGCAATAGCAAGAATGCCGGAGCCGCAGCCAAAGTCGATAACCGTTTTACCGTTAAGATCAAGACCGTCCAGCCATTGCAGGCACAGAGAGGTAGTGGGGTGCGTGCCTGTACCAAACGCCAGACCCGGGTCCAGCATCACGTTGACAGCATTCTCATCCGGGACATCGCGCCAGCTTGGGCAAATCCACAGACGTTCACCAAAGCGCATCGGGTGGAAGTTATCCATCCATTCGCGTTCCCAGTCTTTGTCTTCGAGCTGTTCGATTTTATGCGCGAAGCCTTCACCCAGCAGCGGATGCTGTTCCAGGATGGCAACCACTTCTTTCATGTCGGTTTCTGCATCGAACAAGCCGATAACGTCGGTATCACCCCACAGGCGAGTCTCGCCCGGCAGAGGTTCAAATACCGGCGTATCATGCGTATCCTGGAAAGTAATGGAAACGGAGCCCGCTTCCATCAGCGCATCGCTCAACTCTTCAGCGTTGGCACCGGTCGTGTTCAGTTTCAGTTGGATCCATGGCATGGCAAAACTCTTTATTTATCAGTAGTCAATATGGCGGCTTGCGGGACGACGGAACCGAAACGGTTGCCTATCAAGAAAGCCAGCAAGCTTATCAGTAACGAGGGCACGATTGGGTGGAAGCCCAGGAACTGAACGTTAAAGGTGGCGAGTAGAGCATAAAGCACGCCGCCGACAATCATCGCGCTCAATGCGCCTGACGCGTTTGCCCGCTCCCAATAGAGGCCCAGCACCAGCGGCCACAGGAAGACGGCTTCCAGCCCGCCAAACGCCAGCAGATTCAGCCAGATAATCATCTCTGGCGGTTTCCAGGCGGCCAGCAACAGTAACGCGCCCAGCAGCAGGGTAATCACTGCCGACATGCGTTTCAGCCGGGTTTCGTTTTCCAGCTGTTCCGGGCGAAGGTTCAGGTACAGATCCTTAATGATCGTAGCGGAACTTTGCAGCAATTGGGCATTGATCGTCGACATGATCGCGGCCATGGGCGCGGCGAGAAAAATCCCGGCAGCGACCGGCGGCAGGACTTTGACCATCAGCGTAGGGATTACCAGATCCGGTACCGTCAGGTCAGGGATTACCGCCCGTCCCAGGGCGCCCGCCAGATGCATACCAAACATCAGGATCGCCACCACGATGGTGCCGATGATAATGCCGCGGTGTACCGCTTTACTGTCTTTATAAGAGATACAGCGTACCGCCGTATGCGGCAGGCCAATCACGCCAAAGCATACCAGCACCCAGAATGAGGTCATAAACGTGGGTGACAAAATGTCATCAGCGCCCTGCGGCGAAACCAGTTTAGGATCGATAGTCTGCAGGGTTACCACCGCATTGCTGAGGCCACCGGCAGCATGAACAACGCCGACCAGCAAAACGATAGTACCAATCAGCATCACCATGCCCTGCATGGTGTCGTTCAACACGCTGGCGCGAAAGCCGCCGAACGCCGTGTATAACGCGATGCTGACGCCAAAAATCAGCAGACCGGTTTCGTAGGGGATACCCGCTGCGGTTTCCAGCAAACGTGCGCCGCCAATAAACTGTACGGTCATTGCCCCGACAAACGCGACCAACAGGCTGAGGCTTGCCAGCCATACCAGCAGGCGGCTCTGGTAGCGTGCAAATAGCATATCGTTGAGGGTAACAGCATTATAACGGCGTGCCAGAATGGCGAATTTCTTACCAAGAATCCCCAATGAGAGCCATACGGCCGGCAACTGGATCATCGCTAGCAGCACCCATCCCAGTCCGTATTTGTAAGCGGCACCAGGACCGCCAATAAACGAGCTGGCGCTAATGTAGGTTGCCGTTAGCGTCATCGCTAACACGACGCCGCCCATGGAGCGGCTGCCGAGGAAATATTCATTCAGGAAGGTACCGGTCGATCTCTTGCGCATGGCATAAACTGAGAGACCGAAGACCACCAGAAGATAGGCGACCAGCGGAAAAATAACTTCAAGCTGCATCGTCATCCTCCAACGGAATGTCGCGATAGATAAACTTCACCATCGCCCAGCATAGCACGATAAAAACCAGCGGCGTTAGCAGGCAGGCCATTTCGAACCAGTGCGGTAAGCCGGTAAAACCCAGCGTTGAATCTGGTAAGTAAGCGGCCACTAACCATGTGACCAGATATAAAAGGGTTAGCCACAGCGCCCAGCGCGCCTCTTTATGGGCCTGAACAAAACGAGCGTCCATTTTTTGTCCCTTGTGGATAAAGAAAGCGGGGATTGTACCTTATGGCACGTGCGGGAGGGGAGAAAAACAAAAGGCCGGAATTTCCGGCCTTTTCGGTTAACGCACGCTTACTTTTCCTGAAGTCCGAGTTTTTTCTCCAGGTAGTGGATATTGGTTCCACCGTGCTGGAAGTGCTCGTCATTCATGATACGGATCTGCAGGTCAACGTTGGTTTTGATACCGTCGATGATCAGTTCCTGCAATGCGTTTTTCATACGGGCGATAGCGACGTCGCGGTTTTCGCCATAGCAGATCAGCTTACCGATCATTGAGTCATAGTACGGAGGTACGGTGTAGCCTGCGTAAATATGAGACTCCCAACGCACACCAAAGCCACCCGGTGCGTGGAAACGCGTGATTTTACCCGGGCTTGGCAGGAAGGTGTTCGGGTCTTCGGCGTTGATACGGCATTCTACCGCATGGCCTTTAACCACAACTTCGTCCTGCTTGATGGACAGCGGTTGACCCGCTGCGATGCGCAGCTGCTCTTTGATCAGATCAACGCCGGTGATCATTTCGGTTACCGGGTGTTCAACCTGAATACGGGTGTTCATCTCAATGAAGTAGAACTCGCCGTTTTCGAACAGGAACTCGAAAGTACCCGCCCCGCGATAGCCGATATCAACACACGCTTTCGCACAACGCTCGCCGATGTAGCGACGTAGTTCCGGGGTAATGCCCGGCGCTGGTGCTTCTTCGACAACTTTCTGGTGACGACGCTGCATGGAGCAGTCACGTTCTGCCAGATAAATTGCGTTACCCTGACCGTCAGCCAGCACCTGAATTTCAATGTGGCGTGGGTTTTCCAGGTATTTCTCCATGTAGACCATGTCGTTATTGAAAGCGGCTTTTGCTTCCGCTTTGGTCATGGAGATGGATTGTGCCAGTTCGGCATCGCTGCGCACGACGCGCATACCGCGACCGCCGCCGCCGCCGGAGGCTTTGATGATAACCGGGTAGCCGATGCGTTTAGCATGAGCGCGGTTAGCGTCCATGTCATCGCCCAGCGGGCCGTCAGAGCCTGGGACTGTCGGTACGCCCGCTTTCTTCATCGCGGTGATTGCAGACACTTTGTCGCCCATCAGGCGGATGGTGTCGGCTTTCGGGCCGATGAAGATAAAGCCAGAACGCTCTACCTGCTCAGCAAAGTTGGCGTTCTCAGAGAGGAAGCCATAGCCTGGGTGAATTGCCACCGCGCCGGTGATTTCAGCGGCGCTGATGATAGCCGGGATGTTCAGATAGCTTTTTACGGACGGAGCCGGGCCGATACAGACCGTCTCATCCGCCAGCAATACGTGTTTTAAATCGCGATCCGCACTTGAATGCACAGCGACAGTCTTGATGCCCAGTTCTTTACAGGCACGAAGAATACGCAGGGCAATCTCGCCGCGGTTGGCGATAACAATTTTATCCAACATGTTCGCCTCGTTATTCGATGACGACCAGCGGCTCGTCAAATTCTACCGGTTGACCACTTTCTACCAGAATCGCTTTAACTACGCCGGATTTGTCGGCTTCGATCTGGTTCATCATTTTCATGGCTTCAACGATGCACAGGGTATCGCCCGCATTCACTTTCTGTCCGATTTCGATGAACGCTTTAGCATCCGGGCTCGGGGTGCGGTAGAACGTACCAACCATTGGGGAGCGTACGATGTGACCACTGATTTCCGCTGCTGCCGGAGCTTCCATACTTGGAGAGGCAGTTTGTGCGACAGCGTTAGACAGAGCTGGTTGCTGCATCACTGGTGCAGCATAAGCCTGTTGCATCATCGGAAAACTTGCAGCTGGCGCCGCACGGCTGATGCGTACAGATTCTTCGCCTTCAGAAATTTCCAGTTCGGAGATGCCTGATTCTTCAACCAGCTCGATCAGTTTTTTAATCTTACGAATATCCATGAGTGGGTTCCGTACTCTTTGTTTAGTGAGATTGTGACAGGCGTTTTACCGCCGTCTGTATAGCATTTTTATAACAGTGAGTGACAAGATGCCACGCATCTCAGGCGCTGCACTGGGTGCTGCTGCCATTAAGTGAGATTGCCAGACTTGTTAGTCATTGTGCGGCTATCTTCTGCCATTTTCGGGTAAAAGACAAAATATACCTTCAATATGCGATTGTCACCCTTTCAGCGCCTTAAAAACGCTACCGGGGATAGCAAAGTCGCACATTATAACTATTTCGTAGCAATTGGCAGCTAAATACTGGTCTTATCAGGGAAGATAATCAACCGTTAACATGTAAAGAAAATCGGATCGTCCGTGTTTTGCAACGCACTGCACATATCGTGAAACTACCGCCACCACTGGCGAAACTTCTTGTAACGGCACGCTAACAGCACCGCAGCGAGCGCTGCATAAATAATCGGTTGAGGGGAGATAATTTTTACCGACCACAGATAATGTATGGGTGCCAGGATCGCCACAAGATAGACGAAGTTATGCAAATACTGCCAGTTTTTACCCAGCTTTCGCTGTGCAGCCTGCGTGGACGTTAAGGTGAGGGCGAATAATATGACCCAACTGACAATGCCCAAGGTTAAATAAGGCCGCGTAATTAATTCCCGCCCTAACAACGCCAGATTATTAATGCCCAGTTCCAGTAACGCGTAGCTGGTTAAATGCAGTGTTGCCCAGGCGAAACACCATAGCCCTAACAGGCGACGTGTGCGTATCAATAATGGCTGTTTAGCGTAGCGCGCGAGTGGAGAGACCAGCAAGGTCGCCAGCAAGAATTTCAGAGCTGTCCTACCGGTAAAGTGCTGGATATCTTTGACCGGATCGGCGCTCAGGCCGCCGTGATTTATCGCCCAAAATAGCCAGATAAACGGCAAAAAACCGGCAAGATGCAGGCAAACTTTCAGCCCGGTAATATACTTTGCGGTCAGTCGCACTTAAAAATTCTCCTGCAAATTGAGTCCGCGATACAGTGACGCAACCTCTTCGGCATAGCCGTTAAACATCAGCGTAGGCTGACGCTGTACGTCCAGAATACCGCCAGCGCCAATAAAACGCTCTGTGGCCTGGGACCAGCGGGGATGATCGACATGCGGATTCACGTTGGCATAAAACCCGTATTCATTGGGCGCGGCCAGATTCCAGGTTGTCGGAGGGCGTTCGCGCGTGAGTTTGATACTCACGATCGACTTAATGCCTTTAAATCCATATTTCCACGGCACAATTAAGCGAATGGGCGCGCCATTTTGTGGCGGAAGGGCCTTACCATAAACCCCCACGGTAAGCAGTGTGAGTGGGTGCATCGCTTCATCCAGGCGCAACCCTTCAACATAGGGATACTTCAGCCCGCCGCCAATAAAGCGATCTTTTTGTCCTGGCATTTCCTCCGGTGCGTACAGCGTTTCGAACGCGACATACTTCGCATTGCTGGTGGGTTCCACCTGCGCCAACAGTTTATGTAACGGAAAGCCAATCCACGGCACGACCATTGACCAGGCTTCCACGCAGCGCATGCGGTAAATCCGTTGCTCCAGCGGGAAACGGGTGGTCAAGGTATCGTGATCGAGAGTGAGTGGTTTGGCGACCTCACCACTGATTTTTAATGTCCACGGATCGGTTTTCAGGCTACCCGCGTTGGCTGCCGGATCCGCTTTGTCGAGACCGAATTCATAGAAGTTGTTGTAGCCAGAAACTTTATCCGCTGGGGTTAAAGGAAGCGAATTTTGCCAGGCGGCGGGCTTGCTGAAATCAAGCGGCTTTCCCGCGGGCGCGGGCGGGCGGTCATTACCCTTAAACCAACTCAGAAGGTCAGCCTGCGCAGAGTGGGGTAAAGACAACGCGGCTGCGCTGATCCCTAATGCTTTCAGCACCTGGCGACGCTGCATAAAAAAAGCCGACTCGTCAGTGACGTCGGCTTCTGTAAATGGACGTAATTTCTTCATAACAGACTCCCGGCTTACGCGTCATAACTGACAGGGGACGCGTAGTTAATATGGCAGGGAGTCTGTAGATGTGCCGCGAAATTTCGTTAATTAAGTGTAAATTTCTGCGCCAGGGTCTGTTACTTCACCTTCACCAGCGTACGGCCTTGCACCTGGTTATTGATGATGGCATCGGCGAACTTCGGCGCATCCGCCAGCGTAATTTCCGTTGCCGCCTGAGCATAGAAAGATTCCGGCAGATCCTTAACCAGACGCGCCCAGGCTTCTGCACGGCGTGCCGGCGGGGTCATCACCGAGTCCACTCCTTGCAAACGAACGTTACGCAGAATGAATGGCATCACCGTGGTTGGCAGAGCGAAACCGCCCGCCAGACCGCAGGCGGCAACGCAGCCGCCGTAGTTCATCTGCGCGAGGACTTTCGCCAGAACTTTGTCGCCAACGGTATCCACCGCGCCAGCCCACAGCTGTTTTTCCAGCGGGCGAGATTCAGCAAATTCATCGCGGCCAAGAACACGATTAGCGCCCAGGCTTTTCAGGTAGTCGTGGGTGCTTTCACGACCCGAAACCGCCGCAACCTGATAACCCAGCTTATGCAGTAACGCAACGGCCGTGCTGCCCACGCCTCCGCTGGCACCAGTGACGACAATCTCACCGTCTTGCGGACGAATTCCTGCATCTTCAAGCGCCATGACGCAAAGCATGGCGGTAAAGCCAGCGGTACCGATGACCATGGCTTTACGTCCATCCAGCCCTTTTGGCAGCGCAACCAGCCAGTCGCCTTTCACGCGTGCGCGTTCTGCCAGTCCACCCCAATGATTTTCACCTACGCCCCAACCGGTCAGTAAAACCTCCTGACCCGCATGAAAACGGGGATCTTCGCTTGCTCGCACGGTACCAGCGAAATCGATACCAGGAATCATCGGAAAATTACGAATGATTTTTCCCTTGCCGGTGATAGCCAGGGCGTCTTTATAGTTCAGGCTTGACCAGTGGACATCCACCGTTACATCGCCTTCCGGTAGCTGATTTTCGTCGAGGGGTTGAACGGATGCGAGGGTTTTTCCGTCCTGCTGTTCTAAGATCAAAGCCTGCATAACCTGTCCTCAATTCGTATAGTGGATTGGAAAATTAATAATGAAGACTATACTCGCTAATCAAAACATGATGCCGATTCTGCGCAATAAATTGCCAGATATACCTGATTTGGTAGTATGCCCTCACAGTTTGTATAAATTGGCGGATTTTGCGGTCAGTTTTGCATTTTAGAGTCGATTTATCACTTTCAGGCCTGTTTCATAACTGTCGGAGTTAACACAAGGATGCGATTAACGACGAAATTTTCAGCTTTTGTCACGCTGCTTACTGGGTTAACGATCTTCGTGACTCTGATCGGCTGTTCGCTGAGTTTCTACAACGCTATTCAATATAAGTTCACCACGCGCGTTCATGCGGTCGCGACGGCGATTGATACGCATCTGGTCTCCAGAGATGTCGTTGCGTTAACCCCGCAAATCGATGAATTGATGGTTTCTGTTGATATCGTGCGCATCGAACTGTTGCAGGGCGGAAATGTGGTGTATGACCACTCACGCACCAGCAGCTACCGACCGGCAGGGACAAACAATCTCTACCGCGAGATTACCGTACCGTTGGTCAAGCATCCGGGTATGTCATTGCGTCTGGTTTATCAGGATCCGATGGGTAACTATTTCCATTCGCTACTGACCACCGCACCGCTCACGATAGCCATTGCTTTCATTATTCTGATGCTCTTTTTGTCTGTGCGCTGGCTTCAGCGCCAGCTTTCGGGTCAGGAGCTGCTGGAGATCCGTTCTACGCGTATTCTGAACGGCGAACGTGGACCGAACGTACGGGGAACGGTCTATGAATGGCCTGCGCGTACCAGCAGTGCGCTCGATATGCTGCTGACTGAAATTCAAAATGCCCGCGAGCAACGCAGCCGCCTGGATACGCTGATTCGTTCCTATGTCGCGCAGGATACAAAAACCGGGCTAAGCAACCGCTTGTTCTTTGATAACCAACTGGCCACGCTGCTGGAAGATCAGGAAAAAGTAGGCTCGCATGGCGTTGTGATGATGGTGCGCCTGCCGGACTTTACGCTGCTGCGTGATAGCTGGGGAATCACCCTAGCGGAAGAACAAATCTCGACGCTGATCAATTTGTTGTCGACTTTTATGACGCGCTATCCGGGCGCGTTGCTGGCGCGCTACCACCGTAGCGATTTTGCTATCCTGCTGCCGCACCGTACTCTGAAAGAGGCGGAAAGCATCGCCGGGCAATTATTAAAAGCGGTAGATGCACTTCCGGCTAATAAAATGATCGATCGTGCCGATATGGTTCATATTGGCATTTGCGTTTGCCGCAGCGGTCAGTCGCCGGAGCAAGTAATGGATCATGCCGAAGCTGCCACCCGGAATTCGGTATTGCAGGGCGGAAATAGCTGGTCGGTCTATGATGACTCGCTGCCGGAAAAAGGTCGGGGCAACGTACGCTGGCGAACGCTGATCGAACAGATGCTCAGCCGGGGCGGGCCGAGAATTTATCAAAAGCCTGCAGTAACGCGTGAAGGCCGGGTGCACCATCGGGAGTTGATGTGCCGAATTTTTGATGGCAACGAAGAGGTCATTTCGGCGGAATATATGCCGATGGTCCTGCAATTTGGTCTGGCAGAAGAATATGACCGTTTGCAGATAAGCCGTCTGATCCTGCTTTTGGGCTACTGGCCGCAGGAAAATCTGGCGATGCAGACAACGGTTGAATCGCTTATTCGTCCACGTTTTCAGCGCTGGCTGCGTGATACGCTGATGCAGTGCGAAAAATCATTACGCAAACGCATAATTATTGAACTTGCTGAGGCAGATGTCTGTCAACATATCAGCCGGTTACAGCCCGTCATCAGATTGATGAATGCGCTGGGCGTGCGTATTGCCGTTACGCAGGCGGGGTTAACGCTGGTGAGCACCAGTTGGATCAAAGAGCTTAACGTTGAGTTATTGAAGCTTCATCCAAGTCTGGTGAGGAACATTGATAAGCGAACGGAAAATCAGCTTCTGGTTCAAAGCCTGGTGGAGGCCTGTTCGGGAACACCCACGCAGGTTTACGCCACGGGCGTACGTTCGCGTAGTGAGTGGCATACGCTGACAGAACGCGGAGTTGCGGGTGGGCAAGGAGATTTTTTTGCCGCATCACAACCACTTGACACTAACGTGAAAAAATATTCGCAAAGATACTCGGTTTAACCTGCCGTTTAATTTGTTTTCACGTAGAATAACGCGCGCTGTGCCTTCTGGGGGTGTGCTTGCCTGCTCGCCAGGTTGTAACAGCAAACATGCAGGTGAATGACCTTTGACAGGTTGCAAACAAAAGCGAGGAGTGCTGCTGATTTATTCAGCCCTGATGGACTCAGGCCGGTTTTGTAACAAAGGAAACGAACTGCACTAATTTTCACCGTAGCAGATGATTTTTGCGCCTTGTCGCTGCTGCGTGTGGTTGGTAAAGTAAGCGGATTTTGTTTTCCGCCCCAGCTTTCAGGATTATCCCTTAGTATGTTGAAAAAATTTCGTGGCATGTTTTCCAATGACCTGTCCATTGACCTGGGTACCGCGAATACCCTTATTTATGTAAAAGGACAAGGCATCGTATTGAATGAGCCTTCTGTTGTGGCCATTCGTCAGGATCGTGCCGGTTCGCCGAAAAGCGTGGCTGCAGTAGGTCATGATGCGAAGCAGATGCTGGGTCGTACGCCGGGCAATATCGCTGCAATTCGCCCAATGAAAGACGGCGTTATCGCTGACTTCTTCGTGACTGAAAAAATGCTCCAGCACTTTATTAAGCAAGTGCACAGCAATAGCTTCATGCGCCCAAGCCCGCGCGTACTGGTGTGTGTACCGGTTGGAGCAACTCAGGTTGAACGCCGTGCGATCCGTGAATCCGCTCAGGGCGCAGGTGCTCGTGAAGTCTTCCTGATCGAAGAGCCGATGGCGGCCGCGATCGGTGCGGGTCTGCCAGTTTCTGAAGCAACCGGTTCAATGGTTGTGGATATCGGTGGTGGTACCACTGAAGTTGCCGTTATCTCCCTGAACGGCGTGGTTTACTCCTCTTCTGTCCGTATTGGCGGCGACCGCTTCGATGAAGCCATCATTAATTATGTTCGTCGTAACTACGGTTCTCTGATCGGTGAAGCGACCGCAGAACGTATTAAACACGAGATCGGTTCCGCTTATCCGGGCGACGAAGTGCGCGAAATCGAAGTTCGCGGTCGTAACCTGGCTGAAGGCGTTCCGCGCGGCTTTACCCTGAACTCTAACGAGATTCTGGAAGCCCTGCAGGAACCACTGACCGGTATCGTGAGCGCAGTAATGGTTGCACTGGAACAGTGCCCGCCGGAACTGGCGTCTGATATCTCCGAACGCGGTATGGTGCTGACCGGTGGCGGTGCGCTGCTGCGTAACCTTGACCGTCTGTTAATGGAAGAAACCGGTATTCCAGTTGTTGTTGCTGAAGATCCGCTGACCTGCGTGGCGCGCGGCGGCGGCAAGGCGCTGGAAATGATCGACATGCACGGCGGCGACCTGTTCAGCGAAGAGTAATCGGATGCAGGTTGGGTAGCCCCCGCGGGTTGCCCTTCCGCTCTGATACGAGAATACGCATAGACTATGAAGCCAATTTTTAGCCGTGGCCCGTCGCTACAGATTCGCCTTATTCTGGCGGTGCTGGTGGCGCTCGGCGTTATTATTGCCGACAGCCGCCTGGGTACGTTTAGTCAAATCCGAACGTACATGGATACCGCCGTCAGTCCTTTCTACTTTATCTCAAATGGTCCTCGTGAATTACTCGACGGCGTGTCGCAAACGCTGGCTTCGCGTGACCAACTCGAACTTGAAAACCGGGCGTTGCGTCAGGAACTGCTGCTGAAAAACAGCGAACTGCTGATGCTGGGGCAATACAAACAGGAGAACGCGCGTTTGCGTGAGCTGCTGGGATCGCCATTGCGTCAGGACGAACAAAAGATGGTGACGCAGGTCATCTCAACGGTTAATGACCCTTACAGCGATCAGGTGGTGATCGACAAAGGGAGCGTTAACGGCGTCTACGAAGGCCAGCCGGTTATTAGCGACAAAGGCGTAGTAGGTCAGGTCGTGGCGGTGGCTAAATTGACCAGCCGCGTGCTGCTGATTTGCGATGCGACGCATGCGCTGCCCATTCAGGTACTGCGTAACGATATCCGCGTGATCGCTGCGGGTAACGGCTGCACCGACGATCTTCAACTCGAACACCTGCCAGCCAACACCGACATTCGCGTTGGCGATGTGCTGGTCACCTCGGGTCTGGGTGGACGTTTCCCTGAAGGTTATCCGGTTGCTGTTGTTTCTTCCGTTAAGTTGGACACTCAGCGCGCTTATACCGTGATTCAGGCTCGCCCGACCGCGGGTCTGCAGCGTCTGCGCTATCTGCTGCTGTTGTGGGGTGCCGATCGTAATGGCGCAAACC
Organism: Citrobacter sp. MGH110; assembly: GCF_001037515.1. Lineage (NCBI taxonomy): Bacteria > Pseudomonadati > Pseudomonadota > Gammaproteobacteria > Enterobacterales > Enterobacteriaceae > Citrobacter > Citrobacter sp. MGH110. The sequence continues at coordinate 794,562 of NZ_KQ089831.1, read as the reverse complement.
CGATGACGCCGGAAGAAGTACACCGCGTTGCTAATGAACGTCTGATGCAAATGATGCCGCAAGTTCTGCCTGCACCAGATACCATGGGACCGCCTGCGCCAATACCAGCACCTGCAACAGGCGTGGCTCCAGCGCCCGCAGATACCACGCCGCCACAACCTGCTCCGCGTAAGCCGGGAGGACAGTAAGTGGCAAGCTATCGTAGCCAGGGACGTTGGGTGATTTGGCTCTCGTTCCTTATTGCACTGTTGCTGCAAGTCATGCCCTGGCCGGATGACATTCTGGTTTTCCGGCCAAACTGGGTGCTGCTCATCTTGTTGTATTGGATCCTGGCACTGCCGCATCGCGTAAATGTGGGCACGGGATTTGTGGTGGGTGCCATACTGGATCTCATCAGCGGCTCCACGCTTGGCGTGCGCGCATTGTCGATGAGTATCATTGCTTATCTGGTCGCGTTGAAATTCCAGCTATTCCGAAACCTCGCGCTCTGGCAACAGGCGCTGGTGGTCATGTTGTTATCACTGGTCGTGGATATTATTGTTTTCTGGGCCGAGTTTTTAGTGATCAACGTCTCTTTCAGACCTGAAGTGTTCTGGAGTAGTGTAGTGAATGGTGTGCTTTGGCCATGGCTATTCTTACTGATGCGTAAAGTCCGTCAGCAGTTTGCGGTGCAATAAGGTTGATATGAATACTCTGTATCTTGCTTCAGGTTCTCCACGTCGTCAGGAGTTGCTCGCTCAGCTTGGTGTTACGTTTGAACGACTGGTCCCTGGGATTGAAGAACAGCGGCACCCGCAGGAAAGCGCGCAGCAGTACGTTTCCCGTCTGGCGCGCGAAAAAGCGCAGGCTGGCGTAGCGCTGGCCCAGCGCGATTTGCCGGTATTGGGTGCGGATACCATCGTTATCCTTAATGGCGAAGTGCTGGAAAAACCTCACGACGCCGACCATGCCGCAGCAATGCTGCGCAAACTGTCGGGCAAAACGCATCAAGTTATGACGGCCGTGGCACTGGCCGATCGCCAGCACAGTCTGGACTGCCTGGTAGTGACGGAAGTGACATTCAGAGCACTAACCGATGAGGACATCGCGGGCTATGTTGCCAGCGGTGAACCAATGGATAAAGCAGGTGCATACGGTATTCAAGGGTTGGGTGGCTGTTTTGTCAGGAAGATAAATGGCAGCTATCACGCCGTAGTCGGCTTACCGCTGGTAGAAACGTATGAGTTGCTGACCAATTTTAACGCACTGCGTGAGAAAAGGGATAAACATGACGGCTGAATTGTTGGTAAACGTAACGCCATCGGAAACTCGGGTGGCTTACATTGATGGTGGTATTCTGCAGGAAATTCATATTGAACGTGAGGCGCGACGCGGAATCGTAGGCAATATCTACAAAGGTCGTGTAAGTCGTGTACTTCCGGGTATGCAGGCGGCTTTTGTAGATATTGGACTGGATAAAGCCGCATTTCTTCACGCTTCTGACATCATGCCGCACACCGAATGCGTGGCGGGTGAAGAACAAAAACAGTTCACCGTACGCGACATCTCTGAACTGGTGCGCCAGGGGCAGGATCTGATGGTGCAGGTGGTAAAAGATCCGTTGGGAACTAAAGGCGCACGCCTGACGACGGACATCACGCTTCCTTCCCGTTATCTCGTCTTTATGCCGGGGGCTTCGCACGTTGGCGTATCCCAACGTATCGAAAGCGAAACCGAACGCGAACGCCTGAAAAAAGTGGTGGCGGATTACTGCGATGAGCAGGGTGGCTTCATCATTCGCACGGCGGCGGAAGGCGTATGTGAAGAGGATCTGGCCTCGGATGCTGCCTACCTGAAGCGCGTCTGGACGAAAGTCATGGAGCGTAAAAAGCGCCCGCAAACGCGCTACCAGATGTACGGTGAATTGGCACTGGCACAGCGCGTGTTGCGTGACTTTGCCGATGCGCAGCTTGACCGCATCCGCGTCGACTCCCGTCTGACCTATGAGGCGTTACTGGAATTTACGGCGGAATATATCCCCGAGATGACCAGCAAGCTGGAACATTACAGCGGGCGACAGCCTATTTTTGATCTCTTTGACGTTGAGAATGAAATCCAGCGCGCGCTGGAACGTAAAGTTGAGCTGAAGTCCGGCGGTTATCTGATCATCGATCAAACCGAAGCGATGACCACCGTGGATATCAACACCGGCGCGTTTGTTGGGCATCGTAATCTCGACGACACTATCTTTAATACTAATATTGAAGCAACGCAGGCCATTGCTCGTCAGCTGCGTCTGCGTAACCTCGGCGGTATTATCATTATCGATTTTATCGACATGAATAATGAAGATCACCGTCGCCGGGTGCTGCACTCCCTGGAGCAGGCTCTGAGCAAGGATCGCGTAAAAACCAGCATTAACGGTTTTTCACAGCTGGGCCTGGTGGAGATGACGCGCAAACGCACACGTGAAAGCGTGGAACATGTACTGTGCAACGAGTGTCCGACCTGCCATGGGCGTGGTACGGTGAAAACGGTGGAAACCGTATGCTATGAAATCATGCGCGAAATCGTTCGCGTACACCATGCATATGACTCCGATCGTTTCCTGGTTTATGCCTCTCCGGCGGTGGCTGAAACCCTGAAAGGTGAAGAGTCACATGCGCTGGCGGAAGTTGAGATCTTTGTCGGCAAACAGGTCAAAGTACAAATCGAACCGCTGTATAACCAGGAGCAGTTCGACGTCGTCATGATGTAAATCGTGTAGTGGCACCCGCGCATGTAGGCCGGATAAGGCGCAAGCGCCGTTATCCGGCAATATTCACTCAAGGGGTGTGAGTCATATTTTTTGGTAGACAAGGAGAGGCGCGTGAGGCGATTGCCGGGGATTTTACTGCTCACTGGAGCCGCATTCGTTGTCATCGCAGCGCTGCTGGTCAGTGGACTGCGCCTTGCGTTACCTCATCTTGATAGCTGGCGTCCGGCCATTCTTGGCAAGATTGAATCCGCCACAGGTCTGCCTGTTTCCGCCAGCCAGCTTTCTGCCAGCTGGCAAAATTTCGGTCCTACGCTTGAAGCGCGCAATATCCATGCGCAGCTGAAAGATGGGGGAGAATTTTCGGTAAAACGCGTCACGCTGGCGCTGGATGTCTGGCAAAGTTTGCTGCACATGCGCTGGCAGTTTCGCGATCTCACCTTCTGGCAACTGCAGTTGCGCACCAATACTCCTATCCAGCGCAGCGAAGGCGGAGATGGGATTGAAACCGGCCATCTCAGCGATCTCTTCCTGCGTCAGTTTGATCATTTCGATCTACGCGACAGCCATATCAGCTTTATAACCCTCTCAGGTCAACGTGCTGAACTGGCGATCCCCCAGCTTACCTGGTTGAATGGTAAAAATCGGCATCGCGCCGAGGGTCAGGTCAGCCTCTCCAGCCTGACCGGACAGCACGGCATTATGCAGGTGCGTATGGATCTGCGTGATGACGAAGGTCTGTTGAATAACGGTCGGGTCTGGCTGCAGGCAGACGACATCGACGTCAAACCATGGCTGGGCAAATGGATGCAGGATAATGTCGCGCTACAAACCGCGCGTTTTAGCCTGGAAGCATGGATGACGATCAGCAAAGGCGTCGTTTCTGGTGGTGATGTCTGGCTGAAAAAAGGCGGGGCAAGTTGGCTGGATGAAAATCGTACGCATACGCTTTCCGTCGATAATCTGACGGCGCACATCAGCCGTGAAGAGCCGGGCTGGCAATTCTCTATTCCCGATACGCGTATCACCATGGATGATAAGCCCTGGCCGAGCGGGGCATTAACGCTGGCCTGGATCCCTGAGCAGGAAGTCGGTGGTGAGAATAACAAACGCAGTGATGAGCTACGCATTCGTGCCAGCAATCTGGATCTGGCCGGGTTAGAAGGGCTGCGTCCGATGGCATCCAGGCTATCGCCTGCGCTGGGGGATATCTGGCGAGCTACGCAGCCGAGCGGCAAAATAGATGTGCTTGCGCTGGATATCCCGTTACAGGCGACAGAAAAAACCCGCTTCCAGTCCTCGTGGACCGATCTGGCCTGGAAACAGTGGAAGCTGCTGCCGGGGGCAGAACATTTCTCCGGTACGCTTGCGGGAAGCGTTGAAAATGGGGCGCTTACCGCCTCCATGAAACAAGCAAAAATGCCGTATGAAACCGTCTTCCGAGCGCCGTTGGAAATAGAGAACGGCGTGGCGACGCTAAGCTGGCTGAAGAATGATAAAGGCTTCCAGTTAGACGGGCGCAACATTGATGTTAAAGCGAAAGCGGTACATGCGCGCGGTGGTTTTCGCTATCTGCAACCGGCTGATGATGAGCCATGGTTGGGCATTCTGGCCGGTATCAGCACCGACGATGGCTCCCAGGCCTGGCGCTATTTCCCGGAAAACCTGATGGGTAAGGATCTGGTTGACTACCTCAGCGGCGCTATTCAGGGCGGCGAAGCGGATAACGCCACGCTGGTGTATGGCGGCAACCCGCATCTGTTCCCGTATCTGCACAATGAAGGGCAGTTTCAGGTCCTGGTGCCGCTTCGCAATGCGAAGTTTGCTTTCCAGCCCGACTGGCCCGCGCTAACCGATCTTAATATCGAACTAAACTTCATTAACGACGGTCTGTGGATGAAGACGGATAGCGTTAATCTGGGTGGTGTGAAGGCCAGTAATCTGACGGCCAACATCCCCGACTATGCAAAAGAAAAACTGCTGATTGATGCCGATATCAACGGGCCGGGCAAGGCGGTCGGACCTTATTTTGATGAGACGCCATTAAAGGATTCTCTCGGCGCCACGCTCGAGCAGTTGCAAATTGACGGCAATGTGAATGCTCGCTTACATCTTGATATTCCGCTAGACGGCTCGCTGGTTACCGCCAAAGGCGACGTCAACCTGCGTAATAACAGTCTGTTTATTAAACCACTCGACAGCACGCTGAAGAATTTGAATGGTAAATTCAGCTTTATCAACGGCGATCTGAAGAGCGAGCCGATGACGGCGAACTGGTTCAATCAGCCGCTGAACGTCGACTTCTCCACTTCCGAAGGGGCGAAAGCCTATCAGGTAGCCGTGAACCTGCAAGGCGACTGGCAGCCAACCCGCATGGGGATTTTACCGGCGCAGGTCAACGATGCGTTAAGTGGCAGCATGGCGTGGAATGGCAAAGTGGGTATCGATCTTCCGTATCATGCCGGGCCGACTTACGACATTGAGCTAAAGGGTGATCTGAAGAATGTAAGTAGTCACTTACCTGCTCCGCTGAATAAAGCGCCCGGTGAAGCGTTGCCGGTGAATGTTAAGGCCAACGGCAATCTGCGCAGCTTTGAACTGACCGGTAATGCTGGCAGTAAGAACCACTTTAACAGCCGCTGGCTGCTGAATCAGAAACTGACGCTTGACCGCGCTATCTGGACGTCGGAAAGCCGTACTGTGCCCGCGTTACCCGATCAGCAAGGCATTGAGCTTAATCTTCCCCCTATGGATGGCGCGCAATGGCTGGCGTTGTTCCAAAAAGGCGCAGCGGATAACGTTGGCACTAATGCCAACTTCCCACAACGCATCACCGTGCGTACGCCATCGTTATCCCTGGGCGGTCAGCAGTGGAATAATTTGAGTATTGTGTCTGAGCCTGCGAGCAATGGCTCCATCGTACAGGCGCAGGGCCGTGAAATTAACGCCACGCTGGCGATGCGCAATAATGCGCCATGGCTGGCCAATATTAAGTATCTTTATTACAACCCCAGCGCGGCGAAAGCGTCACCGGGCAACACATCAGCCTCGCCGTTTTCCGCCGTAGACAACTTCAGCTTCCGCGGCTGGCCGGACCTTCAGCTACGCTGTGCCGAGTGCTGGATGTGGGGACAGAAATATGGGCGCATTGATGCCGATGTAGCAATTAAAGGCGACACGCTAACGTTGAGCAACGGTCTGTTGGATACGGGCTTTGCCAGACTGACCACCGATGGCGTGTGGGTGAATGCGCCGGGCAAAGAGCGAACGTCACTGAAGGGGAAACTGAGCGGTAATAAAATTGACTCTGCGGCCAGTTTCTTTGGCGTATCGACCCCGATTCGTAATTCTTCGTTCAACGTGGAGTATGACCTGCACTGGCGTAACCCGCCATGGGATCCGGACGAAGCTTCGCTGAATGGGATTTTGCGTACCCGGTTGGGCAAAGGTGAGCTTACCGAACTCAGTACCGGGCATGCGGGGCAACTGTTGCGACTGCTGAGCTTTGATGCGTTGCTACGTAAACTGCGTTTTGATTTTAGCGATACCTTCAGTGAAGGTTTCTATTTCGACTCGATTCGCAGCACGGCGTGGATCAAAGATGGTGTGATGCATACCGACGACACGCTGGTGGATGGTCTGGAGGCAGACATTGCGATGAAAGGCTCAGTGAACCTGGTCCGTCGGGAGCTGGATATGGAAGCCATTGTCGCGCCTGAAATTTCTGCCACCGTAGGGGTTGCCGCTGCGTTTGCTGTCAACCCGATTGTCGGCGCGGCGGTATTTGCTGCCAGTAAGGTTCTGGGGCCATTATGGAGCAAAGTTTCGATTTTGCGTTATCGCATCACCGGTCCGGTCGATAAACCGCAGATTAACGAAGTTCTGCGTCAGCCGCGCAAAGAAAGCCAGCAATGATTTGACGGGGGCAAGTAATTGCCCCAATCTCAGTACATAGTATTGCCGGATGGAGCAGCGCTTATCCGGCCTACAGTAGCCTAACAACGTAGGCCGGATAAGGCGTTTTTGCCGCCATCCGGCAGAATTAAATGAGTAACCAAAACGATGAGTCTGAACCTGGTAAGTGAACAATTGCTAGCGGCGAATGGCCTGAAACATCAGGATCTGTTTGCCATTCTGGGCCAACTGGCCGAACGCCGTCTTGACTACGGCGATCTCTATTTTCAGTCGAGCTATCACGAATCCTGGGTTTTAGAAGACCGCATCATTAAAGACGGCTCTTACAATATCGATCAGGGTGTTGGCGTGCGCGCCATCAGCGGCGAAAAAACAGGGTTTGCCTATGCAGACCAGATCAGCCTGCTGGCGCTGGAGCAAAGTGCTCATGCTGCCCGTACTATCGTGCGTGACAGCGGTGACGGCAAAGTAAAAACGCTAGGAGCGGTTGAGCATCAGGCGCTTTACACTTCGGTTGATCCGTTACAGAGCATGAGCCGCGAAGAGAAACTGGATATTCTGCGTCGCGTTGATAGCGTGGCCCGTGCCGCCGACAAACGCGTCCAGGAAGTAACCGCCAGCCTGACCGGTGTTTATGAACTGATTCTGGTAGCAGCGACCGACGGTACGTTGGCCGCTGACGTTCGTCCGCTGGTACGCCTGTCCGTAAGCGTACAGGTCGAAGAGGACGGTAAGCGCGAGCGCGGTGCCAGCGGTGGTGGCGGTCGTTTTGGCTATGACTATTTCCTTGGCGGCCTTGATGGTGAAGTCCGTGCTGACGCTTGGGCGAAAGAAGCCGTACGCATGGCGTTAGTTAATTTGTCCGCGGTAGCAGCGCCTGCTGGTACGCTGCCGGTAGTACTCGGCGCTGGCTGGCCTGGCGTTCTGCTGCATGAAGCGGTCGGTCATGGTCTGGAAGGTGACTTTAACCGCCGTGGTACCTCGGTATTCAGCGGTCACATGGGTGAGCTGGTGGCGTCGGAACTGTGTACCGTTGTGGATGATGGCACAATGGCGGACCGTCGTGGCTCTGTGGCTATTGATGATGAAGGCACACCGGGTCAGTACAACGTGCTGATCGAAAACGGTATTCTGAAAGGCTACATGCAGGACAAACTGAACGCGCGCCTGATGGGCGTCGCGCCAACGGGTAACGGTCGCCGTGAATCTTACGCGCACCTGCCGATGCCACGCATGACCAACACCTACATGCTGCCGGGGAAATCCACGCCGCAGGAAATCATCGAATCCGTTGAATACGGCATTTATGCGCCTAACTTCGGCGGCGGCCAGGTGGATATCACCTCCGGGAAATTCGTGTTCTCGACGTCTGAAGCGTATCTGATTGAAAACGGTAAAGTAACCAAACCGGTGAAAGGCGCGACGCTGATTGGGTCTGGTATCGAAGCGATGCAGCAGATTTCAATGGTAGGTAACGACCTGAAGCTGGATAACGGGGTTGGTGTGTGCGGTAAAGAAGGGCAGAGCCTGCCGGTGGGCGTGGGCCAGCCGACGCTGAAGGTGGATAACCTGACGGTAGGTGGTACTGCATAACATCATGATGTATGCCCGATAAGCACCAGTGCTATCGGGCATCTTTCCGGACGCGGTGTCAACGCCTTATCCGGCCAATACTCTTTTTATTTCTCTTTTCCCCGGCCGTACATCCCCTGAAAAAGCTGCGCTACATCGACAAAATACTCCGTCAGATAGTTAATCACCACCTGGACCTTGAGCGGCAGTTTGTCTTTTTCGGTATACAGCGCATAGACCGGACGCGGATCCGACTGGTAGCGGGGAAGGAGGATCTCCACTTCGCCACGATTGATCTCATTGATCACCCACATCAGCGGAACATAGGCAATGCCCGCACCCGCAGCCAGCCAGCGCACCAATGTCATCGGATCGTTAGTCACAAAACGACCCTCTGGGATCAGGCGGGTGGAAATTCCTTCCGGAGCGATAAGCTCGAATTCATTATCCGGGCGCACGCTGTATTCCAGCCACGAGTGGTTGCTGAGATCGGCGGGTTTCTCCGGGGCACCAAACTGTGCGAGATAGCTTTTAGCCGCGCAGACTACCATAGGCATGGCACCCAGGCGACGCGAGAACAGACTGGAGTCCTGCAACGCACCGACGCGGATGACCACGTCCAGACCATCGGCGATTAAATCCGGTGCCGGGATGCCTGTTACCAGATTTACCGTCAGACCGGGGTATTCCTTCAGCATGGTCGCGGTCAATCCGGCGAGGACATTTTGTGCCATGGTTGAAGAACAACCAATGCGCAGCGTGCCGATGGGCGTGTTGTTAAAGGCATAAAGCTGCTCGTGAACATCCTGCGCTTCGTGCAGCATTCTCCGGCAGCCCTGGTAGTAAATTTTACCGGCTTCGGTCAGCCCAATGCTGCGTGTACTGCGGTTTAGCAGCTTAACCTGTAGCTCATCTTCCAGTTTGGAGACCGTCTGGCTTATCGATGAAACGCTCATTTGTAGCTGTCTTGCGGCGGCGGTGAAGGAGCCCAGTTCGACGACTTTGGCGAACACCGACATACGTTTTAATCGTTCCATTGTTCACTCTGGCTTAAAAGTGATTTAGATCACATAATATAGATAACAGCATAACAGTTACGTTAATATATTATTATTCAAATAACAGCTATGTCGCTCTCGCCTGGCTCATCCTTGCCCTTCTCTGCGGTGACATACGCTAGAAAATCTATCACCTGCACTCTCTTAAGTTACCAAGGTCAACATGAGTCTGTTTCCCGTTATCGTGGTGTTTGGTTTGTCCTTCCCACCGATTTTTTTCGAATTACTTTTGTCACTGGCGATTTTCTGGCTGGTGCGCCGGATGCTGGTTCCAACCGGCATCTATGATTTTGTCTGGCATCCGGCTCTGTTTAACACCGCGCTGTATTGCTGCCTGTTCTATTTAATAACGCGCCTGTTCGTTTGAGGTTGAAGTGAAAACACTAACAAAAAAACTCTCCCGTACGGCCACGACTCTCGTACTGGTCATTCTGGCCTTCATCGCTATTTTTCGCGCATGGGTGTATTACACCGAGTCGCCATGGACACGTGATGCGCGTTTCAGCGCGGAAGTTGTCGCTATTGCGCCGGATGTTGCGGGTCTTATTTCCAACGTTAACGTCCATGATAACCAACTGGTGAAAAAGGATCAGATTCTGTTCACCATCGATCAGCCACGCTACAAGAAAGCCCTTGAGCAGGCCGAAGCTGATGTTTCTTATTATCAGGTTCTGGCCCAGGAAAAACGCCAGGAGGCTGGACGTCGTAACCGCCTTGGCGTGCAGGCCATGTCTCGTGAAGAGATTGACCAGTCAAACAACGTCCTGCAAACCGTATTACACCAGCTTGCGAAAGCACAAGCGACCCGCGACCTGGCAAAATTAGATCTGGAACGTACCGTCATTCGCGCACCAGCAGACGGTTGGGTCACTAACCTGAACGTCTATAGCGGCGAATTTATTACGCGTGGTTCCACAGCGGTGGCACTGGTCAAACAGCATTCTTTCTATGTGCTGGCCTATATGGAAGAAACCAAACTGGAAGGCGTTCGCCCTGGTTATCGCGCTGAGATCACCCCGTTGGGCAGTAATAATGTCTTAAAAGGCACCGTTGATAGCGTGGCGGCGGGGGTAACAAATGCCAGCAGTACGCAGGATGCAAAAGGTATGGCGACCATTGATTCAAATCTGGAATGGGTGCGCCTGGCGCAGCGTGTACCGGTGCGAATCCGCCTTGATGAACAGCAGGGAACTCTGTGGCCTGCCGGGACAACGGCTACCGTTGTCATTACCGGTAAGCAGGACCGTGATGCAAGCCAGGAGTCCTTCTTCCGTAAAATGGCGCACCGCCTGCGCGAGTTTGGTTAATCGTGATGGGTATTTTCTCCATTGCCAACCAGCATATCCGCTTTGCGGTAAAACTGGCGTGCGCGATTGTACTGGCGCTGTTCGTTGGTTTTCACTTCCAACTTGAAACTCCGCGTTGGGCGGTGCTGACTGCAGCTATTGTGGCGGCAGGCCCGGCCTTTGCTGCCGGTGGGGAACCCTATTCAGGGGCTATTCGCTATCGCGGCATGCTGCGTATTGTCGGGACATTTATCGGTTGTATTGCCGGACTGATCATTATCATCAGTATGATCCGCGCTCCGTTATTGATGATCCTGGTGTGCTGTATTTGGGCCGGTTTTTGTACCTGGATCTCGTCACTGGTGAAGATCGAGAACTCCTATGCCTGGGGGCTTTCGGGCTATACGGCGCTGATCATCGTCATTACCATTCAGGCCGAACCGCTGCTGACGCCGCAATTTGCGCTCGAACGTTGCAGTGAAATTGTGATGGGGATTGTCTGTGCCATTGTGGCCGATCTACTTTTCTCTCCCCGTTCGATAAAACAAGAGATTGATGTTGAGCTGGACAGCCTGCTGGTGGCGCAATATCAACTGATGCAGTTGTGCATTAAGCACGGCGACAGCGAGGTTGTGGATAAAGCCTGGGGCGATTTAGTCCGTCGTACGGCAGCGCTGGAAGGTATGCGCAGTAACCTGAATATGGAGTCTTCACGCTGGGGGCGTGCTAACCGCAGGCTTAAAGCATTGAACACGCTGTCGCTCACGCTTATCACGCAGTCCTGTGAAACCTATCTTATTCAGAACACCCGACCGGAACTGATTACTGATACTTTCCGCGAGTTGTTCGATACGTCGGTTGAAACGGCGCAGGATGTCCATAAACAGCTGAAGCGGATGCGTCGGGTTATTGTCTGGACTGGCGAACGTGAAACACCGGTAACGATTTATAGCTGGGCAGGTGCGGCGACGCGCTACCTGCTGCTCAAACGTGGTGTGGTGAGTAATACCAAGATTAGCGCTACGGAAGAAGAGATCCTGCAAGGTGAGCCGGTGGTGAAAGTGGAGTCTGCCGAGCGTCATCATGCGATGGTTAACTTCTGGCGTACCACGCTTTCTTGTGTGCTGGGGACCTTATTCTGGCTATGGACCGGATGGACCTCCGGCAGCGGTGCAATGGTGATGATTGCGGTCGTCACCTCGCTGGCAATGCGTTTGCCAAATCCTCGCATGGTGGCGATAGACTTTATCTATGGGACGTTGGCAGCGTTACCGCTCGGAGCGCTCTATTTCCTGGTGATTATCCCTAATACGCAACAAAGTATGCTGTTACTGTGCCTGAGCCTGGCGGTGCTGGGATTCTTTCTGGGGATTGAGGTACAGAAACGACGCCTGGGATCGATGGGGGCGCTGGCCAGCACCATTAATATCATTGTGCTGGATAACCCGATGACCTTCCACTTTAGCCAGTTCCTTGATAGTGCGCTGGGGCAGATTGTTGGCTGCGTGTTGGCGTTTATCGTCATTCTGCTGGTGCGTGATAACTCTCGTGACAGAACAGGCCGCGTATTGCTCAACCAGTTTGTTTCGGCGGCGGTTTCAGCGATGACCACCAATGTTGTCCGTCGTAAAGAAAATCATCTTCCGGCACTTTATCAGCAGCTGTTTTTGCTGATGAACAAGTTTCCCGGCGATCTGGCGAAGTTTCGCCTGGCGCTGACGATGATCATCGCGCACCAGCGCCTGCGTGATGCACCGGTACCGGTAAACGAGGATCTATCCGCATTCCATCGCCAGCTTCGTCGTACTGCCGATCACGTAATTTCAGCAGGAAATGACGACAAGCGCCGACGCTACTTTAGCCAGTTACTGGAGGAGCTTGAGGTCTACCAGGAGAAATTAATTATCTGGCAAGCACCGCCGCAGGTGACCGAGCCGGTAAAACGACTCAGTGGGATGCTGCACAAATACCAGCATGCGCTGGTCAGTAATTAAGAGTTGTAAACCGACGCTAAAAGCGTCGGTTTTTTTATGGCTATACTTACCTGAAAATGCGAGAGACCCCTGGATATTGGCGGTCTGTAGAGTAGCTGGCGTCGGGATGGTGGCTATAGATGAACATCTATACATTTGATTTTGACGAGATAGAAGATCAGGGCGATTTCTACCGCGAGTTCACGCGCACATTCGGTCTGGCCCGGGAAAAGGTGGTTGATTTGGATTCTCTGTGGGAGGTGGTGATCGGGGAAGTCTTGCCGCTGCCGCTGGAGATTGAATTTGTCCATTTACCGGACAAGCTGCGCAGGCGATACGGCGCGTTGATTTTACTGTTCGATGAAGCGGAAGAAGAGCTGGAAGGGCAGTTGCGTTTTAACGTTCGTCACTCAATGTAAGACATAAAAAAGCCCCCGGCAGGCGGGGGCAAGTCGTCGGACTTAGACGACGAGGGTTTATTTGTAGAGTTCTGCAGTAGCGTGCCAGTGAGCACCTTCACGGAGTTCGGTGACGCGATAGCTGCTGGCGCCTGCTTTTTCAGCTTTAGCGGTGATGGCCTGACGCATGTCCATTGGTGAACTACCGATCTGAGAGACGGAGACGCTACCGATGGATTGCAGATTCTGTGCTTCTTGTGAGTTCACCTGAGTAACCGCGGCGCTTGCACCGAAGGAGAGAACAGAAAGAAGGCTTAAGGTTGCAATAGTAGTTTTGATTTTCATGATATTTACCTCGTCGAATTCTTTTATTGGGGTCTGTGTTTCGTGACCCTCATCACAAAATCAAGTATACACTAATCACCCGATAAATTAATACCACGCTAATTGTTTCATTGGGTTTTGAGTGTTAAGAAAATGATTTTTTATAACTCAATGGAACTAAAAAGAGCATTTCAAACAGCTTATGCAAAATAAATTTAATTAAATCATGTAGATACTTTATTTTGCAAAATGTGCGTTTTTAAGGGTAAGTATTCACCATGTGAATGTATTTTGATGGTTAAACGCACCATTTGTTAAATCAATAGCAGTGGAAAAGAGAAGGAGGGGGATGAAAAGAGAGTGTTTTCCCCCGCCGCGAGGCGACGGGGAGGCGGTATTACAGTTCTTGTTCGAACAGTTCCAGAATGGCTTCGTACAGATCTTTTACCGTAAAACCCTTAGCTGGGGTGGTGAAGATGGTATCGTCACCGGCAATCGTACCCAGGATACCTTCCGCTTTCCCCAATGAGTCCAGCAGACGTGCAATCAACTGAGCAGCGCCAGGGCTGGTATGAATAACCACGACCGCATCGTTATAGTCGATATCCAACACCAGATTTTTCAGCGGGCTGGAGGTCGTGGGTACGCCCAGCTCCGCCGGAAGACAGTACACCATTTCCATTTTCGCATTGCGGGTACGCACGGCACCAAATTTGGTCAGCATGCGTGAAACCTTGGACTGATTGATATTATCAAAGCCCTGATCCTGCAACGCGAGGACGATTTCGCCTTGAGAGCTGAACTTTTCTTCTTTAAGCAGCGCTTTAAACGCCTTTACTAATTCTTCTTGTTTTGCCGAGCTTCGCATAAGTCACCCGTAATATGGCGGTAGAAACAACATTATTGTGCATACAGATGAATTTTTATGCAAACAGTCTGCCTTGTTCAAGGCTGAAATAATGTTATGAAAGAGCGGAATTTTATCAAATTTCGTTATCAAGAAACATGCCTGTGTCACGGCTCGCAAATAAGGTTAAAAGTAAATTAAATGTTATCAAATTGATGTTGTTTTGAGAGGCGGGTAGGGTATATTGTCAGCACCTGTTGGAAAGTTGCTCTACTGTGTGGGTGGTTTTGAATTACGTAACTTAGGTTTTATTTTACGTAAGTTAAATGCATAAAAGCCAAATTTGCGTGACTACGCATTCTTGACGCGTGGTTGTTGTATTCATTGGATTTGTGAATTAAGGTCGCCGCCGCGGAGCAATAGACATTTTGCTTATCAATATAATAAGGAGTTTAGGATGAAAGTTGCAGTCCTCGGCGCTGCTGGTGGTATCGGTCAGGCGCTAGCATTACTGTTAAAAACCCAACTGCCTTCAGGTTCAGAACTCTCCCTGTACGACATCGCTCCAGTAACACCGGGTGTGGCCGTTGATTTGAGCCATATCCCTACTGCTGTGAAAATCAAAGGCTTCAGCGGCGAAGATGCTACCCCTGCACTGGAAGGTGCTGATGTGGTACTGATCTCTGCGGGCGTCGCACGTAAACCGGGTATGGATCGTTCCGACCTGTTCAACGTCAACGCCGGTATCGTGAAGAACCTGGTGCAGCAAGTTGCTAAAACCTGCCCGAAAGCGTGTATCGGTATCATCACCAACCCGGTGAATACTACCGTTGCTATCGCTGCAGAAGTGCTGAAAAAAGCAGGCGTATACGATAAGAACAAACTGTTTGGCGTGACCACGCTGGACATCATCCGCTCCAACACCTTTGTTGCGGAACTGAAAGGCAAACAACCAGGCGACGTTGAAGTTCCGGTTATTGGCGGCCATTCTGGCGTGACCATCCTGCCACTGCTGTCACAAATTCCTGGCGTAAGCTTCACCGAACAAGAAGCAGCTGACCTGACTAAACGTATCCAGAATGCGGGTACTGAAGTTGTGGAAGCCAAAGCCGGTGGCGGTTCTGCAACCCTGTCTATGGGTCAGGCTGCTGCACGTTTCGGCCTGTCCCTGGTTCGCGCATTGAGCGGCGAAAAAGGTGTGGTTGAATGTGCTTACGTTGAAGGCGACGGCCAGTATGCTCGTTTCTTCTCTCAGCCGCTGCTGCTGGGTAAAAACGGCGTAGAAGAGCGTCAGTCTATCGGCAAGCTGAGCGCGTTTGAACAAAGCTCGCTGGAAGGCATGCTGGATACGCTGAAAAAAGATATTACTCTGGGCGAAGAGTTCGTTAAGTAACACGAAGAAAGGCCTGCGTGTATTTGTAGGCCTGATAAGCGTAGCGCCATCAGGCATTACGTACTAACTCTCTACGATACCGCCTAATAAAAACCGGAGCCAACATGCTCCGGTTTTTTTATGGTCAGTAGGCCGCCAGACGTGACGTTAATTGGTGGCTGGGTATTCCTGGATCGTTACCTGCAGCGTCAACTGTTTGTCATCACGCATCACGACAACGGAGATAACTGAACCTGGTCGAATCTCTGCCACCTGGTCCATCGTTTCCAGCGCAGACACCGCCGGTTTGTTATTGACCGAGATAATCAGATCGTTAACCTGAATGCCCGCCTGCGCTGCCGGACCATCCGGGGAAACTTCGTTAACCACAATCCCCTGAATTTGATCCATCCCGCCGCCCTGAGCGTGCAGTGGTGCAATTTCGCGACCGCTGATACCGATGTAGCCACGAATCACGCGCCCGTCACGAATCAGCTTATCCATGATTTTAGTCGCCAACTGAAACGGAATGGCAAAACCGATCCCTTCCGGGGTTTCGCCATCGTTGCTCTTATCAAATGACAGCGTGTTAATCCCCATCAATTCACCCAGTGAGTTGACCAGCGCACCGCCGGAGTTTCCGTGGTTGATGGAAGCATCTGTTTGCAGGAAGTTTTGCCGTCCTGTCGGGTTCAGGCCAATTCGACCGGTGGCGCTGATGATCCCCTGAGTGATGGTTTGCCCAAGGTTGTACGGGTTACCGATGGCGAGTACTACGTCACCAATGTGCGGCACGCGTTTGTTATTAATTGGGATTGTTGGCAGCCCGCCAGTGGCGTTGATTTTCAGCACTGCAAGGTCGGTTAACGTATCAGACCCCACAAGCAGCGCTTCAAATACGCGGCCGTCCTGCAATGCGACGATGATTTGGTCGGCATCGTTAATGACGTGCTTATTGGTAATGATATAGCCGCGCTGATCCATGATAACGCCTGAGCCGAGCGTGCGGATCTCAAGCTGGTTGTGCGCGGTACTGTTCATACTGCGGTTATAAACGTTCACAACGGCAGGCGCTGCGCGGCGAACCGCCGAGTTATAGCTGGCAGGCGTTTCATCTGCACTGTCGAACTGCGGTGCGGTAAGCGTATTAATTTTTCGCAGAGAGGGCATCGCGGCCAGCAGGATGGCGCCGACGATTAAACCAATCGCGACCGAACGTAAAAGCTTCACAAACATGATGGCGGCGTCATTAATAAAGGGAACGGCAGCAGCATATCACGAGTTTGCCGGACATCACACGAGGGGCTGATGTCCGGTTGCATGCGTTAACGCAGGAGCAGGTAAATACTCTCGTTACCGCGCACCACCTGCAGAGCAATGATCGACGGTTTCGCTTCCAGCACTTTTCGCATTTCGGCGATTGAGTTTACGCGATCGCGGTTAACGCCAATGATAACGTCATCTTTATGCAGACCGGCCTGTGCGGCAGGGCTGCTTTTTTCTACGTTATCAATTCTGATGCCTTTGGTGCCGTCTTTTAACTGACCATCGCTGAGCGTGGCCCCTTGCAACGCAGGCGCAATCATCTCTGCGCTGGCGGACGATGATGTGCTGGTATCGAGGGTGACTTCAACCTCCAGCGGTTTACCGTTACGCAGCAGGCCCAGTTTGACCTTGGTCCCAGGTTCAGTTGTCGCAATGCGTGAACGCAGTTCGGCGAAGCTGTTGAGCGGTTTACCGTTGAGGCTGGTAATGACGTCACCTGATTTCACCCCTGCTTTTGCGGAGCCGGAGTTAGGCAGAACCTCACTGACAAACGCGCCACGCTGTACGTCCAGTTTGAACGCTTTGGCGATATCCGAGGTCATTTCGGTGCCTTTGATACCCAACAGACCGCGTTTGATTTCACCAAACTGCATCAGCTGCTGTGCCAGCGTGCGCGCCATGTTGCTCGGGATTGCAAAACCAATCCCGATGCTGCCGCCGCCGGGGGCCAGAATCGCAGTGTTAATACCGATCAGCTCACCGTTCAGGTTGAGCAATGCGCCGCCGGAGTTACCGCGGTTGATAGAGGCGTCAGTCTGAATAAAGTTTTCCAGACCTTCCAGGTTCAACCCACTGCGACCCAAGGCAGATACAATGCCGGAGGTGGCTGTTTGACCCAAACCGAACGGGTTACCCACAGCCACCGCGAAATCACCCACGCGGAGTTTGTCGGAGTCAGCAATGGCAATTTGCGTCAGGTTGCTGGGGTGCTGAATTTGTAGCAGTGCGATATCGCTCTGATCGTCGCTGCCGATAAGCTTAGCGTCGAACTCACGGCCATCATTAAGCTGAACGCTGATTTTTTGCGCCTGATTAATAACGTGGTTATTGGTCAGAACGTAGCCTTTGGCTGCGTCAATAATGACCCCTGAGCCCAGCCCTTCAAAGGGTTGTGACGGTTGATCGGGAAGTTCATCACCAAAAAACTTTTTGAACTCTTCCGGGACTTTCTGCCCCTGAGTGGCGGTACCTTCAACCCTTACGCTCACCACGGCAGGTAACACTTTCTCCAGCATCGGAGCGAGGCTGGGAAGCGCAGCCTGACCGGGAACCTGGCCGGGGATAGACGCTGCGGCCGGGAATGGCGCCGAGAGAGTTAACCCGACACTTAACGCTAATGCACTCAACAGCTGGGTTTGTTTTTTCATGGATCCTGCTCTCGTACCTTGAGTAAACGGAAGATGATTCAAAACAGGTTGATGTTATTGAATTTTCGGTTAGGTCACAATGCGGCTAACGACTAAATAATAGCTGGGACAGGAAGAGAAGCGGAGGGCGCAATTGCTGCGCCCAATAAATTTCTTAACGATGTGCGGTTAGTCGCGCTTTGCGCCGCTACGCAGCAGGCCGGATGCCCCTTCAGAATAGTCACGTGGCATCTGAACCGGCGCCTGATCGTTGCCTGCTTCAGACTCTGCCAGACGGTTACGGAACGGGTTGTTTTCCGGCGACATACCCGGCAGCAGGTTGCTGGAGCTTTTCGCCATGTGCTGGTAAATCTGACGATAATCGTCCGCCATGTTATCCAGCAATTCAGCGCTGCGGGCAAAGTGGCTCACCAGCTCTTCGCGGTACTCTTCCAGCTCAGCTTTATTTTTTTCCAGTTCGTACTGCAATGCCTGCTGTTGGCGTAATTTACGATTACCAAAACGCATGGCTACAGCACCAATAATGATACCGACGACTAACCCAATTAGCGCATATTCCCAGGTCATGAACATCTCCCGTTGTCTTGTGTTTCCGTAGGGTGTTGGCTTTAGGCTCCATGCCTGCGCCTGATTATGCCACTATAACCGCTAATCCCGTAGAAGTGGAATCCCGTGTTTATATCACGTAATGTAGAACGGCCTTTTTTTCGTCAACCGTGAGCGACGGCACATCGATTCTCAAGGAATAACAATAACATCATGCAAAGCTTTTCCCCTACATCGCGTTACCAGCAAGCCCTCAACGACGGCAGTCATCAACCCGACAACGTACAACTCGAAGCCGTGAATCGACTGGAAACCATTTTCCAGGCGCTTACGACGCCAGCACGTCCTGCGCCGCAGGAGAGTGGACTGATGGCGCGTTTTGGTAAGTTGCTGGGCAAGCGTGAGTCACCGATCAACGCGCCGGTGCGTGGTTTATATATGTGGGGCGGAGTTGGGCGCGGAAAAACCTGGCTGATGGATCTGTTCTACCATAGCCTGCCAGGCGAACGTAAACAGCGTTTGCACTTTCACCGTTTTATGCTGCGCGTGCATGAAGAGCTTACTGCCTTACAGGGGCAGAGCGATCCGCTGGAAATCATCGCCGACCGCTTTAAGGCCGAAACCGACGTGCTGTGCTTCGACGAATTTTTTGTTTCTGATATCACCGACGCCATGCTGCTCGGCGGCCTGATGAAAGCGCTGTTTGCCCGCGGTATTACGCTGGTGGCGACCTCTAATATTCCGCCAGATGAGCTATATCGTAACGGTTTGCAACGCACGCGTTTTCTTCCTGCCATTGATGCGATCAAACAGCATTGCGACATCATGAATGTCGATGCCGGCGTCGATTATCGTCTGCGCACCTTAACGCAGGCGCATTTGTGGTTGTCGCCATTGAATGAGGAAACCCGCCAGCAGATGGATAAGCTTTGGCTGGCATTAGCGGGAACCAAAGTTGAACATGCGCCAACGCTGGAGATCAATCATCGTCCGATGCAGACGCTGGCCGTCGAAAACCAAACGCTGGCGGTGTCGTTTACCACGCTCTGCGTTGATGCCCGGAGTCAGCATGACTACATTGCGCTGTCGCGTCTGTTTCACACGGTGCTGTTGTCTGATGTGCCGGTCATGACCCCGCTGATGGAGAGTGAAGCGCGACGCTTTATCGCATTGGTGGATGAGTTCTACGAACGCCACGTCAAGCTGGTGGTCAGTGCGGCATCACCCCTCTATGAAATTTATCAGGGCGAGCGTCTGAAGTTTGAATTTCAGCGTTGTTTGTCGCGTTTGCAGGAGATGCAAAGCGAAGAGTATCTGAAGCGGGAACATTTAGCCGGTTAAACCTGCCGCAAATCACATAAAGGGGTCGATCTTTGACCCTGACTTCTCTATAATCTTGCGACCCCACGTTACGAGAGAGTTTTTTTCCCAAAACTTTCTATGCGCCGGCATAGGCTATTCGAAGGGGTAGGTTTGCTGGACAATGTCGTGTGAACCTCAACTGACAAAACGTTTGGGTGTTCACCAACGTGTAACTTATTTATTTGGGTAAGCTTTTAATGAAAACTTTTACAGCTAAACCAGAAACCGTAAAACGCGACTGGTATGTTGTTGACGCGACCGGTAAAACTCTGGGCCGTCTGGCTTCCGAACTGGCTCTGCGCCTGCGCGGTAAGCACAAAGCGGAATACACTCCGCACGTAGATACCGGTGATTACATCATCGTTCTGAACGCTGACAAAGTTGCTGTAACCGGCAACAAGCGTACTGACAAAGTGTACTATCACCACACCGGCCACATCGGTGGTATCAAACAAGCGACCTTTGAAGAGATGATTGCTCGCCGTCCTGAGCGTGTGCTTGAAATCGCGGTTAAAGGCATGCTGCCAAAAGGCCCGCTGGGTCGTGCTATGTTCCGTAAACTGAAAGTTTACGCTGGCAACGAGCACAACCACGCGGCACAGCAACCGCAAGTTCTTGACATCTAATCGGGATTATAGGCAATGGCTGAAAATCAATACTACGGCACTGGTCGCCGCAAAAGTTCCGCAGCTCGCGTTTTCATCAAACCGGGCAGTGGTAAAATCGTAATCAACCAACGTTCTCTGGAACAGTACTTCGGTCGTGAAACTGCCCGCATGGTAGTTCGTCAGCCGCTGGAACTGGTCGACATGGTTGAGAAACTGGATCTGTACATCACTGTTAAAGGTGGTGGTATCTCTGGTCAGGCTGGTGCGATCCGTCACGGTATCACCCGCGCTCTGATGGAGTACGACGAATCCCTGCGTGGCGAACTGCGTAAAGCTGGCTTCGTTACTCGTGATGCTCGTCAGGTTGAACGTAAGAAAGTCGGTCTGCGTAAAGCACGTCGTCGTCCTCAGTTCTCCAAACGTTAATTGTACTCTGCTTCGGCAGACGACAATTTGCGAAAAAACCCGCTTCGGCGGGTTTTTTTATCGTTATTTCTCGCCTCAGATCCACGGTAATCCGCTGATTGCCACCTCTTTTTCCCCATTTCAAGAATCGACTCACCACAAAGGTCACAAAATCTGGTAAACTATCATCCAATTTTCTGCCCAAATATCCGGTATCGTTCATTTTTTGTTTGTATTTTGAACAGTAATGACTTTCCCGAGTCTGGGTGACATCACTTCTGGCTGGCCACTGAGTGGCTGGTAGCAGTAAAAATTCTGAATATACCTGGAGGTTTTCATGGCTGTCGCTGCCAACAAACGTTCGGTAATGACGCTGTTTTCTGGTCCTACTGACATCTATAGCCATCAGGTCCGCATTGTGCTGGCTGAGAAAGGTGTTAGTTTCGAGATTGAGCATGTGGAGAAGGACAATCCACCTCAGGATCTGATCGACCTCAACCCGAATCAGAGCGTACCGACACTGGTGGATCGTGAGCTGACCCTGTGGGAATCTCGCATCATTATGGAATACCTGGATGAGCGCTTCCCGCATCCGCCGCTGATGCCGGTTTACCCGGTTGCGCGTGGTGAAAGCCGCCTGTACATGCAGCGTATTGAAAAAGACTGGTACACGCTGATGAACGTCATCGTGAACGGTTCTGCTTCTGAAGCCGAAGTCGCGCGTAAGCGTCTGCGCGAAGAACTGCTGGCAATCGCGCCAGTATTTGGCCAGAAACCTTACTTCCTGAGCGATGAGTTCAGCCTGGTAGACTGCTACCTGGCGCCGCTGCTGTGGCGTTTACCGCAGCTGGGTATTGAATTCAACGGTGCAGGTTCGAAAGAACTGAAAGGGTACATGACTCGCGTCTTCGAACGTGACTCTTTCCTGGCTTCTCTGACTGAGCCTGAACGTGAAATGCGTCTGGGCCGGGGTTAACCTGTATGGATTTGCCACAGCTAACACCACGCCGTCCGTATCTGCTGCGCGCGTTCTATGAGTGGTTGCTGGACAACCAGCTCACGCCGCATCTGGTGGTGGATGTGACGCTCCAGGACGTGCAGGTTCCAATGGAATATGCGCGTGACGGGCAAATTGTTCTGAATATTGCACCGCGTGCGGTGGGCAACCTGGAACTGGCTAACGATGAAGTGCGCTTTAACGCGCGCTTCGGTGGTGTGCCGCGTCAGGTGTCTGTGCCGTTGGCTGCCGTTCTGGCAATTTATGCACGTGAAAATGGCGCCGGTACGATGTTTGAACCGGAAGCCGCCTACGACGAAGATGTTGCCAGCTTAAATGATGACGACAACGACACGTCTGGTTTTGAGAGTGAAACGGTCATGTCGGTCATTGATGGCGATAAACCTGATAATGGCGACGACAACGATCCGGATGATACTCCGCCACCGCCTCGCGGTGGGCGTCCAGCGCTGCGCGTAGTGAAATAAGTAGTGAAATGAAAAACAGGCCCTTTGGGGCCTGTTCTGTTTTCTGGCTTTGGTATCAATAAAACAGCGCGATGGTGGCTACCATATTCACCACAAATCCTACTGCCATCGGGATTGCTGTACGTTTTACCACTTCAAAGGGCGATACGCCGGCAATACCCGATGTCACGACAATTACAGCGGTTATGGGTGACACCGCGCGGGCAAGCGTAGTGGCAAAATGCATCGGCATAATCATTACTACCGCAGGAATATGCAGCCCGGCGGCAATATCCGGAATGAGGCTGGCAAAAGACATAAACGGCGCGTTGCCTGACCCCATGACGATTGCGCAGGCGGCGATGACCAGCGCCATGATGATCATCACGCCGATACCGCCAAGACCGGAATGCTCTGCGCCTTTTATTACGGCATCGACTGTCCCGATAGTCGTCAACCCTTTCGCAAAGATTTCACCGGCGACCACCAGGGTGACAACGTTGGCAAACTGTGTCCCCATGCCGTCAAAAAAAGCCTGCACATCATCCATCGTTTCGCGCAAATTATGTTTATGCAGGAATTCAACAAACATAGTCAGCGTCATGCTCATCAACATTACCACCACCAGATTCAACTCTGCTTTCATTAGCCCCATTTGTGCAAGGGCAAGCGAGCCCAGCATCAGGATCAGCGGCATCACCGGCAAAATGGCGTAATAGAGCGGGGGTACGTTTTCCAGCGTCTTTTGTTCCGCAAATCCGTTACTTTCCGGTGCGGCTTTTTTATCAAATTGACGCTGAACGAAAAAATGCGCAATGGCGACGGCGACAATGACACACGACGCGACGGGCAACTGGTATTGAAAGAAATAGGTGGCGATTTTCATGCCCGCGACCTGCGCGGCAAAAATAGAGTTGGTTTCCAGAATGCCCCACTCAATCGACATCGAAGTGGCAATGACCGCAACAGCGGATAAACGGCTTACGCCAAGACTAACCAGCGTTGGGAACAGCGTCACCATCAGCAACATACCTAACCCGGATGCGCTGGTAATGAACTGCGCCATGATCTGACCAATCACATAGGTGGCGGCAAGCACTACATAGGGTGAACGGATTAGCTTGAGCGGGCGGCTTAACAGGCTAACCATCGCTCTGCTGGCCCCCATTCTGTCCATATAACGGGCATAACCGCCCACCGCCATGATTGATAACCCCAGCCCGGCCGCGCGGTTGGAGAGCATACGCAAAATTTCATTGTAAATATCGACCAGTAGATAGCCACTGCTTTTGTCGTTAGCGACCAACGCGCCGTAGCCCAGCCAGACGCCGCAGATCATCAGGAAGATCCCGGCGGCGGCCAGCACGACCTGCGGTTTGTAGTTTTTGAGGATCAGGTAACCCATCGTTAATAAAACGATGACAGAGATAATGATGCCGAACATTGTTTCACTCCATGCCAGAGAAGAAGATAAATCCGGTAATAACGCTGTTGTCAAAACGGATGTTATATTTTTCTGGGCATTTTTTATGGAGTGAATATCTTATTTTTAATTCGATGGTGTAATTATTTATCGTTATAAAATAGACGGTTATAATAAATTATCACGTTCATATTCATAATTTTCATGAAGGTATTTAACTCCATTCAATTAAAATGAGGCAGAAGATACTCGCTTAAAATAATATTGCTGTTACGTATATTATCAATAGGCCAGCCGGATCAGATCGTCCATCATTTCACCCTGCTTTCGATCCTGTGTTAGGATAAACCCGCTGTTGTTTGTCACCACGACTTAGCTGAATGGACCCTATGAACGCATTTGATTCGCAAGCTGAAGACTCTCCATCCACCATTGGCCGTAGCTTACGCAATCGCCCGTTGGCGCGTAAAAAACTGTCTGAAATGGTTGAAGAAGAACTGGAGCAGATGATTCGTCGTCGGGAATTTGGCGAGGGCGAACAGTTGCCGTCTGAGCGGGAGCTGATGGCCTTCTTTAACGTGGGCCGTCCTTCTGTACGAGAAGCGCTGGCCGCGTTAAAACGCAAAGGTCTGGTTCAAATCAACAACGGCGAGCGCGCCCGCGTTTCGCGTCCTTCTGCTGATACCATCATCAGCGAGCTGTCTGGCATGGCGAAAGATTTCCTCGCACATCCCGGCGGCATTGCCCACTTCGAGCAGTTGCGACTGTTCTTTGAATCCAGCCTGGTTCGATACGCCGCCGAACATGCGACAGATGAGCAAATCGACAGACTGGCTAAAGCACTGGAGATCAACAGCCAGTCGCTCGATGACAATACGTTGTTCATCCGCTCGGACGTTGATTTTCACCGTGTACTGGCTGAGATCCCGGGCAATCCTATCTTTATGGCTATCCATGTTGCGCTGTTAGACTGGCTGATTGCCGCCCGTCCGACCGTTGCCGATCAAGAGTTGTATGAACACAATAACGTGAGTTATCAGCAGCATATCGCTATTGTCGACGCAATTCGCCAGCGCGATCCTGAAGAGGCTGACCGCGCACTGCAAGAACATCTCAATAGCGTTTCCGCGACCTGGCACGCCTTCAGCAAAAGTAAAAAATTGCGTAAGTGATCGCGATCCCGACGATCGTTTAAACACAAAATCATTCAAGTTGCATCAAGGCGGCAAGAGAGCGAGTTCCCTGGAGCATAGATAACTATGTGACAGGGGTGAGCGAACGCAGCTAACGCAGAGGCGGCTCGAAGGATGAAGTGTTTAGTGAAGTAGATCGCACTATAAGCGTTCTGTATTGTATTGCTGCTTATTTGATCTGGTATAACAGGTATAAAGGTATGCAGTTAGATAACACTAATCATCGTCAGAGGTCGTTATGGCAAGAGATTTAAAAGGCGTAATGCCAGCGTTGTTAACCCCATTCGATAACCAACAGAGACTGGACATCGAGAGTTTGCGCCGCCTGGTGCGTTTCAACATTGGTCAGGGTGTAGACGGGCTCTATGTAGGTGGCTCAACGGGTGAGGCCTTTGTCCAAAACCGCGTTGAAAGAGAGCAGGTACTGGAAATTGTTGCCGAAGAGGCGAAAGGTAAGGTGACGCTGATCGCCCATGTTGGCACGGTGAGTACTGAAGAGAGCCAACAGCTGGCGAGTGCGGCACATCGTTACGGCTTTGATGCCGTTTCGGCCGTTACACCGTTTTACTATCCGTTCAGCTTTGAAGAACATTGCGATCACTACCGCGCAATTATTGATTCCGCTGATGGTTTACCGATGGTGGTCTATAACATTCCGGCGCTGAGCGGCGTAAAACTGACGCTGGATCAGATCAACACGCTGGTAACGCTGCCAGGCGTTGGCGCTCTGAAGCAAACTTCGGGCGATCTCTATCAGATGGAACAGATCCGCCGCGCTCATCCCGATCTGGTGCTTTATAACGGCTATGACGAGATCTTTGCTTCCGGACTGCTTGCGGGCGCAGATGGCGGTATCGGTAGCACTTACAACATCATGGGGTGGCGCTATCAGGGAATTGTGAAAGCGCTCAAAGAAGGTGACATCCGCACGGCGCAAAAGCTGCAAACCGAGTGCAATAAGGTTATCGATCTGCTTATTAAGGTTGGCGTGTTCCGCGGCCTGAAAACAGTATTGCACTATATGGATGTGGTTTCTGTCCCACTGTGCCGTAAACCCTTTGCCCCGGTAGATGAACACTATCTGCCGGAACTGAAAGCGCTGGCAAACCAACTGCTGGCGGAAAAGGCGTAATCACGGGTCGCCGGGGGCGTTTCGCTTGCCCGGCCTGGATTTTCGACCGTAGGCCGGGTAAGGCAAAGCCACCACCCGGCACAACAACAAAAATCGTCGGGAGAGTAAAATGAGTACTTCTACCCAAAGCATCCCGTGGTATCGCCATCTCAATCGGGCACAATGGCGGGCATTTTCCGCCGCCTGGCTGGGATATTTGCTTGATGGTTTCGATTTTGTGTTAATCGCTCTGGTGCTGACAGAAGTGCAGGGCGAATTCGGACTGACGACGGTGCAGGCTGCCAGCCTGATCTCGGCCGCCTTTATCTCCCGTTGGTTTGGCGGGTTAATGCTGGGGGCAATGGGCGACCGCTACGGACGCCGCCTGGCAATGGTCACCAGCATCATTCTGTTCTCTGTGGGAACGCTGGCCTGCGGTTTCGCGCCGGGCTACACCACCATGTTTATCGCCCGCCTGGTTATCGGTATGGGAATGGCCGGTGAGTATGGCTCCAGCGCAACCTATGTTATTGAAAGTTGGCCTAAACACCTGCGAAACAAAGCCAGTGGTTTCCTGATTTCCGGCTTTTCCGTTGGTGCCGTGATCGCCGCCCAGGTCTACAGTCTGGTGGTCCCGGTCTGGGGATGGCGCGCGCTGTTCTTCATCGGCATCCTGCCAATTATCTTCGCCCTCTGGCTGCGTAAAAATATTCCGGAAGCGGAAGACTGGAAAGAAAAACACGAAGGCAAAGCGCCGGTACGCACGATGGTGGACATTCTCTACCGGGGCGAGCATCGGGTAATTAATATTCTGATGACGCTCGCCGCTGCAACTGCGCTGTGGTTCTGTTTTGCTGGCAACCTGCAAAATGCGGCTATCGTGGCGGCCCTGGGACTGATATGCGCCTTTATCTTCATTAGCTTTATGGTGCAAAGCAGCGGGAAACGCTGGCCGACGGGCGTGATGCTGATGGTGGTCGTGCTATTCGCCTTCCTGTACTCGTGGCCGATTCAGGCGCTGTTGCCAACCTATCTGAAAACCGAACTGCTGTACGATCCTTCCACGGTGGCCAGAGTGCTCTTCTTTAGCGGCTTTGGTGCGGCGGTCGGTTGTTGCGTCGGCGGTTTTCTTGGTGACTGGCTGGGCACGCGTAAAGCCTATGTCTGCAGTCTGCTGGCCTCGCAGTTGCTGATTATTCCGGTGTTTGCGATAGGCGGTTCAAACGTCTGGGTACTGGGTTTGCTGCTGTTTTTCCAACAAATGCTCGGCCAGGGGATCTCCGGGATCTTACCAAAACTGATTGGCGGCTATTTCGATACCGATCAGCGTGCGGCGGGGCTGGGCTTCACCTATAACGTAGGCGCACTGGGCGGGGCTCTGGCACCGATCATCGGCGCGCTGATTGCCCAACGTCTGGATCTGGGTACCGCGCTGGGATCGCTCTCTTTCGGCCTGACATTTGTAGTGATCCTGCTGATTGGTCTTGATATGCCGTCCCGCGTACAGCGCTGGCTGCGCCCTGAAGCGTTGCGTACGCATGATGCCATTGATGGTCGACCGTTTAGCGGTGCCGTGCCGTTCGGCGGTGACAAAAGCACTATGGTGAAATCCAAAAGTTAATCCAGTTGCCCGGTGCTGAACCGGGCAATAGCCGTAAGGGAAGAATATGTCGTTCTTTGAGCTACAGAGCGCCACCACGATGCATGAGGCGGCGTCATGACCACACTGGCGATTGATATTGGCGGCACCAAATTGGCTGCCGCGCTGATAGACAACAATCTGCAAGTCCGCGAGCGGCGTGAACTGCCGACGCCTGCCAGTAAAACGCCGCAAGCGCTGCGCGCCGCGTTACAAACACTGGTTGCCCCGCTACAGGGGCGTGCTAATCGGGTGGCGATCGCCTCGACGGGGATTATCCGTGAGGGGGCTTTACTGGCGCTGAATCCGCATAACCTCGGCGGGTTGATGCATTTTCCGCTGACACAAACGCTGGAACAAATCACCGGCCTGCCGACGCTGGCCGTCAATGACGCACAGGCAGCGGCGTGGGCTGAGTACCATGCGCTTGGTGGTGAGTACCGCGATCTGGTGTTTATTACCGTCTCCACAGGCGTGGGCGGGGGAGTCGTCAGCGGTGGGAAACTGCTGACTGGAGTCGGCGGTCTGGCTGGGCATCTGGGACATACGCTGGCCGATCCCCATGGACCCATGTGCGGCTGCGGGCGTGTGGGCTGCGTTGAGGCGATCGCATCCGGTCGTGGAATAGCGGCGGCTGCCGAAGGCGCGCTAGCCGGATGCGACGCCAAAACTATTTTTAGCTGTGCCGGGCAGGGGGATGAGCAGGCAAGCCGGTTGATCCATCGCTCGGCGCGTACTTTGGCAAGGCTTGTTGCCGATGTGAAGGCCACGACCGATTGTCAGTGCGTGGTCATTGGCGGCAGCGTTGGGCTGGCTGAAGGGTATCTGGCGCTGGTGGAACATTATCTGGCACAAGAGCCTTTGGCCTATCACGTGGAATTGCTGGCGGCGCATTACCGTCATGACGCTGGATTACTGGGGGCCGCGCTGTTGGCCCAGGGAGAATGATGATGATATCAGATGCGTTGAATTCACTGCCTTCTGCCGGATTACATCCGGTCTTGCAGCAGGCGTTAACGCTTGCCATTGCGGCGAATCCGCAGGAGAAGGCGCCTGGGCGCTACACGTTGCAGGGCGAGAATATTTTTATGAATGTCATGCAATTTACAACGCAGAGCCCAGAGCATAAGAAAGCGGAGCTGCATCAGCAGTACATTGATATTCAGATGCTGTTGTCCGGCGAAGAACGGATTCTGTTCGGGATGACCGATTCTGCTCGTCACTGCGAAGAGATGCACATCGAGGATGATTATCAGCTGTGCAGCCAGATTGCCGATGAACAGGCTATGGTACTGAAGCCGGGAAAATTTGTGATTTTTATGCCGGGCGAGCCGCATAAACCGGGTTGTGTGGTGCAGACCCCGATGGACATCAAAAAGGTGGTGATCAAAGTCCGCGCCAGCTTATTACAAGCTTGAGAATGAGAGACTGTGTCGGATGGCAAGGCTAACGCCATCCGACATGGAATGTAACGACCTAGCGCTTAAACGTCACCGTTTCTGGCTGCGTCAGATGCAGTGTGGTTTGGCTTGGGACCGTCTCGGCAATGACTCGACCATGACGAATGGAATAACGGGCAGGCGTCTGGCGACGAACCGCGTCAAACCCATTTTCTGCAGGCAAAATCACCAGATTCGCAGAATTCCCCACGTTCAGACCGTAGTCCTGCAGGTGCAGGGTTTTCGCGCTGTGGGTGGTGACCAGGTTCAACCCATCGTTAATTTGTCCGTATCCCATCAACTGGCACACGTGTAATCCCATATGCAGCACCTGCAGCATATTCGCAGTGCCCAGCGGGTACCACGGATCGAAGACGTCATCATGACCGAAGCAGACGTTGATCTCCGCTTCCAGCATCTCTTTGACGCGCGTAACACCACGACGTTTAGGATAAGTGTCAAAGCGCCCTTGCAGGTGAATATTCACCAGTGGATTTGCGACAAAGTTAATGCCGGACATTTTCAACAGGCGGAAAAGACGGGAAGCATACGCGCCGTTGTAGGAATGCATCGCCGTGGTATGGCTGGCGGTCACGCGCTCGCCCATATTGTAGCGATGCGCCAGCGCCGCAACGGTTTCAACAAAGCGGGATTGCTCATCATCGATTTCGTCACAGTGCACGTCGATAAGTTTGTCGTATTTTTGCGCCAGAGCGAAAATCTTATGCAGCGACTCTACGCCATATTCACGCGTGAATTCAAAGTGCGGGATCGCGCCAATGACGTCGGCGCCCAGACGCACGGCTTCCTCCAGGAGCGCTTCACCGTTGGGATAAGAAAGAATGCCTTCTTGCGGGAACGCGACAATCTGTAGCTCTACCCACGGAGCGACTTCTTGCTTCACCTCCAGCATGGCTTTTAGCGCCGTCAACGTTGGGTCGGATACGTCAACGTGAGTACGGACATACTGGATGCCGTTGGCCATCTGCCACTTCAGGGTCTGCATGGCGCGCGCTTTGACGTCTTCGTGAGTGAGCATTGCCTTACGTTCAGCCCAGCGTTCAATGCCCTCAAACAGCGTACCAGACTGATTCCAGCTCGGCTCGCCCGCGGTTTGCGTAGTGTCCAGATGGATATGTGGCTCAACGAACGGTGGGATAGCCAGACCGCCTTCAGCATCAAGCACTTCACCCTGTGGTAACGTCGCTGCGTCTTGAGGCTCAATACGGCTAAAGCGCCCGTTTTCAATCGTGATTTGCCATAACCCTTCACGTCCCTGTAAACGCGCCTGATGAATGGTGATGTTATTATTCTGCATGGCTGACCTCCGGGGATTTAGCAAGGCTGCGATTGAAAAGTGGATTCAGCAGGATATAGCTGAATACGCCGCCGAGTACGGCATTGACGGGCACGATGCCGGGAATATAGTGACCTGCGGCGATGCCCAGTGCAACGGACAGGATCGCTATCCAGTTTACGGAAATAAATTGCGCTTTGCTGAAGTCGGCATAGCGGCGATGGTTCAGCAGATAGTCGGCGATGATGACCCCGCCAATCGGGGGAATCGCTGCCGACAGAAATGTCAGCCAGCCGACAAAGTTATTGTAAAGCCACAGCGCGCACAGTGTGCCAATAATACCGTTAGCCACCGACAGCGTACGGCTGGAAAGGCCGGTAATATTGGCAAATCCCAGGCCCGATGCGTACAGCGCATTATCGTTGGTGGTCCAGATATTCAGACCAAGAACGATGATTGCGGGCAGCAGCAGTCCCTGGGCAATCATCACGTCAGAGATATCCGCCTGTCCAACCGCAGCCGCGCCCGCAGCGCCGAAGATGAACATCAAGGAGTTGCCAAGGAAAAACGCCACCATGGCGATCAGCACCGCGCCTTTGGCGTTGCGGCCAAAACGGACGAAGTCAGCGGTTAACGTCCCTGCGCTGACAAACGAGCCGACTACCAGCGCCAGTGCGGTGGAGAAATCCAGCGGCGTTTGCGGCACTATCGCTTTTAAATGCTCCAAACCGCCGACATCGCTCACTGCCAGCCAGACGGAGTAGCTGCCAAGTACGACGATGGCAGGCACGGCGATGATAGATAAAACGGTCAGCGCTGAGATGCCAAAAAAGATGGTCAGGGTCATCAACAGACCGGAAACCGCAATCAGGATATTGACGTCAATTCCCGTCGCTTTGCCAACCGGGATAGCAAACATGGCCACACCAACGCCAAACCAGCCTACCTGTGTGCCGCCTAACAGCAGAGAGGGAAGCCATGAACCTTTCACACCAAATGAGTAACGCGCCAGAAGGTGGGTTGAGAGCCCTGTTTTTGCGCCGATAAAACCGAGAAATGCAGTGTAAATACCGAGGAGAAGATTACCGAAGAGAACTGCCAGGAAGAAATCATTATAAGAAAGACCGGTACCGAGTGTGCCACCGGTCCACATACTGGCGGAAAAGAATGTGAGTCCCAACATGACAAATGTTAGTGGAACTACGCCTTTTCGCGCCGCCAGAGGGACGGGGCCCTGGCTATAATTGTTGTCTTGCGACACAACGCCTCCATGAATTTTGCCCAAAAAATCCGCCGCATAATATACAGTTCTCAACGTAAAGCAAACGTTTTCGTCTGATTTTTACATGGTTATTATTCATGATGTTGATCTGTTTGGGGAGTTAAGGTTATTTGCCCTGTTTACTAAACGTGTTGTCAGACTGGCTTAATCGGCAGGTTTGGCGGTATTGCGGCAGGAATTTGGCATCTCACCCACCAGGGCAGATGAGATGCCTTAAGAGGCTGTATTACACTTCCAGGTAGTTCAGGATACCGTCTGCCGCTTTACGACCTTCGGCAATCGCGGTGACCACCAGATCCGAACCGCGCACGATGTCGCCACCGGCGAAGATTTTCGGGTTGCTGGTCTGGAAGGCGTTGTCGCTGCGCTCTGGAGCAATAATGCGGCCCTGAGAATCCAGTTCGACGCTGTGTTTTGCCAGCCACTCCATACTGTGCGGACGGAAGCCAAACGCCAGTACCACCGCATCTGCCGGAACAACGTGTTCGGAACCGGCGACGATCTCCGCACGGCGACGGCCCTTCGCATCTGGTTCACCCATTTCGGTACGCGCCATTTTCACACCGCATACCTTACCGTTGGCGTTCACTTCCACGCCTAAAGGCTGGACGTTGAACTGGAATTCGACGCCTTCTTCACGCGCATTTTTCACTTCGCGTTTGGAACCCGGCATGTTCTCTTCGTCACGACGATAAGCGCAGATGACATGTGCTGCGTTCTGGCGAACCGAGGTCCGCACGCAGTCCATCGCGGTATCGCCACCGCCGAGAACGACGACGCGTTTGCCTTCCATGCTGATGTACGGCTCGTCGCTGCTTTCGCCAAAGCCCATCAACTGTTTGGTATTGGCGATCAGGAACGGCAGGGCATCAAACACACCGGAAGCGTCTTCGTTTTCCAGCCCACCGCGCATCGACTGATAGGTACCTACGCCAAGGAACACGGCGTCGTAATCCTTCAGCAGGGAGTCGAGCTGTACATCGCGGCCCACTTCCACGTTCAATTTGAACTCAATGCCCATATCGGTAAAGATTTCACGACGGCGGGTCATCACCTCTTTTTCCAGTTTGAAGGCTGGAATACCGAAGGTCAGCAGACCGCCGATTTCCGGGTGGCGGTCAAATACCACCGCCTTCACGCCGTTGCGGGTCAGCACATCAGCACAGGCCAGGCCTGCCGGACCGGCACCGATGATCGCCACGCGCTTGTCGGTTTGACGCACGCCGGTCATATCCGGGCGCCAGCCCATTTCGAATGCTTTATCGTTGATATAGCGCTCGATGTTACCGATAGTCACCGCGCCGAACTCATCGTTCAGCGTACAGGATCCTTCACACAGACGATCCTGCGGGCACACGCGGCCACAGACTTCCGGCAGAGTGTTGGTCTGGTGCGACAGTTCTGCCGCTTCAAAAATACGCCCCTCGTTCGCCAGTTTCAGCCAGTTCGGGATGTAGTTATGCACCGGGCACTTCCACTCGCAGTACGGGTTACCGCAGGACAGGCAGCGGTCTGCCTGTGCTTTGGCCTGGCCTTCGGAAAACGGCTCGTAGATCTCGATAAACTCGATCTTACGGATCTTCAGCGGCTTCTTAGGCGGATCAACGCGCTGCAGGTCGATAAATTGGTATACGTTCTGACTCATTGCTGCTACCCCTTACTGCGCCTGCACACGCAGCTCTGCTGCGCTACGACTACGGTGACCCAACAGTGCTTTCACATCACTGGATTTTGGTTTTACCAGCGCGAATTTCGCCGAGAATGCTGGCCAGTTAGCCAGGATCTCTTCGCCGTGTGAAGAGCCGGTATGCTGTACGTGCTCGGTAATCAAACCGCGCAGGTGTTCCTCGTGGATAGCCAGCGAGTCCACGTTCAGCACTTCTACCAGTTCCGGGTTCACGCGTTTGCGGAACTCACCGTCTTCGTCGAGCACGTAGGCGAATCCACCCGTCATACCCGCTCCGAAATTGACGCCCGTTTTTCCGAGAATACAGACGATGCCGCCGGTCATATATTCGCAGCCGTTGTCGCCAATACCTTCAACCACGGTGATTGCGCCGGAGTTACGTACTGCAAAGCGCTCACCTGCACGACCCGCGGCAAACAGGCGGCCACCGGTGGCGCCATACAGACAGGTGTTACCAATTATGCTCGCCTCATGGCTACGGAAAGCAGAGCCAACCGGAGGACGCACTGCCAGCAGACCGCCCGCCATACCTTTACCGACATAGTCGTTGGCATCACCGGTCAGATACAACTCCACGCCGCCCGCGTTCCACACGCCGAAGCTCTGGCCTGCGGTACCGCTGAAGTGCGCTTTGATTGGGTCAGACGCCAGCCCCTGATCGCCATGCGTTTGCGCGATATAGCCCGACAGCGACGCGCCAACAGAACGGTCGGTGTTGCGGATATCGAACCAGAAGGTTTTGCTCTGGCGCTCGTCGACAAACGGTTTCGCTTGCTGTAACAACTGAGCGTTCAGCACGCCGTTATCAAACGGCGGGTTGTTCTCGGTGCAATGCAGCGCTTTACCCGGATGCGGTTCGGCGGTTTCCAGCAGACGAGACAGTTCCAGTTTCTGTTGCTTGGCGGTAAACCCTTCCAGCTCTTTGAGCAGGTCGGTACGACCAATCAGATCCACCAGACGCTTCACACCCAGTTGCGCCATCAGCTCACGGACTTCGCGGGCGATAAATTCAAAGTAGTTAGTCACTTTGAACGGCAGGCCGTGATAGTGGTTCTTACGCAGTTTGTCATCCTGAGTCGCCACGCCGGTTGCGCAGTTGTTCAGGTGGCAAATACGCAGGTATTTACAGCCCAGCGCCACCATTGGACCAGTACCGAAGCCGAAGCTTTCCGCGCCGAGAATCGCCGCTTTAATGATATCGACACCGGTTTTCAGACCGCCATCAACCTGCAGACGAATCTTGTGACGCAGACCGTTAGCGACCAGCGCCTGCTGGGTTTCCACCAGACCAAGTTCCCACGGGCAGCCCGCATATTTCACCGAGGAGAGCGGGCTTGCGCCGGTACCGCCATCGTAGCCAGCAATGGTGATCAGATCCGCGTAGGCTTTCGCCACGCCTGTGGCGATGGTGCCAACGCCTGGTTCGGAAACCAGCTTCACGGAGATCATCGCTTTCGGGTTGACCTGTTTGAGGTCGAAAATCAGCTGCGCTAAGTCTTCGATAGAGTAAATATCGTGGTGCGGCGGCGGGGAGATCAGCGTCACGCCCGGCACCGAATAGCGCAGTTTGGCGATGTACGGGGTGACTTTATCACCCGGTAACTGACCGCCTTCGCCAGGTTTCGCGCCCTGAGCGACTTTAATCTGGATGACATCGGCGTTGACCAGATACGCCGGGGTTACGCCAAAGCGACCGGAAGCAACCTGCTTAATGCGCGACACTTTATTGGTGCCATAGCGCGCCGGGTCTTCACCGCCTTCACCGGAGTTCGAGTTGCCGCCGATGCTGTTCATGGCTTCGGCCAGCGCTTCGTGTGCTTCGGGGCTTAATGCGCCGATGGACATAGCTGCGGTATCGAAGCGTTTAAACAGTTCGGTTGCGGGTTCTACTTCGCTAATGCTTACGGCTTCATCGCCAGGAGTAATCGCCAGTAGATCGCGCAGCGTGGCCGCCGGACGCTCATTGACCAGCTTGGCATATTCCTGATAGTCGCTGTACTCGCCGCTTTGTACCGCCTGTTGCAGCGTGCGCACCACGTCCGGGTTGTAGGCATGGTATTCGCCGCCGTGGACGTATTTGAGCAAACCGCCCTGGCTGATAGGTTTACGTGCCAGCCATGCATGTTTGGAGAGGTTTAGCAGATCCTGCTGGAAGTCGCTAAACCCTGCGCCGCTAATACGGCTGACCACGCCCTGGAAGCACAGCGCCACGACATCATCGTGCAGACCAACCGCTTCAAACAGCTTCGAGCAGCGGTAAGAGGCGATGGTCGAAATGCCCATTTTGGACATGATTTTGTACAGACCTTTGTTGATGCCGTTACGGTAGTTCAGCATCACGGTCCGGTAATCTTTGGCAATCGCCTGAGTGTCGATCAGCCGTCCCAGCGTTTCATACGCGAGATACGGGTAAATGGCCGTCGCGCCAAAGCCGAGCAGGACAGCAAAATGGTGCGGGTCGCGGGCGCTGGCGGTTTCAACGATGATGTTGGCGTCGCAACGCAGGCTTTGTTCTACAAGGCGCGTTTGCACTGCGCCCACGGCCATCGGTGCCGGAACCGGCAGGCGGTTTTTCGCGATGTTACGGTCAGAGAGCACCAGCAGCACCGTACCGTTACGCACCATCTGTTCCGCCTTATCGCACAATGCTTTGACGGTCTCTTCGAGGGTGGTTTCGGTCACATCGAAGGTGATATCCAGGCGGTCGGCGCGGTAATGCTCCTCTTTCATGGTGGTGAGCTGGGTGAAATCGGAGTACAGCAGGATCGGCGATTTAAAGCTCAGGCGGTGTGCCTGACCTTCGGCTTCGCAGAAGACGTTCATCTCACGACCGATGCTGGTGGCCAGCGACATAACGTGCGCTTCACGCAGCGGGTCGATCGGCGGGTTAGTCACCTGCGCGAACTGCTGGCGGAAGTAGTCATAAATGATGCGTGGCTGGCTTGAGAGCACCGCAAACGGGGTATCATCACCCATTGAACCGACCGCTTCCTGACCATTTTCGCCGAGCACGCGGATCACGGAATCCAGCTCTTCGGCGCTGTAGTTAAACTGTTTCTGATAGCTGGCGAGCGTGTCATCGTCCAGTTCGCGGCTGCCGACCTGATCGTCTGCGAGGTCTTCGAACGGCACCAGACGGCGGACGTTCTTCTCCATCCACTCTTTGTACGGATGGCGGCTTTTCAGATCGTCATCGGTTTCGGCGGAGTGCAGAATGCGCCCGCTGCGGGTATCGATAACCATCAGCTCGCCAGGGCCGACGCGACCTTTCTCAACCACTTCATCCGGCTGATAATCCCAGATCCCAACTTCAGAGGCGCAGGTAATCAGCTTGTCTTTGGTGATGACGTAGCGCGCCGGGCGCAGGCCGTTTCGGTCAAGGTTACAGGCGGCAAAGCGGCCGTCGGACATAACAATGCCCGCTGGGCCATCCCACGGCTCCATGTGCATGGAGTTAAAGTCAAAGAACGCGCGCAGCTCCGGGTCCATATCCGGGTTGTTCTGCCAGGCCGGCGGCACCAGTAAACGCATGGCACGGATAATGTCCATCCCGCCAGCCAGCAGCAGTTCCAGCATGTTATCCATTGAGCTGGAGTCGGAGCCGGTTTCGTTAACGAACGGTGCGGCGTCGTGCAGGTCAGGGATCAGCGGTGTCTGGAATTTATAGGTACGTGCGCGTGCCCACTGGCGGTTGCCGGTGATGGTGTTGATTTCACCGTTATGCGCCAGGTAGCGGAACGGTTGCGCCAGCGGCCAGCGCGGTACGGTATTGGTGGAGAAGCGCTGGTGGAACAGGCAGATGGCCGATTCCAGACGCAGGTCCGCCAGGTCCAGGTAAAAGCGCGGCAGATCCGCCGGCATACACAGACCTTTATAGATATTGACCAGGTTCGACAAGCTACACACGTAGAAGTCTTTATCGTCCTGGAGGCGTTTTTCGATGCGACGGCGTGCGATGAACAGGCGGCGCTCCATATCACGCGGACGCCAGCCCGCAGGGGCGTTGACAAAAATTTGCTCGATACGAGGCAGGGAGGAGAGGGCGATTT
This sequence comes from Citrobacter sp. MGH110, assembly GCF_001037515.1. NCBI lineage: Bacteria > Pseudomonadati > Pseudomonadota > Gammaproteobacteria > Enterobacterales > Enterobacteriaceae > Citrobacter > Citrobacter sp. MGH110. Next base: position 756,885 of record NZ_KQ089831.1, on the reverse strand, counting down.
CACCGAGAACACCTTCGTTGGTCGGCACGTCGCGCCAGCCGACAATCGACAGGGTCTCCTGCTGTAATTCTTCTTCGACAATGCGGCGAGAAGCCGCAGCCAGTTCAGCGTCTTTATTTAAAAAGATCATGCCGACGGCGTAGTTTTTAGCTAAACGCCAGCCGCGCTCTTGCGCCACGATGCGGAAAAAGCGGTCAGGTTTTTGTAACAGCAAACCGCAACCATCGCCGGTTTTACCATCGGCAAGAATTGCGCCACGGTGCTGCATGCGGGCCAGTGCGTGTATGGCGGTACGCACTACCTTGTGGCTAGGTTCGCCTTCTATGTGGGCGATCAGGCCGAAACCACAGTTATCCCTCTCAAGGGATTTATCGTACAACATATCAGTGAACCTCCCCAGGCTCTGCGGGATTCCCATCTGGACCGTTGCGCACGGGCACACCAAGAGCATGGCGACGGGGTTTGCGTGTCATACGCTTACCTCGCATTCGCCCTCTTTATCCTTTTCGCATAGGTCAAACAAGTTTGAGGACTTGCTTCAGAGGGAATCTCAATTACTGCATAAATATGATGAGCAGACTGCTCATCCAGAAAGCTTCCAGCGGATTTCCACGTTATCGGGAATCCACACACAGGTCAAATGGCAATCTTATTTATGCAAAAATGTGCTATAGGGCGATTAACTTTATGAATATGTTGAAATTTAAGGCTTTTTTACATTGATTTAACGCAAGGAGAATGGAGAGCGAAGTGTGATCTGTCTCACTGTCAGAAAGGCTGTATATCCCCCGTCCTCCCTTTGTTTATCGCTATGCTTGGCATTTTATGCTGGTTTTTGGAGTTTTGGCGTCTTAAAGATACTGTTTTTATGCTGAGAGTATAAGAAGATAAAAAAAACTGTCGGATATAAGGAAAAGTAATTTCATTTTGAATGAATGAAATTTCGATTATTTTGATTTGTTATGCAATGAATAAAAGCACGCCAGGGCGATTGATCCAGGTCATCGCCGACTGGGGCAAAAAATGGCAGGCTTTGGCCTCTTTTCAAGGCGCGGTCTACCAGATTATGCAGTTACAGAAATTAGTCAATATGTTTGGTGGGGATCTTTCTCGCCGTTACGGGCAAAAGGTTCATAAACTCACGCTTCACGGCGGCTTTAGCTGTCCAAATCGTGATGGCACCATCGGACGTGGCGGGTGTACTTTCTGCAATGTCGCCTCGTTTGCCGATGAAGCACAGCAGCACCATTCTATTGCCGAGCAGCTTGAGCATCAGGCGCATCTGGTCAATCGCGCGAAACGCTATCTGGCCTATTTCCAGGCCTATACCAGCACCTTTGCTGAAGTGCAGGTGCTGCGTTCGATGTATCAGCAGGCGGTTAGCCAGGCCAGTATCGTCGGGTTATGCGTTGGGACGCGCCCCGACTGCGTGCCGGATGCGGTACTCGATCTGCTTTGCGAGTATAAAGACCTCGGCTATGAGGTATGGCTGGAGCTCGGTTTGCAAACCGCGCATGACAAAACCCTGCATCGTATTAACCGCGGCCATGATTTTGCCTGCTACCAACGCACTACGCGACTGGCACGCGAGCGTGGGCTGAAAGTGTGCTCGCACCTGATTGTCGGTCTGCCGGGAGAAGGGCAGGCAGAATGCCTGCAAACCATGGAACGTGTAGTGGAGACGGGTGTTGACGGTATTAAGCTGCACCCGCTGCATATTGTGAAAGGCAGTACGATGGCGAAAGCCTGGGAAGCCGGGCGGCTGAACGGAATTGAACTGGACGACTATACGGTTACCGCCGGGGAGATGATCCGTCATACGCCGCCAGAGGTGATTTATCATCGAATTTCCGCCAGCGCGCGTCGCCCAACGCTGTTGGCACCGCTATGGTGTGAAAACCGCTGGACCGGGATGGTCGAACTGGATAAGTACCTTAACAAGTACGGTGTGCAAGGCTCGGCGCTCGGTACGCCATGGGTGCTGCCTGAGAACTAACTCTCCGTAGTCATGTAGGCCTGATAAGCGAAGCGCCATCAGGCGGCCCGGCGCACATTGCCTGATGGCGCGTTGCTTATCAGGCCTACGATGGCCTCTCCGCGGTCATTTCACCGATAACCTCCGCATTTCTTGCACAATCTTCAACGTCACGCTGAGAATTGAGTATTATTGTGCCAAGTTGTCGTGAAGGAACCCTCTATGAAGCAAATCCGTATGCTGGCGCAATATTACGTCGACCTGATGATGAAGTTAGGTCTGGTGCGCTTTTCGCTGCTGTTGGCGCTGGCTCTGGTCGTGTTGGCAATTGTGGTGCAGATGGCTGTCACCATGGTGCTGCATGGCCAGGTAGAAAGCATTGATGTTATCCGCTCTATCTTTTTTGGTCTGTTAATTACCCCCTGGGCCGTCTATTTCTTGTCTGTGGTGGTGGAGCAACTTGAGGAGTCCCGGCAACGCCTGTCACGACTGGTACAAAAGCTGGAAGAGATGCGCGAGCGAGATCTCAAGCTCAATGTGCAGTTGAAAGATAATATTGCCCAGCTCAATCAGGAAATTGTTGAGCGTGAAAAAGCCGAAGCAGAGCGCCAGGAAACATTCGAGCAACTGAAGGTTGAAATCAAAGAGCGCGAAGAGGCGCAGATCCAGCTTGAGCAACAGTCTTCCTTTTTACGCTCTTTCCTTGATGCCTCGCCGGATCTGGTTTTTTATCGCAATGAAGATAAGGAGTTTTCCGGCTGTAACCGTGCCATGGAGCTGCTGACCGGCAAAAGCGAAAAGCAGCTGGTGAACTTAAAACCGGCTGACGTTTACTCTCCTGAAGCGGCTGAAAAGGTGATTGAGACCGACGAGAAGGTGTTCCGCCATAATGTTTCGCTCACCTACGAACAGTGGCTGGACTACCCGGACGGGCGCAAAGCCTGCTTTGAAATTCGCAAAGTGCCTTACTATGACCGCGTAGGTAAACGACATGGTCTGATGGGCTTTGGGCGCGATATTACCGAGCGTAAGCGTTATCAGGATGCGCTTGAGCGCGCCAGCCGCGATAAGACCACCTTTATTTCTACCATCAGCCACGAGTTGCGCACCCCGCTTAACGGCATTGTCGGCTTAAGCCGGATCCTGCTGGATACGGATCTGACCGCGGAGCAGGAAAAATATCTGAAAACAATCCACGTCTCTGCTGTGACGCTGGGGAATATTTTCAACGATATTATCGACATGGATAAGATGGAGCGACGTAAAGTCCAGCTCGATAACCAGCCGATCGATTTCACCAGCTTTATGGCGGATCTGGAAAACCTCTCTGGCCTACAGGCGCAGCAAAAAGGGCTGCGCTTTGTGCTTGAGCCGACGTTACCGCTGCCGCATAAGGTCATTACCGACGGAACGCGTCTGCGTCAGATCCTGTGGAATCTGATCAGCAACGCCGTGAAGTTTACCCAGCAGGGGCAGGTGACCGTGCGGGCGCGCTATGACCAGGGGAATATGCTGCATTTCGAAGTTGAAGATTCCGGCATCGGCATTCCGCAGGATGAGCAGGATAAAATCTTCGCTATGTATTATCAGGTGAAGGACAGCAACGGCGGTAAACCGGCTACGGGGACAGGGATTGGTTTGGCCGTGTCGAAGCGTCTGGCGAAAAACATGGGCGGTGATATTACGGTTTCCAGCCAGGCAGGAAAAGGGTCCATCTTTACGCTGACTGTGCATGCGCCTGCGGTAGCGGAAGAGATTGAAGATGCTTTTGAAGACGATGAAATGCCGCTGCCAGCCCTGAATGTGCTGCTGGTAGAAGACATTGAGCTGAACGTTATTGTTGCGCGCTCCGTGCTGGAAAAATTAGGCAACAGCGTGGATGTCGCGATGACCGGGAAAGCCGCGCTGGAAATGTTTACGCCGGGTGAATATGACCTGGTGCTGTTGGATATTCAGCTACCGGATATGACCGGTCTGGATATCTCGCGGGAGCTCACGCAAAAATACGCCCGTGAAGATCTGCCACCGCTGGTTGCACTCACCGCCAACGTACTGAAAGATAAAAAAGAGTATCTGGACGCAGGCATGGACGACGTGCTGAGTAAGCCGCTGTCGGTTCCGGCGCTAACCGCCATGATCAAAAAATACTGGGATACCCGAAACGAAGAGGAGAGCACTGTGACATCTGAAGAAAGCAGTAAATCGCAAGCGCTGTTAGATATTCCTATGTTGGAACAATACCTCGAGCTGGTGGGACCGAAGTTAATTACCGACGGGCTGGCGGTGTTTGAGAAGATGATGCCGGGATATTTGAGCGTGCTGGAGTCCAACCTGACGGCACGGGATAAAAAAGGTGTTGTTGAGGAAGGCCATAAAATTAAAGGCGCAGCAGGTTCAGTGGGGCTGCGTCACCTGCAACAGCTTGGTCAGCAAATCCAGTCGCCGGATCTTCCTGCCTGGGAAGATAACGTTGCTGAATGGATTGAAGAGATGAAGCAGGAGTGGCAGCACGACGTGGCAGTATTAAAAGCCTGGGTGGCGAGTGTGGAAAAAAAATGACCCCGGCTTGACCGGGGTGCGCGAATACTGCGCCAACACCAGGGAAATCGTGGCTGCGCCGTAAATTATTATCATTGTTTACAAGGGCGCAGCCCTAATTTTCAGGCCGCACGCAGTTAAGATAGCAAATCTTAAATAATTTGTTACATGAATCAGTTAAATGTGTGAAGCGTAGCATTTAAATCATAATAACTAATATGTTTCAGCCAGTTGAGAAAGGAGTATTACGATGAAAAAAGTGGGTGTAGTGCTCAGCGGATGCGGCGTGTATGACGGTGCAGAGATCCATGAAACTGTTCTCACGCTTCTGGCCATTGCCCGCAACGGTGCTCAGGCTGTCTGTTTCGCACCTGATAAACAACAAGCGGATGTGATTAATCATCTGACCGGCGAGTCGATGCTGGAAACTCGCAATGTGCTAATTGAAGCCGCGCGTATCACACGTGGCGATATTCGCCCACTTGCGCAGGCAGTCTCATCGGAACTGGATGCGTTGATCGTGCCGGGTGGGTTTGGTGCGGCCAAAAATCTGAGCAATTTTGCCAGTCAGGGCAGCGAATGCCGGGTTGACAGCGATTTAGCCGCGCTGGCGGTGGCCATGCATCAGGCGGGTAAGCCGTTGGGGTTTATGTGCATTGCGCCTGCCATGTTACCTAAAATTTTTGACTTCCCGCTGCGTCTGACCATCGGCACTGATATCGACACGGCAGAGGTGCTGGAAGAGATGGGCGCTGAGCATGTGCCTTGTCCGGTTGATGACATTGTCGTCGATGAAGACAACAAAATCGTCACCACGCCTGCCTATATGCTGGCGCAGGACATCGCTCAGGCTGCGAGTGGCATCGATAAACTGGTATCGCGTGTGCTGGTGCTGACCGAATGAGAAAAGGAGTAACCGCCTTTCTGCGACGTATTTTTCTGCGGGTGGTGGTTGTCCTCGCCGTATTCTGGGGCGGGGGCATCGCACTTTTCAGCGTGATGCCTGTGCCTTTCTCGGCGGTAATGGTCGAGCGACAGCTGGGCGCATGGCTGTCCGGTGATTTCGGCTATGTGGCGCACTCGGACTGGGTGAGCATGGATGAGATCTCACCGTGGATGGGACTGGCGGTGATTGCTGCAGAGGACCAGAAGTTTCCAGACCACTGGGGGTTTGACGTCACCGCCATAGAGAAAGCGCTGGCGCACAATGAACGCAATGAAAACCGCATTCGCGGGGCGTCGACGTTATCGCAACAGACGGCGAAAAACCTCTTTTTGTGGGATGGACGTAGCTGGGTGCGTAAGGGCCTTGAAGCCGGGCTAACGCTGGGTATGGAAACCGTCTGGAGTAAGAAACGTATTCTGACCGTCTATTTGAATATCGCCGAGTTTGGCGATGGGATATTTGGCGTGGAGGCGGCGGCGCAACGGTATTTTCATAAACCGGCCAGTCGGTTGAGCCTGTCTGAAGCGGCCTTGCTGGCGGCAGTATTGCCCAATCCTTTGCGTTTTAAGGCGAATGCGCCTTCTGGTTATGTGCGTAACCGCCAGGCCTGGATTATGCGCCAAATGCGCCAGTTAGGTGGTGAGTCGTTTATGCGGGAAAATAAGCTGTATTAGCGTAGTTATTGCCGGATGCGGCGTAAACGCCTTATCCGGCCTACTGGCTACGTTCTGTGTACTCGATTAATCTTCATCAAACCCTGAATTAAACAGGGCAATCACTGCGGCCAGGGCTTCTACTTCCTGTGGTCCCGTGGCTTCGACTTCTATCTGACGCCCTTTGGCTGAATCCAGCATCAGCAGAGCGATCACGCTGTTGGCCTCGGCTTCCGTTCCTTCATCATTACGCAGCAAAACTTCTGCTTCGAAACCCTGCATCAATTCAAACAGTTTCATCGCTGGGCGGGCATGCATGCCCAGCTTATTGGTGATTTCAACGGTTTGCTTCACGGTCATGATTTACGTTTTTCCAGCGTACGATGGCGTGACTGCACGTTTTTACCGCGTGAGCGGAAGTAGTCTGCCAGCTGCTCTGCAATATACACCGAACGGTGTTTCCCGCCGGTACAGCCGATGGCTACGGTAAGGTAGCTACGGTTGTTGGTCTCCAGCATGGGTAACCATAGCTCAAGATAGCTGCGAGTCTGGTAGATAAAATTGTGTACTTCTGTGTGCCTGTCGAGGAATGCGGCGACAGGGCGGTCAAGACCGGTCATTGGGCGCAGCTTCGGATCCCAGTGTGGGTTAGGCAGGAAGCGCACGTCAAAGACGTAATCCGCATCAATCGGGATACCGTGTTTGAAACCAAAGGATTCGAATACCATCGTCAATTCACGTTCACGTTTACCCAGCAGTCGGGTACGTAACATTTCTGCCAGTTCGTGTACGGACATTTCGGAGGTATCAACGATCAGGTCAGCGCGAGAGCGTAGAGGCTCCAGCAAATCGCTTTCCTTATCGATAGCGCTTTCCAGAGACAAGTTCTTGCTGGAGAGCGGGTGTAAACGGCGCGTGTCGCTGTAGCGACGAATCAACGTGTTACGGTCTGCATCAAGGAACAGCAGCTGTGGTGAGAAACCCTCGGGCAGATTATTCATTGCCTGCTCGAAAATTTCCGGGGACTCAGGCATGTTGCGCACATCAATGCTGACGGCCGCAGAAATCTGGCGATCGGCCAGTGTACGAGCCAGATCGGGCAACAGCACTACGGGAAGGTTATCCACGCAGTAAAAACCCATATCTTCCAGCGCACGCAGGGCGACAGATTTACCTGACCCTGAACGGCCGCTGACGATCATCAGTACCATGTACTGTTTCTCCTCACAACGACAAAAAAGGATGCCATTGGGTTGTTATGCTTCATCCTGTCCACCTTCGGTGTCCGTGATGATTTGATACAACTCCTGGTCACTCTGCGCGGCGCGCAGACGACGACAGATGGTTTTATCTGCCAGACGTTTTGCGACCAGTGACAACGTATGCAAATGCGTCTTGGTTTGGTCTGCCGGGACCAGCAGGGCGAAAAGCAGATCGACAGGTTGATTATCAATGGCGTCGAAGGCGATGGGTGTTTCGAGTTGAACAAACACACCAACCGCGCGCATCGTGTCTTCTTCCAGCTTTCCGTGCGGGATTGCAATACCATTACCGATGCCGGTACTGCCCATTTTTTCACGCGTCAGAATGGCTTCAAATACCACCTGAGAAGGCAGGCTAAGCTGTTTTGCCGCAAGTTCGCTGATGATTTCCAGTGCGCGTTTCTTGCTTTGGCAGTGAACGCCTGCGCGTGTACATTCCTGGTTAAGAACAGTGCTCAGTTGTAGAGTCGTATCGTTATTTGTCATAATTTCACCTAAGCGCTAACTGTACAAATGGCCCGTTGTGCTACACAACAGGCCGTCCTGCACCCGCTAACTGCCCGGACAAGTTAGTGCTGTTTCAGTTTATCTTTATGTTTTGTTAACTGCCGAGCCAGTTTATCAATTAAACCGTCAATGGCGGCGTACATATCCTGACCTTCCGCGCTGGCATGAATTTCGCCACCGTTCACATGCAGTGTTGCATCCGAGATATGTGTAACCTTCTCCACTTTCAACACAATATAGACCTGATTAATCCGGTCGAAATATTGTTCGAGCTTGGCAAATTTTGTATTCACAAAATCGCGCAGGGCTTCGGTGATTTCGACGTTGTTTCCAGTGATGTTGAGCTGCATAGTGTCTTCCTTATCGGTTGGGTCACACCAGCTGTTTGCGCTGGTTAGACGGCGGAATGGATAAAGACTCTCGGTACTTCGCAACGGTGCGGCGTGCCACCATGATACCCTGTTCTGACAGCATAGAGGTTAACTTGCTGTCACTCAGCGGTTTCGCGGGGTTTTCCGCAGCAATTAATTTCTTCACCAGCGCACGGATAGCTGTGGATGAGGCTTCACCTCCGCCTTCAGTGTTAACGTGACTGGAAAAGAAATACTTCAATTCAAAAATGCCGCGCGGACTGTGCAGATACTTTTGCGTGGTCACACGGGAAATGGTCGATTCGTGCATCTCGACGGCCTGGGCGATATCCGCCAGTACCATCGGTTTCATATACTCTTCGCCTTGCTCAAAGAAGGCTTGCTGTTGCTCCACGATGCAGCGACTGACGCGCAGCAACGTATCATTGCGGCTTTCCAGGCTTTTAATCAGCCACTTCGCATCTTGCAGATTGCTACGAATAAACTGGCTGTCGGCATCGTTACGCGCGCTATTGCACATGGCGGCGTAGTGCTGGTTAATCTGTAAGCGCGGAATGCTGTCGCCGTTGAGTTCGACCACCCAGCGATCGTTATGCTTACGCACCAGCACATCCGGAATGACGTACTCCGGCTCGCCGGTCTGGATCGATTGCCCAGGTCTTGGATCCAGCGACTGAATAAGATTGACGGCTTCTTTCAGCACGTCTTCTTTCAGCCGGGTCACGCGCATCAGGGAGCGGAAGTCATGGTTGGCTAACAGATCGAGGTGATCGCTGATGATCAGGCGCGCTTCTTCCAGCCACGGTGTGGCTTTATCAAACTGCGAAAGTTGGATCAGTAAGCAGTCACGGAGATCTTTGGCGGCTACGCCAACGGGATCAAAGCGCTGAACGCGTTTAAGCACGGCTTCGATTTCGTCCATACCGACGTCGTCATCGCCCATGCTTTCGAGAATATCGTCCAGGGTCACGGTGAGATAACCGGTTTCGTCTACCGCATCCACAATGGATGTCGCAATGGCGCGATCGGTATCCGAGAACGGGGTCAGTTCCACTTGCCACATCAGGTAATCTTGTAGTGATTGCGTGGTCTCACCCTGATACACAGGCAGTTCGTCGTCGATGTAATCTCCGCTGGTGCCCGAAGGCGTCCCGGCGGTGTAAATTTCATCCCAACTGGCGTCAAGCGGCAACTCCTCAGGCATCTCTTTTTGTTCGAGAGCATCTGCGGTGTCGAGGGTTTCGCTGTCCTGTTTTTCCTGGGTATCAATTTCGTCGTGAAGATCGGTTTGCTCGAGCAGTGGGTTACTTTCCAGCGCTTGCTGAAGTTCTTGCTGAAGTTCCAGCGTGGACAGCTGCAACAGACGGATAGCCTGTTGTAGCTGAGGCGTCATCGCCAGTTGTTGGCTAAGCCTGAGTTGCAAACCTTGCTTCATGTTCAGAGTTGTTTTCTCCTGCAGTGACGTGAAGTCTTCTACCCTATCAGAGTCTGAAGTCTTCCCCAAGGTATACGCGCTTAACGTGCTCATCCTGCAGTATTTCTGTTGGCGTGCCGTGCGCGATCAGGTGTCCTTGACTTACGATATAGGCGCGCTCACACACTGCCAGCGTTTCGCGGACGTTGTGGTCGGTAATCAGCACGCCAAGGCCGCTGTCGCGCAGGTGTTCGATGATCCGTTTAATATCAATAACAGAAATCGGGTCAACACCGGCAAACGGTTCATCCAGCAGGATAAATTTCGGATTAGCGGCCAGTGCGCGAGCGATCTCCACGCGGCGTCGTTCACCACCGGAGAGCGACTGACCTAAGCTGTCACGCAGGTGCTCGATGTGGAATTCTTCCATCAGCTCGTTGGCGCGATCTTCCCGCTGCTCGCTGGTCAGATCGTCACGAATTTGCAGCACCGCCATCAGGTTATCAAACACGCTCAGGCGACGGAAAATAGACGCTTCCTGCGGTAAGTAGCCGATGCCGCGACGCGCGCGCGCATGCAGAGGCAGCAGACTGATGTCTTCGTCATCAATGATAATGTTGCCCGCATCGCGCGGGACAATGCCGACTACCATGTAAAAGGTTGTTGTCTTGCCTGCACCGTTAGGACCGAGCAGACCGACGATCTCCCCGGAGTTGACGGTCAGACTGACATCTTCAACCACACGACGGCCTTTATAGGCTTTTGCAAGGTTCTTTGCAGTTAATGTTGCCATAACGAATCAGTTACCTTTTTTCTCTGCCGGAGCCTTGTTTTTGTCCTGCAACTGCGACGGAACCAGAACGGTGGTGACGCGTTTGCCTTTATCGCTGAAGGCCTGCATTTTCTGCTCTTTTACCAGATAAGTGATCTTATCGCCCGTGATGTTGCTATCGAGCTGTTCCAGATACGCCTTGCCGGTGAGAACGACAAAGTCTTTCGCCAGTTCATAGTGCATCTGAGAGGCGTGGCCTTTTACCGGTTTACCGTTGTCCTGCATCTGGTAAAACGTCGCTGGATTGCCATAGCCATCAATCACTTCTTTGCCGTCTTCACCGCCAGGACGGGTCACGACGACTTTATCGGCGTTAATTTTGATGGTGCCCTGAGTCACAATCACGTTGCCAGTAAACGTCACCACGTTGCCCTGCATATCCAGGGACTGCTGGTCCGATTCAATGTGAATCGGCTGCTCGGTATCGCCGGTGACGGCAAATGCCGGAATGCTGGCGGCCAGAAGTGAGCTGGCAAGTACAAGATTAAGGCTGAGTTTGTTTGTTTTGGATTTCATATGAGGTTCTAACCTTTTCAATCAGCTCGGCGTTCTTGCTGCGTAAGTTGCCGCGCATCTTCAGTCCGCTGGAGTTAAATGTTGTGCCATACAACGTCACCAGATCATCGGAAGTGACGTCTTGTGTCACCAGGTTAATCTGCGCGTTATCGGTCGTAATTCTGCGTAGTTGAGAGTCAGGCACCAGGGCGTTAACCTCAACATGGCCGTACAGATACAGCATCCGATCGTTGGTCAATTTGGCTTTGTCGGCCTTGATCGTCCAGGTCGGTACTTTATCCTTATCAAACGTGGTTAATACTGGTTGAGTAAACCACGAAACCGCTTGTTCCGAATAATATTCAACGTGTTGTGCGATCAAGTGATAGCTCAGCGCGCCTTCCGGACTATACACGACGGTATCAGTATGTTCGCTCTTATAGGTTGGCTCGTTGTTATTGACGACGACCTGAGTGGTGTCATCTTTGTCTGCCAGATTAATACCAATCATCACAAGGACAGCCAGCGACAGTAGAATGATAACCCAACGTCTGGTTTTGCTCATATCGATTGCCCTTTGGCCTCGTCCAGTTTGCCCTGCGCCAGGAGTAATAAATCGCAGACTTCACGCACAGCGCCACGTCCCCCATCAATGTGGGTGACATAATCAGCTCGCGGGATCAGCAAAGGGTGGGCATCTGCCACCGCGACGCTTAATCCCACTTTAGCCATCACCGGCCAGTCGATCAGGTCATCGCCAACGTAGGCGACATTCTCCGGCGCGATCGCCAGTTTGCTAAGGAGATCGCCAAAGGCAACCAGTTTGTCTGACTGCCCCTGATACAGGTGGGTGATCCCCAAAGTGGCACAGCGATCTTCTACAAGTTTAGCCTTTCGTCCGGTAATAATGGCAATCTCAATACCGGAAGTGAGCGCACAGCGAATTCCGTAACCATCACGGACGTTAAAAGCCTTCAGCTCTTCACCGTTGTTGCCCATATAAATCAGACCATCAGACAGTACGCCATCCACATCCAGGATCAGCAAACGGATGTTTTCTGCCCGGGTGATAACGTCTGCGCTGACGGGTCCATAACAGGTCGCAAGCGACGCACCTGCTTTACTCATTTTCGTTATCCTTGAGTTTCTTACACTACACCTGCACGCAGCAGATCATGCATATGTAACACACCGAGTAATTGGTCGCCATCAGCAACCATTACCGAGGTGATATGGCGGGACTGCATTAAGTTCAGGGCATCGACGGCAAGAATACCCGGACGCACGCGAATGCCTCCAGGGGTCATCACATCGGCAATGCCTAACTGGCGTACATCAACGCCCATATCGAAGACACGACGTAAATCGCCATCGGTGAAAATACCGTCAATCTTCATGGCATCATCGCAAATGACGGTCATGCCGAGATTTTTACGCGTGATCTCAATTAAGGCGTCACGCAGGCTGGCGTTTTTGGTCACATGCGGGATCTCGTCGCCCGTATGCATAATATCGTTAACGCGCAGTAAAAGCTTACGGCCCAGTGCGCCACCGGGATGAGACAACGCAAAATCTTCCGCGGTAAAGCCGCGCGCTTTTAATAATGCCACCGCTAGGGCATCGCCCATCACCAGTGTTGCTGTCGTACTGCTGGTCGGTGCCAGACCTAACGGACAAGCTTCCTTGGGCACTTTAACACACAGATGCACATCTGCCGCACGCGCCATACTGCTTTCAGGACGACCGGTCATGCAGATAAGCGGTACATGAAGACGTTTTAATACCGGGATCAGCGCCGCTATCTCATTGGATTCACCGGAGTTAGAGATGGCGATGACCACATCCTGCGGCGAGACCATACCCAGATCGCCATGTGCGGCTTCGCCTGGGTGTACAAAAAATGAGGGGGTGCCGGTGCTGGCAAATGTGGCTGCCATTTTCCGCCCGATATGGCCGGATTTCCCCATTCCCATCACCACCACTTTGCCCGGGCAGCTGAATATTTTCTCGCATGCGAGGGTAAAATTTTGGTTGATGTACTGATCAAGCTCCGCCAGGCCTTCACGTTCAATTGCCAGGACTTCCTTGCCTGCTTGCTGAAAGTCAAAACCCGGTTGCAACTCTAAGTGCGACATAATGCGTTTCCAGTTATCCAACGAGAAGTGGCGATAACCAATACAGCATCGCCAGCCATATGATAAAACCGCCGGTCAGCAGCGCACCTGCGCCGCGACCAATCTGGCGCGGACGTCGCCAGCAGAGTAGTGCAAAAATCACGCTCACCAGCAGCATGACGCTATAGTCACGGGTGAAGGCCATCGGATTGACTTCACCCGGCGTAATCAGCGCCGGTAGCCCGAGGACGATAACGATATTAAAAATGTTTGCGCCGATAATGTTACCGACGGCAATATCGTTTTCACCTTTACGCAGACCCGCAATCGCTGTTGCCAGCTCAGGCAGGCTGGTACCAATGGCGACCACTGTCAGCCCGATAGTAAGTTCGCTCATGGCGAAATAGTTCGCCAGTACGGTAGCGTTATCCACCACCATACGTGTTGCCATTGGCATGATTATCAGCGCAATGCCCAACCACAAAAATGCGACCGGTAATCCGCCTTCGCGCGGCAGCTCAGCTATCTGCTCACGCGTCAGGCTGTCATTGCCTTGTCGCTCGGCCAGACGGGCAATTTTAACAATGAATAGCAGCCATAGCACGGCCAGAAGCAGAAGAAAGAAACCGTCGCTGCGGCTTAGCTGCCCGTCATACAGGACGGATGCAGCTAAAATACTTACCAGCAACATTAGCGGTAATTCACGACGCAGAACATCAGAATGCACGGTAAAAGGATGAATCAGCGCCGACAGGCCTAAAATAAGCAGAATGTTGGTGATGTTAGAACCGATGGCGGTCCCGACAGCCAGATCGAGTTGCCCATTCATCGATGCGGCAACGGAGACAATTATCTCGGGTAACGACGTACCCATGCTGACCACGGTCATTCCGATGATAATGGGAGGAATACCGAAGTTTCGACATAAAATGGATGCGGCAAATACCAGACGGTCGGCACCGTAGACCACCAGAAGTAAACCAATTATTAACAGCGCCGTCGCTAAAAGCATCTAAAGTCCTTTCTTCAGGTATACTCGCCGGTCCACTTGAAGGATCTTCTGGAAGCCGTAACGAAGTCTTAATTTTGACTTTATGCGGCTAAAAAGTAAAACAAATGCCAGCTTTCGCTAACCAGGACAGGCAATAATCTGTAAATATGTTGAGTTCATGGCTAAATTGAGCGCCAAACTCTTCGATCAACGAGGCAATAGTAAAGGATGAATCAATGGGGCAGTCTGTGGCGAATCTAGTCGATATGCGCGATGTCAGCTTTTCCCGGGGTGACCGCTGCATCTTTGATAATATTTCCCTGACGGTACCGCGCGGTAAGGTGACGGCGATCATGGGGCCATCAGGCATCGGCAAAACGACGCTGTTGCGTCTGATTGGCGGACAGATCCCCCCGGATAAGGGCGAGATCCTGTTTGACGGTGAGAACGTCCCGGCCATGTCTCGTTCGCGTTTATTTACCGTGCGTAAGCGCATGAGTATGCTGTTTCAGTCTGGTGCGCTATTTACCGACATGAATGTGTTTGACAACGTCGCGTACCCTCTGCGCGAGCATACGACGTTGCCAGCGCCGTTGCTGAAGAGCACGGTGATGATGAAGCTCGAGGCCGTCGGCCTGCGGGGTGCGGCCAAATTAATGCCTTCTGAATTATCCGGTGGGATGGCGCGTCGCGCCGCGTTAGCACGTGCTATCGCGCTGGAGCCAGACCTCATCATGTTTGATGAGCCGTTCGTCGGCCAGGATCCCATCACCATGGGCGTTCTGGTGAAGCTGATTTCAGAACTGAACAGCGCGCTGGGCGTCACCTGTGTGGTGGTATCCCATGATGTGCCTGAGGTACTGAGTATTGCGGATTACGCCTATATAATGGCGGACAAAAAAATAGTGGCCTACGGTAGTGCTCAGGCACTACAAGAAAATGCCGATCCGCGCGTACGCCAGTTCCTGGACGGCATTGCCGATGGACCGGTTCCGTTCCGTTACCCGGCGGGCGACTACCACATCGATTTACTCAAAACAGGGAGTTAAGCCACCCATGTTGTTAAATGCGCTGGCATCACTCGGACATCGGGGAATAAAAACCCTCAGGACGTTCGGGCGAGCCGGATTAATGTTGTTCAATGCGGTTGTCGGCAAGCCGGAGTTTCGCAAACATGCGCCGCTGCTGATCCGCCAGCTCTATAATGTCGGTGTCTTATCGATGCTGATCATTATTGTTTCTGGCGTGTTCATCGGTATGGTGCTGGGGTTGCAGGGATACCTGGTGCTGACGACCTACAGCGCGGAAACCAGCCTCGGTATGCTGGTGGCACTGTCATTGTTACGTGAGTTGGGACCGGTTGTTGCGGCGCTGCTGTTTGCCGGGCGGGCCGGGTCGGCCTTAACCGCAGAAATTGGCCTGATGCGGGCGACCGAACAGCTTTCCAGTCTGGAGATGATGGCCGTCGATCCACTGCGCCGGGTGATTTCCCCACGTTTTTGGGCTGGCGTCATTTCATTGCCGCTGCTGACGATTATTTTTGTCGCAGTGGGTATCTGGGGTGGTTCACTGGTTGGCGTAAGCTGGAAGGGTATTGATGCAGGCTTCTTCTGGTCGGCTATGCAAAATGCCGTCGACTGGCGTCTGGACCTGGTTAACTGTCTGATTAAGAGCGTGGTGTTCGCCATTACGGTCACCTGGATTGCATTGTTCAATGGTTATGATGCGATCCCGACCTCTGCCGGGATTAGCCGGGCAACGACACGCACCGTTGTGCACGCCTCTCTTGCCGTTCTGGGGCTGGATTTTGTGCTGACCGCACTGATGTTTGGGAATTGAGTTCATGCAAACGAAAAAAAATGAAATTTGGGTCGGGTTATTCCTGCTGGTTGCGCTGCTGGCAGCGCTGTTTGTTTGCCTGAAGGCGGCGAACGTTACCTCAATGCGTACTGAGCCGACTTACACGATTTATGCGACCTTTGATAATATCGGCGGCCTGAGAGAGCGTTCTCCGGTGCGGATTGGCGGGGTGGTAGTTGGACGCGTATCGGACATCTCGTTAGATCCGAAAACGTACCTGCCGCGCGTGACGCTGGAAATCGAATCGCGTTTTAACCATATTCCTGACACCAGTTCTCTGAGCATCCGTACTTCCGGTCTGCTGGGCGAACAGTATCTGGCATTGAATGTGGGTTTTGAAGATCCTGAGCTGGGAACGTCTATCCTCAAAGATGGCGGTACGATTCAGGACACGAAATCCGCGATGGTGCTGGAAGATATGATTGGTCAGTTCCTTTACAACAGCAACAGTAAAGGTGATGACAATAAGAATTCTGGCGATGCGCCAGCCGCAACTGACGGCAATAATGAAGCCACTACGCCTGCGGGCGCAACGAAATAATCTCAGGAGAATCGACGTATGTTTAAACGATTGATGATGGTGGCTATGCTGGTGATTGCCCCGCTTAGCGCAGCAACTGCAGCCGACCAAACGAACCCGTACAAACAGATGAATGAGGCGGCGCAGAAGACATTTGACCGTCTGAAGAATGAACAACCTAAAATCCGCGCAAACCCGGATTACCTGCGTCAGGTTGTCGATCAGGAACTGTTGCCATACGTGCAGGTTAAATATGCGGGTGCGCTGGTACTGGGGCGCTACTACAAAGATGCGACCCCTGCTCAGCGTGAAGCCTATTTTGCCGCATTCCGTGAATATCTGAAGCAGGCCTACGGCCAGGCTCTGGCGATGTACCATGGCCAGACTTATGAAATTGCACCAGAGCAACCGCTGGGTGATGCGACCATCGTGCCTATCCGCGTAACCATCATCGATCCAAACGGTCGTCCTCCGGTACGTTTGGATTTCCAGTGGCGTAAAAACTCCCAGACCGGTAACTGGCAGGCTTATGACATGATTGCTGAAGGCGTAAGTATGATCACCACCAAACAAAATGAGTGGAGCGACCTGCTGCGTACCAAAGGTATTGATGGCCTGACGGCGCAGCTGAAATCTATTGCTCAGCAGAAAATCACTCTGGAAGAGAAAAAATAATGACGCAGTCACTCACCTGGTCGCGTGAAGGTGACAAGCTGGTGCTGGTGGGGGAGCTGGATCAGGACGTGTTAAACCCATTATGGGATGCGCGAGTTGAGGCGATGAAAGGGGTATCCTGCATCGACCTGAACCAGGTATCCCGGGTAGATACCGGCGGTCTGGCGTTACTGTTGCATCTGATTAATCAGGGCAAGCAGCAGGGAAACAGCGTTTCGCTCACTGGTGTTAACGATAAAGTGTACACGCTGGCGCAGCTTTACAATCTGCCTGACGACGTCCTTCCGCGTTAATTTTTCCAGGCCGGATAAGGTCTTGTGCCGCTATCCGGCAAAACCCCTGAGGGGGATCTGCCACTAAAGCCTTGTCTGATTTATCAGCGAGGCTTTTTGCTTATTTATGACAGCGCCACTTTGCTCTAAGATGTTGGGCTGTTTTCACTATCTGACGAATGAAGAGCCCATGGAAAATAATGAAATTCAGAGCGTGCTGATGAATGCACTCTCCCTCCAGGAAGTCCACGTTTCTGGCGACGGCAGTCACTTTCAGGTTATTGCCGTGGGTGAGATGTTTGAAGGCATGAGCCGGGTCAAGAAGCAGCAATCGGTCTATGGCCCGTTGATGGAGTACATTGCGGACAACCGCATTCATGCCGTGTCGATTAAGGCGTTTACCCCAGCGGAATGGGCGCGCGATCGCAAACTTAACGGTTTTTGAGCTACGGGTGATGTGCCGGTAGCGAAGATAAATTCTTAACAGAGAACAGAATAATGGATAAATTTCGTGTTCAGGGGCCAACTAAGCTCCAGGGCGAAGTCACAATTTCAGGCGCTAAAAACGCCGCACTGCCGATCCTGTTTGCGGCGCTGCTGGCTGAAGAACCTGTAGAGATCCAAAACGTCCCGAAACTGAAGGACGTTGACACATCAATGAAGCTGCTGAGCCAGCTGGGTGCGAAAGTTGAGCGTAATGGTTCTGTGCACATCGATGCGCGTGATGTGAACGTCTTCTGTGCGCCGTACGATCTGGTGAAAACCATGCGTGCATCCATTTGGGCGCTCGGGCCGCTGGTTGCCCGCTTTGGTCAGGGCCAGGTTTCACTGCCGGGTGGCTGTACCATTGGCGCGCGTCCGGTTGACCTGCACATTACCGGCCTGGAGCAGTTAGGCGCGACTATTAAGCTGGAAGAAGGCTATGTGAAGGCGTCCGTTGATGGCCGTCTGAAAGGCGCGCATATCGTCATGGACAAAGTGAGCGTCGGCGCGACGGTCACTATCATGTGCGCAGCAACGCTTGCCGAAGGCACCACCATCATCGAAAACGCTGCGCGCGAGCCGGAGATTGTGGATACCGCGAACTTCCTGATTGCGCTGGGCGCGAAGATCACGGGTCAGGGCACCGATCGTATTACCATCGAAGGCGTTGAGCGTCTTGGCGGTGGTGTTTATCGCGTTCTGCCAGATCGTATCGAAACCGGTACCTTCCTGGTGGCGGCGGCAATTTCTCGCGGCAAGATTATCTGCCGTAATGCACAGCCGGACACGCTGGATGCCGTTCTGGCGAAGCTGCGTGATGCGGGTGCGGATATTGAAGTGGGTGATGATTGGATCAGCCTTGATATGCACGGTAAACGTCCGAAAGCGGTCAATGTGCGTACTGCACCGCATCCGGCGTTCCCTACCGACATGCAGGCCCAGTTTACATTGCTGAACCTAGTGGCAGAAGGGACCGGCTTCATCACGGAAACCGTGTTTGAGAACCGCTTTATGCACGTGCCTGAGCTGAGCCGTATGGGCGCTCACGCAGAAATCGAAAGCAATACCGTGATTTGCCACGGCGTGGAAACGCTCTCTGGCGCACAGGTTATGGCGACCGATCTGCGCGCATCTGCAAGCCTGGTGCTGGCAGGGTGTATTGCTGAAGGTACGACGGTAGTCGACCGTATTTATCACATCGATCGCGGCTATGAGCGCATCGAAGATAAACTGCGTGCGCTGGGCGCAAACATTGAGCGCGTGAAAGGCGAGTAATCGTCAACGTCTCTTGTAACCCCCAGTTCAGTTGGCCGGGGGTTACAGCTCAATGTTCATTCCGGATTCTTTTTCTCTCTGCGACTCCTCATCATCCGCGTTCTGTCGATGAACTCATGCGTTTTGGCATCGTGATAGCGTGACGGCCAAATCACCCAGGGGTCAGTTCCCAGTGCCCGGGCGATAATCAACTCACCTTTTGGCCATGGTCTCGTTAACGCATTGGCCAGCGTTGATGAACTCAATCCATTTTTACGTGATTCAGCGGCCATTGAGGTCCCTTTCTTGCGCAGTCCGGCGATGATGTCGGCCGGATGCCAGTCAATCAGCTTGCTTTCCATCAATTCATCTCTCCTTTGGTTAACGGCTTACGGTTTCACGATCGGTTGTGCCGACACTATAACGCCCGAAGAACGAATGTTCTAAAATGTTCATGTAAAGTGTGTGTATATTCAGAATATGCCAAGGTTCTGCGTGATTATCTGGAGGGGGTAAATTCTTACTGGAACTTATAAGAAAATCCCGTGCAGGGCACGGGATGAGGGAGGATGCTGTAGGGAATTAACGGTCGCGCTGCACGGCGATATGTGCCAGACCAATCAGCGCTTCTCTCCACGGCGTATCGGGCAGCACTTGAAGCGCAGCGATGGCTTTATCAGCCTCTTCTTCTGCCCGCTGACGGGTCCATTCCAGAGACCCACAGGCGTTCATCGCTTCCAGAACCGGTTCCAGAAGGTGACGACCATTACCTTGCTCAATGGCCTGGCGGATCATTAGCGCTTGTTCTGGGGTGCCGTGGCGCATGGCATGCAACAGTGGCAGCGTTGGTTTACCCTCGTTGAGGTCATCACCGACGTTTTTACCCAGCTGCTCGCCATCTGCGCTGTAATCCAGCAAATCGTCAATTAACTGGAAAGCGGTACCGAGATAACGGCCATAATCCTGCAACCCTTTTTCTTGTTCTTCGCTACAGCCAGCCAGAATACCTGAACATTGGGCTGCCGCTTCAAACAAACGCGCGGTCTTACTGTAGATGACGCGCATATAGTTTTCTTCGGTGATGTCCGGGTCGTTGACGTTCATCAACTGCAAGACTTCACCTTCGGCAATGACGTTGACTGCTTTCGACATGACTTCCAGCACTTTCAACGAGCCAAGGCTGGTCATCATCTGAAATGCACGGGTATAGATAAAATCGCCAACCAGCACGCTGGCCGCATTACCAAACGCCGCATTTGCCGTAGCTTTCCCACGGCGCATGTCTGACTCATCCACAACATCGTCGTGCAGCAGGGTCGCTGTGTGGATAAACTCGATGAGGGCCGCAATCGTAACGTGCGCATTTTCCTGGTAACCAACGGCCCGCGCGGCGAGGACGGCGATCATTGGGCGAATGCGTTTTCCGCCGCCGCTAACGATGTAGTACCCCAGTTGATTGATCAACTGAACGTCGGAATTGAGCTGTTCAAGGATTGTCGCATTGACCCCCGCCATATCTTGCGCGGTTAACTCATTGATTTTTTCTAAATTCATCGCAAAAGCCGGGCTTCTCGCCCCGATTACCTTACTGTGTGGGAAGGTAACGTCGGGTTTAGGGTTATAAATATATGCTGATTGTACTGAAAAAACGCCGTAGATAAACGTTACCGTACGTGTTGTGTTTTTTTTCTTCATGTATTGACGGTAGCACTTGTCAAAGGCTCGCGTTTTGCGTAATATTCGCGCCCTATTGTGAATATTTATAGCGCACTCTGAATCATCAAAAAGGTGTGCGCGGAAGCGGAGTTTTTTATGTACGCGGTTTTCCAAAGTGGTGGTAAACAACACCGAGTAAGCGAAGGTCAGACCGTTCGCCTGGAAAAGCTGGACATCGCAACTGGCGAATCTGTTGAATTCGCAGAAGTTCTGATGATCGCAAACGGTGAAGAAGTCAAAATCGGCGTTCCTTTCGTTGATGGCGGCGTTATCAAAGCTGAAGTCGTTGCTCACGGTCGTGGCGAGAAAGTTAAAATTGTTAAGTTTCGTCGTCGTAAACACTACCGTAAGCAGCAGGGCCATCGTCAGTGGTTCACTGATGTGAAAATCACTGGCATCAGCGCTTAAGTTAAGGGGAGCAGATTAAATGGCACATAAAAAGGCTGGCGGCTCGACTCGTAACGGTCGCGATTCAGAAGCTAAACGTCTGGGCGTAAAACGCTTCGGCGGTGAAACAGTTCTGGCTGGTAGCATCATCGTTCGTCAACGTGGTACTAAATTCCACGCTGGCTCCAACGTTGGTTGCGGCAAAGACCACACTCTGTTTGCTAAAGCAGACGGTAAAGTGAAATTTGAAGTGAAAGGCCCGAAAAACCGTAAATTCATCAGCATCGTTGCTGAATAAGTTTTTCGCGTCCCGGTAACGGATAAAAGCCCCGCAACACGTTGCGGGGCTTTTTACATTCGACGGCCGGTAAATACGCTCGTCGCGCCGTGACAACCCGGAAACGAGCCCTTGCAGGGAATACGGCATGAAGCAGCAGGCAGGCATTGGTATTCTGTTAGCACTCACAACGGCAGTATGTTGGGGCGCTTTGCCAATAGCAATGAAGCAAGTGCTGGAGGTGATGGAGCCTCCTACCGTGGTGTTCTACCGTTTTTTAATGGCAAGCGTTGGCCTTGGCGCTATTCTTGCGGTTAAAAAAAAGCTCCCTCCGTTGCGTATTTTTCGCAAAGCGCGTTGGCTGGTGTTGCTGGCTATCGCAACCGGTGGGTTGTTCGGTAACTTCATTCTGTTTAGTTCATCCTTGCAGTATTTGAGCCCAACGGCTTCGCAGGTTATCGGTCAGCTGTCACCGGTTGGTATGATGATCGCCAGCGTCTTTATCCTGAAAGAAAAGATGCGCGGTACGCAGGTGATTGGCGCCATTATGCTTCTGAGCGGACTGGTCCTGTTTTTTAATACCAGTCTGATCGAAATTTTTACCCGACTCACCGATTACACCTGGGGCGTTATCTTTGGTGTCGGTGCGGCGATGGTCTGGGTGAGCTATGGGGTCGCGCAAAAGGTGTTATTGCGCCGCCTGGCATCACCGCAGATCCTGTTTTTACTGTACACTTTATGTACGATTGCGTTGTTGCCGCTGGCTAAACCCGGTGTCATCACGCAGCTCAGCGACTGGCAGCTGGCATGCCTGGTATTCTGCGGCCTGAATACGCTGGTAGGATATGGCGCTCTCGCGGAAGCGATGGCGCGTTGGCAGGCGGCGCAGGTGAGCGCTCTTATCACGCTCACACCGCTGTTTACGTTGTTATTTTCAGATTTATTATCACTGGCCTGGCCCGATTTCTTCGCCAGACCGATGCTAAACCTATTAGGTTATCTCGGTGCGTTTATCGTGGTTGCGGGCGCGATGTATTCCGCCATTGGTCATCGAATTTGGGGCGGTTTACGTAAGCATGAAACGGTGGTTTCGCAACCCCGCTCAGGCGAATGATTTACGGAGAGTAAAATGAAGTTTGTTGATGAAGCATCGATTCTGGTCGTTGCAGGTGATGGCGGTAATGGTTGCGTCAGCTTCCGCCGCGAAAAGTACATCCCAAAAGGCGGTCCGGACGGTGGTGATGGTGGTGACGGTGGTGACGTTTGGCTGGAAGCCGACGAAAACCTGAACACACTGATCGATTACCGTTTTGAAAAATCATTCCGTGCGGAACGTGGTCAGAATGGCGCGAGCCGTGATTGCACCGGTAAGCGTGGCAAAGACGTTACCATTAAAGTACCTGTTGGTACGCGTGTTATCGATCAGGGCACGGGCGAAACCATGGGCGACATGACCAAACACGGTCAGCGTCTGATGGTCGCTAAAGGTGGCTGGCACGGTCTGGGCAACACCCGTTTCAAATCCTCGGTTAACCGTACTCCGCGTCAGAAAACAATGGGTACGCCGGGTGATAAGCGCGAACTGATGCTGGAGCTGATGCTGCTGGCGGACGTGGGTATGCTGGGCATGCCAAACGCCGGAAAATCGACGTTTATCCGTGCGGTGTCCGCGGCGAAGCCGAAAGTCGCTGATTATCCGTTTACCACCCTGGTGCCGAGCCTGGGCGTGGTGCGTATGGACAACGAAAAGAGCTTCGTGGTTGCCGACATTCCGGGACTGATTGAAGGCGCGGCTGAAGGCGCAGGCCTGGGTATCCGCTTCCTGAAACACCTGGAACGTTGCCGTGTACTGCTTCACCTCATCGATATCGATCCGATTGATGGCTCTGATCCAGTTGAAAACGCCCGTATCATTATTGGCGAACTGGAAAAATACAGCCAGGATTTGGCATCTAAACCGCGCTGGTTAGTGTTCAACAAAATTGATTTGATGGACAAGGCTGAAGCGGAAGAGAAAGCGAAAGCGATCGCCGAAGCGTTGGGTTGGGAAGGTAAATATTACCTGATCTCTGCCGCCAGCCAACTGGGCGTGAAAGATCTCTGCTGGGATGTGATGACCTTTATCATCGAGAACCCGATTGTTCAGGCTGAAGAAGCGAAACAGCCAGAGAAAGTTGAGTTCATGTGGGATGATTATCACCGCCAGCAGCTCGCTGAAGTCGAAGACGAAGCGGAAGATGACTGGGATGACGATTGGGACGAAGACGACGAAGAAGGCGTTGAGTTCATCTACAAGCGTTAATCGCATTAAAAACCCCGGCCATGTTGCCGGGGTTTTTGTTTCCATGTCTCACTGTAGGCCGGATAAGGCACGTTAATGCCGCCATCCGGCAATCAAATTACCCATTTAGTTGTTCTGATAAATATCCTTGTACAACCGGCTCTCGAAGCGCACCAACGGAATACGGCGATTGCGCTGGTCAGCTGGCTCTACCGCATAACCAGATAAATACTGCACGAATGCCATGCGTTGGCCGCTTGCCGTGGTGATGAAACCTGCGAGGTTATAAACCCCCTGCAGCGAGCCTGTCTTCGCCGATACTTTGCCATCCACACCAGCCTGATGCAGACCCGCACGGTATTGCAGAGAGCCGTCGTGGCCCGCCAGCGGCAGCATAGTGATAAAGTTCAGCTCGTTATCGTGTTGAGCGATATATTGCAGCACCTGCATCATGGTCGCTGGGGCAATCAGGTTATGGCGGGAGAGGCCAGAACCGTCGGCAATAATAGTGTTGCCGATATCGACGCCTGCCTGCTGACGCAAAATCTGGCGCACGGCGTCAGAACCCGCCCGCCAGGTGCCCGGCACGTTAAATCGGGCATGACCAATCATACGGAAAACGGTATCGGCAATCATGTTGTCCGATTTTTTCAGCATAATCTTAAGCAGGTCATGTAGCGGCGCAGACTGCTTACTGGCGACCACCGTTCCTGGTTCGTTGACCAACGTCTGCCGCAGCAGTGTACCGCTGTAGGTGATACCTGCTTGTTTTAGCTCATCTTTGATAATTGCCCCGGCATAGCTGGCACCGTCCTGAATGGCGAACGCCAGCGGCAGCGGATCGGCACGTTGTGGCAGGCATCCGGTCAGCGTATAGCGGTTGAGATCGCCGGGAACTACATCCAGTTCACAATATTGCGCTTCCGCAGAACCTCGGGCGAGAGTACGCACCTGACTGAACATGGTGACCGGGTAATAAGATGCCACGCGAATAAAGGCGAGATCGTTGGGTTTTTGCGCGCTGTAGAGTGAAACTGAGAAACAGTTTCTATCGACAATAGCCGCTGCGGGCGGTGCACTAAAACACTGCGTCATGTCGTTCCAGGGCCAGCCGGGCGCTTTATCATGACTGGCAAAAATAGAGGTGTCGATCAGGACATTCCCGGCAATTTGCGTCACACCTGATTTTTTCAGGGTTGCCACCATATTGCGAATATCCTGGCGTTTTAGCGTCGGATCGGCACCAAATCGTGCCACTAAGTCACCTTTCAATACGCCGCCTTCCACGCTGCCTTTGGTCTCAAGCGTGGTGGTAAAACGAAAGTCAGGCCCGAGCTGAATCAATGCCGCCAGCGCGGTGATTACTTTCTGGGTACTGGCGGGCAGCGCCATCTGCTGGCTATGAAAATCAATAGCGGGTGCAGGAGCGCCAACCTTCTGTACCATAAGGGCGAGGTTGGCCCCGGCAGGGAGCTGATTGATATACTCGTCGACGTTCGCAGCCTGAACGCTGAACGCTATACTGGCAGTCAATCCGATGGTAAATCTGGAAAATCGCATAATCTCGCGCTAACAACCTGGAAACAGGCCGTCATACTACGGCGCAACGCCCCAAAAAGTAAACGATGACCCATAAGGAACTCCAGGGTAAAATGATCATCAAATAGAGAATTGTAGCTGACCTGGGACCTTGAGCCCCGGGTCGGTATTTTTTTGCTTCTGACTCTGGTATGACACACGCCAGGGTGGGCTTAGCAGCCGGGGTGAGAGCAACTACCCCCTACAGGAATGTTCAAGAGGTATAACAAATGCAAGCTATCCCGATGACCTTACGTGGTGCTGAAAAACTGCGCGAAGAGCTGGATTTTCTGAAATCTGTGCGCCGTCCTGAAATTATTGCCGCTATCGCTGAAGCGCGTGAGCACGGTGACCTGAAAGAGAACGCGGAGTATCACGCGGCGCGCGAACAGCAGGGTTTCTGCGAAGGACGCATTAAAGATATCGAAGCTAAACTGTCCAACGCGCAGGTAATCGACGTTACTAAAATGCCGAACAATGGCCGCGTTGTTTTCGGTGCGACGGTTACCGTTCTGAATCTCGATAACGATGAAGAGCAGACCTGGCGTATTGTCGGCGATGATGAAGCCGATTTTAAACAGAACCTGATTTCAGTGAACTCGCCTATCGCTCGTGGCCTGATCGGTAAAGAGCAGGATGACGTCGTAGTTATCAAAACGCCGGGCGGCGAAGTGGAATATGAAGTGACGAAGGTAGAATACCTGTAATTCGCATCTTGGTTAAGATGTTGATACATTGTAAAGAAAGGAAAAAGGCCGCATAGCGGCCTTTTATCAACGAAGAGAGCGTGGCATTTTGCTCTCCTGCTAGCGGAAAACCCCGCGTTTTACACAAACTTCGTGTGCAACTTTGGGATATTCTTAGCGTGGCAGCGAGATTTTACGTTCTTTAGTCGGGCGATACAGTACCAGCGTTTTGCCGATGACCTGTACATTGCAGGCGCCGGTTTCGCGTACGATAGCTTCCACGATCAAGGTTTTAGTATCGCGATCTTCCGAGGCGATTTTCACCTTGATAAGTTCATGGTGCTCTAACGCTTGTTCAATCTCGGCCAGTACCCCTTCGGTCAAACCATTATTGCCAAGCATAACTACAGGCTTGAGCGGATGTGCCAGACCTTTCAGGTGCTGTTTTTGTTTAGTACTCAGATTCATCGTATATTTTTGCTTACGTTGGGATTGAAAACGGGTCATTCTACCGCCATCTCCCATATATCACCAAATAGCTGTGTAGAAATTTACACCATTGGTTACGATGAACTGCCCTTTGGGAATGTGAAATGACAGGTAAAAAGCGTTCTGCCAGCTCGAGTCGCTGGCTTCAGGAACACTTTAGCGATAAATATGTTCAACAGGCGCAGAAAAAGGGGTTACGTTCCCGTGCCTGGTTTAAACTTGATGAAATACAGCAAAGTGACAAAATTTTTAAACCGGGGATGACAATAGTTGATCTCGGTGCTGCACCCGGTGGCTGGTCGCAATATGCAGTTACGCAGATCGGCAACACCGGCCGCATTATCGCTTGCGATCTTTTACCTATGGATCCAATCGTTGGTGTGGACTTCCTTCAGGGCGACTTTCGTGATGAATTAGTCCTGAAAGCGTTACTTGAACGCGTAGGTGACAGTAAAGTACAAGTTGTCATGTCTGATATGGCGCCAAATATGTGTGGAACACCGGCGGTGGATATTCCCCGGGCCATGTATCTGGTAGAGCTGGCGCTTGGAATGGCTCGTGATGTATTAGCGCCAGGTGGTAGTTTTGTAGTGAAGGTGTTCCAGGGCGAAGGCTTCGATGAGTATCTAAGAGAGATTCGCTCCCTGTTTACGAAGGTCAAAGTTCGTAAGCCGGACTCTTCTCGCGCCCGTTCGCGTGAAGTGTATATTGTAGCGACCGGGCGTAAACCATAACCGGCAGATTTCAAACGAAAGTTTGAAAGAAACTGGATATAGAGTATCCTGACGCTGTTTTTAACACAGTTGTAATATGAGGTTAATCCCTTGAGTGACATGGCGAAAAACCTAATTCTCTGGCTGGTCATTGCCGTTGTGCTGATGTCAGTATTCCAGAGCTTTGGGCCCAGCGAGTCTAATGGCCGTAAGGTTGATTACTCTACCTTCCTGCAAGAGGTCAATCAGGACCAGGTTCGTGAAGCGAAGATCAACGGACGTGAGATTAACGTTACCAAGAAAGATAGTAACCGTTACACGACCTACATCCCGGTTAACGATCCGAAGCTGCTTGATAACCTGCTGACCAAAAACGTCAAGGTTGTTGGCGAACCACCTGAAGAGCCGAGCCTGCTGGCTTCTATCTTCATTTCCTGGTTCCCAATGCTGCTGCTGATTGGTGTCTGGATCTTCTTCATGCGTCAGATGCAGGGCGGTGGTGGCAAAGGTGCCATGTCGTTCGGCAAGAGCAAAGCGCGCATGCTAACGGAAGATCAGATCAAAACGACTTTTGCTGACGTTGCGGGTTGTGACGAAGCAAAAGAAGAAGTCGCTGAGCTGGTTGAGTATCTGCGCGAACCGAGCCGTTTCCAGAAACTGGGCGGTAAAATCCCGAAAGGCGTCCTGATGGTTGGTCCTCCGGGTACGGGTAAAACCCTGCTGGCGAAAGCTATCGCAGGTGAAGCGAAGGTTCCATTCTTCACAATTTCCGGTTCTGATTTCGTGGAAATGTTCGTGGGTGTCGGTGCATCTCGTGTGCGTGACATGTTCGAACAAGCCAAGAAAGCGGCACCGTGCATCATCTTCATCGATGAAATCGACGCCGTAGGTCGCCAGCGTGGCGCAGGTCTGGGCGGTGGTCACGATGAACGTGAACAGACGCTGAACCAGATGCTGGTTGAGATGGACGGCTTCGAAGGTAACGAAGGTATTATCGTTATCGCGGCAACTAACCGTCCGGACGTTCTTGACCCTGCGCTGCTGCGTCCAGGCCGTTTCGACCGTCAGGTTGTGGTTGGTCTGCCAGACGTTCGCGGTCGTGAACAGATCCTGAAAGTGCATATGCGTCGCGTACCGCTGTCTCCGGATATCGATGCGGCAATCATTGCACGTGGCACACCTGGCTTCTCCGGTGCGGACCTCGCGAACCTGGTGAACGAAGCGGCGCTGTTTGCTGCTCGTGGCAACAAGCGCGTAGTGTCGATGGTTGAGTTCGAAAAAGCGAAAGACAAAATCATGATGGGTGCGGAACGTCGCTCCATGGTGATGACGGAAGCGCAGAAAGAATCTACCGCGTATCACGAAGCTGGCCACGCGATTATCGGTCGCCTGGTACCGGAACACGATCCGGTGCACAAAGTAACGATTATCCCGCGCGGTCGTGCGTTGGGTGTGACCTTCTTCCTGCCTGAAGGCGACGCAATCAGCGCCAGCCGTCAGAAACTGGAAAGTCAGATCTCCACACTGTACGGTGGCCGTCTGGCGGAAGAGATCATCTACGGTGCTGAACATGTTTCTACCGGTGCGTCGAACGACATTAAAGTCGCGACTAACCTGGCGCGTAACATGGTTACTCAGTGGGGCTTCTCCGATAAGCTCGGTCCGTTGCTGTACGCTGAAGAAGAAGGCGAAGTGTTCCTGGGACGTTCTGTGGCGAAAGCGAAACACATGTCCGATGAAACCGCTCGCATTATCGATCAGGAAGTTAAGCTGCTGATTGAGCGTAACTATGACCGTGCACGTCGTTTGCTGAACGAAAACATGGACATTCTGCACTCGATGAAAGATGCGCTCATGAAATATGAGACCATCGATGCGCCGCAGATTGACGATCTGATGGCTCGCCGCGACGTGCGTCCGCCAGCGGGTTGGGAAGAACCGGGTTCTTCTAACAATAACTCTGGCAGCACCGGCAAACCGAGTGCACCGCGTCCGGTTGATGAACCGCGTGCGCCGGACTCTGGCACTATGTCAGAGCAACTGGGCGACAAATAAGTTATCGTTGATGATGACCGTGTTTTAATTGAAAACCCTGGGGCTTGCTCCGGGGTTTTTCTTATCTGCATATTCAAGATTTTACCAGGGATAAAACTATGAAACTCTTTGCTCAGGGTTCTTCACTGGATCTCAGCCATCCGCACGTCATGGGGATTTTGAACGTCACGCCAGACTCATTTTCCGATGGTGGAGCGCACAACTCTCTGGTTGAGGCGGTAAAACACGCAAACCTGATGATTAACGCCGGGGCGACTATCATTGATGTGGGCGGTGAGTCCACGCGTCCGGGCGCGGCTGATGTGAGTGTGGAAGAAGAGTTGCAGCGAGTGATCCCAGTGGTCGAGGCGATTGCCCAGCGTTTTGAAGTGTGGATTTCGGTCGATACCTCAAAACCCGAAGTGATTCGCGAATGCGCCAGAGTTGGCGCGCATATCATCAATGATATTCGCTCACTCTCGGAGCCTGGAGCGCTGGAAGCCGCAGCGGAGACCGGATTACCGGTTTGCCTGATGCATATGCAGGGGCAGCCGAAAACCATGCAGGAAGCACCAAAGTATGAGGATGTTTTTGCTGAGGTAAACCGTTACTTTGTTGAGCAAATAGCACGTTGCGAGCGGGCTGGAATCACAAAAGATAAATTGTTGCTCGACCCCGGATTCGGATTCGGTAAAAATCTCACTCACAACTACACATTACTGGCACGTTTGTCTGAGTTTCATCATTTTAATCTGCCATTGCTGGTTGGGATGTCACGAAAATCAATGGTTGGCCAGTTACTGAATGTGGGGCCATCTGAACGCCTGAGCGGTAGCCTTGCGTGCGCGGTGATTGCCGCAATGCAGGGGGCGCAGATCGTTCGTGTCCATGACGTCAAAGAAACCGTAGAAGCGATGCGTGTGGTGGAAGCCACATTGTCTGCAAAGGAAAAAAAACGCTATGAGTAATCGTAAATATTTTGGCACTGATGGGATCCGCGGTCGCGTAGGCGATGCCCCAATTACTCCTGACTTTGTGCTCAAGCTGGGCTGGGCTGCAGGGAAAGTGCTTGCTCGTCATGGTTCACGTAAAATTATTATCGGTAAAGATACGCGTATTTCCGGCTATATGCTGGAGTCTGCGCTGGAAGCGGGCCTGGCTGCCGCCGGACTCTCAGCCTCATTCACAGGGCCAATGCCAACACCCGCCGTTGCGTATCTGACGCGCGCCTTCCGTGCTGAGGCCGGGATTGTTATCTCCGCTTCGCACAACCCGTACTATGACAACGGGATTAAATTCTTCTCTACCGACGGGACTAAACTGCCGGATGCAGTGGAAGAAGCCATTGAAGCCGAAATGGAAAAAGCGATCACCTGCGTGGATTCCGCTGAACTGGGTAAAGCCACGCGTATCGTTGATGCTGCCGGTCGCTATATCGAGTTTTGCAAAGGCACCTTCCCGAACGAACTGAGTCTGAATGAGCTTAAAATTGTGGTGGATTGCGCTAACGGTGCGACGTACCACATTGCGCCAAATGTACTGCGTGAACTGGGTGCAAACGTGATTGCCATTGGCTGTGAGCCAAACGGTGTGAATATCAATGAAGAAGTCGGCGCCACCGACGTCCGTGCTCTGCAGGCGCGCGTGATTGCGGAAAAAGCCGATCTGGGTATTGCGCTGGATGGCGATGGCGACCGTGTCATTATGGTTGACCACGAAGGTAATAAGGTCGATGGCGATCAGATCATGTACATCATCGCCCGTGAAGCCCTGCGTCAGGGTCAGCTGCGCGGTGGCGCGGTAGGTACGCTGATGAGCAACATGGGCCTCGAGCTGGCGCTGAAACAGCTGGGTATTCCGTTTGCCCGTGCAAAAGTTGGCGACCGCTATGTGCTGGAAAAAATGCAGGAAAAAGGCTGGCGTATCGGTGCCGAAAACTCAGGTCATGTGATCCTGCTGGACAAAACCACCACTGGTGACGGTATCGTGGCGGGTCTGCAGGTGCTGGCGGCGATGGTACGCAACCATATGAGCTTGCACGACCTGTGCAGCGGCATGAAAATGTTCCCACAGCTGCTGGTTAACGTACGATACACAGCAGGTAGCGGCGATCCACTGGAACATGAAAATGTGAAAGCGGTGATGGCGGAAGTGGAAGCGGCGCTGGGTAACCGTGGACGCGTCCTGCTGCGTAAGTCTGGTACCGAACCGTTAATTCGTGTGATGGTTGAAGGTGAAGACGAAGCGCAGGTGACTGAATTCGCCCACCGTATTGCCGATGCTGTGAAAGCGGCGTAATTCCGAAGAAAGTGAAAGCCGGAGTCTGAGACTCCGGCTTTTTTTTACTGTACGGCAAGCGGCTGTTTACGTCGGCGCTGCCAGAAGTAACCACCGACCATCAGTAGCACAAGGACTGCCAGCCACGGCAGAACCGCCAGCAGATGCCCAGACCGGGCAAAGGTTAACGCAATCATCAGTAGCCAACCGCCCAGCATCGGAATCGCGGTACGCTTAACAATATCCACAGGCGAGACACCTGCAATCCCTGCGATAGCAATGATTACGCCGGCGATGGGCGATAGCGTACGACCAATACCCGCCGAGATCTGAATAGGCAACATCATGACAGCGATATCGCTACCGATATGACGGCTGATATCCGGCACCATGGGTGCGAAGGAGAAAAATGCCGCATTCCCGGAGCCCATCAGCGCTGAAATTGCGAAGGTGATCAGGGTCATCAGCAGGATAATAGAGGCGGCGCTGAGGCCAAATTCACCGGAAAGTGACAACAGTGCGTCAACGGCACCAATGGCTTTCAGTCCGGCGGAAAAGACTTCACCGGCGATAATCAGTGTCACGACGGTGGCAAAAACGCTGCCCATGCTGTCGAAAACCTTTTGTACGCCAGCCATCACCTCGCGCGCCTTGCGATGACGGCAGTACTCACAAACCAGCGTAATAGCGAGGCTTATCAGTACGGCGGTATCCAGCGTGATCTTGAGAGAGCTGAATACTAAATCGCTGCACACCAGCATCAATACCAGCGGCAGCATGGGCAGAAACAGCCAGGCGATAGGTGCGTCGGCTTCATCAGTCGCCGTTAATGTCTGCATTTGCTGAGCTGCATTGTCGCCACTTTCCCGACGGTCAAAAAAGCGTTGCACAACAATATGCAGCAGGGCGATGAAAAGAATGACGGGCACAACGATCGGCAACTGATCCTGCACGAAATAGTTCACGACCTCGATGCCTGCGGTTTTGGCGGCGAGAACAGAGTTGCCGGAGCCGGGGCCAAACTCAACCGCACAGGTACTGGCGATAACGGCGGCAACCGCGGCGCGGCTACAGCCAAGACGGGTAAGCAGCGGGTAAAGCGTCGCCATCAGCAGCAGACCCAATCCGGTGGCGCTGCTGATAAACAGCGACAGGAATTGACCCAATAGCAGTGCCAGCCCCAGCAGCAGATATGGCGAGTTCAGCCGTTGCAAAGGACGAGACGTCACCCGAACCAGTACCTGGCTTGCGCCAATGGCTGACATGTAGGTGGCAAAACCACCAATCAGCATAATTTGCAGTCCGAGGCCGCCGAGACGCACGCTCAGGGTATCGCGAATAAACTCAAAGGCGTCAAAGGGGCCAAATCCGGTGCTCTTTTTCACCAGGCCACTGAGTGAGGTCATTCCGCTAAAATGCGCGATAAGCAACAGCACAATCCCGGTCAATAACAGTACCGACTGGGGGTGATATTTTTTGAGGATCAGACGTCCGGCAAAAATGATGGCGATTAGCGCTAGTAGCAATGACATTCTTGCCCCCTTACTCGAAGTTGCCGGTAACCAGGCACTCGCCATCCCGCAGCAACGGTTTACCTGCGGCAAACAGATGGGCCAGCGAGAGGTCATCATTGAGTACACAGATATCGGCACGTTCTCCGGCGCAGAGCACGCCCCCGGAAATCCCCAGCGAGCGCGCAACGTTTGCCGTCAGCATCGCGATGGCCTGTGGCACCGGAATCCCGACATCAATCAGGCGAGGAAGCAGGTTAAGATTGCCTGCGACCGGTGCCGCGCTTAAACCTTCAACGATACCCTGAGCGTTAAAGCGCGGAACGCTGCCATTGCCGTCAGAACTGATCGTGATGCGCTCCGCCGGAACCTGTGCTTCGAGTGCGTGGAGAATCGCTTGCTCCTGAGGCATAAAACGACTGCCACCGGACGTAACGTCGATATGGCCGCCGCGATGGGCGAAAGCAATCGCCTGTTCGAACAAGGGTTCAGTTCTCGCAACATGCGTCGGTGAAATATGGTGAATCGGAATACCCGCATCACACAGCTCAATAAGTTGCGACATCCCTTCCGGCAGATTCCCCAGGTGCACATGCAGCAAGCCCTTTTTCCCAGCCAGCAGGGAAGCGATGCGAATATCGCTCACTATCCTCAGCAACTCCTGGAAAGAGGGGTAAGAACCGCGGTGATCGGCGAGGGCGATTTTTACACCAAGAATTGCCGGAATGAAGGCCATATCATCGCGGATGGATCGCGTAATAGTTGGGCTGGGAACGGCGTAGGCTCCCGTGTGCATAAACGCGCGTAATCCCTCAAGGTTGAGAGACTGCATTTTAGCGTAGAGATCTTTGGGCGAACGGGAAATGGCATCGGTGCCTAACACGCCAACCACCGTGGTAATACCCGCCTGAATCAGATCGCGCAGCTTGACGGCGGGCGTCCGACTGGCAAATCCGGCTTCACCACCGCCACCGGTAAGATGAACATGCTGATCGATGATACCAGGGATAACCCATTTACCCCGACAATCGATGACCTCGTTGATGCCATCAAACAATGAAATATCTTTTTCTACCGCCACAATTCGGTCGGCATGAATGAGCAGGGAGCAGAGGCCTAAATCCTCAGGAGAAAAAACACGGGCATTGGTCAATAAAGTAAACATAGCGGTCCTGTCAAACGTCGAGGGTGAGAGTCGGCAGGTGAAACGAAATATTGTTGTTATGATGCCCACCATAAAGCCATTACTATAACTATGACTATTACCGATTTGTTATTGGAGGATGCGGTTATGGCATGGCGGAGAGCACAACGTGGATTGTAAGTGGCTGGAAGATTTTCTGGCCTTGAGCCAGCATGGAAACTACTCTCAGGCCGCGGCGCAGCGGCATATTACTCAACCTGCGTTGAGTCGGCGTATAAAGGCGCTGGAAGAGGTGCTGGGCGTGCCTTTGTTTGACCGGACAACGACCCCTGTCACGCTGACGCGCTATGGTGAACGCTTTGAACCTTATGCCCGGCACGTTCTCAGCACGTTAACAGAGGCACGCCATGAGCTGTCGGCGATGACGCCAGCAACGGATAACACGCTGGTGATGGTCAGCCTGCATACGCTGTCGGTGAATATCCTGCCGGATATGATCAACTACCTGCGACAGAGTGAGCCGCAGTTAAACTTTACGGTAAACGCCAGTATCCAGGGGATAGACAACCACTTCAATGCCCTGATGAACCGGCAAATTGATTTACTGGTAACCTACGATTTACCGTCTGCCCAGCCGGGGCTGGAGATCGCCGGAGGGTTAAAACGTTCACTATGGCGATATGAGCGATTTATACCGGTTATTTCCGCCCAGTTGGCTGATGCGCTTAATGATCCGCATGCTCCGATTCCGTGGCTATGCTATAGCGACTACACCTTTGTCAGACGTATTATTGAGTCGGCAGAACAACGCGTCCGCCCACGGCTAAAAAAAGTATTTGAGAGTGGTTTAAGCGAAACGATACGAGAAATGGTACTGCGCCATATGGGAATGGCCTGGTTACCTGAATCGATGGTGGCGGAAGAGTTGGTGAATCAGCAAATTATTCACTGCTGGCCAGAAAATACAGACCTGATTTGTGAAATCCCCGTTGTGGTATGGGCGAATCTTGAAGATCAACGTGCCGTTATGCAGAGATGCTGGGAGAAGTTGCTGCGTTTTTGATTGATATGGCGATTTTTTCCGCAGTTGATACAATGCTAACAAATTGCCCTTGCGAAGGTTATTCGCTTTGGTTAGTATTCACACCCGCTTCAGTGGGAAACAGTAAATATTCCCGCTTTAATGGTCGAAGCATTGTACGCGGCAACTCCGCAAGGAACAGGTTGATTATGCACGAAGCTCTTTTAGTAGTTTTCCTTATTGTGGCAATTGGCCTGGTAGGCTTGATCATGCTGCAGCAAGGCAAAGGCGCTGATATGGGAGCCTCTTTTGGCGCAGGCGCTTCTGGTACTCTGTTTGGTTCAAGTGGTTCTGGTAACTTCATGACCCGTATGACAGCTGTATTGGGAACCTTGTTCTTCATCATCAGTCTGGTGCTGGGTAACATGAACAGCAATAAGACCAATAAAGGAAGTGAGTGGGAAAATCTGAGCGCACCGGCGAAAACCGAGCAAACTCAGCCAGCTGCTCCGGCTCAGCCGACCAGCGATATCCCACGCTAAGTATTCTGTACCGAGGTGGTGGAATTGGTAGACACGCTACCTTGAGGTGGTAGTGCCCTAACGGGCTTGTGGGTTCGAGTCCCATCCTCGGTACCAAATTCCAAAAAAAAGACGCTGCAAAGCGTCTTTTTTTTCGTCTGTTATTTATGGCTATCCTGTAGGTCGGATAAGGCGTTAACGCCGCCATCCGACATTATTACAACGCCTGATGGCGCTACGCTTATCAGGCCTACAGACACCTAATATTTCGCGCATAAAAAAGGCCGCTTTCGCGGCCTTAAGATAGTGAATCTTTACTTCGCCTTATTTTCCAGATTCTCAACCTGCGGCAGGCCGGTTGCGGAAGAGGCTGTCAGTAGGCCAGACTGCGCATAGCCGAACAGCTTCTCGCGGGTATCGGTGATATCCAGATTACGCATGGTCAACTGACCGATACGGTCATCCGGAGAGAATACGGAGTCGCCTTTTTCCATCGTCAGACGTTCTGGTTTGTACGTCAGATTGTCAGACACGGTGTTGAGGATTGAGTAGTCATTACCACGACGCAGTTCCAGCGTGACTTCGCCGGTAATCTGGCTGGCAACCCAACGCTGCAGACCGTCACGCAGCATCAGCGCCTGAGAGTCGAACCAGCGGCCCTGATACAGCAGACGACCCAGCTGGCGACCGTGCGCGTGATACTGCTCGATGGTATCCTCGTTGTGAATACCGGTCAGCAGACGCTCGTAGGCGATATGCAGCAATGCCATCCCTGGGGCTTCGTAGATGCCACGGCTCTTCGCTTCAATGATACGGTTTTCAATCTGATCGCTCATACCCAGACCGTGACGGCCGCCGATACGGTTGGCTTCCAGCATCATCTCAACGTCGTCGCTGAAGGTTTTACCGTTAAGAGCAACCGGATGACCCTGTTCAAAACGCACGGTCACTTCTTCTGCCGGGATCTTCACGCTCTCATCCCAGAACTTCACGCCCATAATCGGGTTGACGATTTTGACGCTGGAATTCAGGAATTCCAGATCTTTTGCTTCGTGAGTCGCACCGAGCATATTGGAGTCTGTTGAGTACGCTTTCTCAACGGACATTTTGTAGTCGAAACCACAGGCAATCATAAATTCGGACATCTCATGGCGACCACCGAATTCATCGATAAAATCGGTATCCAGCCATGGTTTGTAAATCTGCAGTTCGGCGTTGGTCAGCAGACCGTAACGATAGAAACGTTCAATATCGTTACCTTTATAGGTGCTACCGTCGCCCCAGATGTTTACACCATCTTCTTTCATGGCGGCAACCAGCATGGTGCCGGTCACGGCGCGGCCCAACGGGGTGGTATTGAAATAGGTCAGTCCGCCAGTGGTGTTGTGGAAGGCACCGCACTGAATGGCAGCGATCCCTTCGGCAACCAGCTGCTTACGGCAATCTACCAGGCGAGCATTCTCAGCACCATATTCCATTGCACGGCGAGGAATGGCGTCATAGTCATCCTCATCCGGCTGGCCCAAATTCGCAGTATATGCATATGGGACAGCCCCTTTTTGTCGCATCCACAGCAGTGCTGCACTGGTGTCCAGGCCGCCGGAAAAAGCGATACCAATACGTTGACCTACCGGGAGATGCTTGAGAATCGTCGTCATAAAATAAAACCCTGCTTGATAGACTGGTGAAGAGGTCGGCTTATTATACTAATTGCATTTTTATGCAAAATAAATGAGTTTTCATTTAATCATCTTTTCTGGATGACAGGAAGAGTTTAGTGATAATTTCGTTAAATAACGGCGTGGGCGGCATATTTATCTTGCTGGGCTAGCGCTGGGCAGCATTCATTGATTTGCATAGTCGTAACAAGGTTGACATAACGCATAGTGAATCAATATACTGTGCGCAGATTTTACGTCCCGTCTCGGTACCAAATCCCAGCAGTATTTGCATTTTTTACCCAAAACGAGTAAAATTTGCCACGTTTCAGGCGCGGGGTGGAGCAGCCTGGTAGCTCGTCGGGCTCATAACCCGAAGGTCGTCGGTTCAAATCCGGCCCCCGCAACCACTTTCCCTTAGAGTTCTTTTTCAAATATACTGTGAAGACTTAGGCCTTCGTAGCTGGATTTGAAAAAAATTCTTTCGGAAGGTTCTCCGAACCGCAGGTGCGGTTATAGGGTTCAGTTATCTAAAGCCCCGATTTATCGGGGTTTTTTGTTATCTGACTACAGAATAACTGGGCTTTAGGCCCTTTTTTTATGTCTTGGGGGTGGGCTTGTCCACATTAGAGCAAAAATTAACAGAGATGATTACAGCGCCAGTTGAAGCCCTGGGCTACGAACTGGTCGGCATCGAATTTATTCGTGGTCGCACATCCACACTGCGCATCTATATTGATAGTGAAGATGGCATCAATGTTGATGATTGTGCTGATGTGAGCCATCAGGTAAGCGCCGTGATGGATGTCGAAGACCCAATCACCGTTGCCTATAACCTGGAAGTCTCCTCTCCGGGTCTCGACCGTCCTCTGTTCACAGCTGAACACTACGTGCGTTTCCTGGGTGAAGAAGTCACGCTGGTTCTTCGTATGGCGGTACAAAACCGTCGTAAATGGCAGGGCGTTATCAAAGCGGTGGACGGTGAGATGATCACGGTCACAGTCGAAGGCAAAGATGAAGTGTTCGCGCTGAGTAATATCCAGAAGGCGAACCTGGTTCCCCACTTTTAACAGTCTGGATTGAGGTGAAAAGCCCGCGATGAACAAAGAAATTTTGGCTGTTGTTGAAGCCGTATCCAACGAAAAAGCGCTGCCACGCGAGAAAATTTTTGAAGCGCTGGAAAGTGCGCTGGCTACAGCAACAAAGAAAAAATATGAGCAAGAGATCGACGTTCGCGTAGAAATCGATCGTAAAAGCGGTGATTTCGATACCTTCCGTCGTTGGGTAATCGTAGAAGAAGTTACTCAGCCGACCAAAGAAATTACGCTGGAAGCGGCACGCTTCGAAGACGAAAGTCTGAACGTGGGCGAATATGTTGAAGATCAGATTGAATCTGTCACCTTTGACCGTATCACCACCCAGACCGCGAAGCAGGTTATCGTACAGAAAGTACGTGAAGCTGAACGCGCAATGGTTGTTGATCAGTTCCGCGAACACGAAGGCGAAATCGTCACCGGTGTGGTGAAGAAAGTAAACCGCGACAACATTTCTCTGGATCTGGGCAGCAATGCTGAAGCTGTGATCCTGCGTGAAGACATGCTGCCGCGTGAAAACTTCCGCCCTGGTGACCGTATTCGTGGTGTTCTGTACTCAGTTCGCCCGGAAGCGCGCGGTGCACAGCTGTTCGTAACCCGTTCCAAGCCGGAAATGCTGATTGAGCTGTTCCGCATTGAAGTGCCGGAAATCGGCGAAGAAGTTATCGAAATTAAAGCGGCTGCTCGCGATCCGGGATCGCGCGCGAAAATCGCCGTTAAGACCAACGACAAGCGTATTGATCCGGTCGGCGCCTGTGTTGGTATGCGCGGTGCGCGCGTTCAGGCGGTTTCTACCGAACTGGGCGGCGAGCGTATCGATATCGTCCTGTGGGATGATAACCCGGCGCAGTTCGTGATTAACGCAATGGCACCAGCAGACGTCGCTTCTATCGTGGTGGATGAAGACAAACACACCATGGATATCGCGGTTGAAGCCGGTAACCTGGCTCAGGCGATTGGACGTAATGGTCAGAACGTCCGCCTGGCTTCACAACTGAGCGGTTGGGAACTCAACGTGATGACCGTTGATGACCTGCAAGCGAAGCATCAGGCTGAAGCACATGCAGCCATCGATACCTTCACCAAATATCTCGATATCGATGAAGATTTCGCGACCGTTCTGGTGGAAGAAGGTTTTGCGACGCTGGAAGAACTGGCCTACGTGCCAATGAAAGAACTGCTGGAAATTGACGGTCTGGATGAACAGACCGTTGAAGCGCTGCGCGAGCGTGCTAAAAACGCACTGACCACTCTGGCACTGGCCCAGGAAGAAAGCCTCGGTGATAACAAACCGGCTGACGATCTGCTGAATCTGGAAGGATTGGATCGTGAGATGGCCTTCAAACTGGCGGCCCGTGGTGTTTGTACGCTGGAAGATCTCGCTGAACAGGGCATTGATGATCTGGCTGATATCGAAGGGTTGACCGACGAAAAAGCCGGTGAGCTGATTATGGCTGCCCGTAATATTTGCTGGTTCGGCGACGAAGCGTAATAAACTGTAGCAGGAAGGAACAGTATGACAGATGTAACCGTAAAAACGCTGGCTGCAGAGATACAGACTTCCGTAGATCGCCTGGTACAGCAATTTGCTGATGCCGGTATCCCGAAGTCTGCTGACGACTCTGTGTCCGCACAAGAGAAACAAACCTTACTGGCGCATTTGAACCGTGAAAACGGCTCAGCGCCGGATAAGTTGACATTGCAGCGTAAAACGCGCAGTACTCTCAATATTCCAGGTACCGGTGGAAAAAGCAAATCGGTACAAATCGAAGTCCGCAAGACACGCACCTTTGTGAAACGCGATCCGCAAGAGGCTGAACGCCTTGCCGCGGAAGAGCAGGCGCAGCGTGAAGCGGAAGAGCAAGCCCGTCGTGAGGCAGAAGAAGCTGCCAAACGCGAGGCGCAACAAAAAGCCGAACGTGAGGCCGCAGAACAAGCTAAGCGTGAAGCCGCTGATAAAGCGAAACGTGAAGCTGCGGAAAAAGACAAAGTGAGCAATCAACAGACCGACGATATGACTAAAACCGCCCAGGCCGAAAAAGCCCGCCGTGAAAATGAAGCCGCAGAACTGAAGCGTAAAGCGGAAGAAGAAGCACGTCGCAAGCTTGAAGAAGAAGCGCGCCGCGTAGCGGAAGAAGCTCGCCGTATGGCGGAAGAAAACGAGAAAAATGGTGTGAATAACGCTGAACCTGTCGAAGACACCAGTGATTATCACGTCACCACCTCTCAGCATGCTCGCCAGGCTGAAGACGAGAACGATCGTGAAGTTGAAGGCGGTCGTGGTCGTACTCGCAGCACTAAAGCAGCGCGTCCGGCGAAGAAAGGTAACAAACACGCTGAATCTAAAGCTGACCGTGAAGAAGCACGTGCAGCGGTTCGCGGCGGTAAAGGCGGTAAGCAGCGTAAAGGTTCCGCTCTGCAGCAGGGCTTCCAGAAGCCAGCTCAGGCCGTTAACCGTGACGTTGTGATCGGCGAAACCATCACCGTTGGCGATCTGGCGAACAAGATGGCGGTCAAAGGCTCTCAGGTCATCAAAGCAATGATGAAACTGGGCGCAATGGCGACCATCAACCAGGTCATCGACCAGGAAACCGCACAGCTGGTTGCCGAAGAGATGGGCCACAAAGTTATCCTGCGTCGTGAAAACGAGCTGGAAGAAGCAGTAATGAGCGACCGTGACACCGGCGCTGCGGCTGAACCGCGCGCACCGGTAGTGACCATCATGGGTCACGTTGACCACGGTAAAACGTCTCTGCTGGACTACATTCGTTCAACGAAAGTGGCCTCTGGCGAAGCGGGCGGCATTACTCAGCACATCGGTGCGTACCACGTTGAAACTGACAACGGTATGATCACCTTCCTGGACACCCCGGGTCACGCCGCGTTTACCTCCATGCGTGCTCGTGGTGCTCAGGCAACGGATATCGTTGTTCTGGTTGTTGCAGCAGACGACGGCGTGATGCCGCAGACTATCGAAGCTATCCAGCACGCGAAAGCGGCAGGTGTGCCGGTAGTTGTTGCAGTCAACAAAATCGATAAACCGGAAGCGGATCCAGATCGCGTTAAAAACGAACTGTCCCAGTACGGCATCATGCCGGAAGAGTGGGGCGGCGAGAGCCAGTTCGTTCACGTTTCTGCGAAAGCGGGTACCGGTATCGACGAACTGCTGGATGCTATCCTGCTGCAAGCCGAAGTACTGGAACTGAAAGCTGTGCGTAAAGGTATGGCGAGCGGTGCGGTTATCGAATCCTTCCTGGATAAAGGTCGTGGCCCGGTTGCTACCGTCCTGGTTCGCGAAGGTACCCTGCACAAGGGCGATATCGTTCTGTGTGGTTTCGAATACGGCCGCGTTCGTGCGATGCGTAACGAACTGGGTCAGGAAGTACTGGAAGCAGGTCCGTCCATTCCGGTGGAAATCCTCGGTCTGTCCGGTGTTCCGGCTGCGGGTGACGAAGTTACTGTTGTTCGTGACGAGAAGAAAGCGCGTGAAGTTGCACTGTACCGTCAGGGCAAATTCCGTGAAGTTAAACTGGCTCGTCAGCAGAAATCTAAACTTGAGAACATGTTCGCCAACATGACCGAAGGCGAAGTTCACGAAGTGAACATCGTGCTGAAGGCTGACGTACAGGGTTCTGTAGAAGCGATTTCCGACTCTTTACTGAAACTGTCTACCGACGAAGTAAAAGTGAAGATCATCGGTTCTGGCGTAGGTGGTATCACCGAAACCGACGCGACCCTGGCTGCGGCATCCAACGCGATTCTGGTTGGCTTCAACGTACGTGCTGATGCCTCTGCACGTAAAGTTATCGAATCAGAAAGCCTGGATCTGCGTTACTACTCCGTCATCTATCATCTGATCGACGAAGTGAAAGCAGCGATGAGCGGCATGCTGTCTCCGGAACTGAAACAGCAGATCATTGGTCTGGCTGAAGTTCGTGATGTGTTCAAATCACCGAAATTCGGCGCTATCGCAGGCTGTATGGTTACCGAAGGCACGATTAAACGTCACAACCCAATCCGCGTACTGCGCGACAACGTGGTTATCTATGAAGGCGAGCTGGAATCCCTGCGCCGCTTCAAAGATGACGTCAACGAAGTCCGTAACGGTATGGAATGTGGTATCGGCGTTAAGAACTACAACGACGTTCGCGTTGGCGATATGATCGAAGTGTTCGAGATCATCGAGATCAAACGTACAATTGCTTAAGGTTGTTCGGGTGTAGGCCGGATAAGGCGTTTACGCCGACATCCGGCAATGTAATGCCTGATGGCGCTACGTTTATCAGGCCTACAGCCTAATCACCGAATTATTTTCAAAAGGGGCTGAATGCCCCTTTTTTGTCTGGAGAATTTATTATGGCGAAAGAATTTGGTCGCCCGCAGCGTGTCGCGCAGGAGATGCAGAAAGAAATCGCACTCATCCTGCAACGCGAAATCAAAGACCCGCGTGTTGGCATGATGACCACCGTATCGGGTGTTGAGATGTCCCGTGATCTGGCATATGCCAAAGTATTCGTGACTTTCCTCAACGATCAGGACGAAGCTGCCGTGAAAAACGGCATTAAGGCACTGCAGGAAGCCTCTGGTTTTATCCGCTCTCTGCTGGGTAAAGCAATGCGTCTGCGTATCGTGCCTGAGCTGACCTTCTTCTACGACAACTCGTTGGTTGAAGGGATGCGCATGTCCAACCTGGTGACCAGCGTGGTGAAACATGACGATGAGCGTCGTGTGAACCCAGCGGACGACAGCAAGGAGGACTGATGAGTCGTCCTCGTCGTCGTGGTCGCGATATTCATGGTGTCCTGCTGCTGGATAAGCCGCAGGGCATGTCCAGCAATGACGTGCTGCAAAAAGTAAAGCGCATCTACAATGCCAACCGCGCGGGACATACCGGCGCGTTGGATCCGCTGGCGACAGGCATGCTGCCTATCTGCCTTGGTGAAGCGACAAAGTTTTCACAGTATTTGCTGGATTCTGACAAACGCTATCGCGTGGTTGCCCGTCTGGGCCAGCGTACTGACACTTCCGATGCCGATGGGCAGATCGTGCAGGAGCGTCCGGTAACCTTCACCGCAGAACAACTGGCGAGCGCGCTGGAGACTTTCCGCGGCGATATCGAGCAGATTCCGTCGATGTATTCGGCGCTGAAGTATCAGGGTAAGAAGCTGTACGAATATGCGCGTCAGGGCATTGAAGTGCCGCGTGAAGCGCGCCCGATTACCGTCTATGAGCTGCTGTTTATCCGTCACGAGGGTAACGAACTGGAGCTGGAAGTTCACTGCTCCAAAGGCACCTATATTCGTACCATCGTTGACGATCTCGGTGAGAAGCTGGGCTGCGGCGCGCACGTAACGTATCTGCGTCGTTTGACGGTCAGCAAGTATCCGGTGGATCGTATGGTCACGCTGGAACACCTGCGTGAGCTGGTCGAACAGGCAGAACAGCAGAACATTCCGGCGGCTCAACTGCTTGATCCTTTGCTGATGCCAATGGACAGTCCGGCATCGGACTATCCTGTTGTTAATTTGCCTTTAACATCGTCGGTTTACTTTAAAAATGGTAATCCGGTACGGACGACAGGCGCCCCGCTGGAAGGGCTGGTACGCGTGACGGAAGGCGATGACGACAAGTTTATTGGCATGGGGGAGATGGACGATGAAGGTCGTGTCGCCCCCCGCCGCCTGGTGGTTGAGTATCCTGCATAGCGCTCTCTGTCTTGCGATAAAAGGGCGCTGCGAGTAGAATACTGCCGCTTAACGTCGCGTGAATTGTTTAACAATCCGCGTGGCGTATACACAAAATCATTCGAGCTGCATCAAAGCGGCAAGTCTGAGGATCCTCAGGAGCTTACTTAGGTAAGTGACTGAGGTGAGCGGACGCAGCCAACGCAGAGTCAGTTTGAAGGATAAAGTGTATACACTGGGATAGCTGAATTAGAGATCGGCATCCTTTCATTCTTAACACTTTGGAGTTTTAAAATGTCTCTAAGTACTGAAGCTACCGCTAAAATCGTTTCTGAGTTTGGTCGTGATGCAAATGACACCGGTTCTACCGATGTTCAGGTTGCTCTGTTGACTGCACAGATTAACCACCTGCAGGGCCACTTTGCAGAGCACAAAAAAGATCACCACAGCCG
This sequence comes from Citrobacter sp. MGH110, assembly GCF_001037515.1. Lineage (NCBI taxonomy): Bacteria > Pseudomonadati > Pseudomonadota > Gammaproteobacteria > Enterobacterales > Enterobacteriaceae > Citrobacter > Citrobacter sp. MGH110. Next base: position 712,200 of record NZ_KQ089831.1, on the reverse strand, counting down.
TCGTGGTCTGCTGCGCATGGTTTCTCAGCGTCGTAAACTGCTCGACTACCTGAAACGTAAAGATGTTGCACGTTACACCGCGCTGATCGAGCGTCTGGGCCTGCGTCGCTAATTCTTTCGAGTTTCAGAAAGAGGGGGCCTTCATGGCCCCTTTTTTCCAGCAGATGGCAGCAATTCGCTGGAAACTAATGTATTGTTGCTATGAATGATCTTCCGTTGCAGAGGTTCGCGCGGCTAATGAGAGGCTTTACTCATGCTTATGGGTTAGGGTTGTCATTAGTCGCGAGGATGCGCAGAAGATCGGGTATTAACGATGGCGCAAAAATGTGCCGTCAAAAAATAGAGAAAGGATATTATTTTGCTTAATCCGATCGTTCGTAAATTCCAGTACGGTCAGCATACCGTTACGCTGGAAACCGGCATGATGGCGCGTCAGGCGACTGCCGCTGTTATGGTTAGCATGGATGACACCGCGGTATTCGTTACCGTTGTTGGCCAGAAAAAAGCGAAACCAGGCCAGGACTTTTTCCCGCTGACCGTTAACTATCAGGAGCGTACCTACGCTGCTGGCCGTATCCCGGGTAGCTTCTTCCGTCGTGAAGGCCGTCCGAGCGAAGGCGAAACCCTGATCGCGCGTCTGATTGACCGCCCGGTTCGCCCGCTGTTCCCGGAAGGCTTCGTTAACGAAGTTCAAGTTATCGCGACGGTTGTTTCCGTTAACCCGCAGGTTAACCCGGACATCGTGGCAATGATTGGTGCATCTGCTGCGCTGACTCTGTCTGGTATCCCATTCAACGGCCCGATCGGTGCTGCACGTGTTGGTTACATCAATGACCAGTACGTACTGAACCCGACTCAGGACGAACTGAAAGAAAGCAAGCTGGACCTGGTTGTTGCAGGTACTGAAGCAGCCGTACTGATGGTTGAATCCGAAGCTGAACTGCTGAGCGAAGATCAGATGCTGGGCGCTGTTGTGTTCGGTCACGAACAGCAGCAGGTTGTGATTCAGGCGATCAACGAGCTGGCGAAAGAAGCTGGCAAACCGCGTTGGGACTGGCAGCCAGAAGCCGTCAACGAAGCGCTGAACGCACGCGTTGCCGCACTGGCAGAAGCTCGCCTGAGCGATGCTTACCGTATCACTGACAAACAAGAGCGTTATGCTCAGGTTGACGTGATCAAATCTGAAACCATCGCGACTCTGGTGGCTGAAGACGAAACCCTGGACGCTAACGAACTGGGTGAAATCCTGCACGCAATCGAGAAAAACGTTGTTCGCAGCCGCGTACTGGCAGGCGAGCCGCGCATCGATGGCCGTGAAAAAGACATGATCCGTGGCCTGGACGTGCGTACTGGCGTTCTGCCGCGTACCCACGGTTCCGCACTGTTCACCCGTGGCGAAACTCAGGCGCTGGTTACTGCGACCCTGGGCACCACGCGTGATGCGCAGAACCTCGACGAACTGATGGGCGAGCGTACTGACAACTTCCTGTTCCACTACAACTTCCCTCCGTACTGCGTAGGTGAAACCGGTATGGTCGGTTCTCCGAAGCGTCGTGAGATTGGTCACGGCCGTCTGGCGAAGCGTGGCGTACTGGCAGTAATGCCGGAACTGGATAAATTCCCGTACACCGTGCGTGTGGTTTCTGAAATCACCGAATCTAACGGTTCTTCTTCCATGGCTTCCGTATGTGGTGCTTCCCTGGCGCTGATGGACGCAGGCGTGCCGATCAAAGCAGCCGTTGCGGGTATCGCGATGGGTCTGGTGAAAGAAGGCGACAACTTTGTTGTTCTGTCTGACATCCTGGGCGACGAAGACCACCTGGGCGATATGGACTTCAAAGTGGCGGGTTCCCGCGACGGTATCTCTGCACTGCAGATGGATATCAAAATTGAAGGTATCACCAAAGAAATCATGCAGGTTGCGCTGAACCAGGCTAAAGGTGCGCGTCTGCACATCCTGGGTGTGATGGAACAAGCGATCAACGCTCCGCGTGGCGATATTTCTCAGTTCGCTCCGCGTATCCACACTATCAAGATCAGCCCGGACAAGATCAAAGACGTTATCGGTAAAGGCGGTTCTGTTATCCGTGCTCTGACCGAAGAAACCGGCACCACCATTGAAATCGAAGATGATGGTACCGTGAAGATTGCTGCGACCGACGGTGAGAAAGCGAAATATGCTATCCGTCGTATCGAAGAGATCACCGCAGAGATCGAAGTAGGCCGTATCTACAATGGTAAAGTGACCCGTATCGTTGACTTTGGCGCATTCGTTGCCATTGGTGGCGGTAAAGAAGGTCTGGTACACATCTCTCAGATCGCTGACAAGCGCGTTGAGAAAGTGACCGACTACCTGCAGATGGGCCAGGAAGTACCGGTCAAAGTTCTGGAAGTTGATCGCCAGGGCCGTGTACGTCTGAGCATTAAAGAAGCAACTGAGCAGTCTCAGCCTGCAGGCGAACCGGAAGCTCCGGCAAGCCAGGGCGAGTAAGGTTGCCATTGCCCTCCGTGAAAGCGGAGGGCCTTTAACCCGGCAGGATGCCTTGTTAGCAACCGGGGAACCTGGACGTTCATTCAATCGTTGTCTTCGGGAGTGGGAAATGAAGCCTTTTTTGCGCTGGTGTTTCGTTGCGACAGCACTCACGCTGGCTGGATGCAGTAATTCCGCCTGGCGAAAGAGTGAAGTCCTCGCAGTACCATTGCAACCGACTTTGCAGCAGGAAGTGATTCTGGCACGTATGGAACAAATTCTTGCCAGTCGGGCTTTAACCGATGACGAACGCGCACAGCTTTTATATGAGCGCGGAGTGTTGTATGATAGTCTCGGTCTGAGGGCATTGGCGCGAAATGATTTTTCACAAGCGCTGGCAATCCGACCAGATATGCCTGAAGTATTCAATTACTTAGGTATATATTTAACGCAGGCAGGCAATTTTGATGCTGCCTATGAAGCGTTTGATTCTGTACTTGAGCTTGATCCAACTTACAACTACGCGCACTTAAATCGCGGTATCGCATTGTATTACGGCGGTCGCGACAAGTTAGCGCAAGATGATCTGCTAGCGTTTTATCAAGACGATCCCAATGATCCTTTCCGTAGTCTGTGGCTTTATCTTGCCGAGCAGAAGCTCGATGAGAAGCAGGCTAAAGAAGCGTTGAAGCAACGCTTTGAGAAATCGGATAAAGAGCAATGGGGATGGAACATTGTCGAGTTCTACCTGGGCAACATTAGCGAAGCAACGCTGATGGAACGCCTGAAGGCGGACGCAACGGATAACACCTCGCTCGCTGAGCATCTCAGTGAAACCAACTTCTATTTAGGTAAGTACTACCTAAGTCTGGGGGATTTGGACAACGCTACGGCATTGTTCAAACTGGCGGTGGCTAACAACGTTCATAACTTTGTTGAGCACCGATACGCATTGTTGGAATTATCGCTCCTGGGCCAGGACCAAGATGACCTGGCAGAATCGGACCAGCAATAGCTGACGTACACATCAGCCCGTAATCTTTTTTGATTGCCATCACCTTCACGGGTGAGGGCGTTGTTGTTCGTTAATACACCTACTTTGAGCCGGTTCACACTTTTCAATGAAAATTGCAGATCAATTTCATGATGAGTTATGTAGACTGGCCGCCATTAATTTTGAGGCACACGTACTACATGGCTGAATTCGAAACCACTTTTGCAGATCTGGGCCTGAAGGCTCCTATCCTTGAAGCCCTTAACGATCTGGGTTACGAAAAACCATCTCCAATCCAGGCAGAGTGCATTCCGCATCTGCTGGGCGGCCGCGATGTTCTGGGTATGGCCCAGACAGGTAGCGGCAAAACCGCAGCGTTCTCTTTACCGCTGCTCAACAATCTTGATCCTGAGCTGAAGGCACCTCAGATTCTGGTGCTGGCACCGACCCGCGAACTGGCGGTTCAGGTAGCAGAAGCCATGACGGATTTCTCTAAACATATGCGCGGCGTGAACGTGGTTGCCCTGTACGGCGGCCAGCGTTATGACGTGCAATTACGTGCCCTGCGTCAGGGGCCACAGATCGTCGTCGGTACGCCGGGTCGTCTGCTGGATCACCTGAAGCGCGGTACTCTGGACCTCTCCAAACTGAGCGGTCTGGTACTGGACGAAGCTGACGAAATGCTGCGTATGGGCTTCATCGAAGACGTTGAAACCATCATGGCACAGATCCCGGAAGGTCATCAGACCGCTCTGTTCTCTGCAACCATGCCGGAAGCGATTCGTCGTATTACCCGCCGCTTTATGAAAGAGCCGCAGGAAGTACGTATTCAGTCCAGCGTAACTACCCGTCCTGACATCAGCCAGAGCTACTGGACTGTGTGGGGCATGCGTAAAAATGAAGCGCTGGTGCGTTTCCTGGAAGCGGAAGATTTTGATGCGGCGATTATCTTCGTACGTACCAAAAATGCGACCCTGGAAGTAGCAGAAGCGCTGGAGCGTAGCGGTTATAGCAGCGCTGCACTGAACGGCGACATGAACCAGTCCCTGCGTGAGCAGACTCTGGAGCGTCTGAAAGATGGCCGTCTGGATATTCTGATTGCAACCGACGTTGCGGCCCGCGGCCTGGACGTTGAGCGTATCAGCCTGGTTGTTAACTACGACATCCCGATGGATTCCGAGTCTTACGTTCACCGTATCGGCCGTACCGGTCGTGCGGGTCGTGCGGGTCGTGCGCTGCTGTTCGTTGAGAACCGCGAGCGTCGTCTGCTGCGTAACATCGAACGCACCATGAAGCTGACTATTCCTGAAGTAGAACTGCCGAACGCAGATCTGCTGGGCAAACGCCGTCTGGAAAAATTCGCTGCTAAAGTTCAGCAGCAGCTGGAAAGCAGCGATCTGGATCAGTACCGTGCTCTGCTGGCGAAAATGCAGCCGGAAGAAGAGCTGGATATCGAAACGCTGGCAGCTGCACTGCTGAAAATGGCTCAGGGCGAACGTCCTCTGATCCTGCCGCCAGATGCGCCGATGCGTCCGAAACGCGAATTCCGCGACCGTGATGACCGTGGTCCGCGCGACCGCAACGATCGTGGCCCTCGTGACCGTAATGACCGTGGTGGTGAAGACCGTCCGCGTCGTGAACGTCGTGATGTTGGTGACATGCAGCTGTACCGCATTGAAGTGGGCCGTGATGACGGTGTTGAAGTTCGTCATATCGTTGGTGCGATTGCTAACGAAGGTGATATCAGCAGCCGTTACATCGGTAACATCAAGCTGTTTGCTTCCCACTCCACCATCGAACTGCCGAAAGGTATGCCGGGCGACGTGCTGCAGCACTTTACCCGTACTCGCATCCTGAACAAGCCGATGAACATGCAGCTGGTTGGCGATGCGGTTCCGCACACCGGTGGTGAGCGTCGTGGCGGTGGTCGTTTCAGCGGTGAGCGTCGTGAAGGCGGTCGCGGTGAAGGTCGTAACTTTAGCGGTGAACGTCGTGAAGGCGGTCGTGGTGATGGTCGTCGTTTCAGCGGCGAACGTCGTGAAGGCAACCGTGGTCCGCGTCGTGACGATTCTTCTGCTCCGCGTCGTGATGACTCTGCTGGTCGTCGTCGTTTCGGCGGTGATGCATAAGCCTTTTAGCTTTATAGCTGTAAAGTAAAATATACGGCCCCGATCTCAACAATCGGGGCTTTTTTTATTTCAATTGTACTCGTGTACTGGTACAGTGCAGCACATTGAGATGTAGTCACAATATAAATGACTGGAGAGATGGCTAAATGGCAACACTAACCACCACCCAAACGTCACCTTCGCTGCTCGGCGGCGTGGTGATCATCGGCGGCACCATAATTGGCGCGGGGATGTTTTCTCTGCCAGTGGTCATGTCCGGGGCGTGGTTCTTCTGGTCAATGGCAGCGCTGATCTTCACCTGGTTCTGCATGCTGCACTCCGGGCTGATGATCCTTGAAGCTAACCTCAATTACCGCATTGGCTCCAGTTTCGACACCATCACGAAAGATCTGCTGGGCAAAGGCTGGAACGTGGTGAACGGCATCTCGATTGCTTTCGTTCTCTATATTCTGACCTACGCGTATATCTCGGCGAGCGGTTCGATCCTGCATCACACCTTCTCCGAGATGTCGTTGAACGTTCCGGCGCGTGCGGCAGGTCTTGGCTTTGCGCTGCTGGTGGCGTTTGTGGTGTGGTTAAGTACCAAAGCGGTGAGCCGCATGACGGCAATTGTGCTGGGCGCGAAGGTGATTACCTTTTTCCTGACCTTCGGCAGCTTATTGGGACACGTTCAGCCCACAACGTTGTTTAACATGGCGGAAAGCAATGCTTCGTATACGCCGTACCTGCTAATGACGCTGCCGTTCTGTCTGGCCTCATTCGGCTATCACGGCAACGTCCCGAGCCTGATGAAGTATTACGGCAAAGATCCGAAGACCATCGTTAAGTGTCTGGTGTACGGCACGCTGCTGGCGCTGGTGCTGTATACCGTGTGGTTGCTGGGGACGATGGGTAACATTCCGCGTCCGGAGTTTATCGGTATTGCGCAGCAGGGCGGTAACATTGATGTGCTGGTACAGGCGCTGAGCGGTGTACTAAACAGCCGCAGTCTGGATCTGCTGCTGGTGGTGTTCTCCAACTTTGCGGTGGCGAGTTCATTCCTCGGCGTTACGCTCGGTCTGTTTGACTATCTGGCGGATCTGTTTGGCTTTGATGACTCGGCAATGGGACGTTTCAAAACGGCATTGCTGACATTTGTCCCGCCAATTATCGGTGGCTTGCTATGGCCGAACGGTTTCCTGTACGCCATTGGCTATGCAGGACTCGCGGCAACCATCTGGGCCGCCATTGTTCCGGCGCTGCTGGCACGTAAATCCCGCGAGCGTTTCGGTAGCCCGAAATTCCGTGTCTGGGGCGGCAAGCCGATGATTGCGCTGATCCTGGTATTCGGTATCGGCAACGCGGTTATCCATATTCTGTCGAGCGTGAATCTGTTGCCTGTATACCAGTAAAACAATTGCCCGGTGGCGCTACGCTTACCGGGCCTACAGAGATTGAGTAGGCCGGATAAGGCGCAGCCGCCATCCGGCACAAATAGTACTACCCCAATAATTCCTGCTTCACATCCATCGCCAAATCAAACGAATGTAGACGTGCCTGATGATCAAAAATCTGGCCGTTAACCATAATCTCATCAGCCTGGGTTTCACGCAAAATGGCGTCGAGACCATGCCGCACTTTTGCCTTATCACCGACCAGCGACATGCTCAGCGCCTGTTGTACGCCGTACTGCTCAGAAGCGGACCACAGCTGATGCATATTCTCTACCGGCGGCGGTAGCTGGCCGGTTTCGCCACGACGCAGCTTCACAAAGGCCTGTTGCATGGAGGTGAAAAGAAACTCGGCGTCGCGATTGCTGTCGGCGGCAATAATGTTGATGCACACCATCGCATACGGTTTTGCCAGCCGCGCCGAGGGTTTGAATTGGGTGCGATACAAATGCAGCGCCTGATGCAGCATATCCGGGGCAAAGTGCGAGGCGAAGGCAAACGGCAGACCAAGCTGGGCCGCCAGTTGTGCGCTGTACAGGCTAGAGCCTAATAACCAGAGCGGGATCTGCTCGCCGTAGCCGGGAACCGGGCGTACATGGGGATTAGGATCGCGGGCGTCGAACCAGTCCACCAGTTCAGCTACATCGCGTGGGAAGTTATCGATATCACCGCTCATATGGCGGCGCAGTGCGCGCATTGTTGGTTGATCGCTGCCCGGTGCGCGACCAAGCCCGAGATCGATTCGTCCCGGATACAGCGTATTCAGGGTACCGAACTGCTCGGCGATCACCAGCGGCGAATGGTTAGGCAACATCACGCCGCCAGACCCGAGATGCAGCGTGGTGGTATTGGCGGCCAGATAACCAATCAGCACTGAGGTTGCTGCGCTGGCGATGCCGGTCATGTTGTGATGTTCCGCCAGCCAATAGCGGTGGTAACCGCGTTTTTCGGCCAGTTGAGCGAGATCAAGCGAGTGTGTGAAGGCCTCTTTTGCCGAAGATCCTTCAGGGATCGGCGCCAGATCCAGCACCGAGAACGGAATAGTTTTGTCAGTCATAACGGCTCACTTTGTTACCGGTTAATCTTTTAATACTGCATTAAAGATTAGCGAATGTTGTTAACAAAGTGAGCTTTATACGGCGGGCACCGAATATAACATGTCCGATGGCGCTGCGCTTATCGGGCCTACGGGATCGCTATTTGTAGGCCCGATAAGGCATTTATGCTGCATCCGGCTAGGCCTGCAGCTCCAGTCCAGCCAGTCGCTTCCAGTAGCCGTTACAGTCACTGTAGGCGGCAAGGGGTAATGGGGCACTGCCATTTTCATTGGCGCGGAAGGCGTCGAGCATGGCGAATGTTTCAGTGCCTGAAGGGGACAGACGCACAATATCAACCAGCCCCTGCATCGATGTCAGTTCGTTGCCGAGGTTGTAAACATAACCGCTCATGGTCTGGATCCCGTTGAGGACAAAGACCTGCTGATTCTCCTGCGACAGCACATCGCGCCCGTTCGGATATTTGATGCAACAGGTTTCACACTCATCTTTTGGACGGTCTTCAGAGCGCGCGGTAAAGCAGCGGGCAGAGTACGCCAGCGGCAGATGCCCGTAGCTCAGCACCTCAACTTCAAACTGATTGCGAATACCCAGCTCATCACACTGGTTGAGCAGGTTTGCCAGCCAGTCGCGGGAAAGCTCTACCGGCATACACCAGCGCACCATGCCTTGTTTGAGCAGAATACGCAGGGTAACCGCGTTGTAGCAGTTGAGCGCATGCCCGGCGACAAACGGCAGCTTACGCTCGGCGCACATGTTTACTACGCCGAGATCGCTGGCTTCCAGCAGGAAGTCACCGTTTTCGACATAGCGCTTCAGCTCTCCCAGTTCAGAAGAAGCCTGTACCAGCGCCAGTGTTGACAGCACAACCTGTTTACCGCTGCCAGCGAGCGATTTCGCCATATCGAGCCAGTCGCCCACTTTGGTGGCGCGGCGTTTACTGCATACCGCTTCACCAAGATAGATAACGTCGGCCTGGCTTACGGCAGCCTGCTGATAAAAATCTTCCAGCGTTTCTTTCGGCCAGTACCACAGCACCGGCCCTAAGGAATATTTCATTGCTTCTCTCACTGCCATTTACGGTGATACGCGCCAAGCGTGGTCTGTGTGCCTTCGGACATTGAACCGAGCGTTTCCATCCACGCGGCCTGCGGGACGTAGTTTTGCGGGTCGGCCATACAGCGGTCGATCGCCTGACGCCACACTTTCGCCACCTGGCTGACATAGGCCGGACTACGCTGACGACCTTCGATTTTCACCGAGGCAATATTGGCTGCCAGTAGTTCCGGCAGCAGCTCCAGCGTGTTCAGGCTGGTGGGTTCTTCCAGCGCATGGTAACGCTCGCCGTCAACCAGATAGCGGCCTTTGCATAGCGTCGGATAACCGGCGTTTTCCCCGTCCTGATAGCGGTCGATCAGCACTTCATTAAGACGGGATTCCAGCCCTTGTTGGGTCTGTTGCCAGCGGACAAAACGGGCAGGCGAGCAGGCACCAACCGTATTAGGAGACTCACCCGTCAGATAGGACGAAAGATAGCAACGGCCTTCCGCCATAATGCACAGGCTACCGAAGGCGAACACTTCCAGGGGAACTGGCGTGACGCGAGCGAGCTGTTTCACCTGATGAATAGATAGCACGCGCGGCAGCACCACGCGGGCGACGTCAAAGTTGCGATGATAGAAATTAATTGCCTCTTCATTGGTTGCAGATGCCTGAACAGAGACATGGCGCTCAATATGCGGGTAGCGCTCTGCGGCATACTCAAGCATGGCGAGGTCGGCAAGGATCAGCGCGTCTGCACCCAGTTGCGCTGCCATATCAACGGCACGTTGCCAGCGCGCGTAACCATCCGGGTGCGCAAAGGTGTTAATCGCAATGTGCAGCTTACGGCGGTGCTGATGGACAAAACTCACCGCTTCCTGCAATTTTTTCTCGGTAAAATTAAGGCCGGCGAAATGACGGGCGTTGGTATCATCTTTCAGCCCGATGTAGACAGCATCAGCGCCGTTCTCGATGGCCGCCTTAAGCGCCGGTAGGTTTCCGGCAGGGCAGAGCAGCTCCATAATTTATCCTGAACGTTGCGCCGTGATGGGCGCAGAAATGTTAACGAATGGGGATTTTAGTTAACCTTGCTGAGACAATTTTTGATTTGAGGCAGTTAAAGTCGTATTGGTGACACCAATAAAGAGGTAACAATTTCGCATCGAATTGTTGATTTATGCCGCTATGTCGTTTATTTGATATGGCAAAATAGCAGGACTATTGAAACAGGGAGTAAAGCTCGTGTTGGATAAACTGCGTTCACGCTTAGTACAATTTGGTCCTTCTCTGATGAGTGTACCAGTTAAACTGACGCCCTTTGCGCTGAAGCGCCAGGTTCTGGAGCAGGTCCTGAGCTGGCAGTTTAGTCAGGCGCTGGCCGATGGGGAGCTGGAGTTTCTCGAAGGTCGCTGGCTGAGCATTCATGTGCGTGACATTGACCTCAAATGGTATACCTCTGTTGAGAACGATAAACTTATCGTCAGCCAGAATGCAGATGCGGATGTGAGTTTTAGCGCCGATGCCAGCGATCTGCTGATGATCGTGGCCCGCAAGCAGGATCCGGATACGCTTTTCTTCCAGCGTCGTCTGGTGATTGAAGGTGATACAGAATTAGGGCTATACGTAAAAAATCTGATGGATGCCATCGAACTGGAGCAGATGCCTAAAGCGTTGCGCGTCATGCTGATGCAGTTGGCGGATTTTGTTGAGGCGGGGATGAAAACGTCGCCAGAAACCAAACAGACCTCGGTAGGTGAGCCATGCTGATTCGAGTTGAAATTCCCATTGATGCCCCTGGTATTGATGCGTTGCTGCGCCGTTCATTTGAGAGCGATGCGGAAGCGAAATTAGTGCACGACCTGCGTGAAGATGGTTTCTTAACGCTGGGTCTGGTTGCTACCGATGATGAAGGTCAGGTAGTAGGTTACGTCGCGTTCAGCCCAGTCGATGTTCAGGGTGAAGATCTGCAATGGGTCGGCATGGCGCCGCTCGCGGTGGATGAAAACTACCGGGGGCAGGGCCTGGCGCGTCAGCTGGTCTATGAAGGACTCGATTCGTTGAACGAGTTTGGCTACGCAGCGGTGGTTACGCTGGGGGATCCGGCCCTGTACAGCCGCTTTGGCTTTGAGCTGGCGGCCCATCATGACCTGCGTTGCCGCTGGCCGGGCACCGAAAGCGCGTTCCAGGTTCATCGCCTGGCGGACGATGCGCTGGATGGCGTGACGGGACTTGTGGAATACCACGACCACTTCAATCGCTTTTAAGCTTCCGGGGTTTGCAGGCTGCTTAATAGCGCCTCAAACCCTTCGCCTTCGACAAGGCGCTCTTTCTGCCGCTTGGTGAGCTGTTTAACGCGATACTCTATGCGCAGGGCCAGCGAACGGTCGCCGACCTGCGCCGCAAATGCCAACGTGAGTTCCCCCTTTCCGCGTAGCGCCTTCGCGCCTTTCCCATTTTGATGCTGCTTATAGCGGCGCTGCACATCGGTGGTTATTCCGGTGTATAAGGCGTTGTCTGCGGTACGGATCAGGTACAGATACCAGGGTGTCATTGTTACCATCGACGTGATAATTTTCAGGCCTACAGTATAAAAGAGAATAGAAATGGAAACACTGACTGCGGTGTCTCGCTGGCTGGCAAAACAGCACGTCGTGACCTGGTGCGTACACCATGAAGGTGAATTATGGTGCGCCAATGCGTTTTACCTGTTTGATGCGCAGAAGATGGTGTTCTATGTGCTGACCGAAGAGAAAACGCGGCATGCACAGATGTCCGGACCACGCGCGCCGATTGCCGGTACAGTAAACGGTCAGCCTAAAACCGTCGCCCTGATTCGTGGCGTACAGTTCAAAGGGGAAATCCGGCGTCTTGAAGGGCAGGAGAGCGAAGACGCGCGTAAAGCCTACAACCGCCGTTTCCCCGTCGCCAGAATGCTGCCAGCGCCCGTATGGGAGATTCGACTGGATGAAGTCAAATTCACGGACAACACGCTGGGCTTTGGTAAAAAGATGCATTGGTTGCGTGATCTATAGTTAGAACAGTGATTGAAGACTTGGGGAAGATAAGCGATGAGTCAGGTGTTAATAACGGGAGCCACGGGGCTGGTGGGCGGACATTTGCTGCGTATGCTGCTCAATGAACCCCGGGTCAATGCCATTACGGCACCAACGCGTCGACCGCTGGCAGATACGGTTGGTATCTATAACCCCCATGATCCGCAGCTAACCGATGCTTTGGCACAGGTCACCGATCCGGTCGATATTGTCTTTTGTTGTTTGGGGACTACCCGGCGTGAAGCGGGCAGCAAAGAGGCGTTTATCCATGCTGACTACACGCTGGTGGTAGATACGGCCCTGACGGGACGTAGGTTAGGCGCCCAGCATATGCTGGTGGTGAGTTCGATGGGCGCCAATGCGAATTCACCGTTTTTTTATAATCGGGTGAAAGGTGAAATGGAGCAGGCGCTGATCGCGCAGAATTGGCCACGGCTGACGATTGTCCGGCCTTCAATGCTACTGGGTGATAGGGACAAACAGCGGACGAATGAGATGTTTTTAGCGCCGTTGTTCAGGTTGCTGCCGGGTAACTGGAAGTCGATTGAAGCGCGCGATGTTGCGCGGGCAATGCTGGCAGAAGCGCTGGCACCTGGGCATGACGGGGTTTCGATCCTCACCTCTTCCGAGCTACGCGAAAGGGCTAAATAAAAAATGCCGAATGGCGCTGACGCTTATCCGGCCTACAAACGATTACGTTCTGTAGGCCGGATAAGATGCCATCTACAGGCGTGTTACTTAATAAACGTAAAGGCTGTCGTGACGCGTTTCACGCCGCTTACCCGGCTGGCGATATCCGCCGCCGCCTTCGCTTCACGCTCGGTCACCAGACCTAACAGGAACACTTCCCCGTTCTCAGTCGTAACTTTCACGTTAGAGGATTTCACCTGATCGCTGGTCAGTAACTGGGAACGTACTTTGGTGGTTATCCAGGTATCGTTGGACGCATCGCCCAGACCGATTGGCTGGCCCTGACGGATCTCATTAAAGACCTCAGTCGTACCTTCTACGCCCATCGCAATCTGTTTTGCTCGCGCAGACAGTTCGCTATTCGGCGACTGGCCGACCAGCAGCACTTTACCCTGATATGCGCTCACGTTGATTCGCGCTTCTTTCTTGATCTGGGCATCTTTCGACAACGCCGTATTGACGCGTAATTCCAGGGTACTGTCATCAACCTGGGTGCCGACACTACGAGGATCCGTCGCGGCTTTAGTCCCGACAGCTGCAGTTCCAACAACGGCGGCAGCGACACAGCCTTGCAGCAGCAGTGCAGCGATAATCACAGCAAGCGGCGAAAATGCCTTCATGTGTACTCCTTAATCATCCTGGTGAGGGAAAAGCGTGTTATCGATAAGATCGCAAAGGCAGTTGACCGTCAGCATGTGCATTTCCTGAACGCGGGCGCTGTGGTGTGAGGGAATACGGATTTCAACATCCTGTGGCCCCAGTAATCCGGCCAGTTCCCCTCCGTCATACCCGGTCAGCGCGACGATTGTCATGTCGCGTGTCACGGCGGCTTCAACGGCTTTTACGATATCGCGGCTATTACCACGCGTAGAGATTGCCAGCAGAACATCACCTGCATGTCCCAGCGCACGGACTTGTTTTGCATAAACTTCGTCGTGCAGGCGATCGTTGGCAATCGCAGTTAAGACCACATTATCAGTGTTTAGTGCAATCGCAGGTAAACTTGGGCGTTCTGTTTCAAAACGATTGATCATGCTGGCAGCAAAATGCTGTGCGTTGGCAGCGGACGTCCCATTACCACAACAGAGAATTTTGTTGCCATTGAGCAGGGACTGAACCAGCGTCATGGCGGCACGGGAGATTGCATCCGGAAGTGCTTCAGCCGCAGCTATCTGAGTTTGAATGCTTTCTGTAAAGCAGACTTTAATTCTATCTAACACGCTAATCCTTAAGAACCAGGCTCTGAATCTTCAACTATGAGCGGTCGTTGAACGCGTCCTTAAACCACTCAACATCATTTCCGGTGAAGGCTAACACATCGAACCGGCAATCCACAGTATCAAAACTCCCATTGTGGCGCGCAAGCCACAAGCGGGCGGTCTGTAATAATTTGTGTTGTTTGCTCCGGGTCACACTCGCCGCCGCACCGCCGAACTGTGCTGAGCGTCGGTAGCGAACCTCAACAAATACGGTGGTGTTGCCTTCACGCATTATCAGGTCGATTTCGCCGCCACGTTCACGCACGTTGGCGGCGATAAAATGCAGTCCCTTGCTCAGCAGCCAGTCACGTGCGGTGGATTCCCACGCGTCACCGGTCTGTTTACTCGTTAACTGGCGGGGACGACTTGTCCTTGCTGGTATTTGAGCCATGATAACTTCCTGTTAATCACACAATCCTGCGTTGCGGTTAAGGCCCCGGTATTACCGTTAATTTCGAAACCCTGCACCTGACGCATTTGCGAGAAGTGGTTGGCAAGCGACCAGGCATCGACACCCATGGCATACATACGCGCCAGCGAGTAGTCGTTACGAACCGCGCCAAGCGCCTGCTGCATAAGAGGTGCGTTAGCGCCTGCCAGCATCGGAATTTCGCTGTACTGCAAGCCTTCCATCTCCAGACGGAAATCCGGGCCGGCAGTGCCCTGCGCACTACGAGAGCTGGCGTACAGCGTTGCTCCGCTCTGGCTGCCGTTGCGCATGGCGATCATCGGCTTAATAAATGCAATTTCTTCCGGCGTCGCCAGAATATACACGGCATCAACACGACCGCTGCCGCCGGTGATTTGCGCATCGGTAGGTGCTGCCGGGATGGTCAGACCGCCAATCGTTACGCCGGGTTGGGCTGGCACAGAGGAGGCCACAGGGCTGCCTGTCAGGGAAATCCCTGAGCCGCCGTTGACGCCCATTTTAAGTTCAGCGGTGGAGCCGAACTTCTGCTGCAATACCACGCCGCCACCCAGTTTTTGCCATTCCTGTGCAAAGGCGTTGGCAACGCGATCGCCTAATGAACTCCGTGGAATCAACAACAGCGGCGTCTGTTTTCCTTGATCGCGGATGTGGCGCGCGGCGTCGCGCGCTTCATCTTCTGGCGACAGAGCAAAGTAACAGACGTTCGGCAGGTTTTTCACCGACTCCGGCTGGTTAAGCGCCAGGACGTTCAATGGCGTGTTGCTTTTCATCAGCTCTTCAACATTGTTCTTCAACAGTGGGCCAACCACGATGCTGGCGCCATCCTGCTGAACCTGAGTCAGGATCTGGTTCAGCGGCTGTGATGAAGTGTCGTAGATTTTCAGCTCAGCGGATGGATTCGCCGGTGCGCTGGCGGTTGTTGGCTGAGCGGGTGCTGTGGGCTGCACAGCAGGTGTTTCTGGTTGAGCCGGCGTCTCGTTGGTCAGATCGCTTACTGACGCCTGAGACGGGCTGGCAACGCCGTCAGTCGTTTGCGGCTGTTCTGTGGTGGTCGCGGCAGCTGGAACTGCGGCAGGTGCGACAGCAACAGGGGCTGCGACAGGTTGAGTGCCCATGTTTTTCGCAGCTTCAAAGCCTTGCTGAATAGTACGGCCAAATACAGCGGCCTGACCGTTCAGTGGTAACAGCAGGGCGATTTTGCTGGTGGAGGCGGGCTTAAAGCTCTGCACGTTAACCAACTGTGTTGGTAACAGTTTTGCTCCTGGGTTTTGCGGATAACGTTTCTGCCAGTCCGCAATACCGGCTTTCATCATGTCCGGATCGTTACGGTTATCGAACCAGACGCGCTGGAGATCCAGCCAGCCTTGCAGCACGTTTTCATCAGCATTGATGACCAGCGCTTGCGCTTGCTCCTGGGTCATGGACGACAGCGCCTGCCAGGTGGCGTCCATATTTTTCTGCTTAGTATTCGCGGCCAGCAGCGGTTCCTGGGCGATCAGGGCGCGCAGCAGCGTCAGAGACGGGCGACCCTGGTTGACGTCGATTTGCGCCTGCCAGTAGCGTGCCTGTTGGTTTTGATCGAAATCGGCGGGAGTTAACTTATCCAGCAGGGCCTGTGCGCCAGCGACATCTTTCTGCGCGAGCTTAATCTCGACGGCCAGCAGTGACTGCTCACGCTGCTGGGTATCGCTTAGCTTCTGCGGTAGCTGGTTAAACAGTTCGATAGCCTGCTGGCTCTTGCCTTCTTTCAGCAGTGCACGAATGGCGAGTAATTGCCAGTTGGTCTTGCTATCATCAGAGCTTTGCTGCATTTGTTGCAGATAAAAGCCGGAATCAGCCTGCGCAGTGCCCTGCATATGGGCTGCACTCTGGTCTGGCGCCTGGGTGCCACAGCCTGCGAAAATCAGTGCTGCCAGAATGACTGGTAGCGCGCGTGCGGCTTTCAAACGAGAAAATGTTGAGGGTACCATACTGTATCCAGTGATATTTTTTTACTCAATGCTCAATATTAAATCGGCAATACGGACGACACAATGAAACAACACGAATCGGCGGATAATTCTCAAGGCCAACTCTTTATTGTACCTACTCCTATAGGAAATTTGGCTGATATTACCCAACGAGCGCTCGAAGTTTTACAAGCCGTTGATTTGATTGCCGCTGAAGACACTCGTCATACAGGATTATTGTTACAACACTTCGCGATTAACGCGCGTCTGTTCGCGCTACATGACCACAACGAGCAGCAAAAGGCTGAAACGCTGGTCGCGAAGCTCAAAGAAGGACAAAACATTGCGCTGGTTTCCGATGCCGGAACGCCGCTGATTAACGATCCTGGCTACCATCTGGTGCGTACCTGTCGTGAAGCAGGGATCCGCGTTGTTCCCCTGCCTGGTCCTTGTGCGGCGATTGCTGCCCTGAGCGCTGCAGGCCTGCCTTCAGACCGTTTTTGCTATGAAGGATTTCTGCCTGCCAAATCGAAAGGGCGTCGTGATGCGATGAAAGCCATTGAGGCCGAGCCGCGTACGCTTATTTTTTATGAATCTACCCACCGCTTGCTGGATAGCCTGGAAGACATGGTTGCTGTGTGGGGCGAATCCCGCTACGTGGTGCTGGCGCGCGAGCTGACCAAAACCTGGGAAACTATTCACGGTGCACCGGTTGGTGAACTGCTGGCGTGGGTCAAGGAAGATGAAAACCGTCGCAAAGGCGAAATGGTGCTGATTGTTGAAGGGCATAAAGCGCAGGAAGACGATCTTCCTGCCGATGCGCTGCGTACGTTGGCCTTATTGCAGGCAGAACTGCCGCTGAAAAAGGCCGCCGCGCTGGCTGCTGAAATCCATGGCGTGAAAAAGAATGCGTTGTATAAGCACGCGCTGGAACAGCAGGGAGAGTAAGCCCGATTGCTGATGGCCAAACCGACAAGGGTATGGCCATTAGCTAACACAGTGCTTAAGACTGAGCGGCAGTTTCACTGATTAATAAGCGGTTTGCTGACCCGCATACAGTGATTTTGCTACGCACCACTTCTTTCATCGCATCCATACCGACCCGCATGTAATAGCGAGGATCGTTGCCCTGCGGATTCTCCGCAAACCACGCTTTGACCGCATCGGCAAAAGCGATTTTCAGTTCGGTCGCGACGTTAACTTTGCAAACGCCAAGCTCGATCGTGCGGCGGACGTATTCGTCAGGGACATCACTTGCGCCATGCAGCACCAGCGGAACGTCGACTACCTCACGAATTTCACCCAGCCGCTGGAAATCGATTTTGGGCGTCTTGGTGTACAAACCGTGGGCTGTGCCGATGGCAACAGCAAGGCTATCTACGCCAGTACGTTCAACAAACCGTTTAGCTTCTTGTGGATCGGTGAGGAAGGCGCTTTCTGCATCCACACTCATATCATCTTCTACGCCACCGAGGCGACCCAGCTCAGCTTCCACGCTGCAATCTTTGGCATGGCAAAAATCCACAACGGATTTCACCAGCTTCACGTTTTCTTCAAACGGAAAGTGGCTGCCGTCAATCATTGCGCTGCGCACTCCTGCATTCACTTTACGACGAATGTCGTCCAGCGACTCATGGTGATCGAGGTGCAGCGCCAGCGGTATACCGTAGCTGGTGGAATAAGCGCTGCACAGCGCGTAGATCTCTTCTAGCGCGATATGCTTAAAGGTACCCGGCGTTCCTGCCAGGATCACCGGCGATTGCATTTCATAGCACACTTCAAGGATCGCCTGGATCGTCTCGGCGTTATGAATGTTAAAGGCAGGTACGGCATAACCCTTTTTTTGGGCATCCAGCAGGAGGTATTTCGTGGAAATAATGCTCATAAAACGATCCTTTTAGGCGTTCCAGGGATGAATAACAACGCCCTGTACAACGCGGTTCACAGTGCCGCTGGCAGAAGGCGTATCCGGTGTATTGCCGATATTGATGGATTGCGTCAAAGCAAAAACCTGGGCGTAGATCAGGAAGCAGAACGCCAATTCCATATCGATGAAAGAGCGTGCTGGTGGCAGCAGAATATGTGGGCCTGCTTCAATCACCTCATGGGTTTGTGCGGCAATCGCGACAACCCGCAATGCCTGCCGATCGCGGCGTAACTCTGCCAGCAGATCGAGATCGTATTGACGTGTATACGGATGGCTGGAAACAAAGACCACTACCAGCGTTTCGTTATCAACCAGTGACTTTGGACCGTGACGAAAGCCTGTCGGGGAGTCATAGAATGCGGCCAGTTTGCCTGCAGTCAGCTCCAGGACTTTCAGTGCTGATTCCCGCGCTGCTCCCTGTAATCCACCGCTACCGAGGTAAACGATCCGTTTCCAGGGTTCATTGCCAAATACACCGTCGCTGAAATCGCCCAGCGAAGTCAGAATCGTCTGGCACCGATCGGCCACGTCACGGAAGGTCTGGCTGTTGATTTTCTCTGGGGCAAATACTGCCAGGCAGCTGGCCATCATGGTGGTAATGCTGCTGGTCATCGCGAAGCCACGGTCATGTGTCTCTGCGGGCATTAACAGAGCAAAGGCATTGTCGCTTGCAACTGCGTTTTGATAGAGGCTACCTGCTTCGTTGCAGGTGATTGGCAGGTGATAACACTCAGGCACAAACTGATTAGCCAGTTCCACTGCCGCAACGCTTTCAGGGCTGTTACCTGAGCGAGCGAAAGAAATGAGCAGCAGCGGATGTGCGGGATTCAGGTAATCCATCGGATTGGTGACCAGATCGGTGGTCGGCACAGCGCTGATGTTTTTACCGGTATAGCTTGCCAGCCAAGGGGCGATGATGTCGCCAATGAATGCTGATGTTCCAGCCCCGGTCAGTATGATCCGCAGATCGTTTTTGCGCAGTAATGGTGCGAGAAAGCTGTCAATGGCAGATCGAATGTTGTCGATATTCGTAAGGGAACGGATCCAACTGGCAGGTTGTTGACGGATCTCTTCTTCGGTCCAGGTGCCCGTTACCGCGGTAACAGGGGTATAGGTTTCTGGCATAACTTAAGTCCTTAGTCTTGTAAATTCCACATAAGACGCTGGCGAGAATGTCGCTATCTTTCGTTTCGTTTCACTTGTTCATCTTGTCGATTGATTAAAATCTATAGGAAAGAAATCGAAAGAGCAACAATCCAAAAGGAAATAAAACGAAATTTGTGATCGTGAGAACGAAAGGTGTAGTTATCTTATTGATCTATAAGAAGTAGGCTTGTTGTAGGATGGTTAGGTATTTACTCAAGCGAAAGGAAAAGAAAGGCCTTGCGATCGAAGACCGCAGGCCAACACGAGACAAAATGAAAGGTCAAAGGGGGAGAGCCTGACCCTGAATCCAGATCTGTTGTAAATGTAGCCTGCTATTGAGCGCGATCGCGTCTGCACGTTTTCCCACTGCTAACGATCCCAGTTGGCGATCGATACCCAACAGACGTGCGGGGTGGAGAGAGGCCATATGAATTGCCTCTTCTGCCGTTATCCCGGTGAGCTCGACCATATTACGTACGGCTGCGTCAACCGAGAGAGTGCTACCAGCCAGGCCACCGGAAGCGGTACGCACAATACCACTGTGCATTTCCACCTCCTCACCGCAGAGTGTATAGCGTCCGTCTGGCATTCCTGCAGCCTGCATGGCATCGGTGATCAGCACCAGCCTGTCTTTGGCGCAACAGCAGCAGAGTTTCATGGCTGCCGGGTGGACATGGTGTCCGTCAGCGATAAGTTCCAGCCAGGCGCGAGGGTCGGTTAACCCTACGCCAACCATTCCTGGCTCCCGATGATGTAAGCCGGTCATACCGTTGTAGCAGTGAACCAGTCCGTCAGCGCCGGCGTCAAAGGCTGCGCGGGTTTGTTCCCAGGTAGCTGCGCTGTGTCCCAGCATCACCCGTACGTTGCGCTGCTTCAGATGTTCGATGGCCTGCAATGCACCGGGTTTTTCTGGTGCCAGCGCAACGACGCGCAATGTTTGCTGGGAAATCGCAATCAGTTCATCCAGTTCACTGAGTTCCAGTTCTCTGAAAAGCTCAGGCGGGTGCGCCCCTTTGTTCTGCGGCGTAAAGTACGGGCCTTCAAGATAACTGCCCAGCACCTGTGCGCCTGGCCCTCCGGAATGGTAGCGATGGGCGATACGCTCAAGCGCCTTGTGAATATCCGGTAATGGAGCGGTGACGGTAGTGGGTAGCCAGTTGGCTACCCCTTCACGTGCTTTGTGCATCGCCAGTTTGTCGAGTGTATCCGGTGCTTCATCCATCACATCGGCACCCGCGCCCCCGTGTACGTGGGTATCAATGTATGCCGGACAGAGCAGTTCAGCATCGCGGACCATAACGCCGGAAGGAATTGGCTCTATTGCCGCAATGATACCGTCTTCAATATGCAATTGATGATCGTCCAGCCAACCCTGTTCGGTCAGTAGACGTCTGGCGCGCAGTAGCAGTGTCATATCCCTTCCTCAACGGGCTTTTCCTCACGGCAGCGTCCCAGCTCGTCCACCAGGCTGGTTAAACCCCGGTGCCCGCACTCCAGCGCCTGCAAACGAAACGCTTCGCTGCTCAGGTCGTCGCGCTCCAGCACCATCTCCAGTAGCAGTTGTAGATTGGTACCGGTGATCACTTCAGTACCTTGCCTTTGCATGGCTAGTGTGGAAGCGACGCGAAATGGCGTTCCGCCCAACAAATCAGTCAGAAACACGATGTCTTGCTGCGCATCCAGTTCACCCACCGCCTGTTCAAGTTGTGAGGTGAGCAAGGCAGTGGTTGAGGTTTCCGGAAAGTCGATGGCAATGAACTGAGTCTGCTCACCCAGAATCTGTTTCATCGCTTTTTCCATTCCGCTGGCAAACCCGCCATGACCCGTCAAAATAATACCTAACATCTACAACCCCTTATATTTACAGGAAATGACAGAACTTACCTACGACGCCGAGCACCACGGTAATGGCGATAAGGCGCAGAGGACTCCAGCCACGGCGGACCAGCCAGAACATGGTTAATGTGTAGACCAGCGGTAAAAAAGCAGGCATCAGCTTGTCTATCACGTCTGTTTGCAGTTTCACTACCGCATCGCCAGCAGTGATTTCCAGCGTAGTGCTCAGGCGAACATAGGTCGCTACCAGCGCACCGATCACCGTCATCCCTACGATGGATGCCGCATGTCCAACCTTTTTGGTGTTAGCTTTAATCAGAGGAATGGCAGCAACGCCCATTCGATAAGCATAGTGTGCCAGCCCAAAGCGCAGACCAAGATGAACCACGTTGAACATAACAATAAAGACAACTGCGCCAAGAATAGAGCCTTGCAGCGCCAGGCTGGCCCCGATACCGCCGCAAATAGGCAGTAACGTTAACCAGAACATGGCATCGCCGATGCCGCCAAGCGGCGCACCCACGGCAATCTTGGTGCTTTGAATACTGTTCACATCCTGCTTGGAGCGTTCCATCGCCAGGATAATCCCGATAACAAACGTGACCAGGAACGGGTGCGTGTTGAAGAAGCCCATATGGCCTTTCATCGAACGCGCCAGATCGCGCTTATTGGTATGGATCTTTTTCAGAGCAGGTAACAGGCCGTACAGCCATCCTGATGCCTGCATACGTTCGTAGTTAAAAGAGGCCTGCAACAGCATTGAACGCCAGGCAACACGGTTGATATCTTTTTTCGTCAGCTCGGCACCGATATTCTGGTCTTCGTAGACGTTTTCATTGGTGCCGGACTGCAGCGTTTCTTCGGTTTCGGAAACGTTCGGCAGAGCCGTTTGATTAGATGCCATCTTCGAATTCCTCTTTTTGTGCTGCGGGAGCTGTAGGTTCAGGTGATTTACGCAGAAAATCGATCAGTGCCATTGCCAGTGCTGCGGCGGCGATCGCCAGCACAGGGAGTTTGAGCCAGGCTGCGGCTACAAAACCCAGGATGAAGTAGGGGATATAGACGTTTTTCATCATGATTTTCAGCAGTACGGCGAAGCCGATAGCTGGCATGATGCCGCCTGCCACACCCAGGCCGTCAATCAGACGCGTCGGCAGAACATCTATCGCGGTTTTGGCATGTTCCGCGCCAAAGTAAATCGGCAGGAACGCGCATAAAAAGTAGAAGGTCCCCAACGCGAGCAACGCCAGATAGTTGACCCTCTCAATCCCGGCGGTATCGGCATTCGCTGCCATGCGATCGCAGCGAGCCATCACCCCGGACATCACAGAGAACAGGAAGGTAATCCCCATCTGTACTGCTACGGCGAACGGTACCGCTACACCTACGGCAACTTCAGGTTTCACTCCGGTCGTTATGGCAAACGTGGTTCCCACGATAGTGCCGATAATCACGTTTGGCGGTTGAGCTCCCGCCAGTGGGGCAAGACCCATCCACACCAGTTCCAGCGTACCACCTGTTAAAATACCGGTATGCAGATCGCCCAGAATCAGGCCGACCAGCGGCCCGAGAACAACCGGGCGGTGCATGTGCGTTAACCCGTTGAACATATCCAGGCCTGCAATAAAGGCGAGAATACCCAACGCAAAAGCCTGCAACAGACTGATTTCCATTGTGAATCCCTCAGAGAAGTTTATAGAGGTCCTGGGCGGGTTCTGTTGGAACGCCCTGAACGAAGCATTCCACTCCAGCGGCTTTGAGCCCGTTGAACGCCGTAATATCTGCAGCGTCTACAGAAACCGTTTTGGCGATTTGTTGCTTGCCGTTGGCGTAGTGCATATTGCCAACGTTGATACGGTTAACAGGAACACCGCCTTCGACCAGACGGAAGAAATCCGCAGGCGATTTGCAGACCAGCAGAATTTTCTGGCGATCGGCGGCACGGTGAATATTGTCGATCACTTTTTGTAGTGACCAGAAGCGTACGGCGATCCCTTCTGCCAGTACCATTTCCATCAGGTTTTGCTGCACTGGATCTTCAGCCACCTCATCATTAGCGACCAGCACCAGGTTTGCCCCCGCAAACCCGACCCATTGCACACCAACCTGACCGTGAATCAGGCGTTCATCAATGCGACTTAATACAATGTTTGGCATGGTATTTTTCTCTTTTTTGTTATGCGTTACGATCTGGAGCACCCAGGCAGGCGCAGTGATATTGCTGCAGTATGTCCTGAATATGGTTAATGATGAGTTCTCGCGGCGTGGCGCTGAGATCTCCCTCGCGCACTTTTACGTACTGCAAAGGTAAATACTGGCTAATCAGCGGTAGTGGAATGGGGTCGTCCGCCAGGTTACGTACCAGACGTTCAAATGCTTCATCAATCTGGCTGTCCGGCCAGTAGTAACGAACCCGATCAGAGTAGCTGTATCCACGGGCCAGACGGCGTGCGTTGCCATCACCGTGATAATGGCTCTGCCAGTACTCTGGTCTATCAAGCATTACGCTTTCCAGCACATGTCGCAGGCCCGAGCTGGCTTTTGCAGGCAGCAATTCTTCTTCAATGGCAGCTAACGAAAACAGCGCTTCGCGCAGGGCGAAGGTAAGCGCGGGTCCCACTTTCAGAATAGCGAAGTGGTCTATCACCAGTTGGCGCAAGGACTGTGGCGTTTGGTAATCGGTAGAATGCGCTTCAAAAACCAGCGTGTCGTAGTCTTCCACCATTTTGCTGAGTGCCACGGCTTTCTGCGGTTGATAATCAATGATGTGCGTGTGGTCGAATTCAACGCCAGGTTGCACGACCAGGGCGATAATACGTGCCCATATACCTTCCAGCCCGCGCTTTTCAAAGGCGTGATAGTGGGCCTGCAGCGTTGCACGTGCGGCATCTGGCGTTGTTACCGCCAGTTCGGTTAACGCTTCGTGTGCGCCACCAGGAACCGGAACTTCTGTGCCAATCACATAGACCAGGTCAGACTCGCCAAAATGTGCCATACAGGTTTCTTCGGCGACTTTGGCCAGGCGTGCGGCGCGCTCAGCGACGATTTCATCCGTCAGTGGAACCGGGTCGTTGGCACAAGACATGCTGCAATCGAGGTGGATTTTTTTAAAGCCTGCGGCGACATAGCTCTTGATCAGATCGTCAGCATTGGCCATTGCCTGTTCCGCAGGCAGATTTTGCCAACGGTTTGGCCCGAGATGGTCTCCGCCGAGAATCAGCATATCCTGAGAAAAATCAAGCGAGTCGGCTAATCGGCAGACAAAACTGCGAAAATCGGCTGGCGTCATACCTGTATAGCCGCCAAACTGGTCAACCTGATTAGAGGTTGCTTCGATCAACAGCGGTGTATGGTTTGCATGGGCGTAGCGTATTGCGGCTTCCAGTACGATTGGATGCGCGGAACAAACGGCATAAATCCCATTTGCCTTCCCCCGTTTATGCTGCTCGACCATTTTAGTTAGATGTTTCACTTTCCTCTCCAGGTCAGATTACTGCGACATCAATCTTTCGTTTTGTTTCATTTAATACTGCATCATGGTGTTATAAAAATAAAACGAAAGATAATGGTTTTCCGATCTGTTTCACAAAAGAAACGCAATGAAAGGTTTCAGCGTAAGTTCGTCCGGCTCTTCCCTGCTTGCGGGGCTTGCATTCGCGCAAAAGAAAGGCGTTAATAGACAAAACGAAATAAAACGAAAGGTTCAACTAAAGGATTTCTTATGAGTAACACCGAGTCCTCTGCAGACAAACGCGTTATTGGCACCAGCGAAAGACGTGAGCAGATCATCCAGCGGTTACGGCAGCAGGGAAGCGTTCAGGTTAACGATCTCTCCTTATTTTTTGGCGTCTCCACGGTCACTATTCGCAACGACCTCGCTTTTCTGGAAAAGCAGGGGATTGCGGTACGTGCCTATGGCGGAGCGCTGATTTGCGAAAGCAATGCACCTGTTGTGGAGCCTTCTGTTGAAGATAAGAGTTCACTTAATACGGCAGTAAAACGCAGTATTGCCAGAGCCGCCGCAGAGTTGATTCAACCGGGACACCGCGTGATCCTTGACTCCGGTACCACGACCTATGAAATTGCCCGCCTGATGCGCCAGCATACTAATGTCATTGCTATGACCAACGGTATGAATGTCGCCAATGCGCTACTGGAAGCCGAAGGGGTTGAGCTGCTGATGACCGGCGGTCATTTGCGTCGTCAGTCACAATCGTTTTATGGCGATCAGGCTGAGCAGTCGCTACAAAATTATCACTTCGACATGCTGTTTCTTGGCGTTGATGCTATTGATTTAGAGCGTGGTGTTAGCACGCACAACGAAGATGAAGCGCGTCTCAACCGTCGGATGTGTGAAGTGGCTGAACGTATTATTGTTGTTACCGACTCGACGAAGTTTAACCGCTCCAGCCTGCATAAGATCATTGATACCCAGAGGATCCATACCATCATTGTTGATGAAGGTATCCCAGAGGAAAGTTTGCAGGAACTACGCCGCAGCGGTGTTGAAGTGATCATTGTTGAGTAGTCCCGCTCTAAAATTCAAAAATGTGATCCCATTCAATTAAACAAAAACAAACCATAAGCGAGCTTTTTTAGTAGCTCGCTTTCGTTTTTTTGCATGCTTCCCGCCTCTTTCTCGCATCTTACCCGTTTTGAGTCTTTTCATTTTTTCGGTTTTCTTCGTTTCGGTTTGCTAAAACGAAAGAAAATAGTCAGTTTTGGTTAAATTAAACGCTGAGTCTGTGCGCACAAATTCACCTTATTGCTTCTGATGTAATATATTCAAAAGAAAACGAAAGTGCTAAAGCGCTAAAACAAAACAACATGAATATTTGATGGAGCAATAGAAATGCTGGATAACTTAAGACGTCGCGAGCAAATAATTGATCTGCTGTGCGATCAGGGTAGCGTTCGTGTCGAGCCACTGAGCGTCCATTTTGGTGTGTCATCGGTCACGATCCGCAACGACTTACGTTATCTGGAGCAGAAAGGATGCGTCATGCGCTCCTACGGCGGGGCGGTTCTCAATCAGCACTTTGCCCTTGACCGGCCTTTGCAGGATAAGGACCGGCTGAATCGCGATGTGAAAACGCGTATTGCCGAAAAAGCAGCCAGCTTTGTGAAAGATGGTGACACGTTAATCCTCGATTCCGGTTCGACCACCACGCTCATTCCTCCAATGCTAAAGAATCGCCGCGATCTGGTGGTGATGACCAATGCGCTCAACATTGCGTGGGAGCTGGCGAATTTTGAGCGCGTAGACGTCATGATCCTGGGGGGGAACGTCAGGCAAAGCGTCTATTCATTGTATGGCCCTTCAGCAGAACACCAGCTCAGACAATACCGGTTTGATAAGCTTTTTTTGGGCGTTGATGGATTCTGCCTGGAAGCAGGGATAACCACGCCACATCCGGGAGAAGCGCATCTGAATCAGGTAATGTGTGAGGTTGCACAGGAGGTCACGGTAGTCGCTGACTCCAGCAAGTTTGGCCGCAAAAGTTTCTGTATGATTAGCGAAATCAGCGGGATTGACCGGGTGATTACCGACAGCGGTATCCCTGAAAATTATCACCGGACGTTAATCCAGCTTGGGGTGGATGTGGTGATTGCGGATGAATAACTGAAATTGCTGGCGAGATTTTCTCGCCAGCAGTGTTTTAGTGGGTCAGCGTACCCTGTTCAACCAGCAGCAATGCGGCACCGCGAACCCCGCTGGATGCACCATGGATGGCCGGGAATACGCGGGCAGGCTCTAATCCCGGGAACAAGTAACGTGACATGGCCTGCGGCAGCAACGTATAAATTTCCTCGATGTTGGAAACTCCACCGCCGAGAACAAAAGCATCGACATCCAGAATCAACTGCAATTGCGCCAGCGTACAACCCAACATATCAATCCATGCTTCTATGGTTGTAACGGCGCTGGCATTGCCATGACGATAATGCTCCAGCAGGGTCTCCATTTTGAGTTGTTCTCCACTGAAGTGTTTGTGGAGCCACAGTAAACCAGGACCGGATTGATAGCGTTCCAGACACCCTTGTAAGCCACAGCCGCACTTCAACTCCGGCAAGTGATAACGACGCATAAACGTTGCCGGAAGCGGTAAATGGCCGAACTCACTGGCCATTCGGTTGCGACCCCGATACAACTGACCGTCAATGACTAACCCTCCACCCATGCCGGTGCCAATAATGGCACCAAAAATTCGGGAGAACTGGCGAGCCTGCAGGGTATGGGCTTCCGAGAGTGCAAAACAGCAGCAGTCATTGTCCAGTTCAACCGAACGATTGAGGCGGTGGGCCAGATCGTTCATCACCTGGCGTCCTGTGAGGCAAGGCACGTTAGATGACAGTAATTTTCCGGTATGTCTGTCCATAAGACCGGGCATGCCGATGCCAATTTTTCCTTGCGTTCCAGTCGCCCAGTCGGCGGTATCAATAAGTGAAGTAAAGGTCGAAAGAAAGAGTTCATAATCCTGCACTGGCGTGGCGACGCGCTTACGCCAGCAAACCTGCATTTCCTTATCAAAAGCGACAATTTCAGTTTTGGTTCCACCAATATCAACACCGTAAAACATGCCTCATCTCCTCCGGCTTCACAGCGTAACCAGACAGTTTTCCTTGCGAGCGCGCTCTGCGGCAAAGACCATTAAGTGACTTTCCAGTGATTCATCCGGGCCAGAAAGGATCATATTTTGATCGTTGGCCATCACTGCGTGGATGAAGCGATCCATCAGGTAGTAATCGCCACCACCATGCCCCCCCATCTGGGTTTGTGTGCCAGCGGCGATCTCCTCGATCTGATGCACTGTTTCTTTGTCTGTCAGGAAATCAAACACCCGGATCTGCTCGCCATCGCCTTCCAGATAACCTCTGGTACCAAACAGGCGCGTTTTTCGATCTTCCATTTTGGTAAACGCGGTCATGGTAAAGGTCACTGTCTGCTGGTGGGCAAAACGTAAGTTAACAACCTGATGATCCACCACATCATTATCACAACGATAAACGCAACGACCATAAGGCCCATCGCGCAGCGCCTGGCGAACATTCTCTTCGCTAGGATCTGCAGTCAGCACCCGACGGAAGTGTGGAGTGCATTTGTGGTTTTCACCCAGATAAATTTTGCAGGCAGACCAGGGACAGGTTGATTCAACCTGACAATCAAGGCAGCGGTCGGCGGCACCAGCAGGCTGATTCTCTTTCACAAAGTGACTCAGGCTACCAAATGATCCTACGTCCTGGCAGTTGTCGCTCATGATGTAGCGGATCCAGTCCAAATCATGACAGGATTTCTGTAACAACATAAATGACGATTCTGCTTCATTGCGCCAGTTACCACGTACAAACGAGTGCGCCTGATGCCAGTAACCTACGGGTTCGAGATGCTGCATGCTGACAATATCGCCAATTACGCCATCATCAAGCAGTGATTTCAGCTTTTGCGTATAGCGGGTGTAACGCAGGACGTGCGCGACGGCCAGTAATACGTTGTTGCGTTTGACCGCATCAATAATGATCCGGCAATCTTCTGGCGTAGGGGCGAGCGGTTTTTCCAGCAGAATGTGATAGCCGAGATTAGCAAACGCCACGGCAGGATCTTTGTGCATATTATCCTGCGTGCAAATAAGTACCACATCGGCCATTTTGGGTTGGGCCGCAGCTTCTTGCCAGTCGCAAAACACGTTATTTGGGTCAATCTTATGCTGTGCGACAAACTGCTGGCGGTATGCCTCTCTGGGCTCGGCAACGCCTACCACCTGCATTCTGTCTGGATGTTCAAGCGCATAGCGAGAATATATTTCTCCGCGCGCACCAGCCCCTACCACTAATACGGTCACTTTATTCGCACACATATAAACCTCTCATTTTTCACTTAGCCTGAATAACGGTCAGGCCAAATTTTCTTCATGTTTTTTATCAAACAAAAAGGCGGCATCCAGATTAAATTTCACTTTGATAGATTCACCGGGAAGTGGGGTCCAGTCGGGTGAGGAGTTAATACGTAAGATCATATGTTGCTCACCAATATCAAAATGCAGAAGGTCTTCGTTGCCCATCCTTTCTACGTTGGTAATGTGCGCATCGAACGCAGAGGCATCATGCTGCGAGGCTAACTGAATGGCCTCTGAGCGGATGCCAAACCAGACGCTGGAGTGCGGATATTGCTCCAGTAGGTTACTCAAGCGCGTATTTAATGGCAGGATTAAATTATCAGCCAGGCGCAGGCCACGAGTGCTGGGGTCAATATCAAGCAGCATAATATTCATTGCCGGATTACCAATAAAACCAGCAACAAATTTATTCCTGGGGTGATGGTAAATATTCCCTGGGGTATCCACCTGCATAATACGACCGCCATTTAGAACGCAAATCCTGTCTCCCATCGTCATCGCTTCAATCTGATCGTGCGTGACGTACACCATGGTTGCGCTCACGCCTTCGTGACGCAGTTGTCGATGCAGTTCTGTCAGCCGCACGCGCATTGAAACACGCAGTTTTGCATCCAGGTTGGACAGCGGCTCATCAAACAAAAAAACGTCTGGCTTACGCACGATGGCCCTGCCAACGGCTACTCGCTGGCATTGACCGCCTGAAAGCTGACCGGGCTTTTTGTCGAGCAATGTTTCGATTTCCAGCTTGTGTGCAGCTTCCCGGACGCGGATATCAATCTCTTCTTTGCTCATTTTCCCTAACAGACTGAATGCCATATTTTTATAAATCGTCATGTGGGGATAGAGGGCATAATTCTGGAAGACCATGGCAACGCCTCGCTCCTTTGGTAGCAGGTCGTTGACGCACTTCTCTCCGATTGCGATATGGCCATGAGTGATATCTTCCAGACCTGCAATCATGCGTAGCAGCGTTGATTTGGCGCAGCCTGATGGCCCGACAAACACCATGAATTCGCCGTCGTGGATTTCAAGATCAACGCCATGGATCGCCTGAAAGCCATTGGGATAGACTTTGCTTACTGCCTGTAATTGAATACCTGACATAACACTGCCCCTTATCCTTTAATTCCGGCACCAGCGATGCCGCGAATAAAATAGCGCTGGAAGAAGATATAAAGTAACAACATCGGGATAATCGCCAGCAATGCGCCCGCCATTAACATCGGATATTCCACGCCTGAACGGCCAGAAAGTGAGGCTAATCCTACTGGTAATGTCATTTTATCCATGGAGGTGTTGACGATCAGTGGCCACATTAAATTATTCCAGCTCCACAGTCCGTTAATAATGACGCAGGCAATCAGTCCCGGTTTAATTAATGGCAGCATAATTTTGAAGAAAATAGTCAGATGGTTATACCCATCCATAATGGCTGCCTCTTCCAGTTCTTTAGGTACTGACAGAAAAAACTGACGTAATAAAAAGGCGCTATATATGCTGAATAAACCCGGTAACACCAGTCCAGGAATTGAGTTCAGCAAACCGATTTTTTCAACGGTTAAAAACTGTGGGATTAAAAAGATCTGACCGGGCACCATCAGAATTGAAATACACAGCATAAACAGGACATCTCGTCCTTTGAAACGCAGTCGGGAGAAACCGTACGCTGCCATTGCCGCAATCAGCGTCTGCAAAATGACGATGACCAGCGTGGAGACGATCGAGTTAAAGTAAAAGCTGCCAAAAGGCATTTCATGCAAGATTTTACCGTAAGCCTGAAACCCTGGGTTGGCGGGTAGCAGGATCGGCGGAAAGGCGATGCTTTCTGCCTGGGTTTTAAAAGAGGTGATGATCATCCAGATAAACGGAACCACCGTTACCAGCGTCGCGAGGATCATCAGGCCGTAAATTAGCCATTTTTCACGTTTTGTCATGAACATCGTGGTGCCTCACTGTGCTTTAAGTCGTTTACCAATCCATATTTGCAGCAGCGTCAGGACCATCGTGATAACGAAAATCACCACGGCGATTGCTGAGGCATACCCTTTTTCATGGTAGATAAAGGCGTATTTATAGAAGAGATAGGCGATGGTCATCGTCTGATCGTCCACCATGGATGAACTGCCAAACAGCAGATAAACCACATCGAAAATTTGCAGCGTTTCGATAAAAGAGATCACCAGTACGAAAAACAGCGTTGGGATCATTAGCGGTAAGGTAATAGACCAGAATCCACGCAATTTGCTGATGCCATCCAGCGACATCGCTTCATAAATTTGTTTGGGGATCCCCTGCAATCCAGCGAGCAGAATGATCATCTTCAGCGCAATAGCCGACCAGATGATAACCAACGAGGCGCTCAGGCGGACGACATCGGGATCGGATAACCAACCGATGGCCGGAAGATCGAAAAAAGCCAGGATCTGATTAATTAAGCCGAAGTTTCGGTTCATCAACCACTGCCAGACCATAGCAATGGCCGCAGGCATAGTGACAGCGGGTAGAAATAACAGCGTGCGAAACAACCACTGACCGCGAATCGCCTGATTCAGGCCAATTGCGAGCAGTAATGACAAAACGGTGATTATCGGTACGCAAATAAAAACATAGGCCAGGGTGTTATATATTGCTGAACGAAACTCATCATCGCTGAATAAATTAATATAGTTATCTAAGCTGATCGTCGTCCAGATCTGAAACTCGCCGAGGTCGGTGAAACTATAAAAAACGTTCTGGAAGAATGGAGTAAAGTAAAAAACAATTAACCCCGCCAGTAACGGCATAATCATTATCCATCCCCAGAAGCGTTCTTCTTTTTCCAGCTTGGTCAGGGATTTTTTGTGCACTTCCCTGGCTGGTAATTGTGGGGATGCAGCTTCATCTGAATAGCTCATACAGACTCCGGGATGCTCACTGTGCAACCAAAATATATTGCGTGGGCGAAAGCGAGAGGGAGCATGGCTCCCTCAGGATTATTTCTGCATTTCTCGTTCAACGCGTTTTGCAACACCAGGCATGACTTTTTCTGGGTCAGTACCCGTCCAGACTTTTTTCAAGCCATCATTCAGAATGCTATTCCACTTGGCGGTATTGGAGCCTGCGGTTGGATATTTATGTGAGAAAGCCAATGAATCGATATAGGCTGAAACATCAATACCCTTAAAGCCTTCAGCCCACTCTTTGGCCACTTTTTGGTTAGCGGGGATCACGACTTTTCCCGTAGCCAGCGTCTGCTGCGCATGCTCAGAACTCATGAACTCAATGAACTTCCACGCCGCATCTTTATGCTGACTTTTTGCTGACATGGCAAATGCCAGGCTATGGGATACACCTGCCTGCTCTGCCATTTTAGGCATTGGTACCACGCCGATGTGATCCTTAATCAGCTCATTTTGAGAGAAGGGTAATGCCCACCATGAGCCTGCGTAGACCATGGCAGCCCGGTTTGACTGGAAGACATCCGAGGCTTCCATCTCGCCTGGCGGTTGGATTAGTCCCGCGTTCAGCATGCTTTGAACATCGCGATAGACGGCGATGGCTTTGTCATTGGCAACATCCGTTTTGCCCTCAGGCAGGACAATTTTATCGCCAGCCTGTAATAGCAGGTTAAAATAACTGTCCTGTCCGCTGCTGAATTCCATTGCCAGTGGATAAGACTGTTTATCCAGCCCTTTACGCAACTGCTCTGATTTTTGTTTTAAATCGTCCCATGTCCAGTTTTTATCGGGATAGCTCACGCCAGCCTGATCGAACATTTTTTTGTTGTACCAGACGGCAATTGCATCAATATCCCTTGGGATGGCATATTGCTGCGACTGGTATTGATAGGCATCGACTGAACTTTTAACAAAATCATCCAGTTTCGGCGCTGATTTCTCTTTCAGATAATTGCTCAGTGGTTCCAGCATGCCATTTTTAACATATTGCTGGAAATTAGGCATATTCATCCAGAATACATCCGGTGCTACATTTCCGCCGACTGCTGAACTTAGCTTGATAAAATATTGGTCATAAGGTGTTAATTCAATTTCGACTTTGATGCCAGGGTTGTTTTTTTCGAATTCATTAACGAGCTGTTGTTCGCCAGGGAGTTGATTACGGTCCCATAACGTGTAGCGTAATTTAACAGGCTTTGCGTCCGATTGGCCTTCAGCACTCGCGACGACAGGAGTTGCCAGTAAACAGGAAATAAGACAGGCCAATGCGACATTATTTTTATTCAGGGTATACATAACTTCCCTCTTTATTCAGGTCAGAATGCTTATGAGGTAAATTACAGGAGCCTATGAATAATCTGTTTTACATCGGAGAAAGTCAAAGCGGTAAAAAATAGGGGATTATCGCATTAAAACAAGGTCGTCTTTCGGTAGGTTTCTCTTTTATCAAAACGAAAATATAACATAAAACAATGGTGACATTATTTCGTTTAATTTCATATTGTTAGGTTCATTTTGTAGGTTTGAATCGAAAAAAACAGATGTTTGAAAAAACCTCTTAAAATGAGAACGTTATCACTTTATTTGTTGTTACATAGACATAAAAAACGGGGATAAATCCCCGTTTTTTCGTTGGCTTTCGTTTCGATAATCAGGTCACTGGCGCCGGGTTAAACACCGCCAGCTGGTTATGCAGTCCCCACTGATCCGAGAAGGTTTTCTTACGCCCGCTGGCAACGTCGAGAATAAATTCGAACAGTTTCAGACCCACGTCTTCAATGGTTTCTTCTCCGGTGGCGATGGTGCCCGCGTTAATGTCCATCAGGTCAAACCAACGGTTGGCCAGCTCGGTGCGTGTCGCCATTTTAATCACCGGCACGGCCATCAGGCCATATGGCGTACCGCGACCGGTAGTGAACACCTGCACGGTGATCCCGGAAGCGACCTGCTGTGTACCGCAAACAAAATCACTGGCGGGGGTTGCAGCGTAAATCAGGCCACGTTTGGTTGGACGCTGACCCGGCGACAATACTTCGACAATCGCGCTCTTGCCAGACTTGGCAATCGAACCCAGCGCCTTTTCCACCACGTTTGCCAGACCGCCTTTCTTGTTGCCAGGAGAAGGGTTGGCGCTGCGATCCGTTTTGCCCATATCAAGGTAGTTATCGTACCAGGCCATCTCTTCGAGCAGGCGTTTACCTACTTCTTCGTTAATCGCACGTGGGGTCAGAAGGTGGATGGCATCGCGCACTTCGGTTACTTCAGAGAACATTACGGTCGCGCCGCAGCGTACTAACAGGTCGGAGGCATAACCCACCGCTGGGTTGGCCGTCACGCCGGAAAACGCATCGCTACCGCCGCACTGCATGCCGACCACCAGTTCTGAAGCCGGGCAGGTTTCACGTTGGCGCTGATTGAGTTTTGCCAGATGACATTCGGCCACCTGCAGAATATCGGTGACCATCGATTGAAAGCCGACGTGCTTTTCATCCTGCAGGCTGACGATACTGGCGCTGTCGACCGGAATACTTTTCACATCGTGCGTGCCTTCCAGCAGCCGCTCAGGCTGCAGTTTTTCGCAACCGAGGCCGATGACCATCACTTCACCGCCAAAATTCGGGTTAAGCGCAATATTGTGAATGGTGCGAATCGGCACGATGGCGGCTGGAGCATTGATCGCCACGCCGCAGCCGTACAGATGATTGAGCCCCACCACACCGTCAACGTTCGGGTATTTAGGCAGCAGATCGCGCTCAATGATTTTCACCACATAGTCCACCACGCCCGCTACGCAGTGCACGCTGGTGGAGATACCGAGTAGATTTTTGGTACCTACGCTACCGTCAGCATTGCGGTAACCTTCGAAGGTATAGCCCTCTAGCGGTGGCAGCGGCTCTGGCACTTTAGTTGCCAGCGGCAGCGTCTCCAGCGGCGGGGCTTTGGGCAGCTCAACCATTGATTCATCAATCCAGCTGCCGCGTGGGATATCGCGAACGGCATAGCCTATCACTTCGCCATAACGCACGATTTCGCCATGAACAGGAATATCCAATAGCGCCACTTTATGACCCTGGGGAATATGTTCAATGAGTTCCAGTCCGTCCGGAAAACGCGTTCCGGCTTTCAGACCATTGTCATTGACAATTATCGCCACATTATCTGTTTCGTGAACTTTAATATAAAACGCCGTTGGCGATTCTTGTCTGATTTCGATGTCGGCCATTGTCCAGTATTCTCCAACAAGGTGGTGATAATAGTGTGGATATTTATATTTTGAATCTAATTGTAAGTAATAAAGATTCGGTATCGTGAAATAAGAATGTCAGGAGTTTAACGTGAAGAATGTGACGATGATCACTTAAACTCAGCAAGGCCGCGTCACCAGGGGTAGCAATACGTAAATGTGTGCATTAGCGCCCATGCTTGTGTGCATATGCCCAAAACATTAATTTAATAACGCGTATTTAATGAGCGCTTGCACAATGATTAACGTTGTGCTGATGATTATACTAAATCACGGTTTCATAACGTCTGATAAATTATTATCTATTTTTATTATCGGTAATTTATCGCGAGAAACACTCACAAAATAATAATAAAAACCTTTTATGTGCCCGAGGTAAATAGAATGATATTGGATACAGTTGTCGAGAAAAAGAAAGGTACGCACACCCGTTATTTAATATTGCTGATAATATTTATTGTTACAGCCGTTAACTATGCGGACCGTGCGACGCTGTCTATTGCCGGAACTGAAGTGGCGAAAGAGTTACATCTCAGCGCCATCTCAATGGGTTACATTTTCTCCGCCTTCGGCTGGGCTTACCTGTTGATGCAAATCCCCGGCGGCTGGCTGCTGGATAAATTCGGCTCGAAGAAAGTCTACACCTACAGTTTGTTCTTCTGGTCACTGTTTACCTTCCTGCAGGGCTTTGTGGACATGTTCCCGCTGGCCTGGGCGGGTATTTCAATGTTCATCATGCGCTTTATGCTGGGCTTCTCGGAAGCGCCATCCTTCCCGGCTAATGCCCGTATCGTGGCGGCCTGGTTCCCAACGAAAGAGCGCGGCACGGCATCTGCGATTTTTAACTCCGCACAGTATTTCTCCCTGGCGCTGTTTTCCCCGCTGCTCGGCTGGCTGACCTTCGCCTGGGGCTGGGAGCACGTCTTTACCGTGATGGGCGTGATTGGTTTTGTGCTTACCGGACTGTGGGTAAAGTTTATTCATAACCCAACCGATCACCCGCGCATGTCGCAAGAAGAGTTGAAGTTTATCTCTGAAAACGGCGCGGTCGTGGATATGGACCATAAAAAACCGGGCGATGTGAAGTCAGGTGGTCCTAAACTGCATTATATCAAGCAGTTGCTGACAAATCGTATGATGCTTGGTGTGTTCTTTGGCCAGTATTTTATCAACACAATTACCTGGTTTTTTCTCACCTGGTTCCCGATTTACCTGGTTCAGGAAAAAGGTATGTCGATTCTGAAAGTGGGCCTGGTGGCTTCGATTCCGGCACTGTGCGGGTTTTTCGGTGGTGTGCTCGGCGGCGTGTTCTCTGATTATCTGATTAAACGTGGTTTCAGCATTACCCTGGCGCGTAAGCTGCCGATAGTGCTCGGCATGTTGCTCGCATCGACCATTATTCTGTGTAACTACACCGATAATACCGCTCTTGTGGTGGCGCTGATGGCGCTGGCGTTCTTCGGTAAAGGTTTCGGCGCGCTGGGTTGGCCGGTGATTTCCGATACCGCGCCGAAAGAGATTGTCGGTCTGTGCGGTGGGGTATTTAACGTATTTGGCAACGTGGCTTCCATCGTCACCCCGCTGGTGATTGGGTATCTGGTGAGCGAGCTGCACTCATTTAATGCTGCGCTGATGTTTGTAGGGTGCTCGGCGCTGATGGCAATGGTTTGCTACCTGTTTATTGTCGGTGACATTAAACGTATGGAATTGCAGAAATAAACAAAGGTATAGGCGATGAATAACACGATTTTCCCGAATAAGTTTAAAGCGGCCCTCGCGGCGCAACAAATTCAGATTGGCTGCTGGTCTGCATTGGCCAGCCCAATCAGTACCGAAGTTTTAGGCCTGGCAGGTTTTGACTGGCTGGTACTGGATGGCGAACATGCGCCGAATGATATCTCGACGTTTATTCCGCAATTGATGGCGCTGAAAGGCAGCGACAGCGCGGCGGTAGTGCGTGTACCAACCAACGAGCCGGTAATTATCAAGCGTCTGCTGGATATCGGGTTTTACAACTTCCTGATCCCGTTCGTTGAGACGGAAGAAGAAGCGGTTAACGCTGTGGCGTCGACCCGCTATCCGCCGGAAGGTATTCGCGGCGTGTCCGTATCCCATCGCGCCAATATGTTTGGCACCGTACCGGACTACTTTGCGCAGTCGAATAAGAACATCACCATCATCGTGCAGATCGAAAGTCAGCAGGGCGTTGATAACGTTGACGCAATCGCGGCGACAGAAGGCGTTGACGGTGTCTTCGTTGGACCAAGCGATCTGGCTGCGGCGCTAGGTCACCTCGGCAATGCGTCACATCCTGATGTGCAGAAAGCTATCCAGCACATTTTTGCCCGCGCGAAAGCACACGGCAAACCAAGCGGCATTCTGGCCCCGGTAGAGGCGGATGCGCGTCGTTATCTGGAGTGGGGCGCGACGTTTGTTGCCGTTGGCAGCGACCTTGGCGTGTTCCGTTCAGCCACGCAGAAACTGGCTGATTCTTTTAAGAAATAACCACCATCGACAGTAGAGAGAGATAAAGACATGACAATGAAAGTTGGTTTTATTGGCCTCGGTATTATGGGTAAACCAATGAGTAAAAACCTCCTCAAGGCAGGTTACTCGCTGGTGGTTGCTGACCGTAACCCGGAATCCATTGCGGAAGTAATTGCCGCAGGTGCTGAAACTGCCGCCACGGCGAAAGATATCGCTGAGCAGTGTGATGTGATCATCACCATGCTGCCGAACTCTCCGCATGTTAAGGAAGTGGCACTGGGTGAAGGCGGCATTATTGAAGGGGCGAAACCGGGCACAGTGCTTATCGACATGAGCTCCATTGCACCGTTGGCCAGCCGTGAAATTAGCGACGCGCTGAAAGCGAAAGGCGTGGATATGTTGGATGCGCCGGTCAGCGGCGGCGAGCCAAAAGCGATTGACGGCACGTTGTCGGTGATGGTCGGCGGCGATAAAGCGATTTTCGACAAGTACTACGATCTGCTGAAAGCGATGGCAGGCTCCGTGGTGCATACCGGTGAAATTGGTGCGGGTAACGTTACCAAGCTGGCGAATCAGGTGATTGTGGCGCTGAACATTGCCGCGATGTCTGAAGCGCTGACGCTGGCGACCAAAGCGGGTGTGAATCCGGATCTGGTGTATCAGGCGATCCGTGGCGGGCTGGCAGGCAGCACCGTGCTGGATGCGAAAGCGCCGATGGTGATGGATCGCAACTTTAAACCAGGTTTCCGTATTGACCTGCATATCAAAGACCTGGCGAACGCGCTGGATACCTCTCATGGCGTTGGCGCTCAGTTGCCGCTGACTGCAGCAGTCATGGAGATGATGCAGGCGCTACGCGCAGATGGATTGGGTACTGCCGATCACAGTGCGCTCGCATGCTACTACGAAAAACTGGCGAAAGTGGAAGTCACTCGCTAACAAGAAGGGCGCGGATGTGCGCCCTGTATTTCTTGCCTTGCGCGGCACAGTCAGGCTACATAACTATGAAAATCGTAATTGCCCCAGACTCTTATAAA
Source organism: Citrobacter sp. MGH110 (assembly GCF_001037515.1). Classification (NCBI taxonomy): domain Bacteria; kingdom Pseudomonadati; phylum Pseudomonadota; class Gammaproteobacteria; order Enterobacterales; family Enterobacteriaceae; genus Citrobacter; species Citrobacter sp. MGH110. The sequence continues at coordinate 673,192 of NZ_KQ089831.1, read as the reverse complement.
GAAAGCCTTTCTGCCACCGAGGTAGCTCAGGCAATAGAAAAAGGATTTCGGGAAATTTTCCCCGATGCGCAATATGTTTCTGTTCCGGTTGCCGATGGCGGCGAAGGAACGGTTGAAGCCATGATTGCCGCGACGCAAGGGAGTGAACATTCAGCGCAAGTAACGGGGCCGCTGGGCGAAAAAGTGAATGCCTGCTGGGGCATGTCTGGAGATGGTAAAACTGCGTTTATCGAAATGGCGGCAGCCAGCGGTCTGGCGTTGGTGCCTCCTGAAAAGCGCAACCCTTTAGTCACTACGTCACGCGGTACCGGAGAGCTGATTTTGCAGGCGCTGGATAGCGGTGCGCAGAGCATCATTATTGGCATCGGCGGCAGTGCCACCAACGACGGTGGCGCGGGTATGGTGCAGGCGCTGGGGGCAAAACTTTGCGACGCCAACGGGACAGAAATTGGCTATGGTGGTGGAAGCCTGATGAGTCTGAACTCCATCGATATCTCGGGTCTGGATCCGCGCTTAAAAACCTGTTCCATTCGCGTGGCCTGTGATGTGACTAATCCACTCATCGGCGATTCTGGCGCTTCGCGCATTTTTGGCCCGCAGAAAGGGGCGACGGAAGAACGCATTCTCGAACTGGACCGTAATCTGTCTCATTATGCCGACATTATTAAAAAGTCTCTGCGGGTTGATGTGAAAGATGTGCCAGGCTCCGGTGCGGCAGGTGGAATGGGCGCGGCATTAATGGCTTTTTTAGGCGCCGAGCTGCGCAGCGGTATCGAGATTGTGACCCAGGCGCTCAATCTGGAAGAGCATATTCACGACTGTACGCTGGTGGTGACCGGCGAAGGGCGGATCGACAGCCAGAGCATTCACGGCAAAGTGCCGGTAGGCGTGGCGAATGTCGCGAAGAAGTACCACAAGCCGGTTATTGGTATTGGCGGCAGCCTGACGCGCGATGTGGAGGTCGTGCATCAATATGGTATCGATGCGGTATTTAGCGTATTGACCAGCATCAGCACGCTGGAAGAGGCCTTCCGTGGGGCATTTGATAATATTTATCGCGCCTCAAGAAACATCGCTGCCACGTTAGCGATAGGAATGCGCAGTGCGGGGTGACATTGCCCCGCAAACCCTCTATACTGCGCGCCGAAGCTGACCAGACAGTCGCCGCTTCGTCGTCGTCCTCTTCGGGGGAGACGGGCGGAGGGGAGGAAAGTCCGGGCTCCATAGGGCAGGGTGCCAGGTAACGCCTGGGGGGGAAACCCACGACCAGTGCAACAGAGAGCAAACCGCCGATGGCCCACGCAAGTGGGATCAGGTAAGGGTGAAAGGGTGCGGTAAGAGCGCACCGCGCGGCTGGTAACAGTCCGTGGCACGGTAAACTCCACCCGGAGCAAGGCCAAATAGGGGTTCACAAGGTACGGCCCGTACTGAACCCGGGTAGGCTGCTTGAGCCAGTGAGCGATTGCTGGCCTAGATGAATGACTGTCCACGACAGAACCCGGCTTATCGGTCAGCTTCACTCTTTATAAAACCCCGCTTCGGCGGGGTTTTTGCTTTCTGGGTAAGCCAGATGAATGACTGTCCACGACGCTATGCTCAAAAGAACGCGGCTTATCGGTCAGCTTCACTCTTTATAAAACCCCGCTTCGGCGGGGTTTTTGCTTTCTGGGTAAGCCAGATGAATGACTGTCCACGACGCTATGCTCAAAAGAACGCGGCTTATCGGTCAGCTTCACTCTTTATAAAACCCCGCTTCGGCGGGGTTTTTGCTTTCTGGGTAAGCCAGATGAATGACTGTCCACGACGCTATGCTCAAAAGAACGCGGCTTATCGGTCAGCTTCACTCTTTATAAAGCCTCGCTTCGGCGGGGTTTTTGCTTTCTGGGCAGGTTGCCATGCCTGATGGCGCTGCGCTTATCAGGCCTACTAGGGGAGAGACTGGTTTTGTAGGCCGGATAAGGTGTTTACACCGCCATCCGGCAGAGGTTTTACAGCGAGCATTGAGATTGGTTTTCGAGGATGCAGGCGCTTATTTCCTTCCTATCTAATTTTTATATCCCTATTATTTATGCACCAAATTTCTTTTATCTGAGGGGAATGTGTCGGTGGATATTTCTAATTTTGTGACGACCAACACAAAACGCTGTGCGATACGTTTTTCTCGAGAATAATCGAACGCAATCGATCGCCATCACAAAATTACTTGCTAATAAATCGCACAAAATCAGTGTTAATATAATGTTGCATATGATAATTGTTTGTATTATTTAGATTGAATTTTAATAAATGCAATGTTTCTTTACAAACAAATGTGGCGAAAAAATGTGATGCATAACGTTATTTAATCGCCATAATCATTAAAATATAATTAAATTTGATAAGTTGTTTATTAAATTTAAGCGCCATCTTGCCTGATAATTGTTCTGTAATTGATTGAAATATAGCCTTTCATGGTTTTAAAAAATAGTGGAAAAAATGGGGGTGTTATAGCCATAAAAAATCGTTATCCCCCCATCTTTTTTTGACTAAAGTCAGGATAAAGTGAGATCGATAATTCATATCTATATGATTATTAAGTGATTTAAATTTTAACGATAGTCTTACAAAATGTAAGTCAAGGGGATTTGTGAGGGGTAGCACATATCCTTGTTCGCTTAATTTGGTACACTTCCTGCCGTCAACAAAGTAATTAACGCAGGTCGATATGAATACTATTACACTCCCTAAAACACAGCACTTAGTGGTCTTTCAGGAAGTCATTAGAAGCGGTTCTATCGGCTCAGCTGCAAAAGAATTAGGTTTAACTCAACCGGCTGTCAGCAAAATCATTAATGATGTAGAGGCTTATTTCGGTATTGAGTTAGTTGTACGTAAAAATACTGGTGTGACATTGACTCAGGCAGGTCAGGTGATGCTCTCATGGTCTGAATCTATTACCCGTGAAATGAAAAACATGGTTGATGAGATGAACAGTATGACGAGCAATGCGGTCGTTGATGTGTCGTTTGGCTTTCCTTCACTGATCGCCTTCACCATCATGTCCGGCATGATTAAAAAATTCAAAGAAGTGTTCCCGAAAGCGCAGGTTTCTATGTATGAAGCTCAGCTCTCCTCCTTCTTACCGGCGATTCGTGACGGACGTCTGGATTTCGCCATCGGTACGCTGAGTGATGAGATGAAACTGCACGATCTGCATGTTGAGCCGCTCTTTGAGTCAGACTTTATCCTGGTTGCCAGCAAGTCCCGAACATGCACCGGCATCACCTCGCTGAGCGCGTTGAAAAACGAACAGTGGGTGTTGCCACAAACGAATATGGGGTACTACAGCGAACTTCTTACCACGTTACAGAATAATGGCATCAGCAGTGAAAACATCGTTAAAACAGACTCTGTCGTTACGATTTATAATCTTGTTCTCAATGCTGATTTCTTAACAGTAATTCCCTGCGATATGACCACACCGTTTGGCTCAAACCAGTTTATTACTATCCCGGTAGAAGAAACCTTACCCGTCGCGCGTTATGCCGCCGTGTGGTCGAAAAATTATCGAATTAAAAAAGCAGCATCTATTTTGGTGGAATTAGCCAAAGAGTATTCATCATATAATTGTCGGAGACGAAGGCAATTAATTGAAATTGATTAAAGATTAAATTTGTTTTAACACGAAATAAACGCCATTTGTCTATATCTGACAATGGTCACGGCTATCTATTTACTTTAATACCCAGGTAAGAGGTTCTAATGCACATTACATACGATCTCCCAGTTGCAATTGAAGATATCCTCGAAGCGAAAAAAAGACTTGCGGGGAAAATTTATAAAACGGGAATGCCTCGCTCTAACTATTTTAGTGAACGTTGCAAAGGGGAAATTTTCCTCAAGTTTGAAAACATGCAGCGTACCGGTTCATTTAAAATCCGTGGTGCTTTTAACAAGCTCAGTTCATTAACCGAAGCTGAAAGATGTAAGGGCGTGGTGGCTTGCTCTGCAGGTAACCACGCGCAAGGTGTTTCTCTCTCCTGCGCTATGCTCGGAATCGATGGCAAAGTGGTGATGCCGAAAGGCGCACCGAAGTCTAAAGTAGCGGCAACCTGCGATTATTCCGCAGAAGTTGTACTGCACGGCGACAACTTCAACGACACCATCGCTAAGGTTAGCGAGATTGTGGAAACTGAAGGCCGCATCTTTATTCCACCTTATGATGACCCGAAAGTTATTGCTGGTCAGGGCACTATTGGTCTGGAAATTCTGGAAGATCTGTACGATGTCGATAACGTGATTGTGCCAATTGGCGGTGGTGGACTGATTGCTGGTATTGCGGTGGCAATTAAATCTATTAACCCGACCATTAAAATTATTGGCGTACAGTCTGAAAACGTTCACGGCATGGCGGCTTCTTTCCACGCTGGAGAAATAACCACGCACCGAACGACCGGCACCCTGGCGGATGGTTGTGACGTTTCCCGCCCGGGTACTTTAACGTATGAAATTGTTCGTGAGTTGGTGGATGACATTGTCCTGGTCAGCGAAGATGAAATTCGCAACAGCATGGTGGCATTAATTCAGCGAAATAAAGTTGTGACTGAAGGTGCCGGCGCGCTGGCATGCGCAGCATTATTAAGCGGGAAATTAGATAGCTATATCCAGAACAGAAAAACAGTCAGCATTATTTCTGGCGGTAATATCGACCTTTCTCGTGTATCTCAAATTACTGGTTTAGTTGACGCTTAATATACTTCGTTGAGGATAGGATATGAGTACTACTGATAGCATTGTATCCAGCCAGACAAAACAGTCGTCCTGGCGCAAATCGGACACCACCTGGACACTGGGTTTATTTGGTACAGCCATCGGCGCTGGGGTGCTGTTCTTCCCTATCCGCGCAGGTTTTGGCGGACTGATCCCCATTCTGATCATGCTGGTGCTAGCATACCCCATCGCCTTCTATTGCCACCGTGCGCTGGCACGCCTGTGTCTTTCCGGTTCTAACCCTTCCGGTAACATCACAGAAACGGTTGAAGAGCACTTTGGTAAAACGGGCGGCGTGGTTATCACGTTCCTCTACTTCTTTGCGATTTGTCCGCTGCTGTGGATTTATGGCGTCACCATTACCAACACCTTTATGACCTTCTGGGAAAACCAGCTGCAGATGCCAGCGTTAAACCGTGGCTTCGTGGCGCTGTTCCTGCTGCTGTTGATGGCATTCGTCATCTGGTTTGGTAAAGATCTGATGGTTAAAGTGATGAGCTACCTGGTATGGCCGTTCATTGCCAGCCTGGTGCTTATTTCTCTGTCCCTGATCCCTTACTGGAACTCTGCGGTTATCGATCAGGTTGATATCAGCAATATCGCCCTGACTGGCCATGACGGCATCCTGGTTACCGTATGGCTGGGTATTTCCATCATGGTGTTCTCTTTCAACTTCTCACCGATTGTTTCTTCCTTCGTCGTCTCTAAACGTGAAGAGTATGAGAAAGATTACGGTCGCGAATTCACCGAGCAGAAATGTTCTAAAATCATCTCCCGCGCCAGTATGCTGATGGTTGCGGTGGTAATGTTCTTCGCCTTTAGCTGCCTGTTCACGCTCTCTCCGGCAAACATGGCGGATGCGAAAGCGCAAAACATTCCTGTGCTGTCTTACCTGGCAAACCACTTCGCTTCACTGTCCGGTACGAAGTCCACCTTCGCAACTGTTCTGGAGTACGGGGCTTCAATCATCGCCCTGGTTGCTATCTTCAAATCTTTCTTCGGCCACTATCTGGGCACGCTGGAAGGTCTGAACGGTCTGGTGCTGAAGTTTGGTTATAAAGGCGATAAAACGAAAGTTTCTGCCGGCAAACTTAATACCATCAGCATGATCTTCATCATGGGCTCCACCTGGGTTGTGGCTTACGCCAACCCGAACATCCTGGACCTGATTGAAGCAATGGGCGCGCCGATTATTGCCTCTCTGCTCTGCCTGCTGCCGATGTATGCCATCCGTAAAGCGCCATCACTGGCGAAATACCGTGGCCGTCTGGATAACGTGTTTGTTACCGTGATTGGTCTGCTGACCATCCTGAACATCGTCTACAAACTGTTTTAATCCTTAAGCTCAGGATGAGCGGAGTAGTGAAATGAATGAGTTTCCGGTAGTACTGGTTATTAACTGTGGTTCGTCTTCCATTAAATTCTCAGTGCTGGATGCAGCAAACTGTGAAGTTTTAATGGCGGGAATTGCAGACGGTATTAACTCTGAAAATGCGTTCATAGCAATTAATGGAGGAGAGCCAGCTAAGCTGGCTCACCACAGCTACGAAGACGCATTAAAAGCAATTGCCGTTGAACTGGAGAAACGTAATTTAATGGACAGCGTGGCCTTAATTGGCCACCGCATTGCCCACGGCGGAAATATCTTTACCGAATCAGCAATTATTACTGACGAAGTTATCGACAATATTCGCCGGGTATCGCCATTAGCACCGCTACATAATTATGCGAACCTGAGCGGGATTGAATCTGCTCAGCACCTTTTCCCAGGCGTGCAGCAGGTCGCGGTATTTGATACCAGCTTCCACCAGACGATGGCCCCTGAGGCCTATCTGTACGGTTTACCGTGGAAATATTATGAGGAGTTGGGCGTTCGTCGTTATGGCTTCCACGGCACGTCGCACCGCTATGTTTCTCAACGGGCGCATGAGCTTCTCGAACTGCAGAGTGATGACTCCGGTCTGGTTGTAGCGCACCTGGGCAACGGCGCGTCAATCTGTGCGGTACGTAATGGACAGAGCGTTGATACCTCAATGGGCATGACGCCGCTGGAAGGGCTGATGATGGGCACCCGCAGTGGAGACGTCGATTTCGGCGCCATGGCGTGGATTGCCAGCGAAACCAACCAGACGCTCGGCGACCTTGAGCGCGTAGTGAATAAAGAGTCCGGTTTACTGGGTATTTCCGGTTTGTCCTCTGACTTACGTACGTTAGAAAAAGCCTGGCACGAAGGACATGAGCGTGCGCAGCTGGCGATTAAAACGTTTGTGCATCGTATTGCACGCCATATCGCCGGACATGCCGCATCGCTGCATCGTCTTGATGGGATTATTTTCACTGGCGGAATTGGTGAGAACTCGGTATTAATTCGTCGTCTGGTTATTGAACATCTCGCCGTTTTAGGGGTGAATATCGACAGCGAAATGAATAGCCTGCCAAATTCCCATGGCGAAAGAATTATCTCTAATAAAGATGCTCGTGTTATTTGTGCGGTTATTCCCACAAATGAAGAGAAAATGATTGCGCGTGATGCCATTGCCTTAGGCAAAATTAATACACCAGTAGAATTTGCATAATTAAATTTCAGCAGAGAGATTATTTTTCATGAAGGTAAATATCGATACCAGCGATATGCTGTATGCCGAAGCCTGGAATGGCTTTAAAGGTACGGACTGGAAAGAAGAAATTAATGTCCGTGATTTTATTCAGCACAACTATACGCCTTATGAAGGGGATGAATCTTTCCTCGCCGAAGCAACGCCTGCGACCACTGCATTGTGGGAAAAAGTTATGGCGGGCATCCGTATTGAAAACTCGACGCACGCGCCGGTTGATTTCGATACCAATATTGCGACCACGATAACCGCGCATGACGCCGGTTATATTGAACAAGAACTGGAAAAAATCGTCGGTCTACAAACGGATAAGCCGCTCAAGCGTGCTCTGCATCCGTTTGGCGGCATCAATATGATCAAAAGCTCTTTTGATGCTTATGGTCGTGAGATGGATGCTGATTTTGAATACCAGTTTACTGAACTGCGTAAAACCCATAACCAGGGCGTATTTGACGCCTACTCTCCGGATATGCTGCGCTGCCGTAAATCCGGCGTGCTGACCGGCCTGCCGGATGGTTACGGTCGTGGTCGTATCATCGGTGATTACCGCCGCGTCGCGCTGTATGGTATCCGCTATCTGGTGCGTGAGCGTGAACTGCAGTTTGCCGATCTCCAGTCGAACCTGGAGTGGGGCCAGAATCTTGAAGCCACGATTCGTCTGCGCGAAGAGCTGTCTGAGCACCGCCGCGCCCTGCTGCAAATGCAGGAAATGGCGGCGAAATATGGCTGCGATATCTCCCGTCCGGCGCGTAATGCGCAGGAAGCGGTGCAGTGGGTGTACTTTGCTTACCTGGCTGCGGTGAAATCTCAGAACGGTGGCGCTATGTCGCTGGGCCGTACCGCATCGTTCCTCGACATCTACATTGAGCGCGATTTCAAAGCGGGAATTTTAAACGAGCAGCAGGCGCAGGAGCTGATCGACCACTTCATTATGAAGATCCGTATGGTGCGCTTCCTGCGTACGCCGGAATTCGACACTCTGTTCTCAGGCGACCCAATCTGGGCGACCGAAGTTATCGGCGGTATGGGACTGGATGGCCGCACGCTGGTGACGAAAAACTCGTTCCGCTACCTGCATACGCTACACACCATGGGCCCGGCACCTGAGCCGAACCTGACGGTGCTGTGGTCTGAGCAGCTACCGATAGCCTTCAAAAAGTACGCCGCCCAGGTGTCTATCATCACTTCGTCTTTGCAGTATGAAAACGACGATCTGATGCGTGCCGACTTTGACAGCGATGACTATGCCATTGCCTGCTGCGTCAGCCCGATGGTTATCGGCAAGCAAATGCAGTTCTTCGGGGCGCGTGCCAACCTCGCCAAAACGTTGCTGTATGCAATCAACGGCGGCGTGGATGAGAAACTGAAAATCCAGGTCGGGCCGAAAACGGCACCGCTGATGGATGACGTGTTGGACTACGACACGGTGATGGAGAGCCTGGACCACTTTATGGACTGGCTGGCCGTGCAGTACATCAGCGCGTTGAACATCATCCACTACATGCACGACAAGTACAGCTACGAAGCTTCGCTGATGGCGCTGCACGATCGTGATGTCTATCGCACGATGGCCTGTGGTATGGCGGGTCTGTCCGTGGCGGCGGATTCTCTGTCGGCTATCAAATACGCTCGCGTGAAACCGATTCGTGATGAAAATGGTCTGGCAGTTGATTTCGAAATCGAAGGCGACTATCCGCAATACGGTAACAACGACGAGCGCGTAGACAGCATTGCCTGCGACCTGGTCGAACGCTTTATGAAGAAAATTAAGGTGTTGCCAACCTACCGTAACGCGGTGCCGACGCAGTCCATTCTGACCATTACCTCCAACGTGGTGTACGGACAGAAAACCGGTAACACGCCGGACGGACGTCGCGCAGGTACGCCGTTTGCGCCAGGGGCGAACCCGATGCACGGCCGCGATCGTAAAGGTGCGGTGGCGTCGTTAACCTCGGTTGCCAAACTGCCGTTCACCTATGCCAAAGACGGTATCTCGTACACCTTCTCCATTGTGCCGGCAGCGCTGGGCAAAGAGGATGGAGTGCGTAAAACCAACCTGGTCGGTCTGCTGGACGGTTACTTCCACCATGAAGCACATGTGGAAGGTGGTCAGCATCTGAACGTTAACGTTATGAACCGTGAAATGTTGATGGATGCCATTGAGCACCCGGAAAACTATCCGAACCTGACGATCCGCGTGTCTGGTTATGCGGTGCGCTTCAACGCGCTGACCCGCGAACAGCAGCAGGATGTTATTTCACGTACTTTCACCCAGGCGCTCTGACGCCGGAGGGACTATGAGAAAAGTAATTGCAACCGAATGTGCGCCAGGGGCGATTGGGCCTTACGTACAGGGTGTGGTTCTGGGCAGCATGGTGTTGACGTCAGGTCAAATCCCGGTATGTCCACAGACCGGTGAAGTGGCAGAAAACGTAGCCGATCAGGCGCGTCAAAGCCTGGAAAACGTGAAAGCGATCGTCGAGTCCGCAGGTTTGAAAGTGAGCGATATCGTGAAGACGACCGTTTTCGTTTCTGACCTGAACGACTTCGCCACCATTAATCAGGTGTACCAGCAGTTCTTTGATGAGCATAAGGCAATCTACCCCACGCGCAGTTGCGTGCAGGTCGCCCGCTTACCAAAGGATGTGAAACTGGAGATTGAAGCCATCGCCGTACGTGGCGACACGCTGTAATCCCTTGCGGGGCGATCTCAGGATCGCCCCGATCCTTAATGAGTGTGAAACCTGGTCTTCACTGAACGGCAATCCGAGGGTGTGGATATGATTAGCGCATTCGATATTTTTAAGATTGGCATTGGACCTTCCAGCTCCCATACCGTGGGGCCAATGAACGCAGGTAAAAGCTTTATCGATCTGTTGGTCAGCTGTGGGGAACTCCCCAAGGCTACGCATATTGTGGTCGATCTTTACGGATCGCTCTCCCTGACCGGAAAAGGTCATGCGACAGACGTCGCCATCATAATGGGACTGGCCGGTAACAGTCCGCAAAACGTTAATATAGATTCAATCGCTGGCTTTATTCAGGAAGTGGCCCGTACCGGACGTTTACCGGTTGCAGAGGGCACGCATATTGTCGATTTCACTCCAGATAAAAATATTCTTTTTCACGCCGAAACGCTGCCGCGCCATGAAAATGGCATGCGTATCACCGCATGGAACGGCACCGAGACGCTATTAAGCAAAACCTATTACTCCGTCGGCGGTGGTTTTATCGTTGAAGAGGAGCAATTTGGTCAGGCGCATGATGTTGAAGCACACGTGCCCTATAATTTTCATTCCGCCAGCGAACTGCTGAAACTGTGCGAGCGCAACGGGCTATCCGTTTCCGGTCTGATGATGCAGAACGAACTGGCGATGCGTAGCAAAGAAGAAATCGATGCTGGTTTTGCCGCCATCTGGGACGTCATGCACGCCGGCATTGAGCGCGGCATGAACACCGAAGGCGTCCTGCCGGGTCCATTGAACGTACCGCGTCGCGCCGTAGCATTACGCCGGTTGCTGGTTTCCAGCGATAACCTGTCCAGCGACCCGATGAACGTTATTGACTGGATCAACATGTTCGCGCTGGCCGTGAGCGAAGAAAACGCCGCCGGATGCAGGGTTGTGACGGCACCGACCAACGGCGCATGTGGAATTATCCCTGCCGTATTGGCCTATTACGACAAGTTCCGCCGTCCGGTGAATGCAAACTCCATTGCCCGTTACTTGCTGGCCGCGGGGGCGATAGGGGCGCTGTATAAGATGAACGCCTCTATTTCTGGTGCCGAAGTCGGCTGTCAGGGTGAAATTGGCGTAGCCTGTTCAATGGCGGCAGCCGGGCTGACCGAGTTGCTCGGCGGTAGCCCGTCGCAGGTTTGTATTGCGGCGGAAATCGCCATGGAGCATAACCTGGGGCTGACCTGCGATCCGGTTGCTGGACAGGTGCAAATACCTTGCATTGAGCGTAATGCGATCAACGCGGTAAAAGCCGTCAACGCCGCACGCATGGCGCTACGTCGCACATCAGAGCCACGCGTTTCGCTCGATAAAGTGATCGAGACCATGTATGAAACGGGCAAAGATATGAACGACAAATACCGCGAAACGTCACGCGGTGGTCTGGCGATTAAAGTAGTTTGTACCTGAGATGAAAGGGTGCGTTTGTAGGCCGGATAAGGCGTAAGCGCCGCCGCTCCCTTGCATCCCAGGCTCCCGGCGGGAAAATCGTCGCTGCGCGAGCTATTCGTCTTATTCCGTCTGCCTGTCGGGTCGGGGCCGAGCCTGCATCCATGCAGGCCGTCCCCTCTGCCCGCATCCCTGCGGGCAGTCCCGGTCAGCCGTCAACGCCTCATCGATTTTCAGCCGGACCGGGGTCATCGCTTCAACGCACTGACTTCCAGTTAAATCTGTTTTGCTGTTTTAACAAAAAACGCAGAAGGTGAGGTGTTAACTGATCAGCATTAGCACTTTGGTGCACATTTTTTGTTGTGATCTGCTTCAAAAATAGAATTTAAATCCCATATGTTCATGTAAAAGAGAAAGTATTTCTTAACTTTTAGAAATTAAAGGGGTTTGTTTGTGAAGTTTTTCTCTGATCCTACGCGTATGATTTCTTCATTACTCCAATAGCTCACCTGCACCTAAGTACTGCGTATCGCATTGATGCAGTACGAAAAAAATATAAAAACCTCTACCTACACATTGAGCGGGAAATTATGGAAACGGCAACGAATAGTAGCGTAATACTCGACGCATCTGCTCCGGCACGTCGGGCGGGAATGACCGAAAGCGAATGGCGTGAAGCCATTAAATTCGACAGCACGGACACCGGCTGGGTCATTATGAGTATCGGTATGGCAATTGGCGCGGGGATTGTTTTTCTTCCTGTCCAGGTAGGATTGATGGGGCTGTGGGTGTTCTTGCTCTCCTCTATCATCGGCTACCCAGCCATGTACCTGTTCCAGCGCCTGTTTATCAACACGCTGGCTGAGTCCCCAGAGTGTAAAGACTACCCGAGCGTGATCAGCGGCTATCTGGGTAAGAACTGGGGCATCCTGTTAGGTGCGTTGTATTTTGTGATGCTGGTTATCTGGATGTTCGTTTATTCCACCGCCATCACCAATGACAGCGCCTCCTATCTGCACACGTTTGGTGTGACGGAAGGTTTACTGTCCGACAGCCCGTTCTATGGCCTGGTACTGATTTGCATCCTGGTGGCTATCTCGTCACGCGGGGAACAAATGCTGTTTAAAATCTCCACCGGCATGGTAATGACCAAGCTGCTGGTTGTGGCAGCGCTTGGCGTGTCGATGGTAGGGATGTGGCATCTGCATAACGCGGGTTCACTGCCGCCGATGGCGCTGCTGATCAAAAATGCGATCATCACTCTGCCGTTTACGCTGACCTCGATTCTGTTTATTCAGACCTTAAGCCCGATGGTTATCTCATACCGTTCACGCAACAAATCCATCGAAGTGGCGCGCCATAAAGCCCTGCGTGCCATGAACATCGCGTTCGGTATTCTGTTTGTTACCGTCTTTTTCTACGCCGTTTCCTTCACGTTGGCGATGGGCCACGACGAAGCGGTTAAAGCTTATGAGCAGAACATTTCCGCTCTGGCGATTGCCGCGCAATTTATCAATGGTGCGGGTGCTGGCTGGGTGAAAATCGTCAGCGTTATTCTGAACATTTTCGCCGTTATGACCGCTTTCTTCGGTGTCTACTTAGGTTTCCGTGAAGCGACTCAAGGGATCGTGATGAACATTCTGCGCCGCTATATGCCGGCTGAGAAAATCAACGAAACCTTTGTTCAGCGCGGCATTATGATTTTTGCCATCCTGCTGGCCTGGAGCGCAATTGTGCTCAACGCGCCGGTGCTGAGCTTCACCTCTATTTGTAGCCCTATCTTCGGCATGGTGGGTTGTCTGATCCCGGCCTGGCTGGTCTACAAAGTTCCTGCACTGCACAAATACAAAGGCGCTTCCCTGTATCTGATTATTTTCACGGGCCTGCTGTTGTGCGTTTCTCCGTTCCTGGCATTTTCCTGAGATATTTGAGCAAAGGTTGTTGTTATGTTTGAGACTACATTGAATCCATTATGGGATAGTTTTATCCGCGCGGTGCAGGAAGAAGTTAAGCCTGCGTTGGGCTGTACAGAACCTATCTCTCTGGCTCTGGCGGCGGCGGTTGCATCCTCTGAGCTGGACGGCGCGGTTGAACGCATTGACGCGTGGGTCTCACCGAACCTGATGAAAAACGGCATGGGCGTTACCGTGCCGGGTACCGGAATGGTCGGGTTACCTGTCGCGGCGGCGCTGGGTGCGCTGGGGGGAAATGCCCGTGCCGGTTTAGAGGTACTGAAAGATGCGTCACCACAAGCGATCGCCGATGCGAAAGCGATGCTGAGCGCTGGCAAGGTTGCGGTGATGCTGCAGGAGCCTTGCGAGGACATCCTCTTTTCCCGCGCGAAGGTTTACAGCGCTGAAGGATGGGCGTGCGTGACGATTGTGGGCGGTCATACCAACATTGTGCACATCGAAACCAATAAGGGCGTAGTGTTCACCACAGAACAGAATGCTCAGGAAGAGGAACAGGAGTCGCCGCTGGCGGTATTGTCTCACACCTCGCTGGAAGAGATTCTGGCGTTCGTGAACGCGGTACCGTTTGAGTCAATCCGCTTCATTCTCGATGCGGCAAAACTGAACGGTGCGCTGTCTCAGGAAGGGCTGCGCGGTAACTGGGGTTTGCACATCGGAACTACGCTTGAGAAGCAGTGTGTGCGTGGCCTGTTGGCGAACGATCTCTCCACCTCTATTCTGATCCGCACCAGTGCGGCATCGGATGCGCGAATGGGCGGGGCGACGCTGCCGGCCATGAGCAACTCCGGCTCCGGTAATCAGGGCATTACCGCGACTGTTCCGGTGATGGTGGTGGCTGAGCACTTTGGCGCGGATGAGGAGAAACTGGCACGTGCGCTAATGTTGTCTCATCTGAGCGCTATCTACATCCATCATCAGCTTCCGCGTTTGTCTGCACTGTGTGCGGCAACTACGGCGGCGATGGGGGCAGCAGCGGGGATGGCATGGATCGTAGATGGTCGCTACAACACCATCGCGATGGCGATCAGCAGCATGATTGGTGACGTGAGCGGAATGATATGCGATGGCGCTTCAAACAGCTGCGCGATGAAAGTCTCAACCAGTGCTTCCGCGGCGTGGAAAGCGGTACTGATGGCGCTGGATGATACTGCTGTAACCGGCAACGAAGGGATTGTGGCGCATAACGTGGAACAATCTATCGCTAACCTGTGCGCGCTGGCGTGTCGTTCAATGCAGGAAACCGACAAGCAGATTATTGAGATCATGGCCAGTAAGGCACATTAATCTGTAGGCCGGGTAAGGCGTTGCCTCCACCCGGCATAAGTCTAAGCCGCCTGTTCAGGCGGCTTCTTCGTCTTCCAGCCGTAGTTCGGCATCGGCCACAATCGCTTCCAGCTCTGTCAGCATTTCTTCATAGCCGAAGGTAACTGTTTCCTGTTTTTTCGGCTCAACCTGAGGCTGGCGTTTTTTTGATGATTTCTTGCTCAATAGTCGTACTCCATTGTTTTCCCTGACTATACGGGCAAATCTATCAGCAAAGCGCGCAGCGGGGTATCGGCGACTAACGTTATGTTAGTTTCGTCACGAATAAATGCCCCATCGCCACAGGTGAGCGCTTCTTTTTCGGCGCCAGACGTCACAGCATGGAATCTGCCGTGAATCGACTGTAAATAAGCACGTGGCCCATGTAACTGAAAACTCAACGATTCACCTTGCTGTAGCTCAACGTGGTGTACCCATACCTGTTGGCGCAGATGCAGGCTGCCTTGTTCACCGTCCGGCGAGGCCAGCAACTGATGCTTACCGGTTCCCAGCGTGGCTTTCTGTACACAGGCGTTTTCACGCTGTGGGCAGGCGTCCAGCCAGAGCTGCATCCGGGTTAACGGTTTGTCTTTGCTGATATTGTGTTCGCTATAGCTAATCCCGGGCTGTGTCGCGAGCAGCAAAACTTCACCTGCTTTGGCCTTGATATGGTTGCCTTCGCTGTCTCGGTACTCCGCTTCCCCTTCGAGGATCAGATTGACGATATCCACCTTCGGATAGGTCCGTGGCTGGAAAGAGGCCCCCGGTGCCAGAACTTCCTGGTTCAGAACACGCAGCGAGGCATAACCCAGCAGTTTAGGATCAAAATAGTGTCCAAAGGAGAAGGTATAACGGGCCTGCAGCCAGCCGTAGTCTGCTTGCCCGCATTGTTTGGCTGTACGGGTAGTAATCATAGTTCTTGACCTCTCTTTACTTCCTTTTATGTTAAATGGCTAGACGCTGCATTGTTAGCCAGATATTCTGCCCGGTATGTTCAAATTTCCTGAATGAGAACGAGATGGCCAAAGAAAGGGCTTTAACGCTTGAAGCGTTACGCGTCATGGACGCAATAGACAGACGCGGTAGTTTTGCTGCTGCGGCAGACGAACTGGGACGCGTTCCTTCCGCACTTAGCTATACCATGCAGAAGCTGGAGGAAGAGCTGGACGTGGTGCTGTTTGACCGTTCAGGCCACCGCACAAAATTCACTAACGTTGGGCGTATGTTGCTGGAGCGCGGGCGCGTACTGCTGGAAGCTGCGGATAAACTGACTACCGATGCCGAAGCATTGGCTCGCGGTTGGGAAACGCATCTGACTATCGTTACCGAAGCGCTGGTGCCGACGGCGGCGTTTTTCCCGCTGATCGACAGGCTTGCCGGGAAGGCCAATACCCAGCTTTCCGTTATTACCGAAGTTCTGGCCGGGGCGTGGGAGCGTCTTGAGCAGGGGCGGGCGGATATCGTGATTGCGCCGGATATGCATTTTCGCTCATCCTCAGAAATCAACTCGCGCAAGCTGTACTCGCTGATGAACGTCTATGTAGCGGCCCCGGATCATCCTATCCATCAGGAGCCGGAACCGTTATCGGAAGTCACCCGCGTTAAATACCGTGGGATCGCGGTGGCGGATACCGCCCGTGAACGTCCGGTGCTGACAGTTCAACTGCTGGATAAGCAGCCGCGTCTGACGGTGAGTACGATAGAAGATAAACGTCAGGCGCTGTTGGCAGGACTTGGCGTGGCGACGATGCCGTATCCGCTGGTGGAAGAGGATATTGCGGCTGGTCGGCTGCGGGTCGTTAGTCCGGAATCGACAAGCGAGATAGATATTATTATGGCCTGGCGTCGTGACAGCATGGGCGAGGCGAAATCCTGGTGTCTGCGGGAAATCCCCAAGCTGTTTGCGGGTAAATAGCCTGACTGTTACGCCGGATGCGGTGCGAAGCACCTTATCCGGCCTGGAAGACGGAGTATGTTGTAGGCCTGATAAGCGCAGCGCCATCAGGCATCTACATATGCTACGTCAGGATAACTGTTTGGGATCGGGCCCGAAGCGGTTGCTCCCTTGAGTCCCGTTTTGGCAGTTGAAAATGATGATCACCAGCCAGCCTACGATCGGGATCAGCAGCACCAGTAGCCACCAGGCTGAACGATCGGTGTCATGTAAACGCCGGAACTGTACCGCCCACCACGGAATAAAGACCAGAACCCCGTAAATCGTCGTTAATATGCCTTCTCCACCGGCGCGCTCCCAGCCAAACATTCTGTCCAGAATACCCAGCACGAATGTGAAGATGATGTTGACCAGCACAAACATCCAGTATTCTTTACGACGTGCGCGGCCACCAAAACCAAAGTAATTCTTTAATACGTTTAAATACCAATCCATTTTTGCCTCGTTCTGCATTCAATTACTTGTTTTTAAAGTAATCAAATTAAGAATAGCTGTGAATGAAATGATGGTAAATATTTACGGTATTAATTATTTAGCCCCCAAATGGGGGCCTGTGTAAATCAGGCGAAACGCTCGTCACGCCCATGAGGTTCGTTGAGGTCCTGCCACGGCCCAACAGAAATAATGCCGGTCGGGTTAATGGTTTTGTGGCTACGGAAGTAGTGATTGCGGATATGATCGAAATTGACGGTTTCCGCAATACCCGGCATCTGGTAGATATCACGCAGGAAACCGTACAGGTTCAGATAGTCGCTAATCCGGTGTTTGTCGCACTTGAAGTGGGTGACATACACGGGATCAAAGCGTACCAGCGTGGTCCACAGGCGAATGTCGGCCTCGGTTAGCTGGTCGCCGGTCAGGTAGCGATGTTGCCCAAGGATCTGCTCCAGTCGTGCCAGAGATTGAAAGACGTTATCCACGGCGTCGTCGTAGGCTTCCTGACTGGTGGCAAATCCGGCTTTATACACGCCGTTATTAACGTTGTCATAAATCCAGCCGTTCAGCTCGTCGATTTTGCTTTGCAGGGCAGGGGGATAGTAATCTCCGGCTTTCGCGCCCAGCGCATCAAACGCGGTGTTAAACATGCGGATGATTTCTGCAGATTCGTTGCTGACAATGGTGTGGTTCTTTTTATCCCACAGCACCGGAACGGTGACCCGACCGCTGTAGTGCGGATCGGCGTGTAAATAGAGCTGATAAAGAAATTCGTGTTGATACAGGGTATCGCCGGTTGCCGCCGGGAAGTTATCGTCAAAGGTCCAGCCGTTTTCCAGCATCAGCGGATGCACAACAGAAACGGAAATAAACGGTTCCAGCCCTTTGAGTTTGCGCAAAATCAGCGTGCGATGCGCCCACGGACAGGCCAGAGAAACGTACAGATGATAGCGGTCTTTTTCGGCAGCAAAGCCACCTTCACCGGTCGGGCCAGGCGCGCCATCCGCGGTGAGCCAGTTACGGAAAGCCGATGCAGAACGTTGAAATTTTCCACCGGTTGATTTGGTATCGTACCAGGTGTCATGCCAGACGCCGTCAATCAGTTGTCCCATGATTTTCGCCTCCTCAGATAGCAAAAGCGAGGAGATATCTCCTCGCTTTTTGATGTGTTCAGTATAGTTTGATTACCACTTTTTATTCAGCACGCGGTCAATACTAAATGCGCCTGGACCGGTGATAGCCAGCAGCAGGAAACCGCCTGCGATGGTCAGGTTTTTCATGAACATCAGAGAGTTCACACCTTCCGCAAAGTTGCTGTGGAAGAGGAACGCCGTCAGCAATGTGAAGCCTGCGGTGAACAGCGCGGTTGTACGGGTCAGGAAACCGAACAGAATTGCCAGACCGCCGCCAAACTCAAGCAGAATCACCAGCGGCAGCATAAATCCTGGGACGCCCATGGCTTCCATGTACTGTTGGGTACCCGCATATCCGGTGATTTTTCCCCAACCTGCGGTAATAAACAGGATTGGCATCAGAACGCGCGCTACCAGTACACCAACATCTTCTAATTTCTTCATCATACTCTCCAGGAAACCACTCAGGCGGCTTATTGTGTTTTTTTGTGCATCGACGCTGCAGAGCGCGTCGTTGCTGTCGATGGAGAGAATCATAAACGTGCTTAATGAGAATTGTTAGCAAGGAAAACTGTCAGTATTTTTCAAAAATTTTGAGGTTGGGGGTAAGGAAAGGATTAGCCGCGCAGTTGCTGCTGTCTGATGGTTGATTTCACCAGACGCCAGATGCTCCAGACGCTAAAGCCGCGCTTAGCCCAGCGTACCAGCAGATTCGGGTTGCGGATGGTGCGAACCGCCATAATACTGCTCCCGACCAACACCCAGCCACGCAGGTTCAGTAGCGTCTTCCAGCCACGATCGTAGACCTCGGTGGCTTCCAGCCAGTCGCGGCGAGTCGCAGACAGATCCAGCCGTTGCTGCTGGATCTGTCCAAGCAGTTGCGCCTTACGCTTTTGACGTTCGACTTTGCTGCTCATTATGCATCATCCTCCAGGGCTTGCCTGTCATTAGCGAGTTCCTGGCGTGTATGGCGTAGCAGCGTTGTTTTGCGTGCTTTACGCAGCGTCCATATCCCGCCAATCAGCGCTAACAGCAACAGCACAACGGTGGTGGCAATCATGGCGTTCAGGCGGTATTGAGGGTCAATGGCCCAGATGATAAGCACCATCAGGCTCATCAGGCCAAACGCCGCGAACAGCATAGTCAGCCCAAGCATCAGCAGGATCTGGATGAGATTGGCTTTTTCCTCTTCCAGCTCAACGACGGCCAGCCGCAGCCGTGTTTCTACGATCTCAACGAGAATCGTCAGGATCCGCTGTCCAATACCCAGTACGCCTTTGCCTGGACCTTGTGCGTGTTGAGAATCAGCCATTGTTAACGGCGCGACAGCAGTACACCAAGCACCACACCGACTGCAGCGCCAATGCCGACGCCTGTCCATGGGTTTTCGCGCACGTAGTTATCGGCTTTAGCCGCGGCTTCACGGGTCTGTTTGGCAATTACATCGCTGGTTTCACTCAGACGATGGCGGCTCTCGCGCAGCGCATGTTCGGCTTTGCTGCGAATTTTACTCATCTCTTCCTTCGACTTATCGCCAGAGGAGCTAAGTACTTCTTCAAGCGTATCCGCAAGAGATTTCAGCTCAGCGCGCAGGTTTTCCGTAGCATTATCTTTCGACATAGTTTTCTCCAGTTGAGTGGCTAGTTACCGTACTTAGTAATCGCGGGTCTCGAGTTCTTTTAGCTCTTGCTGGGCTTCAGCAAGCTTGTGTTCACGCTTTGCTACCTTATCCGCATCGCCTTTTTGCTTAGCTTCGGCTAAGTCACGTTGACGCTCGGCAATCTCATTTTTCTGCTCGGCGATCTTTTTCTGATGGTTAGCGCGCAGTTTGCTGTCAGTACAGTTTGCTCTGACTTCGCTCAGCGCTTTGTTCAGCCCATTGATACGGCTCTGATTGTTGTGTTTTTCGGCATAGCTAATCTCCCGCTGAATGTCTTGTTCTTTTTCCTGACAGAGGGTGGTGGCGTAGCTGCCGGCACTGAGAGCGAAAAGGCTAATTGCCAAAGCGATGCGGTATTTCATTCTTGAACCTTCCATTGTGATTCGACCTCGTCGTTTAGGGTCGATGCTCCAGAATAATAAAGCGTTGGGTCATAAACCCAGTTTATTAATCATAGGCGCTAAACGGTGAAATCACCAAAGTGAGTGATCTAATTCAGATTCCTGGAAATTAACCAAAACGGTGTGGGGTCTCACGTAAGCGGGATAACCACTGAACCGCCTGATTATTATCATCCTGCTGAGCGATAACGAAACCGTGCGGTAACGTTCGATCCAGTACGACCTTTGCCGCTGCGCTCTGCGCACTGGAATCAAAGGTAATCAGCAGGGCGTCATTTTGCGGAGTGATGCTTTTAAAACGAATGCCGTTGGCATCCAGGTGATGCCAGATAGAGAAGCCATCAGGCATGCTGGCTCCCTGGTTTACGGCGCGAATGGCAAGCGTTGACTCCTGCTGGCGAATGACCGACCAGGTCAGGAGCAACGCGCCGATGAACAACATAAAAGTGGTGGACCAGGCAAGTCGTCGGAGCGTTATGCATGATTTCAGCATAATTTACCCTCGGTTCCCGTATTTCTTTTTCCAAAGAACAACCAGTGAACCTGCCAGACCAAACACCAGTAACACCACAGGAAGCAGCATCAGGCAAGACATCAGCTGATCTTCATATTTGAGAAACACCGGTGTTTTGCCCAGCAGATAGCCCAGCGATGTGAGAATAAGGACCCAAAGCAGTCCGCTCATCCAGTTGAAGAACTGAAAGCGCGCATTGTTCAGGCCGGACAATCCTGCGATGGTCGGCAGTAATGTTCTGACAAACGCGATAAAGCGGCCGACCAGCAGCGCAGACAAGCCATGCTTATGGAACAGATGATGCGCACGCTGATGATAATGTGCCGGAAGATGAGATAACCAGTTTTGCACGGTGCGGGTATTACCCAACCATCGACCTTGTATATAGCTGAGCCAGCAACCAAGGCTGGCTGCGGTGGTGAGCAGCAGTACCGTTTGCGGAAAACCCATTGCGCCTTTGGCAATAAGTACGCCGACCAGTACCAGCAAACTGTCGCCAGGTAAAAAGGCTGCTGGCAGCAGTCCGTTTTCCAGAAACAAAATGGTAAAGAGTACAAAATAGAGCATGCCAATCATGGAAGGATTGGCCAGCGTTTCAAAATCCTGAGCCCATAAAGCATTTAGTAATTGAGTCAGTAGTTCCATTCAATATTCCTGGAGAATCGGTTGTCGTCATGCCGGTTTTCTGGGTTTTGTAACACCACGATTTTATTAATATTTTTTACATGACTCGCGGTTTGATACAAATTCACGGCCTGAACTATTCCCTGTAAAGTTGTGAAGTTAGCAAGCTCTTAAACACAAAAAATTCAAACAGCATCTAATTGTAACAAAGGTCAACGTAGTCCGTTATAGAAATTACGGTTGTTGAACTGTGATTTTGCTTATCGCAATGGAGGGAGGCGAGAGGATTTACACAGGCTGACATTTTATACCTAATGCTTACCAAGTGTCAGAAACAGGCGCGTGGTCGCGCCTGCATTGATAAGATTGTTTATTTTGCGCTGTTAGCCGCTGTATCGAGATGAACGACCGGATTTTCGGTAAATAGATAACGGTCCGCATTGAACTCAAAATCATCGCTGGTTTCGTTAAACAGCATCTGCTTCGTGTTCTCAAGATGCTGCCACATCGCCAGTTTGGCGGCATGAGGATCTTTGCGAATCAGCGCCCGAAGGATCTGGTCATGGTCATCACACCAGTTATCAACCGTGCGCAGGTCGATGTGGTCGTGCAGTTTCTTCCAGTAGGGGTTATGAATGCGCTGAGTCCACATTTTTTCAACAATCGCGGCCAGAGCCGAGTTCTGCGTTGCCAGGGCGACCTGCACATGGAACTGGAGATCCCACTCGGAGTCACGAAAGCTTTTTTCGTTTCGTGATTTCTCCTGAATCTCCATCAGCTTCATGATGTCCTGTTTGGTCACCTGGGTGGCAGCAAACTCGGCAATGTTACTCTCAATGAGCTGACGCGCCTGGAGCAGTTCGAAAGGACCGTAGCTGGCGAATTCCAGGTTTTCATCTGGCGCAACATAATGTCTGGGTTGGTTGGAAATGACGTGGATCCCCGATCCTTTGCGTACCTCAACGTAACCCTCTACCTCGAGCATGATAATTGCTTCACGAACCACGGTACGGCTGACATTTTTTTCATCGGCGATAAAGCGCTCGGCAGGGAGTTTGTCACCCACCAGATAGACGCCTTGCTCAATGCGTTCTTTCAGATCAGCTGCAAGTTGTTGGTACAAACGTCGTGGTTCGGTGATTTCCATATGCGCTCCAGGCATGATACGGCAGACTATATTTGTTATACCACTTTTGCGATTACTGCTCCACTCGCGGCGATAAAAAAGCCGCCAGATGACTGGCGGCTTCGCATTATATACCCTTGATGAAAAACAGCGGGTTAATTTTGCGGAGCGGGATCGCCAGTCTGTGATCCCGAGTCGACCTCGCTGGCCGATTTGTTTTGCAAGACCGTCCAGATAACGAGTGCGCCGAGCAGGTCGAAGACCGCCAGTACGGCGAACAGCGGGCTAAAGCCGATAGTGTCAGCCAGTGCGCCAACAACCAGTGCAAACAGCGTACTTGCAAGCCAGGCGGACATACCGGTCAGGCCGTTTGCCGTTGCCACTTCATTACGACCAAATACGTCAGAAGAAAGCGTAATCAGCGCACCGGACAGCGCCTGGTGAGCAAAGCCGCCAACGCACAGCAGGGCGATAGCAATGTACGGGCTGGTGAACAGACCAATCATCCCTGGGCCAATCATCAGCAATGCGCCCATGGTGACGACCATTTTACGTGAAACGATCAGGTTAACGCCGAACCAGCGCTGGAACAGCGGCGGTAAGTAGCCCCCAACGATACAGCCCAGGTCAGCAAACAGCATCGGCATCCAGGCAAACATCGCAATCTCTTTCAGGTTAAAGCCGTAGACTTTAAACATGAACAGCGGGATCCAGGCGTTGAAGGTACCCCAGGCCGGCTCTGCCAGGAAACGCGGCAGTGCGATGCCCCAGAACTGGCGGTTACGCAGGATCTGACCGAGCGACATTTTTTTCGAGGTGTTGTTTTTATGCTGTGATTCCTGACCATTCAGAATGTAATCACGTTCTTCATCAGACAGCTTTTTCTGGTCGCGCGGGTGTTTGTAGAACACAAGCCAGCACATCGCCCAGATGAAGCTCAGCGCACCGGAAATAATGAATGCCATCTGCCAGCTGTGCATGACGATTGCCCAGACGACCAGCGGCGGAGCAATCATCGCACCGATAGAAGAGCCGACGTTAAAGTACCCAACGGCAATTGAACGTTCTTTTGCCGGGAACCACTCAGAACTGGCTTTCAAACCCGCAGGGATCATTGCGGCTTCAGCGGCACCTACCGCGCCACGCGCCAGCGCCAGTCCACCCCAACTGCCAGCCAGTGCGGTCGCGCCACAGAAGACGGCCCACAGAACGGCGAACATCGCGTAACCAACTTTTGTGCCGAGCACATCGAGCACGTAGCCGGCAACGGGTTGCATTACGGTGTAAGCAGCAGAATACGCTGCGATGATATAGGAATACTGTTGAGTGGAGATGTGTAACTCTTCCATCAGAGTTGGCGCAGCTGCCGCCACAGTGTTACGTGTCAGGTAACCCAGCACGGTGCCAAGCGTCACCAGTGCAATCATGTACCAACGTAACCCTTTAATTTTACGCATGTAAAACCTCATCGTTTTGTTATGTCCGCGAACGAGCGGTCATCTTCCAGTTCAGGGCGGAGGATGTTCTTTTACGAGGGGGGACCGAAAAAAAGCCGGTACTCCCCGAACTTTGCCATGTCAATAATTGTGCTAATTCGGTTTCCGTACCGGTCAATCCGATGGTTATACATCGGTAATTTGCATTCCGTCGGCTTATGTATCGCGACGGCCAAAAGATAACTTGTCATACAGCTTTAAAAGGTGAGTGCCATCACAAAAGTGTGAATCTTCGTGTGGTCATTATTTCGATTCAGCAAAGCCAGCGCTGGCGCGGCTTGACGCGTGATTTACCTCTTTGAGAGTAATTTTTTTGTCACCATTTGTTGATCTAACTCACGAAAATATCTTCAGTGTATGGAAATTGGTGTGATAACTTTGTCAACATCAAAACATAAGCAATCTGACGCACTCGTTGAGAGGAAGACGATAATGACCCCGTTTATGACTGAAGATTTCCTGCTGGACACCGAATTTGCCCGCCGTCTGTACCATGATTACGCCAAAGACCAGCCGATCTTCGATTACCACTGCCATTTACCACCGCAACAAATCGCTGAAAACTACCGTTTTAATAACCTGTATGACATCTGGCTGAAGGGTGATCACTACAAATGGCGTGCGATGCGTACCAACGGCGTCGCTGAGCGCCTGTGTACCGGCGATGCGTCCGATCGCGAGAAGTTTGACGCATGGGCCGCCACGGTTCCGCACACTATCGGTAACCCGCTGTACCACTGGACCCACCTCGAATTACGTCGCCCGTTTGGTATTACAGGTAAGCTGCTTTCTCCTGCGACTGCTGATGAAATCTGGAACCAGTGCAACGAGCTGCTGGCGCAGGATCAATTCTCCGCGCGCGGCATCATGCAGCAGATGAATGTGAAAATGGTCGGCACTACCGATGACCCGATCGACTCTCTGGAGCACCATGCGGCCGTTGCTAAAGACGGAAGCTTTGATGTGAAAGTGCTGCCGAGCTGGCGTCCGGATAAAGCCTTTAATATTGAGCTGGCGACCTTTAATGACTACATGGCGAAGCTCGGTGAAGTGTCTGACACGGATATCCGCCGCTTCAGCGATCTGCAAGCTGCACTGACCAAACGTCTGGATCACTTCGCGGCTCACGGCTGTAAAGTTTCTGACCACGCGCTGGACGTGGTGCTGTTTGCCGAATCTAACGAATCTGAACTGGATAGCATTCTGGCGCGTCGCCTGGCGGGTGAAACCCTGAGCGAGCATGAAGTTGCCCAGTTTAAAACTGCCGTGCTGGTGTTCCTTGGTGCGGAATATGCTCGTCGCGAATGGGTACAGCAGTACCACATCGGCGCGCTGCGTAATAACAACCTGCGCCAGTTCAAACTGTTGGGCGCGGATGTTGGCTTCGACTCCATCAATGACCGTCCGATGGCTGAAGAACTGTCCAAACTGCTGAGCAAGCAGAACGAACAGAACCTGCTGCCGAAAACCATTCTCTACTGCCTGAACCCGCGTGATAACGAAGTGCTGGGCACCATGATCGGCAACTTCCAGGGCGAAGGTATGCCGGGCAAGATGCAGTTCGGTTCCGGCTGGTGGTTCAACGATCAGAAAGACGGGATGGAACGTCAGATGACGCAGCTGGCCCAGCTCGGCCTGCTGAGCCGTTTCGTCGGCATGCTGACCGATAGCCGTAGCTTCCTGTCATACACGCGCCATGAATACTTCCGTCGGATTCTGTGCCAGATGATTGGCCGTTGGGTTGCTGCAGGTGAAGCACCGGCAGATATCCAGTTGCTGGGTGAAATGGTCAGAAATATTTGCTTTAACAATGCGCGTGATTACTTCGCCATTGAACTGAACTAAGGTCCAGGTGAAGGTATGCAATACATCAAGATCCATGCGCTGGATAACGTCGCGGTAGCGCTCGCTGATTTGGCTGAAGGAACCGAAGTCACCGTTGATGGGCAGGCGGTAACCCTGCGTCAGGCGGTCTCTCGTGGCCATAAATTCGCTTTACGCGATATTGCGAAAGGCGAAAACGTCATTAAATACGGTTTGCCAATTGGCCATACGCTGGTGGACGTTGCGGCGGGTGAGCATATTCATGCTCACAACACGCGCACCAATCTGAGCGACCTGGACACGTATAGCTACCACCCTGATTTTCAGGCGGAAGTTGCACAACCGGCGGATCGCGATGTGCAGATCTACCGTCGTGCCAACGGCGATGTTGGCGTGCGCAACGAACTGTGGATCCTACCGACGGTTGGCTGTGTTAACGCCATGGCGCGCCAGATGCAGAACCGTTTTCTGAAAGAGACTAACGATGCCGAAGGAATCGACGGCGTACATCTCTTCAGCCACACCTACGGCTGTTCACAGCTCGGCGACGACCACATTAACACCCGCACCATGCTGCAAAACATGGTGCGTCACCCGAATGCGGGTGCGGTGCTGGTGGTTGGCCTTGGTTGTGAAAACAACCAGGTTGATGCCTTCCGCGAAACCTTAGGCGAGTACGATCCTGAGCGCGTTCACTTCATGGTCTGCCAACATCAGGAAGACGAAGTGGAAGCGGGGATTGAACATCTTCACCAGTTGTACAACGTGATGCGTAACGATAAGCGTGAGCCAGGTAAACTGGGTGAGCTGAAGTTTGGTCTGGAATGCGGCGGCTCTGACGGCCTGTCCGGTATTACCGCCAACCCGATGCTGGGTCGTTTTTCTGACTACGTGATTGCCAACGGCGGCACCACCGTACTGACCGAAGTACCGGAAATGTTCGGCGCCGAGCAACTGCTGATGGACCACTGCCGCGATGAAGAAACCTTTGGCAAGCTGGTCACCATGGTCAATGACTTCAAGCAGTACTTCATTGCTCACGACCAGCCGATCTACGAGAACCCATCGCCGGGCAACAAAGCGGGCGGTATCACCACGCTGGAAGATAAATCTCTCGGCTGCACGCAAAAAGCAGGCTCCAGCCAGGTGGTGGACGTACTGCGCTACGGCGAACGTCTGAAGACGCATGGTCTGAACCTGCTGAGCGCACCGGGTAACGATGCGGTGGCGACCAGCGCCCTGGCGGGCGCGGGCTGTCATATGGTGCTGTTCAGTACCGGTCGAGGTACACCTTACGGTGGTTTTGTGCCGACGGTGAAAATTGCCACCAACAGCGAGCTGGCGGCGAAGAAAAAGCACTGGATCGATTTTGACGCTGGACAGTTGATCCATGGTAAAGCGATGCCGCAGTTACTGGAAGAATTTGTCGATACCATCGTCGATTTCGCCAACGGCAAGCAAACCTGCAACGAGCGGAATGATTTTAGAGAGTTAGCGATATTTAAAAGCGGCGTAACGTTGTAGTAAATACCTGATGGTACCTGCATGCAGGTCTGCGCAAACCGTAGGCCTGATAAGCGCAGCGCCATCAGGCACAAACCGTTGCCGGATGGCGGCGAACTCGCCTTATCCGGCCTACGAGATAGAATTGGGGTTGCTTGCATGACCGCGTATTGGCTGGCCCAGGGCGTAGGTGTCATCGCCTTTCTGATCGGCATTACCACCTTTTTCAATCGCGATGAGCGCCGGTTCCGGCTGCAACTCGCCGTCTATAGCGCCACCATTGGCGTGCATTTTTTCCTGATGGGCGCCTGGCCTGCAGGCATGAGCGCAGAACTCAACACCATCCGCACACTTGTCTCAATGCATACCCGCAAACTGTGGGTAATGACCCTTTTTATTGTCCTCACCCTGGTTCTCGGGCTGGCGAAATTACAGCATGCGATGGAGCTGTTGCCGATAATTGGCACGCTGGCCAGCACCTGGGCGCTGTTTCGCTGCAAAGGGTTAACCGTGCGCTGCGTCATGTGGTGCGCAACTGCCTGTTGGGTTATCCATAATTTCTGGCTGGGATCGATTGGTGGGACGATGATCGAAGGGAGTTTTCTGGTGATGAACGGCCTGAACATTATTCGCTTCCGGCGGATGCAAAAACGCGGAATTGATCCGTTCAAAATTGAAAAAAGCGTACAAGAAGAGAACCCCTCCGCCTGATGACGGAGGGGCTTAGAGATTATCCGCGCAGGGCGTTATTTGCCAGACGTTCGTCTTCAGCCTGGCAGGCCGCAGCGGTAAACAGGACGTCTGTAGAAGAGTTCAGCGCCGTTTCACAGGAATCCTGCAATACGCCGATGATAAAGCCAACGGCAACAACCTGCATGGCGATGTCATTCGGGATACCGAACATATTACATGCCAGCGGGATCAGTAGCAGAGAACCGCCCGCCACGCCCGATGCACCGCAGGCACACAGTGAAGCCACCACGCTCAGTAACAGCGCCGTCGGTAAATCAACCGGAACACCCAGCGTATTCACCGCCGCCAGCGTCAGTACGGTAATGGTGATCGCCGCGCCCGCCATATTGATGGTGGCGCCCAGCGGGATAGACACCGAATAGGTATCACGATCCAGATTCAGCTTCTCACACAGTGCCATGTTCACCGGAATATTTGCCGCCGAACTGCGGGTAAAGAAGGCATACACGCCACTTTCACGCAGACAGGCCAGCACCAGCGGGTACGGGTTACGGCGAATTTTCCAGAAGACCAGCAGTGGGTTGACCACAAACGCCACCAGCAGCATACAGCCTACCAGTACGGTCAGCAGTTGGGCGTAGCCCCAAAGCGTTGCGAAACCGGTGGTTGCCAGCGTGGAGGAGACCAGGCCGAAGATACCGATCGGTGCGAAACGAATGACCAACTTCACCATAAAGGTGACGGCGTTGGACATATCATTGACCAGATTTTTGGTCGTTTCATTGCCGTGGCGCAGTGCAAAGCCCAGACCTACGGCCCATACCAGAATACCAATATAGTTGGCGTTCAGCAGAGCATCAATTGGGTTAGAAACCATGCTCATCAGCAGGCTACGCATCACTTCAACAATCCCGGATGGCGGTACGATATCCCCCGCGCTGCTGGAAAGATGCAGTGTTGATGGGAAAGCAAAGCTGAAGACAACGGCGGTTAATGCTGCTGAAAATGTTCCGAGCAGGTAGAGGAACAGAATGGGGCGGATATTGGTTTTTTGCCCGTGCTGGTGGTTGGCGATAGAAGCCATCACCAGCATCAGAACCAGAATTGGCGCGACGGCTTTTAATGCGCCGACGAACAGCGTACCCAGCAAACCAACGGCTTCAGCCGCAGGTTTTGACACCAGTGCCAGTAAAATCCCCAGTACCAAACCGATCAAAATTTGTTTAACCAGGCTCCCTTGCGCCAAACGCGAGAGTAGCCCCGATGAACGTTGCGTAGTCATGTAGTAATCCTTTCATTGTGTTGTTGCCTTACCTTTGTGCGTTCTGTTGACGCATCTTTCAGGATCGGGCAAATGTTTGCATGGCTGAGTATAAGGAAAGAACGCGGTTCGGGAAGCGAAATATCCTGGATTCCGCGTTGAGATCATATTTTATAACTTTAACTTAACATTATTTTGACATGATAAACAAAAAGCCCGACGCACGCAGTGTGCTGTCGGGCTTTTCAGCTAGCAGATGAAACTTACTGTATTTGCTGCTTTTTATCGTGCTGGTGGTTGACCCACGCGTTAACAACCAGCGTCACAAACAGAATGCCAAATACCACGCCTAACGAGATAGCGATCGGGATATGGTAAAAATCGACGATCAGCATCTTAATACCGATAAACACCAGAATGACCGACAAGCCGTACTTCAGCATGGAGAAACGCTCCGCCACGCCCGCCAGCAGGAAGTACATCGCACGCAGACCCAAAATAGCAAACAGGTTCGAGGTCAGCACGATGAACGGGTCGGTGGTCACGGCAAAGATAGCCGGAATACTGTCGACGGCAAAAATCACATCGCTCAGCTCAACCAGAATCAACACCAGCATCAGCGGCGTAACAAACAGCAGGCCGTTTTTACGCACGAAGAATTTTTCATCTTCGATGGTATCGGTCATGCGCAAATGACCGCGTAGCCAGCGTACTAACGGTCTGTCGCCAATACCGGAGGCATCTTCTTTCGCCAGCGCCATCTTCACGCCGGTAAACAACAGGAACGCGCCGAACACGTATAACAGCCACTCAAACTGGGTGATAAGCCAGCTGCCCGCGAAGATCATGATCGTACGCAGCACAATCGCACCCAGCACGCCATACACCAGTACCCGACGCTGCAACGCAGGCGGTACGGAGAAGTAGCTGAACAGCATCAACCAGACAAAGACGTTATCTACCGCCAGTGATTTTTCGATCAAATAGCCGGTAAGGAACGCCAGCGCCTGTGGGTCGGCAACGGCGCGCCCCTGGGTTTCCGCCAGGTACCACCAGAAGGCGGCGTTAAACAGTAACGAGAGCGTTACCCAGACGATAGACCAGGCTGCAGCCTGCTTCATTGACATCGTATGCGCGCCACGACGCCCCTGCAACAGCAGGTCGATGGCCAGCATAATTACTACTACGACAGCGAAGCCACCCCATAACAACGGTGTGCCGACAGTATTCATTGTATTTCCCCATGCATAAAAAAAACGGCCAACGCCGAATGACGTTAGCCGCTGCTTTTTATGCATAGACCTTGCCATTCGGCAAGGTCTCACTTACAACAACAAAGGAATACGGTGGCGTATTCCTTTGTTATCGCCCGGTGACCGGATGTGGTTTTTCACACATCGTAATGACGATCAACCGACAACGAAGTTACTCCCCTTTGCGGGTTACAAAATATTACAGGCCATGCTTTCAGTCAATGGCCTGCAACATTCGTTTTACACACCTTTACGCAGTCAGCGATGTTTCCGCTTCGTCTGCCGGGAAAACCACGCCGGTCTGGCGGCGAATCTCCGTTTGCAGTTTGGCGGTAATACGGCTGACGGCCAGTGCCGGGTGATCCACTTCGCCGGATTCAACCAAATGGGCAAAAGCCTCTGCCTCATACAGCATAGTATTGATGTGCTGAGGCGTCGTCAGATCCTGCGTTTTTCCCCCACGTGGCACGAAGCACACCTTTTGGCATTCGGAGATATGCTCGATGACCAGCGATCCCGACTCGCCCTGAATTTCACTGGCTAATACCGAGTCGCTTACTTTTGAGTGCTGGAGCGTAACGCTGAAATCACCGTAATTCAGCACCACCACGCCGTGGGCATCCACGCCACTTTCCAGCAGGCTGGCGCTGGCCTGAACGCTCAGCGGTTCGCCCCACAGCGCAACCGCTGAGGCCAGGCAGTAAAAACCGATATCCATAATCGAGCCATTGGAGAATGCCGGATTAAACGTGTTCGGATTTTCACCGTCCAGATAGCGCTGGTAACGCGAGGAGTACTGGCAGTAATTGATAAACGCTTTCCTGATTTTTCCTACTCTGGGTAGTGATTGCTGTAACTGCAGGAAATTAGGCAGGTAGGCGGTTTTAAACGCTTCAAACAGCACGACCTGATTCTCACGCGCGCAGGCGATAGCGGCTTCGGCTTGCGCCAGATTGGAGGCCAGCGGCTTTTCGCAAATAACATGCTTTTTGTGCCGCAAAAACAGCTCGGTCTGCGGGAAATGCAAAGAGTTTGGACTGGCTATGTAGACGGCGTCGATCGCCTCGCTTTGCGCCATCGCTTCCAGCGAGGTAAACAGATGTTCGACAGGGTAATCGTTGGCGAAGGTCTGCGCCTGCTCAAGGCTACGAGAATAGACTGCGGTTAACTTATATTTGCCGGTTTCATGGGCGGCATCGACAAACTGGCGGGTGATCCAGTTTGTGCCAATTACTGCGAAACGTATCATAAAGGCCTTCAGGCTGCGAAAAGGGATTCTTTCGTCAATTTAGCATGCCCTGAAGACAAAGCCAGTGCGCGACTACGCAGTTTGCTTTAACGATTGTTGCGTTAACCACAGGCGGGTATCGAACTCCAGTTGATGATACTGAGGCTCCATATGACAGCAAAGCTGGTAAAACGCTTTGTCGTGCTCTTTTTCTTTCAGATGCGCCAGTTCATGAACGACGATCATACGCAAAAAGGGTTCTGGGGCGCTGCGAAACACGGTGGCGACGCGGATCTCCGCTTTGGCTTTGAGCTTACCGCCCTGCACGCGAGAGACGGCGGTATGCAGTCCCAACGCATTCTTCAGAACGTGGATCTTGCTGTCATACATGACTTTATTCAGCGGCGGGGCGTTACGCAGAAACTGATTTTTCAGATCCTGGGTATATTGCCAGAGCGCTTTGTCGGTCGCGAAGTCATGCGTACCCGGATAGCGCTTCTCCAGCACTGCGCCCAGGCGTTGCTCAGCAATCAGCGTTCTCACTTGAGAAAGCAAATGTTCCGGGTAGCCCTGGAGGTAAGTTAGTTGGTTCATTCATGTCCACGCAAATCATAAAAGTGTATACTCACGCACCCTTTTCAGGGATACGCCGAAATTTTACCATTCAGGAGGGCCGATGAGCCACATAGACAACGGTTTCCGTTCGCTGTCACTTAAACGTTTCCCGGAAACGGATGACGTTAACCCGCTGCTGGCGTGGGAAGCTGCAGATGAATATCTGCTGCAACAGCTGGACGATACCGAGATTAGCGGCCCGGTGCTGATCCTGAATGATACCTTCGGCGCGCTGGGCTGTGCGCTGGCGGAACATACGCCGTACAGCATCGGCGATTCCTATCTTAGCGAGCTTGCCACGCGCGAGAACCTGCGTCACAACGATATTGCCGAGTCGAGCGTCAAGTTCCTCGACAGTACCGCTGACTATCCGCAGGCGCCGGGTGTGGTGCTGATTAAGCTGCCAAAAACCATGGCGCTGCTGGAGCAGCAACTGCGTGCGCTGCGCGAAGTGGTAACACCAGAAACGCGCATCATCGCCGGGGCAAAAGCGCGTGATGTACATACCTCGACGCTGGAACTGTTTGAAAAAGTGCTGGGTCCAACCACCACTACGCTGGCGTGGAAAAAAGCCCGATTGATCAACTGTACGTTCAGCAAACCGGAGCTGGCCGCTGCCTCGCAAACGCTAAGCTGGAAGCTGGAA
The DNA here is from genome assembly GCF_001037515.1 of Citrobacter sp. MGH110. Lineage (NCBI taxonomy): Bacteria > Pseudomonadati > Pseudomonadota > Gammaproteobacteria > Enterobacterales > Enterobacteriaceae > Citrobacter > Citrobacter sp. MGH110. Next base: position 640,063 of record NZ_KQ089831.1, on the reverse strand, counting down.
GGCACCGACTGGACTATCCATAACCACGCCAACGTCTTCTCCCGTACCGGGCTGGATATCGGCGCGCGCTTTTTTATCGAGCATCTGCCGGAAAACCTTGAAGGGGAGATTGTTGATCTCGGTTGCGGCAACGGCGTCATCGGTATGACGCTGCTGGCGAAAAACCCAGAAGCCAGTGTGGTATTTGTTGATGAATCGCCAATGGCGGTGGCTTCAAGCCGCCTGAACGTGGAAAGTAACATGCCTGAAGCGCTGGATCGCTGTGAGTTTATGATTAACAACGCGCTGTCTGGCGTTGAACCGTTCCGCTTTAACGCTGTGCTGTGCAACCCACCGTTCCACCAGAAGCACGCGCTGACGGATAACATTGCCTGGGAAATGTTCCACCACGCCCGTCGCTGCCTGAAAATCAACGGTGAGCTGTATATTGTGGCTAACCGTCACCTCGACTACTTCCACAAGCTGAAGAAGATTTTCGGCAACTGCGTAACCATCGCCACCAATAATAAATTCGTGGTGCTGAAAGCGGTCAAAACCGGTCGCCGTCGGTAATAGCGGGTGCCGGATGCGGCTAACGCCTTATCCGGCCTACGAAATACATCCTGTTAAATTTCCAGTGCCAGCCTGGTGCCTTGCGCAATAGCGCGTCGGGCATCCAGTTCCATCGCCACATCGCAGCCGCCGATCAGATGCACCGTTTTACCTGCCGCGTGCAGCGGATCGACCAGCTCACGGCGCGGCTCTTGTCCGGCACAAATCACCACGTTATCCACGTTAAAGATCACCTGTTCACCGTTCAACACAACGTGTAACCCATCATCATCAATCTTCTGATAGCTGACTGCCGGGATCATTTTCACGCCGCGTGAGAGCAGGGTGGCGCGATGGATCCAGCCCGTCGTTTTACCTAAACCTTGCCCCGGTTTGCTGGCTTTTCGCTGTAACATCACTATCTGGCGCGGGCTGCGGGATAAGTGCGGGCCTTCCGGGCGTAAGCCGCCAGGCTGTTGCAGGCTGGTGTCGATCCCCCATTCCACGCAGAACTCCGCAATGTTCTGGCTGGTGGGTTCACCGGGTTGACTCAGATACATTGCGGTATCGAAACCAATCCCGCCGCAGCCCACGATCGCCACGCGTTTGCCCACCGGTGTTTTATCGCGCAGCACGTCGAGATAGCTCAGCACTTTCGGATGATCGATCCCCTCGATCGGCGGCATGCGTGGCTCGATCCCGCTGGCAAGGATCACTTCGTCGAAAGTGTGCAGATCGTGTGCGCTGACAAAGTGATTCAGCTTCAGGGTCACGCCAGTCACGTCGATCATTCGGCGGTAGTAGCGCAGGGTTTCATAAAATTCTTCTTTGCCGGGGATCTGTTTGGCGATATTAAACTGCCCGCCAATCTCGCCATGCGCGTCAAACAGCGTCACGTGATGCCCGCGCGCTGCGGCATTAATGGCGAAGGCGAGGCCCGCAGGCCCCGCACCGACAACCGCCAGATTTTTCGGCACAGCTGCCGCAACGATCGGCATTTTGGTTTCATGGCAGGCGCGCGGATTGACCAGGCAAGAGGTGACTTTGCCGACGAAGATCTGATCCAGACAGGCCTGGTTACAGCCGATACAGGTGTTGATCTCATCCGCTCGTCCGGTTTGCGCTTTTGACAGCAGCTCGGCATCGGCGAGGAACGGACGGGCCATCGACACCATATCGGCATCGCCTTGGGCCAGAATGTCATCGGCGACCTGGGGATCGTTAATGCGGTTGGTGGTGACCAGTGGGATTGTCACATGCCCTTTCAGCTTACGCGTCACCCAACTAAACGCACCGCGCGGTACCGGGGTAGCGATAGTGGGAATACGTGCCTCATGCCAGCCAATACCGGTGTTAATAATGGTGGCCCCCGCGGCTTCTATAGCCTGCGCCAGCTGAACGGTTTCGTCGAAGGTTCCGCCGTTTTCCACCAGATCGAGCATCGACAGGCGGAAGATAATAATAAAGTCATTCCCGGCACGCTGACGTACCGCTCGTACCACCTCAACGGCAAACCGCATGCGGTTGGCATACTCACCGCCCCATTGGTCATCGCGCTGGTTGGTACGCAGTGTCAGGAATTCGTTGATGAGATACCCTTCCGACCCCATCACTTCCACGCCATCATAGCCCGCTTCCCGCGCCAGCTGTGCGCAGTGGGCAAAATCTTCAATCAACTGCAGCACTTCATCGTGTGTTAATTCATGTGGCGTAAAGCGGTTAATGGGTGCCTGAATAGCAGAAGGCGCCACCAGATGCGGCTGGTAGCTGTAACGTCCGGTGTGCAGGATCTGCAGGGCGATTTTGCCGCCTTCGTCATGCACGGCATCGGTAATCACGCGATGGTGAGCAAGCTGGCTGGTGTCGTTCAGCATCGCACCGCCTTCCATTCCCACGCCGGAAAGCGCAGGGGCAATGCCTCCACTCACAATTAACGCTACGCCGTGACGGGCGCGCTCGGCGTAGAACGCGGCCAGCCGTTCTGCACCATCAGGATACTCTTCCAGCCCGGTATGCATTGAACCCATCAGCACGCGGTTTTTAAGCGTGGTGAAGCCTAAATCGAGCGGGGCGAACAGCGACGGATAGCTCATAAAGGTGTCCAGTATGTAAAATTATTGTTATGTGGTCGGATGAGTTAATAATTTAGCCGTCGCCGCGTAAAAGGGAAAAGGGGAATGCCGTGATTGTGATGGGATTCAAAAAAGGAGTGGAGCCAGAGGACGAATATGCCGGATATCGGTGCAAGCACCTAATCCGGCCTGTGGAAATGTATCTTTGTAGGCCGGATAAGCGAAGCGCCATCCGGCGTTATGTCACAGATTACTGTTTTTTAAGAAAATCGTTATACAGCATATAGAGATGCGCCGCGCTCCAGGAGAAATTCGGTGCGCCCTGCTGTGCGCCGGTCAGCGGGTTATAGTTTTCCTGAATCGGACCGTCAGCGGTGAGGCCTTTGGCGTGGCTGAAGAAGGTATCCGCCAGTTTTAACGCGTCATCGCGATAGCCGTAACGCTCCATCCCTTTTAGCCCGAACCAGAACTGATCCACCCAGACGCGCCCGCGCCAGTAGATATCCGCACCAAAAGCCGGGTTGGTCAGCGCCGCTGTGCCAAGTGGGACAAAGGTGTTGAACTCTTTGGGGTCGAGCATCACCTTAACCACTGCGTCCGCATGGGGCTGCGTTGCTGCGCCGTTAAACAGCGGCGACCAGCCTTCCGGCCCTTTGCCACGTTCGACGATCGGTTTACCCGCGCAGCCGTTTGCCAGCGGTTGGTCCTCAATACGAACGTCATAAAAGAATTTTGTTGCCGGATCGAACATGCAGGTGTTGATGTAATCTGCGAGGTTTTGCGCCAGTTGGCGATAGCGCTGCGCCTCTTGGTGTTTGCCGAGCAGGGTCGCCATCTGCGCCAGATAATGGTTGTCGCTGTACATGTAGCTGGCCTGATCGACTGACTCCTGCAACAGCGAGTAACCCAGCAAATTACCGTCTTTACTGCGGTTTTCGGCAAATTTCACCACCCAGTCGCTGCGTTTTCCACCGCCCGCGACGTATTTATCCAGTTGATCTTTATCGATAAAACCGAATACAGCCGCATCGTCACGACCGGACTCCCACGAGGCGGCAACCTGTGCTGGGATCTCCAGGCTGTCATACTGACCCTTATCGATCACGGTGGCGTAGTTGTTAAGCCCGGAGAGCGTTTCTTCCTTGTCGCCTTTTTTCACCGTAAACAACATTTCGCCGCGGTCAGTATTGTGGGCTTTATCGCGGGTAGCGCCGTATTCCGGCACGCCGTTGCCGTTATGATCGCGGTTACGCAGCCACCAGTCGTGATACGCAACCAGCTTTGGATACATCTCTTCGAGCCAGGCCTTGTCTTTGGTGACGTTGTAGACCTCCATCACCGACCAGGCCGCCAGGCTGGGCTTGGTGTTGCGCTCGTTCCAGTTACCGCCGTCGCCGCCGCGTTCTGGGCTGAGATTCCAGGCAATCAGGTCGGGAATGAATCCGGCATCCTGCGGGCGAACCGGATCACCGGGTTTAACCTGCCATGAAAAGACGGCGCGAATATTCTCTTTGGCGATCTCCGGGTTAAAGTGCGCCATAGCGAAGGCCTGCTTCCAGGTGTCCCACGGCCAGGTTTGGTTGCCGGAGAACCAGCGGCCGGTGACCGATGGCGTCACGGTATTGTGTTTTACCGCACCGCCTGGCGAGCGCCAGTTGCCGTTTAGCGTTTCAATAGCTTTTACCGCGACCCGGGTTTGTTCCGTTGTGGCATCCGGGTTGGTTAAGCCTTTTTGCAGATAATCTGCCCAGCGCTTTTGTGATGCAGCAAGATACCAGGCCGGGCGCGCCAGAATATCGCGGATCTGCGGCTGCTCTTTCGCTACATCCTCGGCGGTAAGCAGATGAGACCAGGTGGTGTAAATGGTTGTCGAACCACTGATATGGGCCTTCCCCGTAAAGCGATGACCGTTAACCGTGGTTTTCATAGCGACAGATTTATGCACCTGATACTCCGACTCACCGGAGGTGAGCAGATCCCAGGTTGAGCGCACTTTGCCGAAGGTGACTTTCAGACCGTCGTGCGTGGCGGTGATTTTGCGCTGATAGCCAGGGAATTCGCTATCAATGGTTTTATCCGACAGCACTTTTCCCTCTTTGGCTTCCAGTTTCTCCAGCAGCTCGCCGTCCCACACCAGATCCAGCGGCGTGTTGCTGGTGATTTTGGTTTCCAGCAGCGAGGTGCGCGGGCTGGCAAAACGCAGCGTCATCTCTATTTGCACATGCTTAGATGACAGCTTTTGCACCAGCGCGCCGGGAATGCTGTAGGCCTCAAGCGCGAAATCGACCTTTTTACCGTGCTGGTACGCCGTCAGACGGTCAAAATTATTGGCCATAAAATTGATGTATTCTTCGGTCAGCAACGCCACGCCTGGAAAACCACCCATCGTTGCAGGGCCGTCCGGGAGCAAATGACCGTGCCAGGCACCGAGATCGAAAAATGGATTAAAGCGCTGGTGGTCGTCGTGATCGTAGTCATGCATGTAGCCCGGCGCACCGGTGCGATTAATGATGTTTTTAAAGTCGTTAGCACTGGCGGCATGTGCGGAGAAGTTCATCAGCAGGATACAGGCCAGCGGCGTAAGAATAGGTTTCATGTTCATGGTATTCCGGTCCTTGTTACCAATAGAAATATTGCATCAGGAAGATTTGGTCGCTCGGGTCGCCGGATGCATTCTGCATATAGAACCGACTGTCGAAGGCGGTAGCGAAACGGCCGCCGCCGTATTCATACCAGATACCGAACTGCATAAAGGAAGTGGTTTCGTCCTCGGCGCGATCCGGTCGGTGTTTGGCGTAGCTATAAGCAGTGGAGAGGTAAACGCCTTTTAGCGCTTCATACATTGCGCTGACCATATAGCCGGTTTCGGTGCCGGACACATCCAGCCCGTCGGCGCGGCCCGTGTGGTGCCAGGCGCGGGCGGCGAAGTTGGGCGAAAGGATGCCGGTCAGGAACAGCTGTCCGGTACCATCTGTTATCTCCAGGCCGTTCATCCAGGTTACACCTTCAGTCAGGTCGTACTGGATATAGCCGTTCATCATGGCCGGATAGGTATATTTATCGTCGTAGCGATCGTATTTACCAAAGTGCAGCCAGGCTTTGCTCTCGTCGTGGTGTCCGGCGGGCGTTGCTGTCACGCTGTAGCGCAAAGGACCGGTCAGGTTTTGCACCTTAATGGCAGTCATGATGTCACGGGTGTTGGGAATAACGTAGCCCAGGTCTGGAGTGAAATCCCCCCACCATTGCAGGTCATCCAGCGAAGAGTCCTGGCGCAGGCTGAGCATCAGCTCCGTTCCGTCATTGGTACGATAACCGCCGTAAAAGCGGTTGATCCCGCCCTCGAATCCACCCCAGCTATGGTCAGGAACCCAGGCATTGCCCTGATGGTCGGCCTGCACGGTCCAGCCCTCGCCGTAGATCAGACCAAACCAAGAGCCGTGTTTTATCTCCAGGCCACCTTCTATATAGGTACCATCACTGTATTTATGTTTGTCTTGTCCTTCTAAATCCATATATCCCCCCATGCCCAATTCGCCATAAAAGCGAAATGAGGGGGAAGATATTTCTGGCGTTTTCGTATCGTCGTGTTCTGCAGGGCGAACTTCTTCTGCACCCAGAGAGGAGACGCAGAAAAAGGGCAGGGCAATAATTGCCCTGCAACAATGGCTAATATTTTTCATGCTTCGATCCTAAGCAAATAAAATATAATTTTTATTGTTATATACCCGTCATACTTCAAGCTGCATGTGCGTTAGCTACGTTCGTTCACCCCAGTCACATAGTTATCTATGCTCCTGGGAATTCACTCACTTGCCGCCTTCATGCAACTCGAATTATTTTGGTTATAGCCTTGGAGAATATTGTTTATTGTTATTATGTTTTAGTCATTAATTGATATCTGAAGCAGGGGCTGCCTCAATAGCTTTTTCTTCTTTGGTTAGCCCTTTGATATATTTACTGTATTTCCACCAGGCAAAACCGAGGAAAATAACAATCCCACCGACGTTATAGAAAATAATGGTCATGATATTGCCGCCGGTTGGGAAGGTAGAGGCAATAAATCCGATGGTGAAAAGAACGATCAGCATCGACACTACAACAATGCCGGTTTTTTGCGAACCCATACGGAAGTCGCGCGGTAAGTGGTCCAGTTTTGCACGCAGATTCAGGTAAGCCAGCATAATAAACAGCGGCGGCAGCATCGAGGCGGCGGCGGTCATGTTGATGATAGTGTTCATTAAATCCTGCACGGTATTGGAGCCGAGCGTCGGGATAATCATCAGCGGGATAACGATCAGGAACTGGATCCATGCTGCACGGGCCGGGACGCCGTTTTCATTCAGTTCGACGGTTTTTTTACCGAAAATACCCGCCGGAATTTCAGAGAAGAAGATCTTCACCGGCGTTGCGGTCCACATCAGCAGGGAGCCGAACATCGCGGTAAAGGAGACCAGGCCGACAAAGCGGTTAACGACCAGCTCCGGCAGGCCGAAATATGCCGCCAGGCCGTGGAATACCTGCACCGATCCACCGGTAAACTTCAGCTCTTTGCTGCTGACGAAGACGTTAATCAACACCGAGGAGATGGAATAGAGCACGCCGATAAAAATTCCGGCAATGATAATGACCTTCACGAACGATTTGGAGCCGCCCTTGACGTCGTTGACGTAAACCGCCACCGACTCCGCGCCGCCTGCCGCCATAAAAATCCAGGTGGTGATACCGAGGAAGGCCCAGTTAAAATTCGGGATCATTGCGTCTACGGTGATAGGGTCAGCAGGCTGTACGCCGCCAACCAGCGCCGTACCTGCCAGTAAAATATAGGACAGCGTCAGCAGCAGCATCAACGTGGAGGTGACCGAGGTAATCGGCCCTAACATTTTTGCACCATTGGTCGAAACCCAGGTGGAGAAGGCAAACAGCACCATACTTAACACGGTGGTTGCGAACGGCGTCAGAATGTATTCGTAGCCTAAAAAAGCATATGAGGCGTAGGCAATAACGCGGGGCAAAAGCGAGGTAAAAAAGAACAGGTTAACGAACCAGTAGGTGTAGGCAGTAATAAATGCCCAACGTCCACCCAGCGAACTTTTTACCCATGCGTAGACACCGGCTTCGGAGTTTTTATTCAGCGAAACAAATTCGGCGATGATTAAGCAAAACGGAATAAAGTAGAAAATCGTCGCGAGGAAAAACATCGGTGCGGATGCCAGACCAAGCTCAATATTATTGTTGATTACGTTATTAAAACTATAAACCGCGGCAAAGGTGAGTGAAAGTAAGCCGAACTTGCCGATGGTATTACGTTTGGTATCAGACATAGCACATCTCCGATTCCTGATTATTATAGGGTACTGGCGGCGCAACGTCGGCGCCGCCTGTGTTTTTATTTATTATGAAAATAACCATCTTCGATGGTGACTTTGAGTACGACTTTTTTCACTGCGTTATTACAAATAAAACGATAGGCTTCATGGTTGTCACAAATAACCATTTGTCCTTCGTGCACTTCGACGGTTTTTCCACAACCTTTCAGATATTCGCGATCGGTTTCATCGCGATAATATTCAACCACCTGGAGATCCTCTTTGGCGGCATACTCTATTTTTTGCTGCCCTTGCAGGTAGTAATGGATCTCAAAATAACGACGATGACCGGTAAACAGCGCATCGGTCGCGGAGTCTGTCTCCACGCGGTAGCTCAGGGAATCACCGATAGAGTGGGCGACGCCTGGCTGAATATTGTCAATATTTTCAATAGCCTCGACGCAGCGTTGCCATTTCCGACCTGAAGCATAGCGTTGCTGGAACTGCTCTAAGTTGTCGATGATCCTCATTTTGTATTCTCGCTGTGCATATTCGTGGAAAAGAACCCGGTGCCAAAGGCGCGGTTGGCGGTGGTTTGAGCGCCAGATTCGCTGCCGGAAACCGGCAACAACGTGAAGCCGTAGCTGAATGACGTAAACCAGACGCGCCAGGAATCGAGTACTTCACTTCCCCACGAGTTGGAACCTAAGCCCAGCAACTGGTGGTCCAGATTCAGGGTGATGTCATCGCTACGCTGTAGCGCGTTGCAGTGTTGTGCGGCAAAGATATTTTCTGGCGTATAGCGCCAGGCGCTCAGGTTGACAGGGCGCTGCGGAACCACCAGCAGACCGTTGCCGTGGCGGTTGGTTAGCGTTGCCCAGCGCACGTCCTGACGATTGCCGTTGTTTTGCGGGAAAGGATAATTTTCGAACATCTCATCCACGCTGCTGCGCCAGATGTCGATGATGTTGGCCTGCTGGCTATCGGCATAGTTTTCACCTGGACCACGTCCGTAATACGCCACCTGGCCCAAATCACCGTTGATACCCATCGTGAAACCGATGCACGGAATAATGTCCCGGTACTCGCCGTAAGGCTGGCCAGAAAGTTCCACATTCAGCTGACCGTCCGCGGCAATACGCCAGCGATAGGTGCAGCGCATACCGAAATCGAATACCGGCGGGGCGATAATGGTCTGGCTGGTTATCAGCAGCGCATCATCGGTTTGCTCAAGGGTAAACTCGCGCAGATGCTCCTGCATAATCTGTAAATGATTCGGCTGCCAGAGGCCTTCGAACTCTTGCTTGTGGTTATCAATGGTCGGTTTGAAGAAATTAATCTTCGGCTCGCGGGTAATCAGCTCTTCGCCATTGACGTTCCAGGCGATCGGTTTACCGGTCAGCTTTGAGAAGGTCAGATGGAAGTTATAACCGCGAACGGTGCAGCTCTGGCGGCTGTCTTCCAGCGTCAGAGGGTTGGCGTTTTGCAGGCTAAACGGTACGGCAGCCGCCGTTCTGGCCTTCAGCGGGAACTGATAAGTCGCGATGTGATGCCCGGCTTCGCTGTATGACGTACGGGAATCTTTCGTCACGGTGACGTTAAGGAACGCTTCGCGCGCATCCAGCTCCGGCAGTGCGCATTGCAGCAGCGCGTCGCTGTTGGGAGGAACGTCGCGCAGTTTTATCTGCTGAACAGAGAGCGTATCTCCTTCGGCGCGAACCTCAATATGCAAGGTGTAGTCGTCAAGCGTGGTGAACCAGAGTTTGTTTTCTACCCGTAGCTCGCCGCGGGCCAGATCCTGTGCGCGCACTTTCACCGGCGCAATTACCTGCTTGTACTCTTTCAGTCCCGGTCCTGGGGTTTGATCGGAATAAATCAGGCCATCAAGGCAGAAGTTGTAGTTGTTCGGATAGTCGCCGTAGTCGCCGCCATATTTGTACCAGACGTTGCCGTCGTCATCTTTAGCCTGAATCCCGTGATCGCACCACTCCCAGACATAGTGCCCCTGAATGCAATCATGCTGATAGAAGACGTTCTGATATTCCGTTAGCCCGCCGGGACCGTTGCCCATGGCGTGAGCATATTCACAGATGATGCGCGGTTTAGGATGCGGATATTCACCAAACTCATTCATCAGCGGCACGCGGGTGTACATGGTGGAGATGATATCCACCACTTCAGCGTCACGATCTTCTTCGTAATGGATCAGACGCGTGTCATCCAGCGCTTTCGCAGCGTGATACATGGCGCGGATGTTACAGCCGTATCCGGATTCGTTACCGAGCGACCAGATGATGATCGAAGGGTGATTTTTCTGCGCATGGACGTGGCGCACGATGCGCTCAACGTAGACATTTTCCCACAGTGGATCGTCGGTGATCCGACTGATATCGCCGATATTGGCGAAGCCGTGAGATTCAACGTCTGTTTCGGCCATCACGAACAGGCCGTAGATATCGCACAATTCATAGAAACGCGGATCGTTCGGGTAATGGGCGGTGCGTACGGAGTTGATGTTGTGCTGCTTCATTAACAGCAGATCTTTTTCAACGCGATCCATACCGACCGCGCGGCCCTTAAGATGATCGTTATCGTGGCGGTTAACGCCATGCAGCATCACGTAGCGGTTATTGATGTAAAACAGACCGTCGCGAACTTTAATATCGCGGAATCCAACGCGCTGTGGCACGACCTCAAGGATGTTGCCGCTGGCATCTTTCAGCGTCATCACCAGATGGTAGAGATACGGCGATTCCGCAGACCACTGCTGCGGCGCGCTAACCTTGAAATGAAAAGCGGTCTGCGTTTGTTTATCCACCTTCAGGGTGTTAATCACACCGCTATGCAGCGCCTTCTCACCGTCAAACAAGGTGTATTCGAGCGACGCTATCGCTGGCGTGGAGGCCAGGTTTTCCAGCGCAATGTCGCAGGAGAGGGTGGCGTCGCGATAGTCATCATCGAACTCGGTGCGAACGGTAAAATCCTGAATGTGGGTCGCCTGTTTGCCGACCAGATAGACGTCGCGGAAAATTCCCGCCGACCACCACATATCCTGGTCTTCAACGTAGGTGGAATCAGCCCATTGCATTACGCGAACGCACAGCAGGTTATCACCGGTCTTCACCACCGCGCTGATATCAAATTCGGCCGTCAGGCGGCTGCCTTTGCTGAAGCCAACGTACTGACCATTCACGTAAACTTCGAAGTAGGTTTCTACGCCATCAAACTTAATCAGCGTCTGTTTGCCCTGCCAGCCTTCGCTGAGGGTGAAAATACGCTGATAGGCCCCGGTGGGGTTATTGGTCGGAACGTAGGGGACATCAATCGGGAAAGGAAAACCTTCGTCGGTATACTGCAGCTTGCCGTGTCCTTCCATCTGCCACATGCCGGGGACGGTGATGCTGCCCCAGTCACTCATAAACTGCGACGTAAAGGCTTCCGGCACCTGCAGCGGATGCTCAAAGAACTGAAAATTCCACTGACCGCTTAGCAGCTGAAAGAGACTGCTGGTTTCGCGGGCAAACGAGCGAGCCTGCGCAACGGAGTCGTAAGAGAAAAAATATGCGCGTGGCGCCAGTCGATTTTCGTGGGTGAGCTGAATGTTTTCCCAGCGATTCATAAGGCCTCCCGGTGGAGAAAAATCGGAACCATTCATTGTAATGGTGGGTAAGTGTAATTGATGGTGATTTTAGTAAAAGTTTTACTAAAATATAGCGGGTGAGGTGATTTACTTTAACTGGATCACGAAAATAATTCGGACGCGGAAAAGAATGCATGACAATGCGCGCCCGGCATCAGAAGAAACCGGGCGGGTTAACGGGGGATTTCAGCGGGTGGTGCCGCGCAGTTTCAGCTTGCTGGGAACAAAAACCAGCAGGGGGAGCGCACGCCCGTCACGGGCTTTTTCGAACAGCAGGTTGACGCCCTGACTGCCCATCATTTCCGAATGAATGCGAACGGTGGAAAGCGGAGGAAAGGTGAAACGCGCCGTTGGGATATCATTAACGCTAATCAGCGAAATATCCTGCGGAATATTCAGACCACGCTCGTGGATGGCGCGCAGAACGCCAATGGCAATCGAGTCTGAAGCCACAAACAGGGCGCTGGGATAGTCGGGTTTCGCCAGCATTTCTTTAGCCAGTTCATAGCCTGATGAACTGGAGAAACCGCCGCGATAGATATCCTGTTCAGAAACGACCTGCTGCAGACGACCGTATTCGACAAACGCGGCTTCGCGGATATCGGCCTTGCCTGGCTGGTCTTCGCCACCGATGAAACCAATGCGGGTGACGCCCTGGGCAATGAAGAAGTCGATGCTCTCTTTGCTGATGCGTGCCAGATCGATATCGACGGCATCATATTCGCTGCCGGATTCATGGAAATCGATAAAGCAGATGTTGTCGGTAAGCGCTGTTGCCGCCTCGCGCAGAGCGGGAGAAGGTTTGCCGACAATAAGAATGCCGGTAATGTGTTTGCTCTCCGGCAGACCACTGTGCTCATAGCAGTTGGTCAGTTCGATCCCGAGTTTCTCACACTGGGTTTCAATCCCATGGCGGATCGCGAGGTAGTAAGGATCGTTGATTTCCAAATCTTGCTGATAGCTGTAGAGCGCCAGAATATGCTGGGGGCCGAGCGCGCTGGTCTGGTTCTTTCGGGCGCTGCTGGTTTTGTACTCCAGCTTTTCCGCGATCTCCAGAATGCGATGCTTAGTCTCTTCTTTTACATTCAGCGTGGGGTCATCGTTTAAAACCCGGGACACTGTCGCCAGGGACACGCCAGCTTCGATTGCGATGTCTTTAAGTGTTGCCATGTTTGCCTTTTCCCTGAGTTACCTGCGCATTGTAAATGAAGTGCTTATCTATTCATCTGTTTTCAGTAAAAAAAGCATGATTAATTGACATGCTCGGGGTAAAACTGGGCTTTCAGAGTGTGATGAGTACGTCATTTTCCCGCTTTTAAGAACAATGCCCGGAAAATATTTTGCTAGTATTTAGTAAAATTTTACTAAAGGAGAAAATAATGGATACCGTCGCATTTGCTGATTTTGCCCGAATGGAAATACGTGTTGGAAAAATCGCACAGGTAAAGCGCCATGACAATGCCGATAAGCTGTATATCGTACAGGTAGATGTGGGAGAGCGTACGCTGCAAACCGTAACCAGCCTGGTGCCTTACTACAGTGAAGAGGAGTTGATGGGCAAAACGGTGGTGGTGCTGTGTAATCTGCAAAAGGCCAAAATGCGCGGTGAGATATCAGAGTGCATGCTGCTGTGCGCGGAAACCGACGATGGCAGCGAAAGCGTACTGTTAACGCCAGAACGCCTTATGCCTGCTGGTGTGCGGATTGTTTAAGTTAGGTTAATTGCCGGATGGCGGCTACGCCTTATCCGGCCTACAAAAGAGTGTCTTCTATAGGCCGGGTAAGGTTGTTACATTTGCTCCACGCTCACCCGTAATGCTGCCAGGGCTTTGCGCGTCGATCGCAATACCAGATCGCATTGCTCGATCGTTAACGTCAACGGTGGTTCGATGCGGATCGTCTTTGCATTATTAAGCGTGCCGGCAACCAGCACCCGCTGGCGGAACATCTCACTGGCAAAGTTGTAGCCGATTTCATTATCGACAAACTCAATCGCCATCAGCATTCCCTTACCGCGTACATCATGCACCAGGTCCGGATATTCCCGCGCAAGCTGGCGGAAACCATCCAGCAACATATCGCCTTTCTGCTCCGCCTGAGCCGGTAAATTTTGCTCCAGCAGGACGTTAATGGTGGCCAGCGCAGCTGCACAAGCGAGCGGGTTGCCGCCAAACGTGGTGGTATGCAGGAAAGGATTGTCGAACAGGACGGAGAACACCTCTTCGGTGGCAATGGTCGCGCCAATTGGCATCACACCGCCGCCCAACGCTTTGGCCAGGCACATAATGTCGGGTTGCACGTTTTCGTGTTCGCAGGCGAACATCTTGCCGGTACGCCCCATGCCGGTTTGCACTTCGTCAAGGATCATCAGCGCGCCAAACTCATCGCAAAGTTTACGAACGGCGGTCAAATAACCTTGCGGCGGCAGGATCACTCCTCCTTCACCCTGGATCGGCTCGAGGATCACAGCTGCGACATCGTCACCGGTCTTTTTACACTCGCTGAGCATGGTGCGCATTGCGTTAATATCGCCAAACGGCACATGACGGAAGCCCGGCAGCAGCGGCATAAAAGGTTTACGGAAGGTGGATTTAGCCGTAGCGGACAGCGCGCCCAGTGATTTACCGTGGAATGCGCCGCTGGTGGCAATAAACGTAAATTTACCGCGCGGCGATTGATATGCTTTCGCCAGCTTCAGGGCGGCTTCAACCGACTCGGTCCCGCTGTTACAGAAAAAACTGTATTTCAGTTTACCGGGCGCCAGTGCGGCGAGGGTTTTTGCCAGCATGGCCCGCAGAGGGTCAAGTAACTCCTGGCTGTGCAGAGGTTGTTTCGCGAGTTGATTCTGTACGGCGGAAACCACGACTGGATTACGGTGCCCCACGTTGAAAATTCCAAAACCACCCAGGCAATCGACGAACTCCTGCCCCTGGGTGTCGACAAGCGTATTCAGGCTTCCCGCTTGCCACTCTACGGCTCCGTAATCCCCGCCTGCAGTTACAGATTTTCGATACTCTAAGAACCCCGGATTGACATGCTCCTTGAAGTACTCAATCACCTCTCGGTTTAACGATTTCATTTCCTCATGATCAAGCGTGCGCTTTTCGATGAGATTCAGTGCGTGTGCGCTGCAGGCCAGGGCCGATGCGCTGGAAGGTAACCTGTTCAAAATATGCTCCCGGAGCTCGCGTATCACATGATACTGAATTAAGTATTGCAGGGATTGCGCCATTCCGGCGCGCTTAGCAAAAATCGGGATAAACACCAGGAAACATCTCATTTACGCAACATTTAATGCCGCGATTTAACATTTGCTGGCATTTTGCCCAAGTAAGGAGCCTGAAAACAGATCGAATAAACGCAAATTTGCGCTAAAAATGGGCAATATTTGCACTGTGACGGTGCGCTGGTAGAAGTGACGTTGAATAGTTACTAGATGAAAGTATTTTAAATCAATGGATTAGAATGCGTACAGATTTTGAGGTTTAATCGCAAATTGCGATCTAAATCAAATTTAACAACTAAAGATAAAAAAATTATCGCCGAAATAACATAAGCCGAAAGAGTTAACAACCAGATAACCTGCACAGGACGCAATCATGTCTTCTCATCCCTACGTTAGTCAGCAAAATACACCGCTGGATGATGATATCACCCTCATGTCTACCACCGATTTACAAAGCTATATCACCCATGCGAACGATACATTTGTCCAGGTCAGTGGCTATCAGCTGAATGAATTGCTCGATAAGCCGCACAATCAGGTTCGTCATCCGGATATGCCAAAAGCGGCGTTTGCGGATATGTGGTACACCCTGAAGCAGGGCGAGCCATGGAGCGGGATTGTGAAAAACCGGCGTAAGAATGGCGATCACTACTGGGTGAGGGCCAATGCGGTGCCGATGGTGCGGGAAGGACGCGTGACCGGGTATATGTCGATTCGTACCCGGGCTACTGACGAGGAAATTGCGGCGGTAGAGCCTTTGTATAAAGCGCTGAACGAAGGACGTTGCAACCGACGTATTCATAAAGGGCTGGTGGTACGCAAAGGCTGGCTGGGTAAACTGCCGGCGATGCCGATTCGCTGGCGGGTACGCAGCGTGATGGCATTCATGTTTGTCCTGCTAGCGGCCACATTGCAGCAGATGGGCGCCGAATGGCCGTTACTGCTGATGAGCGCGTTGGTGATGCTTTTTGGAACGGCTATTTTCGAATGGCAGATTGTGCGTCCTATTGAGAATGTCACCCGTCAGGCGCTGAAAGTGGCGACCGGTGAGCGGAACAGCGTGTCGCATCTTAACCGTAGTGATGAACTGGGCCTGATGCTACGAGCAGTGGGCCAACTTGGATTAATGTGTCGCTGGCTCATTCACGACGTCTCCAGCCAGGTGAGTTGCGTGCGCAGCGACAGCGAAACGCTGGCGAAAGGCAGCGATGATTTAAACAAGCATACGCAGCAGACTGTCGAGAACGTGCAGGAAACGGTGACCACCATGAATCAGATGGCAGCATCGGTGAAACAAAACTCAGAGACCGCCGCCGCGGCCGATAAGCTCTCTATTGCCGCCAGTAGCGCGGCAACGCACGGCGGTGAGGCGATGGATACCGTCATCAAAACCATGGACGATATCGCCAACAGCACCCAGCGGATCGGCACCATTACGACGCTGATTAACGATATTGCCTTCCAGACCAACATTCTGGCTTTGAATGCCGCTGTTGAAGCCGCGCGGGCGGGCGAGCAAGGGAAAGGGTTCGCCGTGGTGGCGGGAGAAGTACGTCATCTTGCTAGCCGTAGCGCCAGTGCAGCCAATGATATCCGCAAGTTGATTGATGCCAGCGCTGACAAGGTGCAGTCCGGATCTGACCAGGTTCACGCCGCAGGACGCACGATGGACGATATTGTGGCGCAGGTACAAAACGTCACTCAGCTGATCGCCCAAATCAGCCACTCCACGCTGGAACAGTCAGATGGTCTTTCCAGCCTGACCCGTGCGGTGAATGAGCTGAGCAACATTACACAGAAAAACGCCGAACTGGTTGAAGAGAGTGCGCAGATTTCCGCGATGGTGAAACATCGCGCGGGTCGTCTGGAAGATGCGGTTACGGTGCTGCATTAATACTAAAAATACAGGCGGAACGTTGGGCATACGGGTTCCGCCTGCTGTGCAGATTAATCCAGCTGAGTAATATCCAGTGCAGCGCGATCGATAATACCGATGATTTTTTTGATCTGCGCATCGCTGGTATCACCATGATTGACGCGTAGATCCAGCACGGCTTTGAAGTTTTCCAGCGCGCGTTTCATCTGTGGATTTTTGCGTAATTCAAAACCCACGCAGCGGGCTTTAATCCGTTCGTGGATATGTTCCAGATGTTCACGGTTCTCATCCAGCCACTGCTGGCCCTGAGTCGTGATCGCAATCTGTTTACGCCCACCTTCCTCGTCGCTGACGGTGATCAGTGCCTGATCCTGCAAGAAATCCAGCGTTGGATAGATAACGCCCGGGCTTGGGGTGTAATTACCCTGGGTCAGGGTTTCAATCGCTTTAATCAGCTCATAGCCGTGGCTGGCGTCGCGGGTCAAGATATCCAGAATCACCAGGCGTAATTCGCCGTGGCCGAAGAACCGCTGACGACGACCCCCTCCGCCGCCACCACGACCGTGGCGATGTCCGCAACCCTGCTCGTGGTGATGTTCTTTGTTACAGCCTTCATGGCGATGTTCTTCACCTTTGCAGCAACCTGCATGGTGCTCGTTGTGGCGGCCTTCATGGTGATGTCCTTCACCCTTGCAGCAGCCTTCGTGTTGGTGCTCTGTGTGCTTACAGCAACCTTCATGATGGTTTTGCATCATCGTCTCCTGATGTTATTTAGATATATCTAATTTATATCTAAAGATTATCAGTTTGCAAGTCTACAAATTATATCCTGTATAACGCGATGATTATTAACTGTTTTTAAATGCGTGTGATAGCCGGATAATCATAATTTAACTATATCAAAAAATGCTTGCAATATTTTTGATTAGCAATCATTATCATTTAAAAAATAAATTTAGATATATCGTATTATCTTCACAAGGCGAAAAAATGACAAAAAACACCTCACGCTACCCACAGCGCGTTCGCAATGAACTGCGTTTTCGAGAACTTACTGTCCTGCGCGTAGAGCGTATTAGCGCGGGTTTTCAGCGTATTGTACTGGGCGGTGACGCTCTGGACGGTTTTAGCTCACGCGGCTTTGACGACCATACCAAGGTCTTTTTCCCTGAACCGGGCAGCAACTTTGTACCACCTGTCGTCACCGATGAAGGCATTGTCTGGGCTGACGGTGTACGTCCGTTATCCCGTGACTACACGCCGTTGTATGACGAAGCGCGCCATGAGCTGGCACTGGATTTCTATATTCATGACGGCGGCGTGGCAAGTACATGGGCGATGAATGCCCGTGAGGGTGACAAGCTGACGATCGGCGGACCGCGCGGTTCTTTGGTGGTGCCAGAGGATTATGCGTATCAGGTTTACGTGTGTGATGAGTCGGGAATGCCCGCGTTGCGCCGACGCCTGGAGTCGCTCAGCCGTTTGGCGGTACGTCCGCACGTCACGGCGCTGGTTAGCGTGCAGGATGCAGCCTACCAGGACTATTTTGCCCATCTCGACGGATTTACTCTTCAGTGGTTTATCGGCCATGACGAGCAGGCGGTGAATGAACACTTATCGCGGCTAAGCGTGCCCGCAGACGATTATTTCATCTGGATCACCGGCGAAGGCAAGGTGGTCAAAAACCTGAGTGCTCGTTTTGAAACCGAGGCGTTCGATCAGCAACGGGTTCGTGCAGCGGCTTACTGGCATCAACGCCGTTAATCAGTAATTAGAGGGCGGAACGCCAAACGCCTGGCGGAATGCGTAGCTAAATGCCGCGGTGCTTGAATACCCAACGTCGAGTGCCACGGCGGTTACGCTTTTATTTTTCTTCAGCATTAATACCGATTCAAGTATTCGCATTTTTTGCTTCCAGACGCTGAAAGGCAATCCGGTTTCTTTTTTGAAATGGCGTGAAAAGGTACGGGCAGACATACCCAAATGCTGCGCCCAGTATTCAACCGAATGCTCCAGTGCGGGGGATTCTTGTATTGTTCGGCAGACTTTGGTTAATTCGCGATCCTGCGGCCAGGGTAATACAAAAGCGACTTCCGGGAGTTGCAGAATAATATCGACCAGCACACTAACCAGCTTGCCCTCTTTTGACTGACTATCATAATGGCCTGAAATTGAATTCGTGGCGTAATGAATAAACTCTCTGGCGAAATCACTGATAGCCACTACTTTGCATTCATTGATGCTCTCTTCAAGAAAACCCGGTTTAATATCCAGATTTTCTAAATATACATCATCTAATGCCCAAACCGCATGCTCCGTATTATTTGGGATCCAGATGCCATAATGCGCCGGGATTATCCAGCACTTACCGGCAACATCAATGCGCATGCTGCCTTTGCGGGCGAAATGAAACTGCATAAAAGAGTGTGAATGCTGCGGTACATGGTGGTTGGCTTCCAGGACATAAGAGCGAAAGAATACGTCCTGCGGCAGTTCGGTCATGGAGTTATCCGGGAAGGAGTTCCACTGTTTTTGCGCGAGAGTTTCCATAAATGAATCGTCAATGCTCCCGATGGTGTGTCCGCTGTTCGATAGATCTTGTCCGCGGATCATAATACATACACTCTTTTTTCCATAATAATCTTGCGTAATAATTTTTAGTCCACTTTTGGTAAATACCATGAACTCGCTTTGTTCAGATGCTGTCATCGTCAATGAAACAAATGATAACTGGACCCGAATGGGAAAAGAGCTGCTTTCGCAAGCGGATATCAGAATTAATGGCTCGCGCGCCTGGGACATTCAACTTCATCATACCGGTTTCTTTAAACGGGTATTGCAACAAGGCTCGTTAGGGCTTGGCGAAAGCTATATGGAAGGCTGGTGGGACTGCGAACGGCTCGATATTCTGTTCTGCAAAATCCTGAAAGCAAAACTCGACCAGCAGATGCCAGGTAATCTGAAAGATATTTTACGCATTGCCAGCGCACGCCTGTTTAATTTGCAGTCACGTAGCCGTGCATGGATCGTCGGTAAAGAACATTATGATATTGGTAACGATCTCTTTGCGCTGATGCTTGATCCGCATATGCAATATTCCTGCGGTTACTGGAAAGACGCGACCACATTAGACGAAGCGCAAAATGCCAAATTAAAAATGATCTGCGAGAAGCTGCAGCTTAAGTCGGGTATGCGTTTACTCGATATCGGTTGTGGATGGGGCGGGTTGGCAGAATATGCGGCGCGTCATTATGGCGTGGCGGTAGAAGGCGTTACCATTTCCAAAGAGCAGCAGAAAATGGCGCAGCAGCGCTGTGAAGGGCTGGACGTTAACATTCTGCTGCAGGATTATCGCGATCTTGATAAACACTACGATCGCATTGTGTCCGTGGGGATGTTTGAACATGTCGGGCCGAAAAACTACGACACCTATTTCAGCATCGCCGACCGTTGTTTAAAACCGGACGGACTGTTCCTGCTGCATACTATTGGCAGCAATAAAAAAGGGATGAGCGTCGATCCGTGGATCAATAAATACATTTTCCCGAACGGTTGCTTACCGGCAATTTCCCATATTGCCGAGGCCAGCGAATCACGGTTTGTGATGGAGGACTGGCATAACTTCGGCAGCGATTATGATAAAACGCTGATGGCCTGGCATGAGCGCTTTAATCAGGCCTGGCCGGAGCTGTCTTCACGTTACTCCGCCACCTTCAGAAGAATGTTTAATTATTATTTATGTGCCTGCGCCGGGGCTTTCCGCGCCAGAGATATTGAGCTTTGGCAGGTGCTGTTTAGTCGCGGCGTAGAGGGCGGCATCCGCGTTTATCGTTAACGCACTGCCGGATGGCGGCGTTGCCTTATCCGGCCTACAAAGGTTTGCACTCGCAGGCTTGATAAGCGTAGAAAAGCCTTATCCGGCCTACATAGGTTTGTACTCGTAGGCCTGATAAGCGCAGCGCATCAGGCGTATCTTTGCCGGATGGCGGCGCAAGCGCCTTATCCGGCATTTATGGCTTAACCCAATTCACTCTCTGCCAGCGCTTTAAATACCATCGCGACGGCGTGCGCGCCGGGGTCCATATTTCCGAGCAGGCTTTCACTGCTCAGATACGATGCGCGACCCGCATTGGCTTTGCTCGACAAACAGGTTTGTTCGGCTCCCGCTTGCGCGGCGTCGAAGGCGGCCTGCAGATTTTGCGGCTGCGTGAGCAGCGAAGTCAGGGCCGGTTGCAGCGCATCAATCATGGTGCGATCGCCTTCGTCTGCGCCGCCGTAGAACTTCATCTGCGCCAGTCCCGTATTCAGGGCTTCGGCAACGCTAGCTCCCTGTTCCAGTTTCTGCCCTGCGGCAGTAAAGAAAATAGACATCAGCACACCGCTGGAACCGCCCATCACCACGGTCAGACATTCGCCAATCAGCGCAAACAGCGTGGCAAGGTTATCCAGCGGCAACTGCTGACGATGCAGCAGGCTGGCAATTTCCCGCGCGCCTGCGGCAAAGGTTGAACCGGTATCGCCATCGCCGACTTTGGCATCAAGCGCATTAAGATGTGTCTCCAGATCGGAAAGGGTTGTGGTGACAAGCTCCACAATCCCGGCCACCAGGGCGTTCGCCGAAGGCTGGAATTCCACGCGTGCGCTACGCTGAGATGACGGTACACAGCTGATTTCACGCGGTGGGACCGGCGTCGGCCAGTTACTGGTTTCCACCTCTGTGAGCAGCGCTTTTTCGATGCTCTCTTCCAGCACGATGGCCGTCAGCGAAAAGCCTTTCATATCCAGTGCGGTAACCAGCGAGGCCGGGCCAATCAGCCAGTCGATACGCGGATGCAGCGGGCTGCTGGCCAGTTCGCGGGTAATGATGGCCATTTCGGCAACAGAAACGCCGCCAAGATTGTTAATCATCACCGCCAGACGGCCGGTTTCAGGCAGGGCAGCCAGCAGTTTATCCACCATCAGGTTCACCACCTGCGCACTGTTCTGGGTGTCGATGACCGAGGCGCCTGGTTCGCCGTGAATGCCCATACCCAGCTCCGCGTGGCCCGGATGATGACGTGGGGCGGCGTCGGTTTCTTGCGGCAAATGACAGCTGGAAAGCGCAACACCCAGACTGAAGGTGTTATTGGCCGCGTATTGCGCTTCACGCAGGACGGTGGCGAGGTTGTAGCCGCGTTCGGCAAAATAGCCCGCGATTTTATGCACCAGGATGGTTCCCGCAATGCCGCGCGGGTGTTTGTTATCCGGCAGGGAGATGTCATCGCCGACAATCAGCATTTCAACGTTGTAACCAAGGCGACGGGCTTTCTCGGCGGCAAGACCGAAATTAAGACGGTCACCGGTGTAATTTTTCACGATCAACAAACAGCCCGCCTCACCGGTTACCGCCTGAATGGCGGTCAGTACCGCATCTACGCTCGGGGAAGCGAACACGTCGCCACAGACTGCGGCGGTTAGCATACCTTTACCGATAAACCCAACGTGCGCGGGTTCGTGCCCTGAACCGCCGCCGGAAATGACCGCTACGTTATTTTTGTTGAGGTCACGACGGACCACGATGCGAATGGCCGGATCGCTTTCCAGACGCGCCAGGTTATTCCACGGGCTGGTGATAATCGTACCGTCGATGACGTCGCTCACGAGATGGGTGCGTTGATTAAAAAAGAATTGAGACATAACGGCTCCTTGAGGTTGAGTGTAAGACAAACCCCCGGAAGCATGGTCATGGTGCGGAGGCGATAGAGAGATTCTGG
Source organism: Citrobacter sp. MGH110 (assembly GCF_001037515.1). NCBI lineage: Bacteria > Pseudomonadati > Pseudomonadota > Gammaproteobacteria > Enterobacterales > Enterobacteriaceae > Citrobacter > Citrobacter sp. MGH110. Next base: position 617,659 of record NZ_KQ089831.1, on the reverse strand, counting down.
CGAAGTCAGCGTGGAAAAAAACAACGTTAAAATGAGTTTCATTACGGAACGTTGTTATTGTTTTTTGTTCCGAAATGAAACCTAAAAGAACGGTGAACGACCACAATGCGAGCTCGCTCGACTTTTTCCTCTCGCGATGAATGCAGGTCACACGGTACTGTCAGCTTTTTTTTACCGGTATTTTGGCAAGTGAGTGGGTAAAAGAGAAAGTGAGATTCGTCTGTGCCGGAGATTTGGCGGCAAATGAACGGATCGGGATCGCAAACCTTATATTTTTTATGGTTAAGTGTTCCAATATGGAACATGTGTCGTTTTTATCTGTTTCATATCAGAACAAAAAGACGAAAGATTTTTTTGTGCACGCCTCGCCATACAGTTATTGCATCGCTCCGGTACCTCCCGTTTTCGCCGTCAGCATCAGGCTAAACAGGTTAACGCCAGGGCTCACCATGTAAAAACATGTACTTATTTGAGGATGAAAGGAATGCTAAAAGTTATTCAATCTCCAGCCAAATATCTCCAGGGTCCTGACGCTTCCACCTTGTTTGGTCAATACGCTAAAAATCTGGCGGACAGCTTTTTCGTGATTGCGGATGACTTCGTGATGAAGCTGGCGGGAGAGAAAGTACTCAACGGCCTGCACAGCCACGACATTAGCTGCCATGCGGAACGCTTTAACGGTGAATGTAGCCATGTTGAAATTAATCGCCTGATTGCCATTCTGAAACAGCACGGTTGCCGCGGTGTGGTTGGGATTGGTGGTGGGAAAACGCTGGATACCGCCAAAGCGATTGGCTACTACCAGAAGTTGCCGGTGGTGGTGATCCCGACTATCGCGTCTACCGATGCGCCAACCAGCGCGCTGTCCGTTATCTATACCGAAGCCGGTGAGTTTGAAGAGTATCTGATCTACCCGAAAAACCCGGATATGGTAGTGATGGACACTGCAATCATTGCCAAAGCGCCGGTACGTCTGCTGGTGGCCGGGATGGGCGATGCGCTCTCGACCTGGTTTGAAGCGAAAGCCTGTTATGACGCCAGAGCGACCAGCATGGCGGGCGGACAGTCCACCGTGGCGGCGCTGAGCCTGGCGCGCTTGTGCTATGATACCCTGCTGGCGGAAGGCGAGAAGGCACGCTTTGCCGCGCAGGCCGGCGTGGTGACCGATGCGCTGGAGCGTATTGTCGAAGCTAACACTTACCTCAGCGGCATCGGCTTTGAAAGCAGCGGTCTGGCAGGGGCGCATGCGATCCACAACGGCTTTACGATTCTGGAAGAGTGCCACCATTTGTACCACGGTGAAAAAGTCGCCTTTGGTACGCTGGCGCAACTGGTGCTGCAAAACAGCCCGATGGAAGAGATCGAAACCGTGCTGAATTTCTGTCAGAAAGTAGGCCTGCCGGTAACGTTAGCGGAAATGGGCGTGAAAGAAGACGTTGACGGCAAGATCATGGCGGTGGCAAAAGCGACCTGCGCAGAAGGTGAAACCATCCACAATATGCCGTTCCCGGTAACGCCTGAAAGCGTACATGCCGCTATTCTGACGGCAGATCTGCTGGGACAGCAGTGGCTGGCGCGTTAATCAGTCGTCGGTAGGTTTTTATCCGGCATCTTCTCCCCCTCTGACAGTCTCTGCCGGAGGGGTTGTCTATGGTTAAACAGCGGAAAGGGATATGACGGCGCACACGCATAGCATCGGGAAGGAAGTCTCTTCAGTCATTGCCCAGTCATGGCATCGTTGCAGCAAGTTTATGCAGCGGGAAACCTGGCAGGCGCCGCATCAGGCGCAAGGGCTGACCTTTGAGTCGATTTGTCGTCGCAAGACGGCGTTGCTGACGATTGCTCAGGCTGCGCTGGAAGATGCCTGGGAGTTTATGGACGGCCGCCCGTGCGCGCTGCTGATTCTGGATGAATCAGCCTGTATTCTCAGCCGTTGCGGCGATCCGCAGACGGTGGAACAGTTGGCGGAGCTTGGGTTTCGTGACGGCAGCTACTGTGCAGAAAGCATCATTGGCAGTTGTGCCCTGTCGCTGGCGACGATGCCGGGCCAGCCGACAAAAACCTCTGGCGATCAGCATTTTAAGCAGGCGCTGCATCCGTGGTCGTTCTGCTCGACGCCGGTCTTCGATAACCATGGTCGACTGTTTGGCTCCATCTCGCTGTGCTGTCTGGTGGAACATGAGTGCGTTTCTGATTTATCCCTGACGCTGGCGATAGCCAGAGAAGTCGGCAACTCTTTGCTGACCGACAGCCTGCTGGCTGAATCCAACCGCCATCTGAACCAGATGTACGGGCTGCTGGAAAGTATGGATGATGGTGTGATGGCCTGGAACGAACAGGGCGTATTGCAGTTTCTCAATGCGCGTGCGGCGCTGCTTTTGCATCTCGATGCGCAGGCCAGCCAGGGAAAAAATATTCACGATCTGCTCAATCTCCCCATGCTGCTGCGCCGGGCGATCAAACATGCCCGCGGTCTGAATCACGTCGAAGTTACCTTTGAAAGCCAGCATCAGTTTGTTGATGCCGTCATCACCCTGAAACCGATTGTTGAGGAGCAGGGCAACAGCTTTATCCTGCTGCTGCATCCGGTGGAGCAAATGCGCCAGCTGATGACCAGCCAGCTCGGCAAGGTGAGCCACACCTTTGAGCAGATGTCGACTGACGATCCGGAAACCCGCCGTTTGATCCACTTTGGACGCCAGGCGGCGAGGGGGAGTTTCCCGATCCTGCTGTGCGGAGAAGAGGGCGTTGGTAAGGAACTGCTGAGTCAGGCCATTCACAATGAAAGCGAGCGCGCCAGCGGGCCGTATATCGCCGTGAACTGTCAGCTGTATGCCAACAGCGTGCTGGGGCAGGATTTTATGGGCAGTGCGCCCACCGACGATGAAAATGGCCGGTTGAGCCGTCTTGAACTGGCGAACGGCGGCACGCTGTTTCTGGAAAAAATTGAATATCTGGCGCCGGAGCTGCAATCCGCGCTGTTACAGGTGATCAAGCAGGGGGTATTAACCCGCCTGGATGCCCGTCGGTTGATTCCGGTGGATGTCAAAGTGATCGCCACCACCACGGTTGATCTCGCCAATCTGGTGGAGCAAAACCGCTTTAGCCGTCAGCTGTATTACGCGCTGCACTCTTTTGAGATAGTGATCCCCCCGCTGCGGGCGCGGCGTAACAGTATTCCCTCGCTGATTTATACGCGGCTGAATAGCCTGAAAAAACGCTTTTCATCCAGTTTGAAGATCGACGACGACGCGCTGGCACAGCTGGTGGCCTATTCGTGGCCGGGCAATGACTTTGAGCTGAACAGCATTATCGAAAACATCGCCATCAGCAGTGATAACGGTCATATTCGGCTGAGCAATCTACCGGATTATCTGTTTGCCGAACGTCCTGGTCTGGAGACGGCGTCTTCACTGCTGCCAGCCAGCCTGACCTTTACCGCCATCGAAAAAGAGGCGATTATCCATGCTGCTCGCGTCACCAGCGGACGCGTACAGGAGATGTCGCAACTGCTGAACATTGGTCGCACTACCTTGTGGCGCAAGATGAAGCAATACGATATTGATGCCAGCCAGTTTAAGCGCAAGCATCTGGAGTAGTTTCTTCAATTCTCGCCATCGAGAACAGCGCGTCTGACAGTCGGTTGATGTAACGCCTGGGTTCATCGCGTAACGTCAGCGTTCTGCTCATCGCGATAAGGATCCGCTCCAGTCGGCGGGTTAGGGTTCGCGCAACGTGTAGCTGTGCCGATGGCAGATTTTTCCCCGGAATAACAAACTCTTTGAGCGGGCCGCTTTGCGCCATATTGCGGTCAATAAGCTGCTCCAGCGCCTGAATATCCTCATCGCCAATAAGCTGTTGTAAGCGAGCGAGTCCTTTCTCATCGCTGGCGAGTTCCGCACCCAGTACAAACAGCATCTTCTGCATGGCGTGCAGATCCTGGCGTAGTTCAGCCTGGTGCGTGCTGGCATAGCAGAGGCCAAGCTGGGAAATCAGTTCATCCACCGTGCCATAGGCCTCAACGCGGATGTCGTCTTTGTCGATACGGCTGCCACCAAACAGCGCGGTCGTGCCTTTATCGCCGGTTCGGGTGTAGATGCGATACATTTATTTTATCTCGCTGAAGGGAAGTACTTTGACCAGTTGACCGGCATTGGCGCCGAGGACGCGAAGCTGGGCTGCTCCGGCGCGGATATGCCCACGGATCAGCGCCCGATCCTCGGGCAACTGGGCGTGGGTTAAAGCAATATCACCCGTGGCATTAAGACCCAGACCGACACGTAGCGTTGAGCTTTTGGCCGCAAGTTTGCTCAATGCCAGCGCGCAGTCATGCTCGTCGCAACAGATTGCCCGGCAAGGGACGCCTTGCTCTTCCAGTCCCCAGCACAGCTCATCAAGCACGCGAGTATCCTGCCAGCGTGAGTGATAAAACAGATGTACGCCCGGTGATGAAAGTGACATTGCGCCCCCTGCGTTATCAGAATGCCTGACGGAAGATCTCGGCAATTTCTTTCTCGTTCCCTTTGCGTGGGTTAGAGAAGGCGTTGCCGTCCTTCAGCGCCATTTCCGCCATGTACGGGAAATCGGCTTCTTTGACGCCCAGATCGCGCAGATGCTGCGGAATGCCGATGTCAGCGGAGAGACGGGCAATGGCGTGAATGGCCAGTTCGGCGGCATCCATGGTGGAAAGTCCGTCAGTGTTTTCGCCCATAAATTCTGCGATATCGGCAAATTTCTCCGGGTTAGCGATCAGGTTATAGCGCGCCACGTGCGGGAGCAGAACGGCATTCGCCACGCCGTGTGGCATGTCGTACAGACCGCCAAGCTGATGCGCCATTGCGTGAACGTAGCCGAGGTTGGCGTTGTTGAAGGCCATGCCCGCCAGCAGAGAGGCGTAGGCCATGTTCTCGCGAGCTTTCAGGTTGCTGCCCAGCGCTACGGCCTGACGCAAGTTGCGTGCGATCAGGCGAATAGCCTGAATAGCGGCGGCGTCGGTGACCGGGTTGGCATCTTTGGAAATATAGGCTTCTACGGCGTGGGTTAGGGCGTCCATACCGGTCGCGGCGGTCAGCGGAGCGGGTTTGCCGAGCATAAGCAGCGGATCGTTAATGGAGACCGACGGCAGGTTGCGCCAGCTGACAATCACAAACTTCACTTTGGTTTTGGTATTGGTCAGCACGCAGTGGCGGGTGACTTCGCTGGCGGTACCGGCAGTGGTATTCACCGCAACGATAGGCGGCAGCGGGTTGGTCAGGGTTTCAATCCCGGCATAGCTGTAGAGATCGCCTTCGTGAGTTGCCGCGATACCGATGCCTTTACCGCAGTCATGCGGGCTACCGCCGCCAACGGTAACGATGATATCGCAATGCTCTTTGCGAAAGACCTCCAGACCATCGCGCACGTTGGTGTCTTTGGGATTTGGCTCAACGCCGTCAAAAACCACCACGTCAATGCCCGCTTCACGTAAATGGGTGAGGGTTTTATCTACCGCACCGTCTTTAATAGCCCTCAGACCTTTATCAGTAACCAGCAGCGCTTTTTTACCGCCTAACAGTTTGCAGCGTTCGCCGACAACGGAAATAGCATTGGGGCCAAAGAAGTTCACATTTGGCACCAGGTAATCAAACATACGATAGCTCATAATATACCTTCTTAGATTTAAATTATAATTCAGAGAAACAATTCAGTGCGGTTTCTGCTAATAATCTGTCTTGTTCGACAGTGCCGCCGCTAACGCCAACGGCACCAATTAATTTACCGTTTAATATGACAGGTAAGCCGCCGCCGAAAATAACAATGCGCTGTTGGTTAGTAAGCTGCAAACCATATAGCGAAGCGCCAGGTTGTACCGCGTCGGTAATTTCATGGGTACCCTGGCGCAGGCAGCAGGCGGTATACGCTTTATTAAGAGAGATATCACAGCTGGTGACAAACGCATCGTCCATGCGTTGCATTAGCAGCGTATTCCCGCCGTGATCCACCACGGAAAAGACCACCGGAACGTTGATCTCAAGCGCTTTAGCCTCAACGGCCTGCGCCATTTTTTTTGCAGCCGCCAGCGTAATGGTGGCAATTTGTTGGCTCTTATTCACAGTCTCTCCTGAAAATGTTGTAGGGCTGAGGTCACGAAACATATCGCGCAACAGCTATTTTTATCATTGGCTTTACCTTATTTTCTCGCCGCACGTTATTAAGTCAATAGGGTGGGGTTTTCATAAAAATTAAATCCATTTCCCTGATTTTGCGTTTATTGATAATGATCATTTAACCTCGTCACAATTCACGATGGATATTCCTGAATTGCGTTTCAATATGGAACGATGCGTTTTTATTAGGTGCCAAATTGGAACGAAATTAATTTTATTTTTTTATTGCTTGGCTCATTTAGAGTTCGGCCATTGCTGATGAAAGGCGAATGCCGGGTGTGGTGTCCCCGGCAATATGGCCCGGCGTCCCTATTTTTTACCTTTTGAGTCAATAAATCATGAGAAGATCAAAACGATTCGAAGTGCTTGCGAAGCGGCCTGTAAATCAGGATGGGCTGATTGGCGAATGGCCTGAAGAGGGGCTGATTGCCATGGAAAGCCCCTACGATCCGACGTCGTCGGTGAAGGTGGAAAATGGTCGTATTGTTGAGCTGGACGGTAAGAGCCGAGCCGAGTTCGACATGATCGACCGTTTCATTGCCGACTATGCGATTAACGTGGCCGAAGCTGAGCGCGCCATGCAGCTCGACGCGCTGGAGATCGCCAGAATGCTGGTGGATATCCACGTCAGTCGGGAAGAGATTATTGCCATTACCACCGCCATCACCCCGGCGAAAGCGGTGGAAGTGATGGCGCAAATGAACGTGGTGGAGATGATGATGGCGCTACAAAAAATGCGCGCCAGACGCACTCCCTCCAACCAGTGCCACGTGACTAACCTGAAAGATAACCCGGTACAGATTGCCGCCGACGCTGCTGAAGCGGGGATCCGCGGCTTTTCCGAGCAGGAAACGACGGTCGGGATCGCCCGCTACGCGCCGTTTAACGCCCTGGCACTGCTGGTGGGTTCCCAGTGCGGTCGCCCCGGTGTGCTGACGCAATGTTCCGTTGAAGAGGCTACGGAGCTGGAGCTGGGGATGCGAGGGCTAACCAGTTATGCCGAAACGGTGTCGGTGTATGGCACAGAATCTGTGTTTACCGACGGCGATGACACGCCGTGGTCCAAAGCGTTTCTCGCCTCGGCTTATGCGTCGCGTGGTCTGAAGATGCGCTACACCTCCGGCACCGGCTCGGAAGCGCTGATGGGCTATTCCGAAAGTAAATCGATGCTTTATCTGGAGTCGCGCTGCATTTTTATCACCAAAGGCGCGGGCGTACAGGGGCTGCAAAATGGTGCGGTCAGCTGTATCGGCATGACCGGCGCAGTGCCGTCAGGGATCCGCGCGGTGCTGGCGGAAAACCTGATTGCCTCAATGCTCGACCTTGAAGTGGCCTCCGCCAATGACCAGACCTTTTCCCACTCCGATATTCGCCGTACTGCCCGCACCCTGATGCAGATGCTGCCGGGTACCGACTTTATTTTCTCCGGTTACAGCGCGGTACCCAACTACGACAACATGTTTGCCGGGTCGAACTTCGACGCTGAAGATTTCGATGATTACAACATTCTGCAACGCGATCTGATGGTTGACGGCGGTCTGCGTCCGGTCACGGAAGAGGAAACCATCGCCATTCGCAATAAGGCCGCACGCGCCATTCAGGCAGTGTTCCGCGAACTGGGCCTGCCGCTGATTAGCGATGAAGAAGTCGAAGCTGCTACTTATGCTCACGGCAGCAAAGATATGCCCGCGCGCAATGTGGTGGAAGATCTGGCCGCCGTGGAAGAGATGATGAAGCGCAATATCACCGGGCTGGATATCGTCGGCGCACTAAGCCGTAGCGGTTTCGAAGATATCGCCAGTAACATCCTCAATATGCTGAGACAGCGTGTTACCGGTGATTACCTGCAAACGTCGGCTATTCTGGATCGCCAGTTCGACGTCGTCAGCGCCGTCAACGACATCAATGATTATCAGGGACCTGGTACCGGCTATCGCATCAGTGCCGAACGCTGGGCGGAAATTAAAAATATTGCGGGCGTGGTTCAGCCCGGCTCGATCGAATAAGGTGGTACACAGTGGAATGCACAACTGAACGTAAGCCGGTTTTCACCTTACAGGTGAGCGAAGGCGAGGCGGCTAACGCGGATGAGCGCGTGGATGAGGTGGTGATTGGCGTCGGCCCGGCCTTTGATAAGTATCAGCATAAAACCTTGATTGATATGCCGCACAACGCGATTTTGAAAGAGCTGGTTGCTGGCATCGAAGAAGAGGGACTGCATGCGCGAGTAGTGAGGATCCTGCGCACCTCGGATGTTTCTTTTATGGCATGGGATGCGGCAAATCTCAGCGGCTCAGGCATTGGGATTGGTATCCAGTCGAAAGGAACCACGGTGATTCATCAGCGCGATCTGCTGCCGCTAAGTAACCTGGAACTGTTTTCTCAGGCTCCGCTGCTGACGCTGGAAACCTATCGTCAGATTGGTAAAAACGCCGCGCGATATGCACGCAAAGAGTCGCCTTCGCCGGTGCCAGTGGTCAATGACCAGATGGTGCGCCCTAAATTTATGGCCAAGGCCGCGCTGTTTCATATCAAAGAAACCAAACACGTGGTGCAGGATGCTGCGCCTGTCACGTTGCATATTGCACTGGTAAGGGAATGACCATGAACGACAACACCATGACCGCGCAGGATTACCCATTAGCCACCCGCTGCCCGGAGAAAATCCAGACGCCTGGCGGCAAGCCGCTAACCGACATTACCCTTGAGAATGTGCTGGCGGGCCACGTAGGACCGCAGGATGTGCGCATTTCTCAGCAAACGCTGGAGTACCAGGCGCAGATTGCCGAGCAGATGCAGCGTCATGCCGTGGCGCGCAATTTTCGTCGTGCGGCAGAACTGATTGCGATCCCGGATGCCCGCATTCTGGAGATCTACAACGCGCTACGGCCGTTTCGTTCTTCGTTCGCCGAGTTGCAGGCCATTGCCGATGAACTGGAACACACCTGGCACGCCACGGTGAACGCCGGGTTTGTCCGCGAATCGGCAGAGGTATACCAGCAGAGAAATAAGCTGCGTAAAGGCAGTCAGTGACGGAGGCAGCATGCCGTTAATTGCAGGGATCGATATCGGCAACGCCACCACCGAAGTGGCGTTGGCGCAGGATGGCCGGTTTATCGGCAGCGGGATTGTCGCCACGACCGGGATGAAAGGCACGCGGGAAAATATCGCCGGAGTAGTCGCGTCCCTGCAGCAGGCGCTGGATAAAACGCCGTGGTCGCTGCAGGATGTGGCAAAAATCTGCATCAACGAGGCCGCGCCGGTGATTGGCGATGTGGCGATGGAAACCATCACTGAAACCATCATTACCGAATCAACGATGATTGGCCATAACCCGCAAACGCCCGGCGGCGTTGGCGTGGGCATGGGAACCACCATCGCCGTGGAGAAGTTGGCGGCGTTGAGCGAGGATCGATTTGCCCAGGGCTGGATACCGTTGGTGGGTGAGGAGATGGATTTCCTTGAGGCGGTTTGGTTTATCAATGAAGCGCTGGAACGCGGCGTCAACGTGGTGGCGGCCATCCTGAAAAAAGATGATGGCGTGCTGGTGAATAATCGCCTGCATCGGCCAATACCGGTGGTTGATGAAGTCACTCTGCTGGAGAAGGTGCCGGAAGGCGTGCTGGCGGCGGTGGAAGTGGCGGCCCCGGGACAGGTGGTGCGGGTGCTGTCGAATCCTTACGGTATCGCGACCTTCTTTGCCCTGACCCCTGAGGAAACGCAAACTATTGTCCCCATCGCCAGATCGCTGATTGGCAACCGTTCCGCCGTGGTGCTGAAAACCCCGCAGGGAGATGTGCGATCAAGAGTGATCCCGGCGGGTAAGATCTTTATCCGTGGTGAAAAGCGTGGCGGTGAAGCCGACGTAGCGCAAGGCGCGCAGGCCATTATGCAGGCGATGAGCGCCTGCGCGCCCGTGTGTGATATTCGTGGTGAAGCAGGCACGCACGCAGGCGGCATGCTGGAGCGGGTGCGAAAGGTGATGGCCTCGCTGACCGGCCATGACATGAACACGGTGCATATTCAGGATCTATTGGCGGTCGATACATTTATTCCGCGCAAGGTGCTGGGCGGCATCGCCGGAGAGTGTTCAATGGAGAACGCCGTTGGCATTGCGGCGATGGTGAAATCCGATCGCTTACAGATGCAGGCTATCGCCAGCGAGCTAAGCGCCCGGTTAAATACCCCAGTTGAAGTCGGTGGTGTGGAAGCCAACATGGCCGTGGCGGGCGCGTTAACTACGCCCGGATGCGCCGCACCACTGGCGATCCTCGACTTAGGCGCAGGATCTACCGATGCCGCCGTCATCAATAGCGACGGCGTAGTGAAAGCGGTACATCTGGCCGGCGCGGGGAATATGGTCAGCCTGTTGATTCAAACTGAGCTGGGCTTAAGCGATGCATTTCTGGCGGAGGAAATTAAAAAATACCCGCTGGCAAAAGTGGAGAGCCTGTTCAGCATTCGCCATGAGAACGGCGCGGTGGAGTTTTTCCGCGAACCGCTCAGTCCGTCAGTATTCGCCAAAGTGGTGTACTTGAAAGAGGGTGAGCTGATCCCGGTAGATAACCAGACTTCGCTGGAAAAAATCCGTCTGGTGCGCCGACAGGCCAAAGAGAAGGTTTTTGTGACCAACTGCCTGCGCGCGTTACGTCAGGTGTCACCCGGTGGCTCTATTCGCGATATGACTTTTGTGGTGCTGGTAGGTGGTTCTTCGCTGGATTTTGAAATCCCGCAGATGATCACCGATGCGCTGGCACATTACGGCGTTGTCGCCGGGCAGGGCAATATTCGAGGTACCGAAGGACCGCGTAATGCGGTGGCTACCGGACTGGTTTTAGCCGGAGAAGCAAAAAAATAGCGCAGAAAACAGCCGCGCAAGCGTTTAGCTGCGGGGTAAGTCAAATAAAGGCGATGTTCTCTTTGATATCCCGGCGGAGTTGGGTACATAGTATAAATGTGTCTCTCACGTGGTTAATTTTAAGGATAAGAGCATGCCAACAGCAATTGAGAAAGCATTGGATTTTATTGGTGGTATGAACACTTCGGCGTCAGTACCACATTCAATGGATGAAAGTACCGCTAAGGGAATCTTAAAGTATTTGCATGACTTAGGTGTGCCAGCGAGTCCGGAAGTTGTGATGGCACGGGGTGAGCAAGAGGGATGGAATCCCGAGTTCACGAAAAAAGTGGCCGGATGGGCAGAAAAAGTCGCCTCCGGTAACCGCATCCTTATCAAGAACCCAGAGTATTTTTCAACCTATATGCAGGAGCAGCTCAAAGAGCTAGTGTGAGCTGACTATCGAATTAAACTCTAACGGACGTTTCCATCCCAGGATGGCGGCGTCCAGATGGGGTTGCCATTAACATGCTGTTTTCTGAACAGGTGTATCGCGTAAATAGCTTTAGCCCCCGCCAGCCATGTTCTTCTGTGTACTCATTCAACATATTGATGCAAGCAAGTATTGATTTGTTCCAGGGCAAACTCTTTTTTGCTACATGCCAATTTCTACGGAATACCCATAAAAAAAGGACCTGCGATTTCTCGCAAGTCCTTGATATTTGGTGGCCCCTGCTGGACTTGAACCAGCGACCAAGCGATTATGAGTCGCCTGCTCTAACCACTGAGCTAAGGGGCCGTGGCGGTGGATTATAAAGTAACTCCGCGTTGCAATCCAGACATAAGCGTACGGATGCTGTTTTTATAAACAATGTATTTTCAGTCCGTTATACTGGTTCCTCTGATGTATTGTTCGGAGTAATTATGGTTAAGGACATACTGGCACCGGAGCTGCGGGTGGTGTTTTGCGGTATCAATCCGGGGCTTTCTTCCGCAGGTACAGGATTCCCCTTTGCGCACCCCGCTAATCGCTTCTGGAAGGTTATCCATCAGGCGGGATTTACCGATCGCCAGCTTAAACCTGAAGAGGCACAGCATCTGTTGGACTTTCGCTGCGGCGTGACTAAGTTTGTCGACAGACCAACGGTACAAGCCAATGAAGTGAAGCTACAAGAGATGCGTAGCGGCGGTCGTCTGCTTATTGAGAAAATAGAAGAGTATCAGCCAGCCGCGCTCGCTATCCTTGGGAAGCAGGCATTTGAGCAGGGGCTTAGCCAGCGTGGGGCGCAGTGGGGAAAACAGACGCTGACCATTGGCGCGACGCAGATTTGGGTATTGCCGAATCCCAGCGGATTGAGCCGGATTACACTGGATAAGCTGGTGGAGGCGTATCGCGAGTTGGATGATGCGCTGGTCATGCGCGGGATGTAAAGAAAAACGCCACCTTGCGGTGGCGTTTATGCTTATGCGGCGAGATTAATCGTCCAGGAAGCTACGCAGTACTTCAGAGCGGCTCGGGTGGCGCAGTTTACGCAGCGCTTTCGCTTCGATCTGACGGATACGTTCGCGGGTAACGTCGAACTGTTTACCTACTTCTTCCAGCGTGTGGTCGGTGTTCATATCGATACCGAAACGCATACGCAGAACTTTCGCTTCACGGGCGGTCAGGCCAGCCAGAACGTCGTGCGTTGCGGCACGCAGGCTCTCGGTGGTCGCAGAGTCCAGCGGCAGCTCGAGGGTGGTATCCTCGATGAAATCACCCAGATGCGAATCTTCATCGTCGCCGATCGGCGTTTCCATGGAGATAGGCTCTTTAGCGATCTTCAGCACTTTACGGATCTTGTCTTCCGGCATCAGCATGCGCTCAGCCAGTTCTTCTGGCGTCGGCTCGCGGCCCATCTCTTGCAGCATCTGACGGGAGATACGGTTGAGCTTGTTGATAGTCTCAATCATATGTACCGGGATACGGATGGTACGCGCCTGATCCGCGATCGAACGGGTGATCGCCTGACGGATCCACCAGGTTGCATAGGTGGAGAACTTGTAACCACGACGGTATTCAAACTTATCAACCGCTTTCATCAGACCGATGTTACCTTCCTGAATCAGATCCAGGAACTGCAAGCCACGGTTGGTGTATTTTTTAGCGATAGAGATAACCAGACGTAAGTTCGCTTCAACCATCTCTTTTTTCGCACGGCGGGCTTTCGCTTCACCGATGGACATGCGACGGTTGATATCTTTAACCTGCTCGATGGTCAGGCCGGTTTCTTCTTCAATCTGCTGCAGTTTCTGCAGGCCGCGGTGAACGTCATCTGCCACGTCGTGCAGTTTTTCAGACCACGGTTTGTTCATCGCGATTGCCGCGTTGAACCAGGTTTCGCTGGTTTCGTTGCCAGTGAACAGGGTGATGAAGTTTTTCTTCGGCATTTTGCACTGCTCGACGCAGAGCTTCATGATCAGACGTTCCTGAGTACGCACGCGGTCCATCATGACGCGCATGCTGTTTACCAGGTAGTCGAACTGCTTCGGCACCAGGCGGAACTGTTTGAACACTTCGGACAGCTTCTGAATTTCTTCCTGCGCGGCAGCATGGCTGCGGCCTTTCGCTTTGATGGTGTCGCGAGTGATTTCGTACTGAGTACGCAGTTCACCGAATTTTTCACGCGCTAACTCAGGGTCGATGCTGTTGTCATCATCGCTGCTGTCGTCGTCGCCATCTTCTTCATCTTCATCTTCATCGTCATCCATCTCTTCCTGAGAGAGTTCAGAACCGACGTGGGTCGCCGTTGGCGCCATGTCTTCTTCCGCGTTCGGATCGACAAAGCCAGTGATCAGATCGGAAAGACGTGCTTCTTCAGCTTCTACGCGATCGTACTGCTCAAGCAGGTAGGTGATAGCTTCCGGGTATTCGGCAACGGAGCATTGAACCTGGTTAATCCCGTCTTCGATGCGTTTAGCGATGTCGATTTCGCCTTCGCGGGTTAACAGTTCAACGGTACCCATTTCACGCATGTACATGCGGACCGGGTCAGTCGTACGACCGATTTCGGACTCAACGCTGGACAGAACCTGGGCAGCCGCTTCTTCCGCGTCTTCATCGGTGCTGTTGGAGGTTTCAGCAAGCAGCAGATCATCGGCATCAGGTGCTTCTTCCATCACCTGAATACCCATGTCATTGATCATTTGGATGATGTCTTCGATTTGATCTGAATCGACGATATCTTCCGGCAGATGGTCATTGACCTCGGCATAGGTCAGATAGCCTTGCTCCTTACCACGTTGGACAAGAAGCTTCAGCTGTGACTGCGGGTTTTGCTCCATAAGACGGTATCCACACTTAATTCGTTTGATTGGTGTTGGGCGGTAAAACCGCCAACGGCAAAACGAGGGCATACTTATATTTTGCCGCTGCCTCTCCGTGCGGCTGTCGGGGGCTTCCCGATCGATATTCGGCAGTTAAGCCGTTAAATACTTTTGTCTTTCTGTTATTTCTTGGCCAGTTCCTGGTTCAGTGTCCAGAGTTCCCGGCGTTCTTCGCTGCTTAAACCGTGTGTGCGCTCACGAGCTATCAACTCTTCCTGGCGCAGTTCAAGCATCGAATCAAACATATGGTTGAGTGAGTCGGTGAAGGTTTTTTCCGCGATATCTTTATCTGCTATATCGTCCCACATCGACAGTTTTTCAAGGGTCGCAGCATCATTTGTGCCACGATAGTGTTCTAAAAGTTGCCCGGTGGTCAGACCTGGCTGAGCCAGACAAGTGTTGACCAGTTCTCTGAATAAGCCAAGTCCAGGCAGCTTATTACTATCCAGTGCGCCTAACGGTGGAACCAGCGGGGCGAGGCCCGGGTTCTGTACCAGCAACCCTATAAGTATACGCATGGTCGTACGTTTTAGCTGTGGAACAGGGCGGGAAGCCCCATTTTCTGCCAGTTTAGGCATTAAACGTTCAAGCTGGCTGTCATCCAGAATGCCGAGCTTGTTCCCCAACTCCTGTCGCAAGTAAATGCGCAACGTTTCGCCTGGTACCTGAGTAATCAGAGGTAATGCCAGCGTACTGAGCTGTGCGCGTCCGTCCGGGGTACTCAAATCCACCTGCGGCAGCAGGCTGTTAAATAAAAATGCGGAGAGCGGCAGCGCCTGCTCCATCCGGGCTTCAAAGGCCTCTTTCCCTTCTTTACGCACCAGCGTATCGGGGTCTTCGCCGTCAGGTAAAAACATGAAGCGTAGCTGGCGTCCGTCTGTCATATAGGGCAGTGCGGTTTCCAGCGCGCGCCATGCTGCGTCACGCCCTGCTCGGTCGCCGTCGTAACAGCAAATTACGTTGTTCGTCGCGCGGAACAACAGTTGGATGTGATCGGCAGTAGTTGACGTCCCTAGGGATGCCACGGCGTAGTTAATGCCGTATTGCGCCAGCGCCACCACATCCATATAGCCTTCTACCACTAACAGGCGCTGTGGATCGGCGTTATCCTGCTGGGCTTCATAAAGGCCATACAGCTGGCGGCCTTTATGGAAAATATCGGTTTCCGGGGAGTTCAGATATTTCGGCAGGGCATCGCCCAGCACGCGTCCACCAAAACCAATGACCCGACCACGTTTGTCGCGAATGGGGAACATCACCCGTTCGCGGAAGCGATCGTAACTGCGTCCCTGATCGTTGGTGACCAACATCCCCGCATCGACCAGCGATTTGCGATTCTCAGCATTGCCGCCAAACCGTTTCAGGACGTTGTCCCAGCCGGGGGGCGCAAAACCAATAGCAAAACGGGTGATAACGTCGCTACTTAATCCTCGCTTTTCCAGGTACTGGCGCGCAGGGGTAGCGGCGGGCTGCATCAAAGACTGTTGATAAAAAGTGTTCAGGCCGTCCATCAATTGATAAAGGCTTTGCCGTTGATGGCGCTCTATCTGACTGGGGCCACTGCCTGCTTCATAGGGCACTTCGAGGTTGTGCATTGCGGCCAGTTCTTCGACGGTTTCCACAAACTCGAGCTTGTCGTAGTTCATGAGAAAGTCGACGGCGTTGCCATGCGCGCCACACCCAAAGCAGTGATAAAACTGTTTTTCACCGTTTACGGTGAAAGAGGGGGTTTTTTCGTTATGGAACGGACAGCACGCGTGATAATTTTTGCCCTGCTTTTTCAGCTTTACCCGCGCGTCGATGAGATCGACGATGTCGGTTCTTGCCAGCAGGTCATTGATAAAAACGCGAGGAATTCGTCCAGCCATAAGCCCCTGTTTTTTGATGACTCATATACACAAAATCATTCAGGATGCATCAAGGCGGCAAGGAAGCGAATCCTCAGGAGCGTACAGCAGTACGTGACTGGGGTGAGCGACTGCAGCCAACACTGAGGCAGCTTGAATGATGACGTGTATAAACGAAAATAAGCCGCGCATTCCTTCCGGAAGCACGGCCTTACAACTACAACTCAGTCTGAATTGAGAGCTTTGGCTCTCAATGGATTAGTACAGACGAGTACGGCGTGCGTTTTCGCGAGCCAGTTTCTTCGCGTGACGTTTCACAGCAGAAGCTTTAGCGCGCTTACGTTCGGTAGTCGGTTTTTCATAGAACTCACGACGACGAACTTCCGCCAGAACACCTGCTTTTTCGCATGAACGCTTGAAGCGACGCAGTGCTACGTCGAACGGCTCGTTTTCACGTACTTTAATTACCGGCATGTAACTCTCACCTTTAATAAATTCGGTTTGCCGCTGGCATCAACGCCAGCTTATTTCAAAATGGTGCGGAATTTTACTGCAATTGCTGCTGCTTTGTAAAGCACCGACGCGATTTTGAAAGGGACTTTTATAAGGACAAGGAGTATACACGAGCGAAACTCCTGGGGCGAACAAAGTTTTACATCAACCCGCATTGGTCCTACACTGCGCGGTAATAGAGCGAGGTAAAACAAGTCATGCGTGTACTGGGTATTGAAACATCCTGCGATGAAACCGGCATCGCCATTTACGACGATGAAAAAGGTCTTTTAGCCAACCAATTGTATAGTCAGGTGAAATTACATGCTGACTACGGCGGCGTGGTGCCAGAACTGGCCTCGCGCGATCACGTACGTAAAACCGTACCGTTGATCCAGGCCGCGCTGAAAGAAGCGGGACTGACGGCAAAAGAGATTGATGCGGTAGCGTATACCGCAGGTCCTGGTTTGGTTGGCGCGCTGCTGGTTGGCGCAACCGTAGGACGTTCGCTGGCGTTCGCCTGGGGCGTACCGGCAATTCCTGTGCACCACATGGAAGGGCATCTGCTCGCGCCAATGCTGGAAGATAATCCCCCTGCGTTCCCGTTCGTCGCGCTGCTGGTTTCCGGCGGTCACACGCAGCTGATCAGCGTCACCGGTATCGGTCAGTATGAATTGCTGGGCGAATCGATTGATGATGCTGCCGGTGAAGCGTTCGACAAAACCGCCAAGCTGCTGGGATTGGATTATCCTGGTGGCCCTTTGCTGTCAAAGCTGGCATCACAAGGCGTTGAAAAACGTTTTGTCTTCCCGCGTCCGATGACTGACCGTCCGGGGCTGGATTTCAGCTTCTCAGGTTTGAAAACCTTCGCTGCGAATACCATTCGTAATAACGAAAATGACGATCAGACCCGCGCTGATATCGCCCGTGCGTTTGAAGACGCGGTAGTTGATACGCTGATGATCAAGTGCAAACGCGCGCTGGATCAAACCGGTTTTAAACGTCTGGTGATGGCGGGGGGCGTGAGTGCGAACCGTACGCTGCGCGCAAAACTGGCCGAGATGATGCAAAAACGTCGTGGCGAAGTGTTTTACGCGCGTCCGGAATTTTGTACCGATAACGGGGCGATGATCGCCTACGCGGGCATGGTGCGCTTTAAAGCGGGTGCAACGGCGGATCTTGGCGTGACCGTGCGCCCACGCTGGCCGCTGGCGGAATTACCGGCAGCATAAGTTTTTTTTGCCCGGTGGCGCTGCGTTTACCGGGCTTACAAAACCGTAGACCGGGTCAGGCGAATCCGCCGCCCGGCGATAGCTCTCACTACATCCGCAACATTCCTTTCTCTTCCAGAAACGCGATAATTTTTTCCAGGCCTTCTCCAGATTTTAAATTACTAAACGTCCATGGACGCTCGCCGCGCATGCGCAAAGTATCGCGCTCCATCACCTCCAGCGATGCGCCGACGTAAGGGGCAAGATCGGTTTTATTGATCACCAGAAAATCGGATTTGGTGATCCCCGGACCACCTTTACGCGGGATCTTCTCGCCTTCAGCAACATCGATCACATAGATCGTCAGATCCGCGAGTTCCGGGCTAAAGGTGGCGCTCAGGTTATCGCCGCCGCTTTCCACAAAAATCAGATCCAGATTGCCGAATTTCTCGCTCAGCGCTTCTACGGCGGCCAGATTCATCGACGCATCTTCGCGGATGGCGGTATGCGGGCAGCCACCGGTTTCCACACCAACGATTCTGTCCGGTTCCAGTGCGCCAGCCTCGGTGAGAATGCGCTGATCTTCTTTGGTGTAGATATCGTTGGTCACCACCGCCAACTGATAGCTGCTGCGCATGGCTTTGCATAACGCTTCCAGCAGCGCCGTTTTGCCGGAGCCAACCGGGCCGCCAACGCCCACACGCAGGGGATGCTTGTAGTTACTCATTTTTTCTCCTCAGGAGCGGAATAATCGGGAATATTGGGTTTCATGCCGGGCAGACGCGATAGCGGCCAACGGCGTTGCGGAGCCGAGGCTGGTGTCAGGACACGTCAGCGCCTGTGCCAAACCCTGCGCATAGCGATCGCAGAGCGCAATAATCAAACGCTGGGCCGCCTGTTGTCCAAAAGGAACCAGCTTGACGCCAGCCATGACAGCGCTCTCAATCCAGCTGTAGCCGAGGCTTAACGCCAGCTCCGTCAGGGGAATTTTCCAGCGCACGCCCAGCCAGGCCATGCCGCAGAGTTGGCTGTCGACAAAGAGGGTGCGCCACTCTCGCGAGCAATCCGACTCCCAGTCGGTGACCAGCCGCGTAAACGCCGCACCCCGACTGCGTTCTTCATCCCGCAGTTCGCGGGTTTCGCGACAGGCCAGCAGGTAAGCGCTCCAGCGGCGTGCTGCGTCGAGATCGTCCAGCTCGCAGGCGCGATACAGTCTCGCCAGCAGCGGTAGGTCAACGGTAAAAAAGTTCTGCTCCATCTGCTGGATTTGCCAGGCAGAGAAGTCATCGACGCTTTTCACCCAGCCGATTTCCACCGCCCACTCCAGACCTTGGGACCAGGTAAATGACCCTACCGGGAGCACGCTGCTGGCGAGCTGCATCAGACGTAGCTGTTGGCTGTTATGCATCAGTGCGCATGGCCGTGGTGATGCCCGTGTGATTCACTGGCATAAGCGCCTGCTTCAGGTTCAAACGGCAACTGGGCGAATGTCACCTCAAGGTTGAACTGGCGCAGCATGTCGTCCAGCACATGATCGTGATGGTAACGCAGTTCATCAGGCAGGATTTGCAGCGGAACGTGGCGATTACCGAGGTGATAACAGGCTTTGGCGAGCAGGAAAGGATCGTCGCAGCGCACCACGGAAACCGACTCCGGTGCGGCGATCACTTCGATCACTTCGCTGCCATCGTCGGTACTTAGCAGATCGCCACCACGCAGCAGCAAACCACGCGGTAGCATTAGCCCGGCTTCGCGACCGTCGTTCAGTGCTACCCTGGCGCGACTTTTTACCCGGACATCAATGGGCAGCGTGACGCTTGCAGTAACGCGGTGAGCGTGGTCAAGGCGTTGGGTCAGATAGATCATCGTCACTCCTCAAAACAGAAAATAGCGTTGCGCCATCGGCAAAACATCTGCCGGTTCGCTGGTGATAAGTTCGCCATCAATACGCACCTCGTAAGTCTGAGCATCGACGGTGATATTGGGTTGCAGGCCGTTGTGGATCATGTCGACCTTTTTCACCGTCCGACAGCCTTTGACGACGGCGATAGCGCTTTGCAGATTGAGCTGCTGCGGGATGTTTTGCGCGTCAGCGGCCTGCGAAATAAAGGTCAGCCGGGTGTGGTGCCGCGCCGCGCCAAGCGCGCCGAACATCATGCGGTAATGCACCGGCTGCGGGGTGGGGATCGAGGCGTTGATATCGCCCATTGGCGCGCAGGCGATCATCCCGCCCTTGACGATCGTCGCCGGTTTTACGCCAAAAAAGGCGGGCGACCACAGCACCAGATCGGCCAGTTTGCCAGGCTCAACGGAGCCGACTTCATGGGCAATACCGTGGGTTAATGCCGGGTTGATGGTGTATTTGGCGACGTAGCGTTTAACGCGCAGGTTGTCGTTGTCACCGGTTTCTTCTGCCAACGGGCCACGCTGAACCTTCATGCGGTGCGCCACCTGCCAGGTACGCAGGATCACTTCGCCAACGCGCCCCATCGCCTGTGAATCGGACGAGGTCAGGGAAAACGCGCCAATGTCATGCAGCAC
The DNA here is from genome assembly GCF_001037515.1 of Citrobacter sp. MGH110. NCBI lineage: Bacteria > Pseudomonadati > Pseudomonadota > Gammaproteobacteria > Enterobacterales > Enterobacteriaceae > Citrobacter > Citrobacter sp. MGH110. The sequence goes on along the minus strand of NZ_KQ089831.1, from coordinate 597,219 downwards.
ATCTTCGGCAGCGATCGTTTCCCGGCGAATGCGGGATTCGGCAAAGGCCACGTCTTCGGCGATATCCGGATCGAGGTGGTGGCAAACCATCAGCATGTCGAGATGCTCGTCGATGGTGTTGACGGTATAGGGCAGCGTCGGGTTAGTGGAGGAGGGCAGAATATTCGGATGCGTGCAGGCGGTGATGATATCCGGTGCATGGCCGCCGCCCGCGCCTTCAGTGTGAAAAGTATGAATGGTGCGATCGCCAATCGCCGCCAGCGTATCTTCAACGAAACCGGACTCATTGAGCGTATCGCTATGCAGCGCGACCTGGATGTCCATCTCGTCGGCCACAGTCAGCGCGCAGTCGATAGCGGCAGGCGTGGCGCCCCAGTCTTCATGGATTTTCAGGCCAATTGCGCCCGCGCTGATTTGCTCGCGCAGGGCGTCTGGATTTGAGCCATTGCCTTTACCCAGCAAACCAATGTTAACCGGCAACGCATCTGCCGCCTGCAGCATGTGCGCGATGTACCAGGGGCCCGGCGTGCAGGTGGTGGCGTTGGTTCCTGCTGCCGGACCGGTGCCTCCGCCGATCATCGTCGTCACGCCAGAAACCAGCGCCTCCTGCGCCTGCTGTGGGCATATCCAGTGAATATGCGTATCCACGCCGCCCGCGGTGACGATCTTGCCTTCCCCGGCAATGACTTCAGTTCCCACGCCTATCGGGATCGTGACGTTGGGTTGAATATCGGGATTACCTGCTTTGCCGATAGCGAAGATCCTGCCGTTTTTGATGCCGATATCCGCTTTCACGATCCCCCAGTGATCGACGATCAGCGCGTTGGTGATCACCAGATCCACGCATGCATCGGCGCGCATTTGTCCCTGGCCCATGCCGTCGCGGATCACTTTTCCGCCGCCGAATTTGACCTCTTCGCCGTAGGTGGTGAAGTCTTGTTCCACCTCGATCCACAGGTCGGTATCCGCCAGGCGCACTTTATCGCCGGTGGTTGGGCCAAACATGTCGGCGTACGCCTGCCGGGAAATGTCACTCATTATCTGCCTCCAGTGCGCCCATCACTTCGCTGCGAAAACCCACGATCCTTTGTGCACCAGCAACGCGCACCAGTTCGACTTCGCGTTTTTGTCCTGGCTCAAAACGCACCGCAGTGCCCGCAGCAATGTTCAGACGAAAACCGCGTGCAGCCAGCCTGTCAAAGCGCAGCGCCGGGTTTACTTCGTAAAAGTGATAGTGCGATCCCACCTGGATGGGTCTGTCGCCATGATTTTCCACCACGATCGTGCAGATCTCCCGCCCCTGATTAAGCGCAATATTGCCTTTTGCGATCTGATATTCACCTGGGATCATTGCCGCTCCTTAGACGATCGGATTGTGGACGGTGACCAGCTTCGATCCGTCCGGAAATGTGGCTTCAACCTGAATATCCGGGATCATCTCCGGTACGCCTTCCATCACCTGATCGCGGCGCAGGACGTGACGCCCGTCTTCCATCAGCGCGGCCACGGTTTGCCCGTCCCGCGCCCCTTCCATGATGAAAGCACTAATTAGCGCCACCGATTCCGGGTAGTTCAGCTTCAGCCCGCGGGCCAGGCGACGTTCCGCCACCAGCGCGGCGGTAAACAGCAACAGCTTGTCTTTTTCTCTGGGAGTCAGTTCCATAAGGGGTCTCTTAGGTTTGCCAGATTCGCGGGAGTACGGGCGCTTTGTGTGTCAGCAGCGGGCGCAGAAATTGCCAGATGTCACGCATAACGCGCTGGACAACCAGGTTGTCGCTAGCAAGAAAACGGATTGTCAGCAGCGAATCGTTAAGCGTTGCCCCGGCGTAATCGCCAAGCGCTGTAAGCCGCTCCCGCGTGCCCTCGAGCATATGTTCGCTGGCCGGATAACACAGCAACGTGCCGACCCAGGGATGATGTGCGACGCCGCTCAGATTCCCCTCCTGCAACTGCAAGCGTTCTATCAGCAGTGGCTGCCCATCTCGCCATACTTCCAGGCGGTTTTGCAGCGTGCCGTAATTGAAGGTCTCCTGCATAACCGGTCGGCCAAGACATAGCAGATCCCAGGCCAGCAGGCGGCTTGCGGATGTCAGATGAAAGACGGTCTGAATAGCGGCGTTGGCACCGGGAAAGAGGATCGTATCCTGCGGCAGCCACTCCAGCGTCGCGTGAGGAGTGAGGGTAAAATGCTGGCGCAGTAATGCCTGCGGTCCACGGCTGCGGTAAAACTTTCCCGCACCAGGCTGGGTGATTAACGCGTGGCTGTTTTCGTCGAGCGTTACGGCGATATGGATCTCATCCCCGCCGACGATCCCCGCCGGTGGATGAAGCAAATAGAGATGGCAAACGTCCTCTTCCGGGTAAAACGGGCGTTGAACCGTCAATGGACCATGATGACGCGCCGAGGCGAGCACCGTTTTGTGCCCGGTGCAGGTAAAATGCAGATCCAGTTCGGCCTGCCAGCCCCGTGTGAGTGTCTCGTGCGCAACCGTGTCCAGAGCGTTTCCCTTATCAGCATGAGGGTGTTTGCATACAAAAAAGTATGCCTCAGCGCATCGGGAAATCGATCATATGAGAAGCTTATGGATAAAGGGGCGGCAATACGCCGCCCCACCAGAGTCTTACAGTAAAACGAGGGGCATCCAGACCAGACCGGTAATCACCAGCAGCACGAGGAAAATCAGGCCAAAAATAGCACCGAGTCGCCAGTAATCCACCGTTGGTAAATAGCCGCTGCCGTAGTAGATAGGGCTAGGGCCGGTGGCGTACGGGGTCAGAATGCTGCCCAGACCAATGGCGGCGCCAACCATCAGGCAGAAGACCGGTAGCGGGATTTCCGGCATTGCCAGCGCGGCGGCAATCATCATCGGTGCGAGGGCGGAGGTATAGGCTGTGGCGCTGGCAAAGAAGTAACGCAGCAGATAGAACACCACGATCAGTGCTACCATCACCATCATCGGGGAATAACCGCTCAGCCCGTTTGCCAGCAGCTTGCCGAACCAGGTAATAAAACCGGTGTTATTGAGCCCGGTGGCCAGCGTGATCAGCGAGGCCAGCCAGAAAAAGACGTTCCATGCGGCTTTATTGCTGACGATGTCATCCCAGCTAATGATGCGCAGTACCAGCATCAACGCCACCACGCTGTATCCGACCATCGCGGCGTCAATATAATCGCCGCCGAAGATCCACAGCACCAGCGCGCCGACCATCAGCACCAGCATCTTTTTCTCGCGAGCGCAGAGCGGTCCCATCGCTTTTAGTTCAGTATCCGCCCAGCGTGGAACCTGATCGCCGGATTTCAGCTCCGGTGGATATAACACGTACGCCAGCCACGGCACGATCAGCACCAGTAAAATGCTCAGCGGCAGCATGCCTAAGAACCAGTCACCTCAGCTCAGCGCGGTGTGGGATGCGCCTTTCATCAGACCGATCAACAGCAGGTTCGGCGCCATTGCCGTTAAGAAAATGGCGCTGGTAACGCAGTCAGCGACAATGCCCATCCACATGATGTACGAGCCAATAGAGCGTGAACTGGCGCTATTGGGTTGTGAGTTATACAGCGGCGGCAGGTTGCGGATAATCGGGTAGATTATTCCGGCCCCACGGGCGGAGTTGGAAGGTGTGACGGGAGCGAGGATAAGTTCGGAGAACATCACTGCATAGCCGAGAAACAGCGTCCTATGCCCCATCTTTTTCACCAGCATCAGCGCGATTCGCCGACCGAGTCCGGTTTTCTCATAGCCCGTGCCAAACATAAAGGCCGCGAAGATCAGCCAGATGACCGAGTTTGAAAAGCCAGATACCGCCCACGACAGCGATTTGGCGGTAAATTTAAAACCGTCCTGCGCGAGTTGCTCCGGGCTGAACAGCAGCCACGGAGAAAGGACGGCGATGATCGAAATGCCAATCATCGCCACTACCGCGCCCGGTACAGGTTCCAGAATAAGCCCGACAATCACACCGGTAAAGACGGCAAAATAGAGCCAGGTGTGGCTCTCAAGACCGGTGGGGACGGGTAGAACAGCAATAATGGCGATGACCACCAGCGGAGCCAGGTATCGCCACCAACCAGCTAAAGGTGCCATTGTTGTATCCCTACGAAAGAGGAGAGGCGTAGCGCCTCTCCGGGAGGGTTATTTGATGTAATGCACGTGCTCGCAGATTTCATCGACGATAGGGTCGCGACGTTCAGCGAACAGCTTTTTGTTTTCAGCGATCAGGTTATTGCCGTGGGTATCGATGGAAACGATCAGCGGGCCGAACTCTTTTACCCGACACACCCACAGGGACTCCGGCATGCCGAGTTCCGTCCAGTGCACCTCTTCGATCTCCTTAACCTGGGTTGCCGCCACGACCGCGCAGCCTGCCGGGAAGATGACGTGCAGCGCTTTAAACTGCTTGCAACCTTCTTCCGTCAGCGGTCCCATGCCGCCCTTGCCGACCACCAGTTTGACGCCAGTCTGTTCGATAAAGTCTTTCTCAAACGCTTCCATACGCATGCTGGTGGTTGGGCCGACGGAAACCATTTCCCATTTATCACCGTTCTTACGTACGATCGGGCCCGCGTGGAAAATGGCTTTGCCGTTCAGGTCATAAGGAATCGGGCGCTTCAGTTCGATCAGGCGGCGGTGGCAAACGTCACGGCAGGTCACCAGCGTACCGGTCAGGTAAATGACATCGCCAACGCGAATGTCTGCCAGATCTTCGGCTTTGATCGGGGTTGTGAGGATCTTTTTCATAACGCGCTCCGGGTGTGAGACAGGTTTTCGAAGGAGAGGTCAGCATGAACCAATAGCGTGCCGCGACGGTGGGCCCAGCAGCCGGTAGAGACGGCAACGCCGATAGTCGACGGGTGGCGCGCGGCGGATTCGATATGCACGCCCATCACCGAGCTATTACCGGTCAATCCTTGTGGACCAATGCCCAGACGGTTAAGTCCTTCTTCCAGACGCAGTTCCAGTTCGGCCGCTTTCGGATTCGGATGACGTGAGCCGATAGGGCGCAGCACCGCTTTACGAGAAAGAACGGCGGCGGTTTCTACGGAGGTGGCAATACCTACGCCCACCAGCACTGGCGGACAGGCGTTGACTGCCAGCGTGGAGATATTTTCAAAAACAAATTTCACCACACCTTCGTAGCCCTCAGAAGGCATTAACACTTTCGAGCGTCCCGGTAGCGTACAGCCGCCGCCTGCCATGTAGACTTCGATTTCCGCGTCATCGTTATCGGGGATGATGTCCCAGGTGACCCACGGCACACCGGTACCTGTATTTTTGCCGGTATTCACTTCGTCAAAAATCTCGACCGCGTTATGGCGCAGAGGCGCTTTTACCGTGGCGTCTTCAACGGCCTGCTTCAGAATGCTTTGCAGTTCGCCGAGGAGCGGAAAACGGGAACCGACCTTCACGAAGAACATAATCTCGCCGGTGTCCTGACAGGCTGGGCGGTTCAGGTCGATAGCTTTCTGCATGTTGTCAAACATGGTGTGGTAGATGATTTTACCCATCGGCGAGGTTTCGCCTTCACGCAACTGTTTTAATTTATCCACGACGTCATCGGGCATGCGGGTAGAAATCATGGCGGTAAAATCAGCGACAATGTTCGTCAGCGTATTTATCGCATTTTGGTTATTTTGATTGCTCATCTTGTTAACTCCAGTTCTTTTATTTATCTGGAAATAAATTCTCCGCCACAAACTACCACTAAAAATGTGGATTAATATTATTTGCCACTGTGAATATCTAATTAACAGTTCGTGAATGATGTCCGGATAAGGCAATAAAAATTGCGCAAAGGCAGGGTTTAAGACGCATGAGAGAATTACACTGCGGTGAACAACATTACGGATAGACCGATCATGCTGAACACATATCCCCTTGCGAAAGACCTGCAGGTGTTGGTTGAAATTGTGCATAGCGGCAGCTTCAGCGCCGCCGCCGCGACGCTGGGGCAAACGCCGGCGTTTGTGACGAAACGCATTCAGATCCTAGAGTCCGCGCTGGGGACGACGCTGCTAAGCCGCTCTGCGCGTGGTGTAGCGCTCACGGAGAGTGGTCAACGTTGCTATGAACATGCGCAGGCGATCCTCGCGGGCTATCAGCATCTGGTCGATGACGTCACGCAACTCAAAACGCGCCCGGCAGGGATGATTCGTATCGGCTGTAGTTTTGGCTTTGGGCGCAGTTATATTGCACCGGCAATTACCGAATTGATGCATAGCTACCCTGAATTACAGGTGCATTTTGAGCTTTACGATCGGCAAATTGATTTGGCACAGGATAATATCGATTTGGATATTCGTATTAATGACGAGATACCGGATTATTATATTGCGCATTTGTTAACGAAAAACAAAAGAATATTGTGTGCGGCCCCACCGTACTTACAAAAATACGGTGAGCCGATGACGTTACAGGAATTAAGTCGTCATGATTGTCTGGTCACCAAAGAACGCGATATGACTCACGGGGTGTGGGAACTGGACAATGGTCAGGAGAAAAAGTCGGTCAAGGTGGCGGGACATCTTTCCTCTAACAGCGGTGAGATTGTGTTGCAGTGGGCGCTACAGGGAAAAGGGATCATGCTGCGTTCTGAATGGGATGTGCAGCCGTTTCTGGCCAGCGGTGAACTGGTGCGTGTGCTGCCGGACTATGCGCAGAGCGCTAATATCTGGGCGGTTTATCAGGAGCCGCTGTATCGCAGCGTGAAGCTGCGCGTGTGCGTGGAATTTCTGGCGACGTGGTGTCAAAACCGATTAGGCAAACCGGTGGAGGGGTATCACATCCCCCACGCCGGATAAGACGCCGTTGCGTCGCTATCCGACAATAAAATCACTCGGGGTCTCGTTCGCGTTTTTTCTTCAACTTGGTCCAGATCTTCGGCTCCTGACGACGCCACAGACGCTGAATGTTGTCATGGTGACGAAGCAGAATTAAGCACGACAGCATGGACACCGGGAAAGTGAACTGGGGATTGAACCACCAGACGTAAAAAGGGGCGATCAACGCGCTGACGATAGCGCCTAACGACGAGTAGCCGCTCAACAGGACGGTCAGCAGCCAGGTCCCGGCCATCACGCCGGTTAAGTCCCAACCAATCGGCGCAATCGCGCCAAAAGCGGTGGCAACGCCTTTCCCACCTTTAAAGCCGAAGAATACCGGCCAAATGTGGCCCAGACAGGCGGCGATTGCGATCAATCCCAGCCAGAAGGGGCTGACGCCTAGCGCATAGGCACCCCAGACGGGTAACATACCTTTCAGGACGTCGAAAATCAGTACCGCGACGGCGGCTCCCTTGCCACCGATGCGCAGCACGTTTGTCGCGCCCGGATTCCCAGAGCCGCTGTCGCGCGGGTCCGGCAATCCAGCAAGGCGGCATACCAGAATAGCACTGGAAATTGAGCCACAGAGGTACGCGAAGATAATCATTCCAGGCGCGATTGCACTCATAAGCTGTTCCGTTTTGAAAATGTCGTGTAAAACGCTACTTCTGTGGATAATACGCATATTTCGCCGGAAGTGGTATCCGGGTTAGCCAAAAAGCAGGCAGGTCGTGATGGATATTGTATTTATAGAGCAACTTTCTGTAATCACCACTATTGGTGTTTACGACTGGGAACAAACGATCGAACAACGGTTGGTGTTCGATATCGAAATGGCATGGGATAACCGCAAATCGGCTAAAAGCGATGATGTGGCTGATTGCCTGAGCTATGCTGATATTGCTCAAACGGTTGTTAATCATGTGGAAGGTGGGCGCTTTGCGCTGGTAGAACGGGTTGCGGAAGAGGTGGCGGATCTGCTGCTTAGCCGCTTTAATTCTCCCTGGGTACGGATCAAACTCAGTAAACCTGGCGCGGTAGCCCGTGCGGCGAACGTCGGGGTTATCATTGAGCGTGGCAATAATCTGAAAGAAAATAATTAATTTAATAATTTCTAAAACAAACGGGTATAAAAGGGTCCTTTCGTCGGCTCTTTTTTGCCGTGGTTTCTCTATCTAGGGGTTTATTAATGAGTGATATGCACTCGCTGCTGGTGGCGGCAATTTTGGGTGTGGTCGAAGGATTGACGGAATTTTTACCCGTTTCCAGTACTGGCCATATGATTATTGTTGGCCACCTGCTGGGTTTTGAGGGTGACACTGCAAAAACATTTGAAGTGGTGATTCAACTGGGCTCTATTCTGGCGGTGGTGGTGATGTTCTGGCGACGTCTGTTTGGCTTGATCGGCATTCACTTCGGCAAGGCTCCGCATGAAGGCTCTGGCAAAGGTCGGTTGACGCTGGGACATATCCTGTTGGGGATGATTCCAGCCGTGGTACTGGGGCTAATCTTCCACGACACCATCAAATCGCTGTTTAACCCGATCAACGTGATGTATGCGCTGGTGGTGGGTGGTGTACTGCTGATTGCCGCAGAATGCCTGAAGCCGAAAGAGCCGCGTGCGCCGGGTCTGGATGATATGACCTATCGCCAGGCGTTTATGATTGGCTGTTTCCAGTGTCTGGCGCTGTGGCCGGGTTTTTCTCGCTCCGGGGCGACGATTTCTGGCGGCATGCTGATGGGCGTGAGTCGTTACGCGGCCTCTGAATTCTCCTTCCTGCTGGCCGTACCGATGATGATGGGCGCGACGGCGCTGGATCTCTACAAGAGCTGGTCTTTCCTCAGCGCATCAGATATCCCGATGTTTGCAGTCGGATTTGTGACGGCGTTTATCGTGGCGCTGGTAGCGATCAAAACCTTCCTACAACTGATTAAACGCATCTCGTTCATTCCGTTTGCGATTTACCGCTTTATTGTGGCGGCTGCCGTTTACGTCGTGTTCTTCTGATGTCTTACCGTGGTGCCGGATGGCGGCGTTCTGCCTTATCCGGCCTACGGGTTATATCCGTTTCGAACCTGTAGGCCGGATAAGCACAGCGCATCCGGCAACGCAGTGTCTACGCTTTCGGGCACCGCTGCTCCTTCCAACTGGCTACCGCCGCGATGCGACGCCGGGTCAGTTCTTCACGAATTGCCTGACCTTTGAATCCAGCTTCAACCACGTCTTTCGTTGGTACCGCCTGTGCAACCTGCCAGGCTTCGCGCAACAGTCTGCCTTGCGGATAATCTGCCGCTTCAAAACCGGTTCGCCCACGCACATCGGCCTCGCTGGTGAGGGCGATTTGCTCCACGCGCTGCGGTTTGCGCCAGGCATCGATGGAATCAAACAGCTTAACGATGGTTTTCGGCTGCAGGATCGGGAAGGTATGAATGAGGTCGTGGAACTCGGAAACCAGTTTGGCTAAATCACGGATGTCATTCGGCACGCGCAGGCGTTGGCACAGTTGTTCGACAAGCTTAACACCTGCCGGACCGTGGCCGTGATGGCGCGGCCACAGCGCTTTAGGCGTCAATGCCTTGCCAAGATCGTGGCACAGCGTAGCAAAACGCACGTCGACTTCCGGACTTAACATGGCTGCCATCGAAAGCGTCATCAGCGTGTGAATGCCGGTGTCGATTTCCGGATGCCACTGTGCGGGGGCTGGAACGCCAAACAAAGCATCCACTTCCGGAAACAGGACGCGCAGTGCGTCGCAGTCGCGCAGGACCTGGAAAAATACCTGTGGGTTACGGGTGGTTAATGCGCCTTCGGTTTCTTTCCACACCCGCTCTGGTGTCAGATGCTCCAGTTCACCAGCGGTGGTCATGTCACGCATTAGCGTCATGGTTTCGTCAGCAATACGAAAACCGAGGTGCGCATAGCGGGCAGCAAAGCGCGCCACGCGCAGCACGCGCAGCGGATCTTCGCTAAAGGCAGATGAAACATGGCGCAGCAGACGGTTTTCCAGATCGTCGCGTCCGTTATACGGGTCGATAATCTCCCCGTCGTCATCGCGGGCGATTGCGTTGATGGTCAGGTCACGACGCTGAAGATCGGCCTCCAGCGTCACATCTGCGGCGGCATAGCAGGTGAATCCGGTATACCCCGAGCCTGACTTACGTTCGGTACGCGCCAGCGCATACTCTTCGCGGGTTTGCGGATGCAGAAACACGGGAAAATCGCGGCCTACCTGCTGGTAGCCCGCGTCGAGCATCTCTTGCGGCGTGGCGCCAACAACAACCCAATCTTTATCTTTAATCGGTAGCCCTAATAACGCATCCCGAACAGCACCACCGACCAGATAAATCTTCACGCCACTTTCCTTTTGAAAACTATGATCCCTTAATCATATGTCAGTGTGGCGGAGAAGGCGATTCAGTTCATCCAGCGATCTTTGCGTTTACGGCTTGGGATCATGTGTGGCAGAACCAGGCCGAGCAGCAGACCAAGACCCAACACGCCGCCACCGTACATAAACCACTGCATGATGATGGTGCGCTGTTTGTCATCAAGCTGAAGGTTGGCTGCGCTGACCTTCTTTTGCGCCACGATAAGCTCGTTTTTCAGCTTCTGGTTTTCTTGTTTCAGCCCGTCGATCACGCTGTCGCTTTGCGCTACCTTTTGCTGCATATCAGCGGTGCGCTGATTCCACGTGGTATCGATATTATTGAGCTTATCGGTCAAGGTCTTAACCTGGTTTTCCAGGTCGGGAACGCGGGTACGCAGGCTCGGCGTACTGTTCAGCTCTTTCAGTGGGATCCAGGCGGTACGTCCGGTGCTGTCTTTCACCTGGCCGTAGTTAGTGTTGGCATCGGTCTGTAATAGCGTGACTTCCTCGCCGGCGTTAACCGTACCCACGAGGCGATAATTATCTCCCGGACCGCTGCGGACCCAGGTGTTCAGTTCGTCAGAGACATAGCGCTTTTCTTCGGCATGAGAGACTGCAGTGGCGCTAAGTGCGAATAAAGTTAATCCAATCAGGCGTAATTTTGGCATCAGGCTGTCGTTATTGTCATAGAAAGTGGAACGATAGTAGTGGCATCAGTGTCTCTACGCAAAGCATTCGACATCAATCGGAATCATCTGTGTCCTTTTTGCCACCACTCGAAACTTTTACGCCCGTCAAATTGCTCGTTGCATGGCAATTTGGCGCAAAATACTATCTACTGACCATAAATAACGAACTTAGTTCGCAGTCAGTTTTCTCAACTGTGACATAACCCATAAGTACAAGACCATGGCTCAGGAAATCGAATTAAAATTTATCGTCAATAATGACGCTGTAGATGCGCTACGTGAACGTCTGAATACGCTGGGGGGAGAGCATCATGCGCCCAGCCAGTTGCTGAATATCTACTACGAAACACCGGATGCGTGGTTGCGTGGTCACGATATGGGGCTGCGTATTCGCGGTGAAAATGGTCATTACGAAATGACCATGAAAATTGCCGGACGCGTGACGGGCGGACTGCACCAACGGCCGGAATATAACGTTGCGCTAAACGCGCCTGAGCTGGACCTCACCTTGTTCCCAACGGAAGTCTGGCCTGATGGCGAGCTGCCTGCTGAACTTGCTTCTCAAGTGCAGCCGTTGTTCAGCACCGATTTTTACCGTGAGAAATGGTTGGTTGATGTTGATGGCAGCCGGATTGAAATGGCCCTCGATCTGGGGGAGGTGAAAGCGGGCGAGTTTGCAGAACCTATCTGTGAGCTTGAACTTGAACTGCTAAGCGGCGATACCCGTGCGGTACTGAAGCTGGCAAACCAGCTGGTTTCGCAAACCGGTTTACGCCAGGGTAGCTTGAGCAAAGCAGCGCGCGGTTATCACCTTGCTCAGGGGAATGCGCCGCGCGAACTCAAACCGACACGCATTTTGAAAGTTCCGGCGAAAGCGAGTATTGAGCAGGGGCTGGAAGCGGCGCTGGAGCTGGCATTATCACAGTGGCAGTACCATGAAGAGCTGTGGGTGCGCGGCGTTAAAGGGGCGAAAGCCGAGGTGCTGGCGGCTATGGGCCTGGTGCGTCACATTCTGATGCTGTTTGGCGGTAATGTGCCGCGAAAAGCGAGCGCTCACTTACGTGATTTGTTGACCCAGTCGGAAGCGATCATTTCGTCGGACGTTTCTGCTGTTTCGGCGGTTTACAGCACGCAAACGGCAATGGCCAAGCTGGCGCTGACCGAATGGCTGGTGACCAAAGGATGGCAGCCGTTCCTTGATGCGAAGGCGCAGGGAAAAATTGCCGACTCCTTTAAGCGTTTCTCGGATACCCATCTTTCGCGCCATGCCGCTGAGCTGAAAACCGCTTTTGCGCAGCCGCTGGGCGATCAGTACGCCGATCAGCTTCCACGTTTGACGCGCAACATTGATAGCATGCTGATGCTGGCGGGATACTACGACGAAAATGTCGCATCAGAATGGATCGCCAACTGGCAGGGTTTGCGCCACGCCATTGCGGCCAACCAATATATTGAAATTGAACACTTCCGTAACGAGGCAATTGCACTGGAACCGTTCTGGCTGCACAGCGGAAAACGATAATCAGGGCCGAGGCCGGGATGCCTGATGGCGCTGCGCTTATCAGGCCTACGCGATGTGTGTAACTGTCATGTAGGCCGGATAAGGCTAAACGCCGCCATCCGGCACCATTTAAAGGATAACCCGTAAATGAAGCAGCTCTCTTCACCGTTACAGCAGTACTGGCCGACCGTTGTTGAGCGGCTGCCAGCAGCAATATCTGAGTCCTCGCTTAGCGTTCAGGCGAAGTCAGTACTTACATTCAGCGATTTTGTCCGTGACAGCATTGTTGCCCATCCCGAATGGCTGGCTGAGCTGGAAAGCGCTCCACCCCTGGCGGATGAATGGCAACACTATGCCGACTGGTTACAGCAAACATTGGCTGACGTTAGTGATGAAAACACGCTGATGCGTGAGTTACGCCTGTTTCGCCGTCGCATTATGGTGCGTATCTCCTGGGCACAGACGCTGTCGCTGGTGACCGAAGAGAGTATTTTGCAGCAGCTAAGCCATCTGGCTGAAACGTTGATCGTCGCCGCGCGCGACTGGTTATACGCTGCCTGCTGTCGCGAATGGGGTACGCCCTGTAATCCTGAAGGTGTGGCGCAGCCGCTGCTGATTTTAGGCATGGGGAAACTGGGCGGCGGCGAGCTGAATTTTTCCTCCGATATCGACCTGATTTTTGCCTGGCCAGAGCACGGCAGCACACAGGGCGGGCGCCGCGAGCTGGATAACGCCCAGTTCTTTACCCGTATGGGCCAGCGGCTCATTAAGGTATTAGATCAGCCCACAATGGATGGGTTTGTCTATCGGGTGGATATGCGTTTACGCCCGTTTGGTGACAGCGGTCCGTTGGTACTGAGCTTCTCTGCGCTGGAGGATTATTACCAGGAGCAAGGGCGCGACTGGGAACGCTATGCGATGGTCAAAGCCCGCATTATGGGCGATGCCGACGGCACTTACGTCAGCGAGCTTCGTGCCATGCTGCGGCCTTTTGTTTTCCGTCGCTATATCGATTTCAGCGTGATCCAGTCGTTGCGTAACATGAAAGGGATGATTGCCCGAGAAGTGCGCCGCCGTGGTCTGAAAGACAACATCAAGCTGGGGGCGGGCGGTATTCGTGAAATCGAATTTATCGTGCAGGTATTCCAGCTGATTCGCGGTGGGCGCGAGCCGTCGCTGCAATCCCGCTCGCTGTTACCGACGCTTAGCGCCATCAATGCTCTGCATCTGCTGTCTGATACCGATGCGGAACAATTGCGAGCAGCCTATCTCTATTTACGCCGCCTGGAAAACCTGCTGCAAAGCATCAATGATGAACAGACCCAAACGCTGCCAGGCGATGAACTGAATCGCGCGCGGCTGGCGTGGGGGATGAACGTTGATGACTGGCAGCAATTAACTGATGTGCTGGCCAATCATATGGACAACGTGCGCCGGGTATTTAACGAGCTGATTGGCGATGACGAAGCTGAAAGCCAGGAAGAGTCGCTCTCAGAACAGTGGCGCGAACTGTGGCAGGACGCCTTACAGGAAGATGACACCACGCCGGTGCTGACGCATCTGGCGGATGACGATCGCCGACGCGTGCTGTCTCTGATTGCTGATTTCCGCAAAGAGCTGGATAAACGCACCATTGGCCCACGCGGACGCCAGGTGCTGGATCATTTAATGCCGCATCTGCTGAGCGATGTCTGTACGCGTGACGATGCCTCAGTCCCGCTATCGCGCATTACCCCTCTGCTGGTAGGGATTGTTACCCGTACGACCTATCTGGAACTGCTGAGCGAATTCCCCGGGGCGCTGAAGCATCTGATTTCGCTCTGTGCGGCCTCGCCGATGGTCGCCAGCCAGCTGGCGCGGTATCCGCTGTTGCTCGATGAACTGCTGGATCCGAACACCCTGTATCAACCCACCGCGACGGACGCCTACCGTGATGAGCTGCGCCAGTATTTGCTGCGCGTGCCGGAAGATGACGAAGAGCAGCAACTTGAGGCTCTGCGCCAGTTTAAGCAAACGCAGCTACTGCGTATTGCTGCGGCTGATATCGCCGGTACGCTGCCGGTGATGAAGGTGAGCGACCATTTAACCTGGCTGGCGGAAGCTATTATTGATGCGGTAGTCCAGCAGGCGTGGACGCAGATGGTCGCGCGCTACGGTCAACCCACTCATCTTAGCGAACGCGAGGGGCGTGGTTTTGCCGTCGTCGGCTATGGCAAACTGGGCGGTTGGGAGTTGGGTTACAGCTCGGATCTCGATTTGATCTTCCTGCATGACTGTCCGATGGACGTGATGACGGACGGTGAGCGTGAGATTGACGGGCGACAGTTCTATCTGCGTCTGGCGCAGCGCATTATGCACCTCTTTAGTACCCGTACTTCGTCCGGTATTTTGTACGAAGTGGATGCGCGTTTGCGTCCGTCAGGAGCGGCGGGGATGCTGGTGACATCAGCTGACGCTTTTGCCGATTATCAGCGTAACGAAGCCTGGACATGGGAGCATCAGGCTCTGGTGCGTGCTCGCGTAGTGTACGGCGACCCGCAGTTGACCTCTCAGTTTGATGCGATTCGTCGCGATATCATGACCCTCGTCCGTGATGGGAAAACCTTGCAGACCGAGGTGCGCGAAATGCGTGAGAAAATGCGTGCCCATTTGGGTAATAAGCATCGCGATCGTTTTGATATCAAAGCGGATGAAGGCGGCATCACAGATATTGAGTTTATTACGCAGTATCTGGTGCTGCGCTATGCGCATGAAAAACCGAAGCTGACGCGCTGGTCGGATAACGTGCGCATTCTGGAATTACTGGCGCAAAACGACATTATGGACGAGCAGGAAGCGCTAGCGCTTACCCGTGCTTATACGACGTTGCGTGATGAACTTCATCATCTTGCGTTGCAGGAACTTCCAGGCCATGTGGCGCTGGAGCACTTTGACGCTGAACGTACGCTGGTGCGTGACAGCTGGCGGAAGTGGCTGGTTGCCGAGTGAAGTGTGCTATTATCGCGCGCAAATTTTAAGACCCTCAGAGAATCTCTCAGGAGACAGGAATGAAAGTAACGCTGCCAGAGTTTGAACGTGCAGGAGTCATGGTTGTCGGTGATGTGATGCTGGATCGCTACTGGTACGGTCCTACCAGCCGTATTTCACCTGAAGCGCCGGTTCCGGTGGTGAAGGTCGATACCATCGAAGAACGTCCCGGTGGCGCAGCAAACGTGGCGATGAACATTGCCTCTCTGGGAGCGAATTCGCGTCTGGTGGGCCTGACCGGTATTGACGACGCGGCGCGTGCGCTGAGCAAAACGCTGGCGGATGTGAACGTAAAATGCGATTTCGTTTCCGTGCCGACCCATCCGACGATCACCAAACTGCGCGTGCTTTCCCGCAACCAGCAGCTGATTCGCCTGGATTTCGAAGAAGGTTTTGAAGGTGTGGATCCGCAGCCGCTGCACGAGCGTATTAACCAGGCGCTGGGTTCTATCGGTGCTCTGGTGCTCTCCGACTACGCCAAAGGCGCGTTGGCAAGCGTGCAGCAGATGATTGCTCTGGCGCGTAAGGCTGGGGTGCCGGTGCTTATCGATCCGAAAGGAACCGACTTTGAACGCTACCGTGGCGCAACGCTGCTGACGCCGAACCTGTCTGAGTTTGAAGCGGTGGCGGGCAAGTGCAAAAGCGAAGATGAACTGGTTGAACGCGGCATGAAAGTGATTGCTGATTTCGACCTTTCCGCACTGCTGATCACGCGATCCGAGCAGGGGATGACGTTGCTGCAACCGGGCAAATCGCCGCTGCATATGCCGACCCAGGCGCAGGAAGTGTATGACGTGACCGGTGCGGGCGATACGGTTATCGGCGTGCTGGCGGCGACGCTGGCGGCGGGTAACTCACTGGAAGAGGCGTGCTATTTTGCTAACGCCGCAGCCGGTGTTGTCGTCGGTAAGCTGGGGACCTCTACCGTTTCTCCGATTGAACTGGAAAACGCCGTGCGCGGTCGGGCCGATACTGGCTTTGGCGTGATGAGCGAATCTGAGCTGAAACAGGCCGTTGCCAGCGCCCGCAAGCGCGGCGAGAAAGTGGTAATGACCAACGGTGTGTTCGACATCCTGCATGCGGGCCATGTTTCCTATCTGGCGAATGCGCGCAAGCTGGGCGATCGCCTGATCGTGGCGGTCAACAGCGATGCTTCGACCAAACGTCTGAAAGGTGAAACGCGTCCGGTCAACCCGCTGGAACAGCGTATGATCGTACTGGGCGCGCTGGAATCCGTCGACTGGGTGGTCTCTTTTGAAGAAGATACGCCGCAGCGTCTGATTGCTGGCATTCTGCCGGATCTGCTGGTCAAAGGCGGCGACTATAAGCCGGAGCAGATTGCGGGTAGTGAAGAGGTGTGGGCGAACGGCGGTGAAGTGCTGGTGCTGAACTTCGAAGATGGCTGCTCCACGACAAATATCATCAAGAAGATCCAGAAAGACAGCGATAAATAACACCTGAAAAGTTTGCCGGATGGCGGTGTAAACACCTTATCCGGCCTACGTGACGTAACGTTTGTAGGCCGGATAAGACGCTTTCGCGTCGCCATCCGGCATTTTTACGTTTTATTCTTGAGCCACAGCGCTACTTTCCACTGATTTTAACAGCTCGGCCAGTGCTGACAGCGAACCGCTGGACAATCCAATTTCACTTAACAGCGAGTCAATCAGCGGCGCTTGTGTACGATAAGGAAGAGTTGTCGGAAACTGTGAACCCGCGCAGTTGTTTTGCGCACAATATGTACAGAATAACTTCGTATCCAGGGAAATACTGAAATTAGAAAAAGCATATGGCCTTAGCAGATATTCAATAACTGGAGGGTATGCTCATGAACAGCAATATGTATTCACTGAACAATTTCGATTTCCTGGCCCGTAGTTTTGCCAGGATGCAGGCTGAGGGCCATCCCATTGATATCCAGGCGATAACCGGGAATATGGATGAAGAACATCGTAGCTGGTTTTGCAAACGCTATGCGCTGTACTGCCAGCAGGCGACGGAAGCCCGGAAGCTAGAACTGGAACACTAACAGAAAAACGGGCCTTGCGGCCCGTTGTCGTTTTTACTCTTGCGGATCAACTGATGGGATCGCGGGGGCTGGCTTAACTTCTGCCGTTTTATCACGTGATTCAAGCTCAGTCAGACGTTGCTCAAGCAGCGCCAGCTTTTCGCGCGTGCGCAATAAAACCTGAGTCTGTACATCGAATTCTTCGCGGCTTACCAGATCCAGACGGGTCAGTTGTGACTGCAGCGTTTGACGAATTTTCTTCTCGACGTCTTCGCCAAACTCGCGGATCCCTTTCGGCATCGACTCGTGAACCTGACGAGCAATCTGCTCAATTTTTTTCGGGTCAATCATTGTGGTTTCCCTGAACTGGTACGTGTTGCTGCCTATTGTAGTGCGAACTGGCACAGGCATAAACCAGAATTGTGTGAAGCTAAGACGAGTAAAGGCGTTGATGAAGGTAATCAATAGCGTTATAGTTAACCCGCTTATTCTCAGGGCGGGGCGAAATTCCCCACCGGCGGTAAATCAACTGATGTTGAAAGCCCGCGAGCGCTTTTTGTTACGGCAAAAAGGTCAGCAGATCCGGTGTAATTCCGGGGCCGACGGTTAGAGTCCGGATGGGAGAGAGTAACGATCCAGTCGGGCATGGACCCGCTCACGTTATTTTTTTGCCGCTTAGACGGTACTCCTAAGACTGCCCTGATTCTGGTAACCATAATTTTAGTGAGGTTTTTTTACCATGAATCAGACGCTACTTTCCTCTTTTGGTACGCCTTTCGAACGTGTTGAACATGCGCTGTCTGCGCTGCGTGAAGGACGCGGTGTAATGGTGCTTGACGACGAAGACCGTGAAAACGAAGGCGATATGATTTTCCCGGCAGAAACCATGACCGTAGAACAGATGGCGCTGACCATCCGTCACGGTAGCGGTATTGTTTGCCTGTGCATCACTGAAGACCGACGCAAACAGCTCGATCTGCCAATGATGGTGGAAAATAATACCAGCGCTTACGGTACCGGTTTTACCGTGACCATTGAAGCCGCAGAAGGCGTAACCACCGGCGTTTCCGCAGCAGACCGTGTTACTACGGTGCGTGCGGCAATTAAGGATGGCGCAAAACCTTCCGATCTTAACCGTCCGGGGCACGTTTTCCCGCTGCGTGCTCAGGCAGGCGGCGTGTTGACCCGCGGTGGTCATACTGAAGCAACCATCGACCTGATGACGCTGGCAGGGTTTAAACCAGCCGGTGTGCTGTGCGAACTGACCAATGATGACGGCACCATGGCCCGTGCGCCAGAGTGCATCGAATTTGCCGGTAAGCATAATATGGCTGTAGTGACTATCGAAGACCTGGTGGCTTACCGTCAGGCGCATGAGCGCAAAGCCAGCTAATTGCTGACTACCGCGACAACCGTGGTAGGGATAAAAAAACCGAAGTCAGTTTCCTGGCTTCGGTTTTTTGTTATTACAACCTGGCTATTTTTTTCTGGCCAGTTTAAGTGCCCAGGCTCCGCTCATTACCAGCAACAGCACTAAACATAAACCAAAAGCGAGCAGGCAAGCCTGCGCCATATTCATAAAATGCCATGGCGGGAGCAGATACCAGCCTTCGGACTGCTGGTACAGATCGACAAACCACTTTTGCATACTGCTAAGCGCTACGCCATCAGGAACGACAGGCGCGTCATAGCCGCAATCTCCAGTGGGCTTAAACCATTCTGGAGCCCAGTTTGCCAGCGGCAAATTGAAAGGGAATGTCGGATCGGTGGAACATCCCTGTACGCCAAAGAGCGAATCCGGGTCCGGGTTATGTACCGCATAATGAATGCCATTAAGTTTGATGGAGAACTTAATGCCCATAATGCTGCCATAAAATGCCGCAATGCAGCCGACCAGTTTTAGAATGAGGTTTTTAGGGTTTATTGCCGCGATCAGCCCACCGAAAACCATCACAAACATGGCAAAGCGGATGTATACACATTGCTCGCAAGGGGCCATGTAGAGATAGATTTGGAAGAACGAGTGCGCCAGAATAATTAACCCACCCATGGCACAAGCCATTAGCAACCACAAAAAGCGTCGCTCCTGCCATCTCACCAGGGTATTAACCGGTGCGGTACATAAGTCTCGCCACAATCCTTTGATAAAATCCATAGCCGGTTCCCTGTTTATTTTGTCGCCAGTTCTCTGACAAGCTCAGCCATGGAATCAATCGATTTGATGCTTTTGGTGTAGATCAGGTACTTACCATTGACGACGTAAGCCGGAACCCCCTGGATTTTGGCAACATCATAAGCCGCTTTCCATTTTTCCAGTGTCTCCTGGACTACGGGTTCTTTTAAGGCGCTCTCGAAGTCTGCTTGACTCATACCTGCAGCGTCCAGTCCTGTTTTGATGAATGAAGCGGGATCTTTACCGTCAGACCAGCGTTCTTTCTTATCGTGGTAGGCAGTGTAGTAAGCAAACTTAGCTTTTTTGAACTGTGATTTGGCATCAAACAATGAAATTCCTGCGGCCTGATCCTTAGCAATCATTACTGCAAATACTTCACTGGCCTGTTTGCCATATTTTCCTTTGGTTTCGAGATGAAACGGTGTGAAGGCGACGAGATCGGCAACTTTTTCTGACACCGGGCCGGTCACGGCTTTATCATATTTGTAGCAGAATGGGCAGTCGTAGCTGAATACTTTTATCAACGTCTTATCAGCATTGGGAATCGGTTTCTCCAGTACCATATAGTCAGTACCTTCAGTAAAAGCCGATGCTGCAAATGGTGATACCAGCGCCGCCGTTAATACCACGCTTTTAAATAATGAAGTAATCCATTTAGATGACATAATTAATCCTTAATCTAACGAAATTATTTAAACATTTGTTGTGGGCGAACCAGTAATGCGCGGTAGTGAGTTTGGTTTGGTTTATCGGAAAGGACATCAATTTCGACTTTGACTTCTTTTGTTTTGTAGTCAATTTCGTTGATTTTGCCGATGGTTGGCTGTCCAACGTCAAATAAATTAATAGAACCACCAAATCCAAACATCGTGTCGCGGTCTTTTTGATATTCAATTACCGACGTGATAGGACTGTAGAAATCATAACCGCGCTCTTTCCCGTATTCCCAAACTTGCTGAACGGTTCCTTTTTTCTCGTCAATTTTATATTCGACGAACCGGGAGTATTTCATTGTAGGTAGAGCCGGTTGTTCGAGTCCACGGCCATCGCCATTGTCAAAGATGGTTAGTGTTCCTTTGCTGGAGAGCCAGGCGGTGTGTTGGGTGTAGGTAAAATCGAAATCAGTATTCTCGCACTTACCGTTTTCATCACACTTCAGCGCGTTGCCCTTATCATCAACCGGTTTTAACAGTTTGCTTGCCAGCGCCTTATTCCAGCCTTTAGACGGTGCCAGGATCCATTTCACCTGTTTATCGCGACCGATTTTGACGACACCCTGATGGCGGGAAGAAAGAATGATGGAGTCATCTTTAGCGTCATAGGCAATGGAGTTGACGTGAGCCCAGTTACGGCCCGCACCAACGCCGAGGGCGTCACCATAGGGGGTATCTGGCTCCAGTTTCGCCTGTTGGCCTGCGTGAGCGAGATCCACGTTGACGCATACCGCGCCTGCGTCCAGCGCACCCAGTAGCGCGTCACGCATCGGGTCGAGAATTTGTGTCAGATCCCATACGTCAACAACACGTCCAGATTTATCGACTTCAATAATCTGGTCGCGGATGGTATGTACGTGAAGGCCATCTTCTTTGCGATAATCGCGTTTACCCACGCGAAGCAGTACGGTGCCGTTCACTGTTTCGACCGACTCATGCGACGCGTCGAGGAATCCGCGAGGCAGCTTATGGTCGGCCAGAACTTGCCCCAGCATATCGAATTCATACCAGTGCTGGCCCTGGACGGCGGTGAAGGTGCCTCGCGGTGTTTCACGAATACCCATCAGGTAGCCGCGCTTGTTGATATCCATGTCATGGCCGTCATAGAAGGTGTCCTGATCCAGCCACCACCGATATTCACCTTCCGTATCGACGACAAAGGTAAAGGGTGCGATATCAAAGGGGAGTGCGCCGCCAGCAGGACCCGCATCCAGGATGCCGGCATTTTTATCTTTTTCGCCATGCCAGTGGAATTCTGCACCCTGCGGGGTAAAGGTGTGGGTATTCACCAGATAAAGACGATCTTCAAAACCCGGTGCTACTTTAATCACTTTTGTTTGCTGCAAATCAGATATTGAGCGGTTATCCATGTAGTGATTTACGATGGCGGAAGTTTGCACCACATAATCATCTTTCATGGCCTTACCGTTTTCTTTATATTCAACGGTTACCTTATTTGCGAACTTTTGATAAAGGCCAAAAATAGGAATGCCATCGTACGTGGCGAGTGACTCTTTGCCGACGGTATAAGTCACCGGAACGCCTTTTTCACCTTTACCATGGACGGTAACTTTAACATCTGAAATAACGTGGCTATCTAATTCAACCAGCGCAGTAAGCGGGGCATTTCCATAAGGGTCAACTACTATTGCGCCCAATTTTCCTGCAGGTTAGGCCGGTTGAAAACCAGCGGCAAGAGAGTTTCCTGCTGCTAATCCAAATGTCAGTGCCAGAGTCCCTGCCAGAAGTGTTTTTCGGTATTGTGTAAACATGGATATATCTCCTTATATTACCTATAAATATAATCTTGCTGAATATATTATGTTATTACTGTTTTGATAAAATAAAGCAGCATTGCTAATACTACTTTTGTAATGCATTAATTAATATTGATGAAATGTATTATTCTTCAGGAGCTAATTTTTATTATTTTTTTGATAGTATGAGTGAGATATTTTAAGAACAATATTTATTATTGCGTAGTGTGATCTTGTCGACATTGTTTTAATTGTTTATAACGAGTTTGGCTAATAGCGTAGCCGCTGATTTATATGATCGAAATCATATATTTGTTTCTGAAATATGCCACTATATGAGTATGTCAGAATAAGGTTGTGTAAAATTTTAACGTTAAATGTTTAATGATGTTAAATTTTAAGGGTAGAAGAATGTTTATTGCCTGGTATTGGATTGTATTAATTGCACTCGTTGCGGTGGGTTATTATTGCCATATGAAACGTTATTGTCGGGCATTCCGCCAGGACAGAGATGCCTTACTTGAAGCGCGAAACAAACTCTTTCGTCGCTCTGGTGAAGATAACAGCGCGATTAAGGAACAGGATTAGTCCTTCATATTCTGCTATGGATGAGCGGATGCTGTAAATTTGCAGGGTGGCATCCGCCCTCTGGATTATCCGATTCCCATCGACTGGAGGATGACGAGGCTTAATCCCATCACCGACATTCCACATAACACCCCATAACTAGGATTATTATTGGGATCGATCTCTTTTGCCAACGGCATCAATTCATCGACGGACAGCGCCACCATAATACCTGCGACAGCCGCCATTATTGCCGCCATCACCACCGGTGATATCAGGCTACCGAGAATTAACCACGCCAGTACGCCGCCCAGTATTTCTGCCATACCTGAAATCCCTGCCCAGAATATCGCCGTACGTTTGGAGCCTGTGGCGGCATAGACGGGACCCGCCACCGCTAATCCTTCAGGAATATTGTGCAATGCAACGGCGAGGGCAATACCAAAGCCCAGCTCAAGGTTGCTACTGGCGGTAACAAACGTCGCAATCCCTTCAGGAAAGTTGTGCAGGCTGATGCCGAGCGTTAATAAAATCGCGGTGCGTTTAATAGAGCCGGGTAGAGGCTGCGTTGTTTTTTGTACCAGATCCTGAGGGTGCGCGTGCGGCAATAGACGATCCAGGCCAAAGTAGCCCAGTAAGCCGACGATAAACATTCCGTAGCCCAGCACTGGCGACATACCTTCAGCGACCAGCGCAGCAGGTAGCATCTCCATAAGGGAGATCAGTAACATAATCCCGGCGGCGAAGCCTAAAGAAAAGGCGAGAACGCGGTTAGACGGTTTTTGCCCTAACACGCCGAGAAATGCGCCGATAAACGTGGCGGCACCTGCCAGTAAAGTCAGAAGTAAAGGTACTGACATCGACAAATAAAACTCCTTATCAATCTGCTATCCGGGTTGGATCGTCAAAATAACTGATGATCTTCATCATCGTTATCTGAGTTCTTCATCAACCGAATAAGCGTATTGTGGTGGTATCAAAATGACTCCCTCAGTAAGGATATCATCATGTCTTCAACTCGTATGCCAGCATTGTTTTTGGGTCACGGTAGCCCGATGAATGTTCTGGAAGATAACGTTTATACCCGTGCCTGGCAGCAACTGGGGGAAACGTTGCCGCGTCCGAAAGCCATTGTGGTGGTCTCGGCGCACTGGTTCACCCGTGGAACGGGTGTGACTGCGATGGAAGCCCCCAAAACGATCCACGATTTTGGCGGTTTTCCGCAAGCATTATATGACACCCATTACCCGGCTCCCGGCTCGCCTGAACTGGCGCAGCATCTGGTTGACTTACTTGCTCCAGTGCCTGTGACCCTGGACAAAGAAGCCTGGGGTTTTGACCACGGTTCCTGGGGCGTGCTGATCAAGATGTATCCGAATGCGGACATTCCGATGGTGCAGTTGAGTATCGACAGCACCAAACCCGCGTCATGGCATTTTGAGATGGGCCGTAAGCTGGCGGCGCTGCGTGATGAAGGCATTATGCTGGTGGCCAGTGGTAACGTGGTGCATAACCTGCGCACTGCGCGTTGGCACGGTGAGAACACGCCTTATCCGTGGGCGACTTCATTCAATGACTATGTTAAGGCAAACCTGACATGGCAGGGACCGGTTGAGCAGCACCCATTGGTGAACTATCTCGATCATGAAGGTGGATCGTTGTCGAACCCGACGCCGGATCACTATCTGCCGCTGCTGTATGTACTTGGGGCTTGGGATGGTAAAGAGTCTGTCACTATCCCGGTAGATGGTATTGAGATGGGAAGTTTAAGTATGTTGTCGGTGCAGGTTGGATGATGAATGCCCGATGGCACTGCGCTTATCGGGCATTAAGTTCGCGCCGTAGGCCGGGTAAGGCGAAGCCACCACCCGGCACTCTCAATTATTCGACAAAAATATGCGGATAGAAACGTGACAGATCCTGCGTGATCAACGCGCGGTCTTCACGAATGCCGATCCCGGCTGGTTGATCGTTGATCAGCCAGCTGCCAATCAGCATATAGCTGTCGCCAAACTTCGGTAGCTGATGGAACTGCTGCACGATCATGCCTTCTTCACCGTACGGTCCTTCCACGGATTCGATCGTTTTACCGTTCTCAACGATGGAGACGTTAGCCCCCTCGCGCGAGAAGATCGGTTTTACGACGAATTTATCCATCTGCGGATGGTCGTCTTCGGCGAAGTACGCTGGCAGCAGGTTCGGATGGTCCGGGAACATTTCCCATAACAGCGGCAACAGTGCTTTGTTGGAGATAATGCTCTTCCAGGCCGGTTCCAGCCAGCGAACGCCAGCGTCTTCCAGCTTGGTGGAGAACATTTCACGCAGCATGAATTCCCACGGATAGAGCTTGAACAGGTTAGCGATTACCTGATCCTGCATGTCGGTGAACTGACCTTTTTCACCAAGACCAATATCTTCTACATAGAGGAATTCTGTAGCGATCTCAGCTTCGGCAGCGCAATCCTGCAGATACTGGATCGTACCGCGATCTTCTACCGTATCACGACAGCAGGTCAGATGAAGCAGTTGAAAACCATACTGCTCACGCAGCTCGGTGAAACGCTCGATCAGTTTTTCCTGCAGACTGTTGAACTGATCGCTGCCTTCCGGCAGGTTGCCCGCATTGAGCTGATCTTCCAGCCAGATCCACTGGAAAAACGCGGCTTCGTACAGCGAGGTTGGCGTATCGGCGTTGTTTTCTAAAAGCTTGGGTTCACCCGTGCCGTCCCATGCCAGATCGAGACGTGAATAGAGCGACGGTTGCTGTGTCTGCCAGGACTGGCGGACAAAGCCCCAGGTATGCTTCGGAATGCGAAACTTGGTCATCAACTCATCGCTGGCGATGACCTTTTCCACCACCTTGAGGCACATTTGATGCAGCTCTGCGGTGACCTCTTCCAGCTTTTCAACCTGAGCAAGAGTGAGCTTATAGTACGCGTCTTCACACCAGTACGGCTCGCCGTACATCGTGTGAAAATTGAAACCGTATTCGGTGGCTTTGTCGCGCCAGTCCGGGCGCTCAACAATACTGACTCTTTCCATGACGATCAGCCACCCATTGAACGTGTGGTGGTACCGCTTGCGCTACGCTGCATGGTGCTCTGTTTGGCCACAGACTCACCAAATCCGCCGCGGGTTACGGTAGAGGTGGTGGCTGGTTTCGGTGCCATAGCGGTTTTCGGTACGGTCATGGTGCGACCCGGCGTTGCTGCGCCGTAGTTTTTACCGCTGGCATCCGTGTATTTGCCGTAAGCCGGGCTGGCTGGGTTTTTCGAGCTGAACAGCGGTTGCTGAGCGCCCATTCCGCCGCCCATCAGTCGGCCCATCATGTAGCCCGCCATCAGCGGCATCCAGAAGCTGCCGCTGCTTTGATTCTGTGCCTGAGCCTGGCCTTCACCGGTCGGTGCCATACCCGCTTGCGCAGGAGCCTGCTGGCACTGGCCTTCGCCGAATTCAGCGATACAGTCTTCACGAGTGGCGTATTTTGGCGCGGTACGTTCAGCTTCTTTCAGCGCATTGTTAAACGCGGTAGTACATTCGGCGCTTTTACCCGGATTCGCCGCAGAGCAGTCGTCAGCGTTCTGATAAAGCGAAACCGTTTCGTCGCTCTTTTCACAGCCCGCGAGCATAAACACAGCGGTAACTGCCAGGGCGACAGGAGTCAGATGGCGCGCGCTCCAGCTTTTGCGGAACGAGGCGTGATGTATAGATTTTGTCCGTTTCATTTATGTCTTCCAGTACCCAGTGGTAACTCTGCTCAGAATAGAGGATGACTGGTCGAAATTGAAGCGGTAAGAGGCGAGAATGCGGAAGAAGGGGCGGATCTTTACGTTGTCTTACGTTCAGACGGGGCCGAAGCCCCGTCATCAGCATCAGTTACGGAACGGGTTGTTGCCGGTGCTGCTGGTTGAACGTGCTGCTGTCGGCTGTGCCGCAGGCGTCGCGCTGTTGGACGTATAACCGTCCGCTGCGGCGTCTTGCTGCGCATTTTCCGGCGCGATCGTATCCGGAGTCGTGGATACTGGTTTACCCAGCGTATTGTTCAGTGCCACCAGATCCTGCTCGTTCAGCGTACCGAGCGCAGATTTGACGTTTAACTGGTTAATAAGATAGGTATAACGCGCATTCGCCAGTTGCTGCTTAGCGTTGTACAGCGTGGTGGTGGCATCCAACACATCCACAATGGTACGTGTACCTACGGAATAGCCGGCTTCCATCGCATCCAAAGAACTTTGTGCAGAGACAACCGCTTGTTTGTAAGCGTTAATGCTACTGATAGACGCATTAATGTTGTTGAACGAAGAACGAACGGTCTGCACCACGCTGCGGTGTGCGCTTTCCAGTTGTTCACTCGCGCCAACAAAGTTGTACTGCGCTTGTTTCACCTGCGAGTTAACCATCCCACCCTGATACAGCGGCAGTGAGAAGCTCAGACCGATTTTATTCTGGCCCATGTTGCTGTCGTCATACTGGGAGGTGTTGGTTTTAGACCCGCTGTACGAGGTATCAGAAACGCCGGTTGAGGCGGTCAAATCCAGGGTCGGTAAATGACCATCCTGCGCCAGACGAATTTGCTCACGTGCCAGATCCTGGCTCAAACGGGCCTGCAATAACGACAGGTTGCGGTTTTCTGCTTCTTTCAGCAGCGCGTTCACCGCCTGCGGTTTGTTGGTCTTAAAACCATCAACGTTCAGTGAAGCCAGTTCCGGGTAGTAGTTACCGGTTACCTGGCGCAGCTGTTCTACCGCGTTATCCAGATTGTTACGCGCGGTAACTTCATTCGCCAGTACAGTATCGTATTGTGAACGGGCGTTTTGTACGTCAGTGATGGCAACCAGGCCAACGTTAAAACGCTGAGTGGTCTGATCTAACTGACGATAGACCGCATCTTTCTGTGCCTGAGTGTAAGAAAGCACGTCAATTGCGTTTAGTACGTTAAAATAGGCCGTGGCGGTATTCAGGATCAGCGTTTGCTGATCGGTCTGATAGGTCACGTCCTGGATGCCCGCTGATTTTTCTTGCAGCGTCAGGGCACGCCATTTAGACATGTCAAAAATAGACTGAGTTAACTGCAAAGATGCGCTGGTGGCGTTGGAGTTGACGCCATTTGCATCACGGTAGCCATTGCTGTAGGTGTAATCGGCACCTAAACCCAGTTGCGGCAGTAATGGGCTACGCGCTTCGTTAATTTTTTCGAATGCAGCATCGCGATCGGCGGCGGATTTACGCAATTCCGGGTTGCTCAGGCGTGCTTGCTGATAAACCTGCATCAGGTTTTCTGCCTGGCTCAAAGTACTGAACCCCGACAGGCTCAGGCCGATAAGGATGGGGAGCAATTTCTTCATTTGCATTCCTTGTTGTGAAGCAGTATTTAGCGCTGATCAAATTGTAAAAATATTTGCTGATTCTAGCAGAATCCGCCACTTCAAAAAGTTGGCGTTACGTGCCATACGGCGTTAATTTGCATCAATTTAACACAAGGGCGTTCAAACATCAGTCAAACGACCTTGAAATTCACATTTTAATCACTATTGGTTTCAGGACAGCACAATGCGTAAACCAGACAACTTGCCAATGACTTTCACTAAAAATGATGTAGAAATTATTGCACGAGAAAAGCTATACCGCGGTTTTTTTTCACTGGATCTTTATCGGTTTCGCCATCGCCTGTTTAACGGGGGGATGAGCGGCGAGGTAACGCGCGAAATTTTTGAGCGCGGACACGCGGCAGTCTTGCTACCCTTTGACCCTGAGCGAGATGAAGTTGTGCTGGTCGAGCAGATCCGTATCGCGGCATTTGATACCAGCGAAAGCCCGTGGTTACTGGAAATGGTGGCCGGGATGATCGAAGAGGGCGAAACCGTTGAAGATGTAGCCCGTCGTGAAGCAATGGAAGAGGCCGGGCTGGAAGTTAAACGGACGAAGCCCGTTCTGAGCTATCTGGCAAGCCCGGGTGGCACCAGTGAGCGCCTGTCTATTTTAGTCGGCGAAGTGGACGCCACGACCGCGAGCGGGATCCATGGTCTGGCTGATGAAAACGAAGATATTCGTGTTCATGTGGTGAGCCGGGAACAGGCTTATCAATGGGTTGAAGAGGGGAAAATCGACAACGCAGCGTCTGTCATCGCCTTGCAATGGTTACAGCTGCACTATCAAGAGTTAAAAACTGAGTGGAAAAAATGAAGCGTTACACACCTGACTTCCCTGAAATGATGCGTCTGTGCGAAACCAACTATTCGCAATTGCGCCGCCTGCTGCCACGTAATGATGCGGCCGGTGAAACAGTGAGCTATCAGGTAGCAAACGCACAATATCGGTTAACGATCGTGGAATCGACCCGATACACTACGCTTGTTGCGATCGAACAAACGGCACCGGCCGTCACATACTGGAGCCTGCCGTCATTGACCGTGCGCCTGTATCATGACGCAAGGGTGGCTGAAGTGTGTTCAAGTCAGCAGATCTTTCGCTTCAAAGCGCGGTATGATTATCCAAATAAAAAGTTGCATCAACGCGACGAAAAGCATCAAATTAATCAGTTTTTGGCCGACTGGTTACGGTACTGTTTAGCACATGGAGCGATGGCGATTCCGGTTTATTAGCGTCGTGAAACCTAAGGACACCATTTGGAAAGCCTGTTAACCCTTCCTTTGGCTGGTGAGGCCAGAGTCAGGATCTTACAAATTACAGACACTCACCTGTTTGCCGAAAAGCATGAAACGCTGCTGGGTGTGAACACCTGGGACAGCTATCAATCCGTACTGGATGCAATACATGCAGAGTCGCCTGAGTACGATCTGATCGTCGCGACGGGTGATTTGGCGCAGGATCAATCCGCTGCGGCTTATCAGCATTTTGCTGAGGGCATCGCAAGTTTTCGTGCGCCCTGCGTTTGGCTACCGGGCAATCACGATTTTCAGCCGGCAATGTACAGCGCGCTGCAGGATGCGGGCATTTCCCCGGCCAAACGCGTTTTCATTGGCGAACAGTGGCAAATATTGCTGCTCGACAGCCAGGTGTTCGGCGTTCCCCACGGTGAGTTAAGTGAATTCCAGCTCGAATGGCTGGAGCGTAAACTTGCTGATGCGCCAGAGCGTAATACCTTGCTGCTTCTGCATCATCATCCTCTGCCTGCGGGCTGCAGCTGGCTCGATCAGCACAGTCTGCGTAATGCCGCTGAGCTGGATAACGTGCTGGTGAATTATCCTCGCGCCAGGTATCTATTGTGCGGGCATATTCATCAGGAACTGGATCTGGACTGGAACGGTCGCCGTCTGCTGGCGACGCCGTCGACCTGCGTGCAATTTAAACCGCACTGTTCCAACTTCACATTGGATACCATCAGCCCAGGCTGGCGGACGCTGGAGCTTTTTGCCGACGGGACGTTGCAGACTCAGGTACGTCGTCTGCAGGGTAATCGGTTCCACCCTGATACCGCTTCAGAAGGCTACTGATGTCTACGCTTCTCTATCTTCACGGATTTAATAGCTCTCCTCGTTCGGCGAAGGCGTGTTTACTGAAAAACTGGCTGGCGGAACACCACCCGCACGTTGAGATGATCGTGCCGCAGCTACCTCCGTATCCGGCGCAGGCCGCAGAGATGCTGGAATCGATCATTCTTGAACACGGCGGAGAGTCGCTGGGGATTGTCGGTTCCTCTTTAGGCGGCTATTACGCCACCTGGCTGTCGCAATGTTTTATGCTGCCGGCAGTGGTGGTGAACCCTGCCGTACGGCCTTATGAACTGCTGGTCGACTATCTCGGTCAAAACGAGAACCCCTACACGGGGCAGCAATATGTGCTAGAGTCACGCCATATTTACGATCTTAAAGTCATGCAGATTGACCCGCTGGAAGCGCCGGATTTGATCTGGCTGCTCCAACAAACGGGCGATGAAGTGTTGGACTACCGCCAGGCGGTGGCGTATTACGCCTCCTGCCGTCAGACAGTTATTGAGGGCGGAAACCACGCATTCACGGGCTTCGAAGATTATTTCAACCCGATTGTCGATTTCCTTGGACTGCACAGTTTCTGACGATCAATTCGAATTGCTTATTTAAACCATGACGCAAACTTATAACGCTGATGCCATTGAGGTACTCACTGGGCTTGAGCCGGTACGCCGTCGCCCTGGGATGTACACCGATACGACCCGTCCGAACCATCTTGGGCAGGAAGTGATTGATAACAGTGTGGATGAAGCACTGGCGGGCCACGCGAAACGCGTGGACGTGATCTTACATGCCGACCAGTCTCTGGAAGTCATTGATGACGGACGCGGCATGCCGGTAGATATTCACCCTGAAGAAGGCGTTCCGGCGGTTGAGCTGATCCTCTGTCGTCTGCACGCGGGCGGCAAGTTCTCTAACAAGAACTACCAGTTCTCCGGTGGTCTGCACGGTGTGGGTATCTCCGTTGTTAACGCCCTGTCCAAACGTGTGGAAGTGAACGTGCGCCGCGACGGGCAGGTATACAACATCGCGTTTGAGAATGGCGATAAAGTGCAGGATTTACAGGTTGTCGGTACCTGCGGCAAACGCAATACCGGGACCAGCGTGCACTTCTGGCCCGATGAAAGCTTCTTTGACAGCCCGCGTTTTTCTGTTTCGCGCTTAACGCACGTACTGAAAGCAAAAGCGGTACTGTGCCCTGGCGTTGAGATCACTTTTAAGGATGAGGTCAACAACAGCGAACAGCGCTGGTGCTACCAGGACGGTTTAAATGACTATCTGAGCGAAGCGGTGAATGGCCTACCGACGCTGCCGGAAAAACCGTTTATCGGTAATTTCAGCGGTGAGACGGAGACGGTGGACTGGGCGCTGCTCTGGCTGCCGGAAGGCGGCGAGCTGCTGACCGAAAGCTATGTGAACCTGATCCCAACCATGCAGGGCGGTACGCACGTTAACGGTCTGCGTCAGGGACTGCTGGATGCGATGCGCGAGTTCTGCGAATACCGTAACATCCTGCCGCGTGGCGTGAAGCTGTCGGCGGAAGATATCTGGGATCGCTGTGCTTATGTGTTGTCGGTAAAAATGCAGGATCCGCAGTTTGCCGGACAAACCAAAGAGCGCCTCTCTTCGCGTCAGTGTGCGGCATTCGTCTCTGGCGTGGTGAAAGATGCATTCAGTTTGTGGCTGAACCAGAACGTGCAGTCAGCCGAACTGCTGGCTGAGATGGCGATTTCCAGCGCGCAGCGTCGTCTGCGTGCAGCGAAAAAAGTAGTGCGTAAAAAGCTGACCAGCGGTCCGGCACTGCCGGGTAAACTGGCGGACTGTACCGCACAGGATCTTAATCGCACCGAACTGTTCCTTGTCGAAGGTGACTCGGCGGGCGGATCGGCCAAGCAGGCGCGCGATCGTGAATATCAGGCGATCATGCCGCTGAAAGGTAAGATCCTCAATACCTGGGAAGTCTCTTCCGATGAAGTGCTGGCTTCGCAGGAGGTTCACGATATTTCCGTGGCGATCGGTATCGATCCTGACAGCGACGATCTAAGCCAATTGCGCTACGGCAAGATCTGTATCCTGGCGGATGCGGACTCCGATGGTCTGCACATCGCTACGCTGCTGTGCGCGCTGTTTGTGAAGCACTTCCGCACGCTGGTGAAACACGGTCACGTCTACGTGGCGCTGCCGCCGTTATACCGTATCGACCTCGGTAAAGAGGTGTATTACGCGCTGACGGAAGAAGAGAAAGCGGGCGTACTGGAGCAGTTAAAGCGCAAGAAAGGCAAGCCGAACGTGCAGCGCTTTAAAGGTCTGGGTGAAATGAACCCGATGCAGCTTCGTGAAACTACGCTGGATCCGAACACCCGTCGCCTGGTGCAGCTCATTATCGATGATGAAGACGATCAGCGTACCAACGCAATGATGGATATGCTGCTGGCCAAGAAGCGTTCTGAAGATCGTCGTAACTGGTTGCAAGAGAAAGGCGACCTGGCGGATCTCGAAGGGTAATTGCATGTAGAAAAGCCGGAGACGGGCGTAAAATGCCTTATCCGGCTCTCATCTGACGAAGCGATTTATGCCGGATAGCTAAGCGTCACCCGGCAAATCGACAATCTTAAATGCCCGACTCCAGAATACGAATATTCATGTCCAGCACGTCACCTTTCACGGCTTCGCTGTAGGCTTTCATATGCGGGGTCTGCAAATGCGCTTCAAGATGCGCGATGCTTTCCCATTGCTCAACCATCACGATTGAATCTGGCGCTGTGGTCTGAAAACTCACACCTGCGGCGTGATCCACCATCGGCGCATAGCCGTGGCAGCCTTCTTCTTTCAGTACGGTCGGAACGATTTTGGCAAACTGATCCAGTACCGCCTGGCGGTGATGTTGACCTGGACGTGTACGGATTTCTGCAATAACGGTAAGCATGGTTAACTCCTTCTAATTCCAGGTTACCAGTTAACCAAAAATTTCGGTCAGATGCTTGCGATATTCTGCGATATAACGCGGGACGTCCGGCATTTTAATCACGTCATTGGTGATAAAGGTCGGCAGCGCTTCCATTCCCAGGAACTGGTTTGCTTTATGGAACGGGAGATAGACGCCATCAACGCCAACGCCATGGAAGAACTGGTCTTTTTCAGTGAAGGCTTCCATCGGTGCGTTCCAGGTCAGGGACAGCATGTATTTTTTGCCCTGAATCAGCCCGCCGGAGCCGTATTTTTTTGAGGCATCTGAACGTGTGCGGCCGTCGCTGGCGTACAGCGTACCGTGACCTTCGGTAAACACGTCATCGATGTATTTTTTCACGGTCCACGGTGCGCCCATCCACCAGCCTGGCATCTGCCAGATAACCGCATCGGCCCAGACGAAATTCTGCACTTCTGCTTTTACGTCATAATCGCTGTCTGCGCGTACGACTTTAACATCATGCCCGAGGTCGCGCAGGATACCGTCCGCGACCTCGGTCAGGGTGTCATTCAGTTGACCATTAGAATGGCCGAATTTTTTCGCCCCGTTGATAATCAGAATGTTGCTCATTTTGTGTCCTCAAGGAAATACGTTTGAGGACGATTTTACTCCCACCAGCGGTACGGTGAAATTAGCAAAATGTGCAAAGTCTTTTGCTATATGAGCAACAATAACGCAATTACCAACTGACTTTTGCTTCAAAGCCACCTTCCGGAGCGTTGCCGAACGAGGCTGACATTCCATGCAGTGTTGCGATACGACGGACAATCGACAGGCCGAGACCGCTGCCGGTCACGCTTTGTCCCGGTGGACGATAAAAGCGTTCACCGATGTGTGTAAGTACCTCTGGCGCAACGCCAGGACCGTTATCTTTGACGCTGAAGTTACGGGCGTTGAGCGTCACTTCCACAATGCTCCCCTGCGGACTGTAGCGAATGGCATTATCCAGCAGATTTCGTACCATCAGGCTCAGCAACAGCGGCTGTCCTGTACGCGTGATATTGTGCGCGTTAATCTGCAAACGTACGTCAATGTGCGCCTGCTGGGCCGGGTGGTAGATATCCATCACCGCGGATTGCAGTAGCTCCTCCAGCGAGATTTCTGCCACATCCTGAAGATTATCGAGGGAGTCGAGGCGCGAAAGCGTCAGGAGCTGATCGACCAGTCGGGTGGCGCGTTCAATTCCCGCATGCAGCTGTACCAGCGCTTTTTCCCGCGTTTGCGGGTCGTCGTCTGACAGTTGCACCACTTCGGTTTGCACCTTCAGCGCGGTCAACGGACTGCGCAGCTCGTGAGCGGCGTCAGAGGTAAAGCGCCGTTCGCGGACCATCATAGAGTGGATGCGGGTAAACAGCTGATTAAGCGATTCAACCAGCGGGCGCACTTCGCTTGGCACACCTTTCGGGTCGAGCGGTTCTTCTGACTCCGGGGCGCGCCAGCGCAGAGCTTGCGCCAGTTTTTTTAGCGGCCTGAGTTCGCGACTCAGCATGACCACCAGGATCAGCAACATCAGCGGCAGCGCAACCAGCCACGGGGTTAACTGTGCGGTAAGGATCGACAGCGCCATATCCTCCCGGTATTCCCACTCCTGGCCCACCACAATGCGATATTTTCCATCAGCGGAATTCAGCCACAGGAAGCGCCAGGAATCGTTGTCGCCCCTTAGTTGGCCGTCGCTAAACCCCTCCCGGCTGTAGCTGTAGGGAATATCCTGGCCATTGTCGCCATCGTGTAGCACCGTTTTGCCGTCGGTGGAGTAGATGGCAAACGCCAGTGCGTCGTCATCAATATGGCCATGTTTCAGTTTTTTTGGCGTGCGGGCCATATTGTTTGAGGTGGTGACATCGCTGATATCCAGCGTGCTAAGCCGCTTGGCGAACAGCATCAGCTGCGTATCAAACAGCTCATCGACATTATCGGTAGTCTGCCTCCAGGCCACAAAACTGGATACGGCCCAGGTTGCTGAGGCCAGAATCAGAAAAATAAGCGTTAGCCTGACTCGCAGGCTGAGGCGTTGTGTGAGTTTCATGCGCCACCCAGGGTATAGCCAATGCCATGCACGGTACGGATAAAGTCGCTGCCGAGCTTACGGCGTAAGTGATGGACGTGGACCTCAATCGCATTGCTGGAGACATTTTCGTCCCAGGTATACAGTTTTTCTTCAATCAGTTTGCGGGGCAGGACGCGACCTTTGTTGCGCATTAGCAGTTCCAGCAGCGCGAACTCTTTAGGTTTGAGTGACAAAGGTTCACCCGCCGCCGTGGCGACCAGCGCGCCGGGATCGAGCGTTACCTGGCCATGACACAATGTGTTGCTGGCCTGGCCGCTGGCACGACGTACCAGTGCCTCCAGTCTGGCGGCAACTTCGATCAGCGCAAAGGGTTTGCACAGATAGTCATCTGCGCCCAGGCGCAGGCCTTCAACGCGTTCTGCCAGTGCGTCGCGAGCGGTCAGAATCAGCACAGGCTCCTGCTTTCCGTTGGCTCGCCATTCGCGCAAAATGTCCCGTCCGTCTATGCCTGGCAGCGTCAGGTCGAGGATTACCGCATCGTAAGGTGCGCTGTAGAGTGCTTCTTTCCCTTGGCGACCTTCGGTAAACCAGTCGATGCTGAAACCCATTTTACTCAGACCTGTTTTCAGGCCATCGCCAATCAACGTGTCATCTTCGATCAGTAAAATACGCATATGTTCATCCCTGCGAACTCATTTGCAGTTAGTAAACCTGTGGCTACAGCCTCTGTACAGCAAAAAAAGTATCTTTTTTTGCCTTAAGAACTTGTTAAGGATTAACTTATTTAATAGTCGTAAACCAACATGAAAGGGAGACATGACGATGAAAAAATTAGCTGCAATGGTTGCCGTAATGGCACTGTGTTCCGCACCTGTTCTGGCAGCTCAGCAGGGCGGCTTCTCTGGGCCAACAACAACCACCACGCAGAGCCAAAACGGCGGATTTGTCGGCCCGAACGGTAGCAGCACGACGGTAGAAAGCGCCAAATCACTGCGTGATGACACCTGGGTTACCCTGCGCGGGAACATCGTTGAGCGTATTTCCGACGACCTGTACGTGTTTAAAGATGCGACCGGCACGGTGAATGTGGATATCGACCACAAGCGCTGGAACGGCGTAACCGTCACACCGCAGGATGTGGTTGAAATCCAGGGTGAAGTGGATAAAGACTGGAACTCCGTTGAAATCGACGTAAAACAGATTACCAAAGTTGCTAAGTAATCCCCATCAGGGCCGCATTCGCGGCCCTTTTCTTTGTGACTCAACACGCCAGATAGGGTAGTATCTGCGGCAATATTGCCCTTCAATAGAGGGGTACAAAGTTGAGGAACCACGATTAATGAGCGATATGGCAGAGCGCCTGGCGCTGCATGAATTCACGGAAAACGCCTATCTGAACTATTCCATGTACGTCATCATGGACAGGGCGTTGCCGTTTATTGGCGATGGTTTGAAACCCGTTCAGCGTCGCATCGTATACGCGATGTCCGAACTGGGGCTGAATGCCAGCGCCAAATTTAAAAAATCCGCCCGTACCGTCGGTGACGTGCTGGGTAAATACCATCCGCACGGCGACAGCGCCTGCTATGAAGCGATGGTGCTGATGGCGCAGCCGTTCTCTTACCGTTACCCGCTGGTTGACGGGCAGGGGAACTGGGGGGCACCGGACGATCCGAAATCCTTCGCGGCGATGCGCTATACCGAATCCCGTCTGTCTAAATATGCGGAAGTCCTGCTGGGCGAACTCGGTCAGGGAACGTCGGACTGGGTGCCAAACTTCGACGGCACCATGCAGGAGCCGAAGATGCTGCCTGCTCGTCTACCAAATATTCTGCTGAACGGCACGACCGGTATTGCCGTTGGTATGGCAACGGACATTCCGCCACATAACCTGCGTGAAGTGGCAAAAGCAGCGATTACTCTGATTGAGCAGCCGAAAACGACGCTGGATCAGTTGCTGGATATCGTGCAAGGGCCGGATTACCCGACCGAAGCGGAGATTATTACTTCGCGCGCGGAAATTCGTAAGATTTACGAGAATGGACGCGGCTCCGTACGTATGCGTGCGGTATGGACGAAAGAAGACGGCGCGGTGGTGATTTCCGCGCTGCCGCATCAGGTTTCCGGGGCAAAAGTGCTGGAGCAGATCGCTGCTCAAATGCGCAATAAAAAGCTGCCGATGGTAGACGACCTGCGCGACGAATCGGATCACGAAAACCCGACCCGTCTGGTGATTGTCCCACGCTCTAATCGTGTGGATATGGAGCAGGTGATGAACCACCTGTTTGCCACTACCGATCTCGAAAAAAGCTACCGTATCAACCTGAACATGATCGGTCTTGATGGTCGTCCGGCGGTGAAAAACCTGCTGGAGATCCTCACCGAATGGCTGGCGTTCCGCCGCGATACCGTGCGTCGCCGCCTGAATTATCGTCTGGAAAAAGTGCTCAAGCGCCTGCACATCCTTGAAGGTTTGCTGGTGGCGTTCCTCAACATTGACGAAGTCATCGAAATTATTCGTCATGAAGATGAACCTAAGCCTGAGCTGATGTCGCGGTTTGGCATTTCTGAAACCCAGGCTGAAGCCATCCTTGAGCTGAAATTGCGCCACCTTGCCAAACTCGAAGAGATGAAAATCCGCGGTGAGCAGGATGAGCTGGCGAAAGAGCGCGATCAGTTGCAGGCCATTCTGGCTTCCGAACGTAAAATGAGTAACCTGCTGAAGAAAGAGCTGCAGGCCGATGCAGACGCCTATGGCGACGATCGTCGTTCTCCGTTGCAGGAGCGCGAAGAAGCGAAGGCGATGAGCGAGCACGACATGCTGCCATCTGAGCCGGTGACCATTGTGTTGTCCCAGAGTGGCTGGGTGCGTAGCGCGAAAGGCCACGACATCGATGCGCCAGGATTAAGCTATAAAGCGGGCGACAGCTTTAAGTCGGCAGTGAAGGGTAAGAGCAACCAGCCGGTGGTGTTCGTGGACTCGACCGGACGCAGCTATGCCATCGACCCGATTACGCTGCCGTCGGCGCGCGGTCAGGGTGAACCGCTGACCGGGAAGCTCACGCTGCCGCCAGGCGCGACGGTTGAGCACATGCTGATGGAAGGCGACGATCAGAAACTGCTGATGGCCTCCGATGCGGGCTATGGTTTTGTCTGTACCTTCAATGACCTGGTCGCACGTAACCGTGCGGGTAAGGCGTTGATTACGCTGCCAGAAAATGCGCGCGTGATGCAGCCGGTGGTGATTGAAGATGAAACCGACATGCTACTGGCTATTACTCAGGCTGGCCGCATGTTGATGTTCCCGGTGAGCGATTTACCGCAGTTGTCGAAAGGCAAAGGGAACAAGATCATTAATATCCCTTCAGCGGAAGCGGCGAAAGGCGAGGATGGCCTGGCGCAACTTTACGTGCTGCCGCCGCAGAGCACGCTGACCATCCACGTCGGTAAGCGCAAAATCAAACTGCGTCCTGAAGAGTTGCAGAAAGTGACCGGAGAGCGCGGCCGTCGCGGCACGCTAATGCGTGGTCTGCAGCGTATCGACAGCATTGAGATTGACTCGCCTCGACGCGCCAGTCACGGCGACAGCGAAGAATAACGCTACCGTCCGGCTCTCCCTGTTAAAGCCCAGGGAGAGCCAACGTTAAAAATTCCCGTGAAACCGTTGTTTATTCGTGCGTTGCGATTAACAATACGCTTTTCCAGAGAGCCGCCCTTAACAAAGCCCTAACCTGATACCGCGTGATGAATCAGGTGACGTAAAATACCAGGCTCTTAGGCCTTAGAGGTTGTTATGCTATATATTTTTCGTTTAATTATTACTGTTATTTACTGCGTTCTGGTCTGTATTTTCGGTTGCATATACTGTCTGTTCAGCCCACGAAATCCAAAACATGTTGCAACGTTCGGCCATATGTTTGGCCGCCTGGCTCCCCTTTATGGCCTGAAGGTCGAGTGCCGCATGCCGGCAGACGCGCAGAACTATGGTAATGCTATCTATATTTGTAACCATCAGAACAACTATGACATGGTTACCGCTGCGAATATCGTTCAGCCGCCGACGGTGACGGTAGGTAAAAAAAGCCTGCTGTGGATCCCTTTCTTCGGGCAGCTGTACTGGTTAACCGGTAACCTGTTGATTGACAGAAATAACCGCGCTAAAGCGCACAGCACCATTGCTGCCGTGGTGAATCATTTCAAAAAACGTCGCATTTCTATCTGGATGTTCCCTGAAGGGACGCGTAGCCGCGGTCGCGGTCTGCTGCCGTTTAAAACCGGCGCGTTCCATGCAGCGATTGCTGCTGGTGTCCCGGTCATTCCGGTGTGCGTTTCCACAACCTCGAACAAGATAAAACTCAATCGACTCAATAATGGTCTGGCAATTGTCGAGATGTTGCCACCGGTGGATATTAGCCACTTTGGGAAAGATCAGGTTCGTGAACTGGCAGCGCATTGCCGCACGCTGATGGAACAAAAAATCGCAGAACTCGATAAAGAAGTTGCTGAGCGGGAAGCCGCCGGTAAGGTTTAATCCGCGCAATTCGGGTTTTTTACAGGAAATGACTTCCTGCGTGTTAATAGCCAGTTTTTTATGGAGTTTATATGTCATTCAGTCGGCGTCAGTTCATTCAGGCATCGGGGATCGCACTGTGTGCAGGTGCTGTTCCGCTGAAGGCTAATGCTGCCGGTCAGCAACAACCGTTACCCGTGCCTCCGCTGCTGGAATCCCGCCGGGGGCAGCCGCTATTTATGACGCTGCAACGTGCGCACTGGTCCTTTACACAAGGCACGCGCGCACCTGTCTGGGGAATTAACGGCCGCTATCTGGGACCGACAATCCGCGTCTGGAAAGGGGATGACGTCAAGCTTATCTACAGCAACCGTCTGACTGAAAATGTCTCGATGACCGTCGCCGGGTTACAGGTACCTGGCCCGCTGATGGGCGGCCCGGCGCGCATGATGTCCCCGAATGCTGACTGGGCGCCGGTGCTACCGATTCGCCAGAATGCCGCCACGTTGTGGTATCACGCTAATACGCCAAATCGTACTGCTCAGCAGGTCTACAACGGTCTTGCCGGGATGTGGCTGGTTGAAGATGAAGTGAGTAAATCACTGTCTATTCCCAACCACTATGGCGTGGATGATTTTCCGGTCATTATCCAGGACAAGCGGCTGGACAACTTTGGCACGCCGGAATACAGCGAGCCCGGCAGCGGTGGTTTTGTCGGTGATACGCTGCTGGTCAATGGGGCGCAAAGCCCGTATGTCGAAGTCTCCCGCGGCTGGGTGCGCTTGCGTTTGCTGAACGCTTCAAACTCGCGTCGTTACCAGCTGCAAATGAGCGATGGCCGTGCGCTGCATGTGATTTCCGGCGATCAGGGTTTTTTACCTGCGCCTGTTTCGGTGAAGCAGCTCTCGCTGGCACCGGGCGAGCGTCGTGAGATCCTGGTGGATATGACTAACGGTAATGAGGTCTCTATCACCTGTGGTGAGGCGGCCAGTATTGTCGACAGGATCCGCGGGTTCTTTGAGCCCTCCAGTATTCTCATCTCCACGCTGGTATTGACGTTGCGCCCGACAGGTCTTCTGCCGCTGGTGACTGACAGCCTGCCAATGCGCCTGCTGCCAACGGAAATCCTCAGCGGTTCGCCGATTCGCAGCCGTGATATCAGCCTGGACGACGATCCTGGCATCAACGGTCAGCTGTGGGACGTCAATCGTATGGATATTACTGCCCAGCAGGGCTCCTGGGAGCGCTGGACGGTGCGGGCGGATATGCCCCAGTCCTTCCATATTGAAGGTGTTTCGTTCCTGATCCGTAATGTGAATGGCGCGATGCCGTTCCCGGAAGACAGAGGCTGGAAAGATACTGTCTGGGTTGATGGCCAGGTTGAATTACTGGTTTATTACGGACAGCCTTCCTGGGCCCATTTCCCGTTCTACTTTAATAGCCAGACGCTGGAAATGGCGGATCGTGGCTCAATTGGACAGATGTTGGTGAACCCGGCACCATAATGCGCCGGGGTTTTCGTTACGCCCGCCAGAACATGCGCGAGAACAGGATCAGAATGGGGTAAATCTCCAGACGCCCCATGATCATGGCTGCACACATCAGTAGCTTTGCTTCCTCGTTTAAGGTACCAAACGTCGTGGCAGTGACGCCAAATCCTAGCCCCATATTGTTGATGCAGGCGGCGACGGTGGCGAAAGAGGAGAAGAGATCGTAGCCCATCAGATTGAGCGCCCAGATAAAAAAGCTAGTGAACAAAACGTAGAGAAAGAAAAAGCTCCATACCGAACGCACCACCCGGTCACTTACCACGCTATTGCCCACTTTGATATTCAGCAGGGCGCGAGGGTGCGCGAGCTGGTGTAACTCCTGGCGGCACTGCTTGAACATAATCAAAAAGCGCAGCACCTTAATCCCCCCGCAGGTCGAACCCACACAACCGCCGAAGAAACTGGCGCTGAGCAGCATGAAGATCGTGTGCGAAGGCCACTGCGCGTAATCCGCCGTCGACAGGCCATTATCTGTCAGCATCGAACTGGCCAGAAAAAAAGCATGCACCAGGCTGTCCGTTAATCCGTACATGCCTGCCCGCCAAACTTGCCAGGTGGCGATCAGAGTGACCACCAACGCAATAAGCAAAAAGAAACGCAATTCGGCATTACGACGAAAGGGTTTGAAGGTACGTTTCACGATAGCAACGTACCAGAGGGTGAAGTTAAACGCAGACAGCAGTGAAAATACCCCGGCGACAAGCTCAATGGCATGGCTGTTATAAAAGCCGATGCTCTCGCTGCGAGTGGAAAATCCGCCGAGAGAGACCGTCGACAACCCGTGGCATAAGGCGTCGAAAAACGACATCCCGGCAGCC
The DNA here is from genome assembly GCF_001037515.1 of Citrobacter sp. MGH110. NCBI lineage: Bacteria > Pseudomonadati > Pseudomonadota > Gammaproteobacteria > Enterobacterales > Enterobacteriaceae > Citrobacter > Citrobacter sp. MGH110. Next base: position 555,288 of record NZ_KQ089831.1, on the reverse strand, counting down.
CAGTAGGCCAGAGTACAAATAAGACCCAGAATGACATAGGTCATCCACAGCGTGCGTGCAGTATCAGCAAGTCTTGGCGTGAGGCGTTCTTCTTTAAAAGGGCCCGGCATTTCAGACTGATACAGCTTCATGCCACCAATACCCAGCAGAGGCAATACCGCCACGGCGAGGACGATAACACCCAGACCGCCAATAAAATTGAGCTGAGCCCGATAGTACAGATACGACTTCGGCAAGGCGCTGACGTCATCAATCACCGTTGCGCCTGTAGTGGTAATCCCAGAAACTCCTTCAAACAGGGCATCCGCAAAAGAGAGGTTTAAGCCATCGTCCATCCACATCGGCATCGCGCTGATAAACGAAAACAATAGCCAGAACAGGACGATAATGACGAAACCATCCCGGGTGCGCAGTTGAATCCCCGCATGTTTGGTTGCCAACCACGCCCCGCCGCCGAGGGTGAAGAAAGTCATAAACGTGCTGAAAAAAGCGAACAAGCTCCGCTCTTTGTTTAACAAAGCGATGAGCATCGGTGGCAGCATAGAAAAGCTGTAGAGAAGAACCAGAAATCCGCACAGGTGAACAACAACCCGTAACTGGGAAATATGCAGTGAATCGTTGAGTCGCAATGAAAAATCCCCCGCCGAAAAAGAGTTATCTCAGTTGGCCGGCATGGTCTTAATTATGATCGATAAAAATGATCGTCGTAAAATTTAACAATTTATATAACTTTCTACTGGTCTGGTTCAGACTCCACTTCATTTCTTGCCGACATACAGCGTATAATCCTCGGCCTTTGATTATTTTTTTACCATTTTTGGAAGCATTATGAGCGCAATATCCCTGATCCAGCCGGACAGAGACCTTTTCTCCTGGCCGCAGTACTGGGCTGCCTGTTTTGGCCCGGCACCGTTTTTGCCGATGTCACGCGACGAAATGGACCAACTTGGCTGGGATAGCTGCGACATCATTCTGGTTACCGGCGATGCATACGTCGATCATCCCAGCTTTGGCATGGCAATTTGCGGACGTATGCTGGAAGCACAAGGCTTTCGCGTAGGGATTATCGCCCAGCCGGAGTGGAACAACAAAGACGATTTTATGCGTTTGGGTAAACCGAACCTGTTCTTTGGTGTGACCGCAGGCAACATGGACTCGATGATCAACCGTTACACCGCCGATCGCCGACTGCGCCATGACGATGCCTACACACCGGACAACGTTGCGGGCAAACGTCCGGACCGCGCCACGCTGGTCTATACCCAGCGCTGTAAAGAAGCATGGAAAGATGTGCCGGTTATTCTCGGCGGTATTGAGGCCAGCCTGCGCCGTACCGCGCACTATGACTACTGGTCCGATACCGTTCGTCGCTCTGTTCTGGTGGATTCCAAAGCCGACATGCTGATGTTCGGCAACGGCGAACGTCCGCTGGTGGAAGTGGCGCATCGTCTGGCGATGGGCGAAACCATCGATCAGATCCGCGACGTGCGTAACACTGCTATTATGGTTAAAGAAGCGCTGCCGGGCTGGAGTGGGGTGGATTCCACGCGCCTCGACACGCCGGGTAAGATTGACCCGATCCCGCATCCGTATGGTGAAGATCTGCCGTGTGCTGACAACAAGCCGGTCGCACCGAAAAAGCAGGAAGCGAAAGCGGTAACCGTACAGCCGCCGCGCCCGAAACCGTGGGAAAAAACCTACGTGCTGCTGCCGTCCTTCGAAAAAGTGAAGGGCGATAAAGTGCTGTATGCGCATGCGTCGCGTATCCTGCACCACGAAACCAACCCAGGCTGTGCGCGTGCGCTGATGCAAAAGCACGGCGATCGCTACATCTGGATCAACCCGCCAGCCATTCCGCTCTCTACCGAAGAGATGGATAGCGTCTTTGCGCTGCCGTACAAACGCGTGCCGCATCCGGCGTATGGCGACAGCCGCATTCCGGCCTATGAGATGATCCGTTTCTCGATCAACATTATGCGTGGCTGCTTTGGCGGCTGTTCGTTCTGTTCGATCACCGAGCACGAAGGTCGCATCATCCAGAGCCGCTCTGAAGACTCGATCATCAATGAAATCGAAGCCATTCGCGACACCGTTCCAGGTTTTACCGGCGTGATTTCCGACCTCGGCGGCCCAACGGCGAACATGTATATGCTGCGCTGTAAGTCACCGCGCGCGGAGCAGACCTGCCGTCGTCTGTCATGCGTCTACCCGGATATCTGTCCGCATATGGACACCAACCACGAACCGACGATTAACCTTTATCGTCGTGCGCGTGATTTGAAAGGCATTAAAAAGATCCTCATCGCTTCGGGCGTGCGTTATGACATCGCGGTTGAAGACCCGCGCTATATCAAAGAACTGGCGACCCACCACGTTGGCGGCTATCTGAAGATTGCGCCAGAGCATACCGAAGAAGGCCCGCTGTCGAAGATGATGAAGCCGGGGATGGGCAGCTACGATCGCTTTAAGGAATTGTTCGATACCTACTCTAAACAAGCGGGTAAAGAGCAGTACCTGATCCCGTACTTTATTTCCGCGCACCCGGGTACGCGTGATGAAGATATGGTGAATCTGGCGTTGTGGTTGAAGCAACGTCGTTTCCGTCTGGATCAGGTGCAGAACTTCTATCCATCACCGTTGGCGAACTCCACAACCATGTATTACACCGGGAAAAACCCGCTGGGTAAAATTGGTTATAAGAGTGAAGATGTGGTGGTGCCGAAAGGTGATAAGCAGCGTCGTTTGCATAAAGCCCTGCTGCGTTACCACGATCCAGCAAACTGGCCGTTAATCCGCCAGGCGCTGGAAGATATGGGTAAAAAGCATCTGATCGGCGGTCGTCGCGAATGTCTGGTCCCGGCGCCTACGCTGGAAGAGATGCGAGAAGCGCGTCGCCAGAACCGTCATACTCGCCCGGCATTGACCAAGCACACACCGGTGGCGCATCAGCGCCAGACGCCAGCCGCAAACAAAAAACGCGGGAAAGTGGCAGGGCGCTAATCTGCCTTGCCCGGTGGTGAAACGCTTATCAGGTCTACGAATAGCACGATTTTGTAGGCCGGATAAGGTGCTTGAACCGCCATCCGGCAGAGAGACTCAGTATTTATGCTTCACGAATTCTGGCCGCTAATGCGGCCAGTTTTGCATCATCCGCCCGTTCATGATCGTGTGAAGAAAGATATCCTTCATACTGCTCGAAAAATTTGTTCTGCCGCGCTTCAATCGGTTTCCAGTGGGTTAGATCGCCAGTGCCATGCATGGGGCTTAATTTGCTGTGCACATGGTCTACGCCGAAACCTTCGAAGAACATCCCCGTACGACTGACATCCGGGAAAGCCTTATCCAGTTTCTTAGCCACTTTTTGGGTCGCCAGCATCAGATCAGCCAGTGCCTGCGGCGGCATATCGAAGGCATAGCTGGGATAATGCTTTTTCGGGATCACCACGGTAAAACCGTCGGTGTTCGGGAAAATCGACAGAAAAGCCAGATGATGCTCGTCTTCCCAGACCTTATGGCAGGGTGCTTTACCTTCAACTATTTGACAGAAAATACAGGTCATTCCTTTTCTCCGCAGGTAAGGTGATTCGTCAGGACGCAGTCAGTTTAGTACAGACCCAACACCTTCCACCACATCAGACCCACGGTGATAAACACCGCCTGGTTAAACAAGCTGATGATAAATCCTGTACGCCACCAGACGCCCGTTGGAACGTACCCGGCACCAAACAGGATTGGACCGCGAGCATGGGTGTACTGGGTGAGCGAGCAGTACAAACTGCTGGTGAAGGCCAGCATTAATGCCGTGGGGGCTGCTGGAATATTCAGATGCAGGCCGACACCAAGGAAAACGGCGTACAGCGCGGCAATCTGTGCATTACCGCTGGCAAAAAAGTAGTGGGTATAGAAGTAGGCAGCGTTCAGCAGCAGCAGGACGATCACCCAACTGGTACCGTGCATAGTACTGCTCAGGCTATCGCCGATCAGATTGCCAAACCAGGTGGTGAAGCCCAGTTTTTTCAGTTGGTTCGCCATCATCAACAGCGCGGCAAACCAAATCAGTGTGTCCCATGCGCCTTTCTCGCTCTTCACATCTTCCCAGCTCAGAACGCCGCTTAGCAATAAAATGGACAGTCCCACGAACGAGGCAGTGGTGGCGTCGACGCCTAACGTATCGCCAAAAATCCACAGCACCAGCAGTACGCCGACGGTAGCCAGCATCAGCCATTCGCCGCGAGACATACTGCCCATTTCCGCCAGCTCTTTGCGCGCCAGGTTAGGGGCATCCGGCGTGTGTTTAATTTCCGGGCGCACGATCCAGTAGACCAGCAGTGGAACCAGCAGTAAGGACACCAGGCATGGCAGCAGCGCCGCCATAAACCAGCCGCCCCAGGTCAGCGTGACGCCCGCATTGGCCGCCAACTTCACCGCCAACAGGTTGCCGGTATAGCCGGTCATAAAGAGCGCGGCGGTGACGTCGTTGACGTTGCCAATACAGGTGATAAGAAAGGTACCGATTTTACTGCGGGACTCATCTTCCGGGTTCGAATGGAAACTGCGTGCCAGAGAGTCAGCAATCGGATAGATGACGCCGCCGCAGCGTGCTGTATTACTCGGCATTGCCGGGGAGAGGATCAGATCGGCAAAGGCCAGACCATAGGCGAGTCCCAGCGTGCGCTTGCCGAGCAGACGGATCATCTGCAGCGCAATGCGTCGTCCGAGGCCGGTTTTGATAAACCCGCGGGCAATCATAAAAGCCACGACGATAAGCCAGATAAGTGAACTGTTCAGCTCACTCAGTGCCGTGGTGATAGCGCCGCTGGCGGTTTTATCCCCGGCGGCATAGGCGAGTGCAAAAACCGTAATCCCAATAATGCCGACCGCGCCGATGGGTAAAACTTTTGCCACGATAGAGGCAATAGTCGCGACGAAAATGATTGCCGAATGCCAGGCTGGCGCACTTAGCCCGGAAGGTGGAGTAAGCTGCCACAGTCCGGCAGAAATGAATATTATAAGAATTAATGGGAGCCATTTGACTCCGCTACTTTTTTTCTCAGTCACGTTTACGCACCTATGGATATGGTGAATGTATTCATCAAATAAATATATTTATTTAATAATTAACAGGTTATATTGCGTAATGCTGCTCCAGCGACTGCAAGAAATACATCAATATATGTGTGTGAATTGTTTCCTGATATTTCAAATCAGTAAAGGCCCGACGAGAGTGTCGGGCTGGAGGGAAGGGGTTAACCGCCGAACTGATCCGGGTCTGGCCCCAGACGTTTGCCCTGATCGAGTTTCGCGATTTCGCCTAATTCGTCTTTATCCAGGCGGAAGTCCCAGACGTTAAAGTTTTCTGCGATACGCGCAGGGGTGACCGATTTTGGAATCACCACCAGCCCGCTATCTAGGTGCCAGCGGATGACAATCTGCGCCGGTGATTTGCCATATTTCTCAGCGAGGTCACGGATGATCTTTTGATCAAAGACGTCTTTGCCGCCCTGCGCCAGCGGGCTCCAGGATTCGGTCTGGATTTTATGCGTTGCGTTCCAGGCGTGCAGTTGGCGCTGTTGCATAAGCGGATGAAGTTCGATCTGGTTAATCACCGGAGGTACGCCGGTTTCATCCATCAACCGCTGGAGATGATTGATCTGAAAGTTGCACACGCCGATGCTCTTAATCAGCCCTTCTTTTTGCAGGTCGATCATGTTTTCCCACGCTTCAACGTAGTGGTCGATCGCCGGAACCGGCCAGTGCATCAGGTATAGATCGAGGTAATCAAGTTGGAGTTTTTCCATGCTTTCGAGCAAGGCTTCCCGGGGGCGTTTTTGGTCATCATTCCACAGCTTGGTGGTGATGAATAACTCGTCCCGTGGTACGCCAGCATCGCGTATTGCTTTGCCGACACCTTCTTCGTTTTTGTACGCCGCAGCGGTATCAATTGAGCGATACCCTACTTCCAGCGCTTTATGAATGGCGGTGATGACTTCTTCGTTGCTTGCCTTCCAGACCCCCAGGCCCAGTTGTGGCATGACGTTACCATCCTGTAGCTTGATAATGGTTGGACCGGTCATAATTCCCCCCCACACTTAATCCTTCAGGCTGCCTCTTTGTTGGCTGCTTGCGTTTACCCCGGTCACGTACTTATGTACGCTCCCGGGGATTCACTTAATTGCCGCCTCGATGCATCATGAATGATTGGGTGTAAATTGAGTTCACCGGAGCAAGCCCCGGTGAGTTAGGTGTGACTTAAGCCTGGTATAAATACCCAAAAACGAAAGGCGGAGGTTAAAAAACCTTAGCGGGCAGCTTCGTAAATCCGACGGCTGACTTCAAGCGTAATATCCTGATGTTCGCCCAGTTGCGTACCCCCGTGTGCTTCCAGTTTTTCCAGCAATGCCGGGATGGAGCTACCGTCCAGGCCATAGTCAGACAGGCGAGTGGGTACGCCCATTTGTTCGAAGAAAGCACGGGTAGCGGCAATGGCAGCGTCGATGCGCTGGTCGTCGGAACCTTCGGTGATATTCCAGATACGCTCTGCGTATTGCAGCAGTTTGGCACGCTTGGTATCACGTTTTTCATTCCACAGCGCTGGCAGAACGATGGCCAGCGTTTGAGCATGATCCAGACCGTGCATTGCGGTCAGTTCATGGCCCAGCATATGCGTTGCCCAGTCCTGCGGTACGCCTGCGCCAATCAGGCCGTTCAGCGCCTGGGTTGCCGCCCACATGACGTTCGCACGCACGTTGTAGTTTTCCGGCTCCTGCAAGGCTTTCGGACCTTCTTCTACCAGCGTGAGCAGAATGCCTTCGGCAAAGCGATCCTGAATTTTCCCGTCTACCGGATAAGTCACATACTGTTCCACGGTATGAACAAAAGCATCCACAACGCCGTTTGCAACCTGACGCGGCGGCAGGGTGTAGGTGTAAACCGGATCCAGAACGGCAAACACTGGCTGCACAAACGGGGTCATAAAGGCCAGTTTATCGCCGGTGGTTTTACGCGAAATTACCGCGCCGGAGTTAGATTCAGAGCCGGTTGCAGGCAGGGTTAATACGGATCCCATCGGGATGGCGCTTGTTACGTCGTTGCCATGGGTTTCCAGAATGCGCCATGGATCGATGCCGTCAGCGTACTGTGCCGCTGCCGCGATGAATTTGGTGCCGTCCAGCACTGAACCGCCACCTACCGCCAGCAGAAACGTCACTTTCTCATCACGCACGATTTTTACTGCGTTCATCAGCGTTTCGTAAGACGGGTTTGGCTCGATACCGCCAAACTCCAGCACATCCAGGCCTTTCAGCGCGTCCTGAACCTGTGCCAGGACGCCAGTTTTTTTCACGCTGCCGCCGCCATAGGTAACCAGTACGCGAGCGTCCTGAGGAATTTGATCGCGCAGCTCAGCAATCGCGCCTTTACCAAACAAAATACGTGTTGGGGTATGGAGATTAAAGTTGTTCATTGCTCGTTCCCTTTGGTGGGTAATAAAAGAGGGCAGGTGAGTGTCTGCCGGATGATGAACATTGTGGTCGCCCGCCGCGCTGCTCTCAATGCTCATTTCTGCCGATGTCTTGCCCATTTCTACAGACTGCTGGAGAAAACGGATAAATCTGCGCATTATGTCAGGGTCGAAAACCGATGATGAAATGGTGCCCCATGAACCGTGATGAGATCTGTCTTCTGCTGACAGATAAAATTAAGCAGCTGAAAAACAATGAAAATAGACTTAACGAACTGCTGCCAGATGTCCGCCTGCTACACGGTACGGAGCCGGCGGCGCGTACACCGGTCATGTATCAGCCAGGCATCATATTTCTCTTTTCGGGACATAAAATTGGTTACATCAATGAGCGCGTATTTCGCTATGACGCCAACGAATACCTGCTGCTAACCGTACCTTTACCCTTTGAATGTGAAACCTATGCGACGCCGGAGGTTCCTCTGGCCGGTATTTATCTGAATGTCGATATCCTGCAATTGCAGGAGCTGTTGATGGACATTGGGGAAGACGAGCTGTTCCAGCCCGCCATGGCGGCCAGCGGGATTAACTCTGCAACGCTCTCTGACGAAATTCTCTGCGCTGCTGAGCGCCTGCTGGATGTGATGGAGCGACCGCTGGATGCGCGCATCCTGGGGAAACAGATTATTCGCGAGATCCTCTACCATGTGCTGACCGGACCGCGCGGCGGCGCGTTACTTGCGCTGGTCAGTCGCCAGACGCATTTCAGTTTGATAAGCCGGGTACTGAAGCGGATTGAAACCAAGTACACCGAAAACCTCAATGTAGAACAGCTGGCGGCAGAGGCGAACATGAGCGTGTCGGCGTTTCATCATAATTTTAAAGCGGTGACCAGCACGTCGCCGCTGCAATATCTTAAGAGCTATCGCCTGCATAAAGCACGGATGATGATGGTTCACGATGGGATGAAGGCCAGTGCGGCTGCCATGCGCGTCGGCTATGAGAGCGCATCGCAATTCAGTCGGGAGTTCAAACGTTTCTTTGGTGTAACGCCGGGGGAAGATGCGGCAAGAATTCGTATGATGCAGGGGAGTTGATTTCTTGTAGGCCTTAAAGCCGCGCGCCATCAGGCATAATGCCGGGAATTACCCCGGCTACGGATAATACTCAGGCGCTACAGTATTTTTTTTTAATCACCACGAACAATGTTCCCAACAATCCTGCGGTTAACAGGGCAATCGGCAGGATCATTAGAAAGGTCATCACCTGATCTTCATGGCGTTTAACGAACGGGATCATGCTCAGCGCATAGCCGAAACTGGTGACGACGGTGACCCACAGCAGGCCACTCAGCCAGTTAAAAAACTGGAACCGACGGTTAGGAAGCCCTGAAATGCCCGCCATCGTTGGCAGCAAGGTGCGAACAAACGCCAGGAAACGCCCTGCCAGCAGCGCCATCAGACCGTGTTGGTCAAACATGCAGGTCGCGCGCTGATGGTATTTTTCCGGTAATTGCGCCAACCAGCCTTTCACCGTGCGCGTGTTGCCTAGCCAGCGTCCCTGAATATAACTCAGCCAGCAGCCCAGACTGGCTGCGGCCGTCAGAATAGCTATGGTAGGTAAAAAACTCATCACGTCCTGAGCGATCAGCGCTCCTGCCAGTAATAACAGGCTGTCTCCGGGTAAAAAGGAGGCGGGCAGCAGGCCATTTTCTAAAAACAGCGTGGCGAACATGACGAAGTACACCACGCTCACAACGTGCGGATCCGCCAGTGCGGCAAAATCGTGTTGCCAGAGCGCGGAGACAATATCTTGAATGACTACCATGGACTTTCCTGTGGAACAGCGTTTATGTGTGGATTGTACTCCTGAATTGCCCGGGATGCCTTGATCCCGGACGCAACAATTGCAGACTTTTCCACCAGAAGTGTCTGCATATATGTCCATCTGTGGCAATTTTACTCGATTCGGGCAAATCCTGCGGCCAAATCGGCAATCAGATCGTCAACATTCTCTAAACCGATATGTAAACGGATGAGCGTTCCGCTGAAATCCACCTCGCCTTGCGGACGGATTGCCGCAATGTGTTCCGGCTGGTTGGCGAGAATCAGCGACTCAAAACCGCCCCAGGAGTAGGCCATACTGAACAGGCTGAAGTGATCCAGATACGCAGCAAGCTCCTCATTATTGAGCTTCTTATTCAATACAAAGGAGAACAGGCCGCTGCTGCCGGTAAAATCACGCTTCCAGAATTCATGCCCTTTACTGCCGGGCAGTGCCGGGTGGTTCACGCGGGCGACCTGCGGATGGCTGGCCAGCCACTCGGCGACCTTTAAGCTGCTTTCATGGTGCTGACGCAGGCGAACGCTCAGCGTACGCAGTCCACGGCTGGTCATATAGGCGGTATCGGCGTCCAGCATTTGCCCCATCAGATAGGCATTTTCGCGCAGTTGATCCCAGCAGCGGGCATTAGATACCGCCGTGCCGACCATGCCGTCAGAATGACCAATCAGATATTTGGTGCCTGCCTGAATAGAGATATCAATGCCAAAATCCAACGCTTTGAACAGCACCCCGGCAGCCCAGGTGTTATCAATCATGATGATTGCATCCGGCGCGACGCTTCTGACGGCGGCAACAATAGCTGGAACATCATGCACTTCCATAGTGACAGAGCCGGGAGATTCCAGAAATACGACTTTCGTGTTCGGCTGTATGTGCTTAACGATATCGGCGCCAACCAGCGGATCGAACCAGCCGGTGGACACGCCGAGCTTGCCGAGAATTTTGGTGCAGAAATCCTGACTGGGTTCATAGGCGGTATTGGTCATCAGCACATGATCCCCTTGCTCCACAAAGGCAAGGATGGTGTTGGCAACGGCCGCCGCACCGCAGGGGAAGAGCGCGCAACCCGCACCACCTTCCAGTTCGCACATCGCTTCCTGCAGAGAGAAATGCGTCAGGGTTCCGCGACGCCCATAGAAAAGCGCACCGTTCGCCCGGTTGTGCGTGGCCTGTTTTTTGGCCTCTACGGTGTCAAATACCAGCGAAGAAGCGCGCTGGATCACGCTATTTACCGAGCCCAGCGTGTACTTTTTACTGCGTCCTGCGTGAACGAGTTTGGTTTCAAGTTGTTTATCTGCCATGTTGTCTTACCTGTTTTTATACGTCTGGATGTCTAAACTACCATGAATCAAAGATGACGCATCCTGCAGAACGGTCATACAGTAGAAAATAATCTCAAAATGCTTCTGGTGACTTTTTTACTGCGTAAGCGCAAGGAAAAGAAACCAAAGGTGCGGCAATATGTAAATAGTAATGAGAACGACTATCAATTCGACGTCGTTTTGATATGATTACGCTCAGATTTTGTGATTTGCGTCCTGGAGATACAGAGTGGGTAATAATTTGATGCAGACGGATCTTTCCGTCTGGGGTATGTATCAGCACGCCGATATCGTGGTTAAGTGCGTGATGATTGGGCTGATTTTGGCGTCAGTGGTCACCTGGGCTATCTTCTTTAGTAAGAGCCTTGAGTTCTTTACTCAGAAACGCCGCCTTAAGCGTGAACAGCAACTGCTGGCGGAAGCCCGCTCTTTAGATCAGGCAAGTGAAATTGCCGCAGGATTCGATGGCAAAAGCCTGGGCGCACAGTTGATTAACGAAGCGCAGAACGAGCTGGAACTGTCAGAAGGCAGCGACGATAACGAAGGCATTAAAGAGCGTACCGGCTTCCGTCTGGAGCGTCGTGTGGCGGCGGTAGGTCGTCATATGGGCCGCGGTAACGGATACCTGGCCACCATCGGGGCTATCTCTCCATTCGTCGGTCTGTTCGGTACCGTATGGGGCATCATGAATAGCTTCATCGGGATTGCACAAACTCAAACGACCAACCTCGCCGTTGTTGCGCCGGGTATCGCAGAAGCGCTGTTAGCGACCGCAATTGGTCTGGTTGCAGCAATTCCAGCGGTTGTTATCTACAACATTTTCGCACGTCAGATTGGCAGCTATAAAGCGATGCTGGGCGATGTCGCGGCACAGGTGCTGTTGTTGCAAAGTCGCGATCTGGACCTGAATGCAAGCGCATCCGCGCATCCGGTACGTGCAGCGCAGAAATTACGTGTAGGATAATGTTCCATGGCAATGAGCTTTAATGAAAACCTGGACGATAACGGTGAAATGCATGAAATCAACGTGACGCCGTTTATCGACGTTATGTTGGTTTTATTGATCATCTTTATGGTTGCCGCGCCGTTGGCAACCGTAGATGTGAAGGTGAATCTCCCTGCCTCCACCAGCACGCCGCAGCCGCGTCCGGAAAAACCGGTTTACCTGTCAGTTAAAGCCGATAAGAGTATGTTTATTGGCAACAATCAGGTGACGGATGAAACCATGATTAACGAGCTAAATGCGTTAACTGACGGGAAGAAAGACACCACGATTTTCTTCCGGGCAGATAAAACCGTTGATTATGAGACCATGATGAAGGTGATGGATACGCTGCATCAGGCGGGCTTCCTGAAGATTGGTCTGGTTGGCGAAGAGACTGTGAAAGCGAAGTAATCTTCCTCATTGCCGGGTAATGGTTGCCGCCTTACCCGGCGTGTCTCCCCTGATTCAACTCCCTCGCACACTTGTTCTTATCTGTTCTCATCTAACGCGACCGTGGTTATCCTGGTGGGTTCGTAGTTCCCTTCAGACAGCTTTCGCGTCAGGCGTAAGGTGGCCGTTTCCCGCGCGAGTATATGCTGGTAGGTGCTTTCCAGTCGGGCCATGATTTTGTCCCGCAGTTCTGGTTGCTGCTCCATAATGGCTTCGATCGCGGCACCGTAGATCTCTTCTTTAGCCTGTAGCGAGTAAATTTCACGGCGATTTTGCCATTTCATCCGCACCAGTGCAGCGGGAATAGAGACTATCTCCTGAGCAACGCTTTCCAGTGTCGCGTTTTTATTGGCAATCAACACGGCTAAATTTTGCTTTAAGACAAACTCATCGCTTTTATGGTTATCTAAAGCCAAATAAACATTATTATCCTCAACATCTTTCATTTTATTTCTCTTCCAGAGAATAAAAAATAGGGTCGCTGGTTTCACGGGTAATTAAATTAAGCCAAATTTTGTTGCCCTGTTCATTTATGATGGCTGTTTTTTGAGTCAAAATTTTACTTAATTCTTGTGCATTAATGTCGCCTTCTGCCTGTAGTGAATTGAGCAGGCGAGAGAATGACTCAATTTTTGCTGCACGAAATAGGCGCTCTTTTAAATGGCGGTCGCACTCTTCAAATAGCATATTTCGTGACTGGCCGGTAGCAGCAGAGCTAATCAAAATGTCGGATTCGTAATCGCTTAATGTTATCTTCCCCTGAGTCAAATTTTCACTATTATCTGTGGAGGTGGTATTGTCAGGTGAGCTGGATAAGTGAAAACGCGAGGGAACAAGATGCTCGGGAAGCATGTTGAAATATCCTTTGATGCCAATGATATGTTGTTTTAAATAAACCATGCCGCGTTGACAATAGCATGGCGTAATTTTAAAATCAAAAAAAATGGAGCCAGTATATGAACAGTATATTTTATTCTGTTATTACCCTGCTATTGCTGACCTGCGGGGTACTTTTGTTGATGCGCAGTGCAAATAAAAACCGTAATGCAGAAAATGGATACGCTGAAAACCAGCCGGAAATACTGAGTAAAGAAGAGGGTGAAGATCATTTCTCGGTACTGATGAATTCGATTACTCCGGTTTGGTATTGGCGTGTCAATCACGAATATATCGATTTTATCCACTCGACGATCAAACGGATGACAATGGTGGAGCTGAATGAGACGCCAGGGCTATTTGATGCACAGCGGCGTTGCAGCGATCTCAACTCTGCGGTGTATAAATATTACGACAATATTAAAAAACGCTGTCTGAGTGGCGAGAAAGTCCCGCATGCCGATTTGGACGTGCTTAACTTACGTCAGTGCTTCAGGGAGTTCAGCCTGGAAGCCTATCCTGCACTTGTCGCGCTGGTGTGGCCGGAATATCAGCGCCCAGAAATCAAAGCAGAAGAGGTGTGAGGAGCTGGCTGGCCCGTATTACGTACCGGGGAGGCTAACGCCGCCACCCGGCACGGGATTACCTACGGCTATTTGTCAGATGAGGCCTGCCACAGGTTCAGCTTACCGTCCGCGACGTGCTTATCGATCTGCGCCAGTTCTTCGGCGCTGAACGTCAGATTCGCCAGCGCCTGAACGTTTTCTTCCAGTTGCTCCGGTCGACTGGCGCCAATCAATACCGACGTTACCCTGTTGTCTTTTAGCAGCCAGCTTAAGGCCATTTGTGCCATCGACTGTCCACGCTGTTGCGCCATCTCATTAAGCAAACGCAGGCTGGTAAGGTTTTCTTCCGTCAGCATGTTTTCCGTTAACCCACGAACTTTTTTCCCTTCACGCTGCATGCGTGAACCTTCCGGAATACCGTTAAGGTATTTCCCCGTCAGCAGTCCCTGAGCCAGCGGCGTAAATGCGATGCAGCCCATGCCGTTGGATTCCAGCGTATCCAGCAGGCCGCTGCTGTCTACCCAGCGGTTAAGCAGGTTGTAAGACGGCTGATGGATCAGCAATGGAATTTTCCATTCCCGCATCAGCTCGGCCATTTTCTGCGTACGTTCCGGAGAATAGGATGAGATGCCGACATACAGCGCTTTACCGCTTTGCACGGCGTGGGCCAGCGCCGAGGCGGTCTCTTCCATTGGCGTATTTTCGTCAACGCGGTGAGAGTAGAAGATATCGACATAGTCGAGACCCATGCGTTTCAGACTCTGGTCGAGGCTGGCGAGCAGGTATTTGCGCGAACCGCCAGAACCGTATGGCCCAGGCCACATGTCATAGCCTGCCTTGGTGGAGATAATCAGTTCATCGCGATAGTGTGCAAAATCCTCGCGCAGTAATCGGCCAAAATTCTCTTCTGCGCTGCCTGGTGGCGGCCCATAGTTATTGGCTAAATCAAAATGCGTGATGCCTAAATCAAATGCTTTACGCAACAGGGCGCGCTGTGAATCCAGCGCCTGAACGTGCCCAAAACTGTGCCATAAACCCAGCGATAGCGCGGGTAAACGCAAACCGCTGCGCCCACAGTAGCGATAGAGCATCTGCTCGTAACGTTCAGGATTGGCAAACCAGGCCATGAGATCTCCTTAGTGCAGGTGAATTTCGAAACAACGTTTCTATTCTAGCGGGTTCATGGTGAATATCCCGTTCACCAGGTCACACTGAGATGAAAAACTGGGCAAAAACAGGTCACTGTGCTTTGCTTAAAAAAACATCAATCAGGAGTGCGACGATGCCGCGTTTGACTGCCAAAGATTTTCCGCAAGAACTGCTCGACTACTATGACTATTACGCGCATGGCAAAATAACGAAACGCGAGTTTCTCAATCTGGCAGCGAAATATGCAGTGGGTGGCATGACGGCGTTGGCTTTATTCAATTTATTGAAACCCAACTATGCCCTCGCAACGCAGGTAGAATTTACCGATCCCGATATTCTGGCGGAATATATTACCTATCCTTCGCCTGAAGGGCATGGTGATGTGCGGGGGTATTTAGTTAAACCTGCGAAGGTGACAGGGAAAGTTCCGGCGGTGGTGGTAGTGCATGAGAATCGTGGGCTGAATCCGTATATTGAAGATGTGGCGAGACGGGTGGCGAAGGCGGGCTTTATGGCACTTGCGCCGGATGGATTAAGTTCGGTAGGGGGATATCCTGGCAATGATGATAAAGGTCGGGAATTGCAGCAGCAGGTTGATCCCGTAAAGTTGATGAATGATTTTTTTGCCGCCATTGAATTTATGCAACATTATTCAGGGACGACGGGAAAGGTAGGTATCACCGGATTTTGCTACGGTGGTGGTGTGTCGAATGCCGCTGCTGTGGCTTTCCCTGAACTGGCCTGCGCGGTGCCTTTTTATGGGCGGCAGGTTCCTGCATCAGATGTCCCCAAAATAAACGCGCCTTTATTACTGCACTATGCGCAATTAGACACACGTATTAATGAGGGATGGCCTGCCTATGAAGCGGCGCTTAAGGCCAATAAGAAAGTCTATGAAGCCTATATCTATCCCGGCGTTAATCATGGCTTTCACAACGATTCGACCCCCCGTTATGATAAAGCTGCCGCTGATTTAGCCTGGGAACGTACTCTTGCGTGGTTTAACAAATATTTGCGATAGAAAACAATAGATTATTTAATGCTTATAACTAATTACCTGAATAATAATGCTACCTAATTTCATTAGCATTCATATTGATATAGTGTGGAGAGAGAGTGGGTGTACTTAAGAAAGTAAAAAAATAAAGAACGCATTATATCTTCTCTACTGCCTGCCGATAACAAGGATAAGTATCGCCTGATGGCGAATTCCTCATCAACGGCAAGGAAATTATTATGCGTTTGCTGAAAAACTTCACTATTCGTATTGTCATGTTGGCAATACTGGGACTTTTTTGCCTGCTCTGGTCGGGCGTGGGTTTATTCAGTCTTCATTCGTTATCAAAAATATCTGAAGGCAATGATATTGACCGTCATCTTGTCCATCAGATGACGGTTCTCAGTCAGGGCAACGATCAGTACTTTCGCTTCGTAACGCGCTTAAGTCGCGCCATGGATGTCAAAATGAGTGGCGGAACGCCTGATTTTGCGCCAGCGCAACAGTCCCTGGAGAATATGAGCAAAAAACTCCAGGAGATGAAAACGTTGTCTCCGGGACCAATGGATCCTGACATCGCTAACGCAGTACTGACGAAGTGGCAGGCGCTGCTGGACAACGGCGTGATCCCGCAAATGCAACTGGCGCAGCAGGGAACGCTTACGGCCTTTGCTGAGCATGCCAGCACTGTTACACCCGCGTTGAGCCGTGAATTTGGCGCCAGTGCCGAGCGTTTTAACGCCACGGCAGGTGAGCGACTCGATACCACCCGCGTGATGGTCGATGGCAAAACCTCTATCATCCGGACGCTAATTATCACCGCCGTGATCCTTGGGATTGCCCTCCTTTTCTTTACCGACCGCTACCTTGTTTCCATGATGGTGAAACCGCTGGGACGTATTCGCCAACAGTTCCAGCAGATTGCGCAGGGCGATCTTAGCCATCCCATCGAAGATTTTGGTCGTAACTGTGTGGGTCAACTGGTGCCGTTATTGTGCGCGATGCAGGATAGCCTGCGTGAAGCCGTCAGTACCATCCGTTCAGGTAGTGACAACATCTGGCGAGGGGCGACGGAAATTTCCACCGGGAATAACGATCTCTCCTCACGTACTGAAGAGCAGGCTGCGGCACTGGAAGAGACCGCTGCCAGCATGGAGCAACTGACCGCAACGGTAAAACTGAACGCAGAAAATGCGCGTGAAGCCAGCCTGCTTGCCGATACGGCCACAGAAACGGCAGGCAAAGGGAGCACGCTGGTTTCAGAAGTGGTAGAGACGATGGACGGCATTGCCGCCAGCTCTAAACAGATTGCGGAAATCACGTCAGTTATTAATAGCATTGCTTTCCAGACCAACATTCTGGCGCTGAACGCGGCGGTTGAAGCAGCCAGGGCAGGCGAGCAGGGGCGCGGTTTTGCCGTCGTCGCCGGTGAAGTACGTAACCTTGCCAGTCGCAGCGCCGGGGCGGCGAAAGAGATTGAGACGCTGATTGGCGAGTCATCGCGTCGTGTTGATCAGGGTGCTCGTTTGGTTAAAGAAACAGGATTAACCATGGAGGCGATTCTGCGCGGCGCCACCGAAGTGACTGTCATCATGAAGCAAATTGCCTCTGCCTCGGAAGAACAGAATAAGGGTATCTCGCAGGTGAGCGTGGCGATCACGCAGATGGACAGCGTAACGCAACAGAATGCTGCGCTGGTAGAACAAGTTTCCGCCGCGGCAGTGGCGCTGGAACGACAAACAGAGGAGCTGCAACGCTCGGTGCAACAGTTCCGCCTTTCCGCTAATGATGTGCAATACGCAGCCAGCCAAACCACTTCCTCTTCAGCAGACAGCAAAACGTCTGCGGCCGCTAAAACGGATGAGTGGGTGTCCTTTTAAGCCGTTATAAAAAGTTCGTGATACCTCTGATCTTTGCTTAAAAAATCGCTATATAATTTATTATATAGCGATTGGAGGTTATGCATGGACAACCATTTTGGTAAAGGTCTGATGGCCGGATTAAACGCCTCAAGTGCGGACAGTGCACGCTCAGTGGCGAATTTTTGTGCGGATTATAAGCGTGGTTTTGTGCTGGGATTTTCACATCGAATGTTTGAAAAAACGGGCGATCGACAGCTCAGCGCGTGGGAAGCAGGGATCCTGACGCGCCGTTATGGGCTGGATAAAGAGATGGTGATGGATTTCTTTAAAGAGAACCAGTCCAGTACAACAATTCGGTTTTTCATGGCCGGCTATCGACTCGAAGCTTGATCCGAAAGGGGTATTATCTTGCTTTAATTAATTACACTATTGACCTACGCCTTCGTTTTGTTGCTCCGCCGAAGTATTATAATGCACATAACCATATAAAAAGTGTGGTAATGGCGCGCCGATCGCAATATGCAACATGCGAATGGTGCAAAATAAAAGCCAGGTCTTCGCAACGGAATAACTATAAAATGACTGGAGATAACTCTCTCATCAATTCGAGCGGCATTAATCGCCGTGATTTCATGAAGCTTTGTGCAGCACTGGCCGCTACCATGGGGCTCAGTAGCAAAGCCGCCGCAGAAATGGCCGAATCAGTTTCTCGTCCTCAGCGCCCACCGGTTATCTGGATTGGTGCTCAGGAGTGTACGGGTTGTACTGAATCGCTGCTTCGCGCGACACACCCTACAGTGGAAAACCTCGTTCTGGAGACAATCTCTCTGGAATACCATGAGGTGCTCTCTGCCGCCTTCGGCCATCAGGTTGAAGAGAACAAACATAACGCTCTGGAGAAATACAAAGGGCAATATGTTCTGGTAGTAGATGGTTCTATCCCACTGAAAGATAATGGTATTTACTGCATGGTTGCCGGTGAGCCGATCGTGGATCACATCCGCCGGGCCGCAGAAGGCGCAGCCGCTATCATTGCCATCGGCTCTTGCGCCGCGTGGGGTGGTGTTGCTGCCGCTGGCGTTAACCCAACGGGTGCCGTCGGCCTGCAAGAAGTTCTGCCAGGCAAAACCATCATCAACATCCCCGGCTGTCCGCCGAACCCGCATAACTTCCTCGCAACGGTCGCGCATATCATCACTTATGGTAAGCCGCCGAAGCTGGATACCAAAAACCGTCCGACATTCGCCTATGGCCGTTTGATTCACGAACACTGCGAACGTCGCCCGCACTTCGATGCTGGTCGTTTTGCTAAAGAGTTTGGTGATGAAGGCCACCGTGAAGGTTGGTGCCTCTACCATCTGGGCTGTAAAGGACCAGAAACCTACGGCAACTGCTCAACGCTGCAATTCTGCGATGTGGGCGGCGTGTGGCCGGTGGCTATCGGTCACCCTTGCTACGGCTGTAACGAAGAAGGCGTCGGCTTCCATAAAGGTATTCACCAGCTTGCTCATGTAGAAAACCAAACGCCGCGTTCCGAGAAACCTGACGTCAACATGAAAGAAGGCGGCAATGTTTCTGCCGGAGCGATTGGACTGCTGGGTGGCGTAGTAGGACTGGTTGCCGGCGTCAGCGTGATGGCGGTTCGTGAACTGGGGCGTCAGCAGAAGAAAGATAACGCTGACTCACGGGGAGAATAACCGTGAACAGACGTAACTTTATTAAAGCAGCCTCCAGCGGGGCATTGCTGTTGGGCGCCGCGCCGTCCATCAGCCATGCGGCTGCAGAAAACCGTCCGCCGATCCCTGGTTCTCTTGGGATGCTCTATGACTCGACGCTGTGCGTAGGCTGCCAGGCCTGTGTCACCAAGTGTCAGGATATCAACTTCCCGGCGCGTAACCCGGAAGGCGAGCAAACCTGGTCGAACAACGACAAACTGTCGCCGTATACCAATAACATCATTCAGGTGTGGCGTAGCGGAACAGGCGTTAACAAAGACCAGGAAGAAAATGGTTACGCATACATCAAGAAACAGTGCATGCACTGTGTTGATCCGAACTGCGTTTCCGTTTGCCCGGTCTCCGCGCTGAAGAAAGATCCGAAAACCGGCATCGTCCATTATGACAAAGATGTCTGCACGGGCTGTCGTTACTGCATGGTCGCCTGCCCGTACAACGTGCCTAAGTACGATTACAACAACCCGTTTGGTGCGCTTCACAAATGTGAACTGTGTAACCAGAAAGGCGTTGAGCGTCTGGACAAAGGTGGTTTACCGGGTTGTGTTGAAGTGTGCCCTGCCGGTGCGGTGATTTTTGGTACGCGTGAAGAGCTGATGGCTGAGGCGAAAAAACGTCTCGCGCTGAAGCCAGGTAGCGAATACCACTATCCGCGTCAGACGGTGAAAGCAGGCGATACCTATCTGCATACGGTACCGAAGTACTACCCGCACCTGTACGGTGAGAAAGAAGGTGGTGGTACGCAGGTTATGGTACTGACGGGTGTTCCTTACGAGGATTTGGATCTGCCGAAGCTGGATGATCTTTCAACTGGTGCGCGTTCCGAACATGTTCAACATTCCCTGTACAAGGGCATGATACTACCCCTGGCTGCGCTGGCGGGCTTAACCGTGCTGGTTCGTCGTAACACGAAAAACGACCATCACGATGGAGGAGACGATCATGAGTCATGATCCTAAACCGCTGGGCGGAAAAATAATCAGCAAACCGGTCATTATTTTTGGGCCGCTTATCGTCCTGTGTATGCTCCTGATCGTGAAACGTCTGGTCTTCGGACTGGGCTCAGTCTCCGATCTGAACGGCGGTTTCCCATGGGGTGTATGGATCGCGTTTGACCTGTTGATTGGTACTGGCTTCGCGTGCGGTGGTTGGGCGCTGGCGTGGGCGGTGTACGTTTTCAACAGAGGACAATACCATCCATTGGTTCGTCCGGCGCTGCTGGCGAGTCTGTTTGGCTACTCGTTGGGTGGTCTGTCGATCACCATTGACGTCGGTCGTTACTGGAACCTGCCGTATTTCTACATTCCGGGCCACTTCAACGTGAACTCGGTACTGTTCGAAACGGCGGTCTGTATGACCATCTATATCGGCATCATGGCGCTGGAATTTGCTCCGGCTCTGTTTGAACGCTTGGGGTGGAAAGTTTCCCTCAAACGTTTGAATAAAGTGATGTTCTTTATTATTGCCCTCGGCGCGCTGCTGCCAACCATGCACCAGTCTTCAATGGGTTCATTGATGATTTCTGCGGGTTATAAGGTGCATCCGCTATGGCAAGCTTATGAAATGCTGCCGCTTTTCTCGGTATTAACCGCCTTTATTATGGGCTTCTCGATCGTCATCTTTGAAGGCTCGTTGGTACAAGCCGGTCTGAAAGGTAACGGTCCGGACGAGAAAAGTTTGTTCATCAAGCTGACGAATACCATCAGCGTGCTGCTGGCGATTTTCGTCGTCCTGCGCTTTGGCGAACTGATCTATCGCGACAAGCTGTCCTATGCGTTCTCAGGCGATCTTTACTCCCTGATGTTCTGGCTTGAAGTCGTGCTGATGGTCTTCCCACTGGTGGTGCTGCGCGTCACTAAGCTGCGTAATGACTCGCGCATGCTGTATCTGTCTGCGCTGAGCGCGTTGCTGGGTTGTGCAACATGGCGTCTGTCCTATTCGCTGGTGGCGTTCAATCCTGGTGGTGGCTACCACTACTTCCCGACCTGGGAAGAGCTGTTGATTTCTATTGGTTTTGTGGCTATTGAGATTTGTGCATACATCGTACTCATTCGTCTACTGCCGATACTTCCTCCTTTAAAACAAAACGATCAAAATCGTCATGAGGCGAGCAAAGCATGAGCCAGAGAATTACTATTGATCCGGTAACCCGTATTGAGGGTCATTTACGCATCGACTGCGAAATCGAAAATGGCGTGGTATCTAAAGCATGGGCTTCCGGTACCATGTGGCGCGGCATGGAAGAGATCGTGAAAAACCGCGATCCGCGCGATGCCTGGATGATTGTGCAGCGTATCTGTGGTGTTTGTACGACCACTCACGCTATCTCTTCCGTTCGTGCAGCAGAAAGTGCGCTGAATATTGATGTTCCGGTGAACGCACAGTATATCCGTAACATCATTCTGGCCGCGCACACCACGCATGACCACATTGTTCACTTCTATCAGCTGTCTGCGCTGGACTGGGTGGATATCACCTCTGCCCTGAAAGCTGACCCAGCGAAAGCGTCTGCCATGCTGAACGGCGTGTCCTCCTGGCACCTGAACAGCGCAGAAGAGTTCACCAAGGTTCAGAACAAGATCAAAGATCTTGTTGCCAGCGGTCAGTTAGGCATTTTTGCTAACGGTTGCTGGGGTCACCCGGCAATGCAGCTGCCGCCGGAAGTGAACCTGATTGCGGTCGCACACTACCTGCAAGCGCTGGAATGCCAGCGTGATGCCAACCGCGTTGTGGCACTGTTGGGCGGTAAAACGCCGCACATCCAGAACCTGGCGGTAGGTGGGGTTGCTAACCCAATTAACCTTGACGGTCTCGGCGTGCTGAACCTTGAACGCCTGATGTACATCAAGTCCTTCATCGATAAGCTGAGCGACTTCGTTGAGCAGGTGTACAAGGTTGATACCGCGGTTATTGCTGCGTTCTATCCTGAGTGGCTGGAACGTGGTCAGGGTGCGGTTAACTATCTGAGTGCGCCGGAATTCCCGACAGACGGTAAAAACGGCAGCTTCCTGTTCCCGGGCGGTTATATCTCCGATGCTGATCTGTCGACCTATCGTCCGATCACCTCTCACTCCGATGAGTACCTGATCAAAGGGATTCAGGAGAGTGCGAAACACGCGTGGTACAAAGACGAAGCGCCGCAGGCTCCGTGGGAAGGCACAACGGTTCCTGATTACACCGGTTGGTCAGATGACGGCAAATACTCCTGGGTTAAAGCGCCGACCTTCTACGGCAAAACGGTTGAAGTGGGTCCGCTGGCCAACATGCTGTGTAAACTGGCAGCCAAACGCGAGTCTACTCATGCCAAGCTGAATGAAATCATCGCGATTTACACCAAGCTGACCGGTAAAACTATCGAAGTGTCGCAGTTGCACTCTACGCTGGGCCGTATTATTGGCCGTACCGTTCACTGCTGTGAACTGCAGAACGTTCTGCAGGATCAGTACAATGCACTGATTGTGAACATCGGTAAAGGCGACCACACCACCTTCGTGAAACCGGATATTCCGGCAACAGGCGAATTCAAAGGTGTTGGTTTCCTCGAAGCGCCACGCGGTATGCTGTCTCACTGGATGGTGATTAAAGACGGCATTATCAGCAACTACCAGGCGGTTGTACCGTCAACCTGGAACTCTGGCCCACGTAACTTTAATGATGAAGTGGGACCGTATGAGCGCTCGCTGGTAGGTACGCCGATTGCCGATCCAAACAAACCGCTGGAAGTGGTTCGTACCATTCACTCCTTCGACCCTTGTATGTCATGTGCGGTGCATGTGGTGGACGTTGACGGGAACGAAGTGGTCTCAGTTAAGGTTCTGTAATGCGGATATTAGTCTTAGGGGTCGGCAATATTTTGCTGACCGACGAAGCCATCGGGGTACGTATCGTTGAGGCATTAGAGCAACGGTACATCCTGCCAGACTTTGTTGATGTTCTGGACGGTGGTACGGCTGGGATGGAGCTTCTCGGCGATATGGCGAACAGAGATCATCTGATCATTGCTGACGCCATTGTGTCGAAGAAAAACACGCCAGGAACGATGATGGTCCTGCGGGATGAAGAGATCCCAGCGCTGTTTACCAACAAAATCTCACCGCACCAGCTTGGCCTGGCCGACGTATTGTCGGCCCTGCGTTTTACCGGCGAGTTTCCGAAAAAGCTGACCTTAGTCGGCGTTATTCCGGAATCGCTGGAACCGCATATCGGGCTAACGCCAACGGTTGAAGCGATGATTGAACCTGCGCTGGAGCAGGTTCTTGCCGCGCTTCGCGAATCAGGCGTTGAAGCGATCCCTCGGGAGGCGGCTCATGTCTGAGGAGTTTGTCGGTTTTCAGACGGCCCCGAAGACGCAGATTCAGGCAGCGTTTGAAGAGGTTGCCCGGCGTTCGATGCACGACCTCTCGTTCTTGCATCCGAACATGCCGGTATATGTCTCTGATTTTACGCTGTTTGAAGGACAGTGGACGGGGTGTGTTATCACACCCTGGATGCTCAGCGCACTGATTTTCCCCGGACCGGACCAGATCTGGCCGGTGCGTAAAGTCAGTGAAAAAATCGGGTTGCGTCTGCCGTATGGCGAGATGACCTTTACCGTTGGTGAACTGGAGGGCGTATCGCAATACCTTTCCTGTTCACTGATGTCGCCGCTTTCGCACAGTATGTCGGCGCAAGAAGGTGTGCGTCTGACTGACGATTGCGCGCGCATGCTGTTATCGCTGCCGGTGAGCGATCCGAATGCGCCGCAGCTAAATCGCCGCGCGCTGCTGCTGGGTCGTCGGAACTGCGAAAATGCATGAGCTGTCCCTTTGTCAGAGCGCGGTTGAGATTGTTCAACAGCAGGCAGAGCAGCACGGTGTCAAACGTGTAACCGGCGTTTGGCTGGAAATCGGAGCGCTCTCGTGCGTTGAAGAGAGCGCCGTCCGTTTCAGTTTCGACATCGTCTGTCAGGGCACGCTGGCGCAAGGGTGTGAGCTGCATATTGATTACAAACCAGCCCAGGCATGGTGCTGGGATTGCAGTCAGGTTGTGGAAATCACCCAGCATGATGCGCAGTGTCCACTATGTCAGGGCGATCGTCTGCGGGTTGATGCAGGCGATTCACTGAAAGTGAAAAGTATTGAAGTCGAATAACCCATAGGTTGCTATGGGGCGGAGTCAGATATGTGTATTGGAGTCCCTGGTCAGGTTCTGGCCGTTGGTGAAGATATTCACCAGCTTGCGCAGGTTGAAGTGTGCGGCATCAAACGTGATGTCAATATTGCCCTGATTTGTGAAGGTGATACCGCTGAGCTGGTCGGGCAATGGGTGCTGGTGCACGTAGGGTTCGCCATGAGCATCATTGATGAAGATGAAGCTAAAGCCACGTTAGACGCACTTCGCCGCATGGAGTACGACGTCACCAGCGCGTGACAATCGGTTAGTGCCTGATGGCGTTGCGCTTATCAGGCCTACGCCTTCTATGTAGGCCGGATAAGGCATTTATGCCGCCATCCGGCATCTTGCGTTAGCCCTGGCGCTTATCTTCGGTATTGGTGTCGAAGTCGCTGGCGTCATGACGTTCATGAAGCTGCTCGTTCAGCGGCCCGTTAGTGCGGTTTACAATACGACCTCGCTTAACTGCCGGACGCGCGGCAACCTCTTTTGCCCAGCGCTGCACGTGCTTGTAACTTCCTGCATCGAGGAACTCTGCCGCGTCGTACACGTTACCCAGCACCACATTGCCAAACCATGGCCAGACCGCCATATCGGCAATGGTGTATTCATCTCCTGCCACAAACTGATTCTGTGCTAATTGCTTATCCAGCACGTCGAGCAAGCGCTTGGCTTCCATAGTGAAGCGGTTAATAGCGTACTCAATTTTAACCGGCGCATAGTTATAAAAGTGACCAAAACCACCGCCGAGGAACGGCGCCGCACCCTGTAACCAGAACAACCAGTTCAGCGTTTCAGTACGTTTTGCCAAATCCTGCGGCAGGAAATAACCGTATTTTTCCGCCAGATAGAGCAGGATTGCGCCAGATTCGAATACGCGAACCGGTGGGTTTTGCGAGTGGTCGCGCAGCGCCGGGATCTTCGAGTTCGGATTCACCTCAACAAAGCCGCTGGAAAACTGATCGCCATCGCCAATGCGGATAATCCAGGCATCGTATTCTGCGCCCTTCACACCCTGCGCCAGTAACTCCTCCAGCATAATCGTCACTTTCTGCCCGTTTGGCGTACCCAACGAATAGAGCTGTAGCGGATGCTTGCCAACCGGCAGCGTCCTCTCGTGGGTGGCGCCGGAAATCGGGCGGTTGATATTGGCGAAAGCGCCGCCGTTCGATTTTTCCCACGTCCAGACTTTCGCGGGCTGATAGGTATTGTCTGACATATTGACCTGCCTTCTGAGTGGTTGTGTTGATGCAGTGTAGCAGTTAGGTAGAACTCAATTTAACAGATTGGGACTTTATGTCGCTTTGTGCTGAAAGGGGAAGATAAATCTAACCCGTTCATTGTACCTGGCTCGTACTCCATGAAGAGGAAATCAATGTTGGACGGAAATTGCTACCGTATTCACCATCAAAAATTGGCGGTGAATAAGCAGTAATAATGAAAAATGGTGTTCCAGGAGTAAGCGGTTATCAGGGCCCTGCGGGTGGGTGGGGTGCGGTAAAAGCCGTCACTGCTTCGGTGTTTTCGCAAAAGGCTGTCGCGCGCGACATTATCGCGATGTTCAAAATGAACCAGGTGAAAGGGTTCGATTGTCCGGGCTGTGCGTGGCCGGACCCCGGGCATCGTGCGCCAATGGAGCTGTGCGAAAATGGCGTTAAGGCGGTTTCCTGGGAGACAACCAGTAAGAAAGCGTCACCGGAATTTTTCAGCCGTCACCCAGTTTCCACACTCTGGCACTACAGCGATTATGAACTGGAAAACATTGGTCGTTTGACGCATCCAATGAAATACGATGCAATGTCAGACACCTGGCAGGCGGTGGATTGGGATATCGCCTTTCGGGAGATCGGCGAGCGTCTGCGCAGCTATGACTCAGCACAACAGGTTGAGTTTTATACCTCCGGCAGAACGTCAAATGAGGCGGCGTTCCTGTATCAGCTGTTTGCCCGCGAATATGGTAGCAGCAACTTTCCTGATTGCTCAAACATGTGCCACGGACCGACCAGCGCAGGGCTAACGCCGGCCATTGGCCTTGGGAAAGGGACCGTTGAACTTGATGATTTTGACCACTGCGATCTGGTGATTTGTATCGGGCATAACCCAGGTACTAACCATCCACGCATGCTGACCACCTTACGCGACGTTGCCAAACGTGGTGCCAAAATTATCTCCATCAACCCGCTGAACGAAAGGGGGCTTGAGCGCTTTAGCTTCCCGCAAAGCGCGAAAGAGATGTTCACCGGACAGGCGACGGAGCTGAGCAACGACTACTACCAGGTAAAAATGGGCGGTGACGCCTCGTTGCTCAAAGGCATAATGAAGGCGCTGATCGAAATGGACGAAGCGCGGATCCTACTGGATCAGCAGCCGACGCTCGATCATGCGTTTATCGACCAACATACCGCGGGATATGCAGCGCTGTATGACGACTTACGTCAGCATAACTGGGCTGAGCTGGAACAGGACTCGGGCCTGACGCGCAGTCAGATGGAAGATCTGGCGCACAGCTACAGTAAATCCAGCGCCACGATTGTTTGTTATGGTCTGGGCATCACTCAGCATAAAAACGGCACCGAGAACGTCCAGCAGCTGGTAAATCTGTTGCTGCTGAAAGGCAATATGGGTAAGCCGGGGGCGGGGATCTGCCCGTTACGCGGCCATTCTAATGTGCAGGGCGATCGTTCTGTGGGGATCAACGAAGCGGCGTCCGAAGACTTCCTGCAACGCCTTGAGAAGCATTTTTCTATTCGCGTTCCGCGCAAGCATGGACGCTCCAGCGTGGAGAGCATTCGGGCCATCGAGCGGGGAGACGCAAAAGCGCTCATCTGCATGGGCGGCAATCTGGCGGTAGCGATGCCCCAGCCGCAGCGTACCTTTGCGGCGATGAAAAATCTGGATCTGCAGGTCCATGTGGCGACCAAACTGAACAGATCGCATCTGCTGCTGGCAAAGCATAACTACCTGCTACCTGCATTAGGCCGAACGGAGCGCGACATGCAGGCGACGGGGATCCAGTCAGTGACCGTCGAAGATTCTATGTCGATGGTTCACGCTTCCTGTGGCGCGCTGAAGCCGGCTTCCCGCTGGCTAAAATCGGAACCCGCGATTGTGGCGGGCATGGCGCGTGCCACGCTGCCGCATTCTCCGATCAGCTGGGAAGCATTTACCGGGGACTACGCGTTGATCCGTGACGCCATTGAAGCCGTGATCCCGGCGTTCCACGATTACAACGCACGTATTGCCGAGCCGGGCGGATTTCGTATGGATACGCCTGCTTCGCGCCGTGAATGGCGAACGGAGAATGGCAAAGCCAACTTTATCGTCAGCCATCAGCGGGCGGTAGAGCGGGAACATCAGCCTGCTGATGCACTGGTTCTGGCGACGCTGCGTAGCCACGATCAGTACAACACCACGATTTATGGTATGAACGATCGCTATCGTGGCATTACTGGCCGTCGGGATGTGGTGTTTTTAAGCGCCGAAGAAGCGACGAGCCGCGGTCTGAGCCAGGGTGATGTGGTCAACGTTCAGGCGCTGGACGACAACGGTCAGCCCTGCGCGGATCGCATCATGTACGGCTTAACGGTGGTGATTTACAACATGGCGGCTGGCTCAATTGGCGCTTATCTGCCTGAAGCGAATGTCCTGCTTTCGCTGGATGCAGTAGATACACAAAGTTTGACTCCGGCGTATAAAAGCGTACCGGTCACCCTGACCAAAGCGTAGTTCCTGCTGTGAATTTTTCGCCTCTGAGCGCCAGCCGCTGCGTTGAGGTGTATGATGATGTCGACCTCTGTCCGGTTAGTGTCGCAGAGCAGGCAATCAGAGCGAAAAATTCACGCCAACCTGCTCAGGCTGTATTGTTTTGAGGTAAGGTGCATGAGCAAAGGAACGACCAGTCAGGATGCCCCATTCGGGACATTATTGGGCTATGCCCCAGGTGGCGTAGCAATCTACTCTTCAGATTACAGCTCCCTCGACCCACGGGACTACGACGATGATGCAGCATTTCGCAGCTATATCGACGATGAATACATGGGCCACAAATGGCAGTGCGTAGAGTTCGCACGCCGCTTTCTCTTCCTTAACTATGGCATGGTCTTCACCGATGTGGGTATGGCCTGGGAGATCTTCTCCTTACGCTTCCTGCGCGAAGTAGTGAATGACAACATCCTACCGTTACAGGCATTTCCGAATGGTTCGCCCCGCGCGCCGGTAGCAGGGGCTCTGCTTATCTGGCAAAAAGGCGGTGAATTTAAAGATACCGGGCATGTGGCGGTCGTCACCCAGTTGCTGGAAAACAAAATCCGTATTGCCGAACAGAACGTGCTCCATACGCCGCTGCCTCCCGGACAGCAGTGGACCCGCGAACTGGAGATGGTGGTTGAGAACGGTTGTTACACCCTGCGTGATACCTTTGACGATACGACTATTCTTGGTTGGATGATCCAGACCGATGATACCCGTTTCAGCCTACCGCAGCCGGAGATCGCCAATGACTCGCTAAAAATTGGCGGCGCGCGACTGGAAGATAACGGGCAATTTGACGGTAAATGGCTGAATGAGCAGGATCCGCTGCAAAAAGCCTACGTGCTGGCGAACGGCCATGTGATTAATCAGGACCCGCATCAGTACTTCACCATTACCGAGAGTGCCGAGCAGGAACTGATTAAAGCCACTAACGAGCTGCACCTGATGTATCTGCACGCGACTGACAAGGTGCTGAAAGACGACAACCTGCTGGCGCTGTTTGATATCCCGAAAATCCTCTGGCCGCGCCTGCGCCTTTCCTGGCAGCGTCGTCGGCATCATATGATTACGGGGCGTATGGATTTCTGTATGGATGAACGTGGACTGAAGGTGTATGAGTACAACGCCGATTCCGCATCGTGCCATACCGAAGCCGGTTTGATTCTCGAAAGATGGGCCGAGCGTGGTTACATAGGGCAGGGACACAACCCGGCTGAAGGGTTGATCAACGAACTGGCAGGGGCCTGGAAGCACAGCCGCGCACGTCCGTTTGTCCACATCATGCAGGATAAGGATATCGAGGAAAACTATCACGCGCAGTTTATGCAGCAGGCGCTGCGTCAGGCCGGGTTTGACAGCAAAATTCTGCGAGGTCTGGATGAACTGCGCTGGGATGACGCCGGTCAATTGATTGACGGGGACGGCCGTCTGGTGAACTGCGTCTGGAAGACCTGGGCGTGGGAAACCGCAATTGAGCAGGTGCGCGAGGTCAGCGAAACGGAGTACGCCGCGGTGCCAATTCGTACCGGGCATACGAATCAGGAAGTGCGCTTAATCGATGTGTTGCTGCGCCCGGAAGTGCTGGTCTTCGAACCTCTGTGGACGGTTATCCCTGGCAATAAAGCGATTCTGCCGATCCTCTGGCAACTGTTCCCGCACCACCGTTATCTGCTTGATACGGATTTCACTGTTAATGAAGAGCTGGCGCAAACCGGTTATGCGGTGAAACCTATTGCAGGACGTTGTGGCAGCAACATCGATCTTGTGAGTCATCAGGAAGAGCTACTGGATAAAACCAGCGGTAAGTTTGCCGAGCAGAAGAACATTTATCAGCAGCTTTGGTGTCTGCCAAAAGTTGCCGGTAAATATATCCAGGTTTGTACCTTTACCGTAGGTGGTAACTATGGCGGTACCTGCCTGCGTGGTGACGAGTCGCTGGTGATTAAAAAAGAGAGCGATATTGAACCGCTGATTGTGGTGAAGGAATAATCGCGCAACCCCTGTGATGGTGATGTTACCATCACAGGGGTTATTTGATGGGAATAATTTTCGAAATACTCGAAAGCAAGAACCCGCCTTTCGGGCGGGTTCTTTAAATAGTGGTGCCGGACTCGGTGTAGTTCTTTGGGCTAATGAACTGTTTTCAATAAGAATGCTATTTTTTAGTTTGCCAAGACCACCGGACAGACCACCACAAAACGAACCCTTATCGAATTGCAGGGTTAACCTGCTGGTTTAAACACAACCAGATGATGTGAGTTTGGTTACTACTTCTCTCTCTCTAAATTATTGTGTAAATGCTAAAGTGCTAATCATAAAATCACTCATTACTTTTACTTTTTATCCGCGACTTTTTATATTCGTCATATATTATGATGGTGTCATCATAGACCGTTAGTCTTGCGGCATATCATAAATAACGATATGGTTAACATTTTCTGCAAACAAATAGTTGCAGTAAGAAAATACCATAATGAAATTAATTATAATAAGGAATCTCTTGTGCATAATAATCTCTATATGTAATCGTTAAGCCATTTTATTTATGAAATATTCATCTCGGTTTTGCAATATAATGAAGATATTGGAATCCCATAACCGGAAAGCGCTCCAATACTAAGTGATGAATAGCCGCATTGTTTTTCCCTGTAAAGGATAAAATAACGATGAAATTCGGGGGGGGTTATTCTTGCAAGGTGAATGTTAGAATCGTATGCAAGGGTCCCATCTTCATTAAGGCCTCTTTTTTTTCTTCATTATTATCGAATTTTTCCAGCCTTTTTTGTGCATTAATTTCTTCTTTTTTAAAGCGATAACACTTTGCTGGTATTTGTCCATAAGGCACCAGTAAACTCTATCTTGTTGTATTAACTGGTCGTATGAACAATCAGATGTTTCTATAGCGTGTGCGCTGGCAGTGTTATATATAAATAAAATATATAGAATGTTTTTTATGTTCATTGATTAGTATCCTTAAGAATTATTTTTCTCATTCGCAATAATGATAATATATGTGAGTATTATAGTTTGTTGTAATCTCCTTTGTGAGCTAATTTTTTAGTCGTAAGTAACTATAATTAAACTTCAGCCTTTGTATTCAATGATGATTCTGTGTTGGCTTGTTATAGTAATATTGACAGACGATTTCTGACAACCTTATTCCCTATTTAACAATTTTACCTTCATAATCATGATAAAGAAAAATAGCATCATCTGTCATAGTCAGAATTGGTAAAGTCTCATGGTTATTAGTATACTTTATCTTCAGTCTACTTTTCCATGAGTCTAAGTTTGAACAGTATTTATGTATGTTTTTTACGGTATCATCCAAAACTGGGTTTTTTGTTATTGAAAAAGATAGGTAAACAATACAATTATCGGTGTATAAACTTAGTTGACGAACTTCTTTGGGGATTTTAGAAGATAAATAATAATACCCGTCTGGGGTATATGTTTTTGAATATTCTGGCTCCTCACGTGAATATGATGAGTTGCACACAAAAAGTAAAAAGCATAACAGTAAACGGGTCATGGTTATTTTATATCCTCTGTATAATTAGGAATATCAGCATGCATCAATTGTTCGGCTCTTTGTCTGTTTAGTTCAGCCATACAGGAATATATGCGAGTAAAACTCCCCACACCATTTCCCCATGATTCTGCAAACGAGCACTGAGCAAGACGATAACGAATAAACTCTTGATTAGATTTATCCAGTCTGTAAAGTGCAATCGGGATAGCATCATCCAGTGCTGCACTTTTGACTTCAGACCATTTGTTTATACGTAATCTGATATTTTCTTCGGCCTTTCTCAGCGTTATAGTGCTTTCAATGACTTCATTTCTCAGGCAGTCGACAAGATCCGCCTCTTCTCCTGATTCACAGTTGTTTTTACTTAGATAATAAACATTATTTGCATATGTGCTATGGATTGAGGAAATGCTAATTATCAGCGGAGCTAATATTATCAAAATCTGTGAAATACTAATCATTGATTTTTATTTCCTGTTGCAGAGGTAAATAATACATATATATAAGATAATTTTTTGCATACTTAGAATCGCTACCACCATTATAACTACATCCATTAGATTATTTAATGATAGTCACAAAGTTACTTATGGCTTTCATTTTTTATCCACGTCTTTTTATATTCGTCATATATTATGATGGTATCATCATAGACCGTTAGTCTTGCCGAATAATCTTTATTATTTTTGTATTTTATTTTCATCGAGAGTAATTTATTTTCAATGTTTGAGCAGTCTCTTTTAATCGAATCCTCTACAAACTGATAAGTCAATTTTTCTTGACGAACATCAAAATCTCTTATCCATCCTTCACAGGAATCAGCGGTTTCAAAAAAATCCCGCAAGTCTTGCGGCATATCATAAATAACGATATGGTTAACATTTTCTGCAAATAAATAGTTGCAGTGAAAAAGTACCATAATGAAATTAATTATAATGAGGAATCCCTTGCGCATAATAATCTCTATATATAATCGTTAAGCCATTTTATTTGTGAAATATTCATCTCGGTTTTGCAATATAATGAAGATATTGGAACCCTATAACCGGAAAGCGCTCCAATACTAAGTGATGAATAGCCGCATTGTTTTTCCCTGTAAATGATAAAATAACGATGAAGTTCGGGGAAGGTTATTCTTGCAAGGTGAATGTTAGAATCGTATGCAAGGGTCCCATCTTCATTAAGGCCTCTTTTCTTCCCTTCATTATTATCGAATATTTCCAGCCTTTTTTGTGCATTAATTTCTTCTTTTTTTAAAGCGATAACACTTTGCTGGTATTTGTCCATAAGGCACCAGTAGACGTCACCCTGTTGTATTTCATTATTACATTTAGCAGGATCGATGTTATGCGCATTGGCTGCACCACATATAAAAAAAAGAAATAGAATTTTTTTTATGTTCATTGATTATTCCTTGTAAACGTTATTTTCTCTCATCTGCAACAATGAGATCGTATGTGAATCTGATTTTATCCGCATAGGTGTGATCCCCTCTATGACCAGGTTGTGCATTTGCTGGGTCTATATTATATTGTTTTTGAATGTTTTCAGGTGTAAATAAAAACCATCCTGGTATATACTGTTCTAAATGTGCTTTTTTATATTTAAGTTTATTCCTTGGGTGAATGATTTTAACTCCATTCAGTGTAGTAAGCACACCCTGTGTTGTGCCTATTTTCTTGGCTATGGAGCTATAACCACGATCGCCAGTAACGACTTCATAAGTATATTCATTTTCATCATCATATACAGTTTTATCTTTTTCTGTTTCTGACATTTTTATCATTAAAAGAGCAATGCCAGCCCTGATATTATATTCTGGATTGCTCCTTATGAGATCTGTCTTATTGATTAAATAAGTACTCCATGTTTTCGGGATTATGATATTGTACTTTCTAGGGCGAGCAGGAATGGCCACTTCTTTGATCCCCTCATCTCCTGTGTTTCCTATCTGTATTGGTCTTGTTTTCCACGCCGCTACCGTCGCACCTGTTTCAGTCCATATCATTGCCTTAATCAATTTCCAGTCCAGTGGCTTATATTTTTCGATATTTTTAGATGTTGATAAATGCTGATTAATCTCAGATACAAGTTTCCTGATTGTATTATCATAAATATACCAGTCAGGATTCCCAATTGCTTTTTCCCGACCAGTCTTCCATTCATCAAGAGAGCTGAGTTTTTTGGGGGGGTGTCCAGAACCCTTTCCTGTTGTCCGGGTTTTTACCTGGGGGATTTTCCTCGGATTTTCTGTTGTTGGGATGCCTTTGTGTGCCGCTGCAGTGCGCTTTACCATGTGAAACCCTCCATTCATTTGTAAAATCTTTACTAAAACACCCTCTCATCCCATAAACTGTATGCACTGGTCCCGGCAATGCAGTGCTCCCAGTTGATTGATTCATATATAAAAGAAATACTTTCCTGAGGTTGTACTTCGCTGTCAATGATTACATGTGCAATCGAGAAATTAATATCACTAATTCGGGCTTTTTTTAATTCCAGTTTGTAATATTTTTCATTAATGCCAAATCGATTTGTCCGATAAAAATCAAAAGTACAAGCCAATATTTCATTATCGTTAATTGCTTTTCCCAGCAAAGGAGATGATTTATCGACAGGTTTTTTTATCGTAACTGAATGATGATTGACATTTTGATCCCGACTTAACCCATGGGTCAGTTCATATACCATAATATGATCAAGATGCAGTAACTGAGCTTTATTACCGATAGAATCAAGTGAACAGCAACCTGCTGAAATCAATCCTTGCTTTTCACCGTTCAGTGTTAAATAAATTAAATTTGCCATGTTGTTCTCCTCGCGTTAACTATTATTTTCCGGATTTTGCATTAGTTGCCGACTCTGGCGCTACATTGCTTTTCAGCAGCAGCCAGCGGCTTAATACGCCATTCATCTGTTCATTAACTTGTTTTTCCAGCGCTTCCGTATTCCGTCCCTGTGCCCTGGCGTCCTGGTACTGTGTCAGCAGGGATTCCAGCGGCGTTTCCTGATTCAGCAGTCGTTCCGCCTGCCAGGTGACGGTTTTGATATAGGAGAGGGTAAAGCCCTGTTTCTCTGTCTCCCGTTGCATCATCAGGTCGGCAAAGTCACGCAGATTTTGCCGCGCCTGCTGCAAGCCACGCATTTGCGGGCTGCTTTGCGCGCGGGTTTTCAGGATTTCATTCCACTGCGCTGTTGCCTGCTGCTGTTGCAAACTCTCCGGCCAGCGGCTGTCTGCGGTTTGCATCATCTGCATGCCTGTTTCCAGCAGTTGCAGCGGCGAGGTGTCGGGAAGCTGTTGCAGCCGTTGCCCGTAACTGTCCAGTTCAGGCGACGACAGCCAGACTGTTGCCGCGCCCTGTGCTGTATCCCTGACTTGTGAAAGTTGTTGTTGCATCGGGTACACCTGCCACCACCAGAGTGCGGCAGCAGCAGCCGTCGTGCAGGCAATACCCGCCATAAAACCTTTACAATTCCGGCCTGGCGTGGCGCTGGCGACCGGTGTGGTGCCGTTGTGGACTTCCACCTTCATTTCCGGCAGGTCGGGCAGGGGAGGAAGGCTTTCCTCCGTGACGGGCTGTGTGCTCTCCGGGGCATAGATCAACGTTCTGACGGTGGTCTGTGACGTAGTACCCACGCTGCTTTTTGGCTGTGGTTCTAGTCGTTTACGCGTGTTCTGCACAAAATAAAGCAGGTTTTCTACGTGCGGCTGGCGTTTCAGTTCTACCTGCTGGAGTTTGTCGCAAATCAACTGCAATGCGCGCTCAGTCCGGTACAGCAACGGCAGGTTAGTGTCTGAAAAGGACAGTTGCTGGCGCAGGATATTACCGGTCCGGGTATTGAGCCAGTCAAGCATCCCGGTACGGGCTGATTCATCCTGCGGCCAGAATTTATCCCAGTCGTGGCCTATCATTGCCGCCAGTAGCTCCACCCCTTCGCAAAATCCGGCTAGCCCGTGTGTACGCGTGCGCGCCAGGGTGTAATAGGTCGCCGTGTGCAGATCCACGCCGTTGGCTTTAAAGATCGCCAGTGCCAGTGATTCCACCAGTTTCCAGTTCAGCTCCGGCTGCGACGGGTGAGAGGATTTATTGATCTCTTCCCGCAGGGCGCTAAATTCCGGCAGGCCGCGAGGATCGCTGCCGGTAACAATAATTTGTGTGAGTATGTCTTGGCTCATTTCAGCCTCCTCAGTACAGGGTATCCGGCAACCAGAACTGGCTGAACAGCCCGCCGGTGAACGGGTTATCTACCGTGTCCGTATGCACCCGGTACACCATTGCGCCGCCGTCCACGTTAAAGCGCACGCTGAATGTGCCATCCTGTACGCCGGTGAGTTGCCCTGCGCCAAACAACCTGAACTGTGCCCACGGTCCGCTGAAACCGATGCTGCGCGGCGTTTTGCCGCCGGTGCCAATCAGCGTCAGCTTGCTTTCATTACCCTCACGCATGTTATTTGGCCAAACCAGATGCGCGGTATAATTGCGGCCCTGGCTGTAGTCCACTAACTGACCGTCAAGGTTGAGTACGCTGCGCCGTTTATTGCCGGAAAGCGATACGGTTTCCACGGCAAACTGAGCGCCAAGGCCGTTTTGCCTGCTGAAGAAGGCATCGCGAATTTCCTGCGCGGCATTCAGTTGCTCCTGGACGTCTTCGCGAATAATCACGTTGTTATCCCCGTCCTCCAGACTCAGGTCGTTTTCTATAAACAGACGCAAATTCTGTTGGTAGAACGTGTCCAGTAAACCATCCGGTTTAAAGAAGCGTTCAAAGGCATCCAGCGATGCATCCTGTGACGAACGAGGGTTAAACGGATAGTTGTTGGCGAGCTGCTCGTTAAACGGTTTCACCACGTTGTCACGCCAGTCAATCTCCATGTAATGGACTGCTTCCACCATCACCACATGCCAGGCTTGCTCCGCCAGCTTGCCCACCCAGCGGTTAAGCGGGGCAGGCAGAGTTTTTGCCATCTGTCGGGTGGCGAAGATCGGATCGCTGCTGTTTTGATCAAGCCGTAGCTGCACCGCCTTCAGTGCTGATTTTCCCTGTACCGGTGCGTTCTGGATCGCCAGCAGATAACGGTGCAGTTCCGTCAACTGTTGATAAACTGCCTGCAGAGTGTTTTCTTTGTCTTTCTGTACAGCCAGCGTGCTGTTCTCCGGGGAGAACTCATGCCCCAGGCGGGTCAGTAACTGATACTCCGACTCTGCCATGGCTTCCTGAAGCGCTCTGTCATCCAATTTTTCAGAGAGTACGGCGGGCTGTGTATTGTCGCGCAGTGCCGTCAGCGCCCGCTGGAGTGGCTGATCGCCGCTGATAATTTGCTCCAGTGCGCCGGTCAGTTCAGCGATGGATTCGTAATTGCGCACGTTAAGGTTATCCATCCCGGCGCGCCAGGTGGCGGTGTAGTCGCTGAGATACTGTTCGGTGAGCTGACGCTGGATTTCCGCCCGGTCTGCCTCGCTGTATTTCACACTGTGGGTCAGGTTCAGCACCCAGGAATCCATCGCCGTCAGTTCGACCAGCGCATCGCGCTGTTTGACAAAATAACTTTGCAAGCCGTAACGGGTGAGGAATTGCGGAACAATAAGTTTATTATCATCCCCGGAGGTAAACACCTGATCAAACGTGGCGCCCACCTGGTCACGCAGGTTCAGATCGGCGGGCAGCACGCCGAGGGCACGCGTTTTCAGACTCTGGTAAACACGCTGGTAGACGGGCAGTTTGCTGAGTTCTTTCTGGGCCGCCACCACCGGGCCGTCATAAGGCGTCCAGCGGCTGGTGGCGTCGACGTTGCCTGCCTGACGTTCCGCGTGCCAGTCTGTATGCTGCAGGGCATAGTCCAGATGAGACATAAGCTGCGCCTGGAGATCTCGCTGGCCATGGAACTTATCGCTCCAGCGTTTTGCCATGTACTGTTTCACTACCTCGTTGCTGCGTCCGCTTTTATCCTCCAGCATTCTGATGACGCGCAGTACCGCAAGTTTTTCCTCGCTCTCCGGCGGCGCGGCGTTCATCTCTTTGAGCAGACCATTAAACAGGGCCGGCAGGTAACGCTGCTCCAGCAGTTGCAGGTAGGTCTGCTCCACATACGGGCCGACACGCCTGCCCTGATACAATCCCATATCGGCCAGACGGCTGCGATCGCCCCAGTCACCGTAGGCCAGCGTGGCGTCACGCACCGGGTTGAGTAACGGCAGTTGCAGGTTGCCATAATCATCCATACCCTGCGGTGGCGGAACCGACATAAAGGCTTTGGCCTGCTCCAGTACGGTGATGCCGGAACGCCAGTTGTTATTGTAATAGTGATGCCAGCCCATAATCAGCAGCAGCGCGGCGATGCCCCCGGTGACGGAAAACACCGATAACCGGCGGCGGGACTGCATCAGCCAGACGCGGCTTTCACCGGCGAGGTTAGGCTCTGCCAGTAAAGTCTGTGGAAACAGGTTGCGGGTAAAATAGGGGGCCGTGTCCACCAAAGGCCAGGCCGTCATCGGGCTATTGCCCAGGCGGAACTGACGGGCGGCAGACTGCATAAAAATATCGTCTATCTGGCCGCGTTGCAGGGAGGAGGTGAAGTACACGCCTCGCAGCATGACGTCCATATTTTCCCCGTCCAGTAATCCGCTCAACAGGGATACCAGCGGTTCACGGCTACCCTGTATCTGACGAACAAAGCTGAACAGGGAACTGCGGGAGCCGGGGGTTAGCAGTCGCTCCGGCAGGGCGTTATTGAGCTGTTCGCTCCAGGTCTGCCAGAATGCATTCAGCTCTGCGCGCCAGTCGTCATTTTCATGAGCATGACGGGTAAAGGTAACGCCAAGAATGGCATCGCGATCGTTCCTGTCCAGAGACTGAAACAGAGCAGCGAAACCGTACAGTAAATCCAGCCGGGTCAGTACCACATACACCGGTAACTGGCAGTGAAGGTGCTGGCGTATATCCTGCAAACGTCCGCGCAGAATTTGCAACAGGTGCTCCCGGCGGCGTTTGTCGGCAGTCAGCAGATCGGGCAGATCCAGCGTCAGTATCAGGCCGTTCAGCGGCTGTCTGGCGCGTTTTTGTACCAGCCAGTCCAGCATAGTTGTCCACAGGCGACGGTGCAGCACATCCGCCTCCTGTTGCTCAAACAGGAGGCCGTCTGCATCAAAAATGACCGCCTGTTTTCCCACATGTGGGATAACATACCGGCGCAATTCCACTCCCCGCACGGCCTCCGGGGCGTAAATAATGTCGGATGGAAAACCTTCGCGCAGCAGTGACGTTTTGCCACTTCCGGATGGACCAATAGCCATATACCACGGCAGTTGCCACAGGTAGCGACGGTTGTCGAGATGGCGTTGCAGACGCAGCAGCCAGTGGTCGAGATAACGTTGCTGGGCAGTCAGTTCTACAGTCAGCGGATCTTTTTCCTCTTCACGCTGTTGTTTTTGCTGTTTTTCCAGCAGTTGCAGGCGCTTCATTACCCTGACGGTAAGCCATACCAGCGCTGCGAGCGCCCAGGCTGCCGTCGCCAGCCAGCGGTTCGTCAGCGGTTTAAGCCACTGCTCGTCGTAGAACGACCATGACGGGCCTTTCCACCAGATGCATACCAGCAGCACAATCCACGCCAGTGCCAGCAGCCAGGCGGCGGAAACCTTAACGCGGGGCATCGCCGGTCGGAGGACGGATCGCAGACTGCTGAACAGTCGAGGGGTTGGTAATCTGAACACGGTAACTCCTTGTTACGTTATTATTTTTCTGCCGTGAATTTGTTTTCCAGTTGCTCCAGCAGGGACGGCTCCCAGTCAGCCAGCGTCATACGCAGCCCTGCTTTAAACAACATCCGGTACTGCTGCTGTGCAAGCTGCACCATTCCGGCGTCTTCCATCAGTTGCGCGCCCAGATACTGCCGGAGAAACTGATCGCGCGGATCGCCTTCCGGCAGCTTTTCCAGGTATTGCAGTGCGGCTTCCAGTCCCTTCTCGCTGAAACACTGGTGGACAGCCTCTGTGTCTTCGTCGGTCCGCATAATCGGGGCTGTCTGACTGCCCGGAGACGTCGCCAGCCACTGTTTTGTCTGCTCACTCATAAACGGCGTGCGGTCATTAAACCGCAGGGTGGCAAGTTGCGGCAGGCGGACGAGAAAACGGGCCATTTCATCCCGGATGGCTTCTGCTGCACTGGAGTAACCCAGGCGTTGCGCGGTTTGCGCCGAAAGGTAATGCCCATCGAGCCAGTACGGGGCCAGAAGCAGGCTTTTTTCCACCTGTTGCCAGAGCGCCAGATCGGCATTGCTCAGTCGGGTCTGATAATCGGCGGTCATATCAGCAGGTACCGCCGCCAGCGGCGTTCGCCCGTCGCTTTCTGCCTGGGGTACGGATGTAATGGCCTGCCATAACGCATGGCGACGCAGGCGGTAACCCTGCGGCGAATCCGGCTGGCGCTCACAGAGAATGGCGGAGACTTTCAGCAGTGTGTCGCGCCAGGCCTTATCATCATGACTGTCAATATCGACGGTCGGGATAGCGGGGGCGGACACCGATGGCGATACCGGGGAGGGTAGTGTGGCTGCAGCCGGAGGTGCGCCGACGGATGGCGTGGGTGACGGGGCAGACAGCGCAAGCTTTGCCCCGCGAAATGCCCGGCGATACTGCGACGAGAGATCATCGACGGCCTGCGCCAGTGCCGGGATATTTTGCTCCTGCCAGCGCTGCGCCAGTTTTGCCAGCTCAGCCAGCAGGCTGTCGCGTTGCGTGATATCTGCCGATTCTGCGAAGCTCTCTGCACCGGATTCAAATCGTTTCAGTACCTGGGCGGCGAAACGCTGTTTATGAGCTGCATTTTGCGGTGCGGCCTGCGTCCAGTAATGTTCCACATATAACGTCAGTAAACGTAACGCCAGCAGCGGATCACCGGCGTGTTGCAGCGTACGTAAAAGGTGGGCCAGCAGGCGAAAATCTTTGCTTTCCGACGCCAGAAGCACTAATCCCCGGCGCTGTATTTCCGGGATATCCAACTGACTGTGCGTCAGTGAGCCAAGTTTAAGCATTTCGCCATCGATATATTCCCAGTCGGGATTATCGTCTTTCATCGCGGAGGCATGTTTATCTTCCGGCAGATTTTCCAGCAGGTGTGAAATCCAGGTATCCGGGTTACGTAAGTCCATTGCCATTTTTATTCCCCCGCCCAGTGGCAGGCGTCACGCAGCGGTGCGATGGTTTTCGCCAGCCCGTCAATGTTAAATGTCAGTTTTCCGGCGGCACTGTCCGTACCGGTGTTGATGGTCAGGGTTTTTGCGCCAAAGAGCTGCTTAATTTCGTCAATACCGGATAGTCCGCGGCTGGACTCCAACAGGACACCGTTCTCACGGATAAACCAATGAGACTGAAAGCGTCCGTGGTCAGTTGTCAGCGTCACGGCGATGTCGTTCTGCGTCATGGAATGGGTCAGCGCCACCTGCATCCGGGTGATGTTGTCCACACAACTGAACATCAGTACCGGGCGTGGCGGGACGTTGCCGATGGCTGGTGTAGTAATAACCACTGTTGGGCGTTCGCCATCGCTCTGCGTCATCAGTAGTGCGGTGGAATTATCCGGGCGCTGTTTCTCCTGGGCGAAAGCCCGTTTCCAGGCTTCACCTTCATAACGGGCCTTTACCAGCGCGCCATTAAAGCTGGATTGCTCTGGTGCCAGAATATGGTCATAGCAGTCAAGACGCTCCAGTGCAGCAGGCTCCCGGCGACAGTCCAGCATGGCACTGAGCGTCGTCTGTGCGTTGGTTTCCGGCACCACAATCCCCGGCAATACGGCAATCACCTGTTTTGCAGGTGTTTCCGCCTGTACTGCGCGGGGGAATAATCCCGGCAGCAGCATTATGATCATGAGCGTCTGTATTCTGCTCATAGAACGGTTTTGTCCTCTGTTTCTGGTTCCGACTGTGTGTCGGAATCAGTGCTATCCTCCGGTGCATCTTCCACATCAGCGATAAAGGAGCCGTTTGTCACACCCAGCGT
The DNA here is from genome assembly GCF_001037515.1 of Citrobacter sp. MGH110. Classification (NCBI taxonomy): domain Bacteria; kingdom Pseudomonadati; phylum Pseudomonadota; class Gammaproteobacteria; order Enterobacterales; family Enterobacteriaceae; genus Citrobacter; species Citrobacter sp. MGH110. The sequence continues at coordinate 513,619 of NZ_KQ089831.1, read as the reverse complement.
GATACGGGCAATGGCGATATTCGCCGCCATTTTCTGCAACAGCAGCAGGGAGAGCGGCGGCAGCATCTCACCGTCGATGACCGACTCCAGCATCCGCGCGCCGTTTTCAGCGCGGGTGACGCGCTGCATTATTTCGTCGGTGACTTCCGGCTCAATTATCACCTCTGCACCGAAGCGGGTACGCAACACGTTATCCAGCCGCGCCAGTTTCCCGGCGATAATGACGGAGAGTGTTTCACGCGACAGCGGCAGGTATGGCACCACTTCCATGCGTGCCAGTAGCGCAGGTTTGAAGAAGTCTGCCAGTATCGGATACAGCGCGTCGTGCATGGTTTCAGGGTGATCGGCATGTTCGACAATCAACTGATAACCGAGGTTGGAGGTGAGGAAAAAGACGATGTTTTTACAGTCAATCAGACGGCCTTCGCCATCTGCCATCTCGCCCTTGTCGAACGCCTGGTAGAACAGGTTAAGCACGTCCGGGTGCGCTTTTTCCACTTCATCAAGCAGCACTACGGAGTAAGGTTTTTGACGAATCGCTTCGGTCAGCACGCCGCCCTCGCCGTAGCCAACATAGCCTGGAGGGGAACCAATCAGGCGGGAAACAGTATGTTTCTCCTGGAATTCGGACATATTGATGGTGGTGAGGTACTGGTGACCGCCATAGAGCAGTTCTGCCAGTTGCAACACGGTTTCCGTTTTACCCACGCCGCTGGGGCCGGCCAGCAGGAATGCACCCAGAGGTCGCCCCGGGCGGCGCAGATCCGCACGCGCTGTCAGCAGGTGCTTATGCAGATGCTTAATCGCCAGATTCTGGCCCTTGATAATGTCACCCAGCCACAGCGGCAAATCGGTGATGACCGACATCTCGTTCTGCGACAGACGGTTAAGTGGTACGCCTGTCCATTCGGCAATCACAGCTGCGATTTGTTTTTTATCGACGTGTGGGGAAACCAGTAGCTGCGTATGGTGCAGAGTATTCAGTTCGGCGGTCAGCGCTGCCAGTCGTTCTGCAGGACAGCGTTCTGGGACGGTTTCTGGTTGCTTCGTCGCGAATTCATTTGCCGGAACGGGGGGGGGGCGGCATCCACTTCTTCTGACTGCACATTTTCTTCTTCACTGCTAACGGATTCATCCAGCAGCCCTTTACGCAGCGAGATAATTTCCTGTACCAGCGCCTGCTGCTGGTGCCATGCTGTTTCCAGCTCATCCAATTCGGTCAGCGTTTCGTCATACTGCACCAGTACTTCATTCAACCGCGAGGTATCAGATCGCAGGCCTATGCGGATTTCACGCTCAAGCTGGTGAATTTCTGCTTTGCACTGATGGCTCAGTGTGGTCAGCGCTGAAATTTGCCGTGGTGGAGAGGAAAGATTGATCGCAACGCGGGCGCAGGCGGTATCCAGCACATCAATGGCTTTATCCGGTAACTGACGCCCGGAAAGATAGCGCTCGCTTAACGTTGCTGCTGCCTGTAAGGCTTCATCATCAATCAGCACGCCGTGGGACTGCTCATACACCACCGACAGGCCGCGCAGAATAATGGTGGATTCGGCAGCATTGGGTTCGCGTACTTTTACCAGTTGGAAACGACGCGACAGGGCAGCGTCTTTCTCGAGATATTTTTTATATTCGCTCCAGGTGGTGGCGGCGATGGTTTTCAGCTCGCCGCGTGCCAGCGCAGGTTTTAGCAGGTTAGAGATATCCAGCCCGCCCTGCTGGTTGCCCGCGCCAATCAGCGTGTGGGCCTCGTCGATAAACAGAATAACGGGTTTCGGTGACTGAATGACCTCCGCCATCAGCCCCTTAAAGCGCTTCTCAAACTCGCCTTTCACCGATGCGCCTGCCTGTAGTGCACCAAGATCCAGGGTCATAATATCGGTATCGCGCAGCTTGTCCGGTACCTTGCCTGCGACAATGCGCAGCGCCAGTCCTTCGATCAGCGCGCTTTTGCCGACGCCTGCCTCACCGACTACCACCGGATTATTTTTACGGCGGCGGCAGAGAATATCAATCATCAGGTCAATTTCATTATCGCGGCACAATACTGGATCGAGCCTGCCGTTGCGGGCATCATCGGTCATGTTTCTGGCGTAGCGGGCAAGCAGGCTGTCGCCGGTATCGGTTGCGGCGCTGATGACCTGCCCGTCCGCATTCAGCATAACCGACTCGGCTGACGCCTTCGTCCATCCAGCAAAATCCTGCTGTAGCTGGTCGCGGTTGATGGCAGTGAGCAGCCGGGCGGCGGTGGGCAGTACGTAGCGCAGCGGCGAGTGGAGCAGGGCGAGCAGCAGGACGCCGCCGCGCAACTCTGTCTGCTGCATTTCAGCGGACGCCAACAGCCAGGCCTCTTTCAGCCATTCAACCAGCATGGGGGAAAACGACGGATAGCTATCCACTGAACGGGTGGTGGCGTAATTTTCCACTGTCAGCGCTTGGCGTAAATCATCGGTGCCGATCCCGGCGCGTTCAGTAATGACCCGCAAATCGCTGCGCGGGATAGCCAGCATCTGGAGCAGTACGTGGCTGACAGTGATTTCCGCCGCCTGCTGGCTCATACACTCCGAGGCTGCGGCTTCCAACGCCTGTTTCGCGAAGGGATTAAGCCGTTTTACCAGTGTGGCCAAATCAATCTGGATCATATGTGTCCTTACCTGGCGAGCAGCCGGTTTAACTGGTGAAGAATGTCCTGCGTCTGGCCGTCCAGGCGCAGCAGATAGAACAGATAAAACAGCGCCAGCACGATGATACCGCCGGACAGAACATGGCGGATGGTCAGTCGTTTAATGAGCTGGTAGCGTCCGCCATGGGCTTTTTTATCCTGGTGCAGCAGTGGAAAGGGCGCATCGCCGCGCAGTTTATGCAGGACGTGATACAGGCGGCGGTATATCTGCTCAAACTCCCCCTGATCCTGAGGCGCGACTTTATAGCGCCCGCGAAAGCCCAGTGAAAAGCAGATATACAAAAACTCCAGCAGATCCTGGTAGCGTTTTGGCTCGCGCATCAGGCGTTCCAGCAGAATAAAGACCTTTTCACCACCCCAGGCTTCATTGTGGAAATGCACCAGTAACGACTGTTTGATCCACTCGTTCTTGTTGGACCAGCCGTTACCCAGTGCCGCTTCATCTATAAAAGTACAGAGGATGTAACGAAACGAGATAATCACACCTGGCTCATAGCCCTGCTCCTGAAGTAGCTGCTCCATTGCCTGCACATCCGTCACCACCTGAGTGAACAGGTGTTCAGGCATGGCATGGCTGTTCATCCCCGCAACACGCATTACCATCCCCAGCAGCGGTGTTGCGGCGTCGATCATCGGGTTCAGGCTGTTGCCGCGCAGCGTAAGCTGGTACTGACGGAGGCCTTCGCTTTCGTATTCGGGTAAAGGGGGCAGTGATAGCGCATCCATCGTCTTATCCTCTTATAGCCCACAGTTGCATGTTCAGATCCGGAAACGAACCGGATACATGCAGGGCGACGGCACCGGTAGCCGCCACATCCGCCCAGGCTGGACCGCTCTTGTCCAGTTCGAAATAGCTGAAACCGGCATGGTACGGAAGCTGGCGGGGGGCCACCATCAGCGTATGCAGCGGGATACCGGGGATTTGCACACTGACCATATTGCGAATTTTTTCCGGCGAGGAAATTTTTGACTGCTGGATAAACTGGCGCTGGAGTTGCTGTGTCTCCATTTTCGCCGCCACTGCCAGCACGAAGGTGGCTGACTGCAACAGTGCTGAGTCATGTACGTCAGCCTGCCAGATGCCATCGCGCAGATGCAGCGGCAGGTTAACCGCCCTGGGCGATAGGACGGTATGCAGTGCCCGCTTCACTTCCGGTAACAGCGTGTTGAAGGTGTCCGTCAGGTTACGGTGATCATAGACATCCAGCGGACAGGGCAGGCGGGACGGCTCGGTAAATGTCATGAGTTCTCCCAGCAGCCCAGCAAGATCGAGATAAAACTCTTCCGGATGAAGCTGTGGTCTGCGGGCGCGGTGAGTGAAGCGGGTCTGGTTACGGTTGAGCAGTTGCAGCATCATAAATTCCGCCACATCGGCAATACCGCTTTGCGCCGGAGAACCAATGCGGTTAGCCAGGTCATTGGCCCGGCCGCCGACTGCCTCCTGGATTTCGCGGAGAAATTCACGAAGCCGTGCGCTGACATGGATGTTCTGGCAGGAGGGGATAAAACTGTCATCCAGCATCAGAGAGCCGTCTGCACGCCTGTCTTTGATACGGCACAGTGGCAGTGTGACATATGCACTCATATCGTCTGCCCCACTCATAATGCGGGGGGTTAACTGCCCCAGCGTCAGTGCACGCGCATCACCATTCTCTGAATGCAGATCCCGGACATCAGCATCGTGCAGCCGGTAACGCCCGATCTGTTGCCCGTAACTGACTTCGCCTCTCACATCGCTGGCGACAGGTAAGGCCAGATAGACATTACGGCTTTCTTCATCGGGAAAACTGTCCGGATGCAGCGGAGCGGGCAGCGAATCCTGATCCGGAAGGGAGAACACCGTGCCATCCGGCAGCGTGCCCGACGCACTGTCGAGCATGATTTTACCCTGTGCCAGCAACTCGTTGTTGATGGACAACTCCGTAAATCCCCAGGATAAATCATGAATGGCCCGGAAACGCAGGTTATTCACATAATCGTTATAACGTTGCTGTTGCTGGAGGTGGTGCGGACGCATCAGTGTCCCTTCCCGCCACATCACCTTGTTTCGCGTGGTTGCCATCGTTAATCATCCTCTTTTTTCATTTCAATACTGCTCTGGCGGATATGTACCAGCAGGCGGTAGTTGTGTCCTGTCCCTGCCACCGGTTCGATTTGTTTCCATTGTGTGGTCTGGTCGTCGGAGAAGTAGGCAATCACGCCGATAAACTGCGTCTTCTCATCCATCTTCACTGGCGGCAGGGTTTTTATGGTGTCGGGCAGCAGGCTGAAATCCTGGTGATCGATATAGTTTTTCCCCAGTGCATCCGGTAACGGCGTACTTGCGAGCTGGTCATAATCCGCAGCCTGTAATTTCGAATCATCACTCAGGTAAACCAGTTGTACGTCCACCGCCGCAGCTTCACCGTCCGCATTGATGTTGGCATCCGGCTCCGTCAGCAACGTAATCGTCACCAGTGACGACTGGTCAGCCAGTTTTCCGACCTGAATATCTGGGTTTTTAATGACCTGGCCGATTTTTTTTGCTGTTTCACAACCACACAAGGCGATGGTTAACAACGCCACCAATACCCAGGCGAGGAAACCACGCCCTGTCATGCTTCCGGCTCCCGCTGTTTTTCACGAAGTACCCGGTCAAAGATCTGGGCATACACTTCGTTAAAAAGCATCTCAAAGCCCTGCTGGCGGCTGGAGGCCAGTTCGTCGTAGTAATCGCAGTACATCTGCCAGGCTCCGGCATCATCCAGCGGATTGCGTAGTTCATGGCTGCGGCGATACTGCACAAAACGGCGCATCAGGCTCTGCGGCGAGAAGGCGTCCAGCAGCACGCGCAGCGATTCCACAATGGCCGCGTGGTTGGCTTCTTCGTGATGGCGGATATTGCGCAGGCTCTCGCTGACGGCGGCAGGTGCGGCGAGATGAACCGGGCTTTTTCCTTCGGCAAACAGCACGTCCAGAGCGGTGGCGTAGTCCATATTCAGGCGCAACGGATTATCTTCCAGCGGGCGCAGATGTTTGTCAGATAGGCTGTTGCGGTGCTGCTGTAGCTCAAGCAGCCCTTTAATCGCCGCCTGCAGTGTCCTCCCGGCTTCTTCCAGAAAATCATCGGCATCTTTCGTGTTATGCACAGTAAGCGATCCTCCCAACCCTCGCAGTAACGGGGTTACAGCGAGATGGCGCTGTGCCGCCTCTGCCGGTGAAATTGCGTCATCATCGCTGTCCTGCGGATAGGCATACATTGATGGCAGATCCATAAACGGTGTGTTGATCCCGCCATGTGTGACCGGATCGGACAACGGAGCGGATGGACGTACAGGCGTGATTGCCGCAAGAGGATTGTCCCTTGTGGTCAGACTTTCGGTCCGCAGCGCCTGCAATGGGTCGGTGGAAAAGCCATTCACAACGGTATCGGCAAGCTGGTGGCGGGACGGCATTCCCGGATATTCCGGTGCGCTGTCAGTGGACAGCAACGTGTCTGACAAAGTGTCGTGGTTAGAAACAATGGTTTCAGGGGTAGCCATCTCTTCGTCGTAATGCCGCATCCCGCCCTGATTCAGATAAACCCGGAGTATCAGATGCCCCGTCTGGATCTCATCGCCCTGGCGTAACTGCACCAGATCCGAGGCTACCGTGACTTTGGCCTGATTCAGCCATAGTGGTGCGGTCAGCTGATGCAGGCAGAATGCGCCATCATGCAGACTGATGCTGAACGCTTTCGCCGGAACATCCTGATGCCTGCCCTGAACCGGCCAGTGGCACTCACTGCTGTGGCCCACATCCCCGCTCTGTGTGAACAGACACCGTGCCGCGCGCCCGCTTTCCAGTTCGCTGCCGTTGACGACATGCAGTGAAAGCGTTTGTTGTCGCGTTTTTTCTTCCGCCATATCATGCTCCATGATGGTTATATTTTACTCCCTGACCCTGATGGTGACTGAGGGATGCTCTCCCGGTTCGCCGAGAAATGACGTCCAGCCCAGTAGTGAGCTCTTGTTATCGCCCAGCCGCATGGTGCCCACCTGCTCCGGTGCCAGTCCCAGGTGCAAATCCCAGGCAAGTTGATCGCGCAGGACGAAGGAGACAAACATCGCCAGCGGCAGAAAGCTTTCTCCTGATGGCAGGAACGAGAGAAACCGCTTACGACTCAGGTTGTTAATGCTTAACTGAAATTTACCGCTGAGATCGGGAACACTCGTCCCGAGAACAAAACTGCCCAGCACCGATCGACCGGCCAGTTTTTCGCCATTTTTAATCGTGTAACATCCGAGACTGTTTTGCTGATCCGGCTCTATTTCCACCATCCGTCGCTGCCAGTTTTGCAGTGTCACGTCAGATAAATTTAAATCGAAACAGTGCGCGACCAGCGAGCAGACGATCTCTGGCGAGCGTCCCGGATTCGCCAGTATTCCGGCATAGGCCAGCATTTTGCTGTGATTAACTGGTAGCCTTTCGCGAAGTTGCCGGTGGCCAAGCCCGACCAGGGAATACATCCGTTGCGAGAACACATCCACGCCACCGTTACGGAAAGAGACGTGGTAGCGATACTTACGCCAGGTATGCCAGACGAACTGTGTCAGGCGGTGGCTGAACATATCCAGAAAATCACCAACCGGACTTTGCTCATGTGCGGATTTCCAGGCCAGGTGATCAAGGTAATAACCTGGCAGGGGAGACTGGCTGCCCTGTAACCCCATAAAGGTGGTGGTCATCCGGAACTGCCCGGAGGTCTCCTGCTCTAGCGCGCTGACATCACTTACCGGAAAGCCCAGGCTGGCATCAGCCCGGAAATGAATGGTCTCCTGTGACGGAGGGGTATCCAGCGATAATTCCGGTGTTTCTTCCCCCTCTGATGCCAGCCGGTGCAGCAGTTCTGAGAGAGCAAAAAAATTACAGGCGCAGGCGTCCTGAAGAAAACTCTCCCGTAATGCGTTTTGTTCATCCTGTACCGTAGCATCGTCCGGAGTCAGATGAGCGGGTGTTGTCCGGTTCTTTCCGCCCATTTCCATGACTCCTGGCTTTCCGTGTTAACAACGGTCAGCATGTGGAATGAATTGACGCTGGCATACAGCGACAGAAAGTGCGACAAAACTGCACCCAGAAGGTACATCTCTCCTTCACAGACAAACGGTCCCGGATGGATATACAGAGTTGACGCCAGACCACGCACCGGTATCCCGGTAAACAGGCGATCAACGGGTCTGGTGTCCAGCCGTTCAATGGCATCCAGCTTTTGCTGTGACAGGCGAGCCATCTGTGGATGATGAATGGCGTGGCGGTCAAAATTGGCTATGACCTGTTTGAGCGCATCAGCATCCAGCAGTGAGAGATAATTCAGGTTCATGGCGGACAACAGGGACCAGTGCAGGCTGCCGTCTATAACCGGCCAGAGTGGCGGCGTGGGTCGGGTGATATTGCGAAACGATGCCACTGACGCGTTTTTACCTGTTGTACCTGTTATGTCGCCAGGCAGGATCTGTATCGGCAACTCACGGTTGGTGCAGGTCAGCGATACTGAGACCACTTCATTATTAAGCAGCGAGGCATCCGGGTGGCCGCCATCAGCGTGAATAAAAGCAAGGCTATGATCAAAGCCCCGCTGAAACAGCGAGGTCTTTGTCCGGTGCTGCCAGTAGACAACTTCCCGCTTGCGACTGTATTCCATCTGATGACTGAAACTTTCAAATGCAGGCCACTGACGCACAGAAGGTGTTGTAATGGGTTGTCCAAACTCTTTTTTTCTGAATATACCCTGCGTCTGGCTCACCACACTGTTAACCGAAAAAATGTCGTAATGATCCGGATAGTGGCGGCTGGGTATCAGTGGATAATCTGCCCGCTGGTGATCCAGCGTAATCGCTTCGGCATGATGGAAAAAAAGATTAATGGCGGGCGCACAATATAAACGCAGGGAGTCGCAGTGTAACTGGATATCCACGGGTAAAGGGCGCGAAAAACGCAGCCGCAGGGTGAAACGATTCTCCTTCAATCTGTCAAGTAGCGCCGGAATGCCACAGACATCGAAAAAGAGAAAACTGTCGGTGTAGCAGAAAAATTCCTGGAGAATGCGGTAGCCGCTGTGGACATTACCGGGCCAGGGCAGCATGGCATCTTCTGGTTCAAACCCCACAGCTTTCAGCATAAATTCGGGCATCGGGATCGACTGCTCGCCCGTAAGCAACTCTGCGCCCTGTAAATATTCGCAAAACCACAAATACAGCTGGTAGCGGGTATAGTTATCATCGTTGCCCAGCCAGAAGCGCAGCTTGTTTAGATCCAGAGTGGTGAAATCTGTACCAGGTGCGATGGCAAATGTAATATCAATAATGCCATGGCGGGGCGTACTGCGATCCTCTACCTGATCCAGTTGAACGGGCAGCAGCCAGATATCCCGGCAAAGAGTGAACGTACAGGGCGGGGCTACATCGTGTTCATTGCCGGAATACGCAGACAATACCTGGTTTCCCTGAGTCTCTTTCGAACCGGTTGTGAACTGTTCGTTGCGGGGGATGCATACCGGCACGGAGGTTTTGTCCATATCCGGGCTGTATTCAATCAGCGTCATCGACGGCACCGGGCGCAGATAATTGGGCCACAGCATTTTGATCAAGCCGTGTGTCAGCTCAGGAAACTCATCCTCAATTTTCTGGCGCAGATTGCCGGTCAGAAATGCCACGCCTTCCAGTAGACGCTCGATATCCGGATCGGCTCCTTTTTCAGCCAGAAACCGGGCCAGATGCGGCTTTTCGGTTGCCAGTTGTTTACTTAACTGGCGAAGGTAATTCAGTTCCTGCCTGTAATAACGCTCTTCGAATTCCATTTTACTACTCCACCCGATAATGCTGACTGCCGTCCGGTGCCATATCAAACTCAAGCACATCGTCGATGTCGTTAAATGTCACCCAGGCGGTGATATGGAATGTTATTTCCTGTGGGCTGGCCATAAGGGGAAGCACCGCCCGAACCTCAGAATGTGAGATTCGGGGTTCATAACGCTCAATGCACTGCACGATAGCCTGGCTCATGGCGCTGCGATAATTATCTGCTCCTTCCGGCTCTTCGATGCCGAGCTCCGGGGTACCCCGACAACTGCCGGAGCGGGTATTCAGGATATTTCGCAGGCTGTGGCGAATGGACTGTCTGAATGCCTTTATATTGCTGTCCCCCCGCCAGTTTCTGGCAGGAGGGTTTTCCAGACGCTCAAACAGCGATCCGGCAGGTCTCTCGTGCTCCGGTATCACTTGTCTAACCGTCCGACTAAAGACAGTTCAAACGACGCACCCATATATTTAAAATGGGGTCTTGCGGAAATTGCCACCTGATACCAGCCTGGTTCGCCGTCCACGTCCAGGACCTCAACTTTAGCGCCACGCAGGGGCTTACGGCTGCGGACGTCAGTGGGCGGATTCTCCTGGTCAGCGACATACTGGCGGACCCAAATATTGAGTTCTCGCTCAAGGTCACTTCTCTCTTTCCACGACCCGAGCTGCTCGCGTTGCAAAACTTTAATGTAGTGTGCGAGGCGGTTGATAATGAACAGGTACGGTAGTTGTGTACCCAGCTTGTAGTTGGTTTCGGCATCTTTGCCCGGAAAATGCTTGGGTTTCTGAACCGAATTGGCGGAGAAAAAGGCGGCGTTATCGCTGCCCTTGCGCATGGTCAGCGTGATGAACCCCTCTTCGGCCAGTTCGAACTCACGGCGGTCGGTGATCAACACCTCTGTTGGGATCTTGGCCTGAATCTGTCCCATTGATTCATATAAATGTACCGGAAGATCTTTTACCGCGCCGCCGCTCTGCGGCCCAATAATATTCGGCGCCCATCTATATTTTGCGAACGAGTCGGCCACATTACTGGCTAGCATCCAGGCGGTATTGCCCCAAAGATAATGCTCGTGGCTGTGGCTGACATCTTCGGCGTAGTTGAAGCTTCTGATGGGGTTTTCGGTGGCTGAATAGGGCTGGCGGAGCAGAAAACGCGGTGCGGTCAGCCCCAGGTAGCGAGAGTCTTCGGAATCACGTAGGGCGCGCCATTTTGTGTAAGCAGGGCTTTCAAAGATGGCATAAAGATCTTTGATATTGGGCAGCTCAGTCCATGAATTGAGTCCCATAAATTCCGGCGATATGGAAGAAAGGAACGGCGCATGGGCCATAGCGCCGACGGCGCTGACATAGTTCAGCAGTTTCATGTCTGGCGTGGTATTTTTGAACTCATATGCGCCTAATACCGCCGCGATGGGTTCACCACCAAACTGACCAAATCCGCTGGAATAAACATGCTTGTAGAAGCCTGACTGGGTAATCTCTGGCGCGAACTCGAAATCGTCCAGCAGTTCTTCTTTGGTGACATGCAGGATATTAACCTTAATATTCTCGCGAAAATCAACGCGGTCCACCAGGGCTTTCATTGAACGCCAGAATGACTCCAGTTGCTGAAACTGAGGGGCGTGAATAATAGCATCCATCTGGCGGCTGATTCGGGCGTCAATATCCGCAATCATACTGTCCACGGCCAGTTTATTTACGGGTTCTGCTGGTGAGCTGGATTGCAGAAGGCTGGCAACAAAAGCCGTTACGCCCTGTCGGGCAATATCATAACCGTCAGCACCGGGCTGGATACGGGTTTGTGCCATGATTTCATCAAGCAACGACGGGGCATGGCTTCCCTGTTCAGCGCGGGTGGAAACAAGTTCCTCTTCCTTTAACGACATACTGAAAATCCTTGTGTTGATCTGTATTTCTGGAGTCAGGTTTCACGGTCAGTGGAACACCTTCCGCCAGTGTGGCTTCATCTGCTGATACCCGTTGATATGGATGATTTCATCCATCAGACATCCGAGCCTCTGGTCAGGCGCCGCGATCAATACATCCAGTGTTTCTGTGTTGATATCGCCTGTCTGAGTGATACATAACCGGCTCACTGTCTGCGTTATTGCGTCATCGGTTCTGGTGGTATCTTTCCGCAAGCCCATACCAGGATAATCTCCCTGAAAAACAGAGATTACTGGTTTTCTGCCTGGCTGATCTCCCGCAGTAACTGTTCGCGGGATTCTTCATTTTCCAGCAATGCCTGAAGCTGGGCGCGAAATGCTGGCAAATTACCCAGCGGCCCTTTTAATGCTGTCAGCGCTTCGCGTAGTTCCAGCAATTTGTTCAACTCCGGCACTTGTTTTGCCACACTGTCCGGAGAAAAATCGTTCAGGGATTTGATTTCCAGCGAGACATTCATCTCATCGTCATCTTTTGCGTCGTCCTTCAATGCTGCCGGAACTGCAAAATCTAGGCTAATGGAAGCTTCTGCCATCACTGAATTGAATGAATGCTTGTCGATAGAAACCATCTGGCGTTCATCAAGTGGTGCTGTTTCTTGTGAGTTTCCGGTATCTCCCACTATCAACATATTGAGGGGTAATTCCACCTCAGAAGGCTCGCCGTCAGTTTTTGGAACGTAAGAAATATTAATGCGTTCTTTGGGGGCTACACTGCCGTTATAATCTTTGCTCATAGAGATCATCCATCAGGTTATGTTATGTTTTCTGCATCTCCGTACAGACCATGAAATACCGTGCAATAAAAACAACTGGCAATCATTATTACGCGAAGAAAATTTTTTGAGAAGCACTTTTTCTAAATGAAATACAGGAGTATCCTTCTGTTGTGGTTATTGTTCAGGTTGTATTGGTTTCGTTAAGAATAAATTAAAAGAAATTTCAGTGATTTTTATTTTTATGTAATTATATGATTTATATGTGGTTTTTATTTTGTTTTATATGTTGTTAATATATTTTTCATGAATCCATATACCGCAATTATCTTTATGTTACGGGTTGGTTGGTGAATGGGTTTTACCGATTGGAGTAATGGAGCAATGATGAATATAATATTTATTCATGAATATGATATTGTCATTATTTTATAGAAATGAATATTGATGTATCACCATAATGGATGTGTGAATATTTAATTCAGTCATCAGGAATATGCTTTTTAGCCTCTGGGTTTACGGTTCAATCTGCCATGTGAAGAGAGTTTAAACTACAGAGTTTTTTATGTGTTAAGCATGTTTTTATCTGCCGGATATCTTTTGGCAGATGTATGTAAGTGTCGTTAATCGTTAACAAGGAGTTTATGAATGCCAACACCGTGTTACATCTCAATTACGGGGCAAACCCAGGGGAATATTACCGCTGGTGCATTTACCGCAGATTCTGTCGGCAATATCTACGTGCAGGGGCACGAGGATGAAATGCTGGTACAGGAATTCCAGCACAACGTGACTGTACCCACCGATCCGCAGTCCGGGCAGCCGAGTGGTCAGCGTTCGCACAAGCCGTTCATTTTTACTGTAGCGCTGAACAAAGCCGTACCACTGCTGTACAACGCGCTGGCCTCCGGCGAAATGCTGCCGAAAACTGAACTGCACTGGTGGCGTACCTCTGTTGAAGGCAAACAGGAGCACTATTTCACCACCCGCCTGACGGACTCGACGATTGTGGATATGAAGTTGCATATGCCGCACTGCCAGGATCCGGCGAAGCGCGAGTTCACGCAATTGCTCGAAGTCTCACTGGCCTACCGCAAAATCGAGTGGGAGCACGTCAAGTCCGGCACCTCTGGTGCTGATGACTGGCGCGCGCCGCTGGAAGCGTAAGGCTGAATCCACAGCACCCCACCCTTACGGGCAGGGTGCTGTTTTTGTTGGGGATCGTAAACAAAAAAGCAGTGTCAGTAAGGGGTTACGTTTTTTACGGGAGATGGCGGACGCCGGAAACTTCGGCGGTAGCGTGCCTGAATAATGCAAACGTAACACTGTACTGTCATTCGCCGCAGTCTGGCTGGTGGTTTCTTTTCCCTGTTAATTCAGGAGATTATTCATGTCAACAGGATTACGTTTCACACTGGAGGTGGACGGCCTGCCACCGGATGCGCTGGCCGTGACATCCTTTCACCTGGAGCAGTCCCTTTCCTCGTTGTTCACCCTCAATATTTCGCTGGTCAGCCAGCAGCTTCTCAGCATTGATTTCTCTCAGGTTCTGGAAAAAACAGCCCATCTTAAAATCTGGCAGGGCACGGAGATACAGCGCCGGGTGAACGGTATTGTGACCTGGTTTGAGCAGGGGGAAAACGATGGACATCAGATGCTGTACAGCATGATTGTCCGGCCACCGGTGTGGCGTGCCTCCCTGCGGCAGAACTCCCGTATTTTTCAGAATGAGGATATTAAAAGCATTCTGGGGACGATATTGCAGGAAAACGGGGTGACGGACTGGAGTCCGCTGTTCAGTGAGGCGCATCCGGCGCGGGAATTCTGCGTGCAGTACGGTGAAACGGATTATGACTTTCTGGCGCGGATGGCGGCGGAGGAAGGACTGTTCTTCTACGAAGAGCACTCGCCTGACAGCGACGACCAGAGTCTGGTGCTGTGTGACACGGTGCGCTTTCTGCCGGAGGCGTTTGACATCCCGTGGAACCCGAATACCCGGACCGAAGTGAGCACGCCGTGCATCAGCCAGTTCCGCCACAGCGCACAGATACGCCCCTCTTCTGTCATTGGCAAGGACTACACCTTTAAACGCCCCGGCTGGGCGGGCCGCTTTGAGCAGCAGGGGCAGAACCAGGATTATCAGCGTACACAGTATGAAGTGTTTGATTATCCGGGGCGCTTCAAGGACGGCCACGGGCAGAACTTCGCCCGCTGGCAGGTGGAGGGCTGGCGCAATAATGCCGAAGAGGCGCAGGGAAAAAGTCGTTCTCCGGCAATATGGCCGGGGCGGCGTATTCAGCTGACGGAACATCCGCAGGCGGGCCTGAACCGGGAATGGCAGGTGGTGAGCAGCGATTTGCAGGGGAAACAACCGCAGGCGGTGGCGGGGCGTTCCGGTTCAGGGACCACCCTTGAGAATGATTTTACGGTGATACCGGCGGACAGGACGTGGCGACCCCGGCCAATGGAAAAGCCGTCAGTGGACGGCCCGCAGTCAGCTACTGTTACCGGCCCTGAGGGGGAGGAAATCTTCTGTGACGAACATGGCCGGGTGCGGGTGAAGTTTAACTGGGACCGGTATAACCCGGCGAACCAGGACAGCTCGTGCTGGATACGGGTGGTGCAGGCGTGGGCGGGACCGGGGTTCGGCAACCTGGCGATACCGCGGGTGGGCCAGGAGGTGATAGTGGACTTCCTGAACGGGGACCCTGACCAGCCGATAATCATGGGACGGACGTACCATGCGGATAACCCGCCGCCTGGCGGTCTGCCGGGGACGAAGACGCAGATGACGATACGGTCGAAGACGTACAAGGGCAGCGGGTATAACGAACTCATGTTCGATGATGCGACAGGGAAGGAGAGGGTGTATATCCACGCACAGAAAAACATGAATACCGAGGTGCTGCACAACCGCACCACCGATGTGACGAATAACCATGCTGAAACCATCGGTAATAATCAGGTGATCGCTGTCACCAATAACCAAATCCAGACCATCGGCGTCAACCAGGTGGAGAAAGTGGGCAGTAACCAGGTGATCAAGGTGGGAGCAAATCAGGTGGAAACTGTGGGGATTGTCCGTGCCCTGAATGTGGGACTGGCATATCAGACCACCGTAGGCGGCATCATGAATACCTCGGTGGCGTTGATGCAGTCTTCTGAGGTTGGGATATTCAAATCACTTAATGTGGGAATGAAATACAACGTTAATGTCGGGCGTAACGCCAGCGTTAACGTGGGGAACAGCAAAACCGAAAGTACCGGTAAAACCGCTGTGTATTCCGCTGGCGAGCATCTGGAGCTGGTGTGTGGTGAGGCCCGTCTGGTACTGACGAGTGACGGTGGAATTTTTCTGAATGGTAAACATCTTGAGTTGCAGGGCGTGGACAGTATAAACGGGGATTCAAAGCTGATTAGCTGGAACTGTGGAGTAAGTAAAAAGCCGCCTGAAGCACCTGAACAACAGGATAGCCCCGATCCATCGGATCTGATCATGTACTGAATAACATGACGAATGCCGGGTAACAGCAAAAACAACCGATGCTGTGTGATTAATTTTGTGTGGAATATCTGAGGGGATATCCCCTGGAAACTGATCCGCCAGTGAGATGGCGGGTACAGTTGAATACACATTAAAGGAAGAAATAAAGATGAGCGGAAAACCAGCGGCGCGTCAGGGCGACATGACCCAGGTGGGCGGCCCGATAGTCCAGGGTTCAGCGGGGGTACTGATAGGCGCGCCGACGGGGGGGGCCTGTTCGGTATGTCCGGAGGGGAAGGTGCCCGGCAGTGACGCGGGCGGAAGCGGGAACTACGGCAATCCGGTGAACCCGTTGCTGGGGGCGAAGGTACTGCCTGGCGAGATCGATATCGCGCTGCCTGGCTCGTTGCCGTTCGTACTTTCCCGCGCCTACAGCAGCTACCGGACCCGGACGCCCGCGCCGGTGGGGCTGTGCGGACCGGGCTGGAAGCTGCCGTCAGATCTGCAGTTACAGCTGCGCAGCGACGGGCTGATACTGAACGACAATGGTGGCCGGAGCGTGCATTTTGAGCCTCTGGCACCGGGGGAGATACAGTATAGCCGCAGTGAGTCATTCTGGCTGGCGCGAGGTGGGGCGGAGTCGCAGCACAACAGCCATCCACTGTCGGCCGTGTGGGGCGCACTGCCGGAGACGGTGCGGCTGTGCCCGCATATCTATCTGGCGACGAACAGCCCGCAGGGACCGTGGTGGGTGCTGGGATGGCCTGAGCGGGTGCCGGGTGCGGATGAGGCGCTGCCTGCGCCGCTGCCGCCGTACCGGGTGCTGACGGGGGTGGTGGACGGTTACGGCCGCCGTCTGGTGTACCACCGTGACGGAGCGTACGACGGTGCGGTGACGGGGGTGACGGATGGCACCGGACGGCGCTACCGGTTGGTGCTGACAACGCAGGAGCAGCGCGCGGCGCAGGCGGCGTCAGCGTCTTCTTCGTCATTATCTTCTGCATTTTCTCAGCCACCTTCATCTTCCTTATCTTCTCCCCGGTCATCCTCTTCCCGCTCCCCCTCTTCCTGGCCGGAGACCCTGCCCGCCACGGCATACGGGGAAGACAGTGGCATCAGGCTGTCGGCGGTGTGGCTGGTGGAAGACCCGGCATATCCGGATGCGCTGCCATCACAGCCGCTGGTGCGTTACGGGTACACGGCGCGCGGGGAGCTGGAGGCGGTGTATGACCGCAGCGGTGCGGAGGTGAGGCGCTTTGAGTATGACGCCGGACATCCGGGGAGGATTACGGCGCACCGTTACGCGGGAAGACCGGCGAGCCGCTACCGGTACGATGAAGCGGGGCGGGTGACGGAGCAGGTCAACCCGGAAGGGCTGGGTTATGCGTTCGCGTATGAGAAAAACAAAATAACGGTAACGGACAGCCTGGAGAGGCGTGAAGTGCTGCACACGGAGGGCGAGGGCGGCCTGAAGCGGGTGGTGATGAAGGAGCAGGCGGACGGGAGCGTTATCCGCAGCGGGTATGATGCGTCGGGAAGGCTGGAGTGGAGGACGGACGCGGCGGGGAGGAAGACGACGTACAGTCCGGATGTGGCGACAGGGAAGCTGACGGCGGTGACGGGGCCGGACGGGCGGAAGACGAAGTACAGTTATAATGACCGGCAGCAACTGATAACAACCGTTTATCCGGACGGACGGCGCAGCACGCGGGAATATGACCGGCAGGGCCGTCTGGTGAAAACGGTGTCGCGCGAAGGGAAGGCGACGGAGTACGGGTATGACAGCGCCCATGACAGCCAGCCGTCGGTGGTGAGGGACAGCACCGGGAGCCGCCGGATAAGGCGCGGGCGTAACGAGGAGGTGGTGTCGCGGACGGACTGTTCGGGCTATGAGACGCGGTACGACTATAACCGTCACGGGCAGCAGACGGCAGTGCATTATGAGGAAGGCCTCAGCGTTTACCGGGGTTACGACAGCCGGGGCAGGCTGTCGTCAGTGAAAGACAGCCAGGGGCGGGAGACGGGGTACGAATATAATGATGCAGGCGACCTGACGGCGGTTACCCGTCCGGATGGTCAGCGGCGCGTGGCGGAATATGACGTGCGCGGGCGGCTCATCAGCCTGACGGAAGGAGGACTGACGCGGCGGGTGGGGTACGATGCGGCGGGGCGTGTGGTGTGGCTGGAGAACGAGAACGGCGCGCAGATGTGCTTTGTTTATGATGCGCTGAACCGGGTGACGGAGCAGCGTGGCTTCGACGGCAGGACACAGCGGTATGATTACGACCGGAGCGGGCGACTGGTGCGCAGTGAGGACGAAGACCTTGTCACGCACTGGCGTTACGATGTGTCGGACCGGCTGACGCAGCGCACCGTCAACGGGCAGGAAGCTGAAAACTGGCAGTATGACGAGCACGGGTGGCTGACGGCACTGAGTCATGTCAGCGAAGGCCACCGGGTGACGGTGCATTACGGCTACGATAATAAAGGCCGTCTCACCGGCGAGCGGCAGACCGTCCATAACCGGGAAACGAAAGCGCTGCTGTGGGAGCACAGCGTGCGGCATGGTTATAACGATCAGGGGCTGGCGGTACGGGAGGCGTATGACGGCCTGCCGGTGGCGGAGTGGCTGACATACGGCAGCGGGCACCTGGCGGGGCTGAAGCTGGGAAACCAGCCGCTGGTGGAGTACACGCGTGACAGGCTGCACCGTGAGACGGAGCGGCTGTTCGGCGGCTGGCGGATGGAGACGGGCTACACGGCGGGCGGGGAGGTGGCGTATCGGCACCTGCCGGAGGCGGCGCTGAACCGGGAATACCGGCATGACGAATCCGGATTCCTGACGGGTATCGACGGCGCGGGGGAAATCTGGCGCTATGATTATGACGGCGCGGGAAGGCTGTCGGCAGCAGGCCTGACGACCAGAGACGTGAGTGTGGACATTCCGTATGAGACGGACGGGGCGGGAAACCGGGTGGAAGCGGGCGCGGCACGCCGGGAGGCGAACGGACTGCCGGGCATCTTCGCGGACAACCGGGTGACGGAGGACGGGCGGTACGTGTACCGTTACGACCGGTACGGTAACATGGTGGAGAAGGGCGAGCGCCTCCCGGCAGGGGCGATACGCAACGGAGATGAGCGGACGCACCATTACGGCTATGACCGTCAGAACCGTCTGGTGCGCTACCGGTGTACGGAGGGCTACAGCGGGCGGAGCATCACAGAGAGCCGGTACGTGTACGATGCGACGGGACGCCGGGTGAGCAAAAAGGTGTGGCGGCGTGAGCGTTATAGTTCGGGAAGCTCGCAAGACTACAGTGCGATGCCGGAGACTCCGGAGGTGACGTGGTACGGGTGGAGCGGGGACAGGCTGGTGACGGCGCAGACGGCGCGGAGCCGCATCCAGACGGTGTATGAGGGGGGAGGTTTTACGCCGCTCCTCAGGGTGGAGACGGCGACAGCTGCCCTAACAACGGTCCGTGGCCGGAGGAGCCTGGCGGAGAAGCTCCAGGCGGAAGGGAGCGAGGATGGCGCGGGCGTGGTGTTCCCGGCGGAGCTGGTGAGGCGACTGGACAGTCTGGAGGGGGAGCTGAGGCGCAACGCTGTGAGTGAGGAGAGCCGGGCGTGGCTGTCGCAGTGCGGACTGACGGCGGAGCAGATGGCGGGGCAACTGGAACCACGGCATGAGCCGGAAAGGAAAATCCATCTTTACCACTGCGACCACCGCGGGCTGCCAGTGGCGCTGATAAACAGCGACGGGGGGCGGGAATGGAGCGCGGAGTACGATGTGTGGGGAAACCGGCAGAAGGAAGACAGCCCGCAACAGCTTGAGCAGCTACTGAGACTGCCGGGCCAGCAGTATGATGAGGAAACGGGGCTGTATTATAACCGGCACCGTTACTATAATCCGGAGCAGGGTCGCTACATCACGCAGGACCCGATAGGGTTGCGCGGTGGCTGGAACCTGTATGCGTACCCGCTGAATC
This sequence comes from Citrobacter sp. MGH110, assembly GCF_001037515.1. NCBI lineage: Bacteria > Pseudomonadati > Pseudomonadota > Gammaproteobacteria > Enterobacterales > Enterobacteriaceae > Citrobacter > Citrobacter sp. MGH110. The sequence goes on along the minus strand of NZ_KQ089831.1, from coordinate 493,989 downwards.
CGGTGCAGGGGGTGGACCCGCTGGGATTGGATGAGGGCGATATATTCTCTGAATATGACAATTCTGCTGCTGATACTTTAGATAATTATCTGAACTCTCATGGGTCATCACCGGAAGAAAGAATTAAAGCGGGGGAAGAGTATGTTCGCGGAGTAGGCGGATGGAACCCTGCTGCTGACTATGTAAAACTTTGGGCTATAGATACGCCTGTTATTATTGGAACAATACTTACCGGTCCAGCATCAAGTTTATCAGCATTAAGTAAGGGCACAATTTCATGGGGAAAAACCGTAATTGAAAGTGCCACTTCATGCGCTGCAGTTGCAACAACAAGCTATATGGATGATAAAAAAATCCCAGATAAATCCGAGTTAACGCTGTGTGCTTTAGGGGGAGCCTTTGGCGCTGGAAAAGGTTTTTTGGAAAAAACAGCAATGAAAATGGGATTGTCGTTTTTAAGTCAGGGGGCTGATATCCAGGCTGGTATGGATGCTGCTGCGAATACAGGAGTAGAAGAGGTCGTTGGTGGAGGCACAGGCAAACTACCTTATGTTCCTGAGAATGAGTTTGGGGATGCCGTTACTGATGTTTTTGCAGGTGAGTTAGTCGGTAAATTAAAAGATGATAATAAAAAATAAGAAAATATGGCTATACATCATGCCCGCGCTCTTTTTATGGGGGAGCTGTATTCGTGATGTAACAGGAGCATCAGCAGATACAATAGTTGCTGATGATATACAAATGATGAAAAGCCTGGCAGGTAAAGGAGGTGCTGCTGAGCAATTTAAACTTGCAGAACGCTATCGAGTTGGCAATGGTGTGCCTGAAAGCTATGAGGAAGCAGCATATTGGTACATGCTGGCGGCAAACCAGGGTCTGACTGAGGCTCAATATAATCTTGGTGTCCTGTATGCTAATGGTCAGGGCGTACCAAAAAATTACGAAAAGGCTTTTGAGTTATATCAGAAGGCAGCAGAAAAAAATTTTCCAGAAGCACAGTGGAACTTGGCTGTGCTATATATAAAAGGGATGGGTGTGCCTAAAAATTATGAGAAAGCATTTTCTCTTCTCAATAAATCGGCAAACTCTGGAATAATTGGGGCTCAAACAAATCTTGCTTTATTATATGATGAGGTGGGTAATGATGAGCAAGCGGAGAAATGGTACCGTATAGCTGCCAAACGCGGAGAGAAAGTAGCTCAGTATTATTTAGGTCATATCTACAATAAAGGTATTTTCCTTCAAAAGGACTATGAGAAAGCTGCTTTTTGGTACAGTAAATCAGCAAGTCAAAATTTCTCAAAAGCTCAATCTGCTCTGGCGTTTTTTTACTATAGTGGCTTGGGTGGACTTCCTGTGGATAAATCAAAAGCAATAGATTTACTAAAAAAAGCATCTGCTCAGGGCTATGCCCCGGCACAATTTAACCTTGCATTTATTTATTCTAAAGGAGAAAAGGAACTTCCTTGTGATAATAAGCAGGCGTATGCATGGTATTCTGTTTCATATAATAACGGGCTTAAAGAAAGTGGTGTTCTAAAAGCCGAGATTGCAAATAGATTAACATCAGACGAACTTGTTGAGGCTGATATTCTATCAAGAGAGTATATAGCGAAATACAAAACCAAACAGATGCAATAGCAATTAAATTGGTTTGTAACTGTAACGCTGTTTCTAACGAATTAGAACTAGTTTGTAATGGGGGGACTGTGGTCTATAAATATGTTTTTTTTACTTTGTGATGTACTTTAAAAGCTGATGATTAAATATAAACTAATTGGCAAGGTATAATGTAAAATTTAACCGAAACAAAATTATTAACGGCGACCGGCTGAATAACTGATCGATAAGAAAACAAAAAAAGAGATATAAAAAAGGGCGGAAAACCAGCGGCGCGTCAGGACGACATGACCATGAAGGGCGGGAAAATCGTCCAGGGTTCAGCAGGTGTGCTGATAGGTGCGCCGACGGACGTGGCGTGTTCGGTGTGTCCGGGCGGCATCACCTACGGTCCGCCGGAGCATCCGCTTTGAACCGTTGTCACCGGGCGAATGGGCATACAGCCGCAGCGAATCGTTCTGGCTGGCGCGGTGCGGGGTGCTGACGCCGGACAGGAGCAACCCGCTGTATGGCCTCTGGCAGACCCTGCCTGAAGATATCCGGTTAAGCCCGAACACGTACCTGGCAACGAACAGCCCGCTGGGGCCGTGGTGGATACTGGGGTGGGCAGAGCGGGTGCCGGGCGTGGATGAGGTACTGTCCGCACCGCTGCCGCCGTACCGGGTGCTGACCACGCAGGTGCAGCGGGCGGAGGCGGCGCAGGCGGGTTACGCCACTGCAGCCACTTCCGGCAGTGTCCGGCCTGCATCTGCTCCTTTTCCGGAGACTGTAGTGGCCAGTATTACTTGACCACTACAGGTGGAAGGTAATTATGGTTTAGAAGTGAAAGACGATTTGGCCCAAAAAGTGGCGGGTACGATGGGTATCAATGTTCAGGGGGATATTGTTTTACAGAGTGACAGCAAAATCAGCCTGCGCGTGGGCGGTTCTTTTATCGTGATACATGCAGGCGGCGTTGATGTCAGCGGGCCGAAGATAAACCTCAATGGAGGTGGCAGTCCGGGTGAAGTCATTCTGCCCATGCGTCCGGCCATTTTGAAGGCTGCAGCAGGAGAAGGAACCATGTTTGTGGCTCATTGTCCAATGGATGAGGAATAATAATGCTTCCAGTTCGTTATGCTATTATTGATGGTGCTGTCGCGGAAGATCTTATGGATTTTCTTTCCGAGCACAATCCACCACATACCTGCCTGTATTCAGAGCAGGGAAAGATCACGTAAAGTACGTTTTTTGTACTAACAAATCCGCATTTTTTGTTTAAAAATTAAGCTAATCATTACCCGCTGCAACTGTCTTTTTGACATTATATATGATCAAATATCTCCTTAAAATAAGGAGGAAAAACATGGATATCGAGAAATTAATGGCGCACATATCAATTATTCCTGATTACAGACAATCATGGAAAGTTGAGCATAAATTATCAGATATTCTTCTATTGACGATCTGTGCCGTTATTTCTGGCGCTGAGGGTTGGGAGGATATAGAAGATTTTGGCGAAACGCATCTTGATTTTTTAAAGCAATATGGTGACTTTGACCATGGTATTCCTGTTCATGATACTATCGCACGTGTTGTTTCCTGTATAAGTCCTCAAAGATTTCATGAATGCTTTATTAACTGGATGTGTGATTGCCATATTTCAGAAGATGGTAGTGTTATTGCTATCGACGGTAAAACGCTTCGTGGATCTTATGATAAAAGCCGTAGGCGTGGGGCAATACATGTTATCAGTGCATTTTCGACAATGGATGGTGTCGTTCTTGGACAACTAAAAACCGCTGAGAAAAGTAATGAAATTACTGCTATTCCAGAGTTGATTAACTTGCTGGATATTAAGGAGAAAATAATCACAACTGATGCCATGGGTTGTCAAAAGGATATTGCAGAGAAGATAGTTTCTCTGGATGGTGACTACTTGTTTGCAGTGAAAGGAAATCAGGGTCGATTACAAAAAGCATTTGAAAAGAAATTCCCTCTTAAAGAACTGAATAATCCTGAGTACGATAGTTATTCAACAACTGAAAAAAGTCATGGAAGAGAAGAAACTCGTTTACATATTGTAAGTGATGTTCCTGATGAACTTATTGATTTTACGTTTGAATGGAAAGGGCTGAAGAAATTATGCGTTGCTGTTTCCTTCCGTAAAGAAATAGCATCTCAAGTGAAAGAGTCGGAAATGCAGATAAGATATTATATAAGTTCAGCGAATTTAACAGCGGAGAAATTTGCGAGATCCGTCAGGGATCACTGGTCGATCGAGAACTGTTTGCACTGGTGTCTGGATACAGCCATGAATGAAGATGACAGTCGAATAAGAAGAGGAAATGCTGCTGAATTATTTTCGGGGATAAGACATATTGCAGTAAATATTCTCCGGCAAGAAATGGTGTTCAAGGCGGGACTGCGTCGCAAGATGAGAAAAGCGGCAATGGACAGAGGGTATCTGGCTACAGTCCTTGCGGGGTGCGGGGTTTCGTAATCTTGCCCTGTGGACATCACCTTCCTCTATGCCACCGACCCGGCGGGAAACCGTCTGGCAGACCCGAATTTTATCCTGGCAGCAGCAGAAAGGCATGGGCGGATAACCGCATCACGGAAGATGCACAGTACCTGTGTCGCTATGACCGTTACGGGAGGATGACGGAAAAAATGGACCGCATCCCGGAGAGGGTTATCCGGATGCATGACGAGCGGACGCACCGATACGAATACGATAACCAGCACCGGCTGGTCCACTATGTGCGCACGCAGTATGGCGAGACGCAGGCGGAGGGGCGGTATGTGTATGACCCACTGGGCCGCCGGGTGGGTAAGCGGGAACCTGTTCACTGGATCCACACCATGAGCCGGAGAGGAAAGTGCATCTTTACCACTGCGACCATCGGGGTCTGCCGCTTGCGCTAATTACCCCGGACAACACGGTGGCGTGGCGTGGGGAGTATGATGAGTGGGGAAACCTGTCGGGCGAGGAGAACCCGGCACAGCTGGAGCAGGCGATACGGCTGCCGGGGCAGCAGTATGATGAGGAGTCGGCGCTGTATTACAACCGGCACCGGTATTACAATCCGGGGTAGGGAAGGCATATCACGCAGGACCCGATAGGGCTGGCGGGGGCGTAATCTTGCCCTGCTGCTCCAGCCCGCCAGGGGCAGCAGGCACGTCGGATTCGCTGACGCGCCGCTACAAGTCAATAATGGTAGCCAGGACGGATTACTGGTAACGGTTCACCAGGTCTTTAACCATTGATGCATAGGCTTTTTGCTTAAGCTGCGAAATCTGTTGTTCAGTCGCTATGTCTGCGGCATTTTTTTTCCCTGACAGCGGTAGTAGTACTTTATCTTCATAATTGACCGGCGACCAGGTAGCCCATTCACCTGTTGCCACGTCCACTAGAGTGAAACGCACCAGATAACGTAGTGATGTATTGTCGATTAGTTTTTCATTTTTATAATCTGACCAGACTATGCTTTTTGTCGCAGCGTCATATTTGCCTGACTGCAATGTATCCTGATAAACGATGATTGCTTTCTGATGACCTTTCGCGGCGACATAACGCAGAGCCTGCATCCAGTTCATGTTTTCTACAACAGCAATATCCTGGCTCTCGTCTTTATTTTTATCTTTATTACAAGTCACGGTCTTTTGCCTGTCCGGGATACCGGAGAAGGTTGCGACGGTATAATATCGACTCATTTCCTGCTGCATGATGGCTTCCGGTGCTCGGCTACCGGACTGTACCAGAATAACAGGCGAACTCAGAGGTACGCGAAATACATTCCCTTCCAGCGCAGCCTGGATCTCCTCTTCGGACACCGCCAGCGTAGTTTCATTGCCAAAAATATCCTTGTCCGTCAGTTTCTGTGCTGAAGCAGTCTTACTTACGCCGTTCTCTGTCCGTGCCCCTGCTTTCTTTACATCAATAGGAGAGTGTGGCGCGCAGCCAGCTAGCAGAAATACTGCTGTACATAAAAATACTGCTGACCTGGAATTCATATTTGCATCCTCAATGGCGTCAGGTGTTTCCTGCAATTATTTATCTGAAAACTCAAACTGAATTATACACATGAAATAAAGACCTAAAAAGAGAGTTGCTGTTTATTAAAACATTCGGTTAAATAATAATTGATGGTTTTGTATGTATTATTTAAATATATGCAATCCTATTGCAGAGTACAGTTTATCCGTGTGGGGCTGGCTGGCAGTATTATTGGGAGAATTATAACAGTACGAAGAGTTTTTAGGGGGATGCAATATTCGGGAGCGAAACTATATTATTGCCTTAGCACTAATATTGGTTTGTTCTCCTGAATGAATTTAAGCCGGAAATAAATGATGAAAACTCTGGAATATACAACATCAGAGTAAGACAAGAAGCGCCTCCTTCGGATCAGATTTTAAGATTTCGGGTATACAGGTGGGGGGGCGGTGTGTCTCAACGTCCTGGATTCGCCCATGCTCTTGAGTGTTGCCGAGAAAGGTAGATGCCAGCAGCTTACGCGCGACTTCTGCCAATCTAATTTGTGTATAAGAGTAGACGAATTGGAGGTGAGCAGTTGGCAAAGTTCGATGAAGAGTCCGTTTCGCCAAAAGCAAAAAACCCGCCATAGGCGGGTTCTTCTAAATAGTGGTGCCCGGACTCGGAATCGAACCAAGGACACGGGGATTTTCAATCCCCTGCTCTACCGACTGAGCTATCCGGGCAACGAGGCGCATTAAAACCGATTCGCTTCGTTTCGTCAACGAAATTTCTTCAAATCAACGCAGACTGCACAATCTATCACCACATTGTTGCTATTGCACGCATTCTCAGGCAAAAAATGCCGTCCACGCGGCGGAAAGCGGCATTGCCAGCAGAAGGGCAGGAAGCATATTCACAACCGCAAACATTTTGATTCCACAAATACGTAAACCGGTTGCCAACAACAGCAGTCCACCTACGGCGCTGAAATCGGCCATCATGGCTGGCGTCGTCAGGGGCAAAATAAGTGCTGCGCAAGTGGCAAGCGTTAGCTGGATTGCCAGCATTGGTACACAAATGGCAGATACCGCGATTCCTAATGAACAGGCGAAGATGATGGCCGTGAAGAAATCAAGAAACGATTTGGCGATTAAAATATTCGGGTCGCCGGTCATCCCTTCATGTATCGCCCCGAAGATCCCAGTACCACTGGCGCAAAATAGCACGATGATGGCCACATAGCTCTGGATGAAGGATTCGTGCGTGGTGTTGGCATCCGACCGGGTGAAAAGCTGCTGCGCTTTGGCAACCGCGGTATTGATCCCTTTTTCCAGATAACAGAACTCGCCAATTAATGCACCGACCAACGTAGCCAGGACCATCACCGGTAGGTTAGCGCACTTGATAACCAGCAAAATACCAATCCCCAAAGAGCACAGTCCGAATATGGAGGTCATGGAGGCACGAATGCGTTCCGGTAAATGCTGGCTGAGTAGTGCGCCGAGAACACCACCAAATAAAATGGCGCCAGCATTAATAAAGGGTCCAATTACCACGTTTGCTCCTGCATACCCATTATCGTCTTGATGCTAAAGGCAATTCTCTGGGTAAAATATGTTTTCAGATTGCATTATTATGCCGCGATTGGCAGACGAAATGCTTGTTTATCTGTGAGGTTCAGGCTCCGGATTTTATCTTGCGCCTGAAAGTGAAAGGTGCCATGATTGCGCGAATTTTCTCCTGTCTGAATGGGGCTGCCTGGGATGATATTACTCCCCCTACATCGCCTTCAACATCGCCTTTTTGCGCGATGTTTGCCCCTTCCTGCGACTTATCCTTACGCTCCCACCATGCGGTGAGGGCAGCGCACGCTCACTGCAGGATAACAGTAAAATCAGAGGCTATCTGCTTTTACTGATGTCTGGCGGTCGGGGCTGGTAACCAGTTTGACCTGTCATTTCGTGGGCAAAGCAATGTGGCTTTGTCCGGGACTTTTGATTTTCCCGAAACGGGTTATTGCGCTTATGAAATCAATGAAAATTGCCGCCAGTGGAGAACTGGTTTCTCGTCTGTCCAGCCATCGTCAGGTGGTGTCGCTGGACAGTACTGATTTTACTGACGTTGCGGCAGTCGTCATTACCGTTGCGGATAGCCGCAGCGGGATCCTTGCTTTGCTGAAACGCACCGGTTTTCATATACCCGTGTTTCTGTTCGCAGAGTCGGATGTTGATCTGCCGATGGGTGTGAATGCGGTCATTCGCGGTCAGGCGCAGGACTGGCTGGAGCTGGAGTCTGCTGCCTGTCAGTATGAAGAAGATTTGCTGCCGCCGTTCTATGACACATTGACTCAGTATGTCGAGATGGGGAACAGCACATTTGCCTGCCCAGGACATCAACACGGTGAGTTCTTTAAAAAGCATCCCGCGGGGCGCCATTTCTACGAGTTCTTTGGCGAGAATCTGTTTCGCGCGGATATGTGCAACGCCGACGTTAAGCTTGGCGATCTGCTGATTCATGAAGGCTCGGCGAAACATGCGCAGAAATTTGCCGCGAAAGTTTTCCACGCGGATAAAACCTACTTTGTGCTGAACGGGACTTCTGCGGCCAATAAAGTAGTAACCAATGCGCTGCTGACGCGCGGCGATCTGGTGCTGTTTGACCGTAATAACCATAAGTCGAACCACCACGGTGCGCTGATCCAGGCGGGTGCGACGCCGGTGTATCTGGAAGCGGCGCGTAATCCGTTTGGCTTTATTGGCGGTATTGACGAGCACTGCTTTGATGAGGAGTATCTGCGCCAGCAACTTCGCGAGGTTGCGCCGCAAAAGGCCGATCAACCGCGCCCGTTCCGTCTGGCGATCATTCAGCTCGGCACCTATGACGGTACGATCTACAATGCCCGGCAGGTGATCGACAAGATCGGTCATCTGTGTGATTACATCCTGTTTGACTCTGCATGGGTCGGTTACGAGCAATTTATTCCGATGATGGCCGATGGGTCACCGCTGCTGTTGGATCTCGATGCTAACGATCCGGGGATCTTTGTCACCCAGTCGGTACACAAACAGCAGGCCGGATTCTCGCAAACCTCGCAGATCCACAAAAAGGATAACCATATTCGCGGTCAGGCGCGGTTCTGCCCGCATAAGCGTCTGAATAATGCATTTATGCTGCATGCTTCTACCAGTCCGTTTTACCCGCTGTTTGCGGCGCTGGACATTAACGCCAAAATCCATGAAGGCGAGAGCGGTCGTCGGCTGTGGGCGGAGTGTGTGACGCTGGGCATTGAGGCCCGTAAAGCGATACTTACCCGCTGTAAGATGATTCGGCCGTTTGTTCCCCCGGTAGTCGATGGCAAACCGTGGGAAAGCTATCCGACGCAGGTGATTGCCAGCGAGCGTCGCTTCTTTAGCTTCGAACCAGGTGCTAAATGGCATGGTTTTTCCGGTTACGCGCGCGACCAGTATTTCGTCGATCCTTGCAAACTGCTGTTAACCACTCCGGGCATTGACGCACAAACCGGGCAATATACCGAGTTTGGTATTCCGGCGACGATTCTGGCGCATTACCTGCGTGAAAACGGCATCGTGCCGGAGAAATGCGACCTTAACTCGATTCTGTTCCTGCTGACCCCGGCAGAAAGCGCAGAGAAACTGGCGCAACTGGTGGCGATGCTGGCGCAGTTTGAGCAGCATATTGAAGACGATACGCCGCTGGCAGATGTGCTGCCCACCATCTTCAATAAGTATCCGGTACGCTATCGGGATTACACCCTGCGTGAACTGTGCCAGGAGATGCACTCACTGTACGTCAGCTTTGATGTGAAAGATCTGCAAAAAGCGATGTTCCGTCAGGAAAGTTTACCTGCCGTGGCGATGAACCCACAGGATGCGAACAGCGCTTTTATCCGTGGTGATGTTGAACTGGTGCGGATTAGTGAAGCAGCTGGCCGCATTGCGGCGGAAGGTGCGCTGCCTTATCCTCCGGGCGTGCTGTGCGTGGTACCGGGCGAAGTATGGGGTGGGGCGGTACAGCAATATTTTCTGGCGCTGGAAGAGGGCGTAAACCTGCTGCCAGGCTTCTCGCCGGAGCTGCAAGGTGTTTACAGTGAAACGGATGCAGACGGTATTAAGCGTCTGTATGGATATGTGGTGAAGTAAGCGCAAAAAAAGCGGGTTACCTTTTGGTAACCCGCTTTTCTCTGCGTAAACGTTAGTGCGCGATAGTCTGTGTGCCTGCTGGAACGCGTACGTGTTTGTATTTAAACAGCGCAACGAAGGCAAAAGCCAGAACCAGCGAGTAACCTGCGAAGATCAACCACACGGTCTGCCAGTCGGTAATACCGTTCAGCGTATAGTGTTCAACGACTTTACCGCTCACCAGTCCGCCCAGAATACAACCGAAGCCGTTGGTCATCATCAGGAACATACCCTGTGCGCTGGCGCGGATTTCAGGGCGTACTTCTTTCTCCACGAACACAGAACCAGAGATGTTGAAGAAGTCGAAGGCGCAGCCGTAAACAATCATCGACAGAACCAGCAGCACGGTACCGAACGGCGTTGGATCGCCGTAGGCAAACAGGCCGAAGCGCAGCATCCACGCCACAATACTGATAAGCATCACGTTCTTAATACCGTAACGGCTTAAGAAGAACGGGATGGTCAGGATAAACAGCGTCTCGGAAATCTGTGAAATCGACATCATCACCGATGCGTGTTCCACGATAAAGCTACCGGAGAACAGTGGGTTGTTATCGAAGCTGTGCAGGAAGGTGTTACCAAACATATTGGTAATCTGCAGCTCTGCGCCCAGCATCATTGAGAAGATGAAGAAAATCGCCATACGCTTGTTTTTAAACAGCGCGAAAGCATCCAGACCGAGCATTGATGTCCAGCTCTGGTTTTTCTGCTGATTGGCAACCGGAATATGCGGCAGCGTCAGGGTGAACAGTACCAGTACCAGGGACAATGTCGCACCGATATAAAGCTGCATATGGCTCAGTTCAAAGCCGGAGAAGCTCACGGCCCACATCGCCAGAATAAAGCCGATGGTGCCCCAGATACGAATTGGCGGGAAGTCGGTAACGATATCCATCCCGGCAGATTGCAGGCGATAGTAGGAGATGGTGTTGATTAGCCCCAGTGTTGGCATATAGGCCAGGGAGTTAAGCAGGATCACAAAGAACATGGCCCCTGGCGTGGTGACTTCGGCTGCGGCAAACAGCGTTCCTGCGCCGACCAGGTGGCAAAGGGCGTAAACCCACTTCGCACTGATCCATTTATCGGCCACGATCCCTAACAGCGTTGGCATAAACACGGCGGCGATCCCCAGCGAGCTATACACCGCGCCAATGGATGCACCATCGAATTTAAGGGTGACAAACATATAGGAGCCGAGGGTAGTGAGCCAACTACCCCATAAGCAGAACTGCAGAAACGAGAGAACTTTCAGCTGCAGCTTAAGATTCATGTTAATTTCCTCACACCGTAATGCGGATGAATGTTTTAAAAGGCACATTTGCCGTGGCTATATGATGTGATTCTATCAATGAGAGGCACTCTTTTTTTGTTACCTGTGACAAATATTTGCAAACAATTTCTGATTGCAAAGCAAAAGAGTGATGGAGTTAACATTTTTGGTGCTTCAGGCCCCCGTTTTAGGGGGCTGAAGAGGAATACATTAGCGGCGTCGATAGGATTTTTGTGCGGAATTGACCTTGTAAAGGTATCGGCGTGATTCAGCAGAGGGATGTCGGGTGGTCAGCGTTTGATAAACGTCACCTGGAGACATGCTGTTAATGATATTCGCGGCCTGAATTTTATCGTTCGAGAACACGCGTAGCACGCTGCCCGCGCCGCCGTTATACGCGGTGATTACCGCATAGCGACGTGAGGTCGGATTATCGATACCGCCCAAATAGACATTGTTGAGCATTGCCAGATAGGCCGTACCGGTATCAATGTTGCTGGCCGGGTCAAACAAGAAGCTACGGCTTGGTGTGCCTGAGCGCCCTTGCGAGCGGAACACATCTTTCCCGGCGCTGTGCTGTACCACCTGCATCAGTCCCAGCGCATCGGCATGGCTCACCGCATACGGGTTAAACGAGGATTCGGTTTGCATGATAGCCAGAATCAGCGACTCGTCGACGCCGTACTTACGTGAAGCCTGACGCACCATACCGACGTATTTATGCGCGCGCTTATCAAGGTGGTTCGGCACCAGATTGATCGTCACGCTATAGATGATACGCAGGCCATTGCTGCGGCTTTTAAGTCGTGTTTGCAGCAGGTAGTTGGCAAAGTTGGTGGCACGCCCCTCCCAACGAATGGGCTGGCCGGTATTATCAACCACCTGTCCGTACAGGAATGGTTCTTTGGAAATCTTAATGTCGTCGACATCGGAATAGAGGTCGATAGAACCCGGATCATCGCCCATCAGCAATGTCTTGATAATCGCCCGACGCAGGTGTCCGGCGGGATCTGTCCCGGCAATGGTCTCGACGGTTATTGTACCGTCATCAAAGTTGATGTGGCTGCGGGTTTGATACTGATCGGTATACTTTACGTAGTCCTTCGGACCCGCAATCAGCACTTCCTTAAATCCCCACAAATTCTCAATATTATGGGCAAATTGCCCCATCAGAATATCAAAACCGTTGGTATCCTTGACCCAGGCTTCGTTATAGGAATCGCCTTTTTTGGTCGAACTGGAACAGGAGATGAGCAACGGCGCAATAACGGCAAGCGCGAGAAATTTTTTCATCATTCCGGGAGTGCGTGTTGTGTTTGTTGTTTGCAAGGACCAGATTAAAACGTAGGCCGGATAAGCGCAGCGCCATCCGGCAACGGTTCTTATGATTCTGGCGTATAGCCTTCAATATGCACATCCTTACCTTCAAACAGGAAGTTAATCATCTCCTGTTCCAGTAACTTACGGTGTTCGACGTTCATCATATTGAGTTTTTTCTCGTTAATCAGCATGGTCTGTTTATGCTGCCATTGCGCCCATGCTTCTTTAGAAATCTCGTTATAAATGCGTTTTCCCAGATCGCCCGGGTACAGCTGAAAATCCTGGCCTTCTGCTTCGCGTTGCAGGAAAGTGCAAAAAATCGTTCTGCTCATAAAAAGTCCTCTTTATCGTCCGGTACGTTAAACGTGTGTACCGGCACGTAATTGCTGTAACAAACGCTCCACGGGGGCCGCCAGTCCGACCGACGGCGGTTGCGCTAAGTTATACCAGAGCGCGCTGCCTTCATCCATGCATGAGGTGAATGAAGACACGGGAAGCCACATAGGCACAATATCTAAGTGGAAATGGCTAAAGGTATGGCGAAACGCATTAAGTTGGGTCAGATTATCTGCGTTAATTTGTCGTTGCGCCAGCCAGTTGCGCAGTCCATCTTCGTCGTCAAACTGCGGAAAACAGTATAAGCCACCCCATAAGCCGCTGGGCGGTCGCTGTGAGAGCAGCACTTCGTCATCATGCTGCATCAGTAAAAAATAGCCCGTTCGTTCCGGTAACGTCTGTTTGGGCTTTTTACCGGGATACAGCGCCCAACTTGCATTGGCGCTCGCCACACAGCCATTTTCCAACGGACACAGGGAACATTTAGGTTTTGAGCGCGTACAGACCATGGCGCCTAAATCCATCATCGCCTGATTAAAACGCTCAACACCCTGGGCTGGCGTAACTTGCTCGCTCAGCTCCCACAGCTTCTTTTCGACCTCTTTTTTACCCGGCCAGCCGCTTACAGCATAACAGCGAGCCAGCACGCGTTTGACGTTACCGTCGAGAATCGGAAAATGCTGACCCAGAGAGAGAGAAAGGATCGCGCCTGCGGTTGAACGTCCGACGCCAGGTAGGGCGGCTACTTCATCAAAGGTTTGCGGAAATATACCGCTATGCAGCGTCACAACCTGCTGCGCGGCTTTATGCAGATTACGCGCACGGGCGTAATAACCCAGCCCGGTCCACAAATGCAGAACTTCATCCAGCGGCGCATGGGCCAAATCCGTTACCGTTGGGAAGCGCGCCATAAAGCGCTCAAAATAGGGGATAACGGTCGCAACCTGAGTTTGTTGCAGCATTACCTCAGAGAGCCATACTTTGTAAGGCGTCTTGTCAATTTGCCAGGGCAGCGTTTTCCGCCCGTATTTGTCGTACCAGCTCAAAACCTGAGCCGAAAATTGAGACGCTTGCATGATTACCGTTTCATTATTGCCGGGGGCAAGATTGCAGCACAGCGGCAACGGGGTGTAAACCGGAACTTTCCGCTGCTCACTTTCTTCCTTTACTTGCATCCGGCAACTAACTTTGGATAATGCCCGTTTTCAGAACTCAAACACAGCAGACTAAACTTTTATGAAGAACGACGTCATTTCACCGGAATTTGATGAAAACGGCCGCCCTCTGCGCCGGATTCGTAGTTTTGTTCGTCGCCAGGGGCGACTGACGAAAGGGCAGGAACACGCGCTGGAAAACTACTGGCCGGTGATGGGCGTTGAGTTCAGCGAAGAGCCTGTAGATTTCGCAGAACTGTTTGGCCGTAACGCGCCAGTCACGCTGGAAATCGGTTTTGGTATGGGAGCGTCGCTGGTTGCAATGGCGAAAGCGCGTCCGGAACAGAATTTCCTCGGCATTGAGGTTCACTCACCGGGCGTTGGTGCGTGTCTGGCTTCAGCCCATGAAGAGGGTGTCGAGAACCTGCGCGTCATGTGCCATGATGCCGTTGAAGTCCTGCATAAAATGATTCCTGACAATTCTTTATCTATGGTTCAGCTGTTTTTCCCTGACCCGTGGCATAAAGCACGTCATAATAAACGCCGTATCGTTCAGGTACCGTTTGCTGAGCATATCTTAAGTAAGCTGAAGCTGGGCGGCGTGTTCCATATGGCGACCGACTGGGAAGCGTATGCGGAGCACATGCTTGAAGTGATGTCCTCGATTGACGGGTATAAAAACCAGTCAGAGAGTAACGATTATGTACCGCGCCCGGAATCGCGCCCGGTAACCAAATTTGAACAACGTGGTCATCGTCTTGGCCACGGCGTATGGGACTTAATGTTCGAGAGGGTGAAATAATGGCAAAGAACCGTAGCCGTCGTCTGCGTAAAAAGATGCACATCGAAGAATTCCAGGAAGTAGGATTTTCGGTTGCATGGCGTTTCCCGGAAGGTACATCTGGAGAGCAGGTCGATCAAATCGTTGATGACTTTATCAATGAAGTCATCGAACCGAACAAGCTGGCTTTTGACGGCAGCGGCTATCTGGCCTGGGAAGGTCTGATCTGTCTGCAGGAAATCGGCAAATGCACCGAAGAACACCAGGCAATCGTGCGTAAGTGGCTGGAAGAGCACAAACTCGAAGAAGTGCGTACCAGCGAACTTTTCGATATTTGGTGGGACTAAGTAGCACAGGGTCGGCAAATGCCGGCCCGATTTGTATTGAGGGAAAGATATGATGCGCAAAACGCTGCTGGCGGCAGTCCTAACGTTCACGGCGATGGCCGCACATGCAGATTACCAGTGCAGCGTCACCCCGCGTGACGATGTGATTTTGAGCCCACAAACGGTGCAGGTGAAGGGCGAGAATGGCGACCTGGTTATTACCCAGGCTGGTGATGTCACCTTCAACGGTAAACAGTACAACCTGAATGCCGCACAGCGTGAGCAGGCCAAAGATTATCAGGCGGCGTTGCGTAGCAGCCTGCCGTGGATCGACGAAGGTGCCAGAGCGCGCGTAGAGAAAGGTCGCGTGGCGCTGGACAAAATCATCGCCAAAGAGGTCGGTGAAAGCAGCAACATGCGTGGCCGCTTAACCAAGCTGGATGCGCAATTGAAAGAGCAGATGAACCGCATCATCGAGCATCGAACTGATGGCCTGACTTTCCATTATAAGGCGATTGATCAGGTCCGCGCGGACGGACAACAGCTGGTGAATCAGGCGATGGGCGGCATTTTGCAGGACAGCATCAACGAAATGGGGGCGAAAGCCGTGCTCAAAGGCGGTGGTAATCCACTGCAGGGCGTACTCGGAAGCCTCGGTGGTTTGCAGACCTCAATTCAGAACGAATGGAAGAATCAGGAACAAGACTTCCAGCAGTTTGGCAAAGATGTCTGTTCCCGCGTTGTGACGCTGGAAAACGATCGTAAAACGCTGGTTAGCACTCTGAAATAATCTTCACCTCTTATTAACGGCACAGAAACATTCTGTGCCGTTTTATTTTGTATATTTCTGTTTTTTTGATATCCATCTCTAAGAACGGCAATTTGGTGGAGATATAAATCTGGTTAATTGGAACTCGTCACATTATTCATCTGTAGGATAGACATAATGCTGCAAATTCAAGTAACTGGAGAAATAACATGGAGTTTTTCAAGAAAACGGCACTTGCCGCACTGGTTATGGGTTTCAGCGGCGCGGCGCTTGCACTGCCAAATATCACCATTTTAGCTACTGGCGGAACGATTGCCGGCGGTGGTGATTCCGCGACAAAATCTAACTACACGGCAGGCAAGGTTGGCGTAGAAAATCTGGTTGAGGCCGTACCTCAATTGAAAGATATCGCTGTCGTTAAAGGCGAGCAGGTGGTGAATATCGGCTCCCAGGATATGAATGACGAAGTCTGGTTAACGCTGGCGAAAAAGATTAATACCGAGTGCGATAAAACCGACGGCTTCGTGGTAACACATGGTACGGATACCATGGAAGAAACCGCCTATTTCCTCGACCTGACCGTCAAGTGCAACAAGCCGGTGGTGCTGGTCGGTGCAATGCGTCCGTCTACGGGTATGAGCGCTGATGGCCCGTTCAACTTGTATAACGCGGTAGTAACTGCCGCAGACAAAGCCTCTGCCAACCGCGGAGTGCTGGTGGTGATGAACGACACCGTTATGGATGGTCGTGACGTGACTAAAACCAACACTACCGACGTCGCTACCTTCAAATCCGTTAACTACGGCCCGCTGGGTTACATCCATAACGGTAAAATCGACTACCAGCGTACGCCTGCGCGTAAGCACACCACGTCTACTCCGTTCGATGTGTCTAAGCTGACCGAGCTGCCGAAGGTTGGAATTGTTTATAACTACGCTAACGCCTCTGATCTGCCGGCAAAAGCGCTGGTGGATGCGGGTTACGCCGGGATCGTCAGTGCGGGTGTAGGTAACGGTAACCTGTATAAAACCATTTTCGATACGCTGGCAACCGCCGCGCATAAAGGTACCGTTGTAGTGCGTTCATCCCGTGTACCAACGGGCGCCACTACACAGGATGCAGAAGTTGATGATGCAAAATACGGATTTGTGGCTTCAGGTTCCCTGAACCCGCAAAAAGCACGTGTTCTGCTGCAGCTTGCGCTGACTCAAACCAAGGATCCTAAGCAGATCCAGGAAATGTTTAATCAGTATTAATCGATGAAGGTGGCTGCGCTTACCGCCCTAACCCTGTAGGCCGGATAAGACGCAGCCGCCATCCGGCAATTTTCCTGATGGCGCTACGCTTATCAGGCCTACGTTCACCAGCCATCACTCCGCCAGAAACAGCTCCAGCAGCGAATTCAAGAACAGCTTACCGTGTTGGGTAATCTGCCAGTACTCATCGCATTCACTCAGGTAGCCCTGGGAAATAGCCTCATCGATCTGTCGACGAATAACGTCTTCGGTAAGACCGGTATATTGCGTAAACTCCGCGCGAGGCGCGGCTTCCAGCAGCCGGAAACGATTCATGAAGAACTCGAACGGCTTATCGGCTTCGGCGACATCGCGCTGGCTTTCGAGATAACGCCCTTGCATATACCCACGTGGATGCCGTGTTTTGGTGGTGCGCAGGATGCGTCCGTCAGGGAATGTGATCTTACCGTGTGCGCCGCAGCCAATGCCAAGATAGTCGCCAAAACGCCAGTAGTTAAGGTTGTGCTGACACTGATAACCCGGTCTGGCGTAGGCTGAGGTTTCGTACTGCTGATATCCCGCGGCGGTCAGTAGCTGGTGGCCTTGCTCAAAAATATCCCACAGCGCGTCATCGTCCGGTAAAACCGGCGGTCGGGAACCGAACAGCGTGTTGGGTTCGATGGTCAACTGATACCAGGAAAGATGTGGCGGGTTGAGCGCGATGGCCTGCTGTAAATCGCCCAAAGCTTCTTCCAGCGTCTGATCCGGTAAACCATGCATCAGGTCGAGGTTAAAGCTGCGTAGCCCCAGACCGCTCGCCAGGTGTGCTGCACGCTTAGCTTCTTCCGGCCCGTGAATACGTCCCAGACGTTCGAGTTTGGTGGAGCTAAAGCTCTGTACGCCAATCGAGATACGGTTGACGCCAGCGCGTTGATAATCCACAAAGCGATCGGCCTCCACCGTCCCGGGATTCGCCTCCATCGTGATTTCTGCATCTTCGGCCAGATTCAGCCGTGCTCGCACGCCGTCGAGCAGCGTTTGCATCGCCGGGCCAGAAAGCAGGCTCGGCGTGCCACCACCGATAAAAATCGTCTTTACTTCACGTCCCTGGGCGTGGGCCACCTCAGTATCCAGATCGCTCAGCAGATGCTGCACATAGTCGTCATGAGGGACTTCGCCCTTTAGCGCATGCGAGTTGAAGTCGCAGTACGGGCATTTCTGCACGCACCACGGGATGTGAATATAAAGACTTAGCGGTGGAAGCTTAACCATTACGCAGGGCATCCAGCAGCAGCTTTAGCGCCTGTCCGCGGTGAGAAATTGCACTCTTTTCTTCACGGGTCAGTTCGGCTGCGGTTTTCCCTTCAGACGGCACAAAGAAGATCGGGTCGTAGCCAAAACCACCGTTTCCGGCAGGTTCGCGGGTAATCACGCCCGGCCAGCTTCCGTGGCAAACAACAGGCGTTGGATCGTCTGCATGGCGCATATACACCAGTACGCAGTGGAACTGCGCCTGGCGCTTGTCATCAGGAATATCCTGCAGGGTGTGAAGCAGTTTTTCCAGGTTCTGCTGATCGGTCGCATCTTCGCCGGAATAGCGGGCTGAATAGATACCCGGCGCGCCGCCAAGGGCATTTACTGCCAGACCTGAGTCATCAGCTATGGCCGGTAAGCCGGTAATTTGCGCAGCATGACGCGCCTTCAGAATGGCGTTCTCAATAAACGTCAGCCCGGTCTCGTCTGCAGAATCAACACCCAGATCCGTTTGGGCAACAACATCAAGACCGAAATCACTCAGAAGAGAGGCGAGTTCACGCACTTTACCGGCATTGCCGGTCGCGAGGACAACTTTTTGCATGGGATACCTAATCAGTTAACGCCGCAATTTCGGGCGGGATCTGTTGCGGATGAATGATTTTAACCTGTTTGTGACGACCAAGCTCGCCCTTCTCAATGACGACCTGGCTTTTTGCCACACGGAACTGTTTGCCGAGAAACTTCACCAGATGGCTATTGGCCTGGCCATCAACCGGTGGGGCGGTAATGGCGACTTTAACTTCGTCGCCATGTAAACCCACAATACTGTCACGGCTGGCTTTAGGCTGAATATAGAGCCGTAAAACCAGACCGTCGTCGCAGGGTGTAACGGCACTCATAGCGCCATCCACAGCCCCGGCAGCAGCATGTTGCCTGTCGCCTGTAACACTTCCGCGATGCCCATGTTAATAACGTAGAGCAGCAGAACCAGAATCATTGGGGAGAAATCGATCCCGCCCATGCCTGGAAGTATGCGACGGATAGGACGCAGCAGCGGATCTGCCAGTTGAATCAGCACGTACTCTACAGGACTGCGGCCCTGGCTGACCCAGCTCATAATCGCCATCACAAGCAGCACCCAGAAAATCAACAGCCCGATAGTCTTCAGGACAATCAGTACGGCGGCGATCCAGATGATCGGCTGGAACGTGACCACCTTAAACAGCACGATTGCTTTGATAAAGCTGAGAACGAGCGCAACTAATGCCGAGGCGCTGTCGATCGGTCCCATCGGGGGAATAATGCGGCGTAACGGCCCAATGATGGGCTGAGTGATTTTCACTATAAACTGCGAGAACGGGTTGTAAAAATCGCAGCGAGACCATTGCATCCACACGCGTAGCAGCAGCGCCATGGTATACAGCTCAATTACCGTTGAGAGCAGGAAGGTCAACGTATTCATGGTGTTCCTTAGTTTTCCTTATTTTTTAGTGTAATCACGAGCACCAAAAATGGCAGTGCCAATGCGCACCATCGTGCTACCCGCCGCGATGGCGGCATCCATATCATCAGACATTCCCAGTGAGAGAGTGTCGATGCCTGGGTAGCGTGTTTTCAACCCGGCAAATGCTACCGCCATTTGCTGTGCAACTTCAAACTGCCTTACATAATCTGACTCTGGAGCCGGAATCGCCATCAGACCACGCAGGGTAATGCGCGGCAGTACAGCGACTTCAGCGGCCAGTGCATCAAGCTCTGCCAGCGGAATTCCTGACTTACTGTTCTCATCGCTGATATTAATTTGAATCAGTACATTGAGCGGCGGCAGTTCCGCCGGGCGCTGTTCGCTCAGACGGGCAGCGATACGCAGACGGTCGATCGTATGGCACCAGTCAAAGTGCTCGGCGACCAGACGACTTTTGTTGGACTGCAGCGGGCCGATAAAGTGCCACTGCAGATCGTTGACGCCTTTTTCCTGGAAGTAGCGGATTTTATCCACCCCTTCCTGCACATAGTTTTCACCGAAGGCACGCTGCCCTGCGGTAATGGCTTCTTCGATGGCGCTCGCAGGTTTGGTTTTACTGACTGCAAGCAACGTAACTTCTTCTGAAGACCGCCCGCAACGCGTCGCGGCGGCTGAGATTTTGTCCCGGACATGTGCCAGGTTATGCGCGATATCGTTCATTTTCCGAGGATGTTCATATGAATATGGAAGAAATAGTGGCCCTTAGTGTAAAGCATAACGTGTCGGATCTACACCTGTGCAATGCATGGCCTGCGCGCTGGCGCATACGTGGAAAAGTCGAAATCGCACCATTTACTACGCCTGACGTGGAGAATCTGCTGATGTGCTGGCTCAGTGAGCAACAACAGGTACAGTGGCAGGAACAGGGGCAGATTGATTTTGCTATTGCGCTGGCCGGTTCCCAGCGGCTGCGCGCCAGTGCTTTTGTTCATCAACAGGGAACCTCACTGGCGCTAAGATTGCTCCCGCTTGATTGTCCATGTTTAGACGATCTCCAGACCCCTGACGTCATACCTGAACTGCTGCGCAGTGAAAATGGGTTAATTCTGGTGACAGGCGCTACCGGTAGCGGTAAATCAACGACCCTGGCGGCGATGGTAGAGTACCTTAATCAGCATGTTGCGGGGCATATTCTGACGCTGGAAGACCCGATTGAATATCGCTACACCAGCCAGCGTTGTCTTATTCAACAACGGGAGGTGGGCGTACACTGCGCTTCTTTTGCCGCCGGTTTACGCGGCGCGCTGCGTGAAGATCCCGACGTCATTTTGCTGGGCGAACTGCGCGACGCGGAAACCATTCGTCTGGCATTAACGGCAGCGGAAACCGGGCATCTGGTGCTGGCAACGTTACATACGCGAGGGGCGGCACAGGCCATCGCGCGGCTGGTGGACACCTTTTCGGCAACAGAGAAGGATCCGGTGCGTAACCAGTTAGCAGACAGCCTGCGGGCGGTACTTTCGCAAAAGCTGGAGGAAGATAAGCTGGGAGGACGCGTGGCGCTATTTGAGCTGCTCGTCAACACGCCAGCCGTGGGCAATTTGATTCGTGAAGGGAAAACGCATCAGCTGCCCGGCGTAATTCAAACCGGGCAACAGACAGGTATGCAGACATTTGCACAAAGTCAGCAGCAGCGTCAGGCGCAGGGACGGATTTAGTAACCCTGCTCGAAATAGCTTTCGAGGATGACCACGGCAGAAGCGGAATCTACTTTGCCTTTATTCAACGCCCGGTATCCGCCTTGTTCGAACAGGCCGGAGCGGGCCTCGACGGTGCTCAAGCGTTCATCGTGCAGCGTTACGGTTACGCCAAAGCGACCGTGAATACGGTTAGCGAACTTACGTGCGCGCGCGGTAAGGGGCTGTTCGGTGCCATCCATGTTGAGTGGTAGGCCGACAATGATTTCATCCGGCTGCCATTCTTTCAGCAGGCGTTCAATCAAACTCCAGTCTGGCGTACCGTCCTGCGCCTTAATGGCGGGCAACGGTCTGGCCGTACCGGTAATGCGCTGACCGACAGCAACACCAATACTTTTCGTACCAAAATCAAAAGAGAGTAATGTTCCGCTCATCAGGCATGTCCCGCCACGCCAGGCATGGTCTGAATATCTATCCCGATAAGCTTCGCCGCATCGCGCCAGCGGTCGGCAATCGGCGTTTTGAATAAGATGTTGAGGTCTGCGGGCGCCGTGAGCCAGGCGTTATCCAGTAACTCTTGTTCCAGTTGACCTTTTTCCCATGATGAATAACCCAGCGCAACCAGCACTTCGGACGGTTGTTCTTGTGTGCCCAGGGTTTCTAGTACATCGCGGGAGGTGGTGATGATGGTGTTATCTGAAATGCGGATACTGGATGCAAAACGTGACGGCGGGGTATGCAGAATAAATCCACGGTCTTCCGCCAGCGGGCCGCCGAGCATCACTGGTTTATCCAGACGAATGGCCGGATCGCGTTCTTCTGGGGTAATCTTCAGCTTTTCCAGAATCCCTTCAATTTGTAAGTTTTCCAGAGGCTTATTGACGATAATCCCCATTGCTCCGTTCTCATTATGTTCACAGATGTACACCACGGAACGGCGGAAAATCGGATCCTGGAGAGCAGGCATGGCAATCAGAAAGTGATGCTGTAAATTCATTGTCAGAGGTTCTGTTTCCTGGTTCAAAAAAGCAACAGAGCCCAGTATGTGGGCAAAGCTCGAAGATGTCACCCTCTGAAGATAGCATTGCCGGATGACGGCTTCGCCTAATCCGGCCTGCGGGGTGCAATTCCAGGCCGGATAAGACGCGATGGCGTCGCTATCCGGCAACGTATTTATTTCTGCAAACGCGCCTCAATGGCATCCATCAGCATACCGGTAATCGAAACCGGGAACTCCGCTTCAATTTCACGAATACAGGTTGGGCTGGTAACGTTAATTTCCGTCAGGCGATCGCCAATGATATCCAGACCGACAAAAATCAAACCTTTCGCTTTCAGCGTTGGCCCAATGCGACGTGCAATTTCCCAGTCGCTGTCGGTCAATGGACGCGGCTCGCCACGACCGCCAGCGGCCAGGTTGCCACGGGTTTCGCCGCCCTGCGGAATACGCGCCAGGCAATAAGGAACGGGTTCGCCATCGACCACCAGGACGCGTTTATCGCCATCTTTAATTGCTGGCAGATAGTTCTGCGCCATGCAGTAGCGGGTACCGTGCTCGGTCAGCGTTTCAGCAATGACGCCAAGGTTCGGGTCGCCTTCCTTCACACGGAAAATAGATGCGCCGCCCATACCATCCAGCGGTTTGAGAATGATGTCGCTGTGTTTTTGCCAGAAGGCTTTCAACTGCGCTTTGTTACGCGTGACCAGCGTTTCCGGCGTCAGGTCGGCAAACCATGCGGTGAACAGCTTTTCGTTGCAGTCGCGCAGGCTCTGCGGTTTGTTGACGATCAGCGTCCCTTTTTCTTCTGCACGTTCCAGAATATAGGTTGCGTAGATGAACTCGGTATCAAATGGCGGATCCTTACGCATCAGAATAACGTCCAGGTCTGCCAGCGGGAGATCCTGCTCGCTCTTGAACTCATACCATTTGTCGTAGTTCTGCTCTACGCTCAGGGTACGCGTATGGGCGCGGGCTTCACCGTTGATCAGATAAAGATCGGCCATCTCCATATAATGAATTTCGTAACCGCGACGTTGCGCTTCCAGCAGCATAGCGAAGCTGGAATCTTTCTTGATGTTGATGCTTGCGATGGGATCCATCACGATGCCGAGCTTGATCATTTTCTTCTCCGTTTATGCCTTAGCCCAGATCGCCAAAACGCACCTGTAGCGCAGTAATGGCGGTGAGCGCGGTTGTCTCAGTACGCAGAACGCGAGGTCCTAACAGAATATCAGTAAACTGATAACGTGCGGTCATGGCAATTTCATCTGCCGACAACCCGCCTTCCGGGCCAATCAGCAAGCGGATGCGCTCCACCGGCAGCGGCAGCGTATTGATGCTGGCGCTGGCGCGCGGATGCAGGTTTAGTTTCAGACCTTCGTCCTGTTCCGCGCACCATGCTTCCAAATCCATTGCCGGGCGAATTTCGGGCACCCGGTTTCGACCGCACTGTTCGCAGGCGGCAATGGCGATTTTCTGCCACTGCTGGAGCTTCTTGTTCAGGCGTTCACTGTCCAGTTTAACGCCGCAGCGCTCAGAAAAAAGTGGCGTAATGAGGCTTACACCCAGTTCGATCGATTTCTGGATAGTAAATTCCATTTTTTCGCCACGCGACATCACCTGGCCCAGGTGGATGTGTAACGGCGACTCACGATCGTCGAGTTCAGCGTTAAGTACCTTCACATCCACGCTTTTTTTACTGGCGTGGGTGATTTCAGCGTCGAATACCTGATTGCTGCCATCAAACAGCTGTAGCGCCTGGCCCGGTCCCATACGCAGCACGCGGCCGATATGGTTGGCTGCATCTTCACACAGTGAAATTTGGCTGCCGGAAGTGATTGGCTCAGGGTGATAAATGCGAGGAATGCGCATAGTTAAACATCCGCGTCATGGCCCTGGGCTGCGAAAGGCCAGGGCATGGTTAAAAATATTGACGCTAGTGTAGGTTAGCTCTTTTGCGCCTGGCAAGCGCGTTGCACATATGGGTTATGGTTCCCCTGTACCTTTGCAATGCGTTCGTCGCGCTCACACTCCCAGTCAGTGACCGGATATTGCTTATTCCAGGCGTTAAAAAGCTGAGTTTGCTGGCGGGAGAGCGTTAGAGAGTACTGGTCGCGCATGTAAAAATAGGTACGAGCAATGGCACCGCGGGCGCGGGCTGGCGGCTCGGCAACTTTCTCTTTGAAGTCGACCTTCATGGCGCATTGCCCATACTGACCCTCGCCACCGTTCCACTGGCTGTACATGAAGTTAGCGCGATCGCCATTTACCTCACCCACCGCAGGTTGCAGGTTATGCATGTCGCTTTCCATTTTGCGATAGACCGGATCTTTGGCGCAGTTTTTACGCCCTCCGTCCTGCCAGCACTGACGCTGATGACCAAATTGCCAGGCGGGGACAACGTGCTCCCATTCAATTCGACTGGCGCGGTTTTCATTTTTTCGCACTTTATAGCCGCAGGATTCGAGGTCAACGACCCCTTTTTTGCCTTGCCAGTTAATTTTACAACCGCAGTAGAAATCGCCCGGCGCATCGGCGTTCACCTTGACGCCTGCTGCTTTTGCCTGAGAAAAACTGTTGATGCCTTCGGCTAAAACCGGGCCTGAAAACGCAGCGGCTAACAGGGCCGCAGCAAAAGAAAAATGACGGTACATCACAAACTCCGTGTCAAAACGAGCCCGCAACGTAGCGAAAGTTATTCCAGTATGCAATCAGTTAGGTCAGAAAAGTTCCTGATAATTCTGAAGATTATTCTGCAACCAGCGGTTCGCCGCAGTGAACACAGCGGTAGGTGGCCTCACCGCGTACAACGCGGTTATGGCGGCGGACGGTCAGTTGGTGCTCCTGACACTTACAGCGGTAAGTAAAGGTCTTGCGCTGCACCGATTGCAGTTCAAACTGATGCGTGCGCCGGGCCGGTACGCCCAGAACGCTTTCCATCATCCATTTCCATTCTTTCCCGTGTGGCGGCACGCGCCCAAAGTGTTTCCACACCAGTAAATGCGCCAGTTCATGGGGTACCACTTCGTTAATGAATGCGTCGACGTTTTCCATCAGCAGGACGGGATTAAGGCGAATTTCATAGGTTTGTAGCCATGCGGTACCCGCGGCGGTGCCGCGCTGTTGGTAAACCAGCTTTGGCTCCGGATATTGGCGTTCGAGCTTGAGATTGGCCTGGGCGAGTTTTTCCCGCAGGCTACGCATAACGGCTTGTTGGATGGCGATAGGGAGACGGGAGGTTTTCATAACGCCAGAGGATAGTGCGACAGGGAAGGGACTGCAAGAGGAAGGCTTCCTCCGCTGGGGAGGAAGCCTTTGGTGATTAGTCGTGTGCGCCAATTTCGCGCAGTTTACGACCCTTCATCAGGTTACGCTCAATGTGTTCCAGAGAGACGTTTTTAGTTTCAGGGATCAGCCACAGAGTCAGGAAGATGAACAGTACGTTCAGGCCGCCGTAGACCCAGAAGGTGTTGGCGCTGCCCAGCGAGTTCAGCATCGTCAGGAAGGTTGCGCCGACGATCATGTTGGCAATCCAGTTGGTTGCAGTAGAGCAGGTGATGCCGAAATCGCGGCCTTTCAGCGGCTGGATTTCAGAGCACAGTACCCAAATCAGCGGACCGGCGCTCATGGCAAAGCCAACGATAAACATCAGCAGCATCAGTACTGCGAAGTATTGTGCGGATGCCGAGTGAATACCCACGTGCATCATTGTACCCAGCACGCCCATACCAACAGCCATCACGATAAAGCCAAGGATCAGCGTAGGCTTGCGGCCCCAACGGTCAACCAGGCCAATGGCGATAAAGGTTGCCAGCACGTTGGTCAGACCGACGATAACAGTCCCCCACATCTGCTCGGTGGTGTTGGTGTAGCCCGCCAGCTCAAAGATTTTCGGTGCGTAATACATGATGACGTTCATCCCGGTGAACTGCTGCATCACCTGTAACAGAACGCCAAGGAATACCGCGCGACGGAAGTTGCTGTTTTCTTTAAAAAGCGCCCAGCCGCTCTGCTTCACCTGCAGACTTTCACGGATTTCATCCAGCTCGCGTTTGGCTTCTGCGCTGGTGTCACGCAGACGCAACAGGACGCGTTCAGCATCAACAAAACGACGTTTAGCTGCAAACCAACGTGGGCTGTCCGGCAGGAAGATAACGCCGACCAGAAGCAGCAGGGCAGGGATGATGATTACACCCAGCATCCAGCGCCATGCGCCGCTGTAGCTAAAGGCTGTATCGGAAAGATACGCGCCCAAAATACCGATGGTGATCATCAGCTGATACATGGAGATCATGCTGCCACGAATCTTTTCCGGGGCAATTTCAGACAGGTACAGCGGCGCGGTATAAGACGCAACGCCTACAGCCAGGCCGAGCAGCACGCGGGAAACCAGCAGGACTTCAACGTTTGGCGCAGCGGCGGAGAACAGTGAACCCGCAACAAACAAGATCGCACCGATCATCAGGCTTTTTTTGCGTCCCAGTTTGAAGGATAGCCAACCGCTGCCGACAGCACCTACCGCCGCACCAAACATCATGGAGCTCACCACCCATTCCTGAGTGTGCGGGGTAATTTGAAACTCGTCGGTGATGAACGGTAAAGCACCGGCAATAACACCGATATCCAGGCCAAAAAGTAATCCAGCCAGGGCTGCCAGAAAGCAGACAAAAAATGTCATGGCTTTGTTGGAACGCCCCGTTTTTTTATTGTCAGGCATGATGCCCTCCGGTTGGGTAGCTAGTTTTGTTGATGTTAAGGGTAGGTGAGTACGGGGTAAAAAAATGCGAATCACATCACATTAGTGTAATCGCTTACACTGCCATTCATGCTGGTTATTGGTTAATTCATTGAAAGTTAACATTATTTATTGGGATTAAATAATGTTGGTCGTCTGAATTTAAGACAATGATGAAATATAATGTAACAGTGATGCAAGTATGCTGGCTAAAAGATGTTAATTCAAGGTAGAGGGAAATATGGTGTGATGTAATCGCTTTCATTTTCATTTAAAGCAATAGTAATCAGCGCGGTTTGGTGATGGATGTGGGAGAGGAAATAGGTATAAAAAAGACCAGCGTGAGGCTGGTCTTCATAAGCGTTAAGTCTGGTTTAAATTACTTCAGACCGGCAGCGTCGCGCAGCAACTGTGCTTTGTCGGTTTTTTCCCATGGGAAATGTTCGCGACCAAAGTGACCGTAAGCAGCGGTTTCTTTGTAAATCGGGTGCAGCAGATCCAGCATCTGAATCAGGCCATACGGGCGCAGGTCGAAGAACTCACGCACCAGAAGAGTCAGCTGCTCTGAAGGCACTTTTTCAGTACCGAACGTTTCCACCATGATAGATGTCGGTTCTGCCACGCCGATTGCGTAGGAAACCTGAATCTCACAACGGTCAGCCAGGCCTGCGGCAACGATGTTTTTCGCTACGTAACGGGCTGCATAGGCTGCGGAACGGTCAACTTTAGACGGATCTTTACCAGAGAATGCACCGCCGCCGTGACGCGCCATGCCGCCGTAGGTATCAACGATGATTTTACGACCGGTCAGACCGCAGTCGCCCATCGGGCCGCCGATAACGAAACGACCAGTTGGGTTGATGAAGAATTTGGTCGAAGCGGTCAGCCATTCAGTCGGCAGTACCGGCTTGATGATCTCTTCCATAACGGCTTCTTGCAGCGATTTCTGGTCGATATCTTCAGAGTGCTGAGTAGACAGAACAACCGCATCAATACCGACGATTTTGCCGTCGTCATACTGGAAGGTTACCTGGCTTTTGGCATCCGGACGCAGCCAGGATAAGGTGCCGTTTTTACGCACTTCAGCCTGACGCTGCACCAGACGGTGAGCATAGGTAATAGGTGCTGGCATCAGCACGTCGGTTTCGTTGGTTGCATAACCAAACATCAGGCCCTGGTCGCCTGCGCCCTGTTCCAGCGGATCAGCACGGTCAACACCCTGGTTGATGTCCGGAGACTGTTTACCAATCGCGCTCAGTACCGCGCAAGAGTTGGCGTCAAAGCCCATGTCGGAATGCACATAGCCAATTTCGCGAACCGTGTTACGGGTGATCTCTTCGATATCAACCCATGCGCTGGTGGTGATCTCACCGCCAACTAAAACCATACCGGTTTTGACGTAGGTTTCGCAGGCAACGCGTGCTTTTGGATCCTGTTCCAGGATTGCATCCAGCACAGCATCAGAGATTTGGTCAGCGATTTTGTCAGGATGCCCTTCTGATACGGACTCGGACGTAAAAAGGTGTTTTGCCATATTTAATTTCACCTAAGGAGAATTTGGTTAGCTCAAACTGTCGAGTGGAATAGCCATGTGTAGAAGATTCTACCATGAGTCTGCAGATGACGGACACTGGCAGTCTGAGTGTTAATCGGTATAGATGGATTAACATCTGGACGGCTATTTTAGGACAGTTCTTCGCCTGATTTCCAGCTTTTTTTGATTGAGGTCGCATTGTACTGAAAATGTAACTGGAAATTTTTCCTGACGGTGCTGGCAATGTGCATATTTATCTTTTGCTTTTTGACTTTCTTATCGGTATAAAACGCGGCGCGCGGCTCATATCCGTCATACTTCAAGTTGCATGTGCGTTGGCTTCCTCGCTCGCCCCAGTCACTTACTCATGTAAGCTCCCGGGGACTCTCTGCGTTGCCGCCTTCCCGCAACTCGAATTATTTAGGATAGACAAAAGCACACGACGTTTTCATCGTGTTGCCACTTCCAGCCGGGTTAAAACTTTAGCTTTGGCTTGTGGGTTCGTTCCGTAAGGAGCAACCGTGGAGGTGATACGAGATAATGAACCGTTGTATTCTGCAGAATCTGTCGCACCGTTCTGGTGTACATATGTCCCCCGCAATCTGCATCTCTGCTTTGCATACCTGTCGATGTTATATACACAAAATCATTTATGCTGCGTCGAGGCGGCAAGTGAATGAGTCTCCTGAACGTACGAGTAGTGCGTGACTAGGGCGAATGAGCGTAGCCAACAAAGAGGCTGCATGAAGGATGAAGTGTATACCCATCTCGGCGTATCTCAGGACTCAAGAGCCGGTAACGGTCACTAAGAACTGAACAAGGGCGCTCTTGGTAAACAAGAGTTTTCTCGTGGTTTCGCCGAACCGTCAGCATTAAGTTCGGTTACGTGTTTACATTGATATGAAAAAGAAACCGGTCGCACAGTCGGAGCGTCAGCACTATCTGCTGCAAATTCTGCCTGTATTTGGGTTGTTATCGCGTCTTCGGATTGCGATAGTAGTCAACTGTTTTACACTTGTTAATAAAATTGAGGTTCGCTATGTCTGACGACATTTCTTTGGGTTCGCCTTCGTCAGCAGGCGAACACGGTGTACTACGCTCCATGCAGGAGGTTGCAATGAGTTCCCAGGAAGCCAGCAAGATGCTGCGTACTTACAATATTGCCTGGTGGGGTAATAACTACTACGACGTCAATGAACTGGGTCACATCAGCGTGTGCCCGGATCCGGACGTACCCGAAGCGCGCGTTGACCTTGCTGAGTTGGTGAAAGCCCGTGAAGCGCAGGGCCAGCGTTTGCCTGCATTGTTCTGCTTCCCGCAGATCCTGCAACACCGTCTGCGTTCGATTAACGCCGCGTTTAAACGTGCCCGTGAATCTTACGGTTACAACGGTGACTATTTCCTCGTTTACCCGATCAAGGTCAACCAGCACCGCCGCGTGATTGAATCGCTGATCCACTCCGGCGAACCGCTGGGACTGGAAGCGGGTTCCAAAGCTGAACTGATGGCCGTTCTGGCTCATGCCGGAATGACCCGTAGCGTGATCGTGTGTAACGGTTATAAAGACCGCGAATATATCCGTCTGGCGCTGATTGGCGAGAAGATGGGCCATAAGGTCTATCTGGTCATCGAGAAGATGTCTGAAATTGCAATCGTGCTGGATGAAGCTGAACGCCTGAATGTCGTTCCGCGTCTGGGCGTGCGTGCGCGTCTGGCGTCGCAGGGCTCTGGCAAGTGGCAGTCCTCCGGCGGGGAAAAATCAAAATTCGGCCTGGCGGCAAACCAGGTGCTGCAGCTGGTCGAAATTCTGCGCGAGCGCGGTCGTCTGGACAGCATTCAGTTGCTGCACTTCCACCTTGGCTCGCAGATGGCGAACATTCGTGATATCGCCACCGGCGTACGTGAATCGGCGCGTTTCTACGTTGAGCTGCACAAGCTTGGCGTCAATATCCAGTGCTTCGACGTGGGCGGTGGTCTGGGCGTGGATTACGAAGGTACCCGTTCGCAGTCTGACTGTTCCGTAAACTACGGCCTGAACGAATACGCCAACAACATCATCTGGGCAATTGGCGACGCCTGTGAAGAACACGGTCTGCCGCATCCGACGGTAATCACCGAGTCTGGCCGCGCGGTTACCGCGCACCATACCGTGCTGGTATCTAACATTATCGGCGTTGAGCGTAGCGAACACACAGAAGCAACGCCTCCGGCTGATGATGCGCCGCGTGCTCTGCAAAGCATGTGGGAAACCTGGCAAGAAATGCATGAACCGGGAACTCGCCGTTCGCTGCGTGAATGGCTGCACGACAGCCAGATGGATCTGCACGATATTCACGTTGGTTACTCTTCAGGTACCTTTAGCCTGCAAGAGCGCGCGTGGGCTGAGCAGCTTTATCTGAACATGTGCCATGAAGTGCAGAAACAACTAGACCCGAGCAACCGCGCGCATCGCCCGATTATCGACGAGCTGCAGGAGCGTATGGCGGATAAGATTTACGTCAACTTCTCGCTGTTCCAGTCGATGCCGGATGCGTGGGGGATCGATCAGCTGTTCCCGGTAATGCCGCTGGAAGGACTGAATCAGGTACCTGAGCGCCGCGCGGTGCTGTTGGATATCACCTGTGACTCTGATGGCGCGATCGACCACTACGTTGACGGTGATGGCATTGCGACCACCATGCCGATGCCGGAATATGACCCGGAGAACCCGCCGATGCTGGGCTTCTTTATGGTGGGGGCGTACCAGGAGATCCTCGGCAACATGCACAACCTGTTTGGTGATACCGAAGCGGTTGACGTGTTCGTCTTCCCTGACGGCAGCGTAGAAGTTGAGCTGTCCGACGAAGGGGATACCGTGGCGGATATGTTGCAGTACGTGCAGTTGGATCCGAACACCCTGCTGACGCAGTTCCGTGACCAGGTGAAAAACACCGATCTGGATACCGAGCTGCAGCAACAGTTCCTCGAAGAGTTTGAGGCCGGTCTGTACGGATACACCTATCTGGAAGATGAGTAACGATAAATGCCTGCTGGCGCTACGCTTACCGGGCCTACGAAAGTAGGCTGGATAAAGCGAAGCCGCATTTGTGGCACTTACTTGAATCCGTACAAAATAACGGCGATAATTTGCCGTAAATATGCAGTTACCAAATCAATCCCTTCCTCGTCGGGCTTAACGACGCGGAGGGGATTTTTTTTCATCGATTTTTAAAGAGGTCAGTACATGAGCACCTTAGGTCATCAATACGACAACTCCCTGGTTTCTAACGCCTTTGGTTTTTTACGTCTGCCGATGAACTTCATGCCGTACGACAGCGACGCCGATTGGGTGATCACCGGCGTACCGTTTGATATGGCAACGTCTGGTCGTGCGGGCGGGCGTCATGGTCCGGCGGCGATCCGTCAGGTTTCCACTAACCTGGCGTGGGAGCATAACCGCTTCCCGTGGAACTTCGATATGCGCGAGCGCCTGAACGTGGTGGACTGCGGCGATCTGGTTTATGCCTTCGGTGATGCGCGTGAAATGAGTGAAAAACTGCAGGCTCATGCTGAGAAACTGCTTTCTGCCGGTAAGCGCATGCTCTCCTTCGGCGGCGACCACTTCGTCACGCTGCCGCTGTTGCGCGCGCACGCTAAGCATTTTGGTAAAATGGCGCTGGTGCATTTTGATGCCCACACCGATACCTACGCGAACGGCTGCGAATTCGACCACGGCACCATGTTCTACACTGCGCCGAACGAAGGGCTGATCGATCCGAATCACTCTGTGCAGATTGGTATTCGTACCGAATTCGACAAAGACAACGGCTTTACCGTGCTGGATGCCTGCCAGGTGAATGATCGCAGCGTGGATGACATCATCGCCCAGGTTAAGCAGATTGTCGGTGATATGCCGGTGTATCTGACCTTTGATATCGACTGCCTGGATCCTGCGTTTGCGCCGGGTACCGGTACGCCAGTGATTGGCGGTCTGACTTCCGATCGCGCGATCAAGCTGGTACGTGGTCTGAAAGATCTGAATATCGTCGGGATGGACGTCGTTGAAGTGGCTCCGGCCTACGATCAGTCAGAGATCACCGCGCTGGCGGCGGCTACGCTGGCTCTGGAAATGCTGTATATTCAGGCGGCGAAGAAAGGCGAATAATAGTCGGACTATTTTACTCGTCATTTTGGGTCCGGGCAGTGCTCGCCATCCTCACGTACTACGTGTACGCTCCG
The DNA here is from genome assembly GCF_001037515.1 of Citrobacter sp. MGH110. Classification (NCBI taxonomy): domain Bacteria; kingdom Pseudomonadati; phylum Pseudomonadota; class Gammaproteobacteria; order Enterobacterales; family Enterobacteriaceae; genus Citrobacter; species Citrobacter sp. MGH110. Next base: position 461,112 of record NZ_KQ089831.1, on the reverse strand, counting down.
GTGGCTGTGCGCTGGCCGGGCCCAAACTGACTTCGCCAATTACGTCCGATAATGGGATGAAATCTGTAGGCCGGATAAGGCGTTCACGCCGCCATCCGGCAGTGTTCAAGGGTTATTTGATCCCGTCTGCGCTCATGCGATCGCGAATATGTTGCGCACGTTCAGCGGATGCCGGGTGATCGTCAAACATTGAGCTTTGACGTCCAGCTTCCAGTTTGGCCAGTTTCTCAAAGCTGGTGGCTAAACCTGCCGGATTGATCCCGCGTTTGCGCAACAAATCATACGAGTAATCATCCGCCTCGGATTCCTGACGCTGGGAGAACTGCGAGTTCACCAGTTTCTCGCCAAGATCGCCCAGTTGCGACTGCGACAGGCTGCCGACAATACCGCCAGCGGATGCCGCCGCTGCACGTACGGCGTTGGTACCCAGCGCAACCTGCATACCTTTTTTCACGTGACCCAGCGCGACGTGGCCCATTTCATGGCCGATCACCGCTTCGACTTCGTTGTCGGTCATCATATCCATCAGGCCGCTGTATACGCGGATACAGCCGTTTGCCATGGCAAAGGCATTCACATCTTTCGCCATATAGACTTTGTAGTTCACCGGCTGGCCGTTAATGTTATCGCCAAGCGCGGCGGATATTTTGCCAAGACGCGTTGCGTACTCGCTGCTGGCCGGGGCGATAGTAGCCTTGCTGTCCATATCTTTACAGGCCTGATCGCTCAGCGCTTTTACCTGAGCATCGCTCAGACTGTAGGCCTGAAAAGCCTCCGCGCCAGAAGAAAGCAGTCCGTTGGAGTCCATGTTCTGGCAGCCGGTCAATGCCGCAGCCATGCTCGTAGCAAGCAGTAAAGCGCGAATTTTCATTTTTTCTCTTCCGCACAAAGTCAGGATTATTCTAAAAATTACGTCGTTTGCAGGTGAACCGACGCTCGGCCTAAGTATAAAGAAAAGAACAATACGCGGGCGAGAAGATTGCGCAACTTGCGCGCATGATCCAGAGATTTCTGAAGCGGCAAAAGGATGCTCCATGTACATGACACGCGGCTTGGGTTACATTGTTGGCACTTTTTTCCGGCGTAGCCCAAAACGCGCTGTCGTCAAGTCGTTAAGGGCTCAGCCTTCATTATCCGATCTGGAGTCAAAATGTCCTCACGTAAAGAGCTTGCCAATGCTATTCGTGCGCTGAGCATGGACGCAGTACAGAAAGCCAAATCCGGTCACCCGGGTGCCCCGATGGGTATGGCTGACATTGCCGAAGTCCTGTGGCGTGATTTCCTGAACCACAACCCGACTAACCCGTCCTGGGCTGACCGTGACCGCTTCGTGCTGTCCAACGGCCACGGCTCCATGCTGATTTATAGCCTGCTGCACCTCACCGGCTACGATCTGCCGATGTCCGAGCTGCAGAACTTCCGTCAGCTGCACTCCAAAACTCCGGGTCACCCGGAAGTGGGTTACACCGCGGGTGTTGAAACCACTACAGGTCCTCTGGGTCAGGGCATTGCGAATGCAGTGGGTATGGCTATCGCTGAAAAAACGCTGGCGGCGCAGTTTAACCGTCCAGGTCACGACATCGTTGACCACTTCACCTATGCTTTCATGGGCGACGGCTGCATGATGGAAGGTATCTCTCACGAGGTATGTTCCCTGGCTGGTACGCTGAAGCTGGGCAAACTGGTTGCGTTCTACGATGACAACGGCATCTCTATCGATGGCCACGTTGAAGGCTGGTTCACCGATGACACCGCGAAGCGTTTTGAAGCTTACGGCTGGCATGTGGTTCGTGGTGTTGATGGCCACGATGCTGACGCGATTAAGCGCGCAGTTGAAGAAGCACGCGCAGTAACCGACAAACCGTCCCTGCTGATGTGCAAAACCATCATCGGTTTCGGTTCTCCGAACAAAGCGGGTACTCACGACTCTCACGGTGCACCGCTGGGCGATGCAGAAATCGCACTGACCCGTGAACAGCTGGGCTGGAAATACGCGCCGTTCGAAATCCCGTCTGAAATCTACGCGCAGTGGGATGCGAAAGAAGCCGGTCAGGCAAAAGAAGCTGCATGGAACGAGAAGTTCGCTGCTTATGCGAAAGCCTACCCGCAGGAAGCGGCTGAATTCACCCGTCGTATGAAAGGTGAAATGCCGTCTGACTTCGACGCCAAAGCGAACGAGTTCATTGCTAAGCTGCAGGCTAATCCGGCGAAAATCGCCAGCCGTAAAGCTTCTCAGAACGCGATTGAAGCCTTCGGTCCTCTGCTGCCTGAATTCCTCGGCGGCTCCGCTGACCTGGCACCGTCTAACCTGACGCTGTGGTCTGGTTCGAAAGCGATTAACGAAGATACTGCCGGTAACTACATCCATTACGGTGTGCGTGAATTCGGTATGACCGCTATCGCGAACGGTATCTCCCTGCACGGTGGTTTCCTGCCGTACACCTCCACCTTCCTGATGTTTGTGGAATATGCCCGTAACGCGGTGCGTATGGCTGCGCTGATGAAACAGCGTCAGGTCATGGTCTACACCCACGACTCCATCGGTCTGGGCGAAGACGGCCCGACTCACCAGCCGGTAGAGCAGGTTGCTTCTCTGCGTGTGACCCCGAACATGAGCACATGGCGTCCGTGTGACCAGGTTGAATCCGCCGTTGCGTGGAAATATGGTGTTGAGCGTCAGGACGGCCCGACCGCGCTGATCCTCTCCCGCCAGAACCTGGCACAGCAGGAGCGTACCGAAGAGCAACTGGCAAACATCGCTCGCGGTGGTTACGTGCTGAAAGACTGCGACGGTCAGCCGGAACTGATCTTCATCGCTACCGGTTCTGAAGTTGAGCTGGCTGTGGCTGCGTGGGACAAACTGACTGCCGAAGGCGTGAAGGCTCGCGTGGTTTCCATGCCGTCTACCGACGCGTTCGACAAACAGGATGCCGCTTACCGTGAGTCTGTGCTGCCGAAAGCGGTTTCCGCTCGCGTTGCAGTGGAAGCAGGTATCGCTGACTACTGGTTCAAATATGTGGGCCTGAACGGCGCAATCGTCGGTATGACCACCTTTGGTGAGTCTGCTCCGGCAGAGCTGCTGTTTGAAGAGTTCGGCTTCACCGTAGATAACGTTGTCGCGAAAGCTAAAGAACTGCTGTAATTTCGATTACAGGTGAAAACGGGTCGCTCAGGCGGCCCGTTTTTTTTTGCTTTTCCGGAACGCGCCGCGCGTTGCGCAATCGCACGGCTCAGTCTGCTATCCAGACCGTCTGCGGCATCATTGAAGGGCTCCGGGACTCGGACCTCGCGCTGGTGATTAGATGCAGGTTAGGGGGCTTTCTGATTTAAATCAGGGTGTGTAACACGACAATGAAATAATTTTGCTACGGTTATTCGTCATTCTGGAATATGGAATAAATTTAGCGTTGAAGGGCGTTAAAATGTGACGCAAGTCAGATAACTGTGTTCTGTTGCTGGACAATCATTCCTTTTATTCCTCGTTTCGCTTATTCTAGCTGAAGCGTTTCAGTCGATTAAATGTTCGACAATTAACCAATTAGTCGCAGTTTGCGACAGGTAAGGTTTCCCTGAGCGATTTGCTGCATTACTCTGTCTGCCACATCGTTTCTGAGAAATCCTTGCAGGAGACCTATGACCGTACGCGTAGCGATTAATGGTTTCGGTCGCATCGGACGCAACGTGGTTCGTGCTTTGTATGAATCCGGGCGTCGGGCGGAAATCACCGTGGTGGCAATCAACGAACTTGCGGATGCTGCAGGCATGGCGCATTTGTTGAAATATGACACCAGCCATGGACGTTTTGCCTGGGATGTTCGTCAGGAACGTGACCAGCTCATCGTTGGCGATGACGCTATCCGCATTCTGCATGAGCGAACACTCGATGCACTTCCATGGCGCGAACTGGGTGTCGACATCGTGCTGGATTGTACGGGGGTCTTCGGCAATCGCGAACACGGCGAGGCGCATATTGCCGCTGGTGCAAAAAAAGTGCTCTTTTCACATCCTGGTAGTCACGACATCGACGCAACCGTTGTGTATGGCGTTAATCAGGATCAGCTGCGCGCTGAGCACCGGATCGTTTCCAACGCTTCCTGCACCACGAATTGCATAATACCCGTCATTAAATTGCTGGATGATGCTTACGGCATTGAGTCTGGTACCGTCACCACGATCCACTCCGCGATGCACGATCAGCAGGTTATTGATGCTTATCATCCTGACCTGCGTCGCACGCGAGCGGCCAGCCAGTCGATTATTCCGGTTGATACCAAACTGGCGGCGGGCATCACGCGAATTTTCCCGCAGTTTAACGATCGTTTTGAAGCGATAGCGGTGCGTGTACCGACCATAAATGTGACGGCGATCGACTTAAGCGTGACGGTGAAAAAACCAGTAAAAGCCAGTGAAGTCAACCAGTTGCTGCAAAAAGCAGCACAAGGTGCATTTCATGGTATAGTTGACTATACGGAATTACCGTTGGTCTCTGTAGATTTTAACCACGACCCGCACAGCGCCATCGTTGATGGTACGCAAACGCGTGTGAGTGGCGCTCACCTGATCAAAACGCTGGTCTGGTGTGATAATGAATGGGGCTTTGCTAACCGTATGCTCGACACTACGTTAGCGATGGCTGCTATTGGTTTCAGGCTCGACGCTTGAGCGTCGACAAAACTTTATGAATCAACGAGAGGATTCACCATGTCTGTAATTAAGATGACCGATCTGGATCTGGCTGGTAAACGCGTTTTTATCCGTGCGGACCTGAACGTACCAGTTAAAGAAGGGAAAGTAACCAGCGATGCGCGTATCCGTGCTTCTCTGCCGACCATCGAACTGGCCCTGAAACAGGGTGCGAAAGTGATGGTAACTTCCCACCTGGGTCGTCCTACCGAAGGCGAGTACAACGAAGAATTCTCTCTGCTGCCGGTTGTTAACTACCTGAAAGACAAACTGTCTGCTCCGGTTCGCCTGGTAAAAGATTACCTGGACGGCGTTGAAGTCGCTGCCGGTGAACTGGTGGTTCTGGAAAACGTTCGCTTCAACAAAGGCGAGAAGAAAGACGACGAAGCACTTTCCAAAAAATATGCTGCGCTGTGCGACGTATTCGTAATGGACGCTTTCGGTACAGCTCACCGTGCACAGGCTTCTACTCACGGTATCGGTAAATTCGCTGATGTAGCTTGCGCAGGTCCGCTGCTGGCTGCTGAGCTGGATGCGCTGGGTAAAGCACTGAAAGAACCTGCTCGTCCGATGGTTGCTATCGTTGGCGGTTCTAAAGTTTCCACCAAACTGACCGTTCTGGATTCTCTGTCAAAAATCGCTGACCAGCTGATCGTTGGCGGTGGTATCGCGAACACATTCGTTGCCGCTCAAGGCCACAACGTGGGTAAATCCCTGTACGAAGCTGACCTGGTTGACGAAGCTAAGCGTCTGCTGACCACTTGCGACATCCCGGTCCCGACTGACGTTCGCGTAGCGACTGAATTCTCTGAAACTGCACCGGCTACTCTGAAGTCCGTTAGCGATGTGAAAGAAGACGAGCAGATCCTGGACATCGGCGACGCTTCTGCACAGCAGCTGGCTGACATCCTGAAAAATGCGAAAACCATTCTGTGGAATGGCCCGGTTGGCGTGTTCGAATTCCCGAACTTCCGCAAAGGTACTGAAATCGTTGCTAACGCTATCGCAGACAGCGAAGCGTTCTCTATCGCAGGCGGCGGTGACACCCTGGCAGCAATCGACCTGTTCGGCATTGCTGACAAAATCTCCTACATCTCCACTGGCGGCGGCGCTTTCCTCGAATTCGTGGAAGGTAAAGTACTGCCAGCAGTAGCTATGCTCGAAGAGCGTGCTAAAAAGTAAGAATCTAATGGGCAGGGAAACCTGCCCAATTATTAGCGCGCTTTAGAGCACGCTTCAATTCTTTACACAAAATCATTCGAGTTGCATCAAGGCGGCAACAGAGTGAGTTCCCGGGAGCTTACTTACGTAAGTAACCGGGGCGAGCGAGGGCAGCCAACGATGAGGCGGCTTGAAGGATGATGTGTACAACGGCCGAAGATACAGGATTCGTAATATGTCTAAAATTTTTGATTTCGTAAAACCAGGCGTAATCACTGGTGATGACGTACAGAAAGTTTTCCAGGTAGCTAAAGAAAACAACTTTGCTCTGCCAGCTGTTAACTGCGTTGGTACCGACTCCATCAACGCCGTTCTGGAAACCGCTGCAAAAGTTAAAGCGCCGGTAATCGTACAGTTCTCCAACGGTGGTGCTTCTTTCATCGCGGGTAAAGGCGTGAAGTCTGACGTTCCTCAGGGCGCTGCAATCCTGGGTGCTATCTCTGGCGCGCATCACGTTCACCAGATGGCTGAACACTACGGTGTTCCGGTTATCCTGCACACTGACCACTGCGCGAAGAAACTGCTGCCGTGGATCGACGGTCTGCTGGACGCGGGTGAAAAACACTTCGCAGCAACCGGCAAACCGCTGTTCTCTTCTCACATGATCGACCTGTCTGAAGAGTCTCTGGAAGAGAACATCGAAATCTGCTCCAAATACCTGGCGCGCATGTCCAAAATGGGCATGACCCTGGAAATCGAACTGGGTTGCACCGGTGGCGAAGAAGACGGCGTGGACAACAGCCACATGGACGCTTCTGCACTGTACACCCAGCCGGAAGACGTTGATTACGCATACACCGAGCTGAGCAAAATCAGCCCGCGTTTCACCATCGCAGCTTCCTTCGGTAACGTACACGGCGTTTACAAGCCGGGTAACGTTGTTCTGACCCCGACCATCCTGCGCGACTCTCAGGACTATGTTTCTAAGAAACATAACCTGCCGCACAACAGCCTGAACTTCGTCTTCCACGGCGGTTCCGGTTCTACTGCTCAGGAAATCAAAGACTCTGTAAGCTATGGCGTAGTGAAAATGAACATCGACACCGATACCCAATGGGCTACCTGGGAAGGTGTTCTGAACTACTACAAAGCGAACGAAGCTTACCTGCAGGGCCAGCTGGGCAACCCGAAAGGCGAAGATCAGCCGAACAAGAAATACTACGATCCGCGCGTATGGCTGCGTGCTGGTCAGGCAACCATGATCACCCGTCTGGAACAGGCTTTCAAAGAACTGAACGCGGTTGACGTTCTGTAATTTACGCCGTTCTACGTGACATGAGGCCCGCAAATGCGGGCCTTTTTTATTGCCATTTCAATATGCTGCTGGCAGAGAATTCTGTGATCTGTTTGGCAAAATCCAGGTTTATTGTTTACCCTTGTCAGATTGCCAGTCCCGTTGGGACGGCTTTATTTTTCCCATTTGGGTAAGCAAAAAAGGAATATTGAATGGAAGATTTGAATGTTGTCGACAGCATAAATGGTGCGGGCACCTGGCTGGTCCGCAATCAGGAGCTGCTGTTAAGCTATGCCGTCAACATCGTTGCGGCCATCGCCATTGTCATTATCGGTATGATTGTGGCGCGCATCGTATCAAACACCGTTAACCGCCTGATGGTGGCACGTAAAATTGATGCAACCGTTGCTGACTTCCTCTCCGCACTGGTGCGCTACGGGATTATCGCGTTCACGCTGATTGCCGCTCTGGGTCGCGTTGGGGTACAAACCGCTTCTGTGATTGCCGTTCTCGGTGCCGCAGGTTTAGCCGTTGGTCTGGCGCTGCAAGGTTCGCTGTCTAACCTCGCCGCTGGCGTGCTGCTGGTGATGTTCCGTCCGTTCCGCGCAGGTGAGTATGTAGACCTCGGCGGCGTAGCGGGAACCGTACTCAACGTGCAGATTTTCTCCACGACTATGCGTACCGTAGACGGTAAGATTGTTGTGATCCCAAACGGTAAAATCATTGCCGGGAACATCATTAACTTCTCTCGTGAGCCGGTTCGTCGTAACGAATTTATCATCGGCGTGGCTTACGACTCCGATATCGATCAGGTGAAAAAAATCCTCACCGATATCATTCAGTCTGACGAGCGTATCCTTAAAGATCGTGAAATGACGGTGCGCCTGAATGAGCTGGGCGCTTCCTCGATTAATTTTGTGGTACGCGTCTGGAGCAACAGTAGCGATCTGCAAAGCGTCTACTGGGACGTACTGGAGCGTATTAAACGCGAGTTTGACGCCAACGGTATCAGCTTCCCGTACCCGCAGATGGATGTGAACTTCAAGCGTGTGAAAGAGAGCGCGGCAGAGTAATCGCGTGCCCGGTGGCGCTATCGCTTACCGGGCCCACAGGTTTTGTAGGCCGGATAAGGCGTCAGCCGTCATCCGGCATTTCCCCACCCTTGGTATTAATTCTTCTTATCCCTGATTAAAATTATCCATTTCCGCTAATGTTTTCCCCGCGCTATAGTCTGCTCCTAAGAGAAACAGTTCGGGATGATTAACGTGTTATCGTATTATTTTCAAGGGCTTGCACTTGGTGCGGCTATGATACTTCCGCTCGGTCCGCAAAACGCCTTCGTGATGAATCAGGGGATCCGTCGCCAGTATCACATCATGATTGCTTTACTCTGCGCTATCAGCGACTTAGTGCTGATTTGCGCGGGGATCTTTGGCGGTAGCGCCTTGCTGATGCAGTCACCATGGCTGATGGCGCTTGTCACCTGGGGTGGGGTGGCATTTTTACTCTGGTACGGTTTCGGGGCGTTAAAAACGGCGATGAGCAGTAACCTGGAACTGGCCAGCGCCGAGGTGATGAAGCAGGGCCGCTGGAAAATTATCGCTACTATGCTGGCGGTGACATGGCTAAACCCCCATGTTTACCTGGATACCTTTGTGGTGCTGGGGAGTCTGGGAGGCCAACTGGACGTTGAGCCTAAGCGCTGGTTTGCGCTGGGTACCGTCAGCGCTTCGTTCCTGTGGTTCTTCGGCCTGGCATTGCTGGCGGCCTGGCTCGCTCCGCGTTTGCGCACTGCTAAAGCACAGCGGATCATCAATACCCTGGTAGGATTGGTGATGTGGTTTATCGCTTTTCAGTTGGCAAAAGAAGGTGTTGCGCACGTTCATGCGTTGTTCAACTAAGTGTTGTCTGATGGACAACGCAGCGAGATCGGCTAAGCTTGCCTGCATGTGCCCTGAGTTTCGGGGTAATTAATGAAACATGGAGGAACGACCGTGAAGTTCAAAATAATGGCCCTGGCGGCATTAGTCGGATTCAGCGCACTATCGGTACAGGCAAATGAGTTGCCAAATGGACCGCACATCGTGACTTCCGGAACGGCAAGCGTGGATGCGACACCAGACATCGCTACTCTGGCGATTGAAGTGAACGTTGCTGCAAAGGATGCGGCTTCAGCGAAGAAGCAGGCAGATGAGCGCGTGGCGCAATATCTGTCCTTCCTTGAACAGAACCAGATAGCGAAGAAAGATATTAGCGCGGCAAACCTGCGCACCCAGCCGGACTACGACTACCAGAATGGTAAAAGCGTCCTTAAAGGCTATCGTGCGGTACGTACCGTTGAGGTCACGCTGCGTCAGTTGGACAAACTCAACGCGCTGCTTGATGGTGCGCTGAAGGCCGGTCTGAATGAGATCCGTTCGGTATCGCTTGGCGTTGCCCAGCCGGATACTTACAAAGATAAAGCGCGTAAAGCAGCAATTGATGATGCTATTCATCAGGCTGAGCAGTTAGCTGCGGGCTTTAACAGCAAATTGGGGCCCGTTTACAGCGTGCGTTACCACGTTTCCAATTATCAACCGAGCCCGATGGTACGGATGATGAAAGCAGATGCAGCGCCTGCGACATCCGCTCAGGAAACCTACGAACAGCCGGTTATTCAGTTTGACGATCAGGTTGATGTGGTCTTCCAGATTGAGCCGACGGCGGGGCAGCCAGCAGCAACGCCAGCCAAAACCCAGTAATCATTGCAGACCCGGCTTTCCAGCCGGGTTTTTTCTGTGAGCAACTGTAAAAATGAGACCCCACATCCAGTCTTTTTTTTCGCCGTAATGAGGATAGGCCATAGCGATTTTTAAGGGGACGCTATGGATATTTTTATCTCGAAAAAGATGCGTAATTTCATTCTGCTGGCGCAAACTAATAACATCGCCAGAGCGGCAGAAAAAATACATATGACCGCATCGCCTTTCGGTAAAAGCATTGCCGCACTGGAAGATCAAATCGGCTATACGCTGTTTACCCGCAAAGATAACAACATCAGCCTGAATAAAGCCGGACAGGAGCTGTATCAGAAGCTGTTTCCCGTTTATCAGCGCCTTTCTGCCATTGATAACGAAATCCATAACGCCTCTCGCCGCTCGCGGGAAATCGTCATCGGGATCGACAATACCTACCCAACGATTATTTTTGACCAGTTGATTAGCCTTGGTGACAAGTATGACGGCGTGACGGCTCAGGCTGTTGAATTCAGCGAGAATGGGGTGATTGATAACTTGTTCGATCGCAAACTGGATTTTATTATCTCGCCGCAGCACGTTTCCCCCCGCGTCCAGGAACTGGAGAATCTGGCGATTAGCGAGCTGCCTCCGCTGCGTCTGGGGTTTCTCGTTTCCCGGCGCTACGAAGAAAAACAGCCGCAGGATCTGCTGCGCGAGCTGCCCTGGCTGCAAATGCGCTTCCAGAATCGCGCCAACTTTGAGGCGATGCTGGATGCATACATGCGGCCCTGCGGGATCAACCCGACGATTATCTACCGTCCGTACAGCTTTATGGCCAAGATCAGCGCGGTAGAGCGCGGGCAGTTTTTGACGGTGATTCCTCACTTCGCCTGGCGGCTGGTGAACCCGTCGACGCTAAAGTATTTCGATGCACCCGGCAGCCCCATGTATATGCAGGAGTTTCTCTATTCACTGAAAAATCATCGCTATACCGCCACCATGCTCCAGCATATTGCTGAAGATCGTGACGGTAGCGCAAGTTAACCGAGCATCGATCCTGTTTCGAGAAGATTACGATGCAGATCGAACGCATGGCTGAGATCGTGATGGATATGTCCGCCGGGTGCTTTCTCCAGATAGCGGTGCAGATAATCCCGGTAAAGAGGGTGCGCACAGTTATCGATAATCGTGTGCGCCCGCTGCATCGGAGATAGCCCACGCAGATCGGCAATCCCTTGTTCGGTCACGATCACTTTAACGCTATGTTCGCTGTGGTCGACATGGCTGCACATCGGTACGATGGTGGAGATTTTCCCGCCTTTGGCAATCGACGGCGCCATAAAGATAGACAGGTAGGCGTTGCGCTCGAAATCCCCGCTGCCGCCGATGCCATTCATCAGGTTCACCCCCGCAACGTGCGTGGAATTGGCATGGCCGTAGATATCAAACTCCAGACCGACGTTGAGCGCAATAACCCCCAGCCGACGGATGATTTCCGGGTTATTGGAGATCTCCTGCGGGCGCAGCACAATCCGACTGGCGAAGAAGTCCATGTTGTCGTAAATCTTCTGTAGCGACGGGGCTGAAATGGTCAGGCTGGAGGCGCTGGCACCTGTTATCTTGCCCGTTTCCAGCAGATGCACCACCGACTCCTGCAACACCTCCGAATACATCATAAAGGGCGGGATATCCGGGTTCTCGCCCAGTCGCGCCATTACCGCGTTGTTGATATTGCCCACGCCGCTTTGTAAGGGTAGAAACTCAGCTGGAATACGTTTGTGATCCATTTCTGCCAGCAGGAAAGTGACGACGTTATCGGCAATTTGCTGGCTGACCGGATTGGTTTTATCCGCCGCATTTCCGGCATCGGGCAGCTCGGTATCCACCACCGCAACCACCTTTTTGGGGTCTATCTGTACGCACTGACTGCCTACGCGATCCATGGTATGAAAAATGGGTACGCTGTTACGCCGCGGCGGCGCACCGGGTATCACGATGTCGGCAAACTCCGCCACGCGCGGATTATGGTAATGATTCAATTCAATGATCACTTTTTTCGCCCGCAGCAGCCAGGTCGGCGCATTACCAATACCGCTGGAAAGCCAAATCCGGCCATCTGGCGCGATAGCGGAGGCTTCAATGACTGCAACATCGATCTCGCCAAAAAAGCCGTAATTAACCATTTGCGCCACTTCACTCAAATGGAGATCGACAAACCTCACCTGGCCCTGATTAATTTTCTCGCGCAGGCCCGATGACGTTTGATAAGGCGCCCGCCAGGAAACGGCATCCGCCGCGGATAGAACATCATCAGCGGCGGCGCCAATTGATGCTCCGGTCAGCAGGCGGATCTGAAAAGGCTGCCCGTTCTGATGCCGTTCGCAGGCGCGTTGGGCAATTGCGCTGGGTAACGCTTTGGGTGAACCCGCAGGGGTAAAGCCGCTAAACGCCACCATATCATCGTGCTGGATAATTTCTGCCGCCTGTTCGGCGCTCATCCGTTTCATGGCCGTCTCCTTCCTCGGACGTGATTAATGGCCAACAAAATTTGGTTTACGTTTTTCCATAAACGCGTTCATCCCTTCCTGATAATCCTCGCTGTCGTACACCGCGCGGCGCATGCCCTGAATACGCTCGAACTCATCGGAATTCATGGTGTGCGCTTCACCCAGCACGCGCAGTTCTTCTTTGATGACGGCGATGGCCAGCGGCGCTTTTTCCGAGATGTGGTGCGCCATTTGCAGAGTGAAATCTTCCAGTTCCTCGACGGGCACGACATGGTTAAGGATCCCGACCGCCATGGCGCGTTGAGCGGTGATGGGCGAAGCGGTAAAAATCAGCTCTTTCACGATGTGAAAACCAGCGTCGCGGGTCAGGTTGTGGATGCCTACCAGGTTATACGGCACACCGAGGTTGACCGGGGTCATCGAGAAAGTGGAGGTACTGGCTGCAATGATCAGATCGGAACTCATGATCATCTCAAACGCGCCGCCCCAGACGCTGCCTTCGACCATGGAGATCACCGGCTTCGGGTATTTTTGGATCATACGGGTTATCTGACGCAGCGGATCGTCATAAGAGAGCGGATCGCGACGTCCGGTCGGGAGTTCATGAATATCATGCCCGGCAGAAAACACTTTGGCCCCGCTTGGAGCGCGCAGAATGATGCAGCGAATGTCTGCACGATTGAGATCGCTCAGCGCCTGCATCAGATCGTCAATAAACATTTTACTCAGGGCATTGAGCTTGCGGGCGTAATTGAACTCAATAACCGCGACTTTCTGGATGATGACCACGTTGACGTATTGATAAGACATAATGTTCTCTTTATTGAAAGTAATGATGCTGAATAAATTCGCTGATGTGCCGCAGACCGGTGCGCGGCGAAAGATCATTGTTTTTGACGGCCTGTAGCGTCTGCTGGAAATAGTGGTCGAAATCAGTGCGGGCAAACAGCAGATGCAGGGCTTCTTCTTCAGCCTGCTGGTGTAACCAGTCCACCGCCTGCTGCTGGCGAACTTTTTCCAGTCGACCGCTGGCGGTCAGGCACGTTTTAAAGTCGCTAATCGCCTGCCAAACTTCCTCGATACCGCGTTTTTCCAGGGCGCTACAGGTCAGAACCCGCGGCTGCCACTCGTCATATTTGCGGCGCAGAATATGCAGGGCGGACTCGTACATATGGCGGGCAATGGCAACGCTGGTATGGTTATCACCGTCGTCCTTATTGATGACGACCAGATCCGCCATTTCCATCAGGCCTTTTTTGATGCCCTGTAAATCGTCGCCACCGCCAGCGATTTGCAGTGAGATAAAGCAATCCACCATGCCTGCGACTTCGGTTTCTGACTGCCCAACGCCGACGGTTTCCACAATCACCACGTCAAAGCCAGCCGCTTCGCACAGCAGCATTAATTCGCGGGCACGCTGGCTGGCACCGCCTAAATGACCGCAGGAAGGGACCGGGCGAATAAACGCAGATTCGGCGCGGGCCAGCTCCGTCATGCGGGTTTTATCGCCAAGAATGCTGCCGCCGCTGACCGGGCTGCTGGGATCGACGGCGATCACCGCTACCCGTAATCCGTGGTGGATAAGCAGCATGCCGAATGCTTCCAGGAAAGTGCTTTTGCCCGCGCCCGGCGTACCGGTGATCCCCAAGCGCAGGGCGTTACCGGTGAACGGCATAATCGCGTCTAGCAATTGCGTACTCAGCGGCTGGTGGCGCGGGTGGTTGCTTTCGACCAGCGTCATCGCCTGGGCGAGCGTAGCCCGTTCACCGAGTCGCAAACGGCGGACGGTATCTTCAAGCGTGGCGGCGTTAATCATGATGCTGACTGATACGGGTTAACACATCGCGGACGCTGTCGAGCATTGGCGTGCCGGGACCATAAATGGCTGCCACGCCATGTTCGTGCAGGAAGGCGTAATCCTGTGGCGGAATAACGCCTCCTGCTACCACGCAGATATCTTCACGCCCCCATTTTTTGAGTGCGGTAACCAACTCAGGAATCAGCGTTTTATGGCCCGCCGCCAGTGACGATGCGCCTATTACATGCACATCGTTTTCTACCGCCAGACGGGCGATCTCTTCCGGAGTGGAGAACATCGGGCTGAGATCGACATCGAAACCGAGATCGGAATAGGCGCTGGCGATTACCTTCGCGCCGCGATCATGGCCGTCCTGGCCCATCTTGGCGATCAGAATACGCGGGCGGCGGCCATTTTCCGCGAGGAACTGTTCGGTTTGCGCAACGATGGTATCGAACTCATCGGCGGATTTGTCTGACTGGTGATAGCTTTGCGCAATCACGCCGGTGACGCAGTGGCTGGGAACCAGATACCGATCAAAAGCGACTTCCAGCGCGTCGGAGATTTCACCGAGCGTGGCGCGAACGCGGGCGGCGCTGACGGCGGCGGCCAGCAGGTTTTCATTATGCTGCGCGGCGTGGGTCAGCGCGGATAGCGCGGCCTTGACAGCATCGTTGTCGCGGGTGTTGCGGATATGTTTCAGCGAGGCAATCTGCTCGTTGCGCACCTTCACGTTGTCGATCTCCAGTACCGACGTCTCGTCTTCTTTATCCAGCTTGTACTTATTGACGCCGACGATAACGCGCTTACCCTGGTCGATCAGCGATTGTTCGCGCGCGGAAGCTTCTTCGATCATCCGTTTAGGCAGCCCGGCTTCGATCGCCTTCGCCATGCCGCCTGCCTCATCAATCTGTTTGATGATCGTGCGCGCCTGCTTCACGATTTGATCGGTGAGTGACTCGACGTAATACGATCCGGCCAGCGGATCAACGGTGCGGCAGATCTCTGATTCTTCCTGAATGATGATCTGCGTATTACGCGCAATACGGGCGGAGAAATCGGTGGGCAGACCGAGCGCTTCATCAAAAGCATTGGTATGCAGCGACTGGGTGCCGCCAAGCGTAGCGCCGAGTGCTTCAATAGTGGTTCGTACCACGTTGTTGTACGGGTCCTGCTCGGTCAGGCTCCAGCCGGACGTCTGGCAGTGGGTACGCAGAGCGAGAGATTTCGGGTTGGTCGCGCCAAAGCTGCTGACCGCTTCACTCCACAAATAGCGCGCCGCGCGCAGCATGGCGACGTTCATAAACAGATCCATGCCGATGCCGAAGAAGAACGACAGGCGCGGGGCAAAATCATCAATTTTCAGTCCGGCGGAGAGTGCAGCTTTGATGTATTCAATACCGTCTGCCAGCGTAAACGCTACCTGCTGCACGCAGTTCGCTCCGGCTTCACCCATGTGATAGCCGCTGATGCTGATGGTGTTAAAGCGCGGCATGTTGCCAGAGCACCAGGCGATGATGTCGGCGATAATGCGCATGGACGGTTTTGGGGGATAAATGTAGGTGTTGCGGCACAGGTACTCTTTCAGAATATCGTTCTGAATGGTCCCGGTGAGTTGTTCCGGCGCTACGCCTTGTTCTTCTGCAGCGACGATATAAAACGCCAGCACAGGTAGAACCGCGCCGTTCATGGTCATCGATACTGACATCTTATCCAGCGGGATCTGGTCGAACAGTATCTTCATATCTTCGACGGTATCGATCGCCACGCCCGCTTTGCCGACGTCACCCGCCACGCGCGGGTTGTCAGAGTCGTAGCCACGATGGGTGGCAAGGTCAAAGGCGACGGAAAGCCCTTTTTGCCCGGCGGCGAGGTTGCGGCGGTAAAAGGCGTTGGACTCTTTGGCGGTAGAGAAACCAGCGTACTGACGAATGGTCCACGGCTGCGCGGTATACATGGTGGCGCGCGGGCCACGCACGTAAGGCGGCAGGCCGGGAAGGGTGCCCGTGACTTCCAGATTATCGAGGTCTTCTTCGGTGTACAGCGGCTTGATGGCAATCCCTTCCGCCGTCTGTCTTTCCAGCGACTCGACGGTTTTTTCCCGTCGACTGAGTTCTTTATTGGCGAGTGTTTGCCACTCCTGCACGTTTGCCATTTTTTGCTCCGTATTACGCAATAAGTTGAATCTTTGCGAATACGGTGAGCTTTTTCATTTGGCTTGTCGCCAGCAAAAAATAGCCAACAGGGCGTCGTTTTTTGCCGCGTGGCGTGTTTGATTTTGTGATTTATTTCAAAGACGTGGCGGGAATAGCATGAAAAGAGGGTAAAAGGCTTGTCGGCCGGATAGGGCGTTACGCCACCATCCGGCACTCAGAGGTTATGAGCGGTTTAATCCTGACGCAGTACGTTGTGACCATAGGCCAGCAGCGCATCGGTGACGTTGCGCATCATGCGGCTTTCCGGTGCAAAACGGTGCCAGTACAGCATCCGGCGCTGGAACAGGCCCGGTGTTAAGTCGATAAGTTCGCCGCTTTCCAGTTCTTTCTCAATCTGCAAGTGGGGGATCATGCAGCAGGTCGTTCCCTGACGCGCCAATTGAACAAAGGCTTCAGACGAGTTAACGATATGGCACGGCACGCTGCCCGGTGGCAGGTCGAAGTTTTGTTGCAGGAACGCCTGGTGCATATCATCAAGATGGTCAAACGCTACCGCTGGGGCTTTCAGCAGGGCAGAGCGGGTGACGCCGTTAGGGAAATAGCGCTCGGCGAAAGGTTTGGATCCAACAAACAGGTAGTCCAGCGCGCCGAGTTTATCCACCAGACAGCTTGGCAGCGCCTGATGCTGAATACTCACCGCACCGACCACCTCACCACGACGTAGACGCTCCTGAGTGCGCGTTTCATCCTCAACCTGCAGGTTCAGACGAATCGGTGAATTGGCCAGTACCGGAGCCAGCGCCGGAAGCAACCAGGTCGCCAGACTGTCGGCGTTCACCGCCAGTGAGAGCAGCAGCGGCGTCGAGCCGGTTTGTTCATCACCCAGCCACTCGTCTTCCAGCAGTTCAACCTGACGCAAAAGCGCCAGTAGTTTCTGCCCCTGTTCGGTTGGGCGTGGTGGTACGGTACGCACCAGCAGCGGTTGTCCGAACATATTCTCAAGCTGTTTTATGCGCTGTGAAACCGCGGATTGCGTGATGCACAGCTTTTGCGCCGCGCGCTCAAATCCTCGTTCACGAATAACCGCATCCAGTGCTTGTAGTGTTCTGTAGTCCGGACGTTTCATTGCTTTGACGCACTCCTGAAAATTTTGCTTGTTCTGCACTATGACACAAATTTAGGTTGGGTAAAGACGAAATCCGCCGCTTGCGAGCGGGTGTGGGAACATTTTTCTGCACAATGTTCTATAATGCGCGTGAATTTTCCCACCATATTCACACCACAGGCGAAACGATCATGACGCAGGATGAACTGAAAAAAGCAGTAGGATGGGCGGCACTTCAGTATGTACAGCCCGGTACCATTGTGGGCGTAGGTACAGGTTCAACAGCCGCACACTTTATTGATGCGCTGGGCACAATGAAAGGTCAGATTGAAGGTGCGGTATCCAGTTCGGACGCTTCAACCGAAAAACTCAAAAGCCTCGGTATCCACGTGTTCGATCTTAATGAAGTGGACAGCCTCGGCGTATACGTTGACGGCGCGGATGAAATCAACGGCCACATGCAGATGATCAAGGGCGGCGGCGCTGCGTTGACCCGTGAAAAAATTATTGCTTCCGTGGCGAAGAAATTTATCTGCATTGCCGACGCGTCCAAAGAAGTCGATATTCTCGGTAACTTCCCGCTGCCGGTTGAAGTGATCCCAATGGCGCGCAGCGCTGTGGCTCGCCAGTTGGTGAAGCTGGGCGGTCGTCCTGAATACCGTCAGGGCGTAGTGACGGACAATGGTAACGTGATCCTTGATGTACACGGTCTGGAGATCCTCGATGCCATCGCGATGGAAAACGCCATCAATGCGATTCCGGGCGTGGTAACCGTCGGTCTGTTTGCCAACCGTGGTGCGGATGTTGCGCTGATCGGTACGCCAGACGGCGTGAAAACTATCGTAAAATGATCTGACGGGAGTGTCTTCTCCCGTTAAAAAAATTTTGGCAGGGCAAATTTGGTGACTTGTGTCACGTTTATAATATTGTCCTGCCGATCTCTCCAAAGAAAAAGTTATCGCCAGTATTTTCCTCTGACATTTCTCTCTGAATGACATTTCTTCAGCACGGCGACGCAAACGTTCATATTGCCGCAATATTATTTTTTGATATGTTGAAGAGACGGATGAAAATCCCACACACAACACATCAGTTTGAACAAAAAAAGACAGGGTCGGGGAAATGGCAAAGGTATCACTGGAGAAAGATAAGATTAAATTTCTGCTGGTTGAAGGCGTGCATCAAAAAGCGCTCGAAAGCCTTCGTGCAGCAGGTTATACCAACATCGAGTTTCATAAAGGCGCTCTGGACACTGAACAACTGAAAGAGTCCATCCGTGATGCCCACTTCATTGGCCTGCGATCCCGTACCCATCTGACTGAAGATGTGATTGACGCCGCAGAGAAACTGGTCGCGATTGGCTGCTTCTGTATCGGCACCAACCAGGTTGATCTCAGCGCTGCGGCAAAGCGCGGTATCCCCGTGTTTAACGCACCATTCTCTAACACACGTTCCGTTGCGGAACTGGTGATTGGCGAACTGCTGCTGCTGCTACGCGGCGTACCCGAAGCAAACGCCAAAGCACACCGCGGCGTGTGGAATAAACTGGCTACCGGCTCGTTTGAAGCACGTGGCAAAAAACTGGGGATCATCGGCTACGGCCACATTGGTACTCAGCTGGGCATTCTGGCGGAATCGCTGGGGATGCACGTCTATTTCTATGATATTGAAAATAAACTCCCGCTCGGCAACGCCACGCAGGTGCAGCATCTTTCCGACCTGCTCAATATGAGCGACGTGGTCAGTTTGCACGTACCGGAAAATGCCTCCACCAAAAATCTGATGGGCGCGCGTGAGATTGCGTTGATGAAACCAGGCGCGCTGCTGATTAACGCCGCACGCGGTACAGTTGTTGATATTCCTGCGCTGTGCGACGCGTTAGCGACCAAGCACCTGGCAGGGGCAGCAATCGACGTATTCCCAACCGAGCCGGCAACCAACAGCGATCCTTTCACTTCGCCGCTGTGTGATTTCGACAACGTGATCCTGACGCCGCACATTGGTGGTTCAACGCTGGAAGCACAGGAAAACATCGGTCTGGAAGTGGCTGGGAAACTGACCAAGTATTCCGACAACGGCTCTACGCTGTCTGCTGTTAACTTCCCGGAAGTTTCGCTGCCGCTGCACGGCGGTCGTCGTCTGATGCACATTCACGAAAACCGTCCGGGCGTACTGACTGCGCTGAACCAGATTTTTGCCGAGCAGGGCGTCAACATTGCCGCGCAGTATCTGCAGACTTCCGCACAGGTAGGTTACGTGGTTATTGATATTGAAGCGGATGAAGATGTGGCAGAGAAAGCGTTGCTGGCGATGAAAGCCCTTCCGGGAACCATTCGCGCTCGTCTGCTGTACTGATTTCCTCTACATGGGCAGGCGATGACCTGCCCATCTTTCCTCTGATTTCCCGGCCTCAAAATCTCTTCCTGTCACGCATACATTCTGTTTTCGAGCCTTGCCGCAATTGGTAAAAAAGCTACCACTCCCAGATTTTGGACGGCGTCACCACCGCAGGCAGCGGGATATCCCATTCTTCGACAGGTAGCTTTTCCACTCGCTGACAATCGTGCGCGTAGCCTACGGGCTGGATCTTATGCTGCTGCCAGTTTTGAAGCGTCCGATCGTAAAATCCGCCGCCCATACCCAGGCGTTGCCCGACCTCATCAAACGCCACTAACGGCGTAATCAGTACATCCAGCTGTGAGAGCGGCAATACGTCACGTACATCAAGTCGTGGTTCCTGGATCTTTAAGCGATTGGTTACCAGGTCGCTGTGCGGATGATAGTGCAGGAACAGCAGGTTGCCAGGGCTGAAGGGATGAAGAACCGGAAGATAGACGCGCTTGCCCGCTCGCCACAGCTGATCTATTAGCGGCTGGGTATCGAGTTCGCCATCGAACGAGAGGAATACCGCCACGGTATGAGCGAGTACAACAGGGGGATAACTGAGCATTCGGGTCGCGGCTTGCTGACCGTATTGTCGTTGCTGTTCGGAAGTAAGCGCGCGACGACGCTGCCGAATTAGTTGACGGATTTCTTGCCGGGATAAAGGGAGTTCAGAATGTAATGTCATGGCTGTTGCCAGGTAGAAGGGAATCTCCGAGATGCCGCCGCAGGCTGTAACCCTTGAACCCTTGGTTCAAGGTGAATGCGTCGTCACAGTTTTAAGGCTTCTCGGACGGGCCGAGCATGCTCACCAACCGTGGAGCGCCACATTCTTGTGGTATGAAATATCGGCTCAGGGGACTGGCCCGCTTGCAAACATCTCAGAGAAATTTTGTCTTCACGGTCACTCTACCACAGTAAACCGAAAAGTGTTATTCAAAGTTTTGGCCCGTTTTTTCGGTTATGCGACCCTGATCAAGCAACGCCTGTTCGATGGTCTGTTGTAGCATCCGAATACGTTGTTCCATGCTCGCCGCGTACTCACGCGTCTTCGCTTTTTCCTGAGTTAATTCATAGCTGATGTTCAACGCGGCGATGAAAACCAACTGCTCAGTATTTGTGACTCTAGTGCGAACTTTCAGATCTTGCAATCGCTGATTGAGATCGTCCGCAGCCTGATTCAACGCATCCCTTTGTTCAGGCGGGCAATTCACTCGCAGTGAACGGCCAAATATTTGGATATCGACGGGTTGTGCAGACATGCCACCTTCCTGCTGATTGACTGCGCTGCCTTCGTCTCCAGACCGTGGGTCCGCGAAGGGGCGACACTATAGCTACCCTGGTATCAAGATACAAGCCCTTTTCTGGTCCACCAGGGTCCAAAGTGGTAGCATACCATGAATATTCCTCCCTTTGATGACGAATGCTTATGTCTATACAGAACGAAATGCCTGGTTACAACGAAGTTAGCCAGTTTTTGAACCAACAAGGGGCTGGATTAACCCCGGCCGAAATGCACGGCTTGATAAGCGGAATGATTTGCGGCGGAAACAACGACAGCTCATGGCAGCCGCTGCTGCACGACCTGACGAACGAAGGTCTGGCCTTTGGTCACGAGCTGGCTCAGGCGCTGCTGAAAATGCACTCTGCCACCAGTGATGCCCTCGAAGACGACGGCTTCCTTTTTCAGCTTTATCTGCCTGAAGGGGATGACGTCAGCGTGTTCGATCGCGCCGATGCGCTGGCGGGATGGGTAAACCACTTTTTACTGGGCCTTGGCGTCACGCAGCCGAAGCTCGACAAAGTGACCGGCGAAACCGGGGAAGCGATTGACGACCTGCGCAATATCGCTCAGTTGGGATATGACGAAGACGAAGATCAGGAAGAGCTGGAAATGTCGCTCGAAGAGATCATCGAATACGTGCGCGTAGCCGCCTTGCTGTGCCATGACACGTTTACGCGTCAGCAGCCGACCGCGCCGGAAGTCCGTAAACCGACTCTGCACTAAGAACGAAACGCAAAGGAGAGTGTGATGAGCGAGATATCTCAGCAAGAATTCCAGCGTCGTCGCCAGGCTTTACTGGCACAAATGCAGCCCGGCAGCGCCGCGCTGATTTTTGCCGCACCGGAAGCGACGCGTAGTGCGGACAGTGAATACCCTTACCGCCAAAGCAGTGATTTCTGGTACTTCACCGGTTTTAACGAACCTGAAGCCGTGCTGGTGCTGATTAAAAGTGATGACACTCATAACCACAGCGTTTTGTTCAATCGGGTTCGCGATCTGACGGCGGAGATCTGGTTTGGCCGCCGTCTGGGCCAGGATGCTGCCCCGGCAAAACTTGGCGTTGACCGGGCGCTGGCCTTCAGTGAAATCAATCAACAGCTGTATTTGCTGCTCAATGGTCTGGACGCGGTATACCACGCTCAGGGCGAGTATGCCTGGGCCGACGAGATTGTGTGCACGGCGCTGGATAAACTGCGCAAAGGCTCCAGACAAAATCTGCACGCGCCTGCCGCGATTATCGACTGGCGTCCGATGGTGCATGAAATGCGCCTGTTCAAATCACCGGAAGAAATTGCGGTCATGCGTCGTGCCGGAGAAATCACCGCACTGGCGCATACCCGCGCGATGGAAAAATGCCGTCCGGGAATGTTTGAATACCAGTTAGAAGGGGAGATTCACCATGAATTTACCCGTCATGGCGCGCGTTATCCGTCCTATAACACGATTGTCGGCAGCGGTGAAAACGGCTGTATTCTGCATTACACCGAAAATGAAAGTGAAATGCGCGATGGCGATCTGGTGCTGATTGACGCTGGCTGTGAATACAAAGGCTATGCGGGCGACATTACGCGGACCTTCCCGGTAAACGGTAAATTTACCCCAGCACAGCGTGAAATCTACGATATCGTACTGGAATCCTTAGAGACCAGCCTGCGTCTGTATCGTCCCGGAACGTCCATTCAGGAAGTCACTGGCGAAGTGGTGCGCATCATGATTACGGGCCTGGTGAAGCTTGGCATTCTGCACGGTGATGTCGA
This sequence comes from Citrobacter sp. MGH110, assembly GCF_001037515.1. Lineage (NCBI taxonomy): Bacteria > Pseudomonadati > Pseudomonadota > Gammaproteobacteria > Enterobacterales > Enterobacteriaceae > Citrobacter > Citrobacter sp. MGH110. The sequence goes on along the minus strand of NZ_KQ089831.1, from coordinate 438,267 downwards.
TCAGTTGATTACCGAAAATGCGCACCGCCCATTCTTTATGCATGGTCTAAGTCACTGGCTGGGTCTGGATGTGCACGACGTCGGCGTTTATGGTCAGGACCGCTCACGTATTCTTGAGCCGGGAATGGTACTCACCGTCGAACCGGGACTGTATATCGCGCCGGATGCCGATGTACCACCAGCCTATCGTGGTATCGGTATTCGTATTGAGGATGACATCCTCATCACCGAGGACGGCAATGAAAACCTGACCGTCAGCGTAGTGAAGAAAGCCGATGACATTGAAGCTTTAATGGCTGCGGCGCGACTGCAATGAGCGTGATTATCGTTGGTGGTGGTATGGTCGGTGCGACGCTGGCGCTGGCCATTTCCCAGCTCAGTCATGGGACGCTGCCAGTTCATCTGATAGAAGCGAGCGAACCTGAAACTGACCGTCATCCTGGGTTTGACGCCCGGGCGATCGCGCTGGCGGCAGGTACCTGCCAACAGCTGGCGCGAATTGGCGTATGGCAGGCGATTGCCGATTGCGCAACGGCCATTAAAACGGTTCACGTCAGCGATCGCGGCCATGCTGGATTTGTGACGCTGGATGCGCAGGAATACCGTATTCCGGCTCTGGGTCAGGTGGTAGAACTGCACGACGTCGGGCTGCGTCTGTTTGCGCTGCTGCGCAAAGCACCTGGCGTCACATTGCACTGCCCCGACCGCGTAGCCAGCGTGTCGCGCACGCAGGAGCGCGTTGAAGTGACGCTGGAGAATGGCGAGATGATTACCGGTCGCCTGCTGGTGGCTGCTGACGGCACGCGTTCCGCACTGGCGACTGCCTGCGGTGTTGACTGGCTGCAACAGCCTTATGAGCAACTGGCGGTGATTGCCAACGTCACGACCTCTGTACCGCACGACGGGCGAGCGTTTGAACGCTTCACGCAATATGGTCCGCTGGCAATGCTGCCAATGTCTGACGGTCGCTGCTCGCTGGTGTGGTGCCATCCGCTGGAGCAGCGTGATGAGATCATGGCCTGGTCCGACGAACAGTTTTGCCGTGAACTGCAAACCGCTTTTGGCTGGCGACTGGGACGTATTACCCAGGCTGGTAAACGCAGCGCTTATCCGCTTTCGTTAACTACGGCGCTGAAAGCGATTACCCATCGTACCGTGCTGGTAGGGAACGCCGCCCAGACGCTGCATCCCATTGCCGGGCAAGGTTTCAACCTTGGCCTGCGCGATGTAATGAGCCTTGCTGAGACGTTGACGCAGGCGCAGAACGGCGCGGAAGATGTGGGTGATTATGCGGTGCTGGCACGCTATCAGCAGCGCCGCGAGCGCGATCGCGAGACGACGATTGGTGTGACCAACAATTTAGTGTATTTGTTTGCCAATCACTGGGCCCCGCTGGTTGTTGGGCGCAATGTCGGGTTGATGGCGATGGAATTATTCACCCCTGCGCGCGATGCGCTGGCGGAGCGGACCCTGGGTTGGGTTGCACGATAAATATGACCTGTAGGCCGGATAAGGCAACGCCGACATCCGGCAAGGGTCCCCGCAAAAATGCCTGATGGCACTGCGCTTATCAGGCCTACGGATTACAGGTTTCGAGGTATAAACAGTGCAAAGTGTTGATGTAGCAATTGTTGGTGGCGGCATGGTGGGACTGGCGGTTGCCTGCGGCCTGCAGGGCAGTGGGTTGCGCGTTGCTGTATTAGAACAACATGTTCCGCAGCCGTTGGCGGCGGATGCACCTCCTCAGCTTCGCGTTTCGGCCATTAATGCAGCCAGCGAAAAACTGCTTACCCGTCTTGGCGTCTGGTCCGACATTGTTGCTCGTCGCGCTTGCTGCTACCACGGCATGGAAGTCTGGGACAAAGACAGCTTTGGACGTATTGAATTTGATGACCAGAGCATGGGCTACAGCCATTTGGGTCACATCGTTGAAAACTCAGAAATCCATTATGCGCTGTGGCAAAAGGCTCAGCGTTCAGCGGATATTACGCTGATGGCGCCAGCTGAAATACAGCAGGTGGCCTGGGGCGAGAACGAGGCATTTCTGAGCCTCAAAGATGGTGCAATGCTGACGGCGCGTCTGGTCGTCGGTGCCGATGGTGCTAATTCCTGGCTGCGCAATAAAGCGGACATTCCGCTCACCTTCTGGGACTACCGTCATCATGCGCTGGTGGCGACTATCCGCACGCAGGAAGCTCACGGTGCGGTTGCGCGTCAGGCGTTTCATGGTGAGGGGATCCTGGCATTCCTGCCACTCAGCGATCCACACCTGTGTTCTATTGTCTGGTCGCTCTCGCCGCAGGAAGCAGAACGTATGCAGCAGGCAAGCGTTGACGAGTTTAATCAGGCGCTGAATATCGCCTTTGATAATCGTCTGGGGCTGTGCAGCCTTGAAAGCGAACGTCAGGCGTTTCCGCTGACGGGACGTTATGCTCGCCAGTTCGCGGCCCATCGTCTGGCGCTGGTGGGGGATGCGGCGCATACCATCCACCCGCTGGCGGGTCAGGGGGTTAACCTTGGCTTTATGGATGCGGCGGAACTGATCGATGAGCTTAAGCGGCTACAGCGTCAGGGCAAAGATATTGGGCAGTATCTCTATTTACGCCGCTACGAGCGCAGCCGTAAGCACAGCGCAGCGCTGATGCTGGCGGGGATGCAGGGTTTCCGTGAACTGTTTGCAGGCGAGAATCCGGCGAAAAAACTGCTACGCGATATTGGGCTGAAACTGGCCGATACCCTCCCGGGTGTAAAACCACAACTCATCCGTCAGGCGATGGGACTGAACGATCTTCCCGAGTGGTTACGTTAGTGTCCGTAAGGACAATCTTAAGAGTTTGAGACCCGTCACACTTTCCTCTCCCGGCCTTCGCGCCGGGGTGCTTCTCTCATTTGAAATAATCTAATTCCACGCCTTTTTTCGCATTAGTTTTTCTAATATTACGTTTTTTTCATAACGCCATTTTTGACATTTTTTCCACATTTAATGTGGATTGATGCTGTAATTTTGCGCTTATCTTTGTTTGTTGTTCTGATTGATTGCTATATGTATGGAGTTTTATTCTGTTAGTGATCTGGCTGTTTTTCGCCATAAGCTAATGTGATGGTTAATTTTGACTTATGGTTTAGCGTCTGTTTCGGTGGTAAGTTCAGGACAAAGAGAACGTTTGCGTCGTAGCCCCTGGAGCGGCTGCGGTGCTGGGTTTCGTGGCGAAAATTTCACCGCGAAAGAGTTGGTAGCCCCGCTTATTCAACGAGGAAAAGATGGCTCAACAGACTCCTTTGTACGAACAACACACGCTATGTGGCGCGCGCATGGTCGATTTCCATGGCTGGATGATGCCACTGCATTACGGTTCTCAGCTCGATGAACACCATGCTGTTCGCACCGACGCCGGAATGTTTGATGTGTCGCATATGACCATCGTCGACCTGCGCGGTAGCCGCACCCGGGAGTTCTTGCGTTATCTGCTGGCAAACGACGTCGCGAAGCTAACGAAGACGGGTAAAGCCCTCTACTCCGGGATGCTCAACGCTTCGGGCGGCGTGATAGATGACCTGATTGTCTACTACTTCACTGAAGATTTCTTCCGCCTCGTTGTAAACTCCGCCACCCGCGAAAAAGACCTATCCTGGATTACCCAACACGCTGAACCTTACGCCATCGACATCACCGTTCGTGACGACCTGTCGCTGATTGCGGTGCAGGGGCCAAACGCGCAGGAAAAAGCAGCCACGTTGTTTACTGACGAACAGCGCCATGCGGTAGAAGGTATGAAGCCGTTCTTTGGCGTTCAGGCGGGTGATTTGTTTATCGCAACCACCGGTTATACCGGCGAAGCAGGCTATGAAATCGCCATGCCGAATGAAAAAGCGGCTGATTTCTGGCGTGCGCTGGTACAGGCTGGTGTCAAACCTTGTGGTCTCGGCGCGCGTGACACCCTGCGTCTGGAAGCGGGTATGAACCTGTATGGTCAGGAGATGGACGAAGGGATTTCTCCGCTGGAAGCCAATATGGGTTGGACCATTGCGTGGGAACCTGCCGACCGCGACTTTATTGGTCGTGAAGCACTGGAAATGCAGCGCGAAAAAGGCCACGAACAGCTGGTCGGGCTGGTGATGACTGAGAAGGGCGTGCTGCGGAATGAACTGCCGGTGCGTTTCACCGATGCTTCTGGCAACCAGCATGAAGGCATTATCACCAGTGGCACATTCTCCCCAACCCTGGGTTACAGCATCGCGTTGGCGCGCGTGCCTGCGGGTATCGGTGAGACTGCGATCGTACAGATCCGTAACCGTGAAATGCCGGTAAAAGTGACTAAACCTGTTTTTGTGCGTAACGGCAAAGCCGTCGCGTAATTCATCCTTTTTTGGAGATTGATTGATGAGCAACGTACCTGCAGAACTGAAATACAGCAAAGAACACGAATGGCTGCGCAAAGAAGCTGACGGCTCTTACACCGTTGGTATCACCGAACACGCTCAGGAGCTGTTAGGTGACATGGTTTTCGTTGACCTGCCAGAAGTTGGCGCCACCGTCAGCGCGGGCGATGATTGCGCCGTTGCGGAGTCCGTAAAAGCGGCATCCGATATCTATGCGCCAGTAGGCGGTGAGATTGTTGCGGTTAACGATGCGCTCAGCGACTCCCCGGAACTGGTCAACAGCGAACCGTATGCGGGCGGCTGGATTTTCAAAATCAAAGCCAGCGATGAAAGCGAAATTGAATCGCTGTTGGATGCCACTGCGTACGAGGCATTACTGGAAGACGAATAAGATTGTGCCGGATGGCACTGCGTTTATCCGGCCTACGGTTTTATGTAGGCCCGGTAAGCGTCAGCGCCACCGGGCAATTGAGTTAGAGACAATCACGATTCACTGCACGTTTCAGGAACCATCGCCCATGACACAGACGTTAAGCCAGCTTGAAAACAGCGGCGCTTTCATTGAACGCCACATCGGACCGGACGCCGCGCAGCAGCAAGAGATGCTGAATGCGGTTGGCGCCGAGTCGTTAAACGCGCTGATCGGCCAGATTGTGCCGAAAGACATTCAGCTCGCAACCCCGCCACAGGTGGGCGAGGCGGCGACCGAATACGCTGCGCTGGCTGAATTAAAAGCCATCGCCGGGCGTAACAAGCGCTTCACGTCCTACATTGGCATGGGCTACACCGCCGTGCAGTTGCCACCGGTTATTCTGCGTAACATGCTGGAAAACCCAGGTTGGTACACCGCATATACGCCGTATCAGCCGGAAGTATCCCAGGGACGACTGGAAGCTCTGCTGAACTTCCAACAGGTCACGCTGGACCTGACGGGCCTGGATATGGCTTCTGCTTCTCTGCTGGACGAAGCCACTGCGGCTGCTGAAGCCATGGCGATGGCCAAACGTGTCAGCAAACTGAAAAATGCTAACCGTTTCTTTGTGGCGGCGGATGTTCACCCGCAAACGCTGGACGTGGTTCGCACCCGTGCAGAAACCTTTGGCTTTGACGTCATTGTTGATGACGCGGCGAAAGCACTGGATCACCAGGATGTGTTTGGCGTGCTGTTGCAGCAGGTTGGCACCACCGGTGAAGTGCATGACTACAGCAAACTGATTGCCGAGCTGAAATCCCGTAAAGTTGTGGTCAGTGTCGCTGCCGACTTTATGGCGCTGGTACTGCTGACTGCGCCGGGCAAACAGGGCGCGGATATTGTTTTCGGCTCTGCGCAACGCTTCGGCGTACCGATGGGTTACGGCGGCCCACACGCGGCATTCTTCGCCGCTAAAGACGAATTCAAACGCTCCATGCCAGGCCGTATTATCGGCGTATCGAAAGATGCGGCGGGCAATACCGCACTGCGCATGGCGATGCAGACTCGCGAGCAGCATATCCGCCGCGAGAAAGCGAACTCCAACATCTGTACCTCGCAGGTTCTGCTGGCCAACATCGCCAGCCTGTATGCCGTTTATCATGGTCCGGTTGGCCTGAAACGTATCGCTAATCGCATCCACCGCCTGACTGATATTCTGGCGGCCGGTCTGCAACAGAAAGGGCTGAAGCTGCGCCATGCGCACTACTTCGACACTCTGTGTGTTGAAGTGGCCGACAAAGCGGCTGTTCTGGCGCGTGCCGAAGCGGCAGAAATCAACCTGCGTAGCGATATCCATAACGCGGTAGGTATTACGCTCGATGAAACCACCACCCGTGAAAACGTGGTGCAGTTGTTCAATGTTCTGCTGGGCGACAGCCACGGTTTGAATATCGATACGCTGGATAAAGATGTGGCGCTCGACAGCCGTTCCATTCAGGACAGCATGCTGCGTGACGATGCGATCCTCAGCCATCCGGTGTTTAATCGCTATCACAGCGAAACCGAAATGATGCGCTACATGCACTCGCTGGAGCGCAAAGATCTGGCGCTGAACCAGGCAATGATCCCGCTGGGTTCTTGCACCATGAAGCTGAACGCTGCCGCCGAGATGATCCCTATCACCTGGCCGGAATTCGCTGAACTTCACCCGTTCTGCCCGCCAGAGCAGGCAGAAGGTTATCACCAGATGATCGGCCAGCTTTCCGAGTGGCTGGTAAAACTGACCGGTTATGACGCCGTCTGCATGCAGCCGAACTCCGGCGCGCAGGGCGAGTATGCGGGTCTGCTGGCGATTCGTCACTATCACGAAAGCCGTAACGAAGGCCATCGCGATATCTGTCTGATCCCGGCTTCTGCCCACGGCACCAATCCGGCATCTGCACAGATGGCGGGGATGCAGGTTGTGGTTGTCGCGTGTGATAAGAACGGCAACATCGACCTGGACGATCTGCGAGCAAAAGCAGAACAACATGCTGCGAATCTCTCCTGCATCATGGTGACCTATCCGTCTACTCACGGCGTGTATGAAGAAACGATCCGTGAAGTGTGCGACGTTGTGCACCAGTTTGGCGGCCAGGTTTACCTTGATGGCGCGAACATGAACGCTCAGGTTGGGATCACCACGCCGGGCTTTATCGGCGCAGATGTCTCGCACCTCAACCTGCATAAAACATTCTGCATTCCGCACGGCGGCGGCGGCCCAGGTATGGGACCGATTGGCGTCAAATCACATCTGGCACCGTTTGTACCGGGTCACAGCGTAGTGCAGATTGAAGGAATGCTCACCCGTCAGGGCGCAGTTTCAGCGGCGCCGTTCGGTAGCGCATCCATTCTGCCAATCAGCTGGATGTACATCCGTATGATGGGTGCAGAAGGTCTGAAGCAGGCAAGCCAGGTAGCTATCCTTAACGCTAACTACATTGCCAGCCGTCTGAAAGATGCTTATCCGGTACTGTATACCGGTCGCGATGGTCGCGTGGCGCATGAATGCATTCTCGATATTCGCCCACTGAAAGAAGAGACCGGCATCAGCGAACTGGATATTGCCAAGCGTCTGATCGATTACGGTTTCCATGCGCCGACTATGTCATTCCCGGTCGCGGGTACCCTGATGGTTGAACCGACTGAATCTGAAAGCAAAGTGGAACTTGATCGCTTTATCAATGCGATGCTGGCAATCCGCGCTGAAATCGATCGCGTGAAAGCCGGTGAATGGTCACTGGAAGATAACCCGCTGGTTAACTCACCGCACACGCAAAACGAGCTGGTCGCGGAGTGGAATCACGGTTATAGCCGCGAAATCGCCGTCTTCCCGGCTGGTGTGGCGAACAAATACTGGCCGACCGTGAAACGCCTTGATGATGTTTACGGTGACCGTAACCTGTTCTGCTCCTGCGTGCCGATGAGCGAATATCAGTAACTTTTCCGCGCAGTAAAGCTTTTGTAGGCCGGGTAAGGCGAAGACGCCTCCCGGCTTTTTCATATCTGGAGGTATCCATGGGAATCGCATTGGTTACTGGCGGCAGTCGCGGCATCGGGCGGGCAACCGCGCTGCAGTTAGCGCAAGAGGGTTACACGGTTGCGGTTAACTTTCATCACAATATCCGTGCAGCAACGGAGGTGGTGAATACCATTGCCGCTACCGGGGGAAAGGCGTTTGCTCTACGGGCTGATATCAGCAATGAAAGCCAGGTTGTGGCAATGTTTGAATGCATTGACCGCGAAGGGGAACCACTGACCGCGTTAGTGAATAATGCCGGGATTTTGTTTGAACAGAGCACGGTGGAAAGCTTAACCGCCGAAAGAATTAACCGCGTGCTGGCGACCAATGTTACCGGCTATTTTTTGTGTTGTCGGGAAGCGGTAAAGCGCATGTCGTTCAAACACGGAGGGCAAGGCGGGGCGATTGTGAATGTGTCTTCGGTGGCATCGCGGCTTGGTGCGCCATTCGAATATGTTGATTACGCGGCCTCAAAAGGCGCTGTGGACACGCTCACCACCGGCCTTGCGCTGGAGGTTGCGGCGCAAGGGATCCGCGTAAACTGCGTGCGACCTGGTCTTATCTACACTGAAATGCACGCTTCAGGCGGCGAGCCGGGAAGGGTCGATCGCGTGAAATCGATGTTGCCTATGCAGCGCGGCGGACAACCGGAGGAGGTCGCGCAGGCGATTACCTGGCTGCTGAGCGAGAAGGCGTCGTACGTAACGGGCAGTTTTCTGGAACTGGCTGGCGGGAAGTAGGGTTTAATCGCCGGTTGGCGCTACGCTTATCCGGCCTACGGGAATTTAATCTGTAGGCTGGATAAGGCGTTTACGCCGCCATCCGGCAAAAAATCAAAGTTTCTCGCCGTTGCTGGCAATCACCGCTTTGTACCAGTTAAAACTTTTCTTGCGTGAACGCGACATATCGCCGGTGCCGTCGTCGTGTTTGTTCACGTAGATAAAGCCGTAGCGCTTGCTGTACTGACCGGTGGTGAACGAGACACAGTCGATGCAGCCCCACGGAGTGTAGCCCATCAGGTCTACGCCATCATAGGTTACCGCTTTCATCATCTCTTCAACGTGGGCGCGCAAATAGTCGATGCGATAGTCGTCGTTGATGCTGCCGTCTTCTTCCACTTTGTCGTAGGCACCAAATCCGTTTTCTACGATAAATAGCGGTTTCTGATAGCGCTCATACAGTTCGCATAAGGCGTAACGCAGACCGACCGGATCAATCTGCCAGCCCCAGTCGGACGCTTTTACGTGCGGGTTCGGTACGCTGCCCTCAAAACCAGAAATGGCATCGCCGCTGCCGCCTTCCGCTTTTACCGCGTTGGTCATGTAGTAACTGAATCCGAGATAGTCACAGGTGCCTTCACGCAGGATTTGCTCATCTCCGGCTTCCATTCGGATGTTGAATTCGCGGCGTTCCCACTCGTTCAGTACATATGATGGATAGTAGCCGCGCAGTTGAACGTCGGTGAAAACGTAGCGCTCACGCATCGATTCCTGCGCGAACATCACATCTTCAGGCTTACAGGAGAACGGGTACAGTGGCACCATCGCCAGCATGCAGCCGACTTTCATTTCCGGGTTGATGCGGCGTGCGGCTTTCACTGCCAGAGCGCTGGCCACGAACTGGTGATGCAGCACCTGGTACATGGTTTCTTCCGGGTTTTCATGCTCGGTATACACCACGCCGGAGCAGCAATAACCAAACAGCGGTGCGCGCCAGTTGCGCTGGTTGTTGATCTCGTTAAAGGTCATCCAGTATTTGACCTTGTGCTTGTAGCGCTCAAAAACGACTTCAGCAAATCGGACAAAGAAATCGACGACTTTACGATTGGTCCAGCTACCGTATTGTTGAACCAGGTGCAGCGGCATTTCAAAGTGGGAAAGGGTGATGACCGGTTCGATGTTGTACTTCAGCAGTTCATCGAACATGTCGTCGTAGAACTTTAGCCCTTCTTCATTCGGCTGGCTTTCATCCCCTTTGGGGAAGATACGCGTCCAGGCGATTGAGGTACGGAAGCATTTGAAGCCCATCTCGGCAAACAGCTTAATGTCTTCTTTGTAATGACCGTAAAAATCGACGGCTTCGTGGTTGGGGTAGTACTTACCGGGCACAACTTCCTGAGTGATTTCTCGCGGAACGCCGTGCGCACCACCGGTCAGTACATCGCAAATACTGGGGCCTTTGCCACCTTTGTTCCAGCCGCCTTCAACCTGGTGCGCCGCAACCGCGCCGCCCCATAAAAAATCTTTTGGTAAGGTAAGTTTTTTCATCTGCGCTCAGTCTCAAATTAATACAATCTGATTTTGAGTCTAACAAAGGAAAGATAAATGTCACGATATAACAAAATAGCGCTAATGTGATTTGTTACATCCAAAAAACAGATTGTTTTTTTACGCTATTCTTTTCGCCAGCTTGCGGCCGAGTGACTCCAGAATATAAATAACAGGGATCTGTGTGGTTATATCGTATACCCCGGCAATGCGCGTCTGTGGAACGTGCCAGGAGAGATTAAAGTCAGCCAATTTGGCCAGCCGCGAATGTTCATGACTGGTGACAGACAGGACCCTACAGTTATGCAGGCTGAACTGGCTGGCAAAACGCAGGATCTCTTCTGTTTCACCGGAAACGGAAAGCACGATCGCCAGCGCGTTTCTGGCCATGTCATTCGTTACCGGGAAATAAGGATCATCAATGTGATTACTGAATTTTCCAACGTTTGAGAAAAAACGTGCGCCATATTTGGCTAAGGCTCCGGATGTTCCCGCTCCGACGAATATAATACGTTCGGAAGATAATATAATATCAACAGCCTGATCGAGCAGGTTATCGAACTCATCATTATTAACGCCTTTAAAGAAGCTGATAATTTCGCTGGCACCGAAATTAGCCTGTTGCGGTTCATTCTGCTCTAAATATAATTTGAAGCGCACGCGAAATTCTGAGTAACCTTCACACTTAAGCTTGCGGCAAAAGCGCAGTACGGTGGTAGTGGAAACACCCACGGCATCGGCCAGTTCGCGAATGGTCATGTACATGACTTTGTCACGGTTTTTGATGACATAGATGTAGACCAGCATCTCAAGATTGTTGAGACTGGCGATGGCAGCGTGGGAGAACATACTCACAATGGCAAAACTCACTCATCAGACTTCATCTACAGGGAATAATAACATGCAGCCAAATGACATCACTTTTTTTCAGCGTTTCCAGGATGACATTCTGGCCGGACGCAAGACCATCACTATTCGTGACGAGTCTGAATCACACTTCAAAGCCGGGGACATTTTACGGGTTGGGCGCTTCGAAGATGACGGTTACTTCTGCACGATTGAGGTTGTTGGCACCTCAACCGTCACGCTGGATACGCTGACGGATAAACATGCTCAGCAGGAAAATATGACGCTTGAAGAACTTAAACATGTCATTGCCGAGATTTACCCGGATCAGACGCAATTTTATGTGATTGATTTTAAATGCCTTTGATTTTAATGGTACGCATGTTAGCTGAAATTTAAAAACTAACACCATGATTTTTAATGGTAAATATTTATCTGGTAATTATTTTAGCTAACAGGTGTTCACTGGAACCATTCTCAGTTACGCTAGAGGAGCAATCACGATAGGGTTCGTTTCTCGGGAGTAAGTTATGGTTCAGAAGCCATTAATCGCGCAGGGATATTCGCTGGCAGAGGAAATAGCCAACAGCATCAGTCACGGTATCGGGCTGGTGTTTGGGATTGTCGGACTGGTGTTGTTGCTGGTTCAGGCAGTGGATACCAATGCCAGCGCTATGGCGATTACCAGCTATAGCCTGTACGGCGGCAGCATGATCCTGCTGTTCCTCGCCTCAACCTTGTATCACGCGATCCCCCATCAGAGAGCGAAAGTCTGGCTGAAAAAGTTCGACCACTGTGCGATTTATCTGCTGATTGCCGGGACCTACACGCCATTTCTGCTGGTGGGGCTTGATTCGCCGCTGGCACGTGGACTTATGATTGTTATCTGGAGCCTGGCGCTGATCGGTATTTTATTCAAACTGACCATCGCACACCGGTTTAAAATTCTGTCGCTGGTGACTTACCTGACAATGGGCTGGCTTTCGCTGATTGTGGTGTATCAACTGGCGGTGAAGTTGGCGACGGGAGGCGTGACGTTGCTGGCTGTTGGCGGTGTAGTGTATTCGCTGGGCGTAATTTTCTACGTCTGTAAGCGTATTCCTTATAACCATGCGATCTGGCACGGCTTTGTGCTGGGCGGCAGCGTTTGCCACTTCCTGGCGATCTATCTGTACGTGGGGCAAAACGCATAGATTCAGTGCAACCCCGGGGGCGGCGTAAACGCCTCGCCCGGGCTGTATTTTGTTGGCCGGACGAGGCAATGCCGCAATCCGGCGGCCTGCGCCGAATTGCCTAATGGCGCTGCGCTTATCAGGCCTACCAATTACTCTTCGTCTAACGAATATGGCAGCGGTACGATACGCAGCGTTTTTGCGTCGTCACGGACGCGGAACACGCTGTCGGCCTCCATGTCGTTATTCATCACAACCTGCACCAGTACCTGACCATCGGCCAGTTGTACTGCGGCAAGTACGGTACCAGTACGACGCCAGTTCTCGCCCATTTTTAATTCAAGGTCTTCGCCAGCTTCCGGTACTCGACCGGCGGCACCCGCCAAAGTCCACATGGCGCGTTTGTTGGCTCCGCGGAATTTTGCACGAGCCACCATTTCCTGACCGGTGTAGCAGCCTTTTTTAAAGCTGATCCCGCCCAGAGCCTGCAGATTGGTAGCCTGTGGAATAAACTGTGCACTGTTGGCTGTATCAATAACGGGGATACCCGCTTCGATATCCAGCGCCAGCCACTGCTGGCTGTTATTTAACTCAGCTTCGCCACGCAGCTTTTCAACCAAGGTTTCTGCTGTGGTGGCATCAACGATCAGCAGAAAACGTTCGGCAGGGTGTTCGAACCACAATACCGTGGAGGCACCTTCGGTAATGACCTGCTTATCACTGTTCGGTAATTCGCTAAAGAGATTGGCCAGCGCTGCACGTGCCTGGAATCCCGCTACGCCCAGCAAGACGCGCTCGTCGTCTGGGGCGATCGCCACCTTCGAGAAGACCGCGTATTTTTTCAGCTCAGTGAGCTGCGCATCACGCAGGCTACGGCGCTCAAGCCATGCAAAACCGTCACCCCGGCGGAACAGACGCAGGTTGCTCCACATTTTACCTTTGGCGTCACAATGTGCAGCCAACAGGTGCTGATGCTCGGTCATCTGGCTGACATCCGCCGTGACCTGACCCTGAATATACTTCTCACTGTCGACACCAGTGATGGTGGCGAGCGCCCAGTCATCGAGCGTCATTAGCGTCAGAGGTAAACGCGTTGACGCAAAAGGCTGGCGAGGAGGAAAAGATGTAAAAGCCATAATAATGTCCTGATTTGCTTAACGCAGTGATGATGACTAATGGTAAAAGAGCTATGGCCCATTGCAAGCGGTTTAAACAGGCTATTTGTGCCATATATTGTGCTTTGCGAGGAGACATCCAAAATTGGTGAATCCTTTGGCTTAATAAGGTTTTATTTAGCGAGCGAGCTTCAGTTTACTGATATTCCCGTAAAAAGAGCGGGAAAAACACGTTACAATAGCGGGATACTTCGTTTTCGCGAGACAGGGAGAAGAACATGGATATTAACAACAAAGCACGTATTCATTGGGCATGCCGCCGCGGTATGCGCGAGCTGGACATCTCGATCATGCCGTTTTTCGAACATGAATATGACAGCTTAAGTGACGAAGAAAAACGTATCTTTATCCGTCTGCTAGAATGTGATGATCCAGATTTATTTAACTGGTTGATGAATCATGGGAAACCAGCTGATGAGCAGCTGGAACAGATGGTGCGACTTATCCAGACACGGAATCGGGAACGTGGTCCAGTGGCAATCTGATTTACGCGTATCATGGCGCGCGCAGTGGCTTTCACTGCTAATTCATGGGCTGGTCGCGGTGTTTATTTTATTGATGCCCTGGCCATTGAGCTACACCCCATTATGGCTGGTTTTACTCTCTCTGGTGGTGTTCGATAGCGTTCGCAGTCAGCGTCGAATCAACGCCTGTCAGGGTGAGATTCGGCTATTGATGGATGGCCGTCTGCGCTGGCAAGGGCAAGAGTGGTCTATCGTTAGCGCCCCCTGGATGGTTAAAACAGGTATGATGCTACGCTTGCGATCTGAGGCCGGAAAACGTCAACATTTGTGGCTGGCAGCAGACAGTATGGATGATGCAGAGTGGCGGGATTTACGGCGGTTGATGCTGCAAAAGGCGAAGCAAGGGTAACGCATGACACATGCCTGATGGCGCGCAGCTTGAAAGCCAACAGTTAGGTGCGTCATGCAGGCCGGATAAGGCATTTACGCCGTCATCCGGCAAATCGGTTATCAGGACCAGTGCTCGGCCATTTCCCCAAGAATTTGCTCGCACCAGGCCTGAATGCGTTCATCGCTGAGATCGTACTGGTTCGTCTCATCCAGCGCCAGGCCAACAAACAGCTGTCCATCAGCAATGACGGGTTTATCGCTGGTGAATTCGTAGCCTTCTGTGGGCCAGTAGCCGACAAACTTTACACCTTTGGTGATCAGTTTATCGTGCAGCATACCCAACGCATCCAGGAACCATTCGCCGTATCCCAACTGATCGCCCATACCGTAAAGCGCGACAATCTTGCCCTCCAGGTTGAGGTCGTCCAGTTGCTCCCAGACCGCTTCCCAGTCCTCCTGAATTTCACCGAAATCCCAGGTTGGGATGCCCAAAATGAGCACGTCATATTGCTCCATTAGGGTCGGAGAATCGTCTTTGAGGTTGTGCAGTGTCACCAGTTCGGGACCCAGGATATCGCGGATTTTTTCTGCTGCCATTTCGGTGTAGCAGGTGCTGGAACCGTAAAAAAGACCCATGTTCATGACGTAAACATCTCAATTCTGCTGTAGCGTTGCGGGTAGTGTAACAGAATCGCCGCATTCACGGCACAATGAGGCATAATGCATCAAAAATGAGAGTGGAATAAGGGGCGCGAGTGGAACAGGATCTGGCGCGCATCGAGCAGTTTCTTGATGCCCTGTGGCTGGAACGAAATCTGGCGGAAAACACATTAAGTGCGTATCGTCGCGATCTGACCATGCTTGTGGAGTGGTTACATCACCGCGGCGCTTCGCTTGCGACCGCGCAAAGTGATGATCTGCAAGCCTTGCTGGCTGAGCGGATGGATGGAGGGTATAAAGCCACCAGTTCCGCACGTTTGCTCAGTGCGACGCGACGTTTTTTTCAGCATCTGTACCGCGAAAAATATCGCGAAGATGACCCCAGCGCCTCGCTTGCATCACCTAAACTTCCGCAGCGCCTGCCTAAAGATCTCAGCGAAGCGCAGGTTGAGCGGCTGCTACAAGCGCCGCTTATTGAGCAACCGCTGGAGCTACGCGACAAAGCCATGCTGGAAGTGCTGTATGCAACAGGCCTGCGCGTGTCTGAACTGGTAGGACTGACGATGAGTGACGTCAGCCTGCGTCAGGGTGTGGTACGGGTGATCGGTAAAGGTAACAAAGAGCGCCTTGTCCCGTTGGGTGAGGAGGCTGTGTACTGGCTGGAAACTTACCTGGAGCATGGGCGTCCATGGTTGCTCAACGGTGTATCGATTGATGTGCTGTTTCCTAGTCAGCGGGCGCAACAGATGACCCGTCAGACCTTCTGGCATCGTATCAAACATTATGCTGTGTTGGCGGGAATTGACAGCGAAAAGCTGTCACCGCATGTCCTGCGGCACGCGTTTGCCACGCATCTGCTTAACCATGGCGCAGACCTGCGCGTGGTGCAGATGCTACTGGGGCATAGCGATCTCTCGACAACGCAAATTTATACTCATGTCGCAACGGAGCGCTTGCGGCAACTACATCAACAGCATCACCCGCGAGCGTGAGTGCTGACAGGATAGGATAGGCTATGAAAAAACGTTTTATGATGTTCACCCTTCTGGCGACGGCGTTTTCCGGCATGGTACATGCAGACGACGCGGCAATTCGTCAGTCATTAGCAAAGCTGGGTGTGCAGAGCACCGAGATTCAACCTGCTCCGGTTGCGGGCATGAAAACCGTACTGACCAATAGCGGCGTGCTGTACGTAACTGAAGACGGTAAACATATTATTCAGGGACCGATGTACGACGTGAGCGGCGCAAGTCCGGTGAATGTCACCAACCAACTGCTGATGAAGCATCTGAACGCGCTGGAAAAAGAGATGATCATCTACAAAGCGCCGCAGGAAAAACACGTCATTACCGTTTTCACCGACATCACTTGTGGTTACTGCCACAAGCTGCATGAAGAGATGAAAGATTACAATGCGTTGGGGATCACCGTTCGTTATCTGGCCTTCCCACGTCAGGGGCTGGACAGCCAGGCTGAGCAGGACATGAAGTCTATCTGGTGTGCTAAGGACAAAAACAAAGCCTTTGACGACGCGATGACTGGCAAGGGCGTGAAAGCGGCGACCTGTGATGTGGATATCGCTAACCACTATGCGCTGGGCGTACAGTTTGGCGTCAGCGGTACACCGGCGATTGTGCTGAGCAATGGCTATGTCGTACCTGGTTATCAGGGCCCGAAAGAGATGAAAGAATTCCTCGACGCACATGCAAAACAGACCAGCGGTAAATAATTCGCGTGAAACAACAGATACAACTTCGTCGGCGTGAAGCCGACGAGACAGCCGAGCTGCCTGATGACTTGCCGCCATTGTTGCGTCGTTTATACGCCAGTCGCGGTGTACGTAGCGCGCAGGAGCTTGAGCGTAGCGTCAAAGGAATGCTGCCGTGGCAGCATTTAAACGGTGTGGAAAAGGCGGTTGAGATCCTCTACAACGCCTTTCGTGCGGGAACTCGTATCATCGTTGTCGGCGATTTCGATGCCGATGGCGCGACCAGCACGGCGCTAAGCATCCTGGCGATGCGCGCGTTGGGCTGCAGTAACGTTGACTACCTGGTGCCAAATCGTTTTGAGGACGGTTATGGTTTAAGCCCGGAAGTCGTTGATCAGGCCCATGCCCGTGGTGCTCAGCTGATTGTTACCGTAGACAACGGCATCTCGTCTCACACGGGTGTCGAACATGCCAGAACGTTGGGGATCCCGGTCGTTGTGACCGATCACCACCTGCCAGGGGATACGCTGCCGGGCGCAGAGGCGATCATCAATCCTAACCTGCACGACTGTGAGTTCCCGTCGAAATCGCTGGCAGGCGTTGGTGTAGCCTTCTATCTGATGCTGGCGCTGCGCACTTTCCTGCGTGATAAAGGCTGGTTTGATGAGCGAGGCATTGCACCGCCGAACCTGGCGGATTTGCTCGATCTGGTTGCGCTTGGCACGGTGGCGGACGTGGTCCCGTTGGATGCCAATAACCGCATTCTGACGTGGCAAGGCTTAAGCCGTATCCGCGCCGGAAAATGCCGCCCAGGTATTAAAGCGCTGCTGGAGATTTCCAATCGCGACCCCCTAAAGCTGGCAGCCAGTGATTTAGGTTTTGCCCTCGGGCCACGGCTGAATGCGGCGGGGCGTCTGGACGATATGTCCGTTGGCGTAGCGCTGTTGCTGTGCGACAACATTGGTGAAGCGCGCGTGCTGGCCAATGAGCTGGACGCACTCAACCAGACGCGCAAAGAAATTGAGCAGGGTATGCAGGCCGAAGCGCTGACCCTGTGTGAAAAGCTGGAACGCAATAGCGATACGCTTCCGGGCGGCCTGGCAATGTATCATCCCGAGTGGCATCAGGGCGTTGTGGGGATTCTGGCATCGCGTATTAAAGAGCGATTCCATCGCCCGGTGATAGCGTTTGCCCCGGCAGGTGACGGTACTCTTAAAGGCTCCGGGCGTTCGATTCAGGGGCTGCACATGCGCGATGCGCTGGAGCGCCTGGACACCCTTTATCCGGGCATGATCCTCAAGTTTGGCGGTCACGCCATGGCTGCGGGCTTATCGCTTGAAGAGGCACAGTTTGAGCTTTTCCAGCAGCGTTTTGGTGAACTGGTAACCGAGTGGTTGGATCCCGCCTTACTGCAAGGTGAAGTGGTGTCGGATGGCCCACTGAACGCGTCTGAGATGACCATGGAAGTCGCACAGATGCTGCGCGATGCCGGACCGTGGGGACAAATGTTCCCGGAACCGCTGTTTGACGGACATTTCCGTTTGCTACAGCAGCGTCTGGTCGGCGAGCGTCATCTGAAGGTGATGGTCGAGCCTGTTGGCGGCGGCCCACTGCTGGACGGTATTGCGTTTAACGTCGATACCACCTGCTGGCCGGACAACGGCGTGCGCGAAGTTCAGCTTGCCTACAAACTGGATATTAACGAGTTTCGCGGCAACCGTAGTTTGCAGATTATAATCGACAATATCTGGCCACTTTAGCGTCACTAATCGCTATAAAAAAGGGCGTGGATTAGTTACAATCCCGCTCTTATCACCGCATTTTGACTAGTCCAATAAAAGAAATCAGACAATGTTTGAAATTAATCCGGTAAATAACCGCATTCAGGACCTCACGGAGCGCTCTGACGTTCTTAGGGGGTATCTTTGACTATGATGCCAAGAAAGAGCGTCTGGAAGAAGTAAACGCCGAGCTGGAACAGCCGGACGTATGGAACGAACCCGAACGCGCGCAGGCGCTGGGTAAAGAGCGTTCTTCTCTTGAAGCCATCGTTGATACGCTCGATCAGATGAGCCAGGGCCTGGAAGATGTCTCCGGCCTGCTGGAACTGGCTGTAGAAGCCGACGACGAAGAAACCTTTAACGAAGCCGTAGCAGAACTCGACACGCTGGAAGATAAGCTGGCCCAGCTGGAATTCCGTCGTATGTTCTCCGGTGAATATGACAGCGCAGATTGCTATCTCGATATTCAGGCAGGTTCTGGCGGTACGGAAGCGCAGGACTGGGCAAGCATGCTGATGCGCATGTATCTGCGTTGGGCTGAAGCGCGCGGCTTTAAGACTGAAATTATTGAAGAGTCTGAAGGTGAAGTGGCGGGTATTAAATCCGTAACCATCAGAATTGCTGGCGAATATGCGTACGGTTGGCTGCGTACTGAAACCGGCGTACACCGTCTGGTTCGTAAGAGTCCGTTCGACTCCGGCGGACGTCGCCATACGTCGTTCAGTTCTGCGTTTGTTTATCCGGAAGTTGATGATGATATTGATATCGATATCAACCCGGCGGATCTGCGTATTGACGTTTACCGTGCCTCCGGTGCGGGTGGTCAGCACGTTAACCGTACGGAATCTGCGGTGCGTATTACCCACATCCCGACTGGGATTGTGACGCAGTGTCAGAACGACCGTTCCCAGCACAAGAACAAAGACCAGGCCATGAAGCAGATGAAAGCGAAGCTTTATGAACTGGAAATGCAGAAGAAGAATGCCGAGAAACAGGCGATGGAAGACAACAAGTCAGATATCGGCTGGGGTAGCCAGATTCGTTCTTATGTCCTTGATGACTCCCGCATCAAAGATCTGCGTACCGGGGTTGAAACCCGTAACACGCAGGCGGTGCTGGATGGCAGCCTGGATCAATTTATCGAAGCAAGTTTGAAAGCAGGGTTATGAGGAACCAACATGTCTGAACAACACGTACAGGGCGCTGACGCGGTAGCCGACCTTAACAATGAACTGAAAACGCGCCGTGAGAAGCTGGCGAGCCTGCGTGAGCAGGGGATCCCGTTCCCGAACGATTTCCGTCGCGATCATACCTCAGACCAACTGCATGCTGACTTCGACGCGAAAGAAAACGAAGAGCTGGAAGCGCTGAACATTGAGGTATCCGTTGCTGGCCGTATGATGACCCGTCGTATTATGGGTAAAGCATCATTCGTTACGCTGCAGGACGTTGGCGGCCGTATTCAGCTGTACGTTGCTCGCGATGACCTGCCTGAAGGCGTCTACAACGAGCAGTTCAAAAAATGGGATCTGGGCGATATCCTTGGCGCGAAAGGTAAGTTGTTCAAGACCAAGACCGGTGAGTTGTCTATCCACTGCACCGAACTGCGTCTGCTGACCAAAGCGCTGCGCCCGCTGCCGGACAAATTCCACGGTCTGCAGGATCAGGAAGCGCGCTATCGTCAACGTTACCTGGATCTCATCTCTAACGATGAATCCCGCAATACCTTTAAAGTGCGTTCACAAATTATGGCTGGCATCCGTCAGTTCATGGTGGGTCGCGGCTTTATGGAAGTGGAAACCCCGATGATGCAGGTGATCCCTGGCGGTGCCGCTGCGCGTCCGTTCATCACCCATCATAACGCGCTGGATCTGGATATGTACCTGCGTATCGCGCCGGAACTGTACCTCAAGCGTCTGGTGGTTGGCGGCTTCGAACGCGTATTCGAAATTAACCGTAACTTCCGTAACGAAGGCATCTCTGTTCGCCATAACCCAGAGTTCACCATGATGGAACTCTACATGGCTTATGCGGACTACAAAGATCTGATCGAACTGACCGAATCGCTGTTCCGTACGCTGGCGCAGAACGTTCTGGGAACGACTGAAGTGCCTTACGGTGAAGAAGTCTTCGACTTCGGTAAACCGTTCGAAAAACTGACCATGCGCGAAGCGATTCAGAAATACCGTCCGGAAACCAACATGGCCGATCTGGATAACTTCGACTCTGCAAAAGCGATTGCTGAATCTATCGGCATCAAAGTTGAGAAGAGCTGGGGTCTGGGCCGTATCGTGACCGAGATCTTTGAAGAAGTTGCGGAAGCGCACCTGATTCAACCGACCTTCATTACCGAGTACCCAGCAGAAGTTTCTCCGCTGGCGCGTCGTAATGACGAAAATCCGGAAATCACTGACCGTTTCGAATTCTTCATCGGCGGACGTGAAATCGGTAACGGTTTCAGCGAGCTGAACGATGCGGAAGATCAGGCGCAGCGTTTCCAGGATCAGGTTAACGCTAAAGATGCGGGTGATGACGAAGCAATGTTCTATGACGAAGACTACGTTACCGCTCTGGAACACGGTCTGCCGCCGACTGCGGGTCTGGGCATTGGTATCGACCGTATGGTTATGCTGTTCACCAACAGCCACACTATCCGCGACGTGATCTTGTTCCCGGCGATGCGCCCGGTTAAGTAAGATGTGAAATGCCGGATGGCGGCTGACGCCTTATCCGGCCTACGATTCGTTATGTAGGCCAGATAAGCGTAGCGCCATCAGGCAATAATTTGTTGGCAGTAATTCCGCAACAGCGCACGCGCTTCTTTGTCTGCAACCTGCATTACCATCCACGGGCTAAAAGCCCACGGCGTCGCGTCAATCCCGCTTAAGACATCCTCAAGACTGCCCCACTGGCAATCCATCACTTCATCTGGGTTTAGCTGTAGCGGACTCACGATATGTGCGGCATAAACCGGGCACACTTCGTTTTCCACAATTCCACTCGGGTCAGTAGCGCGATAACGAAAGTCAGCATACACGGGGCTGAGCGAGTCGATGTCTGCACCCAGTTCGAAGCGAGCCCGGCGAACAATAGCGGCTTCGTGGGTTTCACCCAGCTGCGGGTGACCGCAGACAGAGTTGGTCCAGACACCTGGCCAGGCTTTTTTGTGCAGCGAGCGGCGGGTGACCAGCAGTTGGCCCTGCTCGTTAAATATCCAGCACGAGAAAGCGGAATGCAGGGGGGTTGTGGCGGTATGCGCCGCATATTTTTCCAGCGTTCCGCAGGGTTGGTCCTGCTCATTCAATAAAATGACATGTTCCTGTCGCATAGCGTCCACCATCAATCTTAAGCATCCATATTATATGCTTAATTAAGTCAGATTGATTAACAGAGGGTGTGAAATGCCAGGGCCGACGGTTCGTTGCGCGATATGATTTGGCATCCGGTTTCTGGCTGCTATGATAAAGCGTCTGAAAATGTTGCGAGGTATTGTTTTGAGTGCAGGACGCCTGAAGAAAAATGGCCTGGGTATCGTGATGTTGCTGTGTGTCGGTCTGCTGTTAGCAGGGTGTTCCGGGAGCCAGTCGTCTGATACAGGAAGTTATTCCGGCTCCGTGTATACCGTGAAGCGGGGAGATACGCTATACCGTATTTCGCGCGCTACCGGGACCAGCGTGAAAGAAATTGCCCGCCTGAATAATATTTCACCGCCCTATACCATTGAAGTAGGGCAAAAACTGAAGGTCAGCGGTGGCGCGAAAACCAGTTCTAACTCTGGCAAAACAACCAAGAAATCCTCAACCAAAACGGCAGCGGCCAGACCGTCTTCGTCCGTACCGCAGTCTTCCTGGCCTCCGGTAGGGCAACGTTGCTGGCAGTGGCCTGCCAGCGGTAAGGTGATCCTGCCTTATTCAACCGCGGACGGCGGCAATAAAGGCATTGATATCTCGGCTGCGCGCGGTACACCGATTTATGCCGCCGGAGCCGGGAAGGTGGTTTACGTCGGTAATCAGCTGCGGGGCTATGGTAATCTCATCATGATTAAGCACAGTGAGGACTACATCACTGCGTATGCGCATAATGACACCATGCTGGTGAACAACGGTCAAAACGTGAAGGCCGGGCAGAAAATCGCGACGATGGGCAGCTCGGATGCGACTACGGTGCGGCTGCATTTCCAAATCCGCTACCGGGCGACGGCTATCGATCCGTTGCGTTATTTACCGCCGCAGGGCAGTAAACCAAAATGCTGACGGTGATTTAATCGCCAGTCAGTCGGTTAGTCCCTTGCCAAGAAGAGCGTAAGGTTTATAATCCCTTACGCACTTCGATGCGGGCGTAGTTCAATGGTAGAACGAGAGCTTCCCAAGCTCTATACGAGGGTTCGATTCCCTTCGCCCGCTCCAAAATTCTCTCCCTGTAGTTAATCCTTAAAAACGTTAGATAGCGACACCGGAATCCGGTGGTAGCGTGCCGTTACCTTCACCCAGATTACGTTGTAGCAATACCGTGTCGAGCCATAGCCCATGTTTGAAGCCAATGTTTTTCAGTGTGCCGATTTGCGTAAATCCGGCCTGCTGATGGACTTTTAACGATCCCTGATTATTGCTGTCGCCGACGATGGCAATCAGTTGCCGATAACCCTGTGCTTCAGCCCAGCCAATCACATGACGCAGTAAGGCTTTTCCTACACCCTGACGCTGAGCCGTTGGAGCAATATAAATCGAATCCTCAAGGGTATAGCGGTAGGCATAGCGCTCGCGGTAGCGGGTGAGGTAGCAATACCCGATGACCTTATCTTCCTGCAGAGCGACGACCCACGGCAGCCCGAGGCTGCGGATTTTTTCCAGACGAGCAAGCATCTCGTGTGCATCCGGCGGGTCGGTTTCAAAGCTGCCGGTACCGTGAAGAACATGATGTGCATAGATATCGCGTATGGCGGGGATGTGCTTTTCTTCTGCGTTAACGATTTTCATTGACCGGCTCCCATTGGCGTCTTTGCCCAGATTACCTGAAAGTCTGAGGGGAAGGTAAGTGCAAAAAATTATGCTTCTATCAGTTGCTTGTAATGCAAATAGGCTTTCATATTGTAAGGGGAAATAATTGATTGTGGTTGATATTGTCAATAGTACGCAAGGTTGGTAAATATATTAACAGGTAGAGTAATACACAATTATTCACGCATGTATTTGATTGAGTTTCCAAATACCAATTATGGTAGGTTTCGAAAAATGATAAATAAAGTTGTTTGATTTCAACGTATTGTTACTGTATCTAATTCTTCTTGCGCCTGTACCCTTATTTTCATTTCATTGGCCCTGTTTGAGCCCTAAAAATTAAGTTATATTTTGTTGTTAGCAGAGAGCCTATTATCAGATTTTTCTCTATTCATCTCTCAAAATAGTTACCATGCAAACAGTTGCGCGGTGTAGCTATGCTAACCAGCAATAGTAAGCATCGTCACATGATGTCACCGGGCAAACTTTGTTTAAATCCAGAATTCAATCCCAAGAGTATTAGGATTATTTAGTCTAAAATACTTTTTTGCCTAAGACTTTTCTTATTGCGTAGCCACGAACTACATGGAGTGATAAAATTCCCGAGTTTATGCCCCCTGTCCAACGATTAGAGGACGCGGTGCGGGTAGTCAATAAGACGAAAGAATTAATTGCTTCATAACCCTATTACGAAATAAGCGGCAGTGCATCTTACATGGTCGGCAACTGTCAGGGATTGACCGTAAATTATTGAAAACGCTTATTTTTACTCTGATGTAAGATATAAGGGCAGATATGTTCAGTATGCGTCGACATGCCAACTTCATTAAACGTTTTAAGTCTGTAAGCTGTTTATTTACGGCAAGCATTCTTTTCCCTATGCAAATCTCTGCTGCGGTATCAGATTATGATGCTTTGGTTATTGAAGCGCGGGGGGGGAATAGTGCGCCACTATTGCGCTACCTTGAGGATCAGGGAAAGAAAAGTGCGCTAACGCCAAATCAGGTTGCCGACTGGCTGCAAGTTTCTGGTTGGGTTGAGAACAACGATAAAACAACCATTGAAATCTGGCAGCGGTATCGTGGGCAGATGGATGTGCCTGCGCGCGGCAAAGTCGCCGCTGCACGTGCGTACCGTAACCAGAAAAACTGGAATGATTCATTGGCGGTGTGGGAAAGCGTTTTACAGGAAGAGCCTGATAACGTGGATGTACGCACCGGCTGGATAATGACGTTGGCGGATGCGCGCTACAACCAACAAGCCCTTACTGAAGCGAATAAATGGGCGCAGGCGCATCCGGGCGCAGACTCCGACGCACTGCTTGCCTACGTATATCATTCTCAGGGGAAAAACTGGGATGCACTGTTGGTTGCCAGCCAGGCGGATGATGTTGATCCAGGCAACAAAAATGCAAAATCCACGCTGCTATCTGCGCTGTCGGCGAACCGCGTTTCCGGACCCGCTTTAAATATGGCGGAGGTCGTTCCCACGGCTGATCCAGTGAAGCGCCGTCTTGAGCTTGATGCGGCGGCTGAAATGGTACGCTCCTCTTATACGTCCGCACGTAATGAAGAAGAACGTTTTATCGTGGCCGATAAAGCGCTGGCCCGTTATGACCAACTGTTGGCGGCCTGGAAAGATGAGCCGTCTGCGCAGAATGATGTCCGTCGGGCGAGAATTGACCGTATGGGTGCCTTGTTGGTGCGTAAGCGTACTGCCGAAGTGATTGATGAGTATGAGTCCCTTTCTGCAAGCGGCGAAGTACCAAACTATGCAAAACGCTGGGTGGCATCAGCATGGTTAAGCGAACGTCAGCCGGAAAAAACCGAAGCGATGCTGGCGAGCATCTACTACCCGAATGGACCTATCCCGGTGACGCCGCTCAGTCCTGAGGATCAACAAGATCTGTTCTACGCGCACATTGATAATGAAAACTTCGATGCTGCCAAAAAACAAGTCGATGATTTGATCAAAGAGAGTCCGTATCTGCGGCGTATCTATGGCTCGCCAACGCCGCAGCCTAACGATAACTGGCTGCTCGGACAGTCGCTACTGACGCAATATCATATCGCTGCCAATGAACTGCCAGAGGCAGAAAAGCTCGCAGAGCATCTGGCACGAACAGGCTCTGGTAACCAGGGATTGCGCATATCTTATGCCTCTGTGCTTGAAGCGCGTGGATTGCCGCATGCGGCGGAGAAAGAGCTTAAGCTGGCGGAAGTCATTGAGCCAAGCAACCTGGAGCTGGAACGTCAGCAGGCTTACGTTGCACTGGATCTTCAGGAGTGGAAACAGGCAGATGAACTGACGGATGACGTTATTGCCCGTAGCCCGGATGATGAAGCGACGCTGCGCCTCGCGCGTATTCGTGATGTCCACAAAATGTCGGAAGTGCGCATTAGCGGTACGCAGGGGATCTCGTCCGATAGCCCGGTCAGCGGTAAGAATGACTTCAACATCAACACGGCTATTTACAGTCCGCCAATTAATGACAACTGGCGACTGTTTACCGGATTCAACTTTGCTACCGGTGAATTTGAGGAAGGGAAGGGCATCAGCCGCGATCTGGCGGCGGGTGCAGAATGGACTTCCCGCGATTACTGGGCGGAAATGGAAGTGTCAGGCCGAAATTATGGCGATGGTCAGAAGATTGGCGGGCGTCTATCCGGCTGGCATGACTTTAATGACAACTGGCGCGTTGGTGGGTCGGCCGAACGCCTCTCTCGCAATACCCCGTTGCGCGCGCTGCGTAGTGGCGTGTATGCCAACGGCGGCGATATGTTTGTTCGCTGGTATCAAAACGAACGACGTGAATATCAACTGTCGTTTGCCGCATCACATTTCTCGGACGGTAACGATCGCATCGAATATGGACTCAGCGGAAAAGAGCGCATGTGGACCACGCCACGCTTCACGCTGGACTTTACGCCGGGTATCGGCGGGAGCACCAACACCAAAGAGAATGTGCCGTATTACAATCCGAAGAGTGATTTTTCCGTTGTCCCTGGCTTGAGCGCGGAGCAGGTTCTTTACCTCCACTATGATACCGTCTGGACGCAGCAAGGCCTGGCAGGCGTAGGTGGCTACTGGCAGCAAGGTGAAGATGCAGGTGCTATCGTCCAGGTGGGATACGGCCAACGGCTTAAATGGAACAACGTCGTAGATGGCGGGGTGATGCTGATTTGGGATAAACGCCCCTATGACGGTAAACGTGAGCGGAATATCTCCCTCGCTTTCGATTTAAATGTCAGGTTTTAAGGATTGTTCATGCTGAAAAGATGCCTGTGGCTTAGCGCATTAATCGCTGGCTGGTTGATGATTACCGCGTGCAGCAGCGCGCACAATACAACGCCTCGCTATGTTCCTCCCGCAGAGAGAACACCGCTGACGGCGGATCATCCGTGGCCGAAAAATAGCTTTCTGGTGCTCGGCTACCATGATGTGGAGGATGGTGCAGCCGACCAGCGCTACCTCTCTGTTCGTACCAGCGCGTTGAGCGACCAAATGGCCTGGCTGCGTGATAATGGCTATCAGCCGATCAGCGTGCAGCAAATTCTGGACGCCCATGACGGTAAAATTGTACTGCCGGAAAAAGCGGTATTACTCACCTTTGACGACGGATATAGCAGTTTTTATACCCGCGTCTGGCCATTGCTGAAAGCCTACAACTGGCCTGCGCTCTGGGCACCAGTAGGCAGTTGGGTTGATGCGCCAGCCAACAAAAAAGTCGATTTTGGCGGCTTAATGACCGCGCGAGACAAATTCGCCACCTGGAAAATGGTCGAAGAAATGGGCAAGTCGCCGTTGGTAGAAGTCGGTGCGCACACCTGGAACTCGCACTTTGGCGCTGAGGCCAACCCGCAGGGGAGTAAAGAGCCCGCTGTGGCGAACCGCCTGTATGATAAGAAAACCGGCACTTACGAAACGGACGAACAGTACACGCGACGTATAAACACGGATATCTCTCTGATCACTAACAAGATCAAAGCGGTGACCGGCAAATCGCCGCGCGCGTGGGTATGGCCTTACGGCGCAGCCAACGGTACAACGTTAAACTTGGCCAAAGAGCATGGCTATAAGATGGCCTTTACGCTTAATGAAGGGTTGGCAAATGCCGCGTTTCTCGATGATATTCCGCGCGTGCTGATTTCTGATAACCCATCCCTTAAGCGCTTTGCCAGTCAGGTCGCTCAGGTCCGTGAACCACAGACGATGCGCGTGATGCATGTCGATCTGGATTACGTGTATGACAAAGACCCTGCTCAGCAGAAGCGAAATATCGATAAGCTGATCCAGCGCGTTTATGACATGCGTATTTCTCATGTCTTCCTGCAGGCGTACGCCGATCCGCAGGGCGACGGGAATATTCGCGAACTCTATTTCCCCAACCGCTGGCTGCCGATGCGTGCCGATCTCTTTAACTATATCTCCTGGCAGTTACAAACGCGGGCAGGGGTGACGGTGTATGCCTGGATGCCGGTTCTGGCTTTCGATCTCGACGCGTCCATTCCACGCGTAACCGCATGGGATCCGAAAACGGGACGCACTGCTATCAATCACGAGAACTATGTTCGTCTCTCGCCCTGGGACAGCGAAGCGCGCAAACGCATCACTGAAATCTATGAAGACCTGGCGAAGCACGCCAGCTTCAAAGGTATTTTGTTCCATGACGATGCTTTCCTGACGGATTTTGAAGATGCGTCACCGGAGGCGTTAGCCGCCTACCGTGCCGCAGGGCTTCCGGGCAGTATCGAGCAAATACGTAATAATCCTCAGGCGTTCGAGCGCTGGACTCGCCTGAAAAGTAAGATGCTGATTGACTTCACCAAACAACTGACCCGGACGGTGCGTAATATTCGCGGTCCACAGGTGCAAACTGCGCGCAATATTTACGCCATGCCGGTACTGGAGCCTGAAAGTGAAGCCTGGTTTGCACAAAACCTGAATGATTTCCTCAATACCTATGACTGGACGGCGC
Source organism: Citrobacter sp. MGH110 (assembly GCF_001037515.1). Taxonomy (NCBI): domain Bacteria; kingdom Pseudomonadati; phylum Pseudomonadota; class Gammaproteobacteria; order Enterobacterales; family Enterobacteriaceae; genus Citrobacter; species Citrobacter sp. MGH110. The sequence continues at coordinate 409,976 of NZ_KQ089831.1, read as the reverse complement.
CGATGGCGATGCCATTCATGGAACAGATCCCGGCCAATGATGCCAACGCATGGCTTGACCGACTGGTGAATGCCGTTGCACAAACCCCTGGGGCGCTGGATAAAACCGTGTTTGAACTGCAGGCACGAGACTGGCGTAAATCCGGGGATCAGGCTGAAATCAGCGGAAAACAAATAGCCGAATGGATGCGCCAGCTGAAATTAAGCGGTGCAGGTAACTACGGCTATTACCCGGATGATTTCATCAGCGACAAACCTGAGATGTCAGAGATTCGCTCGACGTTCTCCTCATACTGGTATCCGCAAAAATGACCGATCGCATTATTGCTTTCCTGATACTTTGCCTGATGTTCAGCCTGCCGTTTGGTGTGGCTGTCATCTTTACAGGTGAAGTGATGTTGAACTTCGTCTTCTTCTGGCCTTTATTCATGTCTGGCTTATGGATAAGCGGCGGAGTCTATTTCTGGTTTTACCGTGAACGTCACTGGAAATGGGGAGATGACACTCCACCACCGACATTGCAGGGGAATCCACTGGTTTCCATTCTGATCCCCTGTTTTAACGAAGGGATCAATGCGCGTGAAACCATTGAGGCAGCACTGGCCCAGCGATATAAGAATATCGAAGTGATCGCCATCAACGATGGTTCGACGGATGACACTCACGACGTGCTGGAACAACTGGCAGTGGAATACCCCAGCCTGCGGGTGATTCATCTGGCTGAAAACCAGGGCAAAGCGCTGGCGCTCAAGACCGGTGCGGCCGCGGCGCGCAGCGATTATCTGGTGTGTATTGATGGCGATGCGTTACTGGAACGCGATGCCGTCGCTTATATGGTGGCTCCGCTGATCCAGTTCCCGCGCGTTGGTGCAGTGACGGGGAACCCGCGAATTCGAACCCGCTCTACGTTAATCGGTCGTGTGCAGGTCGGTGAGTTCACTTCCATTATCGGCTTGATTAAGCGTACTCAGCGAGTCTATGGGCAGATCTTTAGTGTTTCAGGTGTGGTTGCGGCGTTTCGTCGTCGCGCGCTGGCCGAGGTCGGTTACTGGAGCCCGGACATGATCACCGAAGATATCGATATCAGCTGGAAGCTGCAATTGCGCCACTGGTCGGTATTCTTTGAGCCGCGCGCACTGTGCTGGATCCTGATGCCTGAAACCTTAAGAGGGCTGTGGAAGCAGCGTTTGCGCTGGGCGCAGGGTGGTGCAGAGGTGTTTATCGTTAACATGCGTCGTTTGTGGTCGTGGGAGTTCCGCCGCATGTGGCCGCTGTTTCTTGAGTTCTGTTTTTCTACCGCCTGGGCATTTGCCTATGCGATCAGTATCGTGCTGTTCCTGTTAGGACTGATGATCCCGATGCCGGACTCGCTGTATGTACAGCATCTGTTCCCACCGGCCTTTACCGGGCTTATCCTCGGCGTGGTGTGCTTGCTGCAGTTTGCGGTGAGCCTGATGATTGAACGACGCTATGAAAAAAATATTGGCGCTTCATTGTTCTGGATTATCTGGTTCCCGGTGGTGTACTGGATGCTAAGCCTGTTCACCACGCTGGTGTCATTCCCGAAAGTGATGCTCAAACGCAAACGTGGCAGAGCGCGTTGGGTGAGTCCTGATCGCGGTATTGGGAGGATCGAATCATGAACCAGCCACTGATCTTCACGGAGCGGCGTTTGCTGCCGCGCATCATCGATGTGTTGTTGACGGCCATCGCATGGGTTGGATTTATCTATTTGATCTATAAAGGGCTGATCACAGCCCTGGCGCATTCACCGTATATGGGGGTGCGACCCTTTTTCACCACGCTGGATACGGTCACGTTTTATATCCTTGTCGCCCTGGTCAACGGCCTGGTGTTGATTGGCTGGGCGAAGTACAACCAGTTTCGTTTTCGGGTCGAACGCCGCAGTCGCAGACCCGGGCTTGAAGACCATGAGCTGGCAGAAAGTTTGCGTATTACCCGGGAGCTGGTTACGGAACTGAACAAGGCGAGGGTGCTGACGGTCCACCATCATGAGAATGGCGAAATCAGTCATATCGATGTGGACAGGGATATTGCCGATAACCGCCTCCCGCCGCCGACGCCTGCGATGCTGGAGTATTTGCCGCCAGAGCCGCAGCCGTCGATACAGAAAAAGCCTGAATGATATTTCTGCTTTCAGCCGCTTCCTTCAGCCTCGCATAGGTCTATGATTAGACCCAGACAATAAAAAAATGCGAGGCAATGTCGTGGATAAGGAACTACTGGATGCAGGTTACCGGGCCTATACCGGCGAGAAGATTGACGTCTACTTCAACACGGCGATGTGTCAGCATTCGGGCAATTGCGTGCGGGGAAGCGCGAAGCTGTTTAACCTGAAACGTAAACCGTGGATTATTCCGGATGAAGTGGACGTTGCCACGGTCATCAAGGTCATCGATACCTGTCCGAGCGGTGCTCTGAAATATCGCCAAAAATGAGTGAGGGAAGCATGGAAATTCTTGCAGGCCACAACAAATTTTATGTCAACGATGCCGAAGGCAATCAGGTTGCCGAGATTGTTTTCGTGCCGACGGGCGAGCATCTGAGTATCATTGAACATACCGATGTTGACCCCAGTCTGAAAGGTCAGGGCGTCGGCAAACAGCTGGTGGCGAAAGTGGTAGAGAAGATGCGCGCTGAAAACCGCAAAGTGATTCCGCTGTGCCCGTTTGCCAAACATGAATTTGATAAAACCCGCGAGTACGACGATATCCGCGCCTGATTATCTTATATGCACCGGAAGGTATAACAGCCATCCGGTGCATCACGCCCGATGCAGTAAATCCTGATAAATCCCCGTCAGTATCCCTTGTGGGCCAAACTCTTTTTTAATCCACTGAGTGACACGACCGGTTGCCGAATGCTGGGTTGCCAAAAGCATTCGTGAATCCTGACGTGGGTTGTGGATCTGCCGTGTCACCAGCAATGACTTTTCCATCGCCTCGCGCACCATATAGTCTGGCAGAAAACCGATGCCCTCCCCCAGGATCTGGCACTGGCACTTGGTATTAAAATCGGGAACCAGAATCGACTCTTGACCGTGTAACAGCCAACCGACTTTTTTGTTGATGGTGTGTGCGGTGTCTTCCACCATGATGTTCGGGTACAGGCGCAGTTGGCTCTCAGAGATGGGTTCAGGCATAAACGCCAGCGGATGATCCGGAGCAATCGCGAACGACCAACGGATCGCGCCGATCTCGGTGTAATCAATTCCGCCGCCGTCCAGTAATGTATCGGGCGCGCCAATGGCGATATTGGCCAGGTTATTGATGATCGAATCCCAGACGCCGTTATACACCTCTGTAGTGACGGTTATCTGGCAGGTTGGAAACTGTTTCTTGAGTACCTGCAGCAGCCGCGCCGTATGTTGAGGGGTATACAACAGCTGGTTAATGCAGATGCGCACCCGAGCCTCAATTCCCTGAGCGATGGTATCAATGCTGCGCTTGATGGCGTGGAAATCGTTGAGCAGGTCGGTCGCCTTGCGAAACAGGTAACGCCCGGACTCGGTCAGCTCAATGCTGCGAGTACTGCGGGTAAACAGCACCACGTCGAGACCCATTTCCATGCGCTTAATGGTGTAACTAATTGCCGATGTGGTTAAGCCAAGCTCCTCCGCTGCCTTGCTGAAACTGCTATAGCGGGCAGCCATCGTAAATGCCAGTAGGTTTTCCTCGGTAAATATTGAATTCATCTTTCTCCCCTCCGGCGACAATGCGCATCCGCAACACGATGATTGTTGAATGTATTTGTAATCCTTATACAGAGCAATCAGTTTTGAACAGAATTTAACACTAGTTTTACATTTGATTTGAAGGCAATCACACTTCTGTATTTTAATTACAGGCCGCTATCCGTGCAGCATACCGCCTGATTTCCCGGACTACTGATTAGTGGCTAAAAGGGGCCCAGCCATAAGGGAAAGATTGCACTACAGCACGTTTTGTCCTCATTGTTAAAATTGATTCAATAATCGATGCGCTAACGATGAATGACATTTAAGCGGATGTTATTCTCTGCACTCTATTGCTATTCTCAGGTTATCGGATATTTAAAAAGTCTAAAAAACTGCAGGAGAGCGATTATGTCAGAGAAAGAACTCATTACTGAATTTCTGCTGGCGGCAGAACAGGGCAATGCCGATGGATTAAAATCCTGTCTGGCAAAAAATGTGGATATTAACGCCACTAACCGCCAGGGGCGTACTGCCATTATTATTGCCAGCCTGAATAAACATTATGACTGTGTTTCTTTATTGATTGCTGCGGGTGCCGATATTAATAAACAAGATCAAACTTGTTTTAACCCCTTCCTGATTAGCTGCCTGACGAATGATTTAACGCTGTTGCGTACGGTATTACCGGCTAACCCCGACCTCAATTGCCTGAGCCGTTTTGGCGGCGTTGGTATTACACCTGCCAGCGAAAAAGGTCATGTCGAGATCGTGCGCGAGCTGCTGCTGCGTACCGATATCAATGTCAACCATACTAATTTTGTTGGCTGGACGCCGCTTCTGGAAGCCATCGTGCTGAATGACGGCGGTGCGAAGCAGCAGGAGATCGTTAAGCTGCTGCTCGACCATGGCGCAAACCCGCACATGACGGATAAATACGGCAAAACCCCGCTGGAACTGGCGCGAGAGAAAGGGTACCACGAAATTGCCGAGCTGCTGATTGCGGCCGGAGCCTGACACAGGAGCGCCATTATCGCTACGCCATCACGGCGATGCGTACGGGCGCTAACCGCAGACAGCGCGTTTCTCACTTTCCGGGGAACGGGACGGGTTGAACAGGTTTTTTCTCACGCGGTAAACCTGTTGATACCCGAACAGCAGCGGCTGTTGACGTTACTGAGTGAGGATTGTGATAACGCACCTAACAGCTGTCGGTTGGCGCTGACGCATTGTGAAGACCTGTTTCACCCCGCTGAGCGGGTCAATTTTAGCGGGTCGGGAATAGTTGTTGGCAATGATAAATGGATAGAAACCGCCGGTTGCCTGCTGTGGCGAATACCACGGTGGACATCTGATGCAGCAAGCCTTGCCGCAGTCGGCTGGCAGCATTGGGAAGAGGTTATCCGCCAACAGCTAAAAAGCGACGACACATTATTTCTGTACCAGGGTGACAATCCGTTTTATCAGGAAATCACCCGTCAATTACTCAACCGCCGACAAACATTACTGATGGCGTTGCGTACAGGAGAAAATATTACTACGGCGGTCAGCCATTTAATTGGTTTGGGGATAGGGCTGACGCCCTCATCGGATGATTATTTAGTAGGCTTAAGCACCATTTTATTTATTCCCGGACATCCGCTGAGGAAATATCGAGATGATTTTTTAGCAGCATTGCAACGTGCAGGAAATAATACAACGCTACTTAGCAAAATAACGCTAGAGGAAGCATTTAATCAGCGTTATCGGGAAAGCATCGGCCGGCTGCTGAACCAATTTATTACTGAGCAACAACTCGTTTCTACGCAATATATTACTGACATTAAAAATATCGGTTCAAGTTCTGGCTGCGACATGCTGTATGGCATGGCGGATGCCTGCGCCCTGAGCCACAGGTCCGGAGGGAATTATGTCGATCAGGATAGTTGTTAAAAAGAACACGTATTTTGATTCTGTCTCACTGATGTCTATCTCCACGCGCGCAAATAAGCTCGATGGCGTTGAGCAGGCGTTTGTGGCTATGGCGACAGAGATGAATAAGGGCGTACTGAAGAATCTCGGCCTGCTGACGCCTGAGCTGGAAGAGGCGAAAAGTGGCGATCTGATGATTGTCATTAAAGGCACCAGCGAGGCGGCGAACGACCAAACGCTGATGGCGATTGACGATCTGTTTACGCATAAAGAGCAGGGTGGCCAGCATGAAGCGCGCTATGCCACGCTTGCCAGCGCGAAGAAGCATGTTCCTGAGAGCAATCTGGCGGTGATCTCGGTCAATGGCCTGTTTGCCGCGCGTGAAGCGCGCCAGGCGCTGCAAAATAACCTCAATGTGATGCTGTTCTCTGACAACGTCTCTCTTGAGGACGAGCTGGCGCTTAAGCAGCTGGCGCATGAAAAAGGGCTGCTGATGATGGGGCCAGATTGCGGAACCGCCATCATTAACGGCGCTGCGCTGTGTTTTGGCAACGCGGTGCGTCGCGGCAACATCGGAATTATTGGTGCCTCCGGTACCGGCAGCCAGGAGCTGAGCGTACGCATTCACGAATTTGGCGGCGGAATTTCCCAGTTGATTGGCACAGGTGGACGCGATCTTAGCGAAAAGATTGGCGGCCTGATGATGCTTGACGCGATTGGCATGCTGGAGGCCGATCCGCAAACTGAGATCATCGCACTTATCTCCAAACCGCCTGCGCCAGCGGTGGCGCGCAAGGTGCTGGAACGTGCGCGCACCTGTCATAAGCCCGTGGTGGTGTGTTTCCTCGGACGTGAAGCCGCGCCTGCGGATGAAAAAGGCCTGCAGTTTGCCCGCGGTACTAAAGAGGCGGCGTTGAAAGCGGTACTGCTGACCGGCGTGAAAAAAGAGAGTCTGGATCTGCATCCGCTCAACTGGCCGCTGATTGAAGAGGTTCGCGCCCGTCTGACTCCACAGCAAAAGTACATCCGTGGCTTGTTCTGCGGCGGCACGTTGTGCGATGAGGCGATGTTTGCTGCCATGGAAAAACATGCCGAAGTTTACAGCAACATTCATCCGGATCCGGCATTCCGCCTGAAAGATCTCAACCGCAGCGTGGCGCATACCTTCCTCGATTTCGGTGATGACGATTTTACCAACGGCAAACCGCACCCGATGATCGATCCCACCAACCGCATTAGTCGTCTGTTGCAGGAAGCACGCGATCCTGAAGTTGGCGTGATCGTGATGGACTTCGTCCTTGGATTTGGATCGCATGAAGATCCGGTTGGCGTGATGCTCGATGCGATCGTTGAAGCCAAAGCGATCGCCGCCGCAGACGGTCGTCCGCTTGAGATCCTCGGCTATGTGCTGGGAACCGATCTTGATACGCCGTCGCTGGAAAAACAGTGTCAGATGCTGACCGACGCCGGGGTTATCTGGGCGAGCAGTAGCACCAACACCGGATTGCTGGCGCGTGAATTTATCTGTAAAGGGGAGGAAGCCTGATGAGCCAGACACTGTTTAACCAGCCGCTGAACGTGATTAACGTTGGCATCGCAATGTTCAGCGATGACCTGAAAAAGCAGAACGTACCGGTGACCCAGCTCGACTGGACGCCGCCGGGCCAGGGCAACATGCAGGTCGTGGCTGCGCTGGACGACATTGCCGATTCGCCGCTGGCAGACAAAATCGCGGCCGCTAACCAGCAGGCGCTGGAACGCATTATCCAGTCGCATCCGGTGCTGATTGGCTATGACCAGGCGATCAACGTCGTGCCGGGCATGACCCGTAACACCATCCTGCACGCCGGGCCGCCAATCCGCTGGGAAAAAATGTGCGGCGCAATGAAGGGGGCGGTAACCGGGGCGCTGGTCTTTGAAGGGCTGGCGAAAGATCTGGATGAAGCCGCCGAACTGGCCGCCTCGGGTGAAATCATCTTCTCTCCGTGCCACGAGCATTACTGTGTCGGCTCGATGGCGGGCGTGACATCGGCATCGATGTTTATGCACATCGTCGAGAACAAAACCTATGGCAACCGCGCATATACCAATATGAGCGAGCAGATGGCGAAGATCCTGCGTATGGGTGCGAACGATCAGAGCGTTATCGATCGTTTGAACTGGATGCGCGATGTGCTGGGACCGATGCTGCGCGACGCTATGAAACTGGCGGGCGAAATCGATCTGCGCCTGATGCTGGCGCAGGCATTGCACATGGGTGATGAGTGCCATAACCGCAACAACGCCGGGACGGCGCTGCTGATTCAGGCGCTGACGCCGTGGATTATTCAGACCGGCTATCCGGTTGAACAGCAACGTGAGGTGTTCGAGTTCGTCCTTAGTAGTGATTACTTCTCCGGACCGACCTGGATGGCGATGTGTAAAGCCGCAATGGACGCTGCACACGGTATTGAATACAGCACCGTGGTGACGACGATGGCGCGCAACGGCGTTGAGTTCGGTCTGCGCATTAGCGGCTTACCGGGCCAGTGGTTTACCGGTCCGGCGCAGCAGGTGATTGGGCCAATGTTTGCGGGCTACAAGCCGGAAGATTCCGGACGTGATATCGGCGATAGCGCGATAACAGAAACCTACGGCATTGGCGGTTTCGCGATGGCGACGGCACCGGCCATCGTAGCGCTGGTGGGCGGTACGGTCGAAGAGGCCGTTGATTTCTCTCGCCAGATGCGAGAAATCACTCTCGGCGAAAACCCCAACGTCACCATTCCACTGCTTGGTTTTATGGGCGTACCGACCGCTATCGATATTACGCGCGTAGGCAGCACTGGCATTCTGCCGGTGATCAACACCGCTATTGCGCACAAAGACGCGGGGATCGGCATGATCGGCGCCGGAATAGTTCACCCGCCGTTCGCCTGTTTTGAAAAGGCGATCCTCAACTGGCGCGACCGCTACTGCCAATAACAATAACCGGGGCTAACGCGGTTAGCCCCACAGTAGCGAAGCGAAAAACGTTGCTTACCTGCAGGGCTGGGCGATCTCCGCGATCGCAAATGATGCTTAACCTGTTAAGGATATTCCATGAACAGCATAAAACTAGAATGGAAACGTGGTGACTGGGCGGCTTACTTTGGGTTGATGACCAACAACCTGACTAACCTGCTGACAATGATGGGGCTGCTCATTTTTGTCGTCGGGATCCCTACCGAAATTGTCTACGGTCGTATTGCGCCTGCCTTTGGTCTGGCGGTGCTGGTGGCCAGCGTCTGCTACGCCTGGTTTGGCCTGCAGATGGCAAAGCACACCGGGCGTAACGACGTAACGGCGCTGCCGTCCGGACCGAGTGCACCGTCAATCTTCACCGTGACCTTCCTGGTGCTGATGCCGGTTTATCAGCAAACCAAAGATGCCAACTTCGCTATCCAGATAGCCCTGGTGTGGTGCTTTGTCGAAGCGTTGATCCTGGTCGGCGGCTCCTTCCTGGGCGAGACCATCCGCAAGATGATCCCACGTACGGTACTGCTTTCTTGTCTGTCCGGCCTGGGGCTGTTGCTGCTGGCGATGAACCCGATGCTGCAGGCATTCGAAGCGCCGACGGTTTCTTTCATCGTCCTGTTGCTGATCTTCATTAACTGGTTCGGTAAGAAGCCGATTTTTGCCCGTATTCCTACCGGTTTACTGCTGCTGATTGCCGGTACGGCCCTGGCGTGGATCTCCGGTTTACAAAGCCCGGAAGCCATTAAAGCTTCGATATCTTCCTTTGGCTTCAATCCGCCGGAAATTCATGTCGACAGCTTCCTGCAAGGTTTACCGCACGCACTGCCGTATCTGGCTTCTGCAGTTCCTTTGGGCCTGGCGAACTATATTTTTGACCTTGAGAACATTGAAAGTGCGCACGCGGCGGGCGATGAGTACAACACCCGTAAGGTCATGATGGCGAACGGCTTTGCCTCCATGCTCGGCTGCATGCTGGGTAACCCGTTCCCGGTGACCGTATATGTTGGGCATGCGGGCTGGAAAGCGATGGGCGCCAGCATCGGCTATACCCTCGCTTCAGGCATCACCATGTTCCTGGTGCCGCTGTTTGGGCTGGGCGCGTTTATGCTCGCCATTATTCCGATGACCGCGATAGTGCCGATTCTGGTGTTTATCGGCGTGGTGACCGCCAACCAGGTGGTGCGAGAAACGCCCAAAGTCGAGGTTCCCGTTATCTTCATCTGTCTGTTCCCGTGGATCGCCAACTGGGCATTGACCATCGTCAACAGCGTGATGGGTGCCGCCGGAACTTCCGCGGGGAAACTGGGTAGTGACTTGCTGCACAGCAAAGGTGTCTATTACGACGGACTGGTGCATCTGGGAAGCGGCGCGCCGTTGGCCAGCATGCTGTGGGGCTGCGTCGCTATCTTCGCCATTATGAACAAGCCGTTACGCGGCGCGATTGCCGCAGCCTTTGGCGCGCTGTTATCGCTGTTTGGCGTGATCCACTCTCCGGCGGTTGGCTTTGCGGAAGGCAGCTCGATGATGTTTGTTGTGGCCTACCTGATGATGAGCGGCATGTTTGTCCTCAAGCATGTTCTTGATAGCCGTGAAGCGGTGACTGCGCCTGAGCAGGAACCAACGAAAACGACCTGAATTGCCTGCAAGCGGAAGATAACACTATGAAAGAACTTGTGGTCGTTGCCATTGGCGGCAACAGCATTATCAAAGATAACGCCAGCCAGTCGATTGAACACCAGGCTGAAGCGGTGAAAGCGGTAGCGGATACGGTGCTGGAGATGCTGGCATCGGACTACAACATTGTACTGACGCACGGTAACGGGCCACAGGTAGGGCTGGATCTGCGGCGTGCGGAAATCGCGCACGAGCGTGAAGGGCTGCCGCTTACCCCGCTGGCAAACTGCGTTGCCGATACGCAGGGCGGTATCGGTTACCTGATCCAACAGGCGCTGAATAACCGTCTGGCGCGGCGCGGTGAGCAGAGGGCAGTTACGGTGGTCACGCAGGTGGAGGTCGACAAAAACGATCCGGGCTTCGCTAATCCGACCAAGCCCATTGGAGCGTTCTTTAGCGAAGTGCAGCGTGATGAACTGCAGCGGGTCAATCCGGGCTGGCGCTTTGTTGAGGATTCGGGGCGCGGCTACCGTCGGGTAGTCGCCTCTCCACAACCGAAGCGCATTGTCGAGGCGGAGGCGATCAAAACGCTGACCCAGCAAGGCTTTGTGGTTATTGGCGCGGGCGGCGGCGGGATCCCGGTGGTGCGTAGCGATCAAGGGGATTACCAGAGCGTGGACGCAGTGATTGATAAAGATCTCTCCACGGCGCTACTGGCGCAAGAGATCCGCGCCGACATTTTGGTGATCACCACCGGCGTCGAGCAGGTCTGTATTCATTTTGGCAAACCCAACCAGCAGGCGCTGGATACGGTGGATGTTGCAACGATGACCCGTTACATGCAGGAGGGGCATTTCCCGCCGGGTAGCATGTTACCCAAGATCGTTGCCAGTCTGGCGTTTCTGGAGCGTGGCGGTAAACGAGTGATCATCACCACGCCGGAATGCCTGCCTGCCGCACTGCGCGGCGAAACGGGCACCCATATTGTCCATTCCTGAGAGGAGACGTGAATGAAGGAAAGTAACAGCCGCCGTGAATTTTTAAGCCAGAGCGGAAAAATGGTGACCGCTGCCGCGCTGTTTGGCGCGGTCGCTCCGGTCGCGTATGCTGCTAATCCTGTCGGGAACTCCTGCGGGTCGAAGAGCACAATGACGATTAACGATAAACACTATTACCTGGATAACGTCCTGCTGGAAGCGGGCTTTGATTACGAAAACTCAGTGGTGGTGCACACCCGTACCGCGCTGCAAACCGTTGAAATCAAAGACGGAAAAATCGTTGCGCTGCGCGAGAATAAGCAGCATCCGGATGCGACGCTGCCGCACTACGATGCGGGTGGAAAGTTGATGCTGCCCGCCATGCGCGACATGCACATCCATCTGGATAAAACCTTTTACGGCGGTCCCTGGCGTTCGCTGAACCGTCCGGCTGGCACCACTATTCAGGATATGATCCGCCTGGAACAAAAGCTGCTGCCTGAACTCCAGCCTTATACGCAGGAGCGTGCGGAAAAGCTGATCGATCTGCTGCAATCAAAAGGCACCTCGATCGCCCGCAGCCACTGCAACATAGAACCGGTTTCCGGGCTGAAAAATCTCGAAAACCTGCAGGCGGTACTGGCGCGTCGTCAACCGGGTTTTGCCTGTGAAATCGTGGCATTTCCGCAGCATGGCCTGCTGTTATCAAAATCTGAACCGCTGATGCGCGAAGCGATGCAGGCGGGAGCGCATTACGTCGGCGGTCTGGACCCAACCAGCGTCGATGGGGCGATGGAAAAATCCCTCGACACCATGTTCCAGATTGCGCTGGATTACGATAAAGGCGTAGATATCCATCTGCATGAAACCAGTCCGGCGGGTGTGGCGGCGGTGAATTACATGGTGGAAACGGTGGAGAAAACGCCGCAGCTAAAGGGCAAACTGACCATCAGCCACGCTTTTGCGCTGGCAACGCTGAACGAGCAGCAGGTTGACGCGCTGGCGACCCGTATGGCGGCGCAGCAGATTACAATTGCCTCGACGGTGCCGATTGGCACGCTGCATATGCCGCTCAAACAGCTGCGAGACAAAGGCGTGGAGGTGATTACCGGAACCGACAGCGTAATTGATCACTGGTCGCCGTATGGGCTGGGCGACATGCTGGAAAAGGCAAATCTGTACGCGCAGCTCTATATTCGCCCCAACGAACTGAACCTGTCGCGGGCGTTATTCCTCGCCACCGGCGATGTGTTGCCGCTTAACGATAAAGGCGAGCGCGTCTGGCCGAAAGCGCAGGATGAAGCCAGCTTTGTGCTGGTGGATGCCTCCTGTTCGGCGGAAGCGGTCGCGCGAATTTCCCCACGCACCGCGACCTTCCATAAAGGGCAACTGGTGTGGGGGAATGTCGCAAGCTAGCCTGGTTTTACGCGCAGCGGCAAGCGCTGCTGCGCTCTCTTAGTGTTAACCGACGATCCCCATATAGCCGTGAATCCCCATATATAAGCCGACCATCGCAATGAGCACACTGGAAAAATAGGGAGCTTTGCGTGCCATCGTGTTAAATCCGCTCCAGCGTTTGGCCGCCTGCTGCACGCTGATTGCCGCTCCCACGCCCACCGTTACGAGCGTCAGCGCCAGCCCGAGGCTGAAGCACAGCACCATGGTCGCACCCAGCGTGAAGGCTTTGAGCTGGATGCAAATCAGCAGCACCGTAATGGCGGCTGGGCACGGGATAAGCCCGCCGGTCAGACCGAACAGTAATATTTGGCCGTTGGTGACCTCTTTGCCCGCAAAGCGGCGCTGAATATCGGTGGCATGCGCCCGTTCGTGGGCATCCTGATACTCTTTCGATCCTTCGGTGAGTCCTGCCAGTGCGGCATGGTCGTTATTATGCTCGTGTTCGTGATGATGATGGTGATGATCGTCATCGTGGCCATGATGATGGTCATCATGATCATGATCATGGTGGTGGTGATGGTCGTGATTGTGGTCGTGATGCGTCTGGGCCAGCCAGTTCTGCTCTCCCTGCCAGGTTCGCCAGAACATCCAGAATGCGGTCCCGAGAATAATAATCGCCGAGACAAACTGCAGCCAGGGCTCAACGGCCTGGGCAGTAAACGCTTTGCTGATATACATCCCACCGAGCGCAATCAGCCATACCACGGCGGTATGCGACAGCGTTGCTGCCAGCCCCAGCATCACCGCCTGTTTGATGGTCCCCTTAATGGCAATAATAAAGGCCGCCATCATCGTCTTGGAATGCCCCGGTTCCAGACCGTGCAACACACCCAATAGAATCGCGCTGGGAATGAAAAACCAGGCGTTACCTTGCTGAAGAAGCGTAGAAAACTCACCCATGAGAATGATTCTTAGTTGTTTAATTTCGCCTGATTCTACTCCCCCCCAGTATCAAATACTACCCCCCAGTAGAATGTCGATGGTATTGTCCCTACAGCCAGACGTTAAAAAGGTAAAGTTATGTCACATACGATCCGCGACAAACAAAAGCTGAAAGCTCGAACCAGCAAGATTCAGGGGCAGGTAGCGGCGTTGAAAACCATGCTGGATGAACCGCATGAATGCGCGGCAGTATTGCAGCAAATAGCGGCGATCCGTGGGGCAGTAAACGGATTAATGCGTGAAGTGATTAAAGGTCATCTGACCGAGCACATTGTGCATCAGGGCGATGAAATTAAGCGCGAAGAAGATTTGGATGTGGTCCTGAAAGTGCTGGATTCGTACATCAAATAAGTCAGTTTAACGGCTCATCCACGTTCAATACTGTCCAGTTAAGCATGCAGGGTGAACATGTTCTTCTTGCTCAGGGTTCCGTTCACCTCAGCAGTGTCATTTATCTGAAGCACAGATACCCGTGAACGTGTAAAGGGCGTTCTTCGCCACGCCCTTTACAATCCCGGCTCCCGGCGGGAAAATTGTTGCTGCGCAATACCCTCCGCTTATTCCTCCAGGCTACCGGGCCGGGTGCGAGGTAGCGTCCCTGCAAAACGCGCCCTGAGCCAGCATCCATGCTGGCTCTCCCGTCCTTACGGAAACACGTCGGCAATTTTCAGCCGGACTCGCCCACACCTGACCATCGGCGCTTTTATTTGAATATCTCTGAACAGCAAAACAGATTTAACTGGAAGTCAGAGTACTAAAGCGACACCCAGGTCCGGCTGAAAAGCGATGAAGCGTTGACGGCTGACCGGGTCTGCCCGCAGGGACGCAGGCTCGGCCCCGACCCGACAGGCAGGCGGAAAAGGAGCCGCTAAACAACACGTTCTAGCCAAAAAACATCACAGATACGCACAGCAGACCGACAATCAGGGTGATCAGGTTACCCACTGAACGGTACGGCTTCAGCGCCGGGATCAGATAGGTAGACAATGTCGGCATGATAAACAAAATCATGGCAATCAGCGGGCCGCTTATCGCGTAAATCATTGAAATAGCATTAGGATTAATGCAGCAGATGATAAACGTGATAGCCGAGACAAGCATGATGGACAGAGCGCGGTTAAAGGCCCGGCTTTTCTTCACACCCACCTGATGCAACGACGTTTTTACTACCTCCGTTGCCCCTTCAATCACGCCAAAGTAGGTGCCGAGGAACGATTTTGACATCGCGACAACGGCAACGATGATCCCGGAAATCGACAGCCATGCCGGTGCGTTTGGCATCATCGACAGCGCGGAAAGAATCGTCACGCCTTCATTTTTCGCGTCTTCGATATAGTTTGTCGGAATCGAAAGCAAGCAGCTGAAGACGAAAAACAGTACGCTCAGGCAGATGATGACGTAGGCTACCTTCATGATTTTTTTGCATTTACCCATGGCCTGCTCGCCGTATTTCTCTCGTCTGTCGATGGCGAACGTAGAGATAATTGGCGTATGGCTAAAAGCGAAAACCATCACGGGAATAGATATCCAAACCTGATGAAGCGTGTGCTGATCGAAAGACATCTGGCCGGTGAGTAGCGTTGGCTGCCAGTTTCCGGTCAGGTAGAGCGAAAGGAACAAAAAGTACGCGATGAGCGGGAACACCAAAAAGCCCATGACCCGAATAGTGGCTTGTCGGCCCATCAGAAAAATCAGGTTCAGCACCAGCACCACGCCAAGGCTGACCAACATGCGGATCCGCAGATCGATAGTGATATGTTTTGCCAGCTGTTCAGTGAGTGAATTGGTTATCGCTACGGCGTAGATCAGCACCACCACAAAGAAGGCAATAAAATAGAGGGTGGTGATCAGGCTGCCAATCTTCTTGCCGTAGTAGTGGGTAACCGCGCCAGTGATCCCTTCACCAGCCGACGTTTTTGAGGACAGGATAAACTGACACAGCGCCTTGTGCGGCCAGTAGGTTAAAGGCCAGGCGACGAGTGCGGTGATAAACAATACCACCGCGCCTGCAGAACCCAGCTGTATGGGTAGGAATAGGGTTCCTGCGCCGACGGCAGTCCCATATAGTGCGAAGCTCCAGAGAGTCTCTTCTTTTGACCAAAATTTCGACATTATTTGAACGTATCAACTATAAAATAAACAAAAAGAAGCGCAATTTACCACAAATGGCAGGGACTGGGGGAGGTGTGAACAAGCGGGCGAGTGAATGGGACAATAGCCGGAACCGAGAAGATTCCGACTATTATTTTAATTATCAGGCAGTAACGCGCTGCTGGCGGCGCTTCATAACGCGCTCGCGTAACGTGTCATAAGCCCAGTTATAGAACATGGTGTACGGCAGGAAGAACAGGAAGAAACCTATTTCCAGCGTGAATGCCTGAACCAGGCTGACGTTCAGCACATACGCCACGATGCTCACCCCGATCACAATAAAACCGCTCTCGAAGCCTAAGGCGTGAAATGCTCGCACTTTCGCCGTACGTTTTACCAGGTGTGACGGCCACAAACGGTCAAACAGGGCGTTATAAATGATATTCCAGATCATCGCTGTGGTGGCGAGAAGAATGGTCAGTCCGCCCATTTCCAGCACCGAGCGCTGCATCAACCATGCGGTGGTTGGTGCGAGGATCGCGGTGGCAATGCCTTCAAAGCAGACGGCATGAAAAATACGCTCCACTAACGAGCGGCGTTGGACAGTATCGTGTTGCATAACCTAAAACCTTCTTTGATGCCCGGATAACGGAATGGTGGCAATTTTATCGTTTTATGTGATATCTAAAAGATAGTATCCATCGATAAAGTAGATAGCTCATGCGTTATTCTCCTGAAGCATTAACGGCATTTGTAGAGACCGTTTCCTGCGGTTCATTTTCTGCGGCGGCCCGGCGGCTGCGTAAAAGCCAGTCCACTATCAGTACGGCCATTGCGCATCTGGAAGCCGATCTTGGTTTTGCACTGTTTGACCGCTCATCCCGCCAGCCAACGCTGACCGAGGAAGGTAAGCGGGTGTTGGGCTATGTGCAGGCTATTCTGACGGCCAGCGAACGTCTCGATGAGGCGGCGATCTCGCTGTCGGGTGAAACTGAGGCGCGTCTGACCTTTGTGCTGTCTGACACGCTGCATCCGGATGTGCTGGAAGAGTTGATGGTGCAGTTTGATCGCAAGTTTCCCCATACCGAGTTTGAATGCCTGATTGGTGAAGATGAAGACGTGATCGATCTGCTGCAAAAAGGACGTGCTCAGGTGGGGTTGATCGAGGCGCGGGAAGATTACCCGACCGACATGGGCGTTACGCGTCTGCCGATGCAAACCTGGATGGGATTATACGTTGCAGCGTCGCATCCGCTCGCGGCTCAAGAAAAACTGCAGTGGGAGCAGCTACACACCTGGCGCGAGCTGCGTTTGAATACCTATCTGGAAAGCGGCACCAACGTGGCGCGCGGCCCCGTCTGGTCTGCTCCTAACTATCTGTTATTGCTAAGTATGGCTGTTCAGGGATTCGGCTGGTGCGCGCTCCCTTGTGCGCTGGTGGAGGAGTTTGCGGCAGAAAAACCACTGGTGCAATTAAAGATGCCTGGCTGGCCAAAGGCTATCTCTATCGATCTGTTGTGGAATAAGAAATCACCGCCTGGTGTGGCAGGAAGCTGGTTGCGTGACCATTTACAGCAGAGTGGCGTTCAGATGACCAATAAGTGATACGAATTTCCTTTGTGATAAAAATCACCGTTCTTAAACAACCTTGATAACTATTTTTAACAATCATCTACTATTGCGATGTTATTTTGCGCTGAGGTAGTGATGAAAGAGGTTGTGATCGTCGGGGCATTAAGGACACCGATTGGCTGCTTCCAGGGGACGCTGGCGCGCCACTCTGCCGTTGAGTTAGGCAGCATGGTGGTCAAGGCGTTACTGGAACGCACGGGCGTGGACGTTCACGCTGTGGATGAAGTGATCCTCGGACAGGTGCTTACCGCAGGTGCCGGGCAGAACCCTGCGCGTCAGTCTGCCATCAATGGTGGGCTACCCAATACCGTTTCCGCCATCACCATTAACGATGTCTGTGGCTCGGGTCTGAAAGCGCTGCATCTGGCGACCCAGGCTATCCAGTGTGGCGAAGCCGACATTGTGATTGCGGGCGGGCAAGAGAATATGAGCCGTGCACCGCATGTCCTTACCGATAGCCGCACTGGCGCACAGCTGGGGAACAGCCAACTGGTCGACAGCCTGGTACATGACGGTCTGTGGGATGCCTTCAACGATTATCACATGGGCGTTACCGCAGAAAACCTGGCGCGAGAATACGGAATCAGCCGCGAATTGCAGGATGCCTACGCGCTGCACTCGCAGCACAAAGCGCGGATGGCAATTGATGCCGGACGCTTTAAAGATGAAATCGTGCCGGTGGTAACACAGCGTAATGGGCAATCGTTCGTGGTGGACACCGACGAACAACCGCGTACCGATGCCAGCGCCGAGGGGCTGGCGCGTCTGGATCCTACCTTTGACAGACTCGGTTCGGTAACGGCGGGTAACGCGTCATCCATCAACGACGGTGCCGCTGCGGTGATGATGATGAGCGAGGCCAAGGCGCAGGAACTTAACTTACCTGTGTTGGCCCGTATTCGCGCCTTTGCCAGCGTCGGAGTCGACCCTGCGCTCATGGGGATTGCGCCAGTGTATGCAACACGCCGCTGCCTTGAGCGCGTGGGCTGGCAACTGGCTGATGTTGATCTTATCGAAGCTAATGAAGCCTTCGCCGCGCAGGCATTATCCGTTGGGAAAATGCTGGAGTGGGATGAACGGCGGGTGAATGTGAACGGCGGGGCCATTGCGCTCGGCCATCCGATTGGCGCTTCTGGCTGTCGTATTCTGGTTTCGCTGGTACATGAAATGGTGAAACGTCGGGCGCACAAGGGCCTGGCAACGCTGTGTATTGGTGGTGGTCAGGGGGTGGCGCTCGCTATCGAACGAGACTAATCCCCGTCATACTTCAAGCTGCATGTGCGTTGGCTTTACTCGCTCACCCCAGTCACGTACTTATGTACGCTCCGGGGAATTCGCTGCGTCGCCGCGTGATTCGGCCTTACGGCCTCACCCCTTCGGGGCCAGCGCAAGCGCTGTTCAAAACGGCCGGGAAGTTTTGTCCTGCAACTCGAATTATTTAGGGTATATATTTTTCTTCTCGAACAGTTTTCTGCCGTGTTATCTCTTCCTCTATAAAAAAGCCCTCCAGCAGGAGGGCAAGGCCAGTTACAGAAACATACACTCTAAACCCTGCCAACATATCAAAACGTTGTTTCATTTCATGTGATTGATAGCGCACTTTGTTAGAAAAGGTGTGTGAATGACGTATGAGCCTGGCTGTATTTTCAATATCTTATCCCTGCCACTAATGATCTACTTTTTTGTGTTTTTATCTATCTAATTGTTTTAAATGATTTTATTGAAACAAATTTTGCGATTTATATGCGCTAGCGTGATCGCACTTACACTTTTGATAATAAGATGCGGAAAAAGTGAAACATCGTTTTAGTTATAATTGAAAACACATTCAGGGAGGGATATCATGAGCGCATAAGATAAAACGGAACAGCGTTTTGCTATTCGTTTAAGCATTCACGGTCAATTTATCACTGGAGGTAAATGTGGACGTAAGACAAAGCATCCATAGTGCGCATGCGAAAACCCTGGACACTCAGGGGCTGCGTAATGAGTTTTTGGTCGAAGAAGTGTTTGTCGCAGATGAATACACCATGGTCTACAGCCACATCGACCGCATCATTGTTGGCGGCATTATGCCAGTGGCCAAAACCGTCTCTGTGGGTGGCGAAGTCGGCAAACAGCTGGGCGTAACCTATTTCCTCGAACGTCGTGAGCTGGGTGTGATCAATATCGGCGGCCCGGGCACGATTACCGTTGACGGCCAGTGCTATGAAATTGGTCATCGCGACGCGCTGTACGTCGGAAAAGGGGCAAAAGAAGTGGTATTCGCCAGTATTGATACGGCGAAACCGGCGAAGTTTTACTACAACTGCGCGCCGGCACACACGACTTACCCAACTAAGAAAGTCACGCCTGCAGACGTTGCGCCAGTGACGCTGGGCGATAACCTCACCAGTAACCGTCGTACCATCAACAAATACTTTGTGCCGGATGTTCTGGAAACCTGCCAGTTGAGCATGGGTCTGACTGAACTGGCACCGGGTAACCTGTGGAACACCATGCCGTGTCATACCCATGAACGTCGTATGGAAGTCTATTTCTACTTCAATATGGAAGAAGACACCTGCGTCTTCCACATGATGGGTCAGCCTCAGGAAACGCGTCATATTGTGATGCACAACGAGCAGGCGGTGATTTCTCCAAGCTGGTCTATTCACTCCGGCGTCGGCACAAAAGCTTATACGTTCATTTGGGGCATGGTCGGCGAAAACCAGGTCTTTGATGATATGGACCATGTTGCAGTAAAAGATCTGCGCTAGTTGCGGGCGACAGCCGTGCCTGCTGCGGCGGGCATTATAAAAAAATTAAGGATTTACAATGATTTTGAATGCATTCTCTCTTGAAGGTAAAGTCGCCGTTGTGACCGGTTGTGACACAGGTTTGGGTCAGGGTATGGCGCTGGGTCTGGCTGAAGCGGGCTGCGATATCGTCGGTATCAACATTGTTGAACCGACAGAAACCATCGAACGCGTGACCGCACTGGGCCGCCGTTTTTTAAGCCTGACCGCCGATCTGCGTCAAATCGATGGTATTCCGGCACTGCTGGAGCGCGCAGTGGCAGAATTCGGCCATATCGATATTCTGGTCAACAACGCGGGTCTTATCCGTCGTGACGATGCGATCGACTTCAGCGAAAAAGACTGGGATGACGTGATGAACCTGAATATTAAGAGCGTGTTCTTTATGTCTCAGGCCGCGGCGAAGCACTTTATCGCTCAGGGTAACGGCGGCAAAATTATCAATATCGCCTCTATGCTTTCCTTCCAGGGCGGGATCCGCGTGCCGTCTTACACCGCATCTAAAAGCGGCGTAATGGGTGTTACCCGTCTGATGGCGAACGAGTGGGCAAAACATAACATCAACGTCAACGCGATTGCACCAGGTTACATGGCGACGAATAACACCCAACAGCTGCGTGCTGATGAGCAGCGTAGCGCAGAGATCCTCGATCGTATCCCGGCGGGGCGTTGGGGTTTACCGAGCGACCTGATGGGGCCTGTCGTGTTCCTGGCGTCCAGCGCATCTGACTATATCAACGGCTATACCGTTGCAGTAGATGGCGGCTGGCTGGCACGTTAATTCACTTTCCAGAACCGTTAAACCCTGCCTTCTGGCAGGGTTTTTTTATATTCGGATTAATAAAATCCATATTGTGGTTATAAATTATTCCATATTAAATTTCATACGTATAAATTTATTGTTTTTAATATCCTTTAATATCAACAAATTAAATTTAATTGAGTGATTGTCGGTAAATTTTAAAATTGGAATATCCATCACATAACCATGTGGTGTAGCTATTTAATCCATGTTTTTGCCGTTTCCCGCCTGACGCTTCCTGCAAGGGATCCCTTACTTTCAATGGCATGGTTACTCTGTATCTGGCAGGAAAAAATGGTCTCAATAAATAATGATGCTGCTTTAGCGCCGCGCCCAGTGCGCGATACGCGACGTATGAATATGTTTGTTTCTATCTCTGCGGCTGTCGCAGGGTTGTTATTCGGCCTGGATATTGGCGTGATTGCTGGCGCGTTGCCTTTTATCACCGATCACTTTGTGTTGACCAGCCGCCTGCAGGAGTGGGTGGTAAGCAGCATGATGCTGGGTGCGGCAATTGGTGCGCTGTTTAACGGTTGGTTGTCATTCCGCCTGGGGCGCAAATACAGCCTGATGGCGGGCGCGATCCTTTTCGTCGTCGGATCTCTGGGCTCGGCGTTTGCTTCCAGCGTAGAAATGCTCATTTTTGCCCGCGTGGTGCTGGGCGTTGCGGTGGGGATCGCGTCTTACACCGCACCGCTCTATCTCTCCGAAATGGCCAGCGAAAACGTGCGTGGCAAGATGATCAGTATGTATCAGCTGATGGTGACGCTGGGCATCGTTCTGGCCTTTTTGTCCGATACCGCGTTCAGCTACAGCGGTAACTGGCGCGCTATGCTTGGCGTGCTGGCGCTTCCGGCTGTATTGCTGATTATTCTGGTTGTTTTCTTGCCCAACAGCCCGCGCTGGCTGGCGGAGAAAGGTCGCCACATCGAAGCTGAAGAAGTACTGCGCATGTTGCGCGATACGTCAGAAAAAGCCCGCGATGAGCTGAACGAAATCCGTGAAAGCCTGAAGCTGAAGCAGGGTGGTTGGGCGCTGTTTAAAATTAACCGTAACGTGCGTCGCGCGGTTTTCCTCGGAATGTTACTGCAGGCGATGCAGCAGTTCACCGGGATGAACATCATCATGTACTACGCGCCGCGCATTTTTAAAATGGCAGGTTTTACTACCACAGAGCAGCAGATGATTGCCACGCTGGTAGTTGGCTTAACGTTTATGTTCGCCACCTTTATTGCCGTCTTCACGGTCGACAAAGCAGGACGTAAACCGGCGCTGAAAATTGGTTTCAGCGTAATGGCCATCGGGACGCTGGTGCTTGGTTATTGCCTGATGCAGTTTGATAACGGCACGGCTTCCAGTGGGCTATCCTGGCTGTCAGTTGGCATGACGATGATGTGTATTGCAGGCTATGCGATGAGCGCCGCGCCGGTGGTGTGGATCCTGTGTTCGGAAATTCAGCCACTGAAATGCCGTGATTTTGGTATTACCTGCTCCACCACCACCAACTGGGTGTCGAACATGATCATTGGCGCAACGTTCCTGACGCTGCTCGACAGCATTGGTGCCGCCGGTACGTTCTGGCTCTATACTGCGCTGAACGTCGTGTTTATTGGCATCACGTTCTGGCTGATTCCAGAAACCAAAAACGTCACGCTGGAGCATATCGAACGTAAGCTGATGGCAGGCGAGAAGTTAAGAGATATTGGGGTGTAAGTCAGACAAGCATGCCGGATGGCGCTTCAGCCTTGTCCGGCCTGCGAGTGGAGTCTCTTACAGGCCGGGAAAGCGTCAACGCGACCCGGCTTTTTTATTTAGCACCTTACCCGTGCAGAAAATCTTCGCGAATTGGGGTAAAGGTATCCAGCAGCGTTCCCGGTTTTAAGCAGACGCAGCCATGCATAATGTTGGGCTGTTTATACAGAGTATCGCCCGCCCTAACGATATGTTTCTCTTCGCCGATGGTAAATTCAAACTCACCGGACAACACGTAAGTCAGCTGCTCATGCGGATGATTGTGCATCGGGCCGATTGCGCCTTGCTCGAAGTTCACCTCAACCGCCATCATGTTACCGCCGTGAGCAAGAATGCGCCGGGTAACGCCATTGCCCAGATCGTCAAGCGTGGTCTCTTTATGAAAAATAAACATCCGGCCTTCCTGTAATTAATTAAAACAGTGTTTCATTAAAGCTATATCAGAAAATTAAAAAAAGAAATGCACGCCAACAGATGTGGAAAGTTGATCACATCTTTGGTTCACTGGAGAGACAACAACGAGTCAGGGGAAATGATGAAAACGATCGGTCTGTTAGGCGGTATGAGCTGGGAATCTACCATTCCTTATTATCGACTCATTAATGAAGGCATAAAACAGCGTCTGGGTGGTCTGCATTCTGCGCAGATTCTGTTGCACAGCGTGGATTTTCACGAGATTGAAGTCTGCCAGTCAAGCGGTGACTGGCAGCGAGCCGGTGAGATCCTCGCGCAGGCCGCCACAGGGCTACAGCAAGCCGGGGCGCAAGGAATTGTGCTGTGTACCAACACCATGCACAAAGTTGCTGAGGCGATTGAAAGCGCCTGTGATGTACCGTTTCTGCATATTGCCGACGCGACGGGGCGGGCGATACAAAAGCAGCAGATGAACAACGTGGCGCTACTGGGTACGCGTTACACCATGGAGCAGGATTTTTACCGCGGGCGTTTACAGACTGAATTCGGCATTAGCACGTTGATCCCTGAAGCTGATGATCGTCAGAAAATAAACCAGATTATTTTCGATGAGCTGTGTCTCGGTGAATTCAGCGAGGCTTCCCGCGATTATTACCTGGGCGTCATCGACCAACTGGCGAAACAGGGGGCGCAAGGGGTGATCTTTGGCTGTACCGAGATTGGTCTGCTGGTTCCCACCGAGCTAAGCCCACTACCGGTTTTCGACACCGCGGCAATCCATGCGCAAGATGCGGTGGCGTTTATGCTTTCGGCTGTGGATGCAAAATAGCCTCCAGCGGGTCAATAAGCCTCGGTAGATGGGCCTGCAGATGCGCCGTAAAAGCATCAACCAGCGCCGAGGCGGGGCGATGAAGCGGGTGAATCAGGCTGACTGTAAAGGGTACCGAAATACTGAAGCGGCGGATAACGACTCCGCTGCTGGCGTAATCCAGCGCGGTCAGTGGGTTCACCACCGAGATCCCAACGCCTGCCCGTACCATTGCACAAATTGAAGCGGCGCTATGGGTTTCAATCACCATGCGGCGCTTCACCTGGTGCTCATTAAACAGGGTATCCAGTAGCTGACGGTAGCTGTCGGTGCGCGACAGGCTGATGTAGTTTTCTCCCTGAAAATCCTGCGGCGTTAACACCGCTTTCTTAGTCAGCGGATGGCCCTGCGGTAGCACGCACACTTCATCCAGCGCCAGCAATTCGGTGCGTTTCGTTCCGGCAGGCGTATGCAGCGTTTCCGTTAACCCCAGATCGTGGCGCTGCGCCGACAGCCACTCTTCCAGCAGCGGTGACTCCTGCGGCACTATCTGAATATTGACCTGTGGATAGCGTGCGAGGAATGGCTGCAGCAGCGGCGGTAAAAAAGACTGTGAGAATACCGGCAGGCAAACAATCGACAATTCGCCCTGGCGAAACTCGCGCAGACTTTCGGCGGCGCTCACAATTCTGTCCAGGCCATACCACGAACGTTGCACCTCTTCAAACAGACGTAACCCTTGCACGGTTGGGTGCAGTCGGCCACGCGTACGTTCAAACAGCGTTAATCCCAGCACTTTCTCGAATCGGGCCAGTTCCCGGCTGACGGTGGGCTGCGAGGTATGTAGCATGCGCGCGGCTTCTGTCAGATTGCCTGCCGTCATGATGGCGTGAAAAATTTCGATGTGTCGCAGGTTAACGGCGGGCATGGGCAATCCTCAAATGAATCAATCCATATCATTTTTGCATAGACTCACGATAAAACGATATTTTTTATTCTTTTCGGGCTGTGGCGTAATCATAAAAAAGCCAATACCGGAGCACACCATGCCACGCCCACTCAATAGTACTGACACTGACCTGACCGCCGACAACCTGCTGCGCCTGCCTGCCGAATTCGGCTGTCCGGTGTGGGTCTATGATGCGCAGATTATCCGCGGGCAGATTGCCAAATTGAGTCAGTTTGACGTGGTGCGTTTCGCCCAAAAGGCATGTTCGAATATTCATATTTTGCGCCTGATGCGCGAGCAGGGCGTGAAGGTTGATTCCGTCTCGCTTGGCGAAATTGAACGTGCGTTGGCGGCAGGCTTCGTACCGGGGAAAGATGAAATCGTCTTTACCGCCGATATGATTGATGAAGCGACGCTCGCGCGGGTGCATGAATTGAGCATTCCGGTAAATGCCGGGTCGGTGGATATGCTGGAACAACTGGGCCAGGTCTCGCCGGGCCATCGCGTGTGGCTACGCGTAAACCCTGGCTTTGGGCATGGGCACAGTCAGAAAACCAATACCGGCGGCGAAAACAGCAAGCACGGGATCTGGTATAGCGATCTTCCCGCGGCGCTGGAGGTGATTCAGCGCTATAAGCTGAAGCTGGTGGGGATTCATATGCATATCGGCTCCGGCGTGGACTATGCGCATCTGGAGCAGGTGTGCGGTGCGATGGTGCGCCAGGTGGTTGAATTTGGCCAGGATCTGGAGGCGATCTCCGCAGGTGGTGGTTTATCAATCCCGTATCGCGAAGGTGAAGAGGCGATCGATACCGATCACTACTTTGGATTGTGGAACGCTGCGCGTGAACAGATTGCTAAACACCTGGGTCACCCGATCGCGCTTGAGATAGAGCCTGGTCGTTTTCTGGTCGCGGAAGCTGGCGTGTTAGTGGCGCAGGTACGTAGCGTAAAAGAAATGGGCAGCCGTCACTTTGTGCTGATCGATGCGGGCTTCAACGATCTAATACGCCCGGCCATGTACGGTAGCTATCACCATATCTCAGCGCTGTCAGGAGATGGTCGCTCTCTGGAGCACACACCGCAACGGGAAACCGTGGTAGCCGGGCCGCTGTGCGAATCTGGCGACGTGTTTACCCAGCAGGAAGGCGGAAATGTGGAAACCCGTCTGTTGCCTGCGGTGGTGCCGGGCGATTATCTGGTGCTGCATGATACCGGGGCGTACGGCGCGTCAATGTCGTCAAACTACAATAGCCGTCCGCTGCTGCCGGAAGTTTTGTTCGATAACGGCGTGGCGCGGCTGATTCGCCGTCGCCAGACCATTGATGAGCTGTTAGCGCTGGAATTAATCTGATTACAGCGTTGTGAAATGCCGGATGGCGCTACGCTTATCCGGCCTACAAGATTAACTGCGCCGCCATCCGGCATTTGATTACTTAAAGTATGGCCCGAGCGTTACTGAGTCACGTAGTACCAGTTTGCCGGTGAACGGTGGGATTGGCTCGACGCTCTCGCCGTTGGCCAGCCGAATAGCCTGGTCGATTGCCGTGGTTATCATGGTATCAATCGGTAGATAAACGGTAGACAGCCCCGGCTCCAGCCATTTGGCGCTGGGCGCATCATCAAAACCAAACAGTGAGACGTCCGTTGGGATCCTCAGCCCGGCCTGATGTAACGCTTTTGATGCGCCTAATGCCATGTCATCGTTACAGGCGAACAGGGCGCTAAATTTTACCCCTTCCTCCAGCAGTTCACGGCAGGCCTCATAGCCTCGCGTCATCGTGGAGTCGCCGTATTTGACCTTATCGGGATCCCAGGGAATACCGTTTTTTTCCAGCGCCTTACGATATCCCATCAGGCGGGATTTACCGGTAGGCGTATGACCTGGCACAGTGATACAAGCAATATCGCTATGTCCCTGCGAGATCAGATAATTGACCGCCTGATAGGCCGCGTCTTCCTGTTCAAAGAAAATTGCGCGATCGCGAGCCTGGCTGACATCACGGTTGATGACCAGCAAGGGCATAGCAATGCTGTTCATCAACGACATAATCGCCTTTTCACTCATATAGCGGGTATAGAGAATAATGGCGTCGCACTGCCTGTCCGCCAGCATTTGCACGGCTTCCTGCTCACGCTCTGGTGTGTCGTGGCCGTCGGTGACGATCAACTGCTTGCCGTGAGATTCCGTCTGGCGTGAAGCCTGTTGCAGCAGGCGGCCAAAGTAGAATCCATCAAATGTGGAAACTACCAGACCAATGCTGTTGCTGGTGCGGTTTGCCAAAGAGCGCGCTAAAAAATTAGGCCGATAATCAAGTGCCTGCATGGCCTTAAACACTTTCTGACGCGTGCTCTCTTTTACCTGACCCGTGCCATTCAGTACGCGCGAAACGGTCGCTTTTGAGACGCCTGCATGTCGTGAAACGTCCAACATCGTAGTCATAACGCTATCCTGGTTATTCGTTTGACGATGAATTCCCCGGCTCTGTCAGCGTCGAAACGGAATGGCGACGCACCAGAGTTGGGTTAAAAACGTGGGTAATTTCAGGCACGGGACGCTTCTCCGCCAGCGCGAGCGCCAGTTCGGCAGCCTGGGTTGCCATCGTCACGATCGGGTAGCGCACCGTGGTCAGACGCGGGCGCACGTAGCGGGAAACCAGCACATCATCAAAACCAATCAGCGAGATTTCTCCCGGCACATCAATGCCGTTATCATTCAATACGCCCATGGCACCAGCGGCCATTGAGTCGTTGTAGCAGGCTACCGCAGTGAAGTTTTTGCCACGGCCAAGTAACTCTGTCATGGCCTGCTCACCGCCGCTTTCATCCGGTTCACCAAACGTTACCAGTCGATCGCTGACAGGAATATTGCTCTCTGCCAGCGCGTCGTAATAGCCTTGCAGACGATCTTCCGCATCTGAAATCGTGTGATTGGAGCACAGATAGCCAATGCGTGTATGGCCCTGCTGAATGAGGTGTCGGGTTGCGAGCCATGCGCCGAAACGGTCATCAAGGGCAACGCAGCGTTGTTCGAATCCCGGCAGAATTCGGTTAATCAATACCATGCCGGGGATTTGCTTCATGAGTGATGCCAGCTCAGCATCCGGGATAATTTTTGCGTGGACAACAAGGGCTGCGCAGCGGTGGCGAATGAGCTGTTCAATCGCCTGTCGTTCCTTCTGTTCGTTATGGTAGCCGTTACCAATCAGTAAAAAATTACCGGTGTTATACGCCACCTGCTCGACAGCTTTAACCATTGCCCCAAAAAATGGATCGGACACATCACCTACCACCAGACCGATGGTTTCAGTGGATTGTTGTGCCAGCGCACGCGCATTGGCGTTGGGGTGGTAGCTGAGTGATTCCATTGCACTCGTTACGGCCAGGCGCGATGCTTCGCTGGCTTTAGGGGAATCATTAATCACTCGAGAAACGGTGGCGACTGATACACCAGCTAGTCGGGCTACATCCTTTATGGTCGCCATGATAGTACCTGTTGTGGGTAAACGCTTACATTCCGTCAGTGTTACGGAAAATGGCTGGCTGTTCAAGCAGATTGCCCGTCAGAACGTCGCAAATGTGAGCGCACACGAGCGAAGTAAGACAGAAAATAGAAAATGCTAATTTTTGCTTACACTTTGCGATGTGCTGTTGCGATTGTTCGCTGGTGAGGGAACTGAGCAGATTGCTAGAGTTGAGATCCCAGAGGTATTGATAGGTGAAATCAACTTTCGGGTTGATCACTAGAATTACACCAGCCTGCGCAGATGCGCAGGTTTTTTTTTACCTTCAGCCTATCTGTAACAGTAACCGATAATTTACACAACTCGTTGCATTTGGGTTCATTCCTTTGCGTTTTCGCACTGGCGTATCTGGCTGCTGACGACCACAATCAAGATCCCAGAGGTATTGATTGGTGAGATTATTCGGTACGCACTTCGTACCTGTCTCTTGCACCAACCTGCGCGGATGCGCAGGTTTTTTTTCGGATTGTATTTACCAGTTACCTGTCGCGCCCATTCCCCAACTCGTATACTCTCCCACCATTGATGTTTATATAATTAATGGCACAGGGAGTTGAGATGCTATTTGGCTTTTTTCGTAATCTGTTTCGCGTGCTTTTCCGCGTTCGCGTCACGGGCGATGTCAGCGCGCTACAGGGAGAACGCGTTCTAATCACTCCCAACCATGTCTCATTTATAGACGGCATCCTGTTGGCGCTCTTTTTACCGATTCGTCCCGTCTTCGCTGTTTACACCTCGATCAGCCAGCAATGGTATATGCGCTGGCTAACTCCGCTGATTGATTTCGTACCGTTAGATCCAACCAAACCGATGTCGATTAAACATCTGGTTCGTCTGGTCGAACAGGGCCGTCCGGTGGTTATTTTCCCGGAAGGACGTATTTCGACGTCCGGTTCGTTAATGAAAATTTATGACGGCGCGGGGTTTGTTGCCGCAAAGTCTGGGGCGACGGTCGTTCCTGTGCGCATTGAAGGCGCGGAGCTTTCCCGCTTTAGCCGCCTGAAAGGTTTGGTTAAACAGCGATTCTTCCCGCGCATCCGCTTACATATCCTACCGCCGACACAACTGCCGATGCCGGAAGCACCGCGTGCTCGCGATCGCCGCAAAATTGCCGGAGAGATGCTGCATCAAATTATGATGGAAGCACGCATGGCGGTTCGTCCGCGTGAAACGCTATACGAGTCGCTGCTGGCAGCGAAATACCGTTTTGGCGCAGGCAAAAACTGCATTGAAGATGTTAACTTTACCCCGGACAGCTACCGCAAACTGCTGACAAAGACGCTCTTTGTGGCCCGTATTCTGGAAAAATACAGCGTCGAAGGTGAAAAAATCGGCCTAATGCTGCCAAACGCGGGGATCAGCGCGGCGGTTATTTTTGGCGCCATTGCGCGTCGACGCATTCCGGCCATGATGAACTACACCGCGGGCGTGAAAGGATTAACCAGCGCCATTACTGCGTCTGAAATCAAAACGATCTTCACATCCCGACAGTTTCTCGATAAAGGCAAACTCTGGCATTTACCGGAACAGCTCACCCAGGTGCGTTGGGTTTATCTGGAAGACTTAAAAGCTGATGTGACCTTCAGCGAAAAGCTGTGGATTTTCTCACATCTGCTGGCACCGCATCTGGCGCAGGTGAAGCAGCAGCCGGAAGACGCTGCGGTGATCCTCTTTACTTCTGGCTCAGAAGGCCATCCGAAAGGTGTGGTTCACAGTCATAAAAGCATTCTGGCGAACGTTGAGCAGATCAAAACGATTGCCGATTTCACCGCCGATGACCGTTTTATGTCGGCGCTGCCGCTGTTCCACTCCTTTGGCCTGACGGTGGGATTATTCACGCCGCTACTGACTGGCGCAGAAGTGTTTCTTTATCCTAGCCCGCTGCATTACCGCATTGTGCCAGAGCTGGTATACGACCGGAACTGCACCGTGTTGTTTGGTACTTCAACGTTCCTCGGCAACTACGCGCGTTTTGCGCATCCGTACGATTTCCACCGCCTGCGCTATGTGGTGGCGGGAGCGGAAAAACTTCAGGACAGCACAAAGCAGCTGTGGCAGGAGAAATTTGGCCTGCGCGTTCTTGAAGGCTATGGCGTGACGGAATGTGCGCCGGTTGTGTCGATTAACGTACCAATGGCGGCAAAATCGGGAACGGTAGGGCGCATCTTGCCTGGTATGGATGCTCGACTGTTGGCCGTTCCGGGAATTGAGGACGGTGGGCGTTTACAGCTGAAAGGTCCTAATATTATGAGCGGCTATTTGCGCGTCGAAAAACCTGGCGTGCTGGAAGTGCCGACAGCAGAGAATGCGCAAGGTGAGATTGAGCGCGGCTGGTATGACACCGGAGACATCGTGCGCTTTGATGAAAACGGCTTTGTACAGATTCAGGGGCGCGCTAAGCGTTTCGCTAAAATTGCCGGAGAGATGGTTTCGCTGGAAATGGTTGAGCAACTGGCGTTGGCGGTATCCGCAGACAAAATGCACGCCACGGCGATCAAGAGTGATGCCAGCAAAGGTGAGGCGCTGGTGCTGTTCACTACCGACAGCGAGCTGACACGTGAAAAACTACAGCAGTATGCGCGGGTGCACGGTGTACCTGAACTCGCCGTACCGCGTGATATTCGCCATCTGAAGCAACTCCCCTTACTCGGCAGCGGTAAGCCGGATTTTGTTACGCTGAAAAGCTGGGTCGATGAGCAGGAAAAACAACATGAGTGAGTCAGTGCACACTAACACTTCAATCTGGTCCAAAGGGATGATGTCCGTTATCGCCGCGCAGTTTCTGTCGGCGTTTGGCGATAATGCGTTGCTGTTTGCTACGCTGGCGTTGCTGAAAGAACAATTCTATCCGGACTGGAGTCAGCCAATCCTGCAAATGGTGTTTGTGGGCGCTTACATTCTGTTTGCTCCCTTTGTGGGACAGGTGGCGGATAGCTTTGCCAAAGGCAGAGTGATGATGTTCGCGAACGCTCTGAAACTGCTGGGCGCGGCGAGTATTTGCTTCGGCATTAATCCGTTTCTTGGGTATACGCTGGTGGGGATCGGCGCGGCGGCATATTCACCGGCCAAGTACGGCATTCTCGGTGAACTGACTACCGGCGACAAACTGGTGAAGGCTAACGGCCTGATGGAAGCCTCCACCATTGCCGCGATTTTGCTCGGTTCTGTCGCCGGCGGCGTTCTGGCCGACTGGCACGTGATTGCCGCGCTTTCTGCCTGTGCACTGGCCTATGCTGGCGCGGTGGTGGCTAACCTGTATATCCCGAAACTGGCCGCGGCTCGTCCTGGCCAGTCCTGGCATCTGGGGAAAATGACGCGCAGTTTCTTCTGTGCGGCTTCATCGTTGTGGCGCAACGGTGAAACACGCTTCTCGTTGGTGGGAACCAGCCTTTTTTGGGGCGCGGGCGTTACGCTGCGTTTTCTGCTGGTGCTGTGGGTCCCGGTGGCGCTCGGCATCACCGATAACGCCACGCCGACCTACCTCAATGCCATGGTAGCGATCGGGATTGTGGTCGGTGCGGGTGCGGCCGCGAAGCTGGTAACGCTGGAAACCGTGTCGCGCTGTATGCCTGCGGGGATCCTGATTGGCGTCGTGGTGCTGATTTTCTCTCTTCAACATTCGCTGCTTCCGGCCTACGCATTGCTGATGCTTATCGGCGTGTCGGGTGGCTTCTTTGTGGTGCCGTTGAATGCGTTGCTGCAGGAACGGGGTAAGAAAAGCGTCGGCGCGGGTAATGCGATAGCGGTGCAAAACCTGGGTGAAAACAGCGCGATGCTGTTGATGCTGGGGATTTACTCACTGGCGGTGCTGGTGGGGATCCCGGCAGTTGCGATTGGTATTGGATTTGGTGCGCTGTTTGCGCTGGCGATTGCGGCGCTGTGGATTTGGCAGCGCCGCCAATAGTCTGTTGTATGCTGTTGCCGGATGGCGGCGTTGCCTTATCCGGCCTACAGGATGCTCACTTTGTAGGCCTGATAAGCGTAGCGCCATCAGGCGCTAATCGTCACGGTGCGAGATGAGTATGCTATGAATGTGCCGGATGGCGGCGTTACCTTATCCGGCCTACAGGATGCTCACTTTGTAGGCCTGATAAGCGTAGCGCCATCAGGCGCTAACTGTTACGGTGCAGGATAGGTATACACCTGATGCACCGCTTCAATCTCTGCCAGTACTTCTTCGCTCAACTCCAGATGCAGGCTTTCAACGTTGGTTTTTAGCTGCTCCATCGTCGTGGCGCCCAGCAAAGTGCTGGCGACAAACGGCTGACGACGCACGAATGCCAGCGCCATTTGCGCAGGATCCAGATTATGGCGTTTCGCGATATCCACATAGGCCGCAACGGCTTTCTGCGTCTGCTCGCCGCTGTAGCGCGTGAAACGGCTAAACAACGTATTGCGTGCACCGGCAGGTTTCGCGCCGTTCAGGTATTTCCCGGTTAACGTACCGAAGCCCAGGCAAGAGTAAGCCAGCAGCTCAACGCCTTCATACTGGCTCACTTCAGCCAGTCCAACCTCAAAGCTGCGGTTCAGCAGGCTGTAGGGGTTCTGGATGGTGGCGATGCGTGGCAGATCGTGTTTGTCCGCCAGGTGTAGATAGCGCATCACGCCAAACGCGGTTTCATTAGAAACGCCGATGTAGCGAATTTTCCCAGCGCGCTGAAACTCGGCCAGTGCGTCCAGCGTATCGAGAAGGGAAACGACCGGCGCGGAGTCTGTCCAGCTGTAACCTAACTTACCAAAACAGTTGGTCGGGCGCTGTGGCCAGTGAACCTGATACAGATCCAGATAATCGGTTTTCAGTCTTTTCAGGCTGTCGTGCAGCGCTTCACGGATATTTTTACGGTCCAGCGCCTGATTCGGTCGAATGCCGCTGTCGTTGTTACGTGATGGTCCGCTGACCTTAGACGCAACGATCAGCTTTTCGCGGCTGCCGTGTTTGGCGAGCCAGTTACCTACGTAGGTTTCGGTGAGACCCTGGGTTTCAGGACGCGGCGGTACCGGATACATCTCGGCAACGTCGATCAAATTAATGCCCTGTGCTACGGCATAATCGAGCTGTGCATGTGCGTCGGCTTCGCTGTTTTGTTCACCAAACGTCATTGTGCCCAGCCCCAGTGTACTGACTTCCAGCGAGCTGTGGGGTATACGGTGATATTGCATAGCCGTTTCCTTTTTATAATCACGACATAAGGATTATAAAAATGGCTGAGGGAAGAGAAAAAGGGAAGTAAAATTGTTAAGGCCAGCGCGCTGCTGACCTCAACCATCAGCGTTCAATGATTTGAGACACATCATCGCGGTTAATCTGCATCGCATTGCCCTGCTGGTCGTGATAGCTCACCAGACCGGTATCATCGTCAATTTCTGGTTTTCCATCGGTCAGGATCATTCGACCATCTTTTGTCGCCATTACATAATCGCTGCTGCATCCGGAAACGGCAAAAGCCAGTCCTACGGCGGAAATCAAAACTGCCCATTTTTTCATCTGCTTATCCTCACATGGCCTGCGTCTGACAATAGTTTAGTAATAACGCGAAGTTGTGCAGGGTGAAAGCAGTAAAATCTTAAACTGTGAGAAGGGGTAGGTGTGGCTGGCATTCGCTCCCCTTGCGGGGAGCGATGGATTTCATCAGAGCGGATTTTTTTTATTACGCCACAGGTTCAGGGTCTCTACCGCGATAGAGAAGAACATGGCGAAATAGATATATCCTTTTGGAACGTGGACGTCGAAACTTTCCAGAATCAGCGTAAAACCGACCAGAATCAGAAACGAGAGCGCCAGCATTTTTACCGAAGGGTGGCGATCGACAAACTCACCAATCGGGCGAGCAGCAAACATCATCACGCCTACGGCAATCACCACCGCCGCCATCATGATAAACAGATGATCGGACAAACCAACCGCAGTAATCACGGAATCCAGACTGAAGATAATGTCTAACAACATGATCTGTACAATCGCGCCCAGGAAAGAAGATACGCGGGTTTTTAACCCCTCTTCCTCACCTTCAATGGATTCGTGGATCTCTTTACTGGCTTTCCAGATCAGGAACAATCCCCCCAGCAGAAGGATCAGGTCGCGTGCTGATATCGCCTCGCCAAACAGCTCGAATAACGGGTTTGTCAGCCGCGTTACCCAGGCGATAGAAGCCAGCAGTGCCAGACGCATGATCATCGCCGCCGCCAGCCCAATACGTCGGGCATGATTGCGTTGCGCTGTCGGGAGTTTGGCTACAACCAGAGAAAGGAAAATAATATTGTCGATCCCAAGAACGATCTCCAGCAGCGTCAGCGTACCGAGCGCAAGCCAGGCGTTAGGATCGGTTATCCATGCAAATAACATCGAACAAAGTCCTGCCAAAAAAAAGAAGCGGTAATTATAGGCCCGTAACGCGGCGGGTGAAAGGCCGGACGGTGCCTATTGCGCCTGGAACAAGAAATGTCGCTCAAGCAATGCGCGGGTGAAGTTCTTTTTCAGGTAAAAGCCGCGTGGCAGGGTCAGGATGGGTTCGCCGTTGGCGCCAATGGCCTCGGTAAGCGCGCGGGCGTTGGCGGCTTTAGGACGCAGTTGCAGTACTTCCCCATGGCGAGCGGTGATGCGTTCGACATGTCCTAACACAATCATGTCCATTAACTCTTCCCAGTCCAGACGCAATTGCCGGTCTTCTTCTTCATTCGGGCTCCACAGCAGGGGAGAGCCGACGCGGCGCTCAGCCAGAGGGATGCTGCGTTCGCCTTCTACCGGGATCCACAGAACACGTTTGAGTTTGTGTCGTACATGGCTGGTTTCCCAGGTGACGCCGGTATTGCCGGTTAACGGCGCCACACACACAAAGGTGGTTTCCAGCGGTCTGCCAAGACTGTCCACAGGGATCGTTTTCAGCTCCACGCCCAGCGCCGCAAAATCCTGCTCTGGTTTACTGCCCGCGCTGGCACCGAGCCAGATTTCCAGCAGGACGCCAATCCAGCCTTTATCGCGCTTAAGATCCTTCGGCGTAACGATTCCCGCCATTGCCGCTAATTCTCCTAACGCGTAGCCCGAAAGCTGCCGTGCCTGGCTCAGCAACTGTGCTTCAGATTCAGGGGGAGAAAGCAACGGACGGAGTTCTGGCATCGGGTTAACCCTTAGGTGAAAAAATGAGCAATGATTTTATACCGTGTGGACAGAGTTTATCTTTTTCCACATGCTTTATTCAATTCTATGATTTATATTGGTTTTTAGATTCACGTTCGCAGAGTTGCGCAACAGCGAAGCGGGTTTTCCAATTCTGGTCACTGACAATGAACAGGATCTTACACCATGTTATCCACAGAAAGATGGGATAACTGTGAAAAACCCCCACTACTGTTTCAATTTACAGCCTTGACGTGCGACGAAAATCGAATTTTCACACAAATTGTGCCTAACTTATTGGCATAATCTGTGGATAAAACCAACGCTGGTCGATCTTTCATCAGCGTGAAGATCGTATGCGTGATGCACATCACATTTCTGTGTGTTTATCTGCGTGGATCGGTTTTAACTTTATGAATGTATAAGAGTATTTTTGATATGTGACGAATGTCTTATTCGGACTGTTCTGGGTTTTCCCATAGTAATTCCGTACTTCTTCACAACTATATCCACAGAAAAGGTGAATAAAATCGCCTTACTTGCCCTTCTTCTGTTTATAACTCGGCCTTTAACTGTGAGTTATTCAATTGTTATTAGAATATCGCACCCTTAACAGAGTGGTTTACCGCCCCTCAGGAGTGTGAAACAATCGTTTGTATATAAGGTTTATGTTGAGGTAGTCCGGTGATTGATGACGATGGCTACCGCCCGAATGTAGGGATAGTAATTTGTAACCGCCAGGGGCAGGTCATGTGGGCCCGGCGATTTGGTCAGCACTCCTGGCAATTCCCACAAGGTGGGATCAACGCAGGAGAGACAGCAGAGCAGGCGATGTACCGGGAACTCTTTGAAGAAGTGGGTCTCAGTCGTAAAGATGTACGGATCCTTGCTTCTACTCGTAACTGGTTGCGTTACAAGTTACCGAAACGTTTGGTGCGTTGGGACACAAAGCCGGTTTGTATCGGCCAGAAACAAAAATGGTTTCTTCTGCAATTGGTCAGCAGCGATGCTGAAATCAATATGCAAACCAGCAGTACACCTGAGTTCGACGGCTGGCGCTGGGTGAGTTACTGGTATCCGGTTCGACAGGTGGTGTCATTTAAACGCGATGTCTATCGCAGGGTGATGAAAGAATTCGCAAGTGTTGTCATGGCGCTTCAGGAGAGCACTCCTAAACCGCAAAGCGCACCTGCGTACAGACGTAAAAGAGGTTAAGCTACGCAAATTATGCTCACCCGCCTGCGCGAAATAGTCGAAAAGGTGGCCAGTGCTCCGCGTCTGAACGAAGCGCTGAATATACTGGTTACCGACATCTGTCTTGCGATGGATACAGAGGTCTGTTCGGTTTATCTGGCCGATCACGATCGACGTTGTTATTACCTCATGGCGACCCGGGGACTAAAAAAACCACGTGGTCGCACTGTCGCACTCGCGTTTGATGAAGGTATCGTTGGCCTGGTTGGCAGGCTGGCGGAACCTATCAACCTCGCCGATGCGCAAAAACATCCCAGCTTTAAATACATTCCTTCGGTAAAAGAAGAGCGTTTTCGTGCATTCTTAGGCGTACCGATCATTCAGCGTCGCCAGCTTTTAGGTGTGCTGGTGGTGCAGCAGCGTGAACTGCGTCAGTACGATGAAAGTGAAGAGTCTTTCCTCGTCACGCTCGCCACGCAAATGGCGGCCATACTTTCGCAGTCGCAGCTAAACGCGCTGTTCGGCCAGTACCGTCAAACGCGCATCCGTGCGCTGCCTGCCGCTCCCGGTGTGGCAATAGCCGAAGGCTGGCAGGATGCGACGCTGCCGTTGATGGAACAGGTCTACCAGGCTTCAACGCTGGATCCTGTGCTTGAACGCGAGCGACTGACCGGTGCGCTGGAAGAGGCGGCGAACGAATTCCGCCGCTACAGCAAGCGTTTTACCGCTGGGGCGCAGAAAGAAACGGCGGCGATCTTTGATCTTTACTCGCACTTGCTTTCCGATACCCGTCTGCGCCGCGAGCTGTTTGCGGAAGTGGATAACGGTTCGGTGGCCGAGTGGGCGGTTAAAACGATCATTGAAAAGTTTGCCGAACAGTTCGCCGCGCTGAGCGATAACTACCTCAAAGAGCGGGCCGGAGATTTACGCGCGCTGGGCCAGCGCTTGCTGTTCCACCTTGATGACTCTATCCAGGGGCCGAATGCCTGGCCGGAACGCTTTGTGCTGGTGGCGGATGAACTTTCAGCAACCACGCTGGCGGAGCTTCCACAGGACCGGTTAGTTGGCGTGGTTGTCCGGGACGGCGCAGCCAACTCTCATGCGGCAATTATGGTGCGTGCGCTGGGTATCCCTACCGTCATGGGGGCCGATATCCAGCCGTCGGTGCTGCATCGCCGTACGCTGGTGGTGGACGGTTATCGCGGTGAACTGCTGGTCGATCCGGAACCGGTATTGATCCAGGAATACCAGCGTCTTATCAGTGAAGAAATTGAGCTGAGCCGCCTGGCGGAA
Organism: Citrobacter sp. MGH110; assembly: GCF_001037515.1. NCBI lineage: Bacteria > Pseudomonadati > Pseudomonadota > Gammaproteobacteria > Enterobacterales > Enterobacteriaceae > Citrobacter > Citrobacter sp. MGH110. The sequence continues at coordinate 372,013 of NZ_KQ089831.1, read as the reverse complement.
GACGACGTCAACCAGCCAGCACAGCTGAAAAGCGGCGAGCGCGTGAAGGTGATGCTCAATGCGGGCCTCAGCCCGGAACATGAAGAAAAGCTGGGTAGCCGAATCGACGGCATTGGCCTCTATCGCACCGAAATCCCGTTCATGCTGCAAAGCGGATTTCCTTCGGAAGAAGAACAGGTTGCGCAGTATCAGGGGATGCTGCAAATGTTTAACGACAAGCCGGTGACCCTGCGTACGCTGGATGTCGGTGCCGATAAACAGCTGCCCTATATGCCGATCAGTGAAGAGAACCCGTGCCTTGGCTGGCGAGGGATCCGCATAACGCTCGATCAGCCGGAGATCTTTTTGATCCAGGTTCGCGCTATGCTGCGTGCGAATGCGGCAACCGGAAACTTGAGCATTTTGCTGCCGATGGTAACCAGCATCGATGAAGTGGACGAAGCGCGACGTTTGATTGAACGCGCCGGACGCGAAGTGGAGGAGATGATCGGTTACGAGATCCCGAAACCGCGCATTGGCATCATGCTGGAAGTTCCGTCGATGGTGTTCATGCTGCCGCATCTGACAAACCGGATAGACTTTATCTCGGTCGGAACCAACGACCTTACCCAGTACATACTGGCCGTCGATCGTAACAACACACGGGTAGCCAGCATTTATGACAGCCTGCATCCGGGGATGTTGCGTGCGCTGGCGATGATTGCGCAGGAAGCCGAAAGAAGCGGTATCGATTTGCGCCTGTGTGGTGAAATGGCGGGCGACCCGATGTGCGTGGCTATTCTGATCGGTCTCGGTTTCCGTCATTTGTCGATGAACGGTCGTTCTGTCGCTCGCGTAAAATATCTGCTGCGTCATATCGATTTTGATGAGGCGCAAACGCTGGCGCAGCGCAGCCTGGAGGCTCAGATGGCAACAGAAGTACGCCATCAGGTAGCGGCCTTCATGGAGCGTCGTGGCATGGGGGGCTTGATTCGCGGGGGATTGTAGGTCTGACAAGCGTAGCGCTATCAGGTATTACGGGGGATAGAGATTACCTATACAGATCTTTTACATCTTCCCGGCATCCGCTTCTAACCCCTTGTGCTATCATTCGCACCTTTGGAGCGCCTGCATTATGCAGGCGCGCTTATCAATTGCTGTCTGACTTCAGCGAAATAACAAGAACTTGTGGTGACAGATGACCAGTAGCTATCTGCATTTTCCGGATTTCGATCCGGTCATTTTCTCAATCGGACCCGTCGCGCTTCACTGGTACGGCTTAATGTATTTGGTGGGGTTTATTTTCGCGATGTGGCTGGCGACGCGCCGCGCGAATCGTCCGGGCAGTGGCTGGACCAAAAATGAAGTAGAAAACTTACTGTATGCGGGCTTCCTCGGGGTTTTCCTCGGTGGGCGTATTGGTTACGTACTGTTCTATAACTTCCCGTTATTCCTCGATAATCCCCTGTATCTGTTCCGCGTCTGGGACGGCGGTATGTCCTTCCACGGTGGACTTATCGGTGTGATCCTGGTGATGATTATCTTCGCCAAACGCACTAAGCGTTCGTTCTTCCAGGTTTCTGATTTCATTGCCCCGCTGATTCCGTTTGGCCTTGGTGCAGGGCGTCTGGGCAACTTTATCAACGGTGAGCTGTGGGGACGCGTTGACCCGAACTTCAAGTACGCCATGCTGTTCCCGGGCTCCCGTACCGAAGATATTTTACTGCTGCAAACTAACCCGCAATGGCAGTCTATTTTTGATACCTACGGCTCGCTGCCACGCCACGCCTCACAGCTTTATGAGATGGCGCTGGAAGGCGTTGTGCTGTTTATCATTCTGAACTTGTACATTCGCAAACCGCGCCCGATGGGTTCGGTGTCCGGTCTGTTCCTGATTGGTTATGGCGCGTTTCGTATTATTGTTGAATTCTTCCGCCAGCCGGATGCGCAGTTTACCGGCACCTGGGTACAGTACATCAGCATGGGGCAGATACTCTCTATCCCGATGATTGTCGCAGGCATTATTATGATGGTTTGGGCGTACCGCCGCAGCCCACAGCAACACGTTTCCTGAGGAACCATGAAACAGTATTTAGAACTGATGCAAAAAGTGCTGGATGAAGGCACACAGAAAAACGACCGTACCGGAACCGGAACGCTTTCCATTTTTGGTCATCAGATGCGTTTTAATCTGCAGGAAGGGTTCCCGCTGGTTACGACTAAACGCTGCCATTTACGCTCGATCATTCATGAGCTGCTGTGGTTCTTGCAGGGCGATACTAACGTTGCCTACCTGCATGAAAACAACGTCTCAATCTGGGACGAATGGGCGGATGAAAACGGTAATTTAGGCCCGGTTTATGGCAAACAATGGCGCGCGTGGCCTACGCCAGATGGTCGCCATATCGACCAGATCACCACCGTGCTAAACCAGCTGAAAAATGATCCGGACTCTCGCCGCATCATCGTTTCCGCATGGAACGTCGGCGAGCTGGATAAAATGGCGCTGGCACCGTGCCATGCGTTCTTCCAGTTCTACGTGGCGGATGGCAAGCTCTCCTGCCAGCTGTATCAGCGTTCGTGCGATGTGTTCCTCGGCCTGCCGTTTAACATTGCCAGCTACGCTTTGCTGGTACACATGATGGCGCAGCAGTGCGATCTGGAAGTGGGTGATTTTGTCTGGACCGGCGGCGACACGCACCTGTACAGCAACCATATGGATCAAACGCATCTGCAGCTTAGCCGTGAACCGCGCGCGCTGCCGAAACTGGTTATCAAACGTAAGCCTGAATCAATCTTTGACTATCGCTTCGAAGACTTCGAAATTGAAGGCTACGATCCGCACCCGGGTATTAAAGCACCGGTAGCTATCTAACCTGTTTCATGCTGTCACAACCGACGCCCATGTGCGTCGGTTTTTTTTGTCTCAAATCGCGTTCTTCGGCGTGGATTCCTGAAATATTGCAACGGCCTGTAACGCGCTAAATATTCCCCATAGCTCGCCGTAGAAACCGAATTTCCCGCTCGTTATTCATTTTCCTCACGCCATACTGGCGATATGAAAAAACAACAAGGTTACACGCTTCTCGAAACCCTGATTGCGATGCTGATTGTCGCGGCGCTTGGTGCATCTGGGCTGTATGGTTGGCAGCGCTGGCAGCAGCAACAGCGGCTGTGGCAGACCGCCTGCCAGGTGAGGGACTACCTGCTGCAACTGCGTGAAGATGCTAACTGGCATAACCGCGATCACGTGATAAGCGTGATTCGGGATGGCACATCATGGTGTTTTGTCAGCTCTGCGGCTTCGCAAACCACGTGCCGACCCGTTTCGTCTTTGGTTTTTACACCACCCTGGGACGACGTCGAAATGGCAGAGATAACACCTTCACTGGCCTTTTTTGGACTGCGCAATACGGCATGGGCCGGACATATACGCCTGAAAAATGCGACTGGGGAATGGCGCGTGGTGGTGTCTGGCTGGGGGCGAATCAGGCTTTGCGAGCGTGATGAGGCCAGATTATGTCAGTAAATGAACGGGGATTTTCACTGCTGGAGATGCTCATTGCCATGGCGATTAGCAGTATTTTATTGCTTAGCTCAGCACGATTTTTACCGGCGCTACAGCGAGAGATTCTGCGTAACACGCGCCAGTTAGTACTGGAAGATGAAATATGGCAGCGGGTCTACACCGTGGCGAAGCATCTTCAGCGGGCGGGGTATTGCCGGGGAAACTGTGTCGGAGAGGGACTGGTGATATCGGCTAAGGGAGACTGTGTTATTGCCCGCTGGGATGCCAACAGCAATGGCGTTTGGGAAAGCGGTCCCGTGAAAGAGGCTGATTCTATTGGGTTTCGTTTACAGGACAAGGTGTTGGAAACCGTGCGTGGAGCCACCGGCTGCACTGGCAAAGGATGGGACAAAATGACCGATCCGGCCACGATGCAGATTGAGGTATTCCAGGTTGAAAGGCTGAATTTCAGCGGATATTCCCCGCTTCTTACGCTGCGTTTGCGTGGAGTGAGCAATGACGAACCACAAAAAGTTGTTGAAGCGGTCTACAGCGTTACGGGATTCAACCTGTGAACCGTGAGCGAGGCGTATCTTCTCTGGCAATGGTCCTGTTGCTGCTGGTGCTCGGTAGTCTGCTGCTGCAAGGCGTTAGCAGACAGGAGGCCAGTTTTGCTGCGCGTGTGGTCACACAAAGTCAGGCGCTGCAGCGTCAGGCGGTAGTGCAATCCGCGATAGAATGGGGGCGTACGCAGCCCTGGCGCTTACAACCCGCCGTACAGTGTCGGCGCGATCCCACGCAGGATGCCGCGGTTTGCCTGCGCCGGCTTACCAATAATTTTGTTCTGCTTATTGCCCACTATGAAGGGATATCGTTATGGCGTCAGGGGGTGGTTATTGATGGCAACATAGAATTCTCGGCGCGTGGTTGGAGCGATTTTTGTCCGCTAAAGGAGCAGACGTTATGCCAGATCCCTTGAACAGACAGCGTGGCTTTAGTCTGCCGGAAGTGATGCTGGCAATGGTACTAATGATAATGATTGTGACCGCGTTGTCAGGATACCAGCGGGTGCTAATGAACAGCTTTATCATCAGAAACCAGTATCAGCAACTCTGGCGCCACGCCTGGCAGCAAACCCAGCTGTACCCGTTTTCATCGCCTGTGAACTGGCAGGCTAACCGAATGCAGACAACGAGAGCGGGATGTGTCAGCATCAACGTTATAATTTCTTCACCCCTCGGCAGGCAGGGTCAGATGACGCGTCTGCATTGCCCGAATCGTCAGTAGTCAGGAGTCGCTATGTTAAGGGTCTACCACTCCAACCGTCTGGATGTGCTGGAAGCGTTAATGGAATTTATCGTTGAGCGCGAGCGGCTGGACGACCCCTTTGAGCCTGAGATGATCCTGGTTCAAAGTACCGGTATGGCGCAGTGGCTACAAATGACTCTTGCACAGAAGTTTAGTATTGCCGCCAATATCGATTTTCCGCTGCCCGCGAGTTTTATCTGGGATATGTTTGTGCGCGTGCTGCCGGATATCCCGAAAGAGAGTGCGTTCAGCAAACAGAGCATGAGCTGGAAGTTGATGACGCTGTTGCCACAATTGCTGGATAGCGATGACTTCGCATTGCTACGACACTATCTGACGGACGACACTGATAAACGTAAGCTTTTTCAGCTTTCCTCGCGCGCGGCTGACCTTTTCGACCAGTATTTAGTCTACCGCCCTGAATGGTTGACCCAGTGGGAAGCGGGGCGACAGGTTGAGGGACTTGGCGAGTCTCAGGCCTGGCAGGCACCGTTGTGGAAAGCGCTGGTGGAATACACCGCGGAATTGGGCCAGCCGCGCTGGCATCGTGCCAATTTATACCAACGATTTATTCAGACGTTGGAAAACGCGTCCGAGTGCCCACAGGGACTGCCTTCTCGGGTCTTTATTTGCGGTATTTCGGCGCTGCCGCCGGTTTATTTGCAGGCATTGCAGGCGCTAGGTAAGCACATTGATATTCATCTGCTGTTTACCAACCCTTGTCGCTACTACTGGGGGGATATTAAAGATCCGGCCTGGCTGGCGAAGCTGATGGCACGTCAGCGTCGGCACAGCTTTGAAGAACGGCATCTGCCGCTGTTTCGTGATAATCAGAAAGCCGAAGGATTATTTAACAGCGATGGCGAACAGGATGTGGGCAACCCGATGCTGGCCTCGTGGGGCAAGCTGGGGCGTGATTACATTTATTTGCTTTCGGAGCTGGAAAACAGTCAGGAACTGGACGCGTTTGTCGACATTACGCCTGACAACCTTTTGCATAATATTCAATCGGATATTCTGGAACTTGAAAGTCATGCCGTGGCGGGCGTTACGCTGGAAGAATATTCCCGTAGCGACAATAAACGCCGGCTTGAGCTGAACGACACCAGCGTGACTTTCCATGTCTGCCATAGCCCACAGCGCGAGGTGGAAATTCTTCATGACCGGCTGTTGGCCATGCTGGAAGCGGACCCAACGCTGACACCGCGCGATATTATCGTGATGGTGGCGGACATCGACAGCTACAGCCCATTCATTCAGTCGGTCTTTGGTAGCGCGCCAGCCGAGCGTTACTTACCTTATGCGATATCTGACCGTCGGGCACGCCAGTCTCATCCCGTCTTACAGGCCTTTATCAGCCTGCTGTCGCTGCCGGATAGCCGTTTTGTCTCAGAGGATGTCCTGGCGTTACTGGATGTTCCCGTGCTGGCGGCGCGTTTCAACATTGATGAAGAAGGGTTGCGCTATCTTCGCTTATGGGTCAATGAATCCGGGATTCGTTGGGGAATTGACGACGATAACGTGCGTGAACTGGAACTTCCGCCGACAGGTCAGCATACCTGGCAATTTGGTTTAACGCGTATGCTGCTCGGCTACGCGATGGAAAGCTCGCAGGGCGAGTGGCAATCGGTATTGCCTTACGATGAGTCCAGCGGCCTGATTGCCGAGCTGGTAGGGCATCTGGCCTCGTTGCTGATGCAGCTTAATCTCTGGCGTAGAGGGTTGGCGCAGGAACGACCGCTGGAAGAGTGGCTACCCGTTTGTCGGGAAATGCTTAATGATTTCTTCCTACCGGACGCGGACACCGAAGCGGCAATGACGCTGATTGAACAGCAGTGGCAGGCCATTATTACCGAAGGTTTAGGGGCTGAGTACGGCGATGCTATACCGCTCTCTCTGTTGCGTGATGAGCTAGCCCAGCGCCTTGACCAGGAACGCATCAGCCAGCGCTTCCTGGCGGGGCCCGTTAACATTTGTACGCTGATGCCGATGCGCTCCATTCCGTTCAAAGTGGTGTGCCTGCTGGGTATGAACGATGGGGTTTATCCGCGTCAACTTGCGCCGCTGGGCTTTGATTTAATGAGCCAAAAACCGATGCGGGGTGACCGCAGTCGTCGCGATGATGACCGCTATTTGTTCCTCGAAGCATTAATCTCGGCACAGCAGACGCTCTACATCAGCTACATTGGCCGCTCTATTCAGGATAACAGCGAGCGCTTCCCGTCGGTGCTGGTGCAAGAACTGATGGACTACATTGGACAAAGCCATTATCTGCCGGGCGATGAATCGTTGACCTGTGATCAAAGCGAGGCAAGGGTAAAAGCGCATATAACCCGTTTGCATACCCGTATGCCCTTTGATGCACAAAACTATTTGCCGGGCGAACAGCAAAGCTATGCCCGGGAATGGCTGCCTGCGGCGAGTCTGTCAGGAAAAGCGCACACGGATTTTGTGCAGCCTCTGCCCTTAGAAATGCCAGAAACGCTAACGCTGGAAACGCTGCAGCGATTTTGGGCACATCCGGTACGCGCCTTTTTCCAGATGCGTTTAAGGGTCAACTTCCGCTCTGAAGAGAGTGAGATCCCGGATACGGAACCTTTCACTCTTGAAGGGTTAACCCGCTACCAGCTTAATCAGCAATTGCTTAATACGCTGGTTGAAGAGAACGATGCTGAACGACTGTTCCGCCGTTTTCGTGCGGCGGGCGCGCTACCCTATGGGCCGTTTGGCGAAATTCTGTGGGATACGCAGCGTCAGGAAATGCAGTCGCTGGCTGAACGCATTATCGCCTGTCGTCAGCCCTGTCAGAGCATGGAAATCGATCTTAACTGTCACGGCGTGCAAATCACCGGTTGGCTGCCGCAGGTGCAAGAGGACGGTTTGTTGCGCTGGCGCCCATCTTTGATAAGCATTGCGCAGGGTGTGCAACTTTGGCTGGAACATCTTGTCTATTGTGCCAGTGGCGGTAGGGGAGAGAGCCGATTGTTCCTGCGTAAAGACGGAGAATGGCGTTTTCCGCCGCTGGATGCAGAACAGGCGCTGCTGTACCTGTCGCAACTCATTGAGGGATATCGGGAAGGCATGTCGTCACCGTTGCTGGTATTACCCGAAAGCGGTGGTGCATGGATAAAAACCTGTTATGACGCCGCAAATGATGCCATGTTAGATGACGATGCAACGTTGCAAAAAGCGCGCAGTAAGTTTCTGCAAGCCTATGAAGGCAACATGATGGTACGTGGCGAAGGTGATGATATCTGGTATCAGCGTCTTTGGCGTCAACTGGATGCTGATACGCAGGAGGCTATTGTTTTACAGTCTCAGCGCTACCTGTTACCGATTTTTCGCTTTAATCAGTCCTGATGACTGTATAAAAATTGCGCAATTCGATGGCTTCCACTATGATGCGCATTCTGTCACGGACTGATTCTTACAAAGAGAAGATGCTGGCTCGTTCAGCACATAGTCTTGCCCTGTTCAGATCACGTATTTATGCGTGGTTTGTAGTGAACAGGTGAATTCGTTAATGATGAGGTTTGTGAATGCCCCGCAGCACCTGGTTCAGCGCATTACTGTTGTTCGTCGCCCTTTGGGTTCCCGTAAGTCAGGCAGATACCGGTTGGCAGCCTTTAGCTGAAACCATCCGTAAAAGCGATAAAGACACCCGTCAGTATCAGGCCGTGCGCCTTGATAACGGCATGGTTGTGCTGCTGGTATCCGATTCTCAGGCCGTGAAATCCCTTTCTGCACTGGTAGTCCCCGTGGGCTCGCTGGAAGATCCGGACGATCATCAGGGGCTGGCGCACTATCTCGAACACATGTGTCTGATGGGCTCGAAAAAATACCCACAGCCGGACAGCCTGGCTGAATTCCTGAAAATGCACGGCGGTAGCCACAATGCCAGCACAGCGCCTTATCGTACGGCCTTCTATCTTGAAGTCGAAAACGACGCACTGGTGGGGGCGGTGGATCGCCTGGCGGATGCTATTGCCGATCCATTGCTGGATAAAAAATATGCCGACCGCGAGCGTAACGCGGTTAACTCCGAGCTGACGCTGGCGCGTACCCGAGACGGGATGCGTATGGCGCAGGTGAGCGCTGAGACGATCAACCCGGCGCACCCAGGTTCGCGTTTCTCTGGCGGGAATCTTGAGACATTAAGCGATAAACCGGGCAACCCGGTGCTGCAAGCATTACAAAAATTTCATGAAAAGTACTACTCTGCGAACCTGATGAAGGCGGTGATTTATAGCAATAAACCGCTGCCAGAGCTGGCGCGGATAGCGGCTGACACCTTTGGGCGCGTACCGAACAGGAATATCGCAAAGCCTGAGATTACCGTCCCGGTCGTCACTGATGCGCAAAAGGGCATCATCATCCACTATGTTCCGGCAATGCCGCGTAAAGTATTGCGCGTCGAGTTTCGTATCGATAACAACAGCACGCAGTTCCGCAGTAAAACCGATGAACTGGTGACCTACCTGATTGGCAATCGTAGCCCGGGCACGTTGTCTGACTGGCTGCAAAAGCAGGGCCTGGTTGAAGGTATTCGCGCAGACTCCGATCCGGTGGTCAACGGGAACAGCGGCGTATTAGCCATTTCCGCGACGTTAACCGACAAGGGGCTGGCGAACCGCGATGAAGTTGTCGCGGCAATCTTTAGCTACCTCAATTTGTTACGCGAGAAAGGTGTCGATAAACGCTATTTTGACGAGCTGGCGCACGTGCTGGATCTCGATTTCCGTTATCCCTCCATCACCCGTGATATGGACTACGTGGAATGGCTGGCTGATACCATGATCCGCGTTCCCGTCGAGCATACGCTGGATGCGGTGAATATTGCTGACCAGTACGATGCGAAAGCCGTTGAGCAACGTCTGGCAATGATGACGCCGCAGAATGCGCGTATCTGGTATATCAGCGCGAAAGAGCCGCATAATAAAACCGCTTATTTTGTCGATGCGCCTTACCAGGTGGATAAAATCAGCGACAAAACCTTTGCCGACTGGCAGCAAAAAGCGCAGGGCATTGCGCTGTCGTTACCGGAGTTGAACCCCTACATTCCGGATGATTTCACGCTGATTAAGACGGATAAAAAATACGCTCATCCTGAGCTGATCGTTGATGAGCCGGATTTACGCGTGGTGTATGCCCCGAGCCAGTATTTTGCCAGCGAGCCGAAGGCTGACGTCAGCGTGATCCTGCGTAACCCGAAAGCCATGGACAGCGCCCGCAACCAGGTCTTATTCGCACTTAACGATTACCTGGCAGGGATTGCGCTCGATCAGTTAAGTAACCAGGCATCGGTAGGTGGAATTGGTTTCTCTACCAACGCTAACAATGGGTTGATGCTTAACGCCAACGGCTACACCCAACGTTTGCCGCAGCTTTTTCAGGCGCTGCTGAGCGGATATTTCAGCTATACCTCAACGGACGAACAGCTGGAACAGGCGAAATCCTGGTATGCCCAGATGATGGATTCCGCAGAAAAGGGTAAAGCTTACGATCAGGCTATTATGCCGGTGCAGATGCTTTCTCAGGTACCGTACTTCTCCCGCGACGAGCGCCGTAAGCTGCTGCCTTCCATCACCCTGAAAGAGGTGATGACCTACCGCGACGCCTTAAAAACCGGTGCGCGACCTGAATTCCTGGTCATTGGCAATATGAGCGAAGCTCAGACGACGAGCATGGCGCGGGATATCCAAAAACAGCTTGGTGCGAACGGATCACAGTGGTGTCGCAACAAAGATGTGGTTGTGGACAAGAAGCAGTCCGTCATCTTCGAAAAAGCAGGCAGCAGCACGGATTCAGCGCTGGCCGCGGTATTTGTGCCAACCGGATACGATGAATACGCCAGTTCAGCCTACAGCGCTATGTTAGGTCAGATTGTTCAGCCGTGGTTCTACAATCAGCTGCGTACTGAAGAACAGTTAGGCTACGCCGTATTTGCTTTCCCGATGAGCGTTGGCCGTCAGTGGGGAATGGGGTTCCTGCTGCAAAGCAGTGATAAGCAGCCGTCTTACCTCTGGGAGCGTTATAAAGCGTTCTTCCCGACGGCGGAAGCGAAGCTGCGGGCGATGAAACCTGAAGAGTTCGCGCAAATTCAGCAGGCGATTATTGCGCAAATGCTGCAGGCGCCGCAAACGCTGGGGGCAGAAGCCTCACAGTTAAGCAAAGATTTTGATCGCGGCAATATGCGCTTCGATTCACGTGATAAAATAGTGGCTCAGATTAAACTGCTGACGCCGCAAAAACTTGCCGACTTCTTCCATCAGGCGGTGGTTGAGCCGCAAGGCATGGCGATATTGTCACAGGTTTCCGGCAGTCAGAATGGGAAAGCAGAATATGTGCACCCGGAAGGCTGGAAAGTGTGGCAGACCGTCAGCGCGTTGCAGCAAACCTTACCCCTGATGAGTGATAAGAATGAATGATGCCGCTGAGTCCCTTGATCCACTGCGCTTGCCCCTGACGGGCGAGCGCCTGATTGAAGCCTCTGCGGGCACCGGTAAAACCTTTACCATCGCCGCCCTGTATTTACGTTTACTGCTTGGACTGGGCGGCTCTGCCGCCTTTCCTCGTCCTCTGACCGTCGAAGAACTGCTGGTGGTTACCTTCACCGAGGCGGCTACCGAAGAGTTGCGTGGTCGAATTCGTAGCAATATTCATGAACTGCGAATTGCCTGCCTGCGTGAAACCACCGACAACCCGCTATATGCCCGTTTGTTAGATGAAATTGCCGATAAAAAACAGGCCGCGCAGTGGCTGCTATTGGCTGAAAGACAGATGGATGAAGCGGCGGTGTTTACCATCCACGGCTTTTGTCAGCGTATGCTCAGTCTCAATGCCTTTGAGTCAGGCATGCTGTTCGAACAGCAGCTGATAGAAGATGAATCGCTGCTGCGCTATCAGGCCTGTGCGGACTTCTGGCGTCGGCACTGCTACCCGCTGCCCCGCGACATTGCGCAGGTGGTTTTTGAAACGTGGAAAGGACCGCAAGCGCTGCTGAGAGATATCGATCGCTATCTGCAGGGGGAAGCGCCGGTTATCAAGGCGCCACCGTCTGATGACGAAACGCTGGCCGCCCGGCATGAACAAATTCTCGCACGCATTAACCAGATCAAGCAGCAATGGCGTGATTCTGTTGATGAGCTGGATGGCCTGATGGAAGCCTCCGGAATTGACCGGCGTAAATTTAATCGCGGTAATCAGGGCAAGTGGATCGAAAAGATCAGCGCGTGGGCGCAGGAAGAAACACAAAGTTATCAGCTTCCTGACGCGCTGGAGAAATTCTCACAGCGTTTTCTGGAAGAGCGAACCAAAGCGGGCGGGATAACCCCTCAGCACCCGCTGTTTGTCGCTATTGATGAACTGCTTAGCGAACCGTTAACTCTCCGCGATCTGGTGATCACCCGGGCGCTGGCGGAGATCCGCTCGGCAGTTGCCGAGGAAAAACGTCGCCGCGGCGAGCTGGGTTTTGACGATATGCTCAGCCGTCTGGATGCGGCGTTGCGCAGTGAAAGCGGAGATGCGCTGGCGACGGCTATTCGTACTCGTTTTCCGGTCGCCATGATCGATGAATTCCAGGATACCGATCCGCAGCAGTACCGTATTTTTCGTCGGATCTGGCAGCATCAGCCGGATACCGCACTGCTGCTAATTGGTGATCCGAAACAGGCAATTTACGCGTTTCGCGGCGCGGATATCTTCACCTATATGAAGGCGCGCAGCGAAGTCAGCGCACACTATACGCTTGATACCAACTGGCGTTCGGCCCCCGGCATGGTCAATAGCGTGAATACGCTTTTCAGCCAGATGGACGACGCCTTTATGTTCCGCGAAATCCCTTTCAGCCCGGTAAAATCCGCAGAAAAAAACCAGGCGTTACGGTTTGTTTTGCACGGCGAAACGCAGCCAGCTATGAGTATGTGGCTGATGGAAGGAGAAAGTTGCGGCGTAGGCGATTATCAGAGCTACATGGCCCAGGTGTGCGCCACACAAATTCGCGACTGGCTTAAAGCCGGGCATTCTGGCGCAGCGCAACTGGTCAGTGGCAAAGCATCCAGCCCGGTACGCGCGTCAGATATCAGCGTACTGGTGCGTAGCCGCCAGGAAGCGGCGCTGGTCCGTGATGCGCTGACGCAACTGGCCATTCCCTCTGTCTACCTCTCCAACCGTGACAGCGTATTTGAAACGCTGGAAGCGCAGGAGTTGCTATGGGTGCTGCAGGCGGTGATGACGCCGGAACGTGAGAACACGTTGCGTAGCGCGCTGGCGACCTCAATGATGGGTCTGAATGCGCAGGATATTGAAGCGTTAAATACCGACGAGAATGCCTGGGATGCGGTGGTCGAAGAATTCGACGGCTATCGTCAGATCTGGCATAAACGCGGCGTGATGCCGATGCTACGTGCGCTGATGACGGCTCGCCAGATTGCAGAGAACCTGCTGGCGACGGCGGGAGGCGAACGTCGACTGACCGACATTTTACATATCAGCGAACTGTTGCAGGAAGCGGGCTCGCAGCTGGAAAGCGAGCATGCGCTGGTGCGCTGGTTGTCCCAGCATATTCTTGAACCCGACAGCAACGCGTCCAGCCAGCAGCTCAGGCTGGAAAGCGACAAGCATCTGGTCAAAATCGTCACCATCCATAAATCGAAAGGGCTGGAGTATCCGCTGGTCTGGCTGCCGTTTATCACCAATTTCCGCGTTCAGGATCAGGCTTTCTACCACGATCGTAGCTCTTTTGAAGCCGTGCTGGATCTCAGCGATGCTGAGGAGAGCGTTGAGCTAGCCGAAGCAGAGCGTCTGGCGGAAGATCTGCGTTTGCTGTATGTCGCGCTAACCCGTTCGGTATGGCATTGCAGCCTTGGCGTTGCGCCGTTGGTACGACGTCGGGGCGATAAAAAAGGGGATACCGATGTGCATCAGAGCGCACTTGGTCGCCTGTTGCAAAAAGGTGAGCCGATGGATGCCGTGGGTCTGCGTAGCGCGATTGAAGCGCTTTGTAGCAACGATATTGCTTGCCAGACTCCCGCGCAGCCTGACGGTGAACCCTGGCAGGTTGCGCAGGCTGTTAGCAGCGAACTGAGTGCGAAAATACTGCGGCGTAAGCCCGGCGATAGCTGGCGCGTGACCAGTTATTCCGGTCTGCAACAGCGTGGACAGGGTATCGCGCAGGATCTGATCCCACGACTGGATATCGATGCCGCAGGCGTCGGTGAGGTTATTGAAGAACCAGGACTCACACCGCACCAGTTCCCGCGCGGCGCTTCGCCGGGTACGTTCTTGCATAGCCTGTTTGAAGACCTCGATTTTACGCAACCGGTGGATCCGCATTGGGTCGAGGAGCAACTGGCGTTGGGCGGTTATGACGCACACTGGACGCCGGTTTTGACCGAATGGCTGGACGCCATTTTGCAGGCGCCTCTCAACGAGACGGGTGTGAGTTTGAACCAGCTTTCCGCGCGTGAAAAACAGGTGGAGATGGAGTTTTATCTGCCGATTTCGCAGCCGTTGATGGCCAACCAGCTTGATGCGTTAATTCGCCAATACGATCCGCTCTCGGCGGGGTGCCCTGCGTTGGACTTTATGCAGGTTCGCGGCATGCTGAAAGGCTTTATTGACCTGGTATTCCGCCACCAGGGGCGTTATTACCTGCTCGATTACAAATCGAACTGGCTGGGCGAAGACAGCTCCGCCTATACGCAGCAGGCAATGGCCTCTGCCATGCAGGCGCATCGCTACGACCTTCAATACCAACTTTATACCCTCGCGCTGCATCGCTACTTACGCCATCGCATTGCTGATTACGATTATGAACGCCATTTTGGCGGCGTTATCTATCTCTTCCTGCGCGGCGTTGACAGTGAAAATCCGCAGCAGGGAATTTACGCGACCCGACCTGACGGAGAGTTGATTGCGTTGATGGACGAGTTGTTTGCCGGTGCGGTGCAGGAGACGATGTTATGACAATCCAGAAACGATTTCTGGAGGCTGTTGAGCAAAAACAGCTCCGGCCTCTGGATGCTCAATTCGCGCTGGCGGTTGCCGGAAGTGATAACCCAGCCGTTGCGCTGGCTGCGGCGTTGCTCAGCCGTGAAGCGGGAGAAGGGCACGTCTGCTTACCGCTTTCACGGTTATCTCTGAGCGAGGACGCGCATCCTCTGTTAAGCGCCTGGCTCGCTGAAACGGGCGAGCCAGAAGACTGGGCGGAATGTCTGCTGGCTTCCAGTGCGGTAAGCCGTGGCGAGCAACCCACGCCGCTGGTGCTGTACGGCGATCGCTTGTATCTGAACCGGATGTGGCATAACGAACGTACGGTAGCTCGCTTTTTCAGTGAAGTGAACCACGCCATTGAAGTGGATGAACAACGGCTGACCCACACGCTGGCGGCGCTGTTTCCGCTATCGGAGGGGGTTAACTGGCAAAAAGTAGCCGCTGCTGTTGCGCTCACCCGCCGGATATCGGTGATCTCAGGCGGACCGGGGACGGGAAAAACGACAACGGTCGCAAGGCTGCTGGCGGCGTTGATTCAAATGGCCGACGGTGAGCGCTGTCGTATTCGACTGGCGGCGCCAACGGGAAAAGCGGCTGCGCGCCTGACCGCCTCACTGGGAGCGGCGTTACGAGAGCTACCGCTAACCGATGAGCAAAAGAAACGCATCCCCGATGACGCCAGTACGCTGCATCGATTATTAGGCGCTCAGCCTGGCAGTCAGCGCCTGCGTCATCATGCGGGAAACCCGCTGCATCTGGATGTGCTGGTGGTGGATGAAGCCTCGATGATTGATTTGCCGATGATGTCGCGCCTTATCGATGCGCTGCCGCCGCACGGACGGGTGATTTTTCTGGGCGATCGCGACCAGCTCGCTTCCGTCGAAGCGGGGGCCGTGCTGGGGGATATCTGTGCTTTCGTTGGTGACGGGTTTACCCCGGAACGCGCCCGCCAGCTCAGTCGCCTGACCGGGAGCGCTATTCCTGCCGGGTCGGGAATTCAGGCAGCAGCGTTGCGCGACAGTCTGTGCCTGCTGCAAAAGAGCTACCGTTTCGGCAGCGATTCCGGAATCGGTCAGTTGGCTGTGGCAATTAATCGCGGCGACAAAACTGCGATAAAAACGGTGTTCCAGCAGGGATTTAGCGACATCGAAAAACGCACTCTACACAGCAGCGAGGATTATGCCGCGATGCTGGATGAGGCGCTGGCGGGATATGGGCACTACCTGGATTTGTTGCACGAGGGTGCGGAGCCGGGGGCTGTCATTCAGGCCTTCAATGAGTATCAGCTGCTATGCGCCCTGCGGGAAGGTCCGTTTGGCGTTAGTGGTTTGAATGAACGCATTGAGCAGGTGATGGCGCAAAAACGTAAAATTCATCGTTCGACCCATAGCCGCTGGTATGAGGGAAGGCCGGTGATGATCGCGCGCAATGACAGTTCGCTGGGATTATTTAACGGTGATATCGGCATTGCCCTCGACCGTGGACAGGGCCTGAGGGTGTGGTTTGCGCTGCCGGATGGTTCTATCAAATCGGTGCAGCCCAGCCGCTTGCCTGAACATGAAACCACCTGGGCGATGACGGTGCACAAATCGCAGGGATCTGAGTTTGACCACGCGGCGTTGATTTTACCCAGCCAGCATTCACCCGTGGTTACCCGCGAGCTGGTCTATACCGCCGTTACCCGCGCGCGTCGCCGCCTGTCGCTGTATGCTGATGAGCGGATACTGAGCCGCGCCATTGCCACCCGTACCGAACGTCGCAGCGGACTGTCAGCATTATTTAATGACGGCATGATGTAGATGTAGGCCGGATAAGCGTCAGCGCCATCCGGCCTAAAAAAGATGTGCCAGCGACGTAGGCCGGATAAGGCAGTTATGCCGCATCCGGCAACGACTCTTACCCCAAATCCGCCATCAGCACTTTTGACCGCCGCTGATAGTTGTACATCTCTTTCTTGCTTTCCGGCAGCAGGTCGATATCCACCGGCGTGAAGCCGCGTTCCTGGAACCAGTGGATGCTGCGTGTGGTTAACACAAACAGCTTGCTCAACCCCATTTGCCGGGCCTGCGCGGCGATTCGTTCCAGCAACACTTCCCCGCGTGACGAGCTACGGTAGTCCGGATGCACTGCTACACACGCCATTTCGCCAATTCTCTCTTCCGGGAAAGGGTACAGAGCGGCACAGGCGATGGTCAGGTTATCACGCTGAATAATGGTGAATTTGTCGATCTCCATTTCCAACTGCTCGCGCGAGCGGCGCACCAGAATACCTTGCTGCTCCAGCGGGCGGATAAGCTCCAGAATCCCGCCGATATCGTTAATGGTAGCGCGACGGATCTGCTCGGCGCTTTCCATTACGATCTGCGTACCGATCCCGTCGCGGGAGAACAGTTCCTGCAGCAATGCACCATCTTCCTGATAGCTGATCAGATGGCAACGGCGTACGCCACTGCGACAGGCCTTCACTGCCCCACGCAGGAAGCGCACCGTGCCGGAGCTGTAATCGCCTTTCTCTTCCTGCAACTCAACGCGAGCCTGAGCTTCGTTAGGAAACAGCTCGGAAATAATATCGCCGTCATCGTTGGTGACACCCTGAGAGGAGCAAAAGCCGATCATTTTCTCGGCCTTCAGTTTGATAGCCAACTGCGTGGCGACCTCTTCTGACGTCAGGTTAAAGCTCTCACCGGTGACGGAAACGGCGACCGGGCCCATCAGCACAATTGCGCCGCTGTCTAACTGGCGGTGAATGGCATCTTCATCAATACGACGAATACGCCCGCTATGGCAGTAATCTACGCCGTCATCAACGCCCAGAGGCTGAGAGATAATAAAATTACCGCTGACCACATTGATGTGAGCACCCTGTAATGGCGTATTATTCAGGCTCATCGACAGGCGGGCGGTAATATCAAGCTGAAGTAAACCCGCAGCCTGTTTGACCAGCTCCAGCGTTTTAGCGTCGGTAACGCGCGTATTTTTGTGGTACACCGGCTCATGATGATGCGCCGCAAGATTGGCATCAATCTGCGGTCGTGCGCCATAGACCACGACCAGGCGGATGCCGAGGCTATGAAGAAGACCAATGTCATTGACGATACTGGAAAAGTTTTCATGCTCGATGGCTTCGCCGCCCAGCATAATGACAAACGTTTTTCCCCGATGGGTATTGATATAGGGAACAGAATGGCGGAATCCCTGTACCAGTTCGGTTCTACGCTCCTTCACCACGGTACACCCTCATTGCATGATTATTCGTAATTTGTGTATTTTTATTCTGTTTTGGCGCTGTGCGCAAGCGTAATTTTTACCCATGCCGAAGATTTTTCTCAGTAATGCCGTGAATATAAAAAGAATGTTTACCCTTTTATAGATGACAGATTATGCGTCATTCGCTAAAGTTTCCGGTCAATTCGGACGTTTTACGTATTACCTCTTAAAAAGATTTCTTTTGCTCGGGAGAAGCATGTCGGGATCCAATTCAGCAATCAGTCGCCGCCGTTTATTGAAAGGTGCGGGTGCTATGTGGCTTTTGAGCGTCAGCCAGGTGGGTCTGGCGGCCGTGAGTCAGGTCGTTGCCGTACGTATCTGGCCTGCGTCCAGCTACACTCGCGTCACGGTAGAATCTAACCGTCTGCTGAAATACAAACAGTTTGCCCTGAGTAATCCTGAGCGTGTGGTTGTGGATATTGAAGACGTTAATTTGAACTCGGTGCTCAAGGGCATTGGGACGCAGATTCGTCCTGACGATCCGTATATTAAGTCGGCGCGCGTTGGCCAGTTTGATCCAAAGACCGTGCGGATGGTGTTCGAGCTGAAACAGAATGTGAAGCCGCAACTTTTTGCTCTGGCTCCGGTGGCAGGCTTTAAAGAACGTCTGGTGATGGATCTCTATCCCGCGAATGCCCAGGACGTTCAGGATCCGCTGCTGGCATTGCTGGAAGATTACAACAAGGGCGATCTGGATAAACAGGTGCCACCTGCACAAAGTGGCCCGCAGCCGGGTAAAGCGGGGCGCGATCGTCCCATTGTCATTATGCTCGATCCAGGCCACGGCGGAGAAGACTCCGGTGCGGTGGGGAAATACAAGACGCGTGAAAAGGATGTGGTGCTGCAGATTGCCCGCCGCCTGCGAGCCCTCATAGAGAAAGAGGGCAACATGAAGGTCTTTATGACACGAAATGAAGATATCTTCATTCCGCTTAAAGTCCGCGTGGCGAAAGCGCAGAAGCAGCGTGCTGACCTGTTTGTCTCTATTCACGCCGATGCCTTTACCAGTCGACAACCCAGCGGTTCGTCGGTGTTTGCGCTCTCGACCAAAGGTGCGACAAGTACCGCCGCGAAATATCTGGCGCAGACCCAGAACGCCTCGGATCTCATTGGTGGCGTCAGTAAGAGCGGTGACCGCTATGTCGACCACACCATGTTCGACATGGTGCAGTCGCTGACCATCGCCGACAGTCTGAAGTTTGGTAAAGCGGTATTGAGTAAGCTTGGCAAAATCAACAATCTGCACAAGAACCAGGTTGAACAGGCCGGGTTTGCGGTACTAAAAGCGCCGGATATCCCGTCTATTCTGGTCGAAACGGCATTTATCAGTAACGTTGAGGAAGAGCGCAAACTCAAAACGGCGACCTTCCAGCAGGAAGTTGCAGAGTCGATTCTGGCAGGGATTAAAGCCTACTTTGCCGATGGGGCTACGCTGGCGAGAAGGGGATAACAAAAAAGCGCTGAAAAGCGCTTTTTTTATGGGCGACAGAAACAAAAAAACACCCGTTAAGGTGTTTAATGTGTTGGTTGCGGGGGCCGGATTTGAACCGACGACCTTCGGGTTATGAGCCCGACGAGCTACCAGGCTGCTCCACCCCGCGTCACCGTACTGCTTATATTTTATCAAATTTGATTGGTTGCGGGGGCCCGATTTGAACCGACGACCTTCGGGTTATGAGCCCGACGAGCTACCAGGCTGCTCCACCCCGCGTCACCGTACTGCTTATATTTTATCAAATTTGATTGGTTGCGGGGGCCAGATTTGAACTGACGACCTTCGGGTTATGAGCCCGACGAGCTACCAGGCTGCTCCACCCCGCGTCCGTCTTTTTGCTTCGTATTTCAAACCACATCAGCGTTGGCTTTCCTCGTTCACCTCAGTCACTTACTGGAGTAAGCTCCTAAGGATTCACTGCGTCTCCGCCTTGCTGTGATTCGAACTACTTTGCAAAAATATTACATCAAATTTTAATTGGTTGCGGGGGCCAGATTTGAACTGACGACCTTCGGGTTATGAGCCCGACGAGCTACCAGGCTGCTCCACCCCGCGTCCGTGGATGCGCACTATACTCTGCTCGCATTTTCATGCAACCCTTTTTTCACCTTGATCACGTTTTTAGGGTGAAAATGAACAAAAACAACGCATTCTGGATTATTTTTTGCTCAAAATTTGCGTTCGGGTATGTATACGCATTTCATTAGGTTCGGGGGTTTGTTATCTTCGTCTCGCATTCAGGCAACATAAGACGAGAACAATGAAAGGACGTTGGGCAAAATATCTTCTGGCGGGAGCTGTAGTCGCGATGCTCGCCGCGTGTTCCTCAAAACCCACCGATCGTGGGCAGCAGTATAAAGACGGGAAATTTACCCAGCCTTTCTCACTGGTGAACCAGCCTGATGCGGTTGGCGCGCCAATCAATGCCGGTGATTTCGCCGAGCAGGTTAATCAAATTCGCAGCGCTTCGCCACGTTTGTACGGCAACCAGAGCGACGTCTACAACGCTATCCAGCAATGGTTACGTGCGGGCGGTGATACGCGCAGTATGCGCCAGTTTGGTATTGATGCCTGGCAAATGGAAGGGGCGGACAACTACGGTAACGTCCAGTTTACCGGTTACTACACACCGGTTATCCAGGCGCGCCATACGCGCCAGGGCGAGTTTCAGTATCCTATCTATCGCATGCCGCCAAAACGTGGGCGCTTACCCTCTCGTGCCGAGATCTACGCGGGCGCGCTAAGCGACAATTATATTCTGGCATACAGCAACTCCCTGATGGATAACTTCATTATGGATGTTCAGGGCAGTGGTTACATCGATTTTGGCGATGGCAGCCCGCTCAACTTCTTTAGCTATGCCGGGAAAAACGGCCACGCCTATCGCAGTATCGGTAAAGTGCTTATCGACCGTGGCGAAGTGAAAAAAGAAGATATGTCGATGCAGGCTATTCGCCACTGGGGTGAAACACACAGCGAAGCCGAAGTGCGTGAGCTGCTGGAGCAGAACCCATCGTTTGTCTTCTTTAAACCGCAATCTTTTGCTCCGGTGAAAGGGGCCAGCGCGGTGCCGCTGATTGGCCGCGCGTCCGTAGCTTCTGACCGTAGTATCATTCCTGCGGGCACAACGTTACTGGCGGAAGTCCCGTTACTGGACAATAACGGCAAGTTTACCGGCCAGTACGAACTGCGCCTGATGGTGGCGTTAGATGTGGGTGGGGCTATTAAAGGGCAACACTTCGACATCTATCAGGGTATTGGCGCTGACGCCGGACACCGTGCCGGGTGGTATAATCACTACGGTCGCGTATGGGTACTAAAAACAGCGCCGGGTGCGGGTAACGTGTTCAGCGGTTAATTGCCGGATGGCGCTTCGCTTATCAAGCCTACATTATTGAGTAGGCCTGATAAGGCGTAGCCGGCATAAGGCAGTAAGACTGCTCGGTATTAATGAATTTGAGGTTCTATGTCTGTGGTTATTAGCGATGCCTGGCGCCAACGTTTTGGCGGTACGGCACGTCTGTATGGCGAAAATGCGTTGCAGCTGTTTGCCCAATCGCACGTTTGCGTGGTTGGGATTGGCGGAGTAGGGTCATGGGCGGCGGAAGCGCTGGCGCGAACCGGTATTGGCGCTATCACACTCATCGATATGGATGATGTGTGCGTCACCAATACAAACCGCCAGATCCATGCGCTGCGTGATAACGTCGGTCTGGCAAAAGCTGAAGTGATGGCGGAGCGTATCCGACAGATTAACCCGGAGTGCCGGGTGAACGTGGTCGATGATTTTGTTACGCCAGATAACGTTGCTGAATATATGAATGCGGGATTTTCGTACGTTATCGATGCGATTGATAGCGTGCGCCCAAAAGCGGCACTGATTGCGTACTGTCGGCGTAACAAAATTCCGCTGGTGACCACCGGTGGTGCGGGCGGACAGATCGATCCTACGCAGATTCAGGTCGTTGATTTGGCAAAAACCATCCAGGATCCGCTGGCGGCCAAGCTACGTGAGCGGCTGAAAAGCGATTTTGGCGTGGTGAAAAACAGCAAAGGCAAGCTGGGCGTGGACTGCGTGTTCTCGACCGAAGCGCTGGTTTACCCGCAGGCGGATGGCTCGGTATGTGCGATGAAAGCGACGGCGGAAGGGCCGAAGCGTATGGATTGCGCGTCCGGGTTTGGCGCGGCCACCATGGTGACAGCCACCTTTGGCTTTGTTGCTGTCTCCCATGCGCTGAAGAAGATGATGGCGAAGGCCGCGCGTCAGGCCTGATTGTGTCGGATGTCGCTACGCTTATCCGACCTACAGTTCGTGCAGTGTTGTAGGCCGGATAAGACGTATCAGCGTCGTCATCCAGCTTTCTGGGCCGCCTCGAGAATCGCCTCGTTCAGAGCATGTAGTCCCTGGCTACGCGAGGCGCTGAGCTGCGCGCGTAAACCCAGTTCATCAAATAACGCCATCGGAGAACGCGCCAGTAACTCGGCTGCCGTTTTACCTTCGACCGCGGTGAGTAATACCGCCAACAGTCCACGTACTATTCGACCTTCGCTGTCGCCGAAGAAATGCAGAGTGCCATTCTCATGAAGAGTATGCCCCAGCCAGACTCGGTTTTCGCAGCCCGCAATTTCTTTGGCCTGTGCCTTTAGCGCATCCGGGAGCGCCGGCAACTGCTTACCCAGCAGAATCAGCTGGCGATATTTATCTTCCCACTGAGTAAGCGGGATAAAGGTATTGCGTAACGTCTCTTCGGTTACGGTTGTGCCAAACGGGTGTCCAGCGAACTGAGGGCTTGTCATTAATCCACCAATATTTCCAGCGCGCGGTCGACGGCTGCGACCAACGCATCCACATCGCTTTGGGTATTATAAGGGGCAAATGAGGCGCGTAGTGTTCCGGATACGCCAAGTTCCGCCAGCAGCGGTTGTGCGCAGTGTTGCCCCGCGCGCAGCGCAATGCCATATTCGGCCAATAGAGTGACCATATCGCTGTGATGAACACCCGTGAAATCAAAGGCTAACAGACTGGAGTCCTGGCAGCGGAAGGAACGAAAGCCAGGGCGTTTCGCCAAGGCATCTTCTGCCAGCGTCGCCAGACCCCGGCTCCAGTTTTCGGCCTGCCCAACGTCGACGTCCGCCAGCCATTCGAGCGCCCCGCTTAGCCCGATAACGCCTGCAACGTTAGGCGTACCGGCTTCCAGCTTCCATGGTGCGGGCTGAGTGGTGAAACCGTCAAAACTGACTTCGCTAATCATCTTACCGCCCCCAAGCCAGGGAGACATGGCTTCCAGCAGTTCCGGCTTACCGTACAGCACGCCAATACCGGTGGGGCCATATAGCTTGTGGCCTGAAAACGCATAGAAATCAATATCCAACTGCTGTACATCGGCAGGGTAATGCACAATCCCCTGGGCACCATCAACCATCACCACCATGCCAGCCGCATGGGCGAGCGTAATGGCGCGGGCCAGATCCGGGCAGCCACCGGTGACGTTCGACATTTGCCCGAGCGCCAGAATGCGGCTGTGCGGGGTAATGAGCTGCGTGAGGCGCTCAACGTCTGGCAATAAATGGGGGGTGAGTGGGAGTTTGACGACCTTAGCCCCCGTTTGCTCCGCGACCATCAGCCAGGGAACGAGGTTGGCGTGATGTTCCGCTGCGCTAACGATAATCTCATCACCCGGTTGAAGGCGTGGACGCGCATAGCTTTGGGCAACCATGTTGATCGCTTCCGTTGTGCCGCGGGTCCAGACGATGGTTTTGTCATCCGACGCATTAATCAGGTGTGCGACTTTTTCCCGCGCGGCTTCATAGCGTGCGGTCAGGCGCTGGGCTTCAGCAAACTGGCTGCGATGGACGTTCCCGGCACTCAGGCTATAAAACTGATGGGTAGCCTCAATGACCGCCTGTGGCTTCAGCGCCGTAGCAGCACTGTCGAGATAGACGCCAGCATCGTTGAGTGCGGGAAATTGTGCGCGAAACTGCGCGGGGTTAAAAGCGTTCATGGTATTCCTCAGTTCAGTAAACCGATCGTGGCGCAAAAAGGGCATTGATACAAGGGTTGTGCTAACCATCGGAATACTCTGGATATCCTGGCAAAGCCCGTTCAGTGTCTTATGCTAAATAGCGTTAGGCGAACAATTTTGCCTGTTACGGAGTATGTTTTTAATAGCATAAATCGCTTTAAGGAGAAGAAGATGAAAAAGACTGCCGCCATTATTTCTGCCTGTATGCTGACTTTTGCCCTGAGCGCCTGTTCTGGTTCGAATTACGTGATGCACACCAATGATGGTCGATCAATCGTAGCTGATGGTAAACCACAGACCGATAATGAGACGGGGATGATTTCGTATAAAGACGCTAACGGCAACAAACAGCAGATTAACCGCACTGACGTGAAAGAGATGGTAGAACTGGAGCAATAATAGCCGGTCGGCCATCGACGAAACGTGGACAAAAAAAAGCACCGCAATTTGGCGGTGCTACATTAATCACTATGGACAGACAGGGTAAATGTACAGGAAGTGAAAAAGGGTAGCTTTGCTACCATGGTCTGAATCGCAGACCAATTGCAAACACAACAACACAACATCACAACCGTAAGCCAAAAGCCCACCAGAACACGCATTCCGATAAAACTTTTCGTTCCGGCTTCAGGAAGTGCCGCCACTATAGGTATTTGCTGGTAGAACCTCAACGGACAATTTATAATGGCTCAGATAAAAAAAACTAATAGGTTACAGCCTGTTAGCTAATTGTTAAATTCATTTAACATCAAAGCCTAAAAGTCATGTCAAAACGATTACCACCCTTAAATGCGTTACGTGTTTTTGATGCTGCAGCGCGTCATTTAAGCTTTACTCGCGCAGCAGAAGAGCTTTTTGTGACGCAGGCCGCAGTAAGTCACCAAATCAAGTCACTTGAGGATTTTTTGGGGCTAAAACTGTTTCGTCGACGCAATCGATCTTTGCTGTTAACGGAAGAAGGTCAAAGCTACTTTCTCGACATTAAAGAGATTTTTTCGCAATTAACCGACGCGACGCGTAAACTTCAGGCACGTAGTGCAAAAGGTGCGCTTACCGTTAGTTTATTGCCCAGTTTTGCGATCCAATGGCTGGTGCCCAGACTCTCTAGCTTTAACTCAGCTTATCCGGGAATCGATGTCAGGATCCAGGCGGTGGACCGTCAGGAAGACAAACTGGCTGATGATGTTGATGTGGCGATTTTCTACGGACGCGGCAACTGGCCGGGTCTGCGCGTTGAAAAATTGTACGCAGAATATTTATTGCCGGTCTGCTCTCCGCTGTTGCTTACCGGTGATAAACCGCTAAAGACACCGGACGACCTGGCAAAACACACTTTATTGCATGATGCGTCGCGACGAGACTGGCAAGCCTATACGCGCCAGCTTGGCCTGAATCATATCAACGTGCAGCAGGGACCTATCTTCAGCCATAGCGCCATGGTGCTACAGGCTGCAATCCATGGACAGGGGATCGCGCTGGCTAACAACGTCATGGCGCAGTCCGAAATTGAAGCCGGACGACTGGTCTGTCCGTTTAACGATGTTCTGGTCAGCAAAAACGCATTTTATCTGGTTTGTCATGACAGTCAGGCAGAACTGGGTAAAATAGCCGCCTTCCGTCAGTGGATTCTGGCGAAAGCGGCCACGGAACAAGAAAAATTCCGCTTTCGTTATGAACAATAATTTACGTAGGGTATTCAAATGACCAGCCGTTTTATGCTGATTTTTGCCGCCGTAAGTGGCTTTATCTTTGTGGCGTTGGGCGCCTTTGGGGCACATGTTCTGAGCAAAACCCTCGGTGTTGTTGAAATGGGGTGGATTCAGACCGGCCTTGAGTATCAGGCGTTTCATACGCTGGCTATCTTTGGCCTGGCCGTCGCCATGCAACGGCGCATTAGTATTTGGTTTTACTGGAGTAGCGTGTTTCTGGCATTAGGTACAGTGCTGTTTAGCGGCAGCCTGTATTGTCTCGCGCTCTCTCATTTACGCCTGTGGGCGTTTGTTACCCCTGTCGGCGGCTTCAGCTTCCTCGTAGGCTGGGCGCTGATGTTAGTGGGCGCTATTCGATTGAAACGTAAGGGCGTTAGCCATGAATAAGGTTGTATTGTTGTGTCGCCCAGGTTTTGAAAAAGAGTGCGCCGCAGAAATTACGGATAAAGCAGGACGCCGGGAAATCTTCGGTTTTGCCCGCGTGAAAGACAATGCGGGTTACGTCATCTTCGAATGCTATCAGCAGGACGATGCTGAAAAGTTAGTGAAAGAGCTGCCGTTTAGTTCGCTGATTTTTGCTCGTCAAATGTTTGTGGTGGGCGAGCTGCTGCAATACTTACCGCCGGAAGATCGTATTACACCGATCGTTGGCATGTTGCAGGGCGTGGTGGAAAAGGGTGGCGATCTGCGAGTAGAAGTTGCCGACACCAATGAAAGCAAAGAGCTGGTTAAATTTTGCCGTAAATTTACCGTACCGTTGCGTGCAGCGCTGCGCGAAGCGGGCGTACTGGCAAAGTATGAAACGCCAAAGCGTCCGGTGGTTCACGTCTTCTTTATCGCCCCTGGCTGTTGTTATACCGGTTATTCCTGGCCTGACAATAACTCACCGTTTTACATGGGGATTCCGCGTCTGAAGTTTCCAGCCGATGCGCCGAGCCGTTCAACGCTCAAGCTGGAAGAAGCGCTGCACGTGTTTATCCCTGCCGATGAATGGGATGAGCGTCTGGCGAACGGAATGTATGCGGTGGATTTAGGCGCCTGCCCTGGCGGATGGACCTATCAACTGGTTAAACGCAATATGTGGGTTTACTCCGTGGATAACGGTCCGATGGCGCAAAGCCTGATGGATACCGGGCAGGTCACCTGGCTACGTGAAGACGGATTTAAGTACCGTCCGAATCGCAACAACATTTCGTGGATGGTCTGTGACATGGTGGAGAAGCCGGCGAAGGTTGCCGCGCTGATGGCACAATGGCTGGTCAACGGCTGGTGTCGTGAGACGATCTTCAACCTCAAGCTGCCGATGAAAAAACGCTACGAAGAGGTATCACAGAACCTGGCTTACATTCAGGCCCAGCTTGATGAACATGGTGTAAATGCCCAGATTCAGGCGCGTCAGCTGTATCATGACCGTGAAGAAGTAACCGTTCACGTACGTCGTCTGTGGGCTGCCGTCGGCGGTCGTCGCGACGAGCGATAAGGCTACAACCCAGGCCGGATGGCGGCGTAATTGCCCTATTCGGCCTGGATTGCTTCAATCAGCTGTGTATCTGAAACAATATGCGTCACATCATCCAGATGCCCAATTCTGGCCTCTCCCGAACGATTAAATTTACTTTTATCGATCAGTAATAAAGACTGCGATGCACGCTTAAGCAGAATGGATTTGAAGTCTGCGTTGGTTGCATTTGAGTCCCAGAGCGCACCGTCGCTGTCGATCCCTTCGCAGGAAAAAATAAACAGGTCAATCTCGAGTGGTTTTAGCTGCGAGATAAGCGAGGGATTAACGTAGCAACCGTATTTGCGCTCAAGGCGACCGCCGGAGCTGATAAGCTGAATGTGTTCACGTTTAGCCAATTCCTGGCAGATGGGCTGGCTGTTGGTAAAAACGTGAATGTTGATGTCCGGTAACTGTCGCGCAAGATACCAGCAGGTAGAGCTGGCGTCTAAGGCAATCACCATACCTTCTTCGATCCATGCCAACGCTTCACGGGCGATATCCGCTTTGTGTGCATAGTGGCTTTTGAGTCGAATATGAAATGGGTCACCGCTGTCCTGATTTTCCCGGTGAATAACTTTGGCCCGACCGTGGTTGCGTAACACTTTTCCCTGGGTCTGTAACTCGCTGAGATCGCGGCGGATGGTCTCTTTGCTGACGTTAAGCTGCAAAGCCAGGGCTTCGGTTGTCAGGCTTTTGTGGTTAGTAAGCAGATCTACGATTGCCTGCTGGCGCGCCGCTTTCATGTTCTGATCCTCATCTAATGATGAATGCCCGTACCTGACGGGCATTCTGACCAGAGATTACGGCGTTACCCCTTTTTTTAAAAGAATATTCCCGTACTTTGCCCGCTCTCCTGTGATAACGATCGCAAACGCCTTTTGTGCTCGTTCGTAAAAGGCATAGCGGTCAATACGCGTGATGTCCGGGCAGGGGGTCTGTAATGAAAGCGCCTGACGATAGCGAGTCTCAACGTCAGGATCGAGAGTGTCACCTTCAACCGCAGCCATCATCACCAGCGGTGGGGCGTAGCTGTCCAGTTCAAATAGCGGAATAAGCGCCTGCAGCAGATCGCTGACCAGCAGACCGTCAGCGCGGATGACCTGCGGCCCCATGCTGTTGGCCGGGAAGTGGGCATCGGAAAAGATAATCTCATCGCCGTGTCCCATTTCGGCCAGCACTTTCAGTAAGTCGGGGGAAATTAAGGGAGATATCGTTTTAAGCATGTTACTCGACTCCTGTGAGTTCGGATTCGGTTTGCGGATAGAAGTAACGGTACTGATAGCGCACCTGTTCGCGCGCCTGCTCCGGGGAGGTAAATTCCCCGATGCCTGACCAGGCAAACATTGCGGCGCCTGCCACGGTGGTTTCGGCATCATCCAGCACTTTGACAGGGATCCCGAGAACGTTCGCTTTGATTTGGTTCCACAAGATGTTGCGGCTGCCCCCGCCAACTAATAGCAGTTCAGTGGCCTGGAAATGGCCGATTTTTTCCAGCGTTTGCAGATTTCGCTGCAGCTGTTCTGTCAGTCCTTCCAGCGCGGCGCGATAAAAGTGTCCACGGGTAGTATTGAGGGTAACCCCTTGCCAGCCCGCATTCTGACAGGCCAGCAGGTCGCAGTGCATCTTCACCCCTTCGGCACCAGCGGGAATATCCCGAGCTTCATCAATCAACGTTTGCCAGGGCGTGTCCGCGGTCCATAACAGCTTACGAACCCATTCAAGCACACCGGAGGCCAGCCACTGCATACCGGGATTGTTAAGCCCAGCCTGACTATCCAGCTCACAGGTGGAGCCCGCATAATGACTGAGCAGGGAGGTATTTACCTGCGCACTGCGTACCATCAGAATTTCCCATGTGCCGGAAGAGAGTACCGGTTCATCCTGTTGGGCTCCTGCGCCAAATAGCGCAAACTGTGTGTCGTGTCCGGCAGAGATGACTGGAATACCCTCTGGAAGTCCGAGCTGGCTGGCGGCCTCGCGTTGCAGTACCCCAATTTGTTCGCCTGCTTCAACCAGGCGCGGAAACAGGCGACGCGGTATGCCTGTTGCCTGCAAAATGTCCTGGCTGAAATCACGTTGCTGGATATCCAGCATCTGGCTGGTTCCCGCCATGGTGATGTCAGTTGTGAACTCGCCGGTTAAACGTTGGTTGATAAGCGACGAGATAAACAGCCAGGCGTGCGCCTGTTCCAGTAATTGCGGGTGGTTCTCTTTCAGCCACACCAGTTTGTACAGCGTATTGAAGCTAAACGCCCCAACGCCGGAGATTTCCTGCAGTTGCTGCGGTGACATGTAGCGATGGATATTCTCCATTACCGCTGCGGTACGTGGGCATTTCCAGCTGATCACCGGGTACAGTTGTTTGCCGTTCTTATCCACCAGCGCGCCATCCACGCCGAAGGTGGTGACGGCGATCCCGCGAATTTGGCAGGCGGCCAATTGTGAGGAAAGCCGCTGACAGCAGTCGGCAAAGCGCTGCAGAATGGCCTCCAGCGACCATTGGTGCCAGGCACTGTTTTCTGCGGCGATGTCACTGGCGTTCGGGGTCGCTGCGCGGGCGACAATCTTTCCCTGTCGGTCAACGGCAATGGCCCGTACGTTGGTCGCGCCACAGTCGAGAACCAGAATAACCTCTTGTTTCATAATTGCTCCTGGGAGATTACCTATTGCCGGATGGCGGCTTCGCCTTATCCGGCCTACAAAACCGTGTGCTTCATAGGCCGCGCCGCCATCAGGCAATCGCTCGATGTTTAACGCTTATACAGCGGGCCGTAGTTCTGACAAGCGCGGTAATCCTGACCTTCCGTATCCATACCGTGGGCGGCCCAGGAGGAAGGACGATAAATTTTCTCGTCTTCCACGTTGTGCATGCACACCGGGATACGCAGCATGGCAGCCAGAGTGATAAAGTCCGCACCTACGTGACCAATCGTCAGCACCCCGTGGTTAGCGCCCCAGTTAGCCATGACGGAATAGACGTCGCTGAACGGGCCCTTGCCGGTTAAGCGCGGAGCAAACCAGGTGGTTGGCCATGTGGAGTTGGTACGCGCATCAAGCTGGTCGTGCATATCTTTCGGCAATTCCACGCTCCAGCCTTCCGCGATTTGCAGCACCGGTCCCAACCCTTTGATGATGTTGATACGGCTCATGGTGAACGGCACACCGCCTTCAGTCAGGAAGCGAGATGAGTAACCGCCCCCGCGGAAGTATTCGTGAATAGCCGGGCACCATTCGGTTGCCGCCAGGCATTCATCCGCCTCTTTCTGCGAGATTTCCCAGTGTGGTTTCATGGTCGGTTTACCTTCGCTGTCGCGCTGTTTGCAGGAACCGTCCAGTGCCGCAGAACCGGAGTTAATCAAGTGAATGATGCCGTGCTCAGCAAGGCCGGTCAGCGGTTTACCCGTCACGCGTTCAACCGCCTCTGGCGACCAGTAGGTGCGCACATCGGCAAAGACCTGGGCCGTGCCGGTGAGTTGATGGCCGAACAGCATCGCCACGCCGTTCAGGCTGTCGTTTTCGGTTGCGACAACGAACGGTTCACGAACGCCATTCCAGTCAAAGGAACTGTTGAGCAACGCTTCGGCGGTATCGCCATTTGGGTATTGATCGGTCCAGTGACGCTGGCCCTGGAAGCCTGCGGCGATCGCGTTATAGCCCAGGGATTCTTCGACCAGACCTTTGTCTGCCAGCTTTTTGTTACCCTGCATCATGTCGCGAATGCACATAGCCATCAGCAGGCTTTCTTTCAGCACTGCGCGGCTTTGTTCTGCGTTACGCTTATATTGCTGCGCGTTCTGATCTTCGCCGTAGCGGAAGTTTTTGTCCGCCCACGCCAGCGCCATTTCCAGCTCGGTTTCATCATAGATTTTCTGGTCAATGCGACGACGCAGCTCGGTCATATCAACCGCCTGCACCTTCATACCCAGCCAGGATTCAAAGAAGTTATGGTCGACGATAGAACCGGCGATGCCCATTGATACACCACCGACAGACAGGTAGCTTTTCCCTTTCATACTGGCGACCGCTAAGCCGGCACGGGCAAAGCGCAGCAGTTTTTCTTCAACATCGGCAGGGATAGATGTGTCGTCTGCATCCTGTACGTCATGACCATAGATGGAGAAGGCAGGAAGGCCTTTTTGGCTGTGAGCTGCCAGTGCGGCGGCCAGGTAAACCGCCCCCGGACGTTCCGTGCCGTTGAAGCCCCAGATCGCTTTCGGGCGCATCGGATCCATGTCGATGGTTTCACTGCCGTAGCACCAACATGGGGTAACGGTAATCGTCACGCCAACATTCTGGCTGCTGAATTTTTCTTCACAGGCTGCGGATTCCGCCATGCCGGCGATACAGGTATCGGCAATCACACATTCAATTTGTGCGCCGCAGGCATGACGAAGTTTTTCAGTGATAAGCGCTGCGGTAGCTTTAGCCATATTCATGGTTTGCTCTTCGAGCGACTCACGTACACCCATACGACGTCCGTCAATAACCGGGCGAATACCAATTTTTGGTAAGCTGATTTTTTTCATCACAGATTCCTCACGTTATTCGGATAAATATTCAGTTGGCTGCCGTTTGTGAACGGAAGCGGGCAAAAATAAAGATGATGGCGAAGCAAAGCGCCGGGACCAGTTCAGCGGTCGGGATATTGCCAGCGGCATCGCTGACAAAGCCCATCACCGGGGTCACAATGCCGCCGCCAATGATGGTCATGACGATAAAAGACGAGCCGTATTTGGTGTCTTGTCCCAGATTTTTGATCCCCAGAGAAAAAATGGTTGGGTACTGAATCGACATAAATGCGCTGCACAACGTCAGGGCCAGCAGGCCGATCTGGCCACCGGTGAAGGCGGAAATCAGGCACAGAATCATGGCAAGCAGGGCATATGCGGCCAGCACTTTATGCGGCGCAAAGCGACTGATAAGCCAGGTGCCGGAGAAACGACCGATAAAGAAGCACACCATGGTGCCGGTCAGGTAGTTGGCGGCGAAACCTGGCGTCATGCCTGGGATCTCTTCGATTGCGTAGCGAATCAGGTAGCTCCAGCAGGCAGTTTGTGCACCGACGTAGCAGAACTGCGCCAGTACCGCCCAACGCCAGTGGCGAATGCGCACCAGGCGGGAAAGGGACGCGGAGAATGAACTCTGAGCGTTGTCACTGTGATCGTCACTTTGCAGGGTCGGAAACTTGGTAAACATGATCAGCAGGGCGACCAGCAAAACGACCGCAACGATGATCATATAAGGGGTTTGAACCGATAACACCAGGCTGTGCTTGTAGGCGCTTAGCTGTTCTGGCGCCATCTTATCGAGTACGTCTTGAGATTGATGTGGCACATTAGACAAAATAAGACTTTGCCCAAAAACAACCGCAATAATGGCACCAAATGAGTTAAAAGTTTGCGCGAGATTTAATCGGAAGTGACCGCCGCTTTCCGGGCCCAGTACGGTTACAAAGGGGTTGGCAGCCGTTTCAAGACAACCTAATCCCGCCGCAATAATAAATAGGCCAATCAGGAATAAGGTGTAATTCATTACCTCAGCCGCTGGCCAGAATAATGCTGCACCGATGGCATATAAGAATAATCCGGTAATAATGCCTGCTTTATAACTTAGTTTTTTCATCAGGATCCCGGCTGGGATTGGAATGACGAAATAACCAAAATAAAAAGCAGATTGAATCAGACCAGCCTGAAAGTTTGTTAATGTAAAAGCTTGCTGAAATTGTGGTAATAAAATGTCATTAAGATTATTGGCAACCGCCCAAAGAAAAAACAGTGAACAGAGTAACGCGAAGGGAATGACATAATTTTTTGTCTGCCCCCGCTCTACCGCATGAAAACTTTGTGTTTGTATTGATGTGTTTCCCATAGCATCCTCATCAGTTCATA
Organism: Citrobacter sp. MGH110; assembly: GCF_001037515.1. Classification (NCBI taxonomy): domain Bacteria; kingdom Pseudomonadati; phylum Pseudomonadota; class Gammaproteobacteria; order Enterobacterales; family Enterobacteriaceae; genus Citrobacter; species Citrobacter sp. MGH110. Next base: position 338,842 of record NZ_KQ089831.1, on the reverse strand, counting down.
AGCATGTTCAACAGCTTAAGAGTACGATTGGTGATTTTCACCAACCTGCTAATCCAGGTGAGTTCCGGTAACCTGCCAGATAAAATTGGCCTTCATGAATGAACTCATGAATTCATTTTCAAATAAAAACCGGCCATTAATATGATGGTGGTCACATTTATGCTCAGGGTGTGGGTTTATGTGATTATCATCACTTTAATTTCTTTAAAACAATGACCGTTTGAGAAAAATAAATTAAAAAGCCACAGGGATAATGCCCGAATTAATTAGTTAAGTGGAAAACGGGCAATGATAACAATTTATTCGCAAATGACCGTTTTACAATGGTTTTATTAAGAACGGACATTTTGGAATTGTAATATTATGCCTGCATGTTTTTATTCAGCGTTATTAGTTGATGAACATCACAAAATCCAGTGCTAAAAATTCCCTTCTCTTTATTCAGCATGATGATAGTTAGCAAATACCCGCTTAAATCAACAGAGCGTCGAGGTATTAGCAATGTTCTGTTGTCGCATTTTGACTCACTGAGAGAGGTAAGTAATGGAACGAAATACGCTGGCACGGCAGATTATCAATACCTGCCTGGAAATGACCCGTCTGGGGTTGAATCAGGGGACTGCGGGTAATGTAAGTGTGCGTTACCAGGACGGGATGTTAATTACCCCGACGGGTATTCCGTATGACAAACTCACCGAATCCCACATTGTGTACATCAACGCTGAGGGGCAGCACGAAGAAGGGAAATTACCTTCCAGCGAGTGGCGGTTCCATATGGCCGCTTATCAGACGCGTCCCGATGCTCAGGCGGTGGTCCATAATCATGCCGTGCATTGTACTGCTGTTTCTATTCTCAATCGGCCAATCCCGGCAATCCATTACATGATTGCGGCGGCTGGCGGTAACTCAATTCCCTGTGCGCCATATGCGACGTTTGGTACGCGTGAGCTTTCCAAGCACGTTGCGGTAGCGCTGAAAAACCGAAAAGCAACGCTGTTGCAGCATCATGGGCTGATCGCCTGCGAGGAAAATCTGGAAAAAGCCCTGTGGTTAGCGCATGAAGTGGAAGTGCTGGCGCAGCTTTATCTCAGCACGCTGGCGATTACCGATCCGGTTCCGGTACTGGACGATGAGGCTATCGCTATTGTGCTGGAAAAATTCAAAACATATGGATTGCGTATTGAGGAATAGGAGATAAAACGATGGCGAACAGAATGATTCTGAACGAAACGGCATGGTTTGGCCGGGGAGCTGTTGGCGCATTAACCGATGAAGTTATTCGTCGTGGTTATCGCAAAGCGTTGATTGTGACTGATAAAAATCTGGTGCAGTGCGGCGTTGTTGAGAAGGTGACTTCCCGAATGGATGCTGCAGGTCTGGCATGGGAAATCTATTCAGGCGTTATTCCTAATCCAACCATTGCGGTAGTGCAGGAAGGATTGAGTGTCTTTCAGCAAAGCGGCGCAGACTATCTGGTCGCCATTGGCGGCGGCTCCCCGCAGGATACCTGTAAAGCGATTGGCATTATTAACAATAACCCGGAGTTTGCGGATGTACGCAGCCTTGAAGGGTTATCGCCGACACGCTTCCCGAGCGTGCCAGTTATGGCTATACCAACCACTGCGGGAACGGCGGCGGAAGTAACCATTAACTACGTGATCACTGACGAAGAGAATCGGCGTAAGTTTGTTTGTGTCGATCCACATGACATCCCGCAGGTGGCGTTCATTGATGCTGACATGATGGACGGCATGCCTGCTGCATTAAAAGCGGCTACTGGCGTAGATGCACTGACTCATGCCATTGAAGGCTACATCACGCGGGCTGCGTGGGCGCTTACCGATGCGCTGCACATTAAAGCCATCGAAATTATTGCCGGGTCATTACGCGGTTCCGTTGCGGGCGACAGCCAGGCGGGGGAAGCGATGGCTCTGGGCCAGTACGTTGCCGGGATGGGTTTCTCCAACGTAGGTCTGGGATTAGTGCATGGCATGGCACACCCGTTAGGCGCGTTCTACAACACGCCGCACGGCGTCGCGAATGCCATTTTGCTGCCGCACGTGATGCACTATAACGCCGAATTCACCGGGGAAAAATACCGCGATATCGCCCGGGTAATGGGGGTTAAGGTTGAAGGACTGACGCTGGCAGAGGCACGCAAAGCGGCGGTGGATGCCGTCTTCGCCCTTAATCGCGATGTAGGTATCCCACTGCATCTACGCGATGTTGGCGTCCGTAAAGAGGATATTCCTGCGCTGGCGCAAGCCGCATTTGACGATGTTTGTACCGGGGGAAATCCGCGTGAAGCGAGCCTTGGGGATATCGTTGAGCTGTACCATACCGCCTGGTAATCACCTGGCGCTTATCCGGCCTACAGGGTTGTACAATAAGTAGGCCGGATAAGCGCAGTGCCATCAGGAAATAAGGCTACCGCGCCAGCCGTAGCTGCTGTAGGTTTCCGTCGATATGTAAGTCTGTTTGCAGCCGCGCGATATCGCGGCACAAAAATGCCATCTCCCGATGTTCTTCGAGTTTCTTGCGCCATTTTTCCGGTACATCATCCAGGTGTTCATACAGCGCTTCCAGCGTTGGAAACTGTGCCAGCAGTTGTGTGGCGCTTTTAGGACCAATACCGGCAACCCCCGGTATTTTAGAACTGCTGATCCCGGCCAGTCCCCAGTAATCAGGCAGCAGTTGCGGCAGTACGCCAAACTCTTTCTCGATAAACGGCGCATCCAGCCAGCGTTTCTGGAAATAATCACGAATACGCAGCGTCGGGGAGAGTAGCTGACAGTAGCCTTTATCGGTTGAGACGATAGTCGCCTGGTGTCCCGCCTGGCTAACTTTCACCGCCAGAGTGGCGGCTAAATCATCGGCTTCATTCCCGCTGGATACCCAGCAGCAGACGCCGCGCTGTTCAAAAGCGGCGCGTAAGGCGGGCATTTCCTGGTGTAAATCGTCAGGCATCGGCGGGCGACCGGCTTTGTAGTCAGGTAACCGTTGGTGACGCCAGCCGCTGTTACGCGCTTCGTCATCAAATACCGCCACGGCGTGCGTGGGCTGACTGTGCACAATCAGCTGATCGAGCGCGTGCTGACATGCCTCCACGCAGGGGGAGCCCTGTACGGCGTGAATACGGCGGATGAGATTCAGTGCATCAACAATGAGCAGGTGGACGGCCACGGTGTTCTCCCTAACAAATTAGTCTGTAGGGTAACATTCACGACGAGTGGAGACGAGCATTGCGAAAGAGCGCTATCCGTAAGCCTGATAAGCGAAGCGCCATCAGGCAATAAAAGCCGGATGCGGCGAGCGCCTTATCCGGCCTACAGAAACGAAAATGTGCTGAGAATTAATCGCAGGTGACAATCTTCATCGCCAGACCACCACGAGAGGTTTCGCGGTATTTGGCGTTCATGTCTTTACCGGTTTCGTACATGGTCTCGATAACTTTATCGAGGCACACGCGTGGTTCACTGGTACGGCGCAGCGCCATACGTGCAGCGTTCACCGCTTTAACCGAAGCAATGGCATTACGCTCAATGCACGGTACCTGAACCTGGCCGGCAACCGGGTCGCAGGTCAGACCCAGGTTGTGTTCCATACCGATTTCTGCCGCGATGCACACCTGCATTGGGCTACCACCCAGCAGTTCAGCCAGACCAGCCGCTGCCATGGAGCAGGCGACGCCAACTTCACCCTGACAGCCGACTTCGGCACCAGAGATAGAGGCGTTCATCTTGTACAGTGAACCAATGGCGCTCGCGACCAGCATGTAGCGTGCCAGCGAGTTAGCGTTCACTTCACGGATAAACTTGTCGTAATACGCCAGTACGGCAGGAACAATCCCGCATGCACCGTTGGTTGGTGCAGTCACCACGCGTCCACCGGCTGCGTTTTCTTCGTTCACGGCCAGCGCGAACATGTTGATCCAGTCAACAACCGCCATCGGGTCGGTGGTGGTTTTGTCGCTGCTGACCAGCATGCGACGCAGCGCAGCAGCACGACGCGGAACGCGCAGTTTGCCCGGCAATACACCTTCGGTGGTGATGCCGCGTTCAATCCCGCTACGCATCACTTCCCAGACGTTAGCAAAGTGCTGTTCCAGCTCTTCTTTGCTGTGCAGCGCCAGTTCGTTTTGCATCATCAGACCGGAAAGTGACAGGCCGGTTTCCTGGCAATGACGTTGCAAATCAGCTGCGGATTTATACGGATATGGCACGTTTACCGGAGAGTTGTTCGGTAAACCAAAGTGTTCTTCATCAACGATGAACCCACCGCCAATGGAATAGTAAGTCTGGCTGTAAATGGCCTTTTCGCCCGCCAGTGCGGTAATGCGCATCCCGTTTTCGTGCAGGGACAGATTGTCCGCATGGAAATTCATGCACTTGTCGACCGGGAACTCGACCTCATGTTGACCATCTGCCAGCAGCAAACGCCCATGAGTATTCACATCCTGGATAAAGGACGGAATGGCATCAATGTCTACGGTATCCGGCAGATTACCCGCCAGGCCCATAATTATCGCGATGTCGGTATGGTGACCTTTCCCCGTCAGAGATAAAGAGCCATAGACATCAACCACTACGCGGGTTACGTCAGTGAGAATTCCGCGTGCAATCAGGTCATCCGTGAATTGTTTGCCTGCTTTCATCGGGCCAACAGTGTGGGAGCTGGAAGGGCCAATGCCGATTTTGAAAATATCGAATACGCTAATCATGAGGCGTCCATTGTGTATCGAGGTGCGCCGCCCCGAGGAGCGGCGCAGGGGAATTAACTGAACAGAGAGTAGAAAATAGCGGAGATAGCGATCAGGCCCATAATCACAACGAAGACGTTGCTGATATGGCCGCTGTACTTACGCATTGCCGGTACTTTCTGAATGGCATACATCGGCATCAGGAACAGAATCATCGCGATGATTGGGCCACCCAGGGTCTCAATCATGCCGAGGATGCTTGGGTTCAGCGTCGCCACAATCCAGGTGGTTACCAGCATGAACAGCGCAGTGATTTTGTTCAGTTTGTTGATTTCGATGGATTTGCCTTTGCCACGCAGAGACTTAATCACCATTCCATTGAAGCCTTCACGTGCGCCCAGGTAGTGGCCCAGGAAGGATTTGGTGATAGCGATAATCGCGATGATCGGTGCCATCCAGGCAATAATCGGCGCGTTAAAGTGGTTCGCCAGGTAAGACAGAATCGAGATGTTCTGCTCTTTCGCTGCTGCCAGGTCTGCCGGAGTCAGGCTGAACACGCAGCTGAAGACGAAGAACATAACGGTCAGTACCATCATGATGTGAGCGAATGCCAGAATCTTGGAGCATTTTTTCTCTGCTTCATCACCGTACTCTTCACGCTTCGCCACGGCGAAGGAGGAGATGATCGGGGAGTGGTTGAAGGAGAACACCATTACCGGAATTGCCAGCCACAGGGTCAACAGCAGGCCGTTGCCGGTGGTTGCCGCAGAGTCAAATGACATGGTTTCCAGAATCGCACCGCTCCACTGAGGGATCAGGTACAGCGCCAGCAGCATCAGAGCCGCAACAAACGGGAATACCAGGATGCTCATCGCCTTAACGATCATCTGCTCACCGAAGCGCACGATGGTCATCATGCCGACAATCAGGATCAGTGACAGGATTGCGCGCGGCGGCGGCGTAATTGCCAGCTGGTGGGTCAGGAAGCTTTCAACCGTGTTGGTGATTGCAACGCTGTAAACCAACAGAATCGGGTAGATAGCGAAGAAGTAGAGCAGGGTAATCAGTTTACCTGCACCAACACCAAAGTGTTCTTCTACAACTTCGGTGATGTCTTCACCCGGATTTTTACCGGACAGCACAAAGCGAGTCAGACCGCGGTGTGCAAAGAAGGTCATTGGGAAGGCAAGGATCGCCATGATGATCAGCGGGATCATACCGCCTACGCCTGCGTTAATCGGCAGGAACAATACACCCGCCCCAATCGCCGTGCCGTAAAGGCCCAGCATCCACATGGTGTCTGTTTTGCGCCATGCGCTGCGGGTCTGGCCCGTAACGATAGTGCTGGTTTGAGTGTTTTCCATCTATTTCTCCTGGAGGAAGCTTAAAAAGTCGGGTTTGGGGTCAATCCAATGAGAAAGTACCCGACTGTAAATCGAAATTCGTTGAGCGATTTTTATATAATTTTTCGCCGTAATAATTTTCGGGCGGAAAGATACATTTTAGTAATGAATGTATCAGTGATCGGGATCCCAAATGCAATAATCCACCTTTTATGTGGATAAATTTGGGCCATTAATCTGTTAAAAAATAGTCAAAGCGAATTTACGGGCGCGAAGGCTAACATTAACGACATATCTCATGAAAGCGAAGGCGCGAAGATAGGCGTGTTCAGCTGTAAAAACTGTTGTTTTTAGATGATTTCGGCGACTAATAATAATTTTCTAAGATAAATCACGGTTGGTTTTTCAAGGTAATCGTTTGCGTGACGCGCTGTTTTTAATGAATCATCACTGATATTTATATGATTGTCGGGGCTATGTGACTGGTATCACTAAAAAAAGCCGGGAGGCAAGTGCGCCAAACCCGGCTTTGATATGGACAAAACTGTCACCGCTATAGCGCTGCTAGCGGGTGTTGAAGGTTAGGCGCAGATCTCGTAACAAGGGATATACGCAGTGCCCGGTAACTTCATACGATGTTGTGCAACAAAGCCCTGCAGGAGATCGTCCATGCGGCGCATCATTTCGCGGTCACCGTGGATTTTGTACGGGCCAAACTCTTCAATAGCGCGGATCCCGACTTCCTTCACGTTACCTGCCACAATACCGGAGAATGCACGACGTAAATCGGCGGCCAATACTTCAACGGGTTGATCCGGGTACAGCTTCAGGTTGGCCATGTTTTCATGGGACGGCTCGAACGGCATCTGCAAATCAGGCGCGATACGAATCGACCAGTTAAAGCTGTAAGCATCTCCTGTGTCGCGACGGTTTTCTTTCACCAGCGGCATCGCTTTTTTCATCAAACGCGCAACTTCCGCCGCATCGTCAATGATAATGCGATAGTGGCGACGCGCATCTTCCCCTAGCGTGTGCACGATAAATTCGTCCAGCACGCGGAAGTAATCCGCACTCTCTTTTGGTCCGGTCAGGATCAGCGGTAGAACCTGATCTTTGTTGGCCGGATTCATCAGGATCCCCAGCAGATACAGCAGCTCTTCTGCTGTCCCTACGCCACCCGGGAAGATGATAATACCGTGGGCGATACGCACGAACGCTTCCAGACGTTTTTCAATGTCCGGCATGATGATCAGTTCGTTTACCAGCGGGTTAGGCGGTTCAGCGGCGATGATTGACGGTTCGGTCATGCCAATAAAGCGGCTGTCTTTGTATCGCTGCTGGGCGTGACCGACCGCAGCGCCTTTCATTGGCGCTTCCATCGCCCCCGGACCGCAGCCGGTACAGATGTTCAGTTCGCGCAGACCCAGTTGGGTGCCGACGCGACGGGCATACAGGTACTCATTTTCGTTGATTGAGTGACCGCCCCAGCAGACGACCATGTTCGGCGCTTCACCGACGTGCAGCGCCCGCGCATTACGCAGGATCGAGAATACGAGGTTGGTAATATGCACCGAGCTTTCGAGATCCAGATGCTGAAAACGACCGGCGTTATGGATCTGTCCATTGACGAACAGAATGTCGCGCAGCACGGCAAACAGGTTAGCCTGTAGCGCACGAATAATGCGTCCATCAACAAACGCATCTTCAGGTGGGTTGATCAGTTCCAGCTTCACGCCTCGTTCGCGGCGCAGTACGTTAATATCGAAACTTTCAAAGCGGGACAGCAGTTCTTTACTGTTGTCGGTCAAACTGCCGGAGTTCAGAACGGCAAGCGAACAGTTACGAAACAGTTGATACAGGTCGCTGCTGGCCGTGCGTTTAAGCATATCGACTTCCAGCTGCGACAACATGTCCATTGAGCCAAGCGGGCTAATATGTGTAATCAAGTAAACTCCTTATGGGACGCAACACGTCATTCCCTATTGATTACAATAGCCCTGGCTTATGACCTTTCACAACCTTGCGCGCGGAATCCGGCACGCAAAATTGAGAAAAAAGATTACTGACGTACCAAACGACCGGTTGCCGGAGTGAAATCGGTGTTGGTGCGCCATGGGTTAATGTCCAGACCGCCACGTCGCGTGTAGCGTGCGTAGACGCTCAGTTTCTCTGGCTGGCAGAAGCGCAGAATGTCATTGAAAATACGTTCCACGCACTGCTCATGAAATTCATTATGGTGGCGGAAGGAGACCAGATAACGCAGCAGCTTCTCTCTGTCGATTTTCCGTCCACGATACTGAATTTGTATGGAGCCCCAGTCGGGCTGGTGGGTGATCAGACAGTTGGATTTCAGCAGGTGGCTGACCAGCGTCTCTTCGACTGCCTTTTCACCGCTCACGGCATTTTCCAGATACGCAGTGCTGAACTGATAGTTGTCGATGACGATATCCTGATTGTCGATACAGGTCCCATTAAAGTGGGCTATCGGCTGCCCTTCCAGTTCGTCAAGGCGGTACAGCGCCACGCTGACATCGCCCTGAGCGCAGGCGCGCAGATCGTTTTCCAGCGTCTGGCGTACCGCGTCCCAGGAATCAAAACGCGTCTGGTTAAAACTGTTCAGGTACAGCTTAAAGCTTTTCGATTCAATCAGATTTACGCTGGTGTAATCCAGCTCCACATGACCGACCGCAACCTGCGGTAAGCCGTTGGCATTCAGCCACGACAGTTCATATAGCGTCCAGATATCCGCACCGTGAAAAGGCAAGTTATCGGCCTTTAAATCCAGCGGGTCGCGATTCAGGCTGCGCGGAACGCCCTGCAACAGACTTGCATCGTAATTGTCTCGGTAATCCGTTGATTTACCGAGTGTCAGGCCGTTAAGCGCCTGATGATTTTCATAAGAGGACATGTTTCACCGTCATAAACCAGATACACTATGCGACAAGTGTATCCTGGCTTTTGTGAAGAGAGAAATCAGTGGACGAATTGACAGCGCAGGCGTTGATAGCCTTTACGACGCGTTATTGCGACGCATGGCATGAAAAAAACAACAGTTGGCCGCTCAGCGAAGAGCTGTATGGCGTACCTTCTCCGTGTATCATTTCTTCCACAGACGATGCGGTATTTTGGCAGCCTCAACCTTTTGTCGGCGAAAATAACCTCAATGCGGTTGAACGGGCCTTTGATATTGTGGTACAACCTGCCGTTCACGCTTTTTACACCACCCAGTTTGCTGGTGATATGCACGCGCAGTTTGCGGATGAAAAGCTCACGCTGCTGCAAACCTGGAGTGAAGATGACTTCAGGCGCGTTCAGGAAAACCTGATTGGTCATCTGGTTACGCAAAAGCGCCTCAAGCTATCACCTACGCTTTTTATTGCCACACAAGATAATGAGCTTGACGTCATTTCGGTGTGCAATCTGTCCGGTGAAGTGTGCAAAGAAACGCTGGGAACCCGTAAACGAACGGTGCTGGCGGCCTCACTTGCGGAATTCCTCACTCAACTTAAGCCAGTTCTGTAATCCAGTTTGCCCTGAATCTTGTGAGAGATCTCTTACAAACCCTGTAGGACATTGCCAGGTGATAAGTAAAGACTTAATGAATTGATAAAATAATAATTTATTATTATTCAATTGGTTAGTGTTTTATTGTCAACTTTCATATGAAAATAATCATAAGGGTAAGCCTGTAAGCATCTTGTAAGACAAAGCGAAACAGGCGATTCTATATCTGTCGACAAGGAGTCGCACAACGAAGAGAACATCAGGATGATGGCTCTTCGCCAGGATACACCAGGACGGTGTTGCAAGGACAGGCTTCAGGACGAAGCAAAGAGGAAGACGCTGGATGCGTTAAAGGACACCTCCAGGATGGAGAATGAGAGCCGGTCAGGATGTTCGGCGGGTCTGGATGGCCAGGATACTTCAGGATGAAGTTTTCACATCGGGGTGATGTGAGCAGGATGCAAAAGTTCAGGATGAACACGGTCGCAAGACCACAGGAAAAGTTGTCAAGGATGAGCAGGGAGCACTAAAAGTAGCTGGAATGCTGCGAAACGAACCGGGAGCACTGTTTTTACAGTGCTCCCTTTTTTTATTTCCCTTCACTAGTGCTATTCTTCGCGCCAGATTTTTTCATCATTGAGGTTAATTTCATGACGACTCATGACCGTGTGCGCCAGCAGTTACATGCACTTGAAGCGCTACTGCGTGAACATCATCACTGGCGGATGGATGAGCCAGCAGAGCATCTGTTTACCAGTACACAGCCTTTTTGTATGGATACCATGGAACCGGTCGAGTGGCTGCAGTGGGTGTTGATTCCCCGCATGCATACGTTGATTGATAACGCGCAGCCGCTTCCGCAGGCTTTTGCCGTCGCACCGTATTACGAAATGGCGCTGGCAGCCGATCACCCGCAACGCGACATTCTTCTGGCGGCATTGCAGGAGCTGGATGCGCTGTTTACTAGTGATAACGCCTGATGCTGGAAATTCTTTATCAGGACGAATGGCTGGTCGCCGTCAATAAACCTTCGGGCTGGTTGGTTCACCGCAGTTGGCTCGACCGGGATGAGAAAGTGGTGGTGATGCAAACGGTGCGCGACCAAATTGGTCAGCACGTATTTACCGCCCATCGTCTCGACAGACCAACCTCCGGCGTGCTGCTGATGGGACTGTCCAGCGAAGCCGGGCGTTTGCTGTCCCAGCAGTTTGAACATCATCAAATTCAGAAACGCTATCATGCGATTGTGCGTGGCTGGCTGATGGATGATGCCGTGCTGGATTACCCGCTGGTCGAAGAGCTGGATAAGATTGCCGATAAGTTTGCCCGCGATGATAAAGGCCCGCAGCCTGCTGTCACCCATTATCGTGGCCTGGCAACGGTAGAAATGCCGGTAGCGACTGGGCGTTATCCGACTACCCGTTACGGGCTGGTGGAGCTGGACCCTAAAACCGGTCGCAAGCACCAGCTCAGACGCCATCTGGCGCACTTGCGCCATCCGATTATCGGCGACAGCAAGCACGGTGATTTGCGGCAAAACCGCAGCGCCGCAGAGCATTTCGGTTGCCAGAGATTGATGCTGCATGCCAGCCAGCTTGCGCTGACCCATCCTTTCACCGGCGAACCGCTGGTTATTCGCGCCGGACTGGATGACGTCTGGATGCAGGCGTTATCACAGTTTGGCTGGCGTGGACTTCTCCCTGAGAATGAAAGGGTTGAGTTCAGCGGGCTGTCAGGTCAGGATGAGCAGATAGATTCTTAAGTCCCAGGAGATTACGGTTATGGCGGAAATTGGAATTTTTGTCGGCACGATGTACGGAAACGCGCTGCTGGTTGCCGAAGAGGCCGAAGCTATTTTGACGGCGCAGGGTCATAAAGCTACGGTGTTCGAAGATCCGGAGCTTAGCGACTGGCAGGCATATCAGGATAAATATGTACTGGTGGTGACTTCCACGACCGGGCAGGGCGATCTGCCGGATAGCATCGTGCCGCTGTTTCAGGGGATCAAAGATAATCTCGGTTTCCAGCCAAATCTGCATTACGGGGTAATTGGGCTGGGCGACAGTAGCTACGTTAATTTCTGCAATGGCGGCAAGCAGTTCGATGCGCTGTTGCAGGAACAAAGCGCCCACCGTGTAGGAGAAATGCTGCTGATTGATGCCAGCGAGCATCCTGAACCGGAAAGCGAATCCAATCCCTGGGTAGAAAACTGGGGAACCTTGCTTAAATAACTCCCTCGCTCGTACGGGCATGCAACCCCCATTTGAACCGCAAGCCGGGCCAGGCGAAGCCACCACCCGGCAATAAAACCCCAATTACGTGAACTAACTTCCACTACTTTGGGCTTATGCCCCAAACAACTTCTCACTGCCTCCCTAATGTTGTGTTCATGCACGGTGAGGGTCAGTGGCACTCCTTCATATACTTTTCCCGTCAGTTCCCGGAATGGCAGCGAGTCAGAATAAAACGGCCCTGAGCTGTACCAACACTGCCACACACTAACCTCTCATTCTGATCACCCTACAGGTGCTGTACAGAATGAACTGGCGAAAGCCAGGATTCAGGAGTGCAACAATGAGTTCATTAAGTCAGGCGGCGAGCAGCGCGGAAAAACGCACTAACGCTCGCTACTGGATAGTGGTGATGCTGTTTATCGTCACATCCTTCAACTACGGTGATCGCGCCACCTTATCCATTGCCGGTTCGGAGATGGCCAAAGACATTGGTCTGGATGCGGTAGGGATGGGGTATGTATTCTCCGCTTTCTCATGGGCCTATGTTATCGGCCAGATCCCCGGCGGCTGGTTGCTCGACCGCTTTGGTTCAAAACGCGTTTATTTCTGGTCCATCTTTATTTGGTCCATGTTTACCCTGTTGCAGGGTTTTGTCGATATCTTCAGTGGTTTCGGCATTATCGTTGCGCTGTTTACTCTGCGTTTCCTCGTCGGTTTAGCTGAAGCGCCCTCCTTCCCCGGCAACAGTCGTATTGTGGCGGCGTGGTTCCCGGCACAGGAAAGGGGCACAGCGGTCGCTATCTTTAACTCTGCGCAATACTTTGCCACCGTTATCTTCGCGCCAATCATGGGTTGGCTGACCCACGAAGTGGGTTGGTCGCACGTGTTCTTCTTTATGGGCGGTCTTGGGATTGTTATCAGCTTCGTCTGGCTGAAGGTGATTCATGAACCGAACCAGCACCCGGGCGTAAACCAAAAAGAGCTGGAGTACATTGCCGAAGGTGGGGCGCTGATCAACATGGATCAGGCGGCAGCCAAAACAAAAGTGCCGTTTAGCGTGAAGTGGGGGCAAATCAAACAGCTGCTGGGTTCACGGATGATGATCGGGATTTACATCGGCCAGTACTGCATTAACGCGCTGACCTACTTCTTTATCACCTGGTTCCCGGTTTATCTGGTGCAGGCTCGCGGTATGTCGATTTTGAAAGCTGGCTTTGTTGCTTCGGTTCCGGCCATTTGCGGATTCGCCGGCGGCGTGCTCGGCGGCATTATTTCCGACTGGCTGATGCGCCGTACCGGTTCGCTGAATATCGCCCGTAAAACGCCAATCGTACTCGGTATGCTGCTGTCGATGGTGATGGTGTTCTGTAACTACGTCAATGTGGAGTGGATGATCATCGGCTTTATGGCGCTGGCCTTCTTCGGCAAAGGTATCGGTGCGCTGGGATGGGCGGTGATGGCTGATACCGCACCTAAAGAGATCAGCGGTCTGAGCGGCGGTTTGTTCAACATGTTTGGCAACATCTCCGGCATCGTCACGCCAATTGCTATCGGCTACATCGTCGGGACTACCGGCTCGTTTAACGGCGCGTTGATTTACGTCGGGGTACATGCGCTGATTGCGGTGGTGAGCTATCTGGTGCTGGTGGGCGATATTAAACGTATCGAACTGAAACCTGTCGCAGGACAATGATGATGACAACACAATCGAGTCCAGTTATTACCGATATGAAGGTCATCCCGGTGGCCGGTCATGACAGCATGCTGCTCAATATTGGCGGCGCGCATAACGCATACTTTACTCGTAATATCGTGGTGCTCACCGATAATGCCGGAAACACCGGTGTCGGTGAAGCGCCTGGTGGTGAAGTGATTTATCAGACGCTGGTGGATGCGATTCCGCAGGTGTTGGGCCAGGAAGTGGCGCGCCTGAATAAGGTGGTGCAGCAGGTGCATAAGGGCAACCAGGCCGCTGATTTTGACACCTTTGGCAAAGGCGCCTGGACCTTTGAACTACGGGTCAATGCGGTAGCGGCGCTGGAAGCCGCATTGCTCGACCTGCTGGGCAAGGCGCTCAACGTGCCGGTTTGTGAACTGTTAGGGCCGGGCAAGCAGCGCGATGCGGTCACCGTACTCGGCTATCTGTTCTACGTGGGCGATCGCACAAAGACCGATTTACCGTATCTGGAAAGTACGCCGGGAAACCATGAGTGGTATCACCTGCGTCATCAGCAAGCGATGAACAGTGAGGCAGTGGTACGTCTGGCTCAGGCTTCGCAGGATCGCTACGGCTTTAAAGATTTCAAACTCAAAGGTGGTGTACTGCCTGGCGAGCAGGAAATCGACACCGCTCGTGCGCTGAAAAAATGCTTCCCGGATGCGCGTATTACGGTTGATCCCAACGGTGCCTGGCTGCTGGATGAAGCCATCTCCCTGTGTAAAGGGCTGAACGATGTTCTGACCTACGCCGAAGATCCATGCGGCGCTGAACAGGGTTTTTCTGGCCGTGAAGTGATGGCCGAGTTCCGCCGTGCAACCGGTCTGCCGGTAGCAACGAACATGATAGCTACCAACTGGCGTGAAATGGGCCATGCGGTGATGCTGAATTCAGTAGATATTCCGCTGGCCGATCCGCACTTCTGGACCCTTTCTGGCGCGGTACGCGTGGCACAGTTATGCGACGACTGGGGCCTGACCTGGGGCTGCCATTCTAACAATCATTTTGATATTTCCCTGGCGATGTTCACCCACGTTGGTGCGGCAGCACCGGGTAATCCAACGGCTATTGATACCCACTGGATCTGGCAGGAGGGCGATTGCCGCCTGACCAAAAATCCGCTGGAGATTAAAAACGGAAAAATTGCGGTACCCGATGCGCCCGGTCTGGGCGTGGAACTGGACTGGGATCAGGTACAGAAAGCGCATGAAGCCTATAAGGCGCTGCCCGGCGGCGCGCGTAATGACGCAGGCCCAATGCAGTATCTGATCCCCGGATGGACTTTTGACCGTAAACGTCCCGTTTTCGGCCGCCACTAATTTTGAATAAGGACTTAATTATGAGCGCACAATTTTCTACCCCATTGGTTACCTCTATGCAGGTTATTCCGGTTGCGGGTCATGACAGCATGCTGATGAACCTGAGCGGCGCACATGCTCCGTTCTTCACGCGCAATATTGTGATTATTAAAGATAACTCCGGTCATACCGGCGTGGGTGAAATTCCCGGCGGCGAAAAAATCCGCAAAACGCTGGAAGATGCGATCCCGCTGGTGGTAGGCAAAACGTTAGGTGAATACAAAAATGTGCTGAATGCAGTACGCAATACTTTTGCCGATCGTGATGCGGGCGGTCGCGGTTTGCAGACCTTCGATTTACGTACCACTATTCATGTGGTTACAGGGATCGAAGCGGCGATGTTGGATCTGTTAGGTCAGCATTTGGGCGTAAACGTCGCCTCTTTGCTGGGGGATGGCCAGCAGCGTAGCGAAGTTGAAATGTTGGGTTATCTGTTCTTCGTGGGTAACCGTAAGGCAACGCCGCTGCCGTACCAGAGTCAGCCGGATGAGAAATGCGACTGGTATCGTCTGCGTCATGAAGAAGCGATGACCCCGGATGCGGTAGTGCGCCTGGCGGAAGCCGCGTATGAGAAGTATGGTTTCAACGACTTTAAACTGAAAGGCGGCGTGCTGGCCGGGGAAGAGGAAGCAGAATCTATCGTTGCGCTGGCGAAGCGCTTCCCGCAGGCCCGCGTCACGCTGGATCCGAACGGCGCGTGGTCGCTAAATGAAGCGATTAAGATCGGCAAATATCTGAAGGAGTCTCTGGCCTATGCGGAAGATCCATGCGGTGCCGAGCAGGGTTTCTCCGGTCGTGAAGTGATGGCGGAGTTCCGCCGCGCCACCGGTCTGCCGACCGCCACCAATATGATCGCCACCGACTGGCGTCAGATGGGGCATACGCTGTCGTTGCAGTCTGTGGATATCCCACTGGCGGACCCGCACTTCTGGACCATGCAGGGTTCTGTCCGTGTGGCGCAGATGTGCCATGAGTTCGGGCTGACCTGGGGATCGCACTCTAACAACCACTTTGATATTTCGCTGGCGATGTTTACGCATGTCGCGGCGGCGGCTCCGGGTAAAATAACCGCTATCGACACCCACTGGATCTGGCAGGAAGGCAACCAGCGCTTGACCAAAGAGCCGTTTGAAATCAAAGGCGGCATGGTGCAGGTTCCGGCAAAACCAGGTCTGGGCGTGGAGCTGGATATGGATCAGGTCATGAAAGCGCATGAGCTGTACCAGCAACATGGACTGGGGGCGCGTGATGATGCGATGGGAATGCAGTATCTGATCCCGAACTGGACGTTTGATAATAAGCGTCCGTGCATGGTACGCTAAGCGAACTGGGACCGCTCCCATAAAGTGAGCGGTTTTTCTCCTGGTGTATGCTTAACACAGTCAACATGCGTAAGGATGCTTTATGAAAATAGTAATCGCACCGGATTCCTATAAGGAAAGTTTGAGTGCGCTTGAAGTGGCAACGGCTATTGAGCAGGGGTTTCGTGAGATCTGGCCCGATGCGGATTACGTGAAGATCCCAGTCGCGGACGGCGGTGAAGGAACGGTCGAAGCGATGGTTGCCGCAACGCAAGGTCACCTTGTGCATGTTGATGTTACCGGCCCTTTGGGCAACACAATTCAGGCATTTTATGGTTTATCTGGTGATGAGCGCTCGGCGTTTATCGAAATGGCGGCCGCCAGCGGACTGGAACAAGTTCCTGCGAGGCTACGCGATCCGCTGAAAACCACCTCCTGGGGAACCGGGGAGCTAATCCGTCATGCGCTGGATGCGGGCGTTGAGCATATCATCATTGGGATTGGCGGTAGCGCCACCAATGATGGCGGTTCCGGGATGGTGCAAGCGCTGGGAGCAAAATTGCTGGATGCGCAAAATAACGAAATTGCGCAAGGCGGAATCGGTCTGGAATCTCTGTCCCGGATTGATATTTCTCAGTTAGACAGCCGTCTTGCCGGGTGCCGTATTGAAGTGGCTTGCGATGTGACCAACCCGTTGACTGGAAAAGAGGGCGCATCTGCGGTTTTTGGTCCGCAAAAAGGGGCTACGCCGGAGATGATTACCCGCCTGGATCGGGCGCTCACGCACTATGCGCGACTTATTGCCCGCGATCTGGACGTCAACGTGCTGGATCTGGCCGGTGGTGGTGCGGCTGGTGGTATGGGGGCGGCGCTGTATGCGTTTTGCGGCGCACAGTTACGCTGCGGTATTGAGATAGTGACCGATGCGTTACACCTTGATGCCTGCGTTGCGGATGCGGATTTAGTGGTCACAGGTGAAGGGCGCATGGATAGTCAGACTATTCACGGTAAGGTTCCGGTTGGCGTGGCGAAGGTCGCAAAGCGTTACAACAAGCCGGTTATCGGTATCGCAGGTAGCCTGACGGCCGATGTGGGGGGCGTACACGAGCATGGGCTGGATGCGGTTTTCAGCGTCATCTACTCCATTTGTACCCTGGATGAGGCGCTGAAGAACGCGAGCGACAACGTACGAATGACGGCGCGAAACGTAGCCGCAACGCTTAAAGCAGGGCAGCAATTACGCTGAGTTGTAGGTCGTATAAGGCGTTTACGCCGGATTTGGCGATGTGCCCGATGCGCGACGCTTATCGGGCCTACGGTAAACAGCGAAGCCTGTAGACCGGATAAGGCGTTTACTGCCCGATGCGCGACGCTTATCGGCTCTACGGTAAACAGTGAAACCTGTAGGCCGGATAAGGCGTTTACTGCCCGATGCGCGACGCTTATCGGGCCTACGGCAAACAGCGAAGCCTGTAGGCTGGATAAGGCGTTTACTGCCCGATGCACGACGCTTATCGGCTCTACGGTAAGCAGCGAAACCTGTAGGCCGGATAAGGCGTTTACGCCGCATCCGGCGAATATCACCCCAATATCCGTTTCGCTTCGCGCGCAACGTTGTCCATTTCATCCAGAAGCTCTAAAAATTCAGGTTCCAGCTCTTCTTCTTTGGTTCCACTGCGTAGCTGTTGTTCAATGAGCTGACACAGGTTTTTCATGCGGGGGACACCACTATAGCCGCAACTGCCGTGCAGCTTGTGAATCATATCCACCAGCCCTTCGGGGTTCTCTCCGACCAGTTGCTCTTCGATTTTGTTACGCACCTCAGGCAGAAAATCGATCAGCATTTGCAGCATATCTCGCGCCAAATCGTTCTTACCCGCGGCTTGCCTTAATGCCAGTTGCCAGTCGAGCGTCGTGTTCGGATTGACGACCGGCTCAAGAGGTTCTGCGGTGAGCGCCCGCATCGATGTGCTTGCGCCCGGTTTGTAACGTAACAGCAGATTATGCAGCTTATCTTCCTCGATAGGCTTCGCCAGGTAATCGTTCATCCCGGCGCTGAGCAGCTTCTCTTTCTGCCCGGCCATGGCGTGTGCGGTGACCGCAATGACCGGTGTCTGCTGTTGATGAGGAAGCTGGTGGATTAGTTCGCAGGCACGAATACCGTCCATGTCTGGCATCTGAATATCCATCAGGATCAGGTCAAACGGCATTTGTCTGGCGCGATCCACCGCCTGATGCCCGCTGTCACACAGCACGACGTGCTGTACCTTATCTTCCAGCAATGCGCCAATCAGCTTGAGGTTCGCCGGGTTGTCGTCTACCGCCATGACGGTCATCGCAATTTTGCTTTCATCTATCAGCAGCGGATCCGCGCTGTGGTTCAGCTGACAATACTCTGTCAGCGCGGGCAGTAAGCGGGTTGAGGTGAGAGGTTTCAACAGACACGCCGCTGCGCCGCCCTGTTTCAATTTCTCAGCGTTAATTTGTGCATGACAAGGCAAGGCTAGCAACAGGAAGTCGGACATCGCTGCTGCGCTTGCCAGCCGCTCATGCTGCATGGTGAGTGGTTCGCGCAAAGTGACCGGAATGCCCAGCAACAGAATGTCGTAGTGCTCCGCTGGCAACCCGGAGAACGAAGGGCTGTAAATCACCTCCAGCGGTGTTTCACTCAAGATATCTAACGTGCATTGTGCGGCGGTGGCGTTAGGTTCGACGTAGGCCAGTCGTTTACCGGCAAGGCATCGGGTTGTCGAACGATCAATAAGCACGTTAGGGTTGAGATCGAGGCTGATATGGAACCAGAACGTGGAACCCCGATTAGGTTGGCTGTGGAAGGAGATATCCCCACCCATTTCGTTGACCAGTTTTTGCGTAATGACCAGACCTAGCCCGGTTCCGCCATGACGCCGGGAAATACTGGCATCCGCCTGACGGAAAGCCTGGAACAGACGGGATTGATCGCGCTCAGGAATACCGATCCCGGTATCGCGGATTTGTACTTCAATTTGCACTTTCGTGTTACTAAGGGCTCGCTTCTCGACCAGAATGTCGATGTTGCCGCCTTCGGTAAATTTGATGGCGTTGCCGACCAGATTGGTGATCACCTGCTGTAAACGCAGCGGGTCACCGATGACGTTGTCCGGTACGTCATTCTTAATATTCAGCGTCAGCTCAAGCCCTTTATCATGGGATGAATGCGCTAACAGCGTAACGACGTCATCCAGCGTGCTGCGCAGCGGGAACGGAATGCTTTCCAGAATCAGCTTGCCCGCCTCAAGTTTGGAGAAGTCGAGTACATCATTGATGATGGCCAGCAGATTGTTAGCCGAGCGTTCAATGGTATTCAGGTGATCGCGCTGTGTGGTGTTGAGTTCGGTTTTTAGCGTCAGACGGGTGAAGCCAATCACGCCATTCAGCGGTGTTCGCAGCTCGTGGGACATGTTTGCCAGAAACTCAGACTTAATACGTGCCGCTTCCTGGGCGCGTTTCTTCGCCAGATCCAGCTCGACGTTCTGGATTTCCATCTGCTCCAGCGTTTCGCGCAGGTCAGAGGTGGCCTGATCGATGTTGTGCTGCATCTCTTCATGGTAGGCCGCGAGAGACATCGCCATCGAGTTGATACCATTTTTGAGCATATCCAGCTCGCCCAGCATGAAACCTTCCACGCGGCTGTCGAGCTGTCCTCTACGTATTCGGTCAACGGTATTCACCATATTGCGAATCGGGCCGGTCACGTCGCGCATTAGACGCCAGCCGAAAATTAACGCAATACCAATACAAAACAGCATCATTACGCTGGAGATAAAGATCTCTTTGTACTGCTGCAATCGTACGGACTTAAGGTCCAGCTCAAGCGCCACATACCCCAGCATATTTTTGGTGTTTTTGGCGTCGCTTACGGCGGATTCATCCGGTGAATAGCTTTCCGATATAATAGGGGTTCGCAGGATCATGATATCCCCGTGCCGGGTGACGCTCAGCTTCCGGGGAAACGGTGAACCTGTCGCCAACTGCATTTCAGACGGATCGAGATGAAAATTAGAAGTGACGAAAAGTCGGTTATTTTCGTCATAAACAGAAATAGCCCGCACGATATCGGAATGGCGACGATGCAGCACGCTGATAAGCTGGCCGATGGATTCCCTGTTTTGCAGGTTCATGCCATATTCGCTGGAGACCGCGAGTGGTTCAATGATGCTGGCACCAGCATCTTCCAGTTGACGCTGCAAGTCGTTATAGCGATGCACAACAAAAAAGATACTGAGCAACAAACCTATCAGGACGGTCGGGGCCAGGATCAGAATCATCATGCGTGCGCGCAGGCTGTAGTTGGTCATGGAGTTCCGTTATGGGACAATTAGGGTCACACTGTTAAATAGAGAAATATCTCGTCGATGGCGCAATTCTACTCTGCAAAACGACGCGTGACGACGCGTCAGATCATAACCGTTACCGTCAATGACCTCGATCCTTTTGGTCAGGGCGTCGCTCGCCATAACGGAAAGGCGTTGTTTATACCGGAATTGCTACCCCAGGAAAGCGCCGAGGTGGTGATTACCGAAGATAAAAAACAGTTTGCCCGCGCGCAAGTAAAACGACGTTTAAACGACAGCCCACAGCGTGAAGTGCCACGTTGCCCGCATTTTGGCGTGTGCGGCGGTTGCCAGCAGCAGCATGCCAGCATCTCATTGCAGCAGCGTAGCAAAAGCGCAGCGTTGTCGCGTTTAATGAAATGTGAGGTGTCGGATGTTATAGCTGATGCCCCGTGGGGCTATCGTCGTCGCGCACGTTTGAGTCTGAACTATCGGCCAAAAGAACAAAAATTGCAGATGGGGTTTCGCAAATCCGGTTCCAGCGACATTATCGATGTCAAACAATGCCCTATTTTGGTGCCCCAGCTTGAGGCGTTATTGCCCCATCTCAGAGCGTGTCTGGAAAGTCTGCAAGGGTTACGCCATCTTGGCCATGTCGAACTGGTGCAGGCGGGAAGCGGAACCCTGATGATTTTGCGCCACACGGCGCCATTGAGTGCTGCGGATAAAGAAAAACTGGAATGCTTTTCGCATTCTCAGGGGCTGTCTTTGTTTCTGGCCCCGCAAAGCGAGATACTGGAATCAATATCAGAAGAATCGCCCTGGTATGATTCAAATGGACTACGGTTAACCTTCAGCCCGCGCGATTTTATTCAGGTCAATGAAGGGGTAAACCAACAAATGGTCGCCCGTGCGCTGGAATGGCTTGATGTGCAACCTGAAGATCGTGTACTCGATCTGTTCTGTGGCATGGGAAATTTTACCCTACCGCTGGCAACTCGGGCAGCAAGCGTGGTTGGCGTAGAAGGTGTTCCTGCGTTGGTGGAAAAAGGCCGAGAAAACGCGCTGAATAACGGATTACACAATGTGACATTCTTTCATGAAAACCTTGAGGAAGATGTTACCCGACAGCCGTGGGCGAAAAACGGATTCGACAAAGTATTGCTCGATCCTGCGCGTGCGGGGGCTGCAGGTGTGATGCAACATATTATAAAATTAGAACCTATACGCGTTGTTTATGTATCCTGTAACCCAGCAACGCTGGCTCGTGACAGCGATGCTTTGCTCAACGCTGGATACGCCATACGGCGACTGGCGATGCTCGATATGTTTCCGCACACTGGACACCTGGAATCAATGGTCCTGTTTGAGCGTTTGTAATGAATTTTGTACCCATTGGATTTCGGGTTGTAATGCAGCATGAAAGACAATGGGTAGGGCTTGTCGACTTCGACAGGCCTGGCCCCTTAAGGAGAGGACAATGGTTGCGGTAAGAAGTGCACATATAAATAAAGCTGGTGAGTTTGATCCAAAGAAATGGATCGCGAGTCTGGGGATCTCCAGCCAGCAGTCGTGTGAACGCTTAGCCGAAACCTGGGCGTACTGCCTCCAGCAGACACAGGGGCATCCGGATGCGGATCTGCTGCTGTGGCGTGGCGTGGAGATGGTAGAAATTCTCTCTATGTTGAGCATGGATATCGACACGCTGCGTGCAGCAATGCTGTTCCCTCTGGCTGATGCCAATGTGGTCAGTGAAGACATCCTGCGCGAGAGCGTGGGCAAATCCATTGTTCATCTTATCCACGGTGTGCGTGATATGGCGGCAATACGCCAGCTTAAAGCCACGCATACCGATTCAGTTTCTTCCGAGCAGGTCGATAACGTCCGTCGCATGCTGCTGGCAATGGTGGATGACTTCCGCTGTGTGGTCATCAAGCTGGCAGAGCGGATTGCCCATCTGCGTGAAGTGAAAGATGCGCCGGAAGATGAACGCGTTCTGGCGGCAAAAGAGTGCACCAATATCTATGCACCGCTGGCCAACCGTTTGGGAATCGGGCAATTAAAATGGGAGCTGGAAGATTATTGCTTCCGTTATCTGCACCCGGCTGAATACAAACGCATTGCCAAGCTGCTGCATGAACGTCGTATCGACAGGGAACATTACATTGATGAGTTCGTCGGTCATTTGCGCTCAGAGATGAAAACGGAAGGCGTCAAAGCCGAAGTGTATGGACGTCCGAAGCATATCTACAGCATCTGGCGCAAAATGCAGAAAAAGCAGTTGGCCTTCGATGAACTGTTCGATGTACGCGCAGTGCGTATCGTGGCAGAGCGTTTACAGGACTGCTATGCCGCACTCGGGATAGTACATACTCACTATCGCCATCTGCCGGATGAGTTCGATGATTACGTTGCTAATCCGAAACCCAATGGCTACCAGTCAATCCATACGGTTGTACTGGGGCCGGGCGGGAAAACCATCGAAATTCAGATCCGTACCAAACAGATGCACGAAGATGCCGAACTGGGCGTCGCGGCGCACTGGAAGTACAAGGAGGGCACCGCTTCAGGCGCGGCGCGTTCTGGTCATGAAGATCGCATTGCGTGGCTGCGTAAGCTGATTGCCTGGCAGGAAGAGATGGCGGATTCCGGTGAAATGCTGGATGAAGTCCGTAGCCAGGTCTTTGATGACCGCGTGTACGTCTTTACGCCAAAAGGGGACGTTGTAGACTTACCTGCGGGCTCCACGCCGCTCGATTTTGCTTACCACATTCATAGCGATGTGGGGCATCGATGCATTGGCGCGAAAATTGGTGGGCGCATCGTACCGTTTACCTACCAGCTGCAGATGGGCGATCAAATTGAAATTATCACCCAGAAACAGCCAAACCCAAGCCGCGACTGGCTGAATCCTAACCTTGGCTACGTAACCACCAGTCGTGGGCGTTCGAAGATCCACGCCTGGTTCCGTAAACAGGACCGCGACAAAAACATCCTTGCTGGTCGCCAGATCCTCGACGATGAGCTGGCGCATTTAGGTATCAGCCTGAAAGAGGCGGAAAAACACCTGCTACCGCGCTACAGCTTCAATGAGCTGGACGAGTTGCTGGCGGCGATTGGCGGAGGAGACATCCGCCTCAACCAAATGGTGAACTTCCTGCAGGCGCAGTTTAATAAGCCAAGTGCTGCCGAACAGGATGCCGCCGCGCTGAAACAGCTTCAGCAGAAAACGCAGGCACCGCAGAGCCGTCGTAAAGACGACGGTCGTGTGGTGGTGGAAGGGGTAGGTAACCTGATGCACCACATCGCCCGCTGCTGCCAGCCGATTCCAGGCGATGAGATTGTCGGATTTATTACCCAGGGACGTGGTATTTCCGTGCACCGGGCGGATTGTGAACAGCTGGCTGAGCTGCGCTCCCATGCGCCGGAACGTATTGTTGATGCAGTCTGGGGCGAAAGCTACTCGGCAGGGTATTCGCTGGTGGTTCGCGTCCAGGCCAACGATCGCAGCGGTTTGTTACGTGATATCACCACGATTCTCGCCAACGAGAAGGTGAACGTGCTGGGAGTTGCCAGCCGAAGTGATACCAAACAACAGCTGGCCACCATCGATATGACCATCGAAATTTATAACCTGCAGGTGCTCGGGCGCGTGCTCGGCAAACTGAACCAGGTACCGGATGTGATCGACGCACGTCGCTTGCACGGTAATTAATGATTTTGTAGGCCGGATAACCTTGTAGGCCTGATAAGACGCGTTAGCGTTGCCATCAGGCATTGCTATGTTGCCGGATGTCGGCTATCGCCTTATCCGGTCTACTGTATTGAAATTTCAGGATATCCCAATGAATCAAATCGACCGACTGCTCGGTATTATGCAGCGCCTGCGCGACCCGGAAAACGGCTGTCCGTGGGACAAAGAGCAGACATTCTCCACTATTGCCCCTTACACCCTCGAAGAAACCTATGAAGTGCTGGACGCGATTGCGCGTGAAGACTTTGACGACCTGCGCGGAGAGCTGGGCGACCTGCTGTTCCAGGTGGTGTTTTACGCCCAGATGGCGCAGGAAGAAGGGCGCTTCAACTTCGATGATATTTGTGCTGCGATAAGCGATAAACTTGAACGCCGTCATCCACATGTTTTTGCTGATGTTTCTGCCAGTAACAGTACTGAGGTTTTGACCCGTTGGGAAAAAATCAAAAGTGAAGAACGCGCCCAGAAGGCACAGCATTCCGCACTCGACGATATTCCCCGCAGTTTACCGGCATTAATGCGCGCCCAAAAAATCCAGAAACGCTGCTCAAATGTTGGCTTCGACTGGAAAACGTTAGGACCGGTTGTCGACAAGGTTTACGAAGAGATCGACGAAGTCATGTTTGAGGCTAAGCAGGCTGTTGTCGACCAGGCTAAACTGGAGGAGGAAATGGGCGATCTGCTGTTTGCTACGGTTAATATGGCCCGGCATTTAGGCACTAAAGCAGAGACCGCATTGCAGAAAGCGAACGAGAAGTTTGAGCGGCGTTTTCGTGAAGTTGAGCGAATTGTGGCTTCGCGCGGTTTGGAAATGACTGGTGTTGATCTGGAAACTATGGAAGAAGTCTGGCAACAGGTAAAACGGCAGGAAATTGATCTCTAAGGGATTTCGTCGGTCAAGGGCGATTTGTGTGATTTTTTAAATAACAAGCGCTTGATTTACGTCAAAAACATTTACCCAAAAGAGGCTATTTTCTCTTCCCGTTATGTTGATGAAACACCTTGTATACTGCCTCTTCGAGTTATTCGAGTCGCAACAAGGCGGCGACTGAAAGAATCCCCAGGAACATAGAAATGCTATGTGACTGGGGTGAGTGAAGGAAGCCAACACCGGTGCGGCTTGAAGAACGAAGGAGAGGGGATAATGAAAGTTTGTGGCGCTCGTCATGTTCGGGTATACTACTTTCCCGTCTTGGTAATTCCATCGTTTCACCCTAACTTCTCAGGTCCAGCATGACAACGAACTATATTTTTGTGACCGGCGGGGTCGTATCCTCTCTGGGAAAAGGCATTGCCGCAGCCTCCCTGGCAGCCATTCTTGAAGCCCGTGGCCTCAATGTAACCATGATGAAACTGGATCCGTACATCAACGTCGATCCAGGTACTATGAGCCCAATCCA
This sequence comes from Citrobacter sp. MGH110, assembly GCF_001037515.1. Classification (NCBI taxonomy): domain Bacteria; kingdom Pseudomonadati; phylum Pseudomonadota; class Gammaproteobacteria; order Enterobacterales; family Enterobacteriaceae; genus Citrobacter; species Citrobacter sp. MGH110. Next base: position 313,219 of record NZ_KQ089831.1, on the reverse strand, counting down.
ACACGGGGAAGTGTTCGTTACCGAAGACGGCGCTGAAACCGACCTGGACCTGGGTCACTATGAGCGTTTCATTCGTACCAAAATGAGCCGCCGCAACAACTTCACTACGGGTCGTATCTACTCCGACGTTCTGCGTAAAGAGCGCCGTGGCGACTACCTGGGCGCAACAGTTCAGGTTATCCCGCACATCACGAATGCCATTAAAGAGCGCGTTCTGGAAGGCGGTGAAGGTCATGATGTTGTTCTGGTCGAAATCGGCGGAACCGTTGGGGATATCGAATCTCTGCCGTTCCTTGAAGCGATTCGCCAGATGGCCGTAGAAATTGGCCGTGAGCACACGCTGTTTATGCATCTGACGCTGGTTCCGTACATGGCGGCGGCTGGTGAAGTCAAAACTAAACCGACTCAGCACTCTGTAAAAGAGCTGCTTTCTATCGGTATTCAGCCAGATATCCTGATTTGCCGCTCCGATCGCGCAGTTCCGGCTAATGAACGTGCAAAAATTGCATTGTTCTGTAACGTTCCGGAAAAAGCGGTGATTTCTCTGAAAGATGTCGATTCCATCTATAAAATCCCGGGCCTGTTGAAATCTCAGGGCCTTGACGATTATATTTGTAAACGATTCAGCTTGAACTGTCCGGAAGCTAATCTGTCAGAATGGGAACAGGTTATCTACGAAGAAGCGAATCCGGCAGGCGAAGTGACTATCGGTATGGTCGGCAAGTACATTGAACTGCCGGATGCCTATAAGTCAGTTATCGAAGCGCTGAAGCACGGTGGTCTGAAGAATCGTGTCACCGTCAACATCAAGCTGATCGATTCGCAAGATGTCGAAACGCGTGGCGTTGAGATCCTGAAAGGTCTTGATGCAATCCTGATCCCAGGCGGCTTCGGCTACCGTGGTGTTGAAGGTAAAATCGCGACGGCGCGCTTTGCGCGTGAGAACAATATTCCTTATCTGGGCATTTGCCTGGGTATGCAGGTTGCGTTGATTGAGTTTGCACGTAACGTAGTGGGTATGGATAACGCCAACTCCACGGAATTTGTGCCAGACTGTAAGTACCCGGTGGTGGCCCTGATTACCGAATGGCGCGATGAAGACGGCAACGTCGAAATCCGTACCGAGAAGAGCGATCTGGGCGGCACAATGCGCCTTGGCGCGCAGCAGTGTCAGTTGAGCGACGATAGCCTGGTTCGTCAACTGTACGGCGCGCCGACAATTGTTGAACGCCATCGCCACCGTTACGAAGTCAACAATATGCTGTTGAAACAGATTGAAGCTGCGGGTCTGCGTATTGCAGGCCGTTCCGGTGATGATCAGTTGGTCGAGATCATTGAGGTACCGAATCATCCGTGGTTCGTGGCCTGTCAGTTCCACCCGGAATTTACTTCCACGCCACGTGATGGGCACCCGCTGTTTGCCGGCTTTGTGAAAGCCGCCAGTGAACATCAGAAGCGTCAGGCGAAGTAAGAAGTAAATAAGTTAGAACGGCAATGCACCCATTAGGGTGCATTGTTTGTCTGGAGTTTTAGTTTAACTTGTACTGAGGAAAATCTAATGTCCAAAATCGTTAAAATCATCGGTCGTGAAATCATCGACTCCCGTGGTAACCCGACTGTTGAAGCCGAAGTACACCTAGAAGGTGGTTTCGTTGGTATGGCAGCAGCTCCGTCAGGTGCTTCTACTGGTTCCCGCGAAGCACTGGAACTGCGCGATGGCGACAAATCCCGTTTCATGGGTAAAGGCGTACTGAAAGCTGTTGCAGCTGTTAACGGCCCAATTGCTCAGGCTCTGCTGGGTAAAGATGCTAAAGATCAGGCTGGCATCGACAAGATCATGATCGATCTGGACGGTACTGAAAACAAATCCAACTTCGGTGCAAACGCCATCCTGGCTGTGTCCCTGGCGAACGCCAAAGCAGCAGCTGCTGCAAAAGGCCTGCCGCTGTATGCACACATCGCTGAACTGAACGGTACTCCGGGTAAATACTCCATGCCGGTTCCGATGATGAACATCATCAACGGTGGTGAGCACGCTGACAACAACGTCGACATCCAGGAATTCATGATTCAGCCGGTTGGCGCTAAGACTCTGAAAGAAGCCGTTCGTATGGGTTCTGAAGTGTTCCACAACCTGGCTAAAGTTCTGAAAGCTAAAGGTATGAACACCGCAGTTGGTGACGAAGGCGGCTACGCGCCGAACCTGGGTTCCAACGCTGAAGCTCTGGCTGTAATCGCTGAAGCGGTTAAAGCAGCTGGCTACGAGCTGGGCAAAGACATCACCCTGGCGATGGACTGTGCAGCGTCTGAATTCTACAAAGACGGTAAATACGTTCTGGCTGGCGAAGGCAACAAAGCATTCACCTCCGAAGAATTTACTCACTTCCTGGAAGAACTGACCAAACAGTACCCGATCGTGTCCATCGAAGATGGTCTGGACGAGTCTGACTGGGACGGTTTCGCATACCAGACTAAAGTACTGGGCGACAAAATCCAGCTGGTTGGTGACGATCTGTTCGTAACTAACACCAAGATCCTGAAAGAAGGCATCGAAAAAGGCATCGTTAACTCCATCCTGATCAAATTCAACCAGATCGGTTCTCTGACCGAAACTCTGGCTGCGATCAAAATGGCGAAAGACGCTGGCTACACCGCTGTCATCTCTCACCGTTCTGGCGAAACTGAAGACGCTACCATTGCTGACCTGGCTGTTGGTACCGCTGCAGGCCAGATCAAAACTGGTTCTATGAGCCGTTCTGACCGCGTTGCTAAGTACAACCAGCTGATTCGTATCGAAGAAGCTCTGGGTGAACAAGCACCGTACAACGGTCGTAAAGAGATCAAAGGTCAGGCGTAATCCTGTTCTTTAGCTCTTAACGTAAAAACCCGCTGCGGCGGGTTTTTTTATGCTCTTAAAGCAGTAGAGGAAGGGTCGCGCTGGCGGTTTGCTGGCTCACATTACTGTACTTTTCATCCAGCGCAATCAGCGACGTGGTGAGCAGTTCTACTAACAGCATCACTCCCACCTTGGCATTTAGCGCGCCAGCACTCAACGGACCTTCCGGTTTGGCTGCGACCAGCTGAATATCACTCAGCGAAGCCAACGGGCTGCGCGGCGTATTACTTAACGCCAGTACGCGCACGCCTTGCTTACGCGCCAGTTTAACGACATGCAGTAGATCGCGCGTCGAACCTGAACTGGAAATCGCTACCACCAGCGTGTCTTTGTTAAGCGTTGTGGCGTTCATGGCTGCACGATGCATGTCACTGAACAATTGTGCAGGTTTGCCGAGGCGCAGGAGTTTGTAATGTAAATACTCACCCAGAATAGCGCTGGCCGCTACGCCATAAATCTGTACCGACTGGGCCTGATGCAGCGCCAAAGCGGCGGATTCCAGTAATGTCCTGTCGAGTAATTTTGCTGTGTCCTGCAGCGCTTGTACGGATTCATTGACCACATTGTCAATCTCATCTCCGCTGTGCTCTACCGGCTGTCCTTGCTGGAGATCGAGTGCCAGCGCCATTTTGAATTCGTTATAACCCTTACACCCTAGTGCGCGGCACAGACGTGTGACGCTCGCCTCGCTGGTGTCGCTTTCACGCGCCAGTTCGGTAATCGTCAGGTAGACAACTTTTGCCGGATCGCTGAGCACAAACTCTCCCAGCTTCTGCTGTGTTCGGCTATATCCGTCAACGCCCTGGCGCAATCTCAGCAGCAGGTTTTCATTTTCTGACATGCAAAATCCTTAATGCGTTTCTCTGTTGATAGTGTGGCGGAAAGCAGGGGAGAGATGCCAGTCATTTTAAAAAAGTATGATCGACTTCCTGGATTTTGATGATAATTTTCATTTTACAAATTAAATGTGGTAAAAATTTTCATCATTAATCGGGGAGATGAAAAAATGATGCAAATGTTTAGCGGCGCTTCATCGGGCGCATGGTTCGAAAAGGCACAGCGGTTCGGCAAATCGTTCATGCTGCCGATTGCGGTACTGCCCGCTGCGGGGCTGTTGTTAGGGATTGGCGGCGCGCTGTCGAATCCAAACACATTGACTGCTTATCCGTTTTTGGACGTTGACTGGTTACAGGCAATCTTCACGATCATGACCAGCGCAGGTTCTATTGTGTTTGCCAACCTGTCGGTGCTCTTTGCGGTGGGTGTTGCAGTAGGACTGGCTAAAACGGATAAAGGCACCGCTGGGCTTGCGGCATTGCTGGCATTTCTGGTGATGAACGCCACCATCAACGCTTTATTGACGCTCAACGGAACGCTGGCACACGAGAATCCCGGTGCCGTAGGCCAGGGGATGACGCTGGGTATTCAGACACTGGAAACGGGGGTGTTCGGTGGGGTGGTGATTGGGCTTGTCACCTGCGCGCTGCATAGCCGTTTCAATAAAGTCTCATTACCTCAGTTCCTTGGTTTCTTCAGCGGTTCGCGCTTTGTACCGATTATTAGCTCCCTTGCCGCGATTGTCGTGGGTGCGGTCATGACGGTGGTTTGGCCGCATTTCCAGAAACTCATTTTTGGACTGGGTGGTCTGGTGGATGCGACAGGCTATCTGGGGACGCTGTTGTACGGCTTCATCCTGCGTATGCTTGGCCCACTGGGGTTACACCATATCTTCTATTTGCCGTTCTGGACGACGGCGCTTGGCGGTAGTGAAATCGTCAACGGCCAGTTAGTTGAAGGTACGCAGCGTATTTTCTTCGCGCAACTTGCCGATCCGAATACGCAGCAGTTCTATGCGGGCACCTCGCGCTTTATGTCAGGGCGCTTCATCACCATGATGTTTGGCCTGCTTGGCGCATGTCTGGCGATGTACCACACCGCCAAGCCTGAGAACAGAAAACTTGTCGCCGGTCTGCTGTTGTCTGCGGCACTGACCTCTTTCCTGACAGGGATCACTGAGCCTATCGAGTTCTCATTCCTGTTTGTCGCACCCGTGTTATACGTCATTCACGCCTTCTTCGATGGTCTGGCGTTTATGATCGCGCATATTTTACATATCACCATCGGGCAAACCTTTTCGGGTGGGCTTATCGATTTCCTCCTCTTCGGCGTGCTACAGGGGGAAGCTAAAACCAACTGGATGTACGTCCCCATGGTGGGGATCCCGTGGTTCTTCCTTTACTACTTCACCTTCCGCTATTTGATTAACCGCTTTAACTGGTTGACACCAGGTCGTGAAAACGCAGCGCCGACTGAATCCGGCCTGCCGCAGAGTGAGCGAGCAGCGGCAGTGATCGCCGGGCTGGGAGGTAAAGAGAATCTGGAAGAGGTGGATTGTTGTGCCACACGCCTGCGCGTGACGGTGAAAGAGAGCAGCAAGGTCGATGAAGCGGCGCTGAAAGCGACCGGGGCCCGTGGCGTAATTATTCGCGGCAACGGGGTTCAGGTGATTTATGGCCCGCATGTCACCATCATTAAAAACGAAGTCGAAGAGATCTTATCGTAATGAAAACTGTACTGGATTCCCTGAAAGGTAAATTAATTGTCTCCTGTCAGGCGCTGGAAAATGAGCCTCTGCACAGCCCGTTTATTATGTCACGTATGGCGCTGGCGGCAGCGCAGGGCGGTGCGGTAGGTATTCGTGCGAACAGCGTGGTGGACATTCGCGCGATCAAAGAGAGCGTCTCCCTGCCGGTGATTGGGATTATCAAGCGTGATTATCCGGGTAGCGATGTGTTTATCACGGCCACTTTGCAGGAAGTCGATGAACTGATGACCGTTGAGCCGGAAATTATTGCTCTGGATGCGACAGCGCGCCCGCGCCCCGGTGGGCAAACGCTGGAAGAACTGGTTACGCAGATCCGTGCTCGCTATCCGTCCGTACTGCTGATGGCGGATATTGCCACCGTAGACGAAGCGGTGACCGCTGAGCGCCTGGGTTTTGACTGTGTGGGCACTACGCTCTACGGCTATACCGCTGATACTGCCGGGCATGTGCTGGCGGAAAACGACTGCGGTTTTTTACGTGATGTGTTGGCTGCGGTTAGCGTACCGGTTGTGGCGGAAGGGAACGTTGATACCCCTGAACGTGCTGCACGATGCCTGGCATTAGGCGCCCATACCGTGGTGGTTGGTGGGGCTATCACGCGTCCGCAGCAGATAACGGCACGCTTTGTCGCAGCGATCGCCTCGTAAAGCATCGATGGGGCATGATACTTTGGCGGGGATCTGCGATAATTATCGTTTATCCCCATATTGAGAGCGCTATGCAGTACCCGATTAACGAGATGTTCCAGACCCTGCAAGGTGAGGGTTACTTTACCGGCGTCCCCGCCATTTTTATTCGTTTACAGGGATGCCCGGTTGGCTGTGCCTGGTGCGATACCAAACACACCTGGGATAAGCTTGAGGATCGGGAAGTCTCCCTGTACAGCATCCTGGCCAAGACCAAAGAAAGCGATAAATGGGGTGCTGCGAGCAGCGAAGATCTGCTGGCGGTCATTTCGCGTCAGGGCTATACCGCCCGTCACGTGGTGATCACCGGTGGCGAGCCCTGCATTCATGACCTGATGCCGCTGACTGACCTGCTGGAAAAGAACGGCTTTAGCTGCCAGATTGAGACCAGCGGCACGCACGAAGTACGCTGTACGCCGAATACCTGGGTGACCGTATCGCCGAAGGTGAATATGCGCGGTGGCTATGATGTGCTGTCACAGGCGCTGGAGCGCGCGAATGAAATCAAGCATCCGGTTGGCCGTGTCCGCGATATTGAAGCGCTGGATGAACTGCTGGCGACGTTGAGTGACGACAAACCGCGAATCATCGCCTTACAGCCAATCAGCCAGAAAGAAGATGCGACGCGTTTGTGCATTGATACCTGTATTGCGCGTAACTGGCGTCTGTCGATGCAGACCCATAAGTATCTGAATATTGCCTGATAACTGTGCCGGGGGCGTTTCGCTTACCCGGCCAGAGTTTGTTGCTCGTTGCAGGCCGGATAAGACGCATTGCCATCCAGCCTATAATCACTCGCCGCGGTATACGCAGCCCGCTGTGCAGGTCTCTTTCACCATTACGGCACTCAGCAGAGGGACCACAGGTTTAACCTGATCCCAAATCCATTTGGCCAGCACTTCGCTGGTTGGATTTTCTAAGCCAGGAATATCGTTCAAATAGTAGTGATCGAGTCTGTCGTAAATCGGCTTAAACGCGGCTTTTAACTCAGCAAAATCCATGATCCAACCGGTATGCGGATCGACTTCACCGGTAATTTCAAGACGCACCATAAATGAGTGACCATGCAGGCGGCCACACTTATGCCCTTCCGGTACATGCGGCAGGTGGTGAGCGGCTTCGAAGGTGAAATCTTTAAACAAGGTGGTGGACATTTTTTACTCTCAAGAATGCGAAAAACCGCGGTAGGGTACCGTAAAGAGCAAATTTTATCATTATTTATACACGTCATTCTTTAAGCTGCTTCTTTGTTGGCTGCCTTTGCTCGCCCCAGTCACTTACTCATGTAAGCTCCTGGGGACTTGCTCAGTTGCCGCCTCGATGCATCTTAAATTATTTAGTGTATAAAAGGATGCTCAGTACCAAAGCTACATATTCATACAACCAATATTGGTTAATTATTTATATATCAAATGCTTATATAATCTGTTTTGCAGTTAATAACTATAACTAAAACAGGTTAGTCCATTTGGTTATTTGTTATTTCCATCCCTTCTTTAATTGTTACTATCCCCGCCGTTAACCTTATCTTCAGTTTGGGTTTTATTGCTGAAATCCGCTTTGCTTACTGGAACATGACAACGCATGACGACACAGGCCCCACCTTCCGCTTTGCTACCGCTAAACCCGGAGCAACTGGCACGCCTTCAGGCGGCCACGACCGATTTCACTCCCGCACAACTTGCGTGGGTTTCTGGCTATTTTTGGGGCGTGCTGAATCAGCAGCCTGGCAGCAACGCGGTGGCGACTGCGCCTGTCGCTGAAATGCCTGGCATTACGCTTATCTCCGCCTCGCAAACCGGTAATGCGCGCCGTGTGGCGGAAGCCCTGCGCGATGATCTGATCGCCGCGAAGCTCAACGTCACTCTCATCAACGCTGGCGACTATAAATTCAAACAAATCGCCAATGAAAAACTGCTGATCGTGGTGGCGTCGACGCAAGGGGAAGGTGAACCGGCGGAAGAAGCCGTGGCGTTGCATAAATTCCTGTTCTCGAAAAAAGCGCCGAAGCTTGATAACACCGCTTTTGCCGTGTTTGGTCTTGGCGATACCTCTTATGAGTTTTTCTGCCAGGCAGGAAAAGACTTCGATGCGAAACTGGCTGAGCTGGGCGGTGAACGTCTGCTCGATCGCGTCGATGCCGACGTTGAATACCAGGCCGCCGCCACGCAGTGGCGTGCTCGCCTCGTTGATGTTCTGAAAGCGCGTGCGCCTGCGGCACCGTCTGTGCAAGTTGCCGCGAGCGGTGCAGTAAATGAAGTACACACCAGCCCATACACCAAAGAAGCGCCGCTGACGGCGTCCCTTGCGGTGAATCAAAAAATTACCGGCCGCGACTCTGAAAAAGACGTGCGCCATATTGAAATTGATTTAGGCGATTCCGGCCTGCGTTATCAGCCGGGCGATGCGCTGGGCGTCTGGTATCAGAATGACCCGGCTCTGGTTAAAGAACTGGTTGAACTTCTGTGGCTGAAAGGTGATGAGCCGGTCACGGTTGAAGGAAAAACCCTGTCCCTCGCTGAAGCGTTGCAGTGGCATTTCGAGCTGACGGTTAACACCGGCAATATCGTAGAGAACTATGCCACCTTAACCCGCAGCGAAACTTTGCTGCCGTTAGTGGGTGACAAAGCACAGTTGCAGCATTACGCCGCAACCACGCCCATCGTCGATATGGTGCGCTTCTCTCCGGCACAACTGGATGCTCAGGCGTTAGTTGATCTTCTGCGTCCGCTGACGCCGCGTTTGTACTCCATTGCTTCTTCCCAGGCGGAAGTGGAAAGCGAAGTGCACGTCACCGTGGGCGTGGTGCGTTATGAGATAGAAGGTCGCGCCCGTGCTGGTGGTGCTTCCAGTTTCCTCGCCGACCGCGTGGAAGAAGAAGGTGAAGTTCGCGTGTTCATTGAACACAACGACAACTTCCGTCTGCCGGCGAACCCGAAGACGCCGGTAATTATGATTGGACCGGGTACGGGGATTGCGCCGTTCCGTGCATTCATGCAGCAACGTGCGGCTGACGGAGCCGAAGGCAAAAACTGGCTGTTTTTTGGTAACCCACACTTTACCGAAGATTTCCTGTATCAGGTGGAATGGCAGCGTTACGTCAAAGAGGGCGTACTGAGCCGTATCGATCTCGCCTGGTCCCGCGATCAAAAAGAAAAAGTCTACGTACAAGATAAACTGCGCCAACAGGGCGCGGAACTGTGGCGCTGGATTAACGACGGTGCGCACATTTATGTCTGTGGCGACGCCAATCGCATGGCGAAAGACGTTGAGCAGGCGTTGTTGGAAGTGATTGCCGAATTCGGTGGTATGGATATCGAAGCGGCGGATGAATTTTTAAGTGAGCTGCGCATTGAGCGCCGTTATCAGCGAGATGTCTACTAATGAGCGAAAAACATCCAGGACCATTGGTGGTCGAAGGCAAACTGTCCGACGCTGAGCGTATGAAGCTGGAAAGCAACTATCTGCGCGGTACCATTGCCGAAGATTTAAACGACGGCCTGACCGGCGGGTTTAAAGGCGACAACTTCCTGCTGATCCGTTTTCACGGTATGTACCAGCAGGACGACCGCGATATCCGCGCCGAACGTGCCGAGCAAAAGCTGGAGCCACGTCACGCGATGCTGCTGCGCTGTCGTCTGCCGGGTGGGGTGATCACCACCAAACAGTGGCAGGCGATCGACAAGTTCGCCCATGACAACACCATATACGGCAGCATTCGTCTGACCAACCGTCAGACCTTCCAGTTTCACGGCATTCTGAAGAAGAATGTTAAGCCGGTACACCAGATGCTGCATTCAGTCGGGCTTGACGCTCTGGCGACCGCCAACGACATGAACCGTAACGTGCTGTGCACCTCGAATCCGTATGAATCTGAGCTGCATGCCGAAGCCTATGAATGGGCGAAGAAAATTTCCGAGCACCTGTTGCCGCGCACCCGCGCCTATGCAGAGATCTGGCTTGATCAGGAAAAAGTCGCGACTACCGACGAAGAGCCGATCCTCGGTCAAACCTATCTGCCGCGTAAGTTTAAAACCACGGTCGTGATCCCACCGCAGAACGACATCGATCTGCACGCCAACGACATGAACTTTGTGGCGATTGCGGAAAACGGCAAGCTGGTGGGCTTTAACCTGCTGGTGGGCGGTGGTTTGTCGATTGAGCACGGCAACAAGAAAACCTATGCCCGTACGGCAAGCGAGTTTGGTTATCTGTCGCTTGAGCATACGCTGGCCGTGGCGGAGGCTGTGGTGACCACGCAGCGTGACTGGGGTAACCGTACCGATCGTAAAAACGCGAAAACCAAATACACGCTGGAACGCGTGGGTGTTGAGACCTTTAAAGCTGAAGTTGAGCGCCGGGCGGGGATCAAATTTGAGCCGATCCGTCCGTACGAGTTCACCGGTCGCGGCGATCGTATCGGCTGGGTGAAAGGGATCGACAATAAATGGCATCTGACGTTGTTTATTGAAAACGGACGAATCCTCGATTATCCGGGCCGACCGCTGAAAACCGGTCTGCTTGAGATCGCGAAGATCCACAAAGGTGAGTTCCGCATTACCGCGAACCAGAACCTGATCATTGCCGGTGTTCCTGAGAGTGAAAAGGCGAAGATCGAGAAGATTGCGCAGAAGAGTGGCTTAATGAACGCGGTCACTCCGCAGCGTGAAAACTCGATGGCCTGCGTCTCGTTCCCGACCTGTCCGCTGGCGATGGCGGAAGCTGAGCGCTTCCTGCCAACGTTTATCGACAACATCGACACGCTGATGGCGAAGCACAGCCTGAGTGATGAAAACATTGTCATGCGTGTGACCGGCTGCCCGAACGGTTGTGGTCGTGCGATGCTGGCGGAAGTTGGTCTGGTGGGTAAAGCTCCTGGGCGTTACAACCTCCATTTAGGGGGCAACCGTATCGGAACCCGTATTCCCCGGATGTTTAAAGAGAACATCACCGAGCCGGAAATTCTGGCATCGCTGGATGAACTGATTGGGCGCTGGGCGAAAGAGCGCGAAGCGGGTGAAGGCTTCGGTGACTTTACGGTGCGTGCGGGCATTATTCGCCCGGTGCTCGATCCAGCACGGGATTTCTGGGAATAATGTGAAATTGACTTATCGGGTCTGCTGAATCGGTAGGCCTGATAAGCGCAGCGCCATCAGGCAAGGCAAACAGTGAGGAACTTATGCCCAAACTCGATCTCAACGCGTTGAACGAACTGCCGAAAGTTGAACGCGTTATGGCGTTGGCACAAACCAACGACCAACTGGAAAAATTGAGCGCCGAGGATCGCGTAGCGTGGGCGCTGGAAAACCTGCCTGGTGAATATGTACTGTCATCAAGTTTTGGTATCCAGGCGGCAGTGAGCCTGCATCTGGTAAATCAGATTCGCCCGGATATCCCGGTGATCCTCACCGATACTGGCTATTTGTTCCCGGAAACCTATCAGTTCATTGATGAGTTAACGGACAAGCTTAAGCTTAATCTGCAAGTCTACCGGGCAAAGGAAAGTGCGGCCTGGCAGGAAGCACGCTACGGCAAACTGTGGGAGCAGGGCGTTGAAGGCATTGAAAAATACAATGACATCAACAAAGTCGAGCCGATGAACCGGGCGCTGCAGGAGCTGAACGCGCAAACCTGGTTTGCCGGTCTGCGTCGAGAGCAATCGGGCAGTCGTGGGCATTTGCCGGTGCTGGCTATCCAGCGCGGCGTGTTTAAAGTTCTGCCGATCATAGACTGGGATAACCGTACGGTTTACCAGTATCTGCAAAAACACGGTTTGAAATACCATCCGTTGTGGGATCAGGGCTATCTGTCGGTAGGCGATACCCACACCACCCGCAAATGGGAGCCGGGTATGGCGGAAGAAGAGACGCGCTTCTTCGGATTGAAGCGTGAGTGCGGACTGCACGAAGGGTAACAGGAAAGGGGTCCGGTAAGATTTACATCCTACCGGACCACTTCTTCAGGATTTACCCGCTTTTGCCAGTTCTTTTACCAGCGGCAGCATAATGCGTACCACGTCGCGGCTACGGTGCTCTATCCGGCCCGGTAACGCTTTATCGATATGCTGTTGGTTATCCAGTCGCACATCGTGCCAGCTGTTGCCAGCCGGGAATGAGGCGCTTTTGGCGCGCTGTTGATAGCCATCTTTCTTTCCCAGGTTCCAGTTAGTCGCTTCAACTGAGAGAACGGCAATCCCTGCGTTGTCGAAGACCTCTGCATCGTTACAACATCCAGTGCCTTTCGGATAGTCTTTGTTCAGACCTGGATTGGTGCTGGCAACGATACCGCGGCTGTGCGCGATAGCCAGTGCCCGGTCGCGCGTCAGTTTTCGCACCGCTTCCGGGGTTTTCTTACCGCTATTGAAATAGAGCTTATCGCCGACGATCAGGTTATCGAGGTTGATAACCAGCAGCGTGTTTTTCTTCTCGGCGGCGCTCATTCGCTTCAGGATGTTCTCCGCGCCCAGTTTGCCCTCTTCCTCGCCGCTGGTGGCGATAAAGCGAATACCGTACTGCGTCGGCACGTTTTTGAGTTTTTCCGCCAGTTCCAGCATTACGCCAACACCTGCGGCGTTGTCATCGATACCTTGCAGGGTTAATCCACCCAGATTGGCATCGGAGTCGGCGTCGCTTTGTGCGGCGTAGGTGTCGAGGTGCGCCATAATAATAATCTGCTGCGGCGCTTTGCCTTCATGTGCAGCAATAACGGTGCTTCCCGTTACGTTATGCCAGTTTTTACGGTTATCTTTGGCGGTATAAACATAACGGCTATTAAACGTCCGAATATCGCTGCTATAACCCATCTGCTGAAATTGTTGACGTATATAATCAGCAGACAACATTTCTGCCGGAGATCCCGTCACGCGGCCTGGGAAAAACGTTGCGATATATCGAGCCTGGGTATTTGCGATATCTCCGGGCTTCGAAGATGTTGCCTGTGCGGGAAGGATGAAGCACGCGCCGAGCGCCATGGCTGCAAGAAGGTGGCGCAATGCGAGAAACATGATGAGTCCTTAAATACCAAGCAGAAATTTTCAGCCGCTAGTATGAAACCGTGATCGAGGTAAAACAATTTCATTTGCTCCTAAATGCCCGAATTCCGGTAGCTTAAGCACTTTTTGATATTTGCTTTTCCGGATCGTTATTCCTTTGAGGAACTACTCATTCCAATTCGTAATTTCATTCGCCCCCTTGCCCTCCCTATAGTCAGGTTATCTGAGCATCGTTAGCAAAATAACGGCATTACATAGGAACGGTTATGGATCAAAAACGACTTACCCACCTGCGGCAACTGGAAGCGGAAAGCATCCATATCATTCGTGAGGTGGCCGCCGAGTTTTCTAATCCGGTGATGATGTATTCCATCGGCAAAGATTCCAGCGTAATGCTGCATCTGGCGCGTAAAGCGTTTTATCCGGGCACGCTGCCGTTCCCATTGCTGCACGTTGATACCGGCTGGAAATTCAGCGAAATGTACGAGTTTCGTGACCGCACGGCGAAAGCCTACGGCTGCGAACTGCTGGTGCATAAAAACCCGGAAGGGGTGGCGATGGGCATCAACCCGTTTGTCCACGGTAGCGCCAAGCATACCGACATTATGAAAACTGAAGGGCTGAAGCAGGCACTGAATAAATACGGTTTCGATGCCGCGTTTGGCGGTGCTCGTCGTGACGAAGAGAAATCGCGTGCCAAAGAGCGTATTTACTCTTTCCGCGATCGTTTTCATCGCTGGGATCCTAAAAATCAGCGCCCGGAGCTGTGGCACAACTACAACGGGCAGATTAACAAAGGCGAAAGTATTCGCGTCTTCCCGCTCTCTAACTGGACTGAACAGGATATCTGGCAGTACATCTGGCTGGAAAATATCGATATCGTGCCGCTGTATCTGGCGGCGGAGCGTCCGGTGCTGGAACGCGACGGCATGCTGATGATGATTGATGACGACAGAATCGATCTGCAACCTGGTGAAGTGATTAAAAAACGCATGGTGCGTTTCCGTACGCTCGGTTGCTGGCCGCTGACAGGCGCGGTGGAGTCGAATGCGCAGACGCTGCCGGAAATCATCGAAGAGATGCTGGTTTCAACCACCAGTGAACGTCAGGGCCGCGTGATTGACCGCGACCAGGCGGGCTCCATGGAGCTGAAGAAACGTCAGGGGTATTTCTAAGGAGCCGCCATGAATACGACACTTGCACAACAAATTGCTAATGAAGGCGGCGTTGAAGCCTGGATGGTTGCCCAGCAACACAAAAGTCTGCTGCGCTTTTTAACCTGCGGTAGCGTGGATGATGGGAAAAGTACCCTGATTGGCCGCCTGCTGCACGACACGCTTCAGATTTATGAAGACCAGCTTTCATTGCTGCACAATGACAGTAAACGTCACGGCACTCAGGGCGAAAAGCTTGATCTGGCGTTATTGGTTGACGGCTTGCAGGCCGAGCGCGAGCAGGGCATCACCATCGACGTGGCGTATCGTTATTTCTCTACCGAGAAGCGTAAATTTATTATTGCGGACACTCCCGGGCATGAGCAGTACACCCGTAACATGGCGACCGGCGCGTCGACCTGCGACCTGGCGATCCTATTGATCGATGCGCGTAAAGGCGTGCTGGATCAGACTCGTCGTCATAGCTTTATCTCCACGCTGCTTGGGATCAAACACCTGGTAGTGGCGATCAACAAAATGGATCTGGTGGACTTTAGCGAAGAGACATTTAACCGCATTCGCGAAGACTATCTTACTTTTGCTGAACAACTGCCGGGCAACCTGGATATCCGGTTTGTGCCGCTCTCTGCGCTGGAAGGCGATAACGTGGCTTCGCAAAGCGCCAGTATGCCGTGGTACAGCGGTCCGACGCTGCTGGAAGTGCTGGAAACCGTTGAGATCCAGCGCATTGTTGATACTCAGCCGATGCGCTTCCCGGTGCAGTATGTGAACCGACCGAATCTGGATTTCCGTGGTTATGCCGGAACGCTGGCCTCCGGTAGCGTGAAGGTCGGACAGCGCGTCAAAGTGCTGCCGTCCGGCGTTGAGTCAAGCGTGGCGCGGATCGTAACCTTTGATGGCGATTTACAGGAAGCGCATGCGGGTGAAGCGATCACCCTGGTGCTGAAAGATGAGATCGATATTAGCCGGGGCGACCTGTTACTTGATGCCGGTGAAACGCTGCCGACAGTACAAAGCGCAGCTGTTGATGTGGTGTGGATGGCGGAACAACCGTTGTCGCCAGGGCTGAGCTACGACATAAAAGTCGCGGGCAAGAAGACCCGCGCACGCGTAGATAGCGTGCAGAATCAGGTCGATATTAATAACCTGACCCAACGTGACGTTGAAGCGCTACCGCTGAACGGTATCGGTCTGGTTAATCTGACTTTTGATGAGCCGCTGGTGCTGGATACCTATCAGCAGAATCCGGTTACGGGCGGGCTGATTATCATTGATCGCCTGACCAACGTTACCGTTGGCGCGGGACTGGTGCGTGAGCCAATCGTCCAGGAGCTTGCCACAGCTTCTCAGTTCAGCGCGTTTGAGCTGGAGCTTAATGCGCTGGTGCGTCGCCACTTCCCACACTGGGGTGCGCGCGATCTGCTGGGAGGAAAATAATGGCGCTGCATGACGAAAACGTCGTCTGGCATGCCCATCCTGTTACACCGCAACAGCGGGAACAACGCCACGGTCATCGTGGTGTTGTGCTGTGGTTTACCGGGCTGTCAGGTTCCGGTAAATCCACGGTAGCAGGGGCGCTGGAAGAGGCGCTGCATAAGCTAGGGGTGAGCACCTATCTGCTGGATGGCGATAACGTGCGTCACGGTCTGTGCAGCGATCTTGGGTTTAGCGATGCCGATCGCAAGGAGAATATTCGTCGGGTTGGTGAAGTGGCTAACCTGATGGTAGACGCCGGCCTGGTGGTGTTGACTGCGTTTATCTCCCCGCATCGCGCCGAGCGAAAAATGGTTCGCGAGCGCGTGGGCCAAGGGCGTTTTATTGAGGTTTTTGTCGATACGCCATTAGCAACGTGTGAAGCACGCGATCCAAAAGGGCTGTATAAAAAAGCGCGATCGGGGGAATTGCGCAATTTCACCGGAATTGACTCGGTTTACGAAGCGCCTGAATCGCCAGAGATTCATCTTGATGGTGAACAATTGGTAACAAATTTGGTTCCTCAATTATTAGACCTGCTGAGGCAGGAAGATATTATCAGATCCTGAGACACCCGAGCTTACACGCCCGGTCAGTCACGGTCACAGGATTAGATATGCGTAACAGCCATAACATTACTATTACAGAGTCAGATACCTTCGCTGCCGACGACGAAACTACCTGGTCACTCCCAGGAGCCGTGGTTGGTTTTGTCGCGTGGTTGCTGGCGCTGGGATTCCCGTGTCTGATGTATGGCCCTAACACACTGTTTTTCTTCCTTTATACATGGCCCTTTTTCCTCGCATTGTTGCCCGTGGCGATTGTCGCGGGTATTGCCCTGCATTCGCTATTGAAGGGGAGATTGCTGCTGAGTATTGCCTGTACCCTGCTGGTGGTTGGCGCAATGTTTGGCGCACTGTTCCTGTGGCTACTGGGTTAGGCATACGTCCTTTCACGCGATCGTCGCTGTTGTTCACTGTCTGGCCATAATTCAAACCGTAACCAACAATGAGATTATGTTCTCCTTACATGGGGTATACGTAACAACGGGCAAATGTGGTACATTTGCCCGCGTTGTCGCGGCATTCCCGTCCGTTGATGTAAAGTTGTCAGCGGAGTTTATGGGATGTTGATGCCGTTTTTCAGGGGGCAGGATGGGTAAACTTACGTTGCTGTTGCTGGCTTTATTAGTCTGGCTACAGTATTCGCTGTGGTTCGGTAAGAACGGCATACATGACTATAGTCGCGTCAACGATGATGTTGCGGCGCAGCAAGCTACAAACGCGAAACTGAAAGCGCGTAACGATCAGCTTTTTGCCGAAATTGACGATCTCAATGGCGGGCAAGAGGCTATCGAAGAGCGCGCGCGTAACGAACTCAGTATGACTAAGCCAGGCGAAACCTTTTATCGTCTGGTGCCTGACGCGTCTAAACGCGCTCAGACTGCAGGGCAAAACAATCGATAAACCGTCCAGGGATTTAACATGGCAGCCACTTTAATGGACGTTTGCGCCGTGGTGCCGGCTGCCGGGTTTGGCCGCCGAATGCAAACAGAGTGTCCTAAGCAGTACCTCTCTATTGGCAATAAAACCATTCTCGAACACTCGGTTGATGCGCTGCTGGCTCATCCCCGGGTGACGCGAGTCGTCATCGCTATTAGCCCAGGCGACAGTCGCTTTGCCCAACTTCCACTCGCAGCGCACCCGCAAATTACCGTGGTGGATGGTGGCAACGAGCGTGCCGATTCTGTCCTTGCCGGTTTGCAAGCCGCAGGTGAGGCCGGTTGGGTACTGGTGCATGATGCCGCGCGTCCGTGTCTGCATCAGGAAGATTTATCTCGTTTGCTGGCAATAAGTGAAACCAGCCGCATCGGCGGGATCCTTGCTGCGCCGGTGCGCGACACGATGAAACGCGCGGAGCCGGGCCGAACAGACATCGCCCATACGGTCGATCGCACCGATTTATGGCATGCGTTGACGCCGCAGTTTTTCCCTCGCGAGCTGTTGCATGACTGTCTGACCCGTGCGCTAAACGAAGGTGCAACCATTACGGACGAAGCCTCGGCGCTGGAATATTGCGGTTTTCATCCGCTGCTGGTCGAAGGACGCGCTGACAACATCAAAGTCACCCGCCCGGAAGACCTGGCGCTGGCGGAATTTTATCTGACCCGAACTATCTAGATACATCATTCTTCAGGCTGCCTGGAGGATGTTGTGTATATCAGGAGAAGGCATAATGCGAATTGGACACGGTTTCGACGTACACGCTTTTGGCGGAGTTGGCCCAATTATCATTGGTGGTGTGCGCATCCCGTATGAAAAAGGATTGCTGGCGCATTCTGATGGCGACGTGGCGTTACACGCGTTAACCGATGCTCTGCTGGGCGCGGCTGCGCTGGGGGATATCGGTAAACTCTTCCCGGACACCGACCCGGCCTTTAAAGGTGCAGATAGTCGTGAATTATTGCGTGAAGCCTGGCGGCGTATTCAGTCCAAAGGCTATACGCTTGGTAATGTGGATGTGACGATTATTGCTCAGGCGCCGAAGATGCTGCCGCACATTCCGCAAATGCGCGTGTTTATTGCCGAAGATCTCGGCTGCCATATGGATGATGTTAACGTGAAAGCGACCACCACGGAAAAACTCGGTTTTACCGGGCGTGGGGAAGGGATTGCCTGTGAAGCGGTGGCGTTACTCATTAAGGCAACGAAATGACTGCGTTTGAAGATCTGACGTATCTCCATGGCAAACCACAAGGCCATGGCGTTCTGAAAGCGAATCCGGAAGACTTTGTCGTCGTCGAAGATTTAGGCTTCGAACCGGATGGCGAAGGCGAGCACATTTTGGTGCGTATCCTGAAAAACGGCTGTAATACCCGTTTTGTGGCTGACGCGCTGGCGAAGTTCCTGAAAATTCACGCCCGTGAAGTGAGCTTTGCTGGCCAGAAAGACAAGCATGCAGTCACGGAACAGTGGCTGTGCGCGCGCGTGCCGGGCAATGCAATGCCTGATTTAAGCAAATTTGAACTCGAAGGCTGTAAAGTGCTGGAGTACGCGCGCCACAAGCGTAAGCTGCGTTTAGGGGCGCTGAGAGGTAACGAATTTACGCTGGTGCTGCGTGAAGTGAGCCAGCGAAATGACGTTGAAGCGCGTTTGCAGGCGATTAGCGAGCGCGGCGTACCGAACTATTTTGGCGCTCAGCGTTTTGGTATTGGCGGCAGCAACCTGCAAGGGGCGCTGCGCTGGGCGCAAAGCGATGCGCCGGTGCGCGATCGCAATAAGCGCAGTTTTTGGTTGTCGGCGGCCCGTAGCGCGTTGTTTAATCAGATAGTCAGTGAACGCTTGAAAAAAACAGACTTTAATCAAGTTGTTGACGGCGATGCGCTACAATTGTCGGGACGCGGAAGTTGGTTTGTCGCCACGCAGGAAGAACAGACCGAATTACAGCGTCGCGTCGATGATAAAGAATTGATGATTACAGCGGCATTACCGGGCAGCGGTGAGTGGGGAACTCAGCGCGACGCGCTGGCGTTTGAAGAAGCCGCTATTGCTGATGAAACCGCGCTGCAGTCGCTGTTGTTGCGCGAGAAAGTCGACGCATCGCGTCGTGCTATGTTGCTGTATCCACAACAATTAAGCTGGAACTGGTGGGATGACGTAACCGTTGAGTTACGTTTCTGGCTACCGGCAGGTAGCTTCGCCACCAGTGTTGTAAGGGAACTTATTAACACAATGGGTGATTATGCGTATATTGCTGAGTAACGATGATGGGGTCCACGCACCCGGTATACAAACGCTGGCGAAAGCGCTGCGTGAGTTTGCTGACGTACAGGTGGTTGCCCCGGATCGTAACCGCAGTGGCGCGTCTAACTCGCTGACGCTGGAATCCTCACTTCGCACGTTTACCTATGATAATGGCGATATCGCCGTACAAATGGGTACACCCACCGACTGCGTCTATCTGGGCGTGAACGCATTAATGCGTCCGCGTCCGGACATTGTCGTGTCTGGTATTAACGCAGGTCCTAATCTGGGCGATGATGTTATCTATTCCGGTACCGTTGCGGCGGCGATGGAAGGTCGTCACCTGGGCTTTCCTGCGCTGGCGGTCTCACTTGATGGGCATAAACACTACGATACTGCTGCCGCAGTAACTTGCCGTATCTTACGGGCGCTGAGTCGCGAACCGCTGCGCACCGGGCGAATTTTGAATATCAACGTGCCGGATTTACCGCTGGATCAGATTAAAGGTATCCGCGTCACCCGCTGCGGTAGCCGCCATCCTGCGGATCAGGTGATCCCACAGCAGGACCCGCGCGGTAATACGCTGTACTGGATCGGGCCGCCGGGCGAAAAGTGCGACGCCGGACCGGATACAGATTTTGCCGCCGTCGATGAAGGCTATGTTTCCATTACGCCGCTGCATGTCGATTTAACCGCATATGGCGCGCATGAAGTTGTTTCTGACTGGTTAGACAGCGTGGGAGCCGACACGCAATGGTAAGCAGACGCGTACACACTCTTCTTGAACAATTACGTGCGCAGGGCATCAGAGATGAGCTTGTTCTCGATGCACTTGCCGCCGTGCCGCGTGAAAAATTCATTGATGAGGCGTTTGAACATAAGGCCTGGGACAATATTGCTCTGCCGATTGGTCAGGGGCAGACGATTTCGCAGCCCTATATGGTTGCGCGGATGACCGAGCTGCTTGAGTTAACGCCGCAGTCCCGGGTGCTGGAAATTGGTACCGGCTCTGGCTACCAAACGGCGATTCTGGCACACCTGGTGCACCATGTGTGCTCTGTTGAGCGCATTAAAGGTTTGCAGTGGCAGGCGCGTCGTCGACTTAAACAGCTTGATTTACATAATGTTTCTACCCGTCATGGTGATGGATGGCAGGGCTGGCAAGCGCGAGCCCCGTTTGACGCTATCATTGTTACGGCAGCGCCGCCTGAGATCCCAACCGCATTGATGATGCAGTTGGATGAAGGCGGTATTCTCGTCTTACCCGTGGGCGACGAGCATCAGTTTCTGAAACGGGTGCGTCGTCGGGGAGGCGAATTTATTATCGATACCGTGGAGGCCGTACGTTTCGTTCCCTTAGTAAAAGGGGAGCTTGCGTAGATACAGGCTCTGAATACCTGGAGTTTTCCTGGATATTCTGGAATTAGTAAGCGTATCGTGGTCACGTTTCCAGTGCCCAGTCCGATGCCTTGCACGGTGATTACGTCACTGGTTTTAACCAAATTTTCCTGGGGGATAAATGAGCGCGGGAAGCCACAAATTTACCGTCCGCCGCATTGCGGCATTGTCACTGGTTTCATTATGGCTGGCAGGTTGTTCAAATACCTCGAATCCACCTGCACCGGTCAGTTCCGTTGATGGCGGTGCATCAACGAACACCAATTCCGGCATGCTGATTACGCCTCCACCAAAAATGGGCTCGACGTCGACAGTACAGCAAACGCCACAGATCCAGCCGGTGCAGCGTCCGACCACACAGTCAACACAGATCCAGCCTGTTGCGGAACAGCCTGTGCAGATGGAAAACGGTCGTATTGTGTACAACCGTAAGTATGGGAACATTCCGAAAGGTAGCTATACGGGCGGCAGTACCTATACTGTTAAGAAAGGCGATACCCTTTTCTATATCGCCTGGATTACCGGGAACGATTTCCGTGATCTCGCACAACGCAATAACGTTCCGGCCCCGTATGGCCTGAATGTCGGTCAAACTCTGCAAGTGGGCAACGCGTCGGGTACACCGATTACTGGTGGGAATGCCATCACCCAGGCGGATGCAGCACAGCAAGGAGTTGTGACCAACCCTGCACAAAATTCCACCGTTGCTGTTGCTTCGAAACCAACAATTACGTATTCTGAGGATTCAGGTGAACAAAGTGCTAATAAAATGTTGCCGAACAACAAGCCTGCTGGGACCGTTGTCACAGCGCCTGTAACGGCTCCAGCAGTTAGCGCAACCGAATCAACTGCAAGCTCAACGTCAACCAGCTCGCCAATCTCTACCTGGCGCTGGCCGACTGACGGCAAAGTAATCGAAAACTTCGCGGCTACTGAAGGTGGCAATAAAGGGATCGATATTGCAGGCAGTAAAGGACAGGCTATTGTCGCGACCGCAGATGGACGCGTCGTATATGCCGGTAACGCACTGCGCGGTTACGGTAATCTTATTATCATCAAACACAACGATGATTACCTGAGTGCCTACGCCCATAACGATACAATGCTGGTCCGGGAACAACAAGAAATCAAGGCGGGGCAGAAAATAGCTACCATGGGTAGCACCGGAACCAGTTCAACACGCTTGCATTTTGAAATTCGTTACAAGGGGAAATCCGTAAACCCGCTGCGCTATTTACCGCAGCGATAATTCGGCGGAACCAGGCTTTCACGTGCTAGTTCCGTTAGGGATCACGGGTAGGAGCCACCTTTATGAGTCAGAATACGCTGAAAGTTCATGATTTAAATGAAGATGCGGAATTTGATGAGAACGGAGTAGAGGCTTTTGATGAAAAAGCCTTGAGTGAAGAGGAACCCAGTGATAACGACCTGGCTGAAGAAGAGCTGTTATCGCAGGGGGCCACACAGCGTGTGTTGGACGCGACTCAGCTTTACCTTGGTGAGATTGGTTATTCACCACTGTTAACAGCCGAAGAAGAAGTTTATTTTGCGCGTCGCGCACTGCGTGGGGATGTCGCTTCTCGCCGTCGCATGATTGAAAGTAACCTGCGTCTGGTGGTGAAAATTGCTCGTCGTTATGGCAATCGTGGTCTGGCATTGCTGGACCTGATTGAAGAGGGCAATCTGGGACTAATCCGTGCAGTCGAGAAGTTTGACCCGGAACGCGGGTTCCGCTTCTCAACATACGCAACCTGGTGGATCCGCCAGACGATCGAACGGGCGATTATGAACCAAACCCGTACGATCCGACTGCCGATCCACATTGTAAAAGAGCTGAACGTCTATCTGCGTACCGCGCGTGAGTTGTCGCATAAACTGGACCACGAACCGAGCGCAGAAGAGATTGCTGAACAACTGGATAAACCGGTTGATGACGTCAGCCGTATGCTCCGACTCAACGAGCGTATTACCTCGGTAGACACCCCGCTGGGTGGCGATTCCGAAAAAGCGTTGCTGGATATTCTGGCCGATGAAAAGGAAAACGGCCCGGAAGACACCACGCAAGACGATGATATGAAACAGAGCATCGTCAAATGGCTGTTCGAACTGAACGCCAAACAGCGTGAAGTGCTGGCACGTCGTTTTGGTCTGCTGGGGTACGAAGCTGCGACACTGGAAGATGTGGGCCGTGAAATTGGTCTCACCCGTGAACGTGTTCGCCAGATTCAGGTTGAAGGTCTGCGTCGTCTGCGTGAAATCCTGCAGACTCAGGGACTGAATATCGAAGCGCTATTCCGCGAGTAAGCACAAGTTCTATCAAGAAAGGCCAGTCTCATTGGGACTGGCCTTTTTCTATGTTTGTTGCCTGATGGCACTGCGTTTATCAGGCCTACGGGGAGCAGGACTTTGTAGGCCGGATAAGACATTTATGTCGCCATCCGGCAGATTAGTTCATCATCTTACGCACCAGACGTGTGAACTGCTCGCGTTCTTCTTCGCTAAGTCTGCCCAGAAACTCATCATCCACGCTATCGCCTAACGGAGTTGCGCTGGCCAGTAATGCTTCTCCTTGCGCGGTCAAATAAACAAACCGTCGACGCTTATCTGCCGGGTCATGTTCACGCCTGACCAGCTCCCGTTTTTCCATTCGGCTCAGCATTTCCGCAAGGGTTGCTTTGGTACAGACTGCGGCTTCGGTCAGGTCAACCTGCTCAATACCGGGACGTTCAGCAATGGCGCGCATCACCGCATACTGTGGTTTGGTCAGGTCCGGTAATTCATGTTGCCAGCGGGACGTATGCTGCTGGAAGAGCTGACGTAAAAGGTGAAATGCTTTATTTCGTAACGGCATGAGCGCTCCGGAATTCCTGTCAGTCTCTATCATAGCGGGTTACGCATCTTTTTTTAACAATTGCGGCTTTAGCGATCTGTGCTCGATGACCTTGCCCGAAATGTTATGTGAGAGTATTTTAACCTAAATGTTCGTACACGAACAAAAATTGAGAGACTAAATGAGACTGATTGTCGGAATGACCGGGGCAAC
This sequence comes from Citrobacter sp. MGH110, assembly GCF_001037515.1. Lineage (NCBI taxonomy): Bacteria > Pseudomonadati > Pseudomonadota > Gammaproteobacteria > Enterobacterales > Enterobacteriaceae > Citrobacter > Citrobacter sp. MGH110. The sequence goes on along the minus strand of NZ_KQ089831.1, from coordinate 289,209 downwards.
CGGCGCGCCCCTTGGTGTGTCGCTATTGCAGGCGCTGCGAGAAATGCCCGAGGTGGAAACCCATCTGGTGCTGTCAAAGTGGGCCAAAACCACTATTGAACTGGAAACGCCGTACAGCGTCCGTGATGTGTCTGCGTTGGCCGATTTTTGCCACAACCCGGCGGACCAGTCGGCAACCATCTCCTCTGGATCGTTTCGCACTGACGGCATGATCATTATCCCCTGCAGTATGAAAACCCTGGCCGGTATTCGTGCAGGCTACGCGGAAGGGCTGGTGGGGCGCGCTGCTGATGTGGTGCTGAAAGAAGGGCGCAAGCTGGTTCTGGTTCCGCGTGAAATGCCGCTTAGCACGATTCATCTGGAAAACATGCTCGCACTTTCCCGCATGGGCGTGGCGATGGTCCCGCCGATGCCCGCATATTACAACCACCCGCAAACGGTCGATGACATTACGCAGCATATCGTTGCGCGTGTGCTCGATCAGTTTGGTCTGGAACACCCCAACGCCCGTCGCTGGCAGGGTTTACGGCAGGCGCAGAATTTTTCACAGGAGAATGAATAATGGCATTTGATGATTTGCGCAGCTTTTTACAGGCGCTGGACGACCAGGGGCAATTGCTGAAAATCAGTGAAGAAGTTAACGCCGAGCCGGATCTGGCTGCGGCAGCCAATGCGACCGGGCGCATTGGTGACGGTGCGCCAGCGCTGTGGTTTGACAATATTCGTGGTTTTACCGATGCCCGCGTGGCGATGAACACTATTGGTTCGTGGCAGAATCACGCCATCTCTTTAGGCCTGCCGCCAAATACCCCTGTGAAAAAACAGATTGATGAGTTTATTCGCCGTTGGGATAAATTTCCGGTTACGCCGGAGCGTCGCGCCAATCCGGCGTGGGCTGAAAACTGTGTTGATGGTGATGAGATCAACCTGTTTGATATTCTGCCGCTGTTTCGCCTGAACGATGGCGACGGCGGTTTCTATCTTGATAAAGCCTGCGTGGTGTCGCGCGATCCGCTGGATCCGGACAACTTTGGCAAACAGAACGTCGGCATTTATCGTATGGAGGTGAAGGGCAAACGCAAGCTTGGCCTGCAGCCGGTGCCGATGCACGATATCGCGCTGCACCTGCATAAAGCCGAAGAGCGCGGTGAAGATCTGCCGATTGCCATCACGCTGGGTAACGATCCGATTATCACCCTGATGGGGGCCACGCCGCTGAAGTACGATCAGTCGGAATACGAAATGGCGGGAGCGCTGCGTGAAAGTCCGTATCCGATCGCTACCGCGCCGCTCACCGGCTTTGACGTGCCATGGGGTTCGGAAGTGATCCTCGAAGGGGTAATTGAAAGCCGTAAGCGTGAAATCGAAGGGCCGTTTGGCGAGTTTACCGGGCACTATTCCGGTGGACGTAATATGACGGTCGTGCGTATCGATAAAGTCTCTTATCGCACCAAACCTATTTTTGAATCGCTGTATCTGGGGATGCCGTGGACGGAGATTGACTACCTGATGGGGCCGGCAACCTGCGTACCGCTTTATCAACAGTTGAAAGCCGAATTCCCGGAAGTGCAGGCGGTGAATGCCATGTATACCCACGGTTTGCTGGCGATTATCTCCACCAAAAAACGCTACGGTGGCTTTGCCCGCGCGGTGGGGCTGCGCGCAATGACGACGCCGCATGGCCTGGGTTACGTGAAAATGGTGATTATGGTTGATGAGGATGTTGATCCGTTCAACCTGCCGCAGGTGATGTGGGCGCTGTCTTCGAAGGTCAATCCGGCGGGCGATCTGGTGCAATTGCCGAATATGTCGGTGCTGGAGCTTGATCCGGGTTCCAGTCCGGCGGGGATTACCGACAAGTTAATTATTGATGCGACCACGCCGGTTGCGCCGGATAACCGTGGGCACTACAGCCAGCCGGTATGCGATTTACCGGAAACGAAAGCCTGGGCAGAAAAACTGACCGCCATGCTGGCCAACCGTAAATAAGGAGTAGCAGATGATTTGTCCACGTTGTGCCGATGAACATATTGAAGTGATGGCAAACTCGCCGGTAAAAGGTGTCTGGACGGTATATCAGTGCCAGCATTGTCTATACACCTGGCGTGATACTGAGCCGCTACGCCGTACCAGCCGCGAGCACTACCCGCAAGCGTTTCGCATGACGCAGAAGGATATTGATGACGCACCGATGGTGCCGAGTATTCCACCGCTGCTGGCAGAAGATAAGCGCTAATCAACACGCCGGGTGCGGCTTCCTTACCCGGCCTACATATAGCGATATTTTGAAGGCCCGATAAGCGTATCACTATCGGGCATTACGGCGTTACACCAGACTCTTCAACCGGTAGATCCACTCCAGCGCCTGGCGAGGCGTTAGCGAATCCGGGTCGAGATTTTCCAGTGCTTCAACGGCGGGCGACGTTTCTTCCGGAGCTGACAGGAGCGACATCTGTGTGCCGTCGACCTGAGTTGCAGCAACATTCGGCGCGATGCTTTCCAGTTCGCGCAGTTTTTGCCGCGCGCGTTTAATAACCTCTTTTGGTACACCTGCCAGGGCAGCTACCGCCAGACCATAGCTCTTGCTCGCCGCACCATCCTGTACGCTGTGCATGAAGGCGATGGTATCGCCGTGCTCTAACGCATCAAGATGCACATTTGCTACGCCTTCCATTTTCTCCGGTAACTGAGTCAGTTCGAAGTAGTGGGTGGCAAACAACGTTAATGCTTTGATTTTATTGGCCAGATTTTCAGCGCACGCCCACGCCAGCGACAGGCCGTCGTAGGTGGAGGTGCCGCGTCCAATCTCATCCATCAGCACCAGGCTGTTCTCGGTGGCGTTATGCAGAATGTTGGCGGTTTCGGTCATTTCTACCATGAAGGTAGAACGACCGGAGGCCAGATCATCCGCCGCGCCCACGCGGGTAAAGATGCGGTCGATAGGCCCGATCTCCACTTTCTGCGCCGGAACGTAGCTGCCGATGTAGGCCAGCAGCGCAATTAACGCAGTCTGGCGCATATAGGTACTTTTACCCCCCATGTTCGGGCCGGTGATAATCAGCATCCGTCGCTGAGGCGAGAGGTTAAGTGGGTTGGCGATAAACGGCTCGGTCAGCACCTGTTCAACTACCGGATGACGTCCCTCGGTAATACGAATACCAGGCTTGTCGGTGAAGGTCGGGCAGGTGTAATTCAGGGTATAAGCGCGTTCCGCAAGGTTGACCAGTACGTCCAGTTCTGCCAGCGCGCTGGCGCTTTGTTGCAAATCAGCCAGGTGCGGCAGCAGCATATCGAACAGCTCATCGTACAGCTGTTTTTCCAGCGCCAGCGCTTTACCTTTTGATGTCAGAACTTTGTCTTCGTACTCTTTCAGCTCCGGAATAATGTAGCGTTCGGCGTTTTTCAGCGTCTGGCGACGCACATAGTTAATCGGCGCCAGATGACTTTGCCCGCGACTGATCTGAATGTAGTAGCCGTGAACGGCGTTAAACCCAACCTTCAGCGTATCAAGGCCGGTGCGCTCGCGCTCACGGATTTCCAGTCTGTCCAGATAGTCAGTTGCGCCATCAGCTAGCGCTCGCCACTCGTCCAGTTCTTCGTTATAGCCTGGGGCGATGACGCCACCGTCGCGAACCAGCACAGGTGGAGCTTCCACTACGGCACGTTCCAGCAGTTCACGCAGCTCAGCAAACTCACCCATTTTCTCGCGCAGCATCTGTACGGGGGCACTGTCTACGCTTTCCAGTTGTGCGCGCAGTTCCGGTAATTGCTGGAATGCATGACGCATACGGGCCAGATCGCGCGGACGCGCGGTACGCAGGGCCAGACGTGCCAGGATACGTTCAAGATCGCCGACCTGACGCAGCACGGGTTGCAATTCACCGGTGGAATCCTGTAGCGCGCCGATGGTCTGTTGGCGTTCAGTGAGGACTCTGGTGTCGCGGACCGGCATATGCAGCCAGCGCTTGAGCATACGGCTGCCCATCGGCGTCACGGTGCAGTCGAGTACTGAAGCCAGCGTGTTTTCAACGCCGCCCGCCAGGTTCTGGGTAATTTCCAGATTGCGGCGCGTGGCGGCATCCATAATGATGCTGTCCTGCTGACGTTCCATGGTGATGGAACGAATATGCGGCAGCGAGGTACGCTGGGTATCTTTTACGTATTGCAGCAGGCAGCCGGCCGCGCATAATCCACGCGGGGCGTTTTCTACGCCAAAGCCAATCAGATCCCGCGTGCCAAACTGCAGGTTTAGCTGCTGGCGAGCGGTATCGATTTCAAATTCCCATAGTGGACGACGACGTAATCCGCGACGTCCCTCAATCAGTGAGGTTTCAGCGAAATCTTCGGCATACAACAGTTCAGCGGGATTAGTGCGCTGCAATTCTGCGGCCATGGTCTCGCGGTCGGCGGGTTCGCTAACACGAAAACGCCCGGAGCTGATATCCAGCGTGGCGTAACCATAACCTTTACTGTCCTGCCAGATAGCGGCCAGCAGGTTGTCCTGGCGTTCCTGTAACAGCGCTTCATCACTGATGGTGCCTGGCGTGACGATACGGACCACTTTGCGCTCGACCGGACCTTTGCTGGTCGCCGGATCGCCAATCTGTTCACAAATAGCGACTGATTCACCCTGGTTGACCAGCTTGGCGAGGTAGTTTTCTACCGCATGGTGAGGAATGCCCGCCATCGGGATTGGCTCGCCCGCAGACGCGCCGCGTTTGGTCAGGGAGATATCAAGCAACTGAGACGCACGTTTCGCATCGTCATAAAACAGTTCGTAAAAGTCGCCCATGCGGTAAAACAACAGTATCTCCGGGTGCTGGGCTTTCAGCTTGAGATACTGCTGCATCATTGGGGTGTGGTTCGTGAAGTCCGTATCAAGTGACTCTTTCATATCGCTTTTGCTCTTTTTTTAATCTTTTTGGGGACCTGGGCAGTCTCACGTGAGCCCCTGGAAACTCACATAAACCCACAAATTTGTCATTCGAAAGCCGCCTGATGGGCAGTAACGACGAGCGTTGGCTCGACCTGAATGGTCTATCTTATCACCGACAACGACCGAGATTCATCCGTAGGTTTTATCGCCAGGGTGCTGATGGATTATTGATTTTCCGGCAAAGCATAATTCTGGCAGTACAGATAGGGGATCCCCTCTTTGGTAATCAGGTATGTCTCGCTGTTCAGCGCAAAAAAATCGACGTTGGATACGCTGGTGTTGGTCAGGAAAAAATCGGGGAGGAGTTCCTGAATAAGGCTGGCGGGAGCTGTTTCGCGATTGGAAATTTGGATTTTCTGTGAAATCCAAACCGGGCTTGAGCCGTAGCTGGATTGTGTAAAAAGTACCATGCGTTGCACGGTTTGCTCATTATTTTCGGCATCTTTGATAATACCATCAATATTCACAATACCTTTACTGCCCCCGGTTTTAATATCAATAATCCCTCGGAACGAGCTTGTATTGCGTACAATTTCGATGGCAGAGCGGCAGGTGAGATCATGTAACTCGCCATTGTTCTTACTGTACCGATAGACGACAGTAAGAATAAGCGCAGCAAAACAAAGCAGCAGGATAATACCTGTCTGGATGCGGGACGTTCGGGGATATAAGTTCATTAGCTATCATACCGTGGGTAATATACCGACTGACAGGCATTTTCTTGCCTGGCTTTTATCGGTGAGCGACACACCAGCACGGACAGTTTCTTAGACTCAGGATAGGTCGTGATATAGATAAATTTATGGCTCTGACACAGTCCTGGGTTTTTGTCGATAAACGCGGTATGCCGGGAGAAATTACTGGCATCGTTATTGAAATAATACTGACAGCCAGTGGGTGCTTTATCCGCAGTGATATAGCCGGAGAAATAATCATCGCTGGCTTGCCACGGATATAATATAAGCACACAAATTATCAGGGTAAGTGCCAACATTATCGTTTCTGCTGTCGTTATCAAAGGTTGACGCAGTGTGTCAGCCAAAAATTCCTCAATGGTGGCATCTGGCGCTAAGGATTCTTCAGCAGAAGCAGAGTTCTCCTCCGGTGTTTCAATGACCTGAATATCAAACTCTTCTTGAATGATCAGCCCTTTGCGGGGGATCGTTGTGATCAGCGGTTGTTCAAGCTCCAGCTGCAGTAAGCTTTTACGCAACGAGAGAATGCTTTGATAAAAGGCGTTGAAACTCACCTGCCGGTGATTTTTACCCCAACCGAATTCCAGCAATTCGTTTTGAGAAACCACTTGCCCGCGATGTTGAATAAGTAATAAAAGACATAACGACGCTGAGTGTTTGAGTTTTATCCGCTGATTGGGGTGATCTACCCGCGCCAGACATTGTGTGGCTGGCGTAAATATTATTCTATTTTCAATCAGATAACTGACATTGCCAGTCTCAGACATATTGTCTCTACTCTTGATGATGCGTCTGGTGGTTGTTTAGTCATGATACCACTGAGCCTATAAAGACCACCAGCATGGACCTGATTCCACAGCGAGAACCGCGAAGTGTTGCAAATTGGTATCATAATATAACAAGAATGAAAACTTTTTAATGAAAATAAAATCCATTAAAATCAATTGATTGTATCTTTTTGGCTACTCTGCAAAGAACAGAAAGATGAAAAAATGTCGACAAAGATGATTGCCATTAATTCTTTATGGACAGCGCCATATACTGCATGGCACCACCACGCGAAAACAGCATGAACCTTAACGCGTCAATGGCACCAGGGAATGCCGGTGGTAGATGTAGATGGGAATAAATGTCAGCTTGTTTGCGAGCTGACATTTATTTTTAGTGCCGAGTAAATTTAACCATCTTTTTGACTAAGCCATAATTTGCGGTAGAGAGTCCCATGTTCCAGAAAGAAATTGAAAATGCTGTAGTGCTCGTTGGCGATGAAATGAAGAAGTCGGATAATGCCTGGCTGTCGTTACGTAAAAAACGTCAGCGTATTGATTTGAAGACCGATGGACAAATCTTATTTCTGGAGAAAGGGACTGTCTCTGTTTATCGTGTGGAAAACGATTTAGTCACCGTGAGTATTTCTGCACCTGCTATTCTCGGCCTGCCACAAATGCGTACGGAAGTGGCTGGTCACTATTTACGTTGTGATACCGATTGTGAAATGTGGGCGATGAGCGTACAAAATGCCGATCACCTGTTTACGACCAAAAACTTATGGAAGCAGGCGTTTGATATCTTAACGCATCATCTTCAACGTTATTTTCAGCGTGAGGCGTTGCAGTCGCACCGCACTATACGTGAGCAGATTATTGAACACGTGAAATATATCTGGTCGATGGAACCAGAGGTTCGCGAGAAAACATCCGTGTATACTTTTATTTTGACCCGTAACCATATTTCACGTAGTGCCATCCATAAGGTGTTACAGGAGCTGGTTAATGACGGGAAAATCACCCTGAATCGTGGAAAGCTCTCTTTTTGCACGCCGTTATAAATTCATGCGCTCCCCGGCAAAATGTAAGGGAGCGCAACCGATCAACGTTCTCTGAGTGCTTCCGCGCGTGCGCGAATAATCGGTTTTAACAGGTAGCTCAGAATCGTTTTCTTGCCGGTGAGAATATCGACGCTCGCCACCATGCCGGGAATGATCAGCATCGGATGCTCTTTTGTTCCCAGGTAATTTTTGTCCGTCTGCAAACGCACAATATAAAAGCTTCTCCCCTGCTTATCGGTAACGGTGTCCGGGCTTATCTGCACTACTTCGCCTTGCAGACCGCCATAGATGGTGTAATCGTAAGCGGTAAATTTCACCATCGCATGTTGACCCGGATGGAGGAAGGCGATATCGCGCGGCTGGATTTTGGCTTCGATTAACAGTTTGTCATCCAGCGGAACGATTTCCACCAGATCGCTGCCCGGTTGAATGACGCCGCCGATAGTATTCACCATCACCTGCTGGACGATACCCCGCACCGGTGAGGTGACCATGGTACGGTTCACCCGATCCTCCAGTGCTTTAACGCTTGCCTGGGTTTTACTCAGATTGGTGCGAGCTTCATTGAGTTGGGCCAGCGCATCGCTCTGGAAACGGCCACGGCTTTCACCGATTTTATTCTCAATCTCTTTAATTTCTGACGTAGCCTTGGGCAGCGACAGGCTAATAGAATTGAGCTGCCCGGCGGTTTCCACTTCGGTACGACGCAGTCGCAGCAGTTCGACTTTTGAAATGGCGCCTGAAGCGAGCAGCGGCTCGGACATTTTGATTTCCTGACGGATTAACCCGAGGCTGTGCTTAAACTGATCCTCCTTTGACTCAAAGTCGCGCAGTTCCTGTTTTTTCTGCACCAGCTGTTCTTCGAGCCCGGAAATTTCGTTGTGAAATTGTTCCCGGCGGCTGTTGTACAGCTCGGTTTCTCCCCGGGCGACTTCCGGCGCCTGGCTGGCTATCTCGGGTGAAATCACAAAGTCCCGGTTTTCAACTTCCGCCGTCAGGCGTTCTACCTTGGCGCGCAGACCGAGTTTGTCGGCTTCGGTTTCACCCACGTTGGAGGCGAAACGCGTGTCATCGAGGTGCAGTAGTGGAGTTCCGGCGTTAACGATTTGCCCTTCATGCACGTACAGCTCGGTGACAATTCCCCCTTCCAGGTTCTGGATTTTTTGCAGTTTTGATGAAGGGATCGCTTTGCCTTCACCGCGTGTCACTTCATCAATTTTTGCAAAACCAGCCCAGATGAAGGACAGCACCACCAGCGCGAGGATCACCCACAACGTCAGTCGTATCACTCTTGGGGCGTCATCAATTATGGCCTGACTGACCTCATTAATACTGTCGGTTTGATTTTCATCACGACCGCGAAAATAGTGCTGCATATAGCTGCGGGCACGAGTCAGGAGATCAGCGAGACGCATTAATTTGCCCCTTTTTCAACGCATCCATCACTACCCCTTTCGGACCGTCTGCGATGATGCGACCTTTATCAACAATAATCAGACGGTCAACCAGCGACAGCATGGAAGCGCGGTGCGTGACCAGTAATAACGTTTTTCCCGCAATACAGGGGGCCAGCGCGTGTTTGATCTTCTCTTCGCTGGTGTTGTCCATCGAACTGGTGGGTTCATCCAGTAGCAGGAGAGGGGGATCAAGCAACAGTGCGCGCGCGAGCGCCACCGCCTGCCGTTGCCCACCGGAAAGCTGGGAGCCGCGTTCGCCTACCTGCAGGTTATAGCCGTCGGGATGCAGGCGTGCGAATTCGTTGACGCCAGCCAGTTCTGCCGCTCGCAGCATGGTTTCGTCATCGACATAGCGCGCTCCGCACAGCAGGTTATCGCGCAGCGTGCCGTTGAATAGCTGGATGTCCTGTGGCACGTAGCCGATGCTGTGGCGCAGATCGTTCACATCCAGTTGACGAGAGTCGATACCATCGATCAGCAGGTTCCCGGCGCTCGGCTGGTATAAATTGACGATTAGTTTACTCAACGAACTTTTACCGGAACCGCTGCGCCCGATAATGCCGATGCGCTCACCGGGCTGAATGGTCAGATTAATTTTGTGCAGCGACAGGTTTTGTTGCTCCGGGTAGCTGAAATCCACATCGCGAAATTCAATACTGCCCTGTAACTGTTCACGCTTGAGTGGGTTTTCATCCGCACGGCGCTCCTGTGTCAGCGACATCATTTTCTCAGTGTTTTTGATGGTCAGTTTCGCCTGCTGATAGCGGGCGATAAGGCCGGTGAGCTGACCCAGCGGCATCAAGGCGCGACCATTGAGCATGTAGCAGGCGATCAAGCCACCCATACTCAGTTTGCCGTCGATAATCATGTACACCCCGACGATGATCATCACCACGCCTGAAATTTGCTGGAACCAGCCGGTGAGGTTGCTGGCCAGGCTGGACAAGGTTTTCACCCGCAGTTCGAGACGGCTCAGGCTGCCCAGCGTTTGTTCCCACTGGAACTGGCGTTCGCTTTGGGCATTATTCACTTTGATGGCATCCAGACTGCTCAGGGTTTCAATCAGTAGTGCCTGACGTTCGCTGGCGAGGCTCATGGTCTTTGCCACCGCAGCGTTGACCGGCTTTTGTAGTGCCCAACTGCACAACAGGGCAATCGGTAATGTCAGTACCGGGATCCATGCCAGCGCGCCGCCGATAATGCCAATAACAATCAGCAGTAACAGGGTGAAGGGCAAATCGATAATTGTCGTCAAAGTGAGGGATGAGAGGAAATCACGCAGTGACTGAAACTCGTGAATGTTTTGTGCAAAGCTGCCCACGCGTGCCGGGCGCTCTTTCATCTCCATACCGACAATGCGCTCAAATAGGGTTGAAGAGATGATGAGATCGCTTTTCTTACCTGCAATATCAAGGCAGATACCGCGCAGCATTTTTAAAATCAGATCAAAGACAAAAGCCAGGCAGATGCCGACTGCCAGCACCCATAATGTGACCGTTGCCTGGTTTGGCACGACGCGGTCATACACATTCATGGTAAAGAGCGGTGTGCCGAGCGCAATCAGGTTGATTAACAGACTGGCCAATACCGCATCCATATACAGAAAACGCGACAGCTTCAGCGTGTCTTTAAACCAGGATTTGGTACGCGGCAGAAAGGCCTCTGCCTGCAAATCGAATTCGTGGCGCGGATGCGCAAAAATGACTTTGCCCGCATAGTTTTGCTCAAGCGTGGCGGCATCAACGCAAATTTCACCACCTTCGCTTTCGCTGGGCATAAAGCGGGCGCTGCCGTCATCGTTCCATGCCAACAACACCCCGGTTCCCCCTGCGTTCAATAACAAGACAGCAGGCAGAGACATTGCCGGAATTTTATCGAGCGTGCGCGTGACGACTCGCGCCTTTAAACCGGCCCTTGCCGCTGCGCGTGGAAATATATTCAGCGTGAGCCGATCGTTTTCTAATGGCAGGCCACTGCTTAATGTTGAACGACTCGCCGGTTTACCGTGCAGAGAACACAGAATCAGTAAGCTATCTAATAACGGGTCGTCATTATGGCTACGTGGGTCGTGATGTTGAGAATTAGGACGAGCGTAATTCTCAGGGTCGTCATTTAATAATTCGGCTTGTGCACTCATTTTCGCAACCATTCTGACCGTGCACGGTTAAATAATAGCAAGCTAATTATAAGCGTGCAGGTCAGGGATTTATTGGGGATTAATAATTATTAATGAAGTTCCGGTAAGCTATTTTCTTCTGCTGAATCTACCGGTTGCCCCGAAGGCGGCGGTGTGATTTTTAGAATATTCATTAATTCCCCGGTGCGTTCGCTAATACGATAGCCACTGGTCATGGCCAGATAACGTAATTCAACAAGACGGCGTTTAGAGGAGAACACTTCATTTTCACTATCGAGTAAATCCAGCAGCGTACGCTCGCCAAGACTAAATTGATCCTGATAAGCCGTGCGCACTTTGACGCTGCGGTCGGCATATTCTTCCGCCGAAGGAAGCTGAGCGCGTGCGTTTTGCAGTGCGGTCCAGGCCAGGCGCAGCTCCTGATTCAGCTGGCGCAGCGTGTTATTACGTACATCCTGAGCCTGCTTGTGCAGATAAGCGCGGGAGTTCATGTTGGCTTTGTCGCTGCCGCCCTGGAACAGGTTGTAGTGCAGTTTGACCATCGCTTCCCACTCTTCGGTGTGTGCGCGAGTGGTATCGGTGTTGTTGCTAATCCCGCGGGAAAGCTCAACGTCCACACGTGGATAGAAGGTGGATTTCGACGCTTCATACTGCTGGTGCGCAGCTTCGATATCCGCATTGGCAGACTTCAGTAATGGATTATTTTTTTCCATCCGACTTTTGGCATCTTCCAGCGAGGTTGGCAGCTGAGAGTCAATGCTCTCTGGCTGGCTTAAGCCCTGCGGATCCATGCCCGTCACGCTGACAAAGGTGGTTTTCGCGTCTTCAAGGTTAGTCTGCTCGGTCAGCAGGTTGTTTCGCGCCTGCGCCAGACGCGCTTCGGCCTGCATAAAATCCCCGGAGCGCCCAACGCCCTGATCGGTACGCAGTTTTATCTGGTCGTAAATGCGCTCGTGGTTCGCCAGATCGTCTTCAGCAAGGCGCACAAACTCTTCGCGTTGCAGCACGTCGAAATAGGCCTGAATCACCGCATAAGCGGTGCTTTCACTGGTGTTCATCACACCGTAGGCGCGTGAGTCAACGGTCGCTTTTTGTCGCGCCACTTCGCTGTTGGTCGCAAAGCCGTTAAACACATTCTGCTCGAGGCTGATAGTCGCCTCGTTAGGTGATTGAGTCAGACCGTTATTGCGCCCTGTAGCGCGGGTAGTTGCATCATCAACATTTTTGCGCCCGGCCTCGGCATTTAAATTCAGTGATGGCAAATAGCCACCTTGTGCCGCCCGCAGATCTTGCTCCGAGGAATAACGGCTATTTATTGCAGCATTAACTTCAGGATGATTCGCTAATGCATCTTTAACGGTATTTTGTAAGTCTTCTGCGTTTACTGCATTTATTGAAAAACATGAAAGCAGAAAAACTAAAAACTTCTTCATGACATGAATGCCCTATATCTCACGGTTATGACATCCAGGTGTCGTCGCTATCATCCATTTTTACAAACACGTTATATTAATTAACAAATATGAATTGTCTTAATTGATGGCTGTAATCAGCTATTCAGCGACATGTTTTGTCACATCGTGTTTTATTTTTGGTTATTTTTTATTATATTCATTTGCCAGTCAAGTCTCATGTAATTGCATTCTATAAAATGTGTTTTTTTCTACATTGAGATATTAATGTTTACATTAATTGAATGTGATATTTGTTCGTTAATGTATTAACGAGTTTATAAAAATAATGATGGTAATTAAGTGAGGTTACGGTGAGCAAATTACTCGGTGTGATCAAAGCAATTATTGGACAGGTTTACGTAGTTGATGCCAATGGTGCACAACGACTGGTTCATGAAGGCGACAGGGTATATAGCGGTGAAGAAATTGTGACCGGTGCCAGCGGCGCGGTAAGTATCTCTTTACCAGACGGAAAAACACTGGATATAGGCCGTAATAGCCATTGGGGTGAGCACGGGCTACAGGTTAGCCATCATCCGGAAAGTAGTGCTCAGGATATTGCCGCCGCACAAAAGGCCATTGCCGATGGCGCTGACCCGACGCAGGTGCTGGAAGCCACCGCGGCGGGTAATGAAGCACCGGCAACATTAGAAGGTGGCGGCGGGGGGCACACTCTGGTTCAGCTTGAATTGACCGGGCAGGTGGTTGATCCGACAGCAGGTTTTAACACTAAAGGTCTGGGAAGCCCGAACTGGGATATCAATCTGCCGATAGGGGGAGTTACCGCAGGTTCCGCGAGTGTTTTCCCGCCTGAGGTACAAATTACCGAGTTTGCCGGCAACGACGGTTTCATTAACAAAAGCGAATTCCATCAGACCCATTTAAGCGGCACCAGTAATCAAAATCACATCACACTCACCTTCACCGATAGCCAAAAAAACACATTCACCGTTACTGTTCCGGTGAGCAACGGGCACTGGAATATTGATACCGATCTGGGGGGACTGGTCCCGGGAAATGTAACAGTGGTGGCAATAGCCACCGATGTGACGGGACGAACGGCAGAAAGTTTTGATCATGCGCTGATTGATATTACCGGACCACACATCGACATTACCATTGATAACGTCACGCCGGATAACCTCATTAACTACGAAGAGTCGCGTCAACCGCAAACCCTGATCCACGGGTCGGTCGGCGGCGATACTAAACCCGGCGATATCGTTACTTTATTGGTTGATGGTAAAGAATATACCGGTGTTGTTACCGACCCCGGAAATGGGACTCTGACTTATACCATCCCGGTACTGACCCAGGGGTTACTGCATGACCCGAACATTCACGCCACATTAACTTCTACTGACGACGCAGGAAACACCACCATTGTTTCCACGGATCATCACGTCAATAACGACCTGTATGCGCAAAATGCCGTGACCATTGAAACGGTGGCGAATGATGATGTCGTTAACGCTAATGAGTCTCGTATGCCGACCATTATTTCTGGCATTGCCAGCGGTGATGCGAAAGCGGGTGATCCGGTTACGTTGACCATTCAGGGCAAAGCGTTTCACGGCACGGTTTTCGACGATCATGGCCAGCTACGCTATGAAATCGTTGTGCCTTCCGCAACTCTCAAAGAGGGGGCTAACGATGTACAGGTGACGCTGGTAAGCCATGACGCAGTAGGTAATGAAGCCACTGCTGTGACGCACCGCACCGTGGTGCTGGACACCCAGGCACATAACGCCCTCACGATTGATGATGTCACGACAGATAACACCCTGAATCGTGCTGAGCTGTATATGCGTAACCAGGTGATTTCCGGAACTGTCAGCGGGGAAGACGCGAAGGCTGGCGACCCAGTACTGGTAGAGATCAACGGTCACCAGTACAACGGTCAGATCATCGATCTCGGCAATAGCACGCTGGGCTATCGTATTGCGGTGAACGCTGCCGATTTTGCCAACAACGTTGCAAAAGTCGATGGTTATATGGACGTGAAGGTAACGGTCACCTCTCACGATGCGGCGGGCAACCTGGCGATTGCCACCGACACCCACAGCGTGCATGTCGACAACTTCGCGGAAAACACGGTACATATCGACACCGTCGCGAACGACAATGTGGTCAACGCCATTGAAAACCGCATGACCACACTGATAAGCGGCATGGCAGGCGGCGATGCCAAAGTGGGGGATGCCGTTACCGTCAGTGTACAGGGGCAGAGTTTTACCGGAACGGTGGTCGATGATAACGGCGAACTGCGCTACGAAGTGGCAGTGCCGGTCGGCACGCTGAAGGAAGGTAAAAATGCGGTGGTGGTGACGCTGGTCAGCCACGATGCGGTGGGTAACGAAGTGACCGCACTGGCGCACCGTACCGTGGTGCTGGACACTAAAGCGCATAACACCGTCAATATTCATGATGTCACCGACGACAACACCCTGAATTTCACGGAGCTGTCGGCGGCGAAGCAGACGATTACCGGAAACGTGCGCGGGGAAGACGCGAAAGCGGGCGACCCGGTGCAGGTGGAGATTAACGGCCACCGGTATCACGGCCAGGTGATTGATACCGGGAAAAATACCCTCGGTTATCGCATCGAGGTGGATTCTGCGGCGTTCTCTGACAACGTCGGTCATGTGCTGAAAGAGGCGACGGTCCATGTCAGCGTCACCTCCCACGATGCGGCGGGCAACCTGGCGATTGCCACCAGCAGCCACGACGTGCATCTCGACAACTTCGCGGAAAACACGGTACATATCGATACCGTCGCGAACGACAATGTGGTCAACGCCATTGAAAACCGCATGACCACGCTGATAAGCGGCGTGGCAGGCGGCGATGCCAAAGCGGGCGATGCTGTGACCGTCAGCGTGCGGGGGCAGAGTTTTACCGGAACGGTGGTCGATGATAACGGCGAACTGCGCTACGAAGTGGCGGTGCCGGTCGGCACGCTGAAGGAAGGTAAAAATGCGGTGGTGGTGACGCTGGTCAGCCACGATGCGGTGGGTAATGAAGTGACCGCGCTGGCGCACCGTACCGTGGTGCTGGACACTAAAGCGCATAACACCGTCAATATTCATGATGTCACTGCCGACAATACCCTGAACTTTACTGAGCTGTCGGCGGCGAAGCAGGTGATTACCGGAAACGTGCGCGGGGAAGACGCGAAAGCGGGCGACCCGGTGCTGGTAGAGATTAACGGCTACCAGTATCACGGCCAGGTGATTGATACCGGGAAAAATACCCTCGGTTATCGCATCGAGGTGGATTCTGCGGCGTTCTCTGACAACGTCGGTCATGTGCTGAAAGAGGTGACGGTCCATGTCAGCGTCACCTCCCACGATGCGGCGGGCAATCTGGCGATTGCCACCAGCAGCCATGATGTGCATATCGACAACTTCGCGGAAAACACGGTACATATCGATACCGTCGCGGGTGATGACCTTATTAATATTAAGGAGTTTTCCGCGAACGGCGGCTTTACGCAGATCGCCGGTACCGTAACCGGCGTGGATGCGAAGATGGGGGATGCGGTTACCCTGGCACTGAAGGGCGGCGAGGTGATTCACAGTGTGGTTATCGCGCTGGCGGGCGGTGGACTGGGCTATAGCATCCCGGTAAATAGCCATAAGCTGGTAACTCATCCGGAATTTACGGTTTCTGTTACCTCTACGGATCCGGCAGGGAACAGCGTCACGCATTCTGAAACCAAAACCATCAGCGCCGATCTGTATACACAGTCGTATATCACCATTGATGACGTGACGGCTGATAACTTTATCAACATCAAGGAATCGACGGACAATCACGGCAAGACCACCATCAGTGGCACGGTGAGCGGAGATGCAAAAGAGCATGACACCGTTCAGCTGGTGATTAATGGTCAACACTATTCGGGGGAAGTGGAGAAGCTGGCGAACGGCAATCTGGTCTACCATATCCCGGTGGATACCCAGAACCTGGTCAACAACCCGGTGATTCATGCCAGCATCCATACCACGGACGAGCATGGCAACGAAATGACGGCGGTGACGAAACACCACGTTGGGCTGGATCTGGACGCCAGCGCCTCTATCGGCATCGATACCGTCGCAAGTGATGACATTATCAGTAAAGCCGAGTCCAACCTGCATAAGACGATCATCACGGGGTCGGTCGGCGATGATGCGCAGAAAGAAGATGTTGTCACCTTAACCTTCAATGGCAAAACCTATAGCGGTAAGGTCTTTGAACGGCCTGACCACTCGCTGGGCTACCGCATTGAAGTCAGCACCGACAACCTGCAGGATGGCAGCGACCAGAAGGTCCATGTCTCCATCTCAACCGTCGACGAACACGGCAACCCAGCAACGGCAACGTCCGAGCATACGGTGCATATCGATCTGCACGCGGAAGCGACGATTACGATTGATCCGGTGACTGACGATAACACCCTGAACCATAGCGAACTGAACGAGGCTCAGCAAATCATCACCGGCACCGTCGGCGGGGATGCGAAGCTTCACGACGTTGTCAGCCTTGAGATCAATGGCCACACGTTTAAGGGTGAAGTCATTACGTTGAATAACGGTCAACTGGGCTACCAAATCCCGGTCGACTCGTCGGCGTTCAGCAACAACCAGGGCCACCAGGATAAAAACGTCAACATCAAGGCGACGGTTGTCTCGCATGATGCGGTAGGCAACGAAGTGACGGCGATCAGCAACCACGACGTGCATATCGACAACTTTGCGGTAAACCAGGTGCATATTGGTTCCATCGCCGGTGATGACGTTATTAATATCAAGGAGTTTTCCGCCAACGGCGGTATCACGCAGATCGCCGGTACTGTCACCGGCGTGGATGCGGCGGCCGGGGATGTGGTGACGCTGCAGCTGGATGGCGTCACGGTGATGCAAGGCGTTGTTATCACGCTGGCGGGCGGCAAGCTGGGCTTTAGCTTCCCGATGAAAACTCATATGCTGATGAGTCATCCGGAAATTACCATTTCGGTCACCTCCAGCGATGCGGCAGGGAACAGCGTCACGCATTCTGCGACGAAAACCATTAGCGCTGATATGTACACCCAATCGCATATCACCATTGATGGCGTGACGGATGATAACTTCATCAACATCAAAGAATCGACGGACCATAACGGTAAGACCACCATCAGCGGCACGGTAAGCGGCGATGCGAAAGAGTACGATACCGTTGAGCTGGTGATTAATGGTCAGCACTACTCAGGCACGGTGGAGAAGCTGGCGAACGGTGGCCTCGGCTATCATATCCCGGTGGACACCCAGAACCTGGTCAACGATCCGGTGATTCATGCGAGCATTCACACCACGGATAGTCATGGTAACGAAACCACGGCAACCGCGGATCGTACCGTGGGTCTGGATCTGGACGCCAGCGCCTCTATCGGCATCGATACCGTCGCAAGTGATGACATTATCAGTAAAGCCGAGTCCGACCTGCATAAGACGATCATCACGGGGCCGGTTGGCGGCGATGCGCAGAAAGACGATGTTGTCACCTTAACCTTCAATGGCAAAACCTATAGCGGCAAGGTCTTTGAACTGCCTGACCATTCGCTGGGTTACAGCATTGAAGTCAGCACCGATAATCTGAAAGATGGCAGCGACCAGAAGGTCCATGTCTCCATTTCAACCGTCGATGAACACGGTAACCCGTCAACGGTAACGCACGACCATATGGTGCATATCGATCTGCACGCGGAAGCGACGATTACGATTGATCCGGTGACGGATGATAACGTACTCAACCATTTCGAGTTGGACAAGAGCTGGCAGTTGGTTAGCGGCGTCGTGGGTAAAGACGCCCAGGTTGACGATGATGTGCGCGTTGAGATTAACGGTAACACCTATACCGGCAAGGTTATCGTTCTGGGCAACGGTCAATTGGGGTATCAAATCCCGGTTCTGTCCTCTGACTTTAGCGACAACCAGAGCAACCAGGACAAAGATGTCACCTTCAAGGCTACCGTAACGTCGCACGATGCCGTGGGGAACGAAGTTGTCAAGTCCACGACGCATACAGTAAAAATTGATAACCACGCCCAGGCAGGGATTACCATTGATACCGTGGCGGGCGACAATATGATTAACGGCGCCGAGTCCACAAAACACACCACCGAAGTGATGGGTACCGTTTCTGGTGATGTGCACATGGGCGATAAAGTGATTGTTACCGTCAATGGTCACCACTACGACGCAACGGTACAGAAACTCCCGGAGCACAATAATGCGCTGGGCTATAAGCTGGATGTGCTGACGGGCGATCTGGTGAAAGATCCGCATATCGTTGCGCAGGTGGTTGGGGTCGATAATGTTGGCAACCAGCAGAAAGCCGAAGCCACGCAGGATATGGCGGTAGATTTGCACGCGAAAGCGCTGCTGACTATCGATCCTGTTACCGGCGACAATATGGTCAACGGCGATGAATCCCGCCAGCCGTTCACCTATGTGACCGGCAGAGTCGGCGGCGATGTGCACGCCAATGATACCGTTTACCTTACCGTGAATGGTCATACCCTGACCGGGAAAGTCAGCGATCAGGGCGGTCATCTCGGGTATAGCATCAAAGTCAGTACCGCCGATCTGCTGTCCGATCCGCATTTAACGGCCACCGTTAGCACCACCGATGTTGCGGGCAACCCGGCGACGGCCAATGCTGAGACCACGGTGGTGATCGATACCCGCATCGACGCGACGATTACAATCGACGACGTTACGCCAGACAACACGCTGAATTATGACGAGCAGCATCAGACCACTACGGTTGTGAGCGGCACCGTGACCGGCGAAGTTCAAAAAGGCGACCCGCTGGTCATGACCATCAACGGCGTCACTTATAAAGGTTCGGTGGACGATATCAATGGCCATCTGGGCTACCGTATTATCGTCAATACCGCCGATCTGGTCGCCAACCCGCATATTGAAGTCACCATGGACGTTACCGATGCGGCGAAGAACCATGCGCACGTGGTGGCGCACCATGACGTTAATCTGGACGACGAGGCTTTTGCTGCGATCACTATCGATCGCGTGACGGGTGATAACGTTCTGAACGGTACTGAACTGCAGGCGCCGAAAACGATCATCAGCGGCACGGTGGGCGGCGACGCGCACAAGGGGAATATCGTTCATCTGGTGGTTGACGGTCATGCGGTTGATGCGACGGTGGTCGAACTGCCGAAGCTGGGGACGCTGGGCTATAGCGTCGAGGTGGATACCCAGTGGCTGAAAAACGACCCGAATATCACGGCGACGATTACTACCCATGATGACGCAGGGAATAGCGCGACGGCGGATGCGAAAAGCACGGTGACCATCGACGATCACGCCGAGGCTATCGTTCATATTGACCCGCTGGTAACGGATCATAATGATGATGTTATCAGCTACAAAGATGCGCATAACCCGCAGACCACCGTGACCGGTAGCGTGGGTGGTGATGTGCGTGTGGGCGATCAGGTTGAACTGACTATTAACAATCAGACCTACTATGCGGAGGTTAAGGATAACGGCAACGGCCAGCACGTGTTTAGCACTCAGGTTTCAACGCTCGACCTGCTGATGGACCCGAATATTAAGGCTGACGTGACGGCAAAGGATGCGGCTGGCAACGTTGCGCACGGGCATGATGATAGGCCGGTGGAGATTGATACCCATGCGGATGCCGGAATTTATATTGAATCTGCGAAGGCCTGGCCATATGTTGGCTATGCACCTGGAAGCCATCCTGAATTTATAAGGGTTGAAGGGTATGTCACCCCAGACGCACAGTTTGGGGATTTGGTGACGATCGATGTCGGTGGCAATCATCTGCAAACGCAAGTGATCACGATGCCGAATGGAGCGCTGGGCTACACGTTGGATATACTTTCGTCAAAATGGAATGACAACGGTAATATCACGGTATCCATCACCACACATGATAACCATGGTAATACGGCAACTGCGGTAGAACATCGGTTTATTGACCTACCCTGGATGACCCCGACCATTGTTCCAGCGGATGCCTCTTTTGGTATTCACACAGTGACATCGACAACCCCACCACCGCTGGGTACGACGACCACACCGCAGAAGCCGCATGTCCAGCTCACCGTCGATCCAGTTGCGGGCGATGATGTGCTTAACCATGATGAAGCGGGCAAACCGACCACGCCGGTTCGTGGTCTGCTCACTGGGGATGTGAGCGTCAATGATACGGTTATTGTCACCATTAACGGCCATCAATATCCTGGCAAAGTGATCCAGATCCCGGGCCTGCCGGGTGAATTTGGCTATCAGGTTGATGTCCCTACTGACGTGCTTAAAGCGCATCCGACGTTCGAAGTGTCCGTCTCCGTGCATAATTCTGCGGGCAATGACTCGGCGGCGGTAACGAAGACCATCACCGTCGACACCGATAACCCGGTCCATATCACGATGGATAAGGTTGCTGGCGATGACGTTATCAACGGCAGCGAAGCGAAAAGCGGCACAACAACGATCAGCGGTACGGTCAGCGGCGAAGGCATTCATGACGGCAGCATAGTTTCGCTGCAGGTGAATGGTAATACCTTAACCGCCGTGGTGCATGCAGGCACCACGGGATGGGTCTGGTCGCAGGATGTCAGCATCAACGAGCTGCGTAATAACCCGGACATTACCGCGTCGGTAAGCGCGACCGATGCGGCCGGAAACACTGGCACTGATTTGACATCGAAGCACGTTGAAGTCGATCTCAAAGCCGATGCGGGCGTCACGGTAGATAACATCACCACCGATAACGTACTGAATGCGCAGGAAGCCGGACTGTCTACGATCGCGGTGAGCGGTTCCGTTTCGGGTGACGTCAACCCGGGTGAAAGCGTGACGCTGGAGGTTAACGGTAAAACTATTACCGCGACTATCGATGCGAATAAGCACTACACCGTTGCTGTGAATACGTCAGACCTGGTAGCTGACCATACCATCGACGCTAAAGTGACCGGCCACGACAATCACGGTAACGTTCAGGACGCCAATTTCACCAAAGCGTTTTCTGTCGACACCACGGCAACGGCTGCGGTAACGGTTAACACCGTGGGCGGTGACGACGTTATCAACGCCGCTGAGATTCAGGCTGGCAAGGTTGAAGTCAGCGGTACCGTGGATGGTGACGTACACAAAACCGACAAGGTCTATATCACCGTTAATGGCAACCAGGTTGAGGCCACTGTCATTGAGCTGCCGCATATGAACGGGCAGTTGGGGTATAAAGCATTCGTGAGTACCACGGATCTTCAGGCCGATCCGACTATTCATGTCAGCGTGACGGGTCATGATACGGCAGGTAATATCCAGACTGCGACGTATGACAAAATCGTGATAATTGACGATCGCGTGGATGCGACAATTGTCCTGGACCCAGTGTCCAATGATGACGTGCTGAATAACGTTGAAGCCGGGAAACCGACCACCATCATCACCGGTTCTGTGACCGGCGACGTTGAGGTCGGCGATCAGGTTACCGTCACCGTCAATGGCAAAGATCTGCCGGCGATAGTCTCCGACAGCGGCGGTAAGAAGGTGTTCCGCGTTGAAGTCAGTACGGTTGATTTGGTTCATGACCAGCATATTACTGCCCATGTCGTCGCCCATGACGATGCCGGTAACCGCCAGCAGATTGATACCGATAAGACGATCCTCATCGACCGCGTGGCTTCAGGTACCGTCGACATTGACAGCGTCACGGCGGATAACGTCCTCAACCACCAGGAGCTGTCGGGGCAGAAGGTGACCATCACCGGCCATGTCGGCGGTGACGCGCAGCTTTATGATCCGGTTACCTTGACCATCGGCGGGCATAAGTATCAAGGGAGCGTCATCACCCTGAGCGGCGGCGGTCTGGGCTATCAGATTGACGTGGATTCGGCGGTTCTACGTAGTGATGCGCACAAAGTTATTGACGTTGAGCTTACCGGCCATGACGCGCCGGGGAACCCGTTCACCGCAAAATCGACACATACCTATTCCGTTGATGAGCAGGCCAACGGTGCAATTACCATTAATGACCACATCGCAGGCGACAACGTCGTTAACCTGAATGAATCGAAGTCAGACACGGTGATTAAATTTACGGTTTCCGGCGACACTCACCCGACCGATGTCGTTGATGTTAGCGTCAATGGCAACAACATGAAGGCTTCGTTGGTACCTGGCTCCTCGACGGTTTATCAGGTTGCGGTTCCGGGAACGTATCTGAATGAGGGCGATAATAAGATTGAGGTGAAAACGACGTTACACGATGACGCAGGGAATACGTTAGACGTGCACGATCAGAAAAACGTGGTGCTGGATACTCATGCCGATGGTGCGATTACTATCAATGACGGCATCGCAGCAGATAACGTCGTTAACCTGAAAGAATCGCAGTCAGACACAGTGATTCGCTTTACGGTCTCTGGGGATACCCATTCTACCGATGTTGTTGAAGTGAATATCAACGGTCACCTTATGAAGGCTACGCTGGCACCTGGATCATCAACGGTTTATCAGGTTGCTGTCCAGAGCGCATATCTGAAGGAAGGTATCAATGATATTGATGTGAAAACGACGTTACACGACGACGCGGGTAATACAATCGATGTGAGCGATCACAAAACCATCGTCCTTGATACACACGCTGACGCCAGTATCGTGGTAGATAAGATCGCCGGTGATAACCACATCTCGCGTGCCGAATCACAGGATGCCGTCACGCATATTACCGGCAGCGTGAGCGGTGATGTGAATGATGGCGATCATATTAAAGCGCTGGTAAATGGTCATCAGTACGATGCCATTCTTCATCAGGGCATTAATGGGTTGACCTATGACATTGAGGCCGATACCTCCGCATTCCGTGCCGGTCATAACCGTGTGAACGTATTGGTCGAGGCGCATGATAACCACGGTAATATTACGCCTTATAGCCAAACGTTGAACGTGACGATGGACGAGCCTGCACCAGTGAAAGGGCATACGGTGGATAAAGGGAATCATGCTGCGATGCAGCATGCGCTGCATAACCTGTTCGACGACAACGCATTATCTCTGTCTTATGCACCAGCAGCGACCGGACACGGTCAGGCGACAGCGGTACTCAGCGCCGATGATAAGGCGAAGGGGGGGCTTGAAAAAGTCGATCTCAGCGATCTGGCGCGTGAACTGCATGAAGGTGTGGATATTGCGAAGTACATTCAAAGCGGCGGCGATCATCACCTGATCGCCAGTCCGGCGAAAGTGGCGCATGGAATAGATACCGCGCTGTCTACTCCGGCAAGCGGCGATCTGCATTCTCCGACCTACTCGTTGGATCACCTGATTGCTAAACCCGATCAAAACCACACTCACTAACGATTGCCTGCTGCCCTGTGTAAACAGAGCAGCAGCGTCATGTAAAATGAAAAGGCACTGATATGAACTCTGATTCATCTGCTGCAAACGTGCAGACAGAAGGCGTGGCAAAAAGTCCTGAAAATGACAACCAGCAGGCTTTAGCGATGCTGCAAAAAAGCGACCTGGAGATGGTTCGCGTGCTCGACGATTTGATTTACCTGTTGATCCGTAAAGGCGTGATTGCTATTACCGATCTTCCAGCGATGGCGCAGGTTAAATTAATGAATCGCGCGAACGCGCGCCAGGAACTTGGCGGGTTAGAACAACTGCTTGGCAACGATGATCGTATATTTTAGCTGATGCAGGCAGTTTGTAGGCCGGATAAGCGTAGCGCCATCCGGCTATACAAAGGCGTATCAAGACGCCAGTTTTATCACAATGGTGCGGGCTCACCTAATAATTGCCCCATTGCACCATCAATCCCTAATTCTTGCAGCACCATAAGCTCACCTTCCGTTTCAACTCGCTCGGCAATGAGCGGCAAATCAATACTGCGCGTGGCACTGCACAATACTTCAATAAACAAACGCTTATCATTTTCCTCATCAATTTTGCGGATATAGCTGCTGTCGATTTTCAGATAGGCAAGACCCCATTGCGACAGATGGCCGATCATATCGAAACGGCTACCGAAGTGTTGCAGTCCCAGCGCGCAGCGATGCTGACCTGCGGCTTTAACAAATGCCGCCATCTGATGGGGGCCTGGTAACTGATTTTCATCCAGTTCCAGAATCAGCTTGCTGGCTAATTTCGGTGAGTACCGTAACGGATTGAGCAGGTCTGCAATGGCGGTCGCGCTGGCGACAGAACTGCCAGAAATACTCAACGCTAGTTTTCCGGGCGCGGTTTTCAACTGGTTCAATGTGAGCTTCAACATGACTTTATCGAGTCGATGACTCCAGCCAAAGCGGTGGATCCACGGCAAGAACCGCCCCGCGGTAATGGCGTTACCCTGCTCATCAATAATGCGCGACAGTACCTTGTAATGCAGGATTTTGTCCGGCTGGCGGCAATCGACCACCGGCTGATAAACCAACTGAAACTGTTGATTTGTCAGCGCATGCTCCAGACGAACAAACCACAAATGCTGATCTTCTGTAGCTGCAGGTATTTCGGTGGTAGGAACGACCTGATGGTTGGTGTGTGTTTCCGCTTCAACCAGCAGGCGATCGGCCTGGATCAGCAATGACTGGGCATTTTCTCCGGCGCTGAATGGCACCATGCTGGTATAGGCAACCGGCTGTTGGTCTGACATTCCAGTAGCGTAAAAGGCCGTGAGTTTCTGAGACAATGAATTACACAGCTCCAGCATTTCTCCGTGCGTCACGCCAGGGCAGAGTAGGGCGAATTCACCGCCGCGAATGCGGGCGAGCGTGCTGTCGAGAGGGGCATACTTTTCTCTGTGCGCGTTCAGCAGGTTGGCGATGTTGAGTAACAGCTTATCAGTATGCGGTCCGCCAAAGCGCTGATTCAGGCCACCTAAATCCTGAACGCGAACCAGCATCAGATATCCTGGTGCCGTATCGGCATCACTCAGTCGCGCCTGGAGCTGCATATCGAATGCCCGGCGGTTGGCTACCCCGGTCTGGCTGTCGAGATAAGCTTCATTGTGCAGGCGTTCGCTGTAGATAGCTTGTTCTTCAAATAACGATTTAAGCTTAGCTGCCATTAAATTCATGGCGCCTACAACGCGGCGTAATTCCGGCGTTTTGGGTAACTCGTGGAGTGTCAGAAACTCGCGACGGGTAATAGCTTCGGATTGTTTTGCCATGTAATTGAGTGGGCGCAGCAGTTTGCGCAGCAGCAGAATACCGGCGATTAAGCAGGCAAGACTACAGGACAGCATCCACAACAGATTGCCTAAGGTATTGTCCCACAGACGCTGCACGGCAAAGATAGGATCGCTGGTCACTTCCACGCGAGCTGCCTGCTGCCAGCCGCGCATAATCGTTGCTTCACCGGTTTGCGGGGTGACATCCACCAGATCGACGAACCAACCGGGAACGTTGGGAATTGTCGCTACCGCGCTACGCTCAAGCATTATTTTGCCGTTTGCCAGATCGACGATGCGGATTTTTTTGTAGTAACCGCTATCGAAAATGGAACTGACCATCAGCTCGATCATTGCCGGGTCGTTGACGTTGGGCGTCAGCGAAACGCCTAGCGCCGTTGCGGCATCCTGGGCATGTGAAAGGAGTTGGTTATTGGACTGATTGCGAGAACTCTCCAGCGTCACAATAAAATTGCCGCTGAACACAACCATCATAAAGAGAGAGATTGCCAGAAGTAACTGTTTAAAAAGAGACACGGGCGATTCCTATTTATCCATCGGGAAGCCTTCTTCCCGCATTTTGGTGAAAACTTGCTGCCAGCGAGAAAGCCTCTTGCTGTCCCCAACGCGTTTATTGTTTTGATTGCCGGGAAGCCAAAGGCCAGTGTTGTTAAAGGAGTAGACGGGTAATAAGTCCATGCGCTGCGTAGCAGGCGAAATGGTGCTGGTCAGGCTGTCGAGCACCAGAGGAATCGCCCCAGGGGTGGCGTACCAGGTGAGCACCATATGCGCGCGATTTAAACGCAGGGCTTTAACGTAGGTGATGCGAAGTTTGTCTTCTGACACGCCCAACTGGCGGAGGGTGAAATATTTGGCGATTGCGTAGTCTTCACAATCCGCCTCACCTTTGCGCAGCGACTCGATAGGGGTCGCCCAGTAATCGACGTTATGCCAGACATCAATATCTTCGGTATAGCGGATCTTCTCGTTAAAGAATTGGTTTACGGCGCGTAATTGCGTTTGCTCGTCAGCATTACGCAACTGGAGCAGAAGCTGTTGCCAGGCGTGGATCCGTTGCTGTGCTTCTGGTGTTGCCGGGCCATATAGCGCATCGGACTTTTGTTGAATATTGGCAAAATCCCAGGCCGCGCGTAGCGAATGGACTGACAGCAATAGCAGCAGCGCCCCGGGGATTTTCCATAGGCGTAGCAGGCGGTGGCGTAAGCAGCGGCGGATAATGTTCAATGGCTATGCTGGCAACTGCCCGGTGACGGGTTTTTCATCTTTTCGCAGGACCAGGGGGACAACCACTTTTTACGTAATTGCACGTTGGCCGGCGAGGCAAAAAAATCTGTCAGCGTACTGTCAACAAACGTCACAAACTGCGGATCGTTTTTCCTCATCATAATGGCATAGTGCATCTCATTGCCGATGCTCTCAGAAGAGACGCTGAACAGTTCAGGTTGCTCGCTATGATTAATCAGCGGCCAGGCCAGAATGTCATCGACAAAGAAAGCGGCGGATTCATTATGCGCCATTTTCTCAAATGCGCCGTTTATAGTGGTGGTGGTAATCGTTGAAATATTAAGGTGTTGCTCTCTGTTGGCTTTATTAAATTCCAGCAAATCTTTAGAGCTACCGGTCAGACTTACCGTGCGTCCTTTTAGATCGGCAATTGAATTTATATTATTTTTACGCAAAGAGATGATGCGCATTTTCGCGGTGTAGTAGTTGAGCGAAAATGAAACGCTGGAGGTCCGCTCCGGTGCGTTAGTATTTACACCACAGTCCATATCTATTTTCCGTGTGTTTAATGCGGAGAAACGTTCGGCAAAATTCACGGGGATATAATGAATGGTTAAGCTGTTGAGCTTCAAATACTGGCGCAACTTATCGGCAATCATGTTACATACCGCGATGGTATAACCCGTGACTTTGCCATTGTGGTCAGTAAAAGAAAACGGTGGCAGCTGGCGATAACCCACGTTGAGCACGCTGCTGTTCTGAATATGATCGAGCGTCGCGGCGTTCTGCTGCGCCATCAGCGCGGGGGTGATACCGATGCCTGCCAGTAAAAACAGCCATTGCACTATGCGGTTCACCCTTGTCATCTCACGATTAATTATATT
The DNA here is from genome assembly GCF_001037515.1 of Citrobacter sp. MGH110. Taxonomy (NCBI): domain Bacteria; kingdom Pseudomonadati; phylum Pseudomonadota; class Gammaproteobacteria; order Enterobacterales; family Enterobacteriaceae; genus Citrobacter; species Citrobacter sp. MGH110. Next base: position 261,379 of record NZ_KQ089831.1, on the reverse strand, counting down.
TTTCATAATCAAAACTGATCTTCTTTTTAGCAGACGTTAATGCTTTCAGGTTATCTGACATGGGAATGTTTAAATTAATGGCTTTCGGCGGGATCGGTGACTGAAACCATTTATTGTACAGCGCAGTAAATTCGTTGCTGGCCATCAGCGAGGAGAGAGTGTCATCAACAAATTCTTTAAATTCTTTATCGTGTAACGGGAGTAACAAGCCGGCCGGTAGCGGGGCGCTGAGCGCAATGTCGGAAAGTTTATAGTCTCCAGGATTAGGCGTTTGCGCGATCATCCCTTTGAGTAAAACCGTACTGGAGATCAGTGCAGAATACTCACCATTCTTCAGTTCATTGAAGGCGGTAATGTTGTTGGTATCGAGTTGAATATTAATATCCAGGTCATTGGCGGCATTCACTTTTTGCAGTTGCTCAACGTAAATCGTGCCGCTTTTTACCAGTACGCTATGTCCGGAAAGCTCTGCCAGATTGTCGTTGCTTTCATTTTTACGCATGACGAAGCGGGTACTTGAAAAATAAAACGGCAGCGAGAACTCGCTAATGCTGTGGCGACTTTTCGAATAAAAGGCCGGGATACACATGATGTCTGCCATGTGATTTTTAATCAGGACAAACTGCGAGGCCGAGTTAGCTTTTACCCACTCGACCTTCAGGTTTTTAAGCTGAAGTTTTGTCTTGAGCGCGCTGACGATACTGTTGCAAATATCAATGGAATAGCCGGCAGGTACGTTGCCATTCTGCCAGGAGAAAGGAAACGCATCATCCTGATAACCAAGGGTAATGCTTTTCTTGCTGGCGATTTGCTCCAGCGTGTGCAACGGCAGGGCTGAGCCTGCTAAGCATGGCGTTGCTGAAACTATTAACAGGGCAAAAATCGTCAGCATGCGCTTTACCTGGCGAAAGAAGTCAGACATTGCACAGTCCTTCTTCAATGACCTCTTTGGCAAATGCGGAAAGCACTTCACGCTCGCGCAGCGGATAGCTAAAGAAATAGCCCTGAACATTCTGGCACTCAATGTCGCGCAGAATGTCACGCTGCTGCGCGGTTTCTACCCCTTCAGCGGTGACCGACATATTGTACTTATGGGCAAACTGAATCAGCATCACAATCAAATACTGACTGGCATTATCTTGCTGGAGCTTATCGACCAGCGTGCGCGCAATCTTGATGCGAGTGAAAGGATAGATCAGCAGATAATCCAGCGCCGCGTAGCCGGTGCCTAAATCATCCATCGCGATTTCAATGCCCAGAGAGCGAATCTCTTGCAGCACGGGTAAGGCAATCGACTTATCCAGCTTTTCGGATTCAGTAATTTCTATTTCAAGGCGCTCGGCTGAAAGTTGACTGATGCGTAACGCATCTTTGATAACGTCAACCAGCCCCGGACTGTGCAGCTGGTAGGCCGATATATTGACGGCTACCCTGATACGTTCCGGCCATTTGGCAGCGGCTTCACAGGACTGACGAATAATCCATTCGCCCAAACGGACAATCAGACCGGAGTTCTCGGCAATGTTGATAAAATAATCAGGGTAAATCAGACCCTTGGTGGGATGATTCCAGCGTATCAGCGATTCGTAGCCATACACGCTTTCATCTTCCAGATTGATGATTGGCTGGTAATGAAGCTCGAATTCCTTGTTATCAATACCATCGATGATTTCCTGATTAATAAACAGACTGTGGGTATGCTTCATCACCATGCCGTCTTCGAAGAAATGGAAGCAACCCCGGCCATGATGTTTTGAGGCGTACATGGCAAGGTCGGCATTGATCATCAACGTCGAGGTATTATTGCCCTGATACGGCGCGGTGGTGATACCGATACTGCAGCTGATGGAAAAAGTATGCGTACTCCAGGTAAACGGGGTGCTAAGCGCACGAATAATCCGCTTCGCCAGCCGATTCGCTTCTTTGATGGCGTTATCGCTGACATGTTGCAGAATGGCGAATTCATCACCGCCCAGACGCGCTGCGATATCGTTAGGTCCCAGCAAGAGTTGTAGGCGCTGGGCAACGCTGATTAACAGCTCATCGCCCGCTTTATGACCAAAGGTGTCGTTTACTGGTTTGAAGTTGTCGAGGTCAATCAACAGCAGGTTAAATGGTTTTTCGTCCTGATGGATTTCACTGACGCGTTTATCTAACGCCTGGCCAAACGAAACGCGGTTGGGCAATCCGGTCAGTGAATCATGATGGGCCATATGCTCCATCTTTTGCGACATTTCATGCATTCGTTGCAGATAGCCGCGTTCTTTCATGGCGACGCGCAATTTTTCAATCGCCCCGGCCAGATGTCCAATCTCATCGTCCTGATCAAGATAGGGCGTTATACAGTCCGTCTCTTCATGGGCGATGCGGGTAAGGGAGTTAATCAGCAGCGGAACCGGACGGAATAAACGGCGCATAAACATCGTGACCAGTGCCAGCGTTACCAGCAAAATCAGGACAAAAATGATACTGCTTTTTTTCAGCATCGCATCGTAGGTGGCGTAGAGATCGCTTTTTTTTCCAATGCTGCTAATCAGGCTACCGAGGATCTCACCTGAAGGCGTCAAAATAGGAACGGCGCTGATAAAGCACTCTTCGCCATTAATCTGGGCGAAGCCAACATAGTAGTTACCCAGCACATCGCGCGGCAGACGACCGGGGAAAGAGATGATCCCATCACCCTCTTCTGACTTGTTGTTGATGCCAACAAACCCTTTCTCCGGCGTATACAGAAACAACCAGGTGGGGCTATGGGTCTGTACTGATGCCAGTGCCAGAACGTCAACCGGGTTATAACCGGTTTGCATAATAGAGTCGGTGTCACCAATCTGTCTGTCGGAGACAATGCGGGATATCTGCCCTGCATCGCTGGTTTCGACCGAAACGGTGGTATACACGTTGCGGATGATGTAGGTCATAATCTGTGCATTCGCCTCAGCTCGTTGTACCCACTGCTGATAAGAAAAGTTATCTATCAGGCTCCAGTTGGTAAACGCGCCAGCACTAAACGCAATAACGATACCCGCCAGCAAGAATTGCGTTATTTTGCCAGTGATTGAATGTTGCCACCCTTTTATTGCTTTAAGGGAAAACAGAGACTTTGCCACGGATTATGTTAATTCCTGAAAAGATTGTTCGGTGCTAAAATTAATTTCTGTTATTACTTGATGGAATATTATTGTTGCAAATAAGTAGATGAAAGATGTGAAACGTAATGACGTAACAAATAACTAACATTGAACCATGGTGAGTAATGACAAAAATAACGGTATGCGAATATAGATAACGCTGCTCTTTTCGTCAATAGGCAAAAGTGTACATAAAAATACATTTTCTGAATGACCCTTTCAGGATATTAATGTTGACATTCATGGTGCTTGAGAAGATTTTTTATACGTACTGGTTGGAGGTGTTGGGAAACTGACAGCGGCTTTTTTGTTTTTTGCGAAACATCAATGAATTAGCAGTTTTTTGGACAGGCGTTTTAGTGATTTAATCCCCACAGGATGTCCATTTTTGTCTATAAATGGGTATTTATTTCCTGATTTGATATGAATAATATGCTCTCTTCATTATAGAACCTTATTTTATTTTCTCAGTGCGCGGTCAATGTTGACAATTTTGCTATGGTTCATCGGCTGACCCAAAAGGATTTGTTTGTGACATTCGAGTCTGGATTAAAGTCCTATTGGTATAGTGCATAGCGGATAAATTGATTTGGACGCAATAATAAATTCAAACACGATAAAAAACATTCGGGAATGGTGCCTGCCACTTGTCTTACCTGGCCTTTTTTACCCGCTGGCACAATATCTTAACGGTTATAGCATTCTCAATAATACTATTTTAACAGTTTACGATCTCAAGCTAGCCGTATTTTCTGCCGCATTGGTCTTGTTTGGTTTTCGGGTGTTGCCGGGATTTCTTCTGTTCCTGACGGTCATGTTTGTGGTCGGTCCGCAAAATGAACGGGTAGATGCGTTGTGCCTGATCATCGCGTCGACCTTAAGTTATGCCGCGTACCGCAAATTCACCGGCAGACGCAGCTGCGTTAGCTTTGGTCGCATCAAAATTAGCTTTAATCGTCTGCTCTGGCTTTGCGGCTACAACGTCCTGCTGTATCTGGTGTTCAGCAAACTCTTTGCAATGTTTGTCGCCCACGGACAACGCCCCGATGTGGATAACATTCCGGCGTTGAGTCTGGGCATGCTGGTACGTATTCAGGGGATCATCAACGGTTGCCTGACGGGGATCCCTTTATTTTACAAGATTTACCGCATCATTCGTCGACCGTCTTTCCTGCTGACCTTTCTGCGGGCCATTGCCGAACAGTGTAAAGGCAATATCGGTGTCTACGGCGTTATATCCTGGTGCATCTTGCTGTTTTTTCTGATGTTCTTCTTAACATCACCGGATAATTTGGATGTTTTTTTCTCTATCTATAGCCTGATCCTGTTATTTCCGTTGATGTTGTGGGGAGCAATCAAGATTGGCCACTTGTTCACAATGCTGGTGTGGACGATCGTATTAATCATCTTAGGCAAACATAACGACAGCTATATCGCCAGCGATGTTAACTTCATGCTGCATCAGGCGCTGGTTTCGACGTTGATCTTTGTCTTTTCACTCACCATTGTGATCATGGGGGTACTGGCAAAATTTACCCGTCAGCGCTTTAACCAGGCGCTGCTGCTGGGGCTGACTGACCCGATGACAGGCATGGCAAATTTACGGGCGCTGAAGACGGAGTTATTTACCACTGAACGCGCGACTGTATGTCTGATACAGATCCCCGAGCTGGAGCTTTTTTCGCGTCGCTATGGTTTTCATTTCCGCGCCCGCTACCAGAAGATCCTTGCTGAGCATTTGCGCAGACATCTGGTGAAAAGCGAGAAAGTCTATTACCACGCGGGTTATGATCTGCTCATCCGGCTGGAAAATGGCACCTGGGAGCGGCTATGCGATCTGTATCAGGCCGCCAACAGTTTTCGTCTCTTTTACAACAACCATCGGTTGGGTTTTCGCAGTGGTTTGGGCTATTGCCTGATTAACGATCTGAGCGATGACATTTATCAGTTGGTGGGGAAACTGGGCATGGTGGCGGGTTTATCACTCACCAACGGCAGGCCGGAAAACCTTGAGGCGCAGCATAGCCGGATCCTTGGCAACCACATTGTTGATAAAACGGAAATTCGCACTGCGCTGCAAAATGCGCTGGATAACAATGCGTTTGTCCTGATGGCACAGCCAATAGTTAGTACCCACGGTGAAGCGCCGTATCATGAAATATTGATCCGTATGCTTAACGAACGGGGAGAATTTATTCCACCGAACAGTTTTCTGCCGGTTGCTCATGATGCGGGGCTGGCACCGGATATCGATCTCTGGGTTATCGAAAATACCCTCAAATTTATGCGTAACCACCCGCAGCATTGTTTTTCTATTAACCTGGCACCGGTGACGGTGTGTCGTTCAAATATTGTCATGAAGATCACCCAACTCCTGCACGACTACGCGGTGGAGCCACAGCGGATTATTTTTGAAATAACGGAAGCAGATACGTTATCAGACAAAGAACAAACCGTGGAAACGCTACGTTTAATACGTCAGCTGGGATGTCGGGTGGCAATTGATGACTTTGGCACCGGGTTTGCGAGTCATGCGCGCTTGATGAACATCGAAGCAGATATCCTGAAAATAGATGGCTCTTTTATTCGACGGATCACCGAAAGTGAAATTAGTTACTACATCGTTGAGTCATTCTGCCGCGTTGCTGAAATGAAAAAAATGCAGGTGGTCGCTGAATTTGTCGAGAACGCCACTATTCAGGCCTGTCTGGAAAAAATGAATGTGGGCTGGTTACAGGGATATCACATTGGCAAACCTACGCCGCTGTTCACGCTCGAATCACAGGGCGCTAGCTCCTGATGACCAAAAAAAGAGAAATTTCTTCTCAGGTAGAGAATAAAAATCATGAGTGACATTATTAAAGTAAAAAATCGAACGGCGAATACCACCAGTGAGGGACCGCGCGCTCGACTATTGTCCTGGCTGCACAACATCCATCCCGGTGTGGCGATGAAGCTCGGTATGATTTTGGTTGTTTGTATCGCAACGTTGCTGATTGGCGCCTCTTTTATATTATCGTCTTATCTTTCCAGAGAATTGCAGGTCAATGCGCTGGAGATGATTAAAACCAACACGCGGATATTCCACAACAGTATTTCTAACGAGTTTCAGCGTGTGACTCGTGATGCGGAACATTACAGCAATGTTTATATTAATAATTATCAAAACGTTGCCAATAAACCGCTGCGTTATATGGACTCTACTGAATTAAAAGCGGTGCTGAGCAACCCGAACACCAACGCGCACTTCACCGAATTAACCAGCGTATTTGCCAGTACGTTTATTCTGCAAGGCGAGCAATTTGTGCGTGTCAGCAGTACGTTACTGGCGAGTTCAGGCAATACGGCAACAGCAACAGCGCTAGGGCATGATAATCCTGCGTTGCCGCTGCTTTTGAAAAATAAACCCTTTTCCGGTGTGGTCACACTGTTCGGTAAACAGTTTATTAGTCACTACGAACCGATTGCCGACAAATATGGTCAGGTCGTGGGGGCCGTCGCGGTGGGTTTCGACGTCAAACAGAGTTTGCAACCGATCATTCAGCGTTTGTTGAATGTGCATATTGGTAAAGATGGCTACGCCTATGTGCTGGATGCCGGATTTGAACCTGGTCGTATGTTGGTCCACCCCTCGTTGAGCAACCAGCAGGCAATTAATATTACCGATGCCAATGGTTTTAAGCTGTTTGCCGACATGCTCGAACACAAGAATGGCATCACTTACTACAACTGGGTGAGCGGTTATGGCGCATTGCCGAAGACCAAAGTTGCCGTTTATGAATACGTTGAAGGGATAAACTGGATAATCGCCACCACCAACTATGTTGATGATGTCGCCAAGAGCAGCAATCTGGTGCGTAACGGTCTGCTGCTGTTTACCGCTCTGCTGCTGCCCATCATTTTACTGCTGATTGCTGTGGCCAGCCGTTTCCTGATTTCCCGGCGCTTAAACCGTGTCTTGGGGATTGCACAAACCATTGCCGAAGGCGACTTAACGGTGGATGTTCAGGTCGATCACCACGATGAGATCGGCGCACTGCTGAGTGCGGTGGAGATGATGCGTCAGCGTCTGCACTCGTTGGTAGGCGGTATGGTTTCTCATGCAAATTCGGTACATCAGGCATCTTTGCATATTACCGAAGCGGTCGATGGGCAGGCATCAACCAGCGTGGAAACCTCATCTTCAGTGGCTGAAATTACCTCCACCATGGAAGAGCTGTCTGCCTCATCGACACAGATAGCCGAACACTCACGGGCGGTTGTGGATATTGCCAACCAGACGCTCGAGGACTGCAATAAAGGCTCCGAGTCGATGTCGCAATTGCTGATGCGTATGACGGATATTGATACCGACAATCAGCAAAATATGCGTGAAATCATGATGCTTGGTAATAAGTCGACGGAAATCAGTCGCGTGATGGTGATCATTAACAGCGTCGCGGATCAGACGAAACTTATCGCCTTTAACGCAGCGCTCGAAGCTGCCAGCGCCGGGGAAGCCGGTAAGCGTTTCTCGGTGGTGGCGGCTGAAATCCGCCGTCTGGCGGATTCGGTGACGGAATCGACGGTTGAAATTGAAAATAAGATCAACGAGATCCAAAACGCGATTAATCGTCTGGTGCTGAACGCGGAAAAAGGCGGCGAGAGCATTAAAGCGGGCGCAATAGCCTGTAAAGTCAGTGCTGAACATCTGAACGATATCGTTGTTACGGCTGAACAAACCTCGACGGCGGCGCTACAAATATCGCTATCAACACAGCAACAGAAAACGGCGAGTAATCAGGTGGTCATGGCGCTACGTGAGATCGTTGTTGCCAGTAACTATACCTCGCAATCTATCAAAGACATTCTGGTTGTCAGTCAGGATATGACACAACTGTCGAAAGCGCTGAAAGAGGCTTCGTCCTCATTCACACTGACGGAAACAGATGCATGAATAGCAGCAACATTCGGGTGCTGATCCTCGACCTGGGCAGCGCATCGCGTAATGAGCTGGTCAGGCAACTGGAGGATCACCCGCACATTAAGGTGGTGGGGCAAGCAGCCCATCGCAGGCAGGCGATCCGACTGTTGCAACAGCTGATGCCTGACCTGCTGATTCTGACGCTGGATGTCTCGAGCGCCGATAACGTCGAGATCGTGGAAACGATCATGGCAACCAGCGCAATCCCGATCCTTGTCATGAGATTTTATCCAGAGAATCAATGGGATGATGACTACATTTCCCGTGGTGCGTTGGCGGTGTTGCACCATAGCAGTGATTCACCACTCTCAACGGATGCTTTGCATCGTAAAGTAGAATTATTGGTCGGTGTAAAAGTCATTCGACATATCAAGGGATTACGCTATCCAGGCGAACCGGTAATCCCCACTACACGACCGATGATAGACGTTGTAAAAACGCCACAAGACTGGCCTTTTGTGCTGGCGATTGCCTGTTCGACGGGCGGGCCGCAGGCGCTAAGTAAGCTGTTACAGGATCTGCCCGGTACGTTTCCGTGCCCGGTGCTTATTGCCCAACATATTGCCGATGGCTTCGCGAAAAATATGGTGCATTGGCTGGATAGCGTGACCGATCTGAAGGTGCGACTGGCGCAGGAGGACGATCGGGTGGAAGCGGGGTATGTGTATATATTGCCGCCGGAGCAGCACCTGATCGTCAAAAGCAACCAGCGTTTAGCGGCGATCCCAAGACAGGAAAGCGATGTTTACCATCCCAGTTGCAACCTGTTGCTGGAGTCGGTGGCTGAGGTGTTTCGCGAAAAAGCCGTCGGACTGATTATGACCGGCATGGGCAGCGATGGCTGCCGCGGCATTGAGCTTATTGTCCGCCGTGGCGGAACAACGCTGGCGCAGGACGAAGAAAGTTCGGTGGTATTCGGTATGAATAAGAACGCGATCGACAAGCAACTAATACACCGCACGATCCCTCTGGATGGCCTTGCTGCGGTACTGCTTTCGATGGCCTGCCACGGGCATGTTGAGAGTATATTGCCATGATCCCTAATCTTCCTGACTATGCGCGCCTGATCAAAGAACGGGTCGGTTTGCACTTCGATAACGCCATGGAAGCATTGCTGAAAACGGCGCTGGGTCGGCGAATGGCCGAGCGAAAAATCAATGATTACTATGAATACTATGAACAACTGCGTAGCTCGCAGAATGAGTTTGATAGTTTCATAACGCTGATTACGATTAACGAAACCTATTTTTTCCGTGAAAGCGATACGCTGGATTTAATCTGCGATAAATGGATCCCGCGTCTGTTGCAACAGCGCAGCGGCCCGGTGCGTATTCTGAGTGCCGGATGCTCTTCCGGAGAGGAAGCCTACTCGTTGGCGATCAAGCTGCATGAGAAATACCTCGGCGGGATGGCCCAGCGCATCGAAATTTACGGCTGTGATATTGACCCGGCAATCCTGGCAAAAGCCCGCAACGCCTGCTATTCAAGCTACTCGTTTCGCGGCGTCGACCCGAGTATTCAGCAACGCTACTTTACCCGCTCGGGAAACCTCTACCGGCTGCATGATGAGATCCGTGAGAAGGTCTCCTTCCATCGCACCAACATTATAAAAGAACAGTTACTGCCGGAAGTGGACATCATTTTGCTGCGCAATGTGTCCATCTATTTTGATACGCCAACGCGTCGCGAGCTGCACGGTAATTTGCTGAAGATGTTGCAACCACAGGGAGCCTTATTTTTTGGCAATGCGGAAACGCTGGCTAACAATTTCGACATTCTGAAGCTGGAGCAGGAAGAGGGGATTTTCTATTTTTGCCACCATCGTGAAGCGGCAAGGGTTGTGCCTGTCCACAGAGTTGCGGTGCGCATTCCGCAGCCGAGAGCGGTAGTTGAACAGGTTCCTCTCGTGCCCACTGCGCAGCAGAGTAATGACTGGCTGAAGAAAGCGCGCGCCAGCCTCGATGAAAAATGTTTTTCTGAAGCTGAAAAGTGTATCGCCTGTGTATTACGTGACGATCCCCGTAATCAGGATGCGCTTTTGATCCAGGGCGTTATTGCCCTCGAACAGCGTGAGTTTTCTCAAACAGCCGGAAACGCACAGCAGATCCTCGCCCAGGATGAGTGGTCGGCAGAGGCCAAAATGCTGCTCGGCCTGGCGATGATGTGGCAACACCAGACCCAGCAGGCCATCGCCTGGTTCAAACAGGTGGTTTATCAGGAACCTGGCTACTGGCCTGCACACTATTATCTGGCTGAAATGTACCGGCAAAGCGAGTTATACCAGCCTGCTCAACGGACTTATCGTGTGGTGATGCAGTTACTGAACGACGAGATAAACAATCCGTCCTCGGTTTGTCGTCTGCGTTTGCCAATGGTATTTCCTGGCAATACGTTTCGTTTCTTGTGTGAACATCAACTGGCGCAATTCGCCCACCAAAGTGGCTAATAAGAGCGATTATGGCTATCGATCTGAAAAAATTCGTTCTGCGCTTTATTGATGAAGGGAGAGGTCATTTGCAGACGATCAGCGAAGGGGCGTTTCTCCTCTCCGCTGATGAGCATACCGACGCCTGGATAGGTGAGATGTTTCGCGCTGCGCATACCCTGAAAGGGGGGGCGCGGATGCTGAAGCTGCAGAGTATTGCCGATGTCACGCATCATCTTGAAGATGTATTGAGTGAACTGCGTGACAACAAACTGACGCCGGACAGGGCGCTGGGCAATCTGATCCATGAGTCTGTGGAGTATCTTTCTGGTCAGCTTACCCAGCTTTTTGTCAGCGAAGGGGATAATCAGTTGCCACCGGCGGATGCCGGGCTGTGCGAACGCCTTGCCCGCGCCAGTCGGGGAGAGGATATCACGCTGGCTGTCGAAACCGCCGGGGCAACAGAAAAACCGGTAGTCCCAGCGCCTGCGACACCTTCCAGCATGGATGCCGGTATTAAGCAGGCGGATTTCGTTCGGGTAAAGCTGAATAAGCTCGATGGCCTGATCGACATTTTGGGGGAGGTACTCGCCGGACATGATCGCCTGGAACAGCAGATACAAAACCTGAGTCAACTGGTACCACGGTTACCGGGATTAAGCGCTGAACAGCTTCGCCAGCAGATCCACGACTTTAGCGCCCAGCTAAAAGAAAGCGTTCAGCTCCAGCATTTGCAGATGTTTGAACTGTACGATGTGGCGGCGCGGATCCGTATGCTGCCACTTTCAACATTGTTTGAACCCATTTCGCTGCAGGTCAGCGAACTGGCTTCCACACTGAACAAGCAGGTGGTGTGCCGCTTTGTTGGCGGAGAAGTGGAAATCGACCGCCAGCTCATTGATCGGCTTTCGGAGTCGCTGACGCATCTACTGCGTAATGCCGTCGATCACGGGATTGGTGAGATCGACGAACGTCTGGCGCTCGGTAAATCCACTCGCGGCACGATTACCATCACTACTCAGCAGGACGGCAGCGGGATATTACTGCGTATCGAAGATGATGGCCGTGGTCTGAACTATGAGGCCATCAGCGCGAAGGCGGTCAGTAAAGGTCTGGTTCCTGCTTCAATGGTGGGGCAGCTCTCCGAGCAGGAATGTAATGAGCTGATTTTTCATCCCGGCTTTTCGACCAGCAAGATAGTCTCCGAGCTTTCTGGTCGCGGCGTTGGTCTTGATGTGGTGCGCAAAACGGTGGTGACCGACCTGCAAGGCGATTTGCAGGTTTATAGCCGCCCGGGAGTCGGGACCAGCTTTAACCTGCGGTTGCCTGTTTCGTTAACCATGATGCGGATTTTGCAATTTGAAGAGCAGGGGCACCTGTTTGGACTGGCTGCGCAGTATGTGGTTGAGGTAGTGGAATGCACGCCACAGGGGATCAGCGATATCGCCGGACGTCCAGCCATTATCTTGCATAACGAGTTTATCCCGGTGGTTTGCGTAGGTAGCTTGCTGGGCATTCATGAACGCCAGAGCAGCTTTTCAACGCCTGGACAGCGATTAATTGTGGTGCAGAACCAGTACAGCAAAATGGCGCTGCAAGTGGATAAGCTGCTCGATGAACGCAAGATGATGATCAAACCGCTACCGAAGCATATGCAACAGCAGTCGCTGGTCTCCGGGATGGTACAAACACCGGATAACCAACTGGTCAGCATCCTGCACGTTCCCGCGCTGATGGCGATAGCGCAACAATCACGGCAAACCAGTACACCAGCGCCAGCCACGAGCGTAGCGCAGGATGCATGGCATGTGCTGGTGGTCGATGACTCACTGAATACCCGTGAGATAGAAAAGAACGTGCTGGAAGCGCACGGCTATCAGGTGACTCTGGCAGAAGACGGGCTGTCGGGGCTGCAAAAAGCGAAGCTGACCCAGTTTGATGCCGTACTGACGGATGTCGAAATGCCGTTTATGGATGGTTTCACCTTCACCAAATCGTTGCGTGGGGAGAAAAACTACCAGCATACGCCAATCATCATCGTGACGTCCCGCGCGAAGGAAGAAGACCGGCGACGGGGGATTCAGGTGGGTGCGGATGCCTACATCGCCAAGGGCGATTTCGAGCAGGACAGTTTGATAAAAACATTAAAAATGCTTTTGTGCTGATGGCGCAAAATCGAGAGAGAAAATGCGAATTTTATTAGTTGATGATGATCTTTTTGCGGCTGAACTGGCATCCATATTTTTGCAAATGGACGGCTACGATGTGGTGATTGTGGAAAGCGCGATTTCCGCCCTGGCGTGCCTGGACTCGGATAACAACATCGACCTGGTGATTAGCGATCTGCATATGCCAGAGATCAGTGGGTTGGATTTGCTGGCGCTGTTACGCGCTCAGGATTGGGCTAAGCCTTTTATTTTACTGAGTGCCAATGAAGTAACGGGCAGCGACGCTCTGTACGACCGTTGGGTGAAAAAAGATGAAAACCTCGCGGAAAATCTGGGGGCTGCTGTCAATGCGCTACTGCAACCATCTGCGATTAACTGAATAAGCCTACGTGTTTGATGAAACAAGAAAATAAGCATATAGCGATGGCGGCAGCGCAGGAAAAAATAGCGCGTTTGCGGCAGGGGTTTCTACGCCGAATTCCCGACATGCTGGCACAAGCGGAAAGATTACTCGTTCAACTGGTCGCAGAGCCTAGCGAAGCCTGTCGCAAACAGCTACATATCCTGCTGCACAGTATTCACGGTTCGGCAGGGTCCTTTGGCTTTAGCCCGCTGGCGAATGCCTCAGCAGAAGGTGAGCGTTTACTAACAGAACCGGAAACAGAGCAAAGCACATTGCATTACGATGAGCTGCGGCGAATCATCAGGTGGTTGTACACCCTGACCCAGGAGCAGCTCAATCTTGAACATCGTATCAGCGATACGGAGTTCACATTACCGATCGCCGCGCAGCGCCCGGAAGAGGGATATGTTCGGCGGGCCAGTAAGCCTATCTACCTGTGTGATGATGATATTGACCAGGTCGAGCTTCTCGCGACCCAACTGCGCTGTTTTGGTTTTACCTGCCATGTGTTCGCGAACACGCAGGATTTCACTCAGGCCGTATTGTCGCAACCGCCTGCCGTGGTGATTATGGATGTTAGCTTTCCGGACAACGCCTACGGTGGACCGCTGGCAATGTCGGATTTGAAACAAAAAGTGGGCAAACCTTTCCCTGTGCTGTTTCTCTCGTGTCATAGCGATTTCAATGCCCGCGTCAACGCCATCAAATCTGGCTGTGATGGCTACTACGTAAAACCTGCCTCTATCACCGATTTAGTCCAGGAACTTCATCGCCTGACTCAACCGTCACTGAAAAAGCCTTACCAGGTATTGTTGATCGATGACGAACCCGCGGTGGCGGAATACAACGCGGAGATGCTGCGCTTGGCGGGCATGGAAGTGCATGTGCTGGAAAAACCTCACTATCTACTGCATGTACTGAATGCGCAGCCGATCGATCTGGTGTTGATGGATTATCACATGCCGGAGTTCAGCGGTGAGGAACTGACAAAACTGATTCGCCAAATACCGCAGCATATTGGCCTGCCTATCGCCTATCTCTCCAGCGAGACCAACAAGCATGCGCAGTTGGGAGCAATGAGCATCGGCGCGGAGGATTTTATCCTCAAACAGAGCGACCCAGAGGAGCTGATCCGCGCCGTATCGATCCGCGCGGAAAGAATGCGCGTCCTGCGTGCACGCATGTCGCAGGACAGTCTGAGCGGGTTATATAACCACTCAACGACCACCCATTTTCTCAAAAGCGCGATTGCCGAGTCGAACTACAGCGGCAACCCGTTTTGTATGGTGATGGTGGACCTGGATCGCTTTAAAAGTATTAACGATACCTACGGTCATGCGGTCGGTGACCAGGTAATTGTCGGTATTTCGCAGTTGTTCTCCCATCGCTTACGCAGCACCGATATCGTTGGCCGTTATGGTGGTGAAGAGTTTGTCATCATTATGCCCAACACCAGCAGTGACAAGGCCGCGCGCGTGGTCGAACGATTGCGTAGGGATTACGAGCAGGTCACATTTTCCGTTAACGACGCCAGTTTTCACAGTACCTTCAGCGCGGGTATTGCCCAGTGGCAGTTTGGCGATCGGATTGAAACGCTACGCGAACGCGCCGATCAGGCGCTGTATGCCGCGAAACAAAATGGCCGTAACACTTTCTGCATTGCCGAGTAAAAGGAGTCAATATGAGCCAACAGCTGGAGCAGATTCTTGCGCTGAACCATGGTGAAAAGCCGGAGTGTGAAAACGTTGATGAACCCCAGAGCACGCTGGTGTTATTTCAACTGGCGGGTAAAAATTTTGCCTTCTATGGGGCGCAAATTAAAGAGATCCTTGCTGAGCGCCCGATCTCCTGGGTTCCCTGTTGCGCGCCAATGCTTGAAGGGGTCATCAACTATCGTGGACGGGTGGAATCGGTAATGAGACTGGATAGCCTGATCGATAAACCTACCGTTAATTCGGCAGGTAAGCGCACTATTCTGATTGGTTGCGCCGAGAAAATGCAAAGTGGGATCCTGATAGATAAACTGATTGATGTGTTGGAAGTCGCCGAAAGCCAGATTCATTTGCCAGGAGATTCGTTGCCCCCGGCGTTACAAAGCATCGCTGTGGGGGTGGTTAACGTGATAGAAACCTGGTACACGCTGCTCGATCTGAATCTGGTCTTTGAGCGTTATCAGGAGACCAGCGGTTATGACGGCACCCACTAATCTGGCGGCGGTACGTATTACTTTGGGAGCGCTAACGTTGTATATACCGGCAAACCAGGTTGGTGTGTGTTCGTTGGTGACTCAGGTTGTGCCTGAAATCCCCCGATTTAGCCAGTGGCTGGGGATTGCGGATGAGCCGCAGGAGGGATGGCATTTGCATCTACGCGTCCCGGACAGTGGCGTTGAAACCGGCTGGTACCTATGGGGACAACTTGAGAATGTGATGCTCTCCGGCGACATTATTTTTGCCGTACCTCCGCTTCTGGCGCGTAACTGTCATCTGCCTGCGCTTCGTGCCCTGGTGGGACGTGAGGCGTTTAGCCCGCTATTAAGCTGGCGCTGACACGCTGCGGGAGCTTTAACGGTCCCGCAGCATGAGAAGGCTGGGAGTGCTAAATCCCGTTACTGGATATAAGCATCAACAGCCCGACTGACCAGCTTAGTCATAAAGTTGTCAATCTTATCAATGGTCTGCTTGTCCTGAAGATCGTAGGTTTTTGCTACGTCATCCAGGTTTTCATAACCGACCCAAACTCGCCCGATCTTATCCTGCCATATGGAGACACGTAACGGCAGATCCAGCGCGACACCCTGTTTATCCTGCATCAGTTTTGTGCCGACTTTAGGGTTACCAAATACCAGGACTTTCGTTGGCCTGAGGTTCATTCCCGCGCCCTCGGCATTTTTCTCGTGATCAATTTCGGTGAATACCGGAACGCCTTCGCTTTTCAGAATGGCTTTCAGTCGGGAGACCGTCTCATCGACTGAGAATTTACTTTCCTGGTTTTTGATCTTCTCTGAATTTAACCCAGAACCCAGCCCGATTTTATAGGCTTCAGCGATATCACGAGCCACCTGAGTCATGTCTACGCCTTCTTTGTTGGTCAGCATTGTCACGCAAACCAGTTCATCACCGGCGGTAAAGCGGCTCAGATAGGCACTAAAGCCACCTGTGGTTCCTTTGATTTCCAGAAAACCAGGATGGCGGGTAAATTCCCAGCCGGCCATGGCAGGCACGACTTTGCCATTTTTCAGTTTTGCCGGGCTATAGATAATGTCGCGTAGCTTTTTGTCTTTAACCAGCGTGCTGCCGGCAAGACCGATATCCCACTTACTGATGTCTTCCGCTGACGACCACAGACCACCGTAGGCGAACAGATTATCAGTGGCGATCGCGCTGACAGGCGCCAGTTTGTCACCCGCTGCGACGTAACCTGTTGCAGGCTCAACAGGGTTGATCCAGTCAATTTCTGACTTAAATTTCGAATGCTGATTATGTTGCTTATCAGGCGTCGGGCGATCAAGGAATGCTTTCGTTGGCATGTCTTTTGCGAACATGGTGCTTTGCAGACCTAACGGCGCAATTTGGTATTTGTTGACGAAGTCTACGTAACTCATTCCGCTGACTTTCTCGATAGCCATACCTAACAGGATAAAGTCAGTTGCGCTGGAGTTGATGTCCGTGCCATTTTTAAATTCGAGCGGTTTATCTTTAACAAGATCAACCAGCTGCGCAGGTGTATATTTTTGCTCTTGTTTATAGCCGAAAGATCTGAAATCAGGGATCCCGGATGAGTGCTGCATTAATTCCAGAATCGTAATGTTATGCCAGCTTTCCGGCAGGCCAGGCAAATAAACACTCACAGGAGTATTAAGATCCAATTTACCTTGCTCTACCAGTTGCATTACTGCGACTGCAGTAAAAGCTTGCGTGATAGGGCCAATTCCCCACATGGTTTTGGTGGAAGCAAGCTCATCATTGGCAGCCGTTGCCAGACCGTATCCCGCTGAACGCGGAATATAAGGCGCCTGAACAATCGCCATGGATAAACCCGGCAGATTATTTTTCGCCATTACCTCGGCAATGATCTGATCGATATATTTGCCGTTGACCTTTAATTGTGGATCACCACGGTTAACTAAGTAAGTTGTCTCATTTGTACTGGCAGCGGCCAATACCTGAGTAGCTGAAACAGACATGGAAAGTAAAATACATGCCGAAATAACCTTTAACTTAAGATTCATGGAAAAGCTCCGCGCTTAATGAAATTTATTTTGATGGCTAATGGATGAGCGATGTTGTACATACAATTACCCTCGGTAACCGTACTCATAGCTATTACTTAGCTGCTGCCTTTACCTTTTCAACCGTGGTGTCGGTGTCCCATAAATCATTGGCAATGATGCGGTAGTTGGTTAGAGCGGCGAGATAACCGTCACCTTCCGGAATGCGCGGACCCGCTGTCGCATCTTTAACGACGACAACTTCAAAACCTTGCTCAATCAATTCACGCATATGGGATTCAATACACAGATTGGCAGCCATACCGGCGAGAATGACCTGTGAGACACCGCGTTTTCTTAATTGCAGTACCAGGTCGTTGGTTTCTGGTCCGAAAATCTTATGCGGTGAGGCAATGACCGTTTCGCCATCATAAATATATGGCTTAAACTGCGGTAAAAAGTCTGCGCCGGAATTTTCAAAATTCTCCATCGTCAGTGGACCTTTACGACTGAACATTCCAGTGCCGTGCATAAATGTTTCTCCCGGTGCGGTAGATTGCCATTTATGGTCGTGCGGAAAGTAATAATGTGGAGAAATAAAAACAGGCATTTGTGCTTCTTTTGCCATTTTGAACAACGTATCGAGATTTTCTACAGTATTATTTTCAATAATGCTGTCTTTAAAAACCTCCCAGCCAATACCCTGAGGACTTAAAAAATCGATCTGTGGATCGACTACCACCAACGCAGCTTCCTTATTATTAAGTGTTATACCTTTGCGTGGTAAGCCATAGGCCTCTGGTTCAGAATAGATTTCTGACATGCTCATCTTGCTCATAAAATTTACCTGTATTTTTATCTAATGTGATAGTGACTATCTGATTATTAAATAGCGCTGGTAAATATGGCATGGTTTCAGAACGGGGCATTTGTTCAGGACGCTGGGAATATTGTCATTACGTATTCTAATAACGATAGTGGGCATATCACTGCCCACTCCGTTAGAGGTCGTATTGCTGGCGTCGCCGTTCTAAACGACGGTCGCGCAGGGTGGAATAAATAAAGGTCATCACAAACAGTAGTGAAAATAGTACGACGATGGTGGGGGCCGGTGCACTGTCGATGAAAAAAGACAGGTACACGCCCATAAACGAGGTAACGACCGACATAATCACCGCCAGCCACAAGGCGTGGGAAAATTTCCGCGTCATTAAAATCGCAATGGCGCCAGGCGCAATCAGTAAGGAGATCGACAAAATAATCCCTACTGATTTTAGCGTGGCGACAATCGTCAGGGCGATCATGCACAGCAGGCCGTAATGTAGCAGTGCAGTGTTAAGCCCACTGGCCTTTGCCTGATGCGGGTCGAACGCATGCAGCAGCAGATCTTTCCACTTAAGCCCAATAATAAGCGCTATCCCAAGCGTAATAACCGCGGTTTGTATGATGTCGCTGAACGATACGCCCAGCATGTCGCCGAACAGAATATGATCGAGATGGACCTCTGACTGGATAGAGACGTACAGCACCAGCCCTGCGCCAAACATGCCGGAAAAGACGATTCCCATCAGGGTATCGCGTTTGATGCGGCTGTTATCGTCGAGATAACCCGTCGCCACCGCACAGAACAGCCCGGCGATAAATGCGCCAATTGCCAGTGGGATGCCCGCAATCCACGCCAGTACAATTCCCGGGAAAACCGCGTGGCTCATTGCATCACCCATCAGCGCCCAGCCTTTGAGTACTAAAAATACAGACAGCAGCGCGCAGGGCACGGCGACAATGGTGGAGATGACCAGCGCATTGACCATAAAACCAAACTGAAAGGGTTCCAGCAGCGTTGTTAAGATCATACTGACTCCTTGTTCACCAGACGGGCGCGGCGGCGATTCGCCAGCAGACCGTGTTTTGGCGCGAAGACAAATGCCAGCAGGAACAGCAGCGTTTGCAGAACGACAATAATTCCGCCGGTTGCACCGTCCAGCCAGTAGCTCAGCCAGGCACCGAAAAAGCTGGTCAGGCTGCCAATAGCTACGGCGATAGTGAGCAGGCGTGGAAAACGATCGGTCAGCAGCCAGGCCGTTGCACCGGGCGTAACCACCAGGCAAATCACCAGAAATGCGCCGACGGTTTGCAGCGCGGCGACCGTGGAAACGGAGAGCAGCGTAAAAAATAACAGCTTCAACCGGCCCGGATTCAGACCGATAGAGCGCGCGTGGTTTTCATCAAAAAAAACCACCATCAGATCTTTCCACTTCAAAAACAGGATGGTTAGCGAAATAACCCCGATGATGGCCAGTTGCAGAATATCTTCTGGCGCAATCGCCAGCACGTTGCCGAGAATAATGGTCTGAATATTCACCGACATCGGATTGAGCGACACCATAAACAGCCCGATACCGAAAAAAGACGAAAAAATCAGTCCGATAATCGCATCTTCCTTCAGGCGCGAACGTTGATTAAGAAACAGCATACTGCCCGCCGCCAGTCCGCCGGAAAGGAATGCGCCAAGCGCGAAGGGAAGCCCTAACATATAAGCGCCTGCCACGCCCGGCACGATCGAGTGCGACAGCGCATCGCCAATCAGCGACCAGCCTTTGAGCATCAGATAGCAGGAGAGAAACGCACACAGGCCGCCGACCATTGCCGAGACCCACATGGCGTTGAGCATGTACTGGTAGCCAAACGGCTCCGTTAGCCAGTTCATGGTTATTCCCCCTCGTTTGCCGTGCGTCGCGAAATAAACGGGCGTTCATCATCGGTAATTACGTGCTGTTCACCGCCGCTCAGCGCAACGTGACGCAGTACACCGCTGAATGCCAGTTCGAGATTCTCGGGGGTAAAGGTGGTTTCGGTGGGTCCACTTGCCAGCACCGTGCCCTTAATCATCACCGTGTAATCACAAAACTCGGTGACGGATCCCAAATTATGGGTAGAGACCAGCATGGTTCGACCCTCATCACGCAGTTCACGCAGCAGGTCGATGATCCGGGCCTCGGTTTTTACATCCACGCCGGTAAAGGGTTCATCCAGTAAAATAACCTGTCCGTCCTGTGCAATGGCCCTTGCCAGAAAAACACGCTTTTTCTGCCCACCGGACAGTTCACCTATCTGACGATGGCGATAATCCAGCATATCAACTCGCGCCAGCGCCGCATCTACGCAGGCGTGGTCAATTTGTTTTGGTCGACGCAGCCAGCCCATATGGCCAAAGCGTCCCATCATCACCACATCTTCCACCAGTACCGGAAACGACCAGTCCACCTCTTCTGACTGGGGGACATAGGCGATCAGATTCTGTTTGAGCGCCTTATTTACCGGCTGTTGCAGAATTGAGATTTCCCCCTGCGCCAGGCGGACAAAACCCATCAGCGCTTTAAAAAGCGTTGATTTTCCCGAACCGTTTACGCCGACCAGAGCGGCAATTGAGCCGCCCGGAACCTGAAAAGTGGCGTCCCGCAATGCGGTATGACCGTTGCGATACGTCACCGTAACCTGATTTACGGTAATCGCAGAGTGACTCATGGTTGGCTCTCCAGACCCTTGTTGATGCCGTTAACAATTGTTTGCGTGGTGACGCGCAGTAAATCCAGATAGGTCGGTACCGGACCGTCGGCTGCACTGAGCGAATCGACATACAGCACGCCGCCGTAATGTGCGCCAGACTCACGGGCAACCTGACGCGCTGGTTTGTCGGACACGGTGCTTTCGCTAAATACCGTCGGGATATGATGCTCTCTGATGGCATCGATAACCTTGCGTACCTGCTTGGGCGTACCCTGCTGATCGGCATTGATCGGCCACAGATACAGCTCCTTGAGATTGTTATCACGAGCTAAATAAGAGAATGCGCCTTCGCTGGTGACCAGCCAGCGTTTATCAGCAGGGAGCTTTGCCAGTTCTGTATGCAGTGGCGCCAGGGTCTGCTGGATTTTCGCTTTATAATTCTGCGCATTATTCTGGTAGGTTGCGGCATTGTCCGGATCATATTTGATCAGCGCATCGCGAATGTTATCCACGTAGATCAGCGCGTTCTCTGCTGACATCCAGGCATGCGGGTTTGGTTTACCGTTGTACGGCCCTTCGCTGATGCCCATTGGCTGCACGCCGTTTGAGACCATCACTTCAGGTACGCCGGACAAATTTTGGTAGAAGCGGGCAAACCATAGTTCGAGGTTTAGACCGTTGGAGACAATAAGCTGTGCACCTTGCGCCCGTTTAATATCGCCTGGGGTTGGTTGATATTCGTGAATTTCAGCACCCGGTTTGGTGATAGAACTAACGTCCGCCGCGTCACCTGCTACATTGCTTGCCATATCGGCAATCACCGTAAAGGTGGTCACCACTTTGAATTTTTCTTTCGCCCAGGCGGGTGACAGCGTCAGCGCTGTTAACACGCTGGCAAGGAGAAATGACTTCAGATGGGGCAGATGCGGCATAGTATCCCTCGCAACAAAGTGGTTAATTTATCATCGAATATAGCCTTTGCTATGTTATATAGCACATGGCATAAACAAATGAAAATAATTCTTATTTGCGTAGGTTGCTAAGGAATAGACGGGGGATAATGTATTTTACGCCGGCACGATTGCCGGCGTGTTGGGGATGAATAACCCGGTGATTATGACTTTTGGAACTCAGTAACGGTTTCCCATGCTACCTGTTGTAACGCTTTGGCGGTGGCAGGGGTCATGTCCGTATCAACAGGAAGCGCGCCGCCGACAGGAGACTGGTTGTACAGGGTGGCGAAGAATACGCAAGCGGCGAGATATGTACCAGAAATAGAAGGGTGTACACCATCATGATAATACAAGTTAATTTCCGGATGGGTCTTGCGAGCTTTCTCGAAAGCGAGACCTACCGGAGCCACATATCCCCCCGTTTTTTGCGCAATGGAGATATAAGCATCCGCCAGCTTTTGGCTATCTTCGGGTTTAGCTTTCTTCGGCCAGGTCATGAAATAGACAACTTTTGCACCTGCTTTATGCGCCATCTCAGCCATTTGGGTTGCAGAGTCAACGAAATTTTTCCGGGTACTTTCTTTCTTTGAAATTGTTTCTGTGGAGTTCCCCTGTAATACCACTACATCCCATTTCTGTAACGTGTTCTGGTAGCGCATATTCTCAATTTGCCAGCCTAAATGACCGCTGGAAATCGTGATCCCCCGATATTTATAGCCTTTGGCATGGTCAGGCAGTAAAGACTGCGTCAAATCCCGTAATCGGGTATTGATATTATTGTTATAGAACGTGAACGAGTTACCATAAAGCGCGACGATTTTATTCTCGCCATCCATTTTAGCATGTGCGGAAGGCGCTAATAACGTATCAGCGTGAGCGCAGATACTACTCAGTGCCAGGACCGTTGCTGTGGCAAGCAAAGTTATCTTTTTCATCGATTATCTCTTAGAAGTCGTAACGGAGTCCAACGATGAGCGCATCATCATTGGTTTTTTTGTTCTTACTGGCGAATTCTTTATCGTAAGTAAATGATAACCACGTATCCTCAGCCAATGTTAATTGCGCCTCAGCACGCCAGTCTTCTTTTTCAGCAATATCTTTACCATCTTCATTTAAAAAACTATATCCGGTGAGAACCTTGACGGTGCCAAAATTGTAGGAAATGAGTGAATCCATCCCTTTATAATTATTATCGCTTTTGTTATCGCGAGAAATAGAAGTACGCAATGCGGTTACCGCGACTTCATAGGCTTTATAACTGAGTTGTAATCCTCCCATAATTTGATCGTTTTGATTACGCCCATCGGTGGTCACTACGCCATCCTGTCGTTTGTAACGACTGGCCGCGAGTGCGGGTGTAATTCTAAAATCACCAAATTTGAAAGACTTGCGATAGCTGGCCATCGCGCCGTAATCCAGGGCTTCGTTATCGCTGTTGCCATTCCCAGAAACCCACGCCAGCTGAATCTCATTGCCAGCAAATTTGGCGTTCCACTGTACGGTGCCGTCCTGGCGGTTGAACTGGTATGAATCATCAATGGTTGTAATGCCATAGCTATAGATATTAGGGGTGAAATTTTTGTACTTATCGGTCATTTTCATTACCTGATACAACGGATTTTTGGTTCTCCCGGTGATCAGTTCACCCCATGTTTTATTTGACAGACCGACATAGGAATAACGGGCCTCCATATCGCTTTCACCGGTATTGTTATCATTTTTTTCGGTACGCACCTGCCATTCCAGTCGACCCACGATTTTGGTATCTGGCAGAAGATCCAGATCTCGGGTGAGGTAAATACCTACACGGCCACCCAGATCGCTTCGGCTTTCACTGCCAGCAAATGAATTCTGACCACTTGCTATTTTTCCCTCAACGCGGCCATAGATATCCAGAGTATTGCCATCCTTATTATAGACGTTTAAGGCGAACGCCGAGGAACTCATACCCATAAGTAATATTAGTGAATAATTTTTTAGCTTCATGTCATCCCTCAAACCAGCATTAGTTTCCTGACCATAAAATAAAGTTCACAGCGAGGTAATTGTTTGTGGAAAAGGAGTGTCAGCGGTATGGGAATTATTTTTTCTCGTAATGAAATGTGATTATTCACGCATAAATATCACTAATTTCACTATTGTATTAATGGTTCTTATAATTAATG
Source organism: Citrobacter sp. MGH110 (assembly GCF_001037515.1). Lineage (NCBI taxonomy): Bacteria > Pseudomonadati > Pseudomonadota > Gammaproteobacteria > Enterobacterales > Enterobacteriaceae > Citrobacter > Citrobacter sp. MGH110. Next base: position 237,457 of record NZ_KQ089831.1, on the reverse strand, counting down.
CGCATTTCTGCTGAAATATTACGCCTGCTTGGAATGTAATCCACAAATTACTGTGAAGTACATCTCATTTCTACTTGGTGGAAAAAACGAAAATGGGAATATTGTATTCTCATGGCCGTTTTTTGGGTGGGAATACTATTTTCCCCTATAATCTGGAAAACAGATCCTGCAAAATTGATTAATCACATTTTCGATTATGATGCATTCATTGGCCGGAGAGGCGCTGTATGTTCGGTAAGCAAACAACGGTATTTGATTCTGATCTTTATTCTTCATTGTTCACCCAAGGTCGGATGCGGGAAATATGGTCTGACGACAATCTGCTGCGGTGTTGGTTGCGATTTGAGTCAACCGTCGCTCGAGTGCAAGGTGAGCAGGGGATTATCCCTGAGCAAGCCGCCGTCGAAATTGAAAAAACGTGCAGGGAAATACGGATAGATTGGCCGGCTCTTGCACAGGAAACACAGACGGTTGGTATGGCGATAAAACCGCTGATCGATCAGATCTCTGCTTGCGGTACACCGTTAGTAAGTCAGTTTTTGCACTGGGGATGTACTACCCAGGATCTGCTGGACTCTGGCATGGCGATGAGACTGCAACAAACGTTGCAGCTGCTGCGCGAGCAATTGCTCGATGTTGGCGAGGCAATGAAAGCGATGGCAATACGTCATACCCGAACGGTGATGGTTGCACGCACCAATTCAGTGGATGCTTCTGCGACAACGTGGGGGCTGCATGTTTGCAGTTATCTGGCAGAGATTAACCGCCATCTGATAAGACTTCAGCAGCTGTACCCGCGAGCTGTAACCGGGCTCTTTGGCGGCGCGGTAGGTAATTTGGCCTCCGTAGGAGAGCAGGGAATGGAAACACGTGAACGACTGATGTTGGCACTGGGTCTGAACGTACCCTGCGGCATTAATAATGCCAGCCAGGATGCGGTTGTTGAAGTTGTGCAGTTTTTTGCCCTTGTTCACGGCACGCTATGTCGTCTGGCCAACGATGTCGAAACAATGGGACGCACGCCGATTGCTGAAGTGCTTGAGGGAGAAGGTGGTGGAGGGTCGAGCACGATGCCGCACAAGGTTAATCCGCGCGCCAGTAACATGATGCAAACGCTGGCAAGGATGGGATGGATGTATGCGTCTGGCGCCCCAGCAATGCTGGATCAACAGGATGTGCGAGCCGCCTCAATGAGGGTATTAAACTGGACAATCCTCCCGGAGGCCTCAAATGCTTTATCGACCAGCCTGACACGCGCAAAGAATCTGCTTTCGCATCTCATCATTAATGAAGAGAAGATGCGTGCTAATTTCGATTGCTCAAAGCACTTTATTATGTCGGAATCACTGACGATGAGACTTGCCGCCAAAATCGGCAGAGAGTCCGCCTATAACTTAGTGAAAAACCTGCTAAAGCATGCAACTGGAGAGCACAGCTTCATGGAGATCGTGCAGGCTAGCCCGGAAATCCGCGCATCATTGTCTGTAGAGGAAATTACCGCCGCCTGCGAGCCGCTGTCATATATCGGGGCTAACGACGCGCTAATAGCTGAAACTTTAGCTGAGTTCGAGCGCGTGAAAACGGTAGAGATTGCCTGATTTGTCTTGCTGCCGGGAGGGATAACTCTCCTGGCGGCTGGCGGTGCTAAGTGTTGTGTGCTGATGCAGAAAACGTTTCGAAAAAGACAAATAACTCTTCCAGTTGTGCAAAATTCCCCTCGTTATCTCCTTTCTCATAAGCCAGATGCAATATGAGTTCGATAAAAAAGAAGCCGAGTATACGGCTTTGAAAAATGGACTGTACGTCGCTGGGAAGAACAAACTGCAGATCGCAAAATTTACCGTAAGGGTTCGCTTCTGAGTTGGTAACCAGTACCACGACGGCGTTCTTTTTTCTGAACCACTTTGCAATATTGAGGGCAACCCGATTAAATCGATAGTAGGAGAACACAATCAGGACATCCTCTTCCTCAATATTGATGAGACATTTGGGGAGTTCGCTGATGTCCGTCGGTAAAAGGGTGATGTCACTGCGAAAGTACTTTAACAGTGTACAAAAATGCGTTGCCATTGCATGAGATGATGACGGACCGACGACATAAATATGACGTTGATTGTTCAGTACCAGATCGATAAACGCATTAAGGCTTTCAATGTCGATATTATTTTTAAATTGATTAAATAATTCTGATACTTTATGGGTGAAATCAGTAACGATACTTTCAGTGGTAATGCTGGGATTGTTACGTAGTTTGATGTTTTTCTCAAAAGGTGCGGATATTTTATTTTTTGACAGCGTAATGTCTAATGCTTTGCGAAAAGCGGCGTAACCCGTAAACCCAATCTTATTTAAAAATCGGCCAATGGTTGCTTTGCTTACCATCGCATTTTGCGAGAGGTCAACAATGCCATGATAGGGAAGTTCATTGAAGTGTTTATTAATGTACTCATTGAGTCGGCACTCAGATTCAGTTAGATCACCCATATTAAGAGTAAGTAAGTTATACTCATCCAGACTTAACGTGTTTTTTTTGTACATGGATAACACCCGATGACTATTGTATATCAACGTTGTTATAGGGTAATACACTTTCGACGTCAATCATAGAATGAATATGTTGGAAACCCGCATCCAGCCTTTTCTGAGGTCTGCGACTACATTCAGATGTAGTTGCGATCTTACTCACAAAAAGAGGTGGGAAAACACCTTTCCCGTATTTTACAACCACACAACCCATTACAATTAAATCTCAATATTTGAGCATGTAATACGATAAATTTACGTACATATTATAGCTGCTTATATATGGGAGTGATTTTTTACTATCCTATATAAGCTATGATGATATGACAGGTAACCCTACCCGATTTGTATGGCATAGGAATTGTTATTATGACAGCGTTTATTATAGCAATAGTGATAACAGTTATTGCTGCATGGTTAATTGTGAAAAATTATCAGCCGCAAACTGTTTTATTACTCGCTGGACTGGCATTATTGACCATTACCGTACTGTTTTATCCTGAAAACAGCATTCTCTACGATAAAGCAAAATCCACGGGGTCAACCTGGTTGGATATCTTTAGCTTTGCAAAAGAATCGCTCACCACACAAATTGCAGGTATTGGTCTTATCATCATGGCTGCGGGTGGATTTGCCAGCTATATGGATCACATTAAAGCGTCGAATGCGATGGTCAATATGTGCATTCGACCGCTGCAGGTGATTAAAGCGCCTTACCTGATCCTTGCGCTGGGGTATATCTGCGCACAGCTTCTGCATGTGGCAATTTCAAGTGCGGCGGGACTGGCGATGTTGCTGCTGGTGACATTCTTCCCGGTTCTGGTTCGTCTGGGGGTCAGTAAAGCCTCTGCGGCCGCGATGATTGGTCTGTGCGCGTTTATGGATCTAGGGCCCGCGGTAGGTACTGCGAATCTGGCGGCTAAACATGCTGGCATGGAAAGCGCGATCTACTTTGCGCATTACCAGATGCCGGTTGCGGTGGTGGTGATGCTGGCCGTTGCGGTGGTGATTTACTTTACCGCGAAGTATTTCGACAAAAAAGATGGCTTCGTACCGGGGGCGCAAAGCGTGGCGCAAGCGGAAGAAGAAGGCCGAAAGGTACCCGCTATTTACGCGCTGTTACCCGTCCTGCCTGTCGTTCTGGTGCTGGTCTTTAGCCCTTTGGTTATCAAGTCCATCAAAATAGACGTGGTCACGGCGATGATCCTTGGCGCTGTCGTCGCATTTTTCTTTGAACTGGTGGCTACCCGAGATTTCAAAAGCTGCTGCAAAGGGATACAGGTCTTTTTCAAAGGGATGGGCAGCATGTTTACCAGCATCGTTTCCTTGCTGGTGTGTGCGGATATCTATGCCCAGGGGCTGCAGAAAATTGGTGCGGTGGACTACCTGTTACAGTCAGTGCAAAACGCAGGACTGGGCTTTACCAGCATGACCCTGGTGATGACCGCACTGGTGGGTGTAACCGCCGTCCTGACGGGCTCTGGCGTTGCCGCCTTTTTCTCCTTCTCCGGCCTGGCCCCCTCCATTGCAGCAAAATTTGGTGAGAGTGCAGTCAATATGATCCTGCCTATGCAGTTAATGGCGGGAATGGGGCGCTCAATGTCCCCAGTGGCTGGAATCATTATTGCGGTGAGTAAAGCAGGAGAATGTTCACCGTTTATGATCGTCAGAAGAACGCTGCTTCCAGCGCTGGCCGGTATCGCGGCGATGCTGGTTGCCAACTATGTCCTGATTTGAATCCCTGGAGCCTGCTAATGCAGGCTCTTATTTTTTATCTGGTTGTAATTTATGGATGGCAACGTGACAAACGATGTTTTATACGTCCCGTTTACGGGGAAGTTACTGCTTGAATCTCCGTTATTAAACAAGGGAAGCAGCTTCACGCAGCAAGAAAGGTATGACTTTAACCTGAGTGGGCTACTGCCTTGTGCCATTGAGAATATTGATGAACAAGCCGAACGGGCGTATCAACAATATCTTGAGGCTGAATCCCACAACGCTCGACATATTTACTTGCGTAATATCCAGGATACTAACGAAACGTTATTTTATTACCTGTTGAAAAAGCATCTTCCAGAGATGCTGCCCATCGTTTATACCCCGGTAGTCGGGGCCGCCTGTGAAAAATTCTCGTGGATATATCGTCGTGCACGCGGTGTCTTTATCTCCTGGCCCGATCGCGATCGTATTGACGATATTTTGCATGATATTCCGCGGCACGATATCAAGGTCATCGTCGTCACCGATGGTGAGCGCATTCTGGGGCTAGGTGACCAGGGCGTTGGCGGTATGGGGATTCCTATCGGGAAACTGTCGCTCTATACCGTCTGTGGCGGGGTAAATCCGGCGAATACGCTACCTATTTTACTGGATGTCGGCACGAATAATGCGCGACTGCTGGACGATCCGCGCTATATCGGCTGGCGTCATCCGCGCATAACTGGTGAAGACTATTTCGCATTTATTGGAATGTTTATTGCCGCCGTAAAACGGCGCTGGCCTAACGTTCTGCTGCAGTTTGAAGATTTTGCCCAGCATACTGCGGTGCCGCTGCTGGACCGTTATCGCGATGAGATGTGCTGTTTTAACGATGACATTCAGGGCACGGCGTCGGTAGCTCTGGCGACTCTGGTTGCGGCCTGCCGAGGCAGCGGTCGTGACTTCCGTCAGCAATCAATCGTAATTGTGGGGGCGGGTGCTGCAGGATGTGGGATCGCCCGGCATATTATTGCCTGCCGCATCAGTGAAGGAATGAGCGAGGACGAAGCCAGACGGAGCATTTTTATGGTGGATCGCGACGGTCTGGTGATGACCACCAATAATGCCTTAGCTGATTTCCAGCAACCGCTGGCGCAGTCTCCCGAGGCCGTATCTTACTGGCAGTTTGAGGGGCTGGCACCGTCGCTACTGGAGGTTATCCACAATGCCAAACCCACGGTGATGCTGGGTGTGTCGGGTCAGGCTGGATTGTTCTCGCAGGAGGTCATTAGCACGATGTACCAATACTGCGGCCGCCCGATCGTTATGCCGTTGTCGAATCCCACTTCGAGAATGGAAGCGCGACCAGAAGATATCATTCGCTGGACCGAGGGACAGGCCATCATCGCGACCGGTAGTCCCTGCGGTGTGATTGAATTTAATGGACGCTCCATTACGGTGGCGCAGTGTAATAACGTGTATGTTTTCCCGGCCATCGGTCTGGGGGCTATCGCCAGTGGTGCGACACGCGTAACAGAGGCTATGCTGATGGCGGCAAGCCGTGCGCTGGCCGATGCTTCCCCGTTGGTGCGTAACGGGGAAGGTGCTCTGTTGCCGGAGATTGAGACAATCTGTGAGGTGACCCGCAGCATTGCCTTTGAGGTCGGTAAGGCAGCGCAGCTGTCGGGCGTGGCAGAGAAGATGAGCGACGACGCGCTGTTGCAAAGCATAAAAGATAACTTTTGGTTACCACACTACCGTCCTTATAAACGCAGGGCAATTTAGCCGTTGTGACGAGTAAGTGGTACTCGGGTCTTGGTTGCCTTCATGATTAAGGTGTATTATTTATGCAACTTAATTGTGGAGGCATCATGTCCGGCAAACGCATTGCACGTGAAAAAATGACGATCCAGAGAATGATTTCGCTCTACGAGAGCCAGTGCCCGCAGGCTTCAGGCGAGCCGGGGCATTACGATGCGTTATTTGCCTATGCGCAAAAGCGCCTCGACAAGTGCGTATTTGGTGAGGAAAAACCGGCCTGTAAACAGTGTCCTGTGCACTGTTATCAACCTGCTAAACGCGAAGAGATGAAGCAAATTATGCGTTGGGCTGGGCCGAGAATGCTCTGGCGTCACCCGATTCTGACCGTACGTCACCTGATTGATGACAAACGTCCAGTGCCGGAGTTACCCGAGAAGTACCAGCGGAAAAAATAAGGTCGCTGTGCGCCGGATGGCGGCTGCGCCTTATCTGGCCTACGAGAATAAGTGCATCTGTCGCGTAGGCCCGATGCGCATTGCGCCATCGGGCAACTTAGCCATGTGGTGATGAATGGCGACTACGCTTTGGTGGCAATCAGAATAGCTGAGGCTTTGATCAGCGCAACAACACGGCTTCCCTGACTCAGTTTCATCTCTTGCTGACTTTCGTTGGTGACGACGGCAACAATCTCGAAGCCTGCGTCAGTTTTGATATGTACCGTGGCGTTGACTGCGCCTTCTGTGACCTGGGAAACACTGCCAGCAAACTGGTTGCGGGCAGAGAACTTCAGACCACAGTCTTCAGTTGCCAGCGTCACCCATGGCGCTTTAATCAGGGCAATTGCTTCTTTCCCTTTCGCCAGACCCAGCGCCTGCTGGCTGCTATGGGTTACAATCGCGACCAGTTTTGCTCCGCCAGCCAGCGTCAGTTCAACTTCATCATTCACTGCGCCCGTAGCGACTGCGCTCACCGTACCGGTTAATTGATTACGTGCTGATACCGCCATACTGCCTCCTTTCGTTGAGATATCACCCAGTATAGCCACACTGGCTAAACCAGTGCATCCTTATCAATGCCTAATCGCTTCATGCGTGAGAGTAACGTTGTACGTTTCAGCCCCAGCCTTTGTGCCGCGCCTTTGGGACCGGCAACCACCCCGTTGGTTTCTTTCAGTACGCGCATAATCAACTGGTATTCATCTTCACCGTCCTGTGCGACTTCGGTTGCCACCGGAGGCGTGGACGGCGTCAAAGGGGCAATATCCGGAAGGGACAGTTGCAGCACGTTGCCCCGGGTAAGCAGAACCGCACGTTCTACCACGTTTTCCAGCTCACGCACGTTACCCGGCCATTCCATACAGCTCAGCGTGCGCAGAGCCTCGGCGGGAATACTGTCGATATTGCGTCCCATCCGACGAGCAATTTTAAAGGTGAAGGCTTTTACCAGCAGCGGAATATCTTCCGGGCGCTCACGCAGCGGCGGCAGATGGATCGGGAAGACGTTCAGCCGGTAGTACAGATCGTTACGAAATTCGCGATCGGCAACCATCTTCTTCAGATCGCGGTTGGTAGCGGCGATCAAGCGCACGTCGGTCTGGATCAGCTTATTACTGCCCAGACGTTCAAATTCCTGCTCTTGCAGAACGCGCAGTAGCTTAGGCTGAAGCTCCAGCGGCATATCGCCAACTTCATCGAGGAACAGCGAACTTTTATCTGCCAGCTCGAAACGACCAATCCGCTGCGTGCTGGCACCGGTAAACGCGCCACGCTCATGACCAAACAGATCGCTTTCCAGTAATCCGGCAGGCATTGCCGCGCAGTTCATCTTCACCATCCGACGGGCGTTACGTCCGCTCAGGTTGTGAATGGCTCGTGCGATCAGCTCTTTACCCGTTCCGGTCTCACCCAGAATCAAGACGGTGCTGTCGCTTTGCGCCACCATTTCGACCTGCTTGAGTACGCTGTACATCGCTTCGCTGCGACCAATGATTTCGCCGAACTCACTCTCTACGTTGTTGAGTTGTTCAGTCAACGCCAGGTTTTCATCGACCAGACGTTCCTTCAGACGGTGGATCTCCTGATAGGCGAGGGCGTTATCCACGGCAATTGCCACACGCTCGGCAATCTGGCGCAATAGCTTGAGGTTGGCGGTAGTGAAAACTTTCTCTTCGCACTGTGCCAGCTTGAGTACGCCGAGCATAGTATTGCCGGACATCAGCGGTAGCAGACACAGGGTTTGTAGCTGGTTGCCCCAGGTTTCGAACAGCATCCGTTCGTAAGGGGCAAGGATGTCACGTTCGCTCAGGTTGATCAGCAGCATCTCTTTGCTCTTGAAGACCCGTTCAGAGAGCGTTCCCGCTTCGTCCACTTCACTCTGTTCGTGTGCCGGATGATGTTCATCCAGATAGTGAGTGGAATAGATACTGAGTTTATTTTTGCGATCGCTACGTAACACGATGCTGATGGCATCGATGTCGAAGTAGTGGTGGATCTCTTTGGCGACTTCGCTTACCAGCTCATCAATATCCAGTCGGGAGAGCACGGCATTGGTGATGGCGACCAGGATGCGAAAGTTGTCACGCTCACGACACAGCAGATCGTAATCGACGTTGTTGCTGACTCTGCTTTGAATTTGTTCAGCAACGACGCCGACTATCTGAGTAAAGGTCTGTAGACGGTTATATTCTTTTTCACTCCACGGACGGTCTTCGTTACGGATGAATTCGCAACCGCCAAAGATGCGCCCATCTGCCGCCAGTGGCAGCAGGCAGTAGTGGCCAAATTCAGAATACAGTCCACCTGAAGCCAATTGTGGCCATGTTTCCGTAAACTCATGATAGTTGCAGTGCAACGCATCAGGGCGAGACAAAATACGGCGTACCGGACCATGTGCCAGCACCGTTTCGTCTTCATAATCGATGGGTTTACCATTTTCACGCGTTGCAAAATAACGCGCACGTTGCGTTTGTGCCTGCCATAAGACAATAGCCGCGCAGTCGGCCAGCGCTGAACGCTTGACCAGCTGCGAAAGCGCCTCGCTAAGAGACGGGAGATCGGGCTGCTGTAATAATGTACGAGTAATATCGAACAGGCCTTGCTGTCCGAGGTCACTCATCGGTGTATACGACATATTGCTTTTCCAGGGAAAGCACCGCAGAACGGTGCGAAAACGGTAAATGAATTATAGGTATAAGTCGTAAATTATTGCCGGATGGCCTGCTACTGAACTGGCCAGGATATACAATCCGTTGGCCCGATCAGCAAAGCGGTATCAGGCATAATGCAGCATTAACGCCGGATGTTGACGCTAATGCGTCTTATCCGGCCTACAGCATGCTGCCAACCGGCTGCTAGCATATACGAGGTAATGGTTCGGCGTGTGGTAAATCGAGGGTTCGTTTCACGCCGTAGAGTCCGGCAAGACGAACACCTTTGCGTTCAACCACTTCACCAATCATTGCAGCATCGCACCCTAAAGGATGCGCGCGCAGCGCGGCAAGTACGGTTTCAGCGGCCTGGCGTTCAACGGCAATCACCAGTTTGCCTTCGTTAGCAAAGTTGAGCGCATCCAGACCCAGCAGCTCGCAAACGCCACGCACCGCGGGCTTCACGGGCAGAGCAGCTTCCGACAGCTCAATACCAAATCCGCATGCAGCGGCAAATTCATGCGTGACCGCATTCACGCCGCCACGGGTGGCGTCACGAAGCGCCTTCACGCCAGGAATATCACGCAGCGTCTGGATAAGAGGTGTTAACACCGCGCAGTCGCTGATCAGTTCGCCATCCAGACCCAATTGCTCGCGTAGGTTAAGGATAGTTGCCCCGTGATCGCCAAGCGAACCACTGACCAGCAGCACATCACCCACACCGAGAGTCTGTGCACCCCAGTGAATGTTGGCGGGAATTGCCCCCATTCCGGCAGTGTTAATGAACAGCTTGTCTGCTGCACCACGCTGCACGACTTTGGTATCGCCAGTCACGATGGCGATACCTGCTTCGCGCGCGGTTGCTGCCATGCTGTTAACAACGGTTTTCAGTGTCTCCATCGGCAGGCCCTCTTCGAGGATAAAACCGCAGGAGAGGTAGCGTGGAATAGCTCCGCTGACCGCCACGTCGTTAGCCGTACCGCAGATGGCCAGCTTGCCGATATTGCCGCCGGGGAAGAACAACGGATCGATAACGTAGCTGTCAGTTGAAAACGCCAGACGGTCGCCTTCTGCCACCAGTTGTGCCAGTTCCAGACGTGCTTGATCTTCTTGTTCCGCCAGCCACGGATTCGCAAAAGCCTCCATAAACAGACTGTTGATCAACTGCTGCATAGCCTGACCGCCGCTACCGTGGGCGAGTTGTACGCTGCTCATGCTTCACACTCCTGCTGACGATACTGATACCAGGCGGCACATGCGCCTTCTGAGGAGACCATCAGGGCGCCAAACGCGGTCTCCGGGTTACACGTTTTGCCAAATAACGGGCACTGATGTGGTTTACATCTGCCCGTCAGCACTTCCCCACAACGCGCGCGCGGATCGTCATACACCTGCTGCGGCGCTGGCTGGAAATGTGCTTCGGCATCAAAGCGCTGATAGTCCGGCGTCAGGTGAACGCCAGAGGATTCGATAACGCCCAGACCGCGCCATTCGCTGTCACCATTGACGCAGAACACCTCGGCAATGGCCTGTTGCGCTAACGCGTTACCGGCATCCGGTACCACGCGGCGGTACTGGTTTTCTACCTGGCTTTGGGCTGCAATTTTCTGCTCAATTAACATCACTACGCCTTGCAGGAGATCGAGCGGTTCGAAACCGGCGACCACCAGCGGGCGATGGAAATCTGAAGCAATGAAATTATAGGCGTCGGTGCCAATCACCATGCTGACGTGGCCCGGCGCTAAAAAGGCGTCGATACCGTTGTCCGGCTGTTCCAGCAGGCTGCGCAGCGTAGGGATAAGCGTGATGTGCTGGCAGAAAAAGTAAAAGTTCTGCACATCACGCTGCTTTGCCTGTTGCAGGGTGATAGCGGTCGTTGGCATTGTGGTTTCAAAACCCAGGCCAAAGAACACCACTTTACGCGTTGGGTTTTCCTGCGCCAGCTTCAGTGCATCCATCGGTGAGTAGACGATGCGGATATCCGCACCGCGCGCCTTGGCTTGCAGCAGGGAGCCTTGCTTACCCGGGACGCGCATAGCGTCGCCAAAGGTGCAGAAAATTACTTCTGGATGGCTGGCAATTTCTACACAGCTGTCGATTCTGCCCATCGGCAGAACGCAAACCGGGCAACCCGGACCATGAATAAACTCCACGTTTTCCGGTAGCAACTGGTCGAGCCCGAATTTGAAGATAGCGTGGGTATGACCACCACAAACTTCCATGATCCGCAGCGGGCGTTCAGCCGTGTAGGAGAGGTGGGCGGCACGTTCGCACAGGTGCTCTATCAACTGCATCACCTGTTCTGGTGCGCGGTATTCGTCAACAAAACGCATTTATTTTTCCTCGCCGTACAGCAACGCGCCGACATCCGGCTCAACGTCAAACATGTTTTGCAGCGCGTCGAGCGTATCGCGCGCTTCAGCTTCATTAATGATGCTCATGGCAAAACCGACGTGGACCAGTACCCACTGGCCGAGACGCGGTTGGCCATGTTCATCACAGCTACCGACCAGTGTCAGGTCAACGTCGCGCTGAATACCGCAGACGTCGACTTTGGCCTGGTTGCCATCAATGGTGCGGATTTGACCCGGAACACCTATGCACATCGCTGCGTCTCCAGCCAGGAGAGCCATTGATCCATCCCTTCACCACTGGTGGCGGAAATTAGGATAATCTCAATCCCCGGGTTCACTTCCCGGGCGCTGGCGATGCATTTTTCAACGTCAAAATTGAGGTACGGCAATAGATCCACTTTGTTGAGCAGCATCAGCGATGCGGCGGCAAACATATGCGGGTATTTCAGCGGTTTGTCTTCACCTTCGGTTACTGAAAGCACGGCCACTTTATGGCGCTCGCCGAGGTCGAAGCTGGCCGGGCAGACCAGGTTGCCGACGTTTTCAATGAACAGAATACCGTTATCGTCAAGCGGCAAACGCGGCGCGGCGTCAGCAATCATTTGTGCGTCAAGGTGGCAACCTTTACCGGTGTTGACCTGAATGGCGGGTGTGCCTGTGGCGCGAATACGGGCGGCATCGTTCACCGTTTGCTGGTCACCTTCAATAACGGCGCACGGCACGCTATCTTTCAGCTTCATCAGCGTTTCGGTCAGCAGGGTAGTTTTACCAGAGCCCGGGCTTGAAACAAGGTTCAGCACCAGATGCTGACGGGCCGCAAAGCGGGCACGGTTGCGCTCGGCGAGGCGGTTGTTTTTGTCCAGTACGTCAATTTCCACTTCCAGCATACGGCGTTGGCTCATACCTGGTGCGTGGGTTCCGGCCTCACCGTGACCGTAGTGCAAATCGCCTTCTTCAGTCTGGCTCGGTGTGAAATTTGAGGTCTTCACACCGGTAATATTCAGCGCCGGACGAGCCGCCGGGGCAAATGGCGCGCTGCGAAACGCCGAGTGGGGATTATGCTCATCACCCTCTATATATAGGTTGCCTTCAGCGCAACCACATGTCGTACACATCGCTCACTCCTGATCTTTTTACTTGCGATACATCTGTTGCCGGATGGCTGCGTTGCCTTATCCGGCCTACAAACGAGCTGTTTCTGTAGGCTGGATAACACGCTTAAGCGTCGCCATCCGGCGCTGGAGTTTCATCTATTTCAATACGTCGAATCTGTAAGCCGTCATCGGCCACAATTCTCAGCATATCGCTGTTGCATTGCGGGCATCGGCGCACGCGTTGCGTCAGTAACGTGACGTATTGCTGACAAGATTCGCACCAACATTCGGCTTCTTGTTCTTCGAGGTGGAGTTTACAACCTTCTGCAAGGGTCCCGCGGCATACCAGATCAAAACAAAAGGAGAGAGCGCTGGTTTCTACGCAAGAAAATGCGCCAATTTTGAGCCAGACCCCAGTTACTCGCTTAGCACCGTGTTGCGTGGCCTGTTGTTCAATCAATTCCAGTGCCCGTTGGCAGAGGGTTATTTCGTGCATACCGCCTCCTGTGAAGTTGCCGTATTAAAAGCAATAAGCATGCCAGGTTGATTTTTTTCATTCGTGACAATGACGACGATGACGAAATGACATGTCGTCACCCGCCTTTGATTTTTTATCTATATGAAAATTAAGTAATTTAATTTTGGCATGAAATGTGCTTAAGGCTGTTCATCTCTGCTAAACGGGTAACCTGACATGACTATTTGGGAAATAAGCGAAAAAGCCGATTACATCGCTGAACGGCATCGTCGCCTACAGGACCAGTGGCGTATTTACTGCAACTCGCTGGTTCAGGGGATCACCCTGTCAAAAGCGCGTTTGCATCATGCGATGAGCTGCGCACCGGACAAGGATCTCTGCTTCGTCCTTTTTGAACACTTCACTATCTACGTCACGCTGGCGGACGGCTTTAACAGCCATACCATCGAATACTACGTCGAAACGAAAGACGGTGATGATAAGCAGCTGATTGCACAGGCAGAATTGACTATCGACGGTAAGGTCGATGAGCGTATTAGCAACCGCGATCGCGAGCAGGTGCTGGAGCACTATCTCGAAAAAATCGCCACCGTCTACGACAGCCTGTACACCGCGGTTGAGAACAATATGCCGGTGAATTTAAGCCAGCTGGTTGAGGGACACAGCCCGGCTTAAGCCTCGGGTGCTGCCCACTTTGTCATGGTGCGGTCTACATACTGCGTCACGACGTTTTAGGGAATGGGCATGTCGAAAAATGTCGAAATGACATTTGGTAGACATGTTTTCGTCAAAAATGACTATCACCTGAGGAATGCCTGGTGAATCGTTTTGTAATTGCTGACTCCACTCTTTGTATTGGCTGCCACACCTGTGAAGCCGCCTGCTCAGAGACACATCGCCAGCATGGCCTGCAGTCAATGCCGCGCCTGAAAGTGATGTTAAATGAAAAAGAATCCGCGCCGCAGCTTTGCCACCAGTGTGAAGATGCGCCTTGCGCCACCGTGTGTCCGGTTAATGCCATTAACCGCGTTGATGGCGCCGTACAGCTGAACGAAAGCCTGTGCGTAAGCTGCAAACTGTGCGGGATCGCTTGTCCGTTTGGCGCGATAGAGTTTTCCGGTAGCCGTCCGCTACACATTCCGGCAAACGCCAATACGCCAAAAGCGCCTCCGGCTCCGCCAGCGCCTGCTCGCGTGAGTTCGCTGTTGGACTGGGTTCCTGGCGTTCGTGCCATCGCGGTGAAATGCGATCTGTGTAGTTTTGACGAGCAAGGTCCTGCCTGCGTGCGCATGTGTCCGACCAAAGCCCTGCATCTGGTGAGCAACATGGATATCGCCCGCGCCAGCAAACGTAAGCGAGAGCTGACTTTCAATACCGATTTCGGCGATCTCACCTTGTTTCAGCAGGCTCAGAGTGGGGATGCAAAATGAGCGCAATTTCACTGATTAACAGCGGCGTAGCCTGGTTTACAGCGGCTGCGGTTCTGGCATTTCTGTTTTCATTTCATAAATCGCTGAGCGGCTGGATTGCTGGGGTTGGCGGTGCAGTCGGCAGCCTGTGTACGGCAGCCGCGGGTTTTACCGTTCTGACTAATGCGCTGGCAGTGAGCGGCGTGATGCCGTTTATTGGTCACAGTCTGCAAATTACTCCGCTTAATGCTATCTGGCTGATTACACTGGGCCTGTGCGGCCTGTTTGTCAGCCTGTACAACATTGACTGGCATCGTCATCCTCAGGTGAAAGCTAACGGCCTGCTGGTGAATCTGCTGATGGCCGCGGCGGTATGTGCGGTGGTTGCCAGTAACCTCGGTACGCTGGTGGTGATGGCGGAAATCATGGCGCTGTGTGCCGTGTTCCTCACCGGATGCAGTAAAGAAGGCAAACTGTGGTTTGCGCTGGGGCGTATTGGTACGCTGCTGCTGGCGGTCGCCTGCTACCTGGTGTGGCAACGTTACGGCACTCTGGAGCTGCGTCTGCTAGACCTGCGCACCCAGGAGCTGCCGCTCGGGTCTGACATCTGGCTGCTGGGCGTGGCAGGTTTTGGCCTGCTGGCCGGGATTATTCCGCTGCACGGTTGGGTGCCACAGGCACACGCCAATGCCAGCGCACCGGCTGCGGCGCTGTTCTCTACCGTCGTCATGAAGGTTGGTCTGCTGGGTATTCTCTCCCTGTCGCTGCTGGGCGGTAACGCGCCGCTGTGGTGGGGGATTACGCTGCTGGTGCTGGGCATGATCACCGCGTTTGTTGGCGGTCTGTATGCGCTGATGGAACACAATATCCAGCGCCTGCTGGCGTACCACACGCTGGAAAACATCGGCATTATTCTGCTGGGTCTGGGCGCTGGCGTGACCGGAATTTCCCTGAATCAACCGGCACTGATTGCGCTGGGTTTGACCGGCGGTCTGTACCACCTGGTAAACCACAGCCTGTTCAAAAGCGTTCTGTTCCTGGGCGCAGGCAGCATCTGGTTCCGTACCGGTCATCGTGATATCGAAAAACTGGGCGGTATCGGTAAACGTATGCCGGTTATCTCGCTGGCGATGCTGGTTGGTCTGATGGCGATGGCCGCACTGCCGCCGCTGAACGGTTTTGCCGGTGAATGGGTTATCTACCAATCCTTCTTTAAGCTTGGCAACAGCGGCGCGTTTGTCGGTAGCCTGTTAGGACCGTTGCTGGCGGTAGGGCTGGCAATTACCGGCGCGCTGGCGGTGATGTGTATGGCGAAAGTCTATGGCGTTACGTTCCTTGGCGCACCGCGCACGAAGGAAGCTGAAAATGCCTGCTGCGCGCCAATCCTGATGGGAGTGAGCGTCGTCGCGCTGGCTATCTGCTGCGTGATTGGCGGCGTTGCTGCGCCGTGGCTGCTGCCGATGATCTCCTCTGCCGTTCCGCTGCCGTTGGAAACCGCGAACACCACCGTTTCTCAGCCAATGATCACGCTGCTGCTGATCGCGTGTCCGCTGCTGCCGTTCATCATCATGGCCATTTTCAAAGGCAACCGTCTGCCGTCGCGTTCACGCGGTGCGGCATGGGTGTGTGGTTACGATCACGAGCAGTCAATGGTGATTACCGCGCACGGTTTTGCCATGCCGGTGAAAGAAGCCTTTGCCCCGGTACTCAAACTGCGTAAATGGCTGAACCCGGTATCACTGGTTCCGGGCTGGCAGAATGCGGCTGCACCGGTGCTGTTCCGTCGCCTGGCGCTGATTGAGCTGGCGGTGCTGGTGGTGATTGTGGTTTCACGAGGAGCCTGAGAATGAGTGTTTTATATCCGTTAATTCAGGCGCTGGTGCTGTTTGCCGTTGCGCCGCTGCTGTCCGGTGTTACCCGCGTGGCGCGTGCGCGTTTGCACAATCGCCGCGGTCCGGGCGCTTTGCAGGAATACCGCGACATTATCAAACTGCTGGGCCGTCAGAGCATTGCGCCTGCGGATTCCAGCTGGGTTTTCCGCCTGACGCCGTTTGTGATGGTGGGCGTGATGCTGACTATCGCCACTGCGTTGCCGGTAGTGACCGTTGGCTCGCCGCTGCCACAACTGGGCGATCTGATCACCTTAATTTACCTGTTCGCCATCGCCCGTTTCTTCTTCTCTATCGCGGGACTGGATACCGGTAGCCCGTTTACCGCCATTGGCGCCAGCCGTGAAGCGATGCTCGGCGTGCTGGTTGAACCTATCCTGCTGCTGGGGCTGTGGGTAGCGGCACAGGTTGCGGGTTCAACCCATATCAGCAATATCGCCGATACCATTTATCACTGGCCTGCTGCGCGCAGCATTCCGCTGATTCTGGCACTGTGCGCCTGTGCTTTCGCCACCTTTATCGAAATGGGCAAACTGCCGTTCGATCTGGCGGAAGCAGAGCAGGAGCTGCAGGAAGGTCCATTGACCGAATACAGCGGCAGCGGTTTTGCCGTGCTGAAGTGGGGCATTAGCCTCAAACAGCTGGTCGTTCTGCAAATGTTCGTTGGCGTGTTCCTGCCGTGGGGACAGATGGAAACCTTCACCGCCGGTGGACTGCTGCTGGCGCTGGTGATTGCCGTCGTCAAGCTGGTCCTCGGCGTGCTGGTCATCGCCCTGTTCGAAAACAGCATGGCGCGTCTGCGTTTTTGCGCCACTTCACGCGTGACCTGGGCCGGTTTTGGGTTTGCGTTTTTAGCGTTCGTCTCCTTGCTGGTGGCGTGATTTAAGAGAGTTTGAGCATGTCTGAAGAAAAATTAGGTCAACAATATCTCGCTGCGCTGCACCAGGCCTTTCCGGGCGTGGTGCTGGATGAAGCCTGGCAGACCAAAGATCAGCTGACGATCACCGTCAAGGTGAACTACCTGCCGGAAGTGGTGGAGTTCCTGTACTACAAGCAGGGCGGCTGGTTATCCGTACTGTTTGGTAACGACGAACGCCAGCTGTGCGGTCATTACGCCGTTTATTACGTGATGTCGATGGAGCAGGGCACCAAATGCTGGATAACTGTCCGCGTTGAAGTCGATGCCAATAAGCTGGAGTTCCCGTCCGTCACGCCGCGCGTTCCGGCTGCCGTCTGGGGCGAGCGTGAAGTGCGCGACATGTACGGTTTGATCCCGGTTGGTTTACCGGATGAGCGCCGTCTGGTGTTACCGGATGACTGGCCGGACGAACTCTATCCGCTGCGTAAAGACAGCATGGATTATCGTCAGCGCCCGGCGCCGACTACCGATGCTGAAACCTACGAGTTCATCAACGAACTGGGCGACAAGAAAAATAACGTGGTGCCGATTGGCCCGTTGCACGTCACCTCCGATGAACCCGGTCACTTCCGCCTGTTTGTTGACGGTGAGAACATTATCGACGCCGATTACCGTCTGTTCTATGTCCACCGCGGCATGGAGAAACTGGCGGAAACCCGTATGGGTTATAACGAAGTGACGTTCCTGTCGGATCGCGTGTGCGGCATCTGCGGCTTTGCGCATAGCACCGCTTATACCACCTCCGTTGAGAATGCGATGGGCATCGTGGTGCCGGAACGTGCGCAGATGATCCGCGCCATTCTGCTGGAAGTTGAGCGTCTGCACTCGCACCTGCTCAACCTCGGGCTGGCCTGTCACTTCACCGGTTTTGACTCCGGCTTTATGCAGTTCTTCCGCGTACGTGAAACGTCGATGAAGATGGCTGAGATCCTCACTGGGGCACGTAAAACCTACGGTCTGAACCTGATCGGCGGTATCCGTCGTGATCTGCTGAAAGAAGATATGATCCAGACCCGTCAACTGGCGCAGCAGATGCGTCGTGACGTGCAGGAACTGGTCGATATGCTGCTCAGCACGCCGAACATGGAACAGCGTACCGTTGGTATTGGTCGTCTTGATCCGGAAATTGCCCGTGACTTCAGTAACGTCGGCCCGATGGTTCGCGCCAGCGGCCACGCGCGTGATACCCGCGCCGATCACCCGTTTGTCGGTTATGGTCTGCTGCCGATGGAAGTTCACAGCGAGCAGGGCTGCGACGTTATTTCTCGCCTGAAAGTCCGTATTAATGAAGTCTACACCGCGCTGAATATGATCGACTTTGGTCTGGACAACCTGCCGGGCGGCCCGCTGATGGTGGAAGGCTTTACCTATATTCCTCACCGTTTCGCACTGGGCTTTGCTGAAGCGCCGCGTGGAGATGACATCCACTGGAGCATGACCGGCGACAACCAGAAACTGTATCGCTGGCGCTGCCGTGCGGCGACTTACGCCAACTGGCCGACGCTGCGCTACATGCTGCGTGGCAATACCGTTTCCGATGCCCCGCTGATTATCGGTAGCCTCGATCCTTGCTACTCCTGTACTGACCGTATGACTGTGGTTGATGTGCGTAAGAAGAAGAGCAAAGTCGTGCCGTACAAAGAACTTGAGCGCTACAGCATCGAGCGTAAAAACTCGCCGCTGAAATAAGGAATCGCCATGTTTACCTTTATCAAAAAAGTCATCAAAACCGGGGCACCGACGTCGTCGTATCCGCTGGAGCCGATTGCGGTCGATAAAAACTTCCGTGGCAAACCGGAACATAATCCGCAGCAGTGCATCGGCTGTGCGGCCTGTGTGAACGCGTGCCCGTCGAACGCGCTGACGGTAGAAACCGATCTGGTCACCAATGAGCTGGCGTGGCAGTTCAACCTTGGGCGCTGCATTTTCTGCGCCCGCTGCGAAGAAGTCTGCCCGACAGCGGCAATCAAGCTGTCGCAGGAGTATGAGCTGGCGGTGTGGAAGAAAGATGATTTCCTGCAGCAGTCTCGTTTTGCGCTGTGCAATTGCCGCGTATGTAACCGTCCGTTTGCGGTGCAAAAAGAGATTGATTACGCCATTGCGCTGCTTAAGCACAACGGTGATACCCGCGCGGAAAACCACCGTGAAAGCTTTGAGACCTGCCCGGACTGTAAGCGCCAGAAATGCCTGGTGCCGTCTGACCGTATTGAACTGACTCGCCATATGAAAGAGGCCAGCTGATGAGCAATTTATTAGGCCCACGTGACGCCAACGGTATTCCGGTACCGATGACGGTGGATGAATCCATTGCCAGCATGAAAGCATCGCTGCTGAAAAGCATCAAGCGTTCAGCGTATGTTTACCGCGTGGACTGCGGCGGCTGCAACGGTTGCGAAATCGAAATCTTTGCTACGCTTTCTCCGCTGTTTGATGCCGAACGTTTTGGCATCAAAGTCGTCCCGTCACCGCGCCATGCGGATATTCTGCTGTTTACCGGCGCGGTAACCCGTGCCATGCGCTCTCCGGCGCTGCGTGCCTGGCAGTCTGCGCCAGATCCGAAAATTTGTATCTCTTACGGTGCCTGCGGTAACAGCGGCGGTATCTTCCACGACTTATACTGCGTATGGGGCGGCACGGACAAAATCGTACCGGTGGACGTGTATATTCCAGGTTGTCCGCCGACGCCTGCGGCAACGCTGTATGGTTTTGCCATGGCGCTGGGTCTGCTGGAGCAAAAAATTCACGCGCGTGCGCCGGGTGAACTGGACGAACAGCCGGCGGAAATTCTGCATCCGGACATGGTTCAACCGCTGCGTGTGAAGGTGGATCGCGAGGCTCGCCGTCTGGCGGGATACCGCTATGGTCGCCAGATTGCTGATGACTATATGACGCAGTTAGGGCAGGGCGAGCATCAGGTGGCGCGCTGGCTGGAAGCGGAAAACGATCCGCGTCTGACCGAGATCGTCACGCATCTTAACCATGTTGTCGAAGAGGCGCGTATCCGATGAGTGAAACGGTGGTGTTCAGTCAACTGAGCCGTAAGTTTATTGATGAGAACGATGCGACGCCCGCTGAGGCGCAGCAGGTTGTCTATTACAGCCTGGCGATTGGTCACCACCTTGGGATCATCGATTGCCTGGAAGCGGCGTTAACTTGTCCATGGGACGAATATCTGGCATGGATTGCTACCCTTGCTGAGGGAAGCGAAGCCCGCCGGAAAATGGAAGGCGTGCCGAAATACGGCGAGATCGTTATCGATTTCAACCATGTACAAATGCTGGCGCGCGCGTTCGATGATGCGCGTGCCGTGCAGACCCCGCAGCAGCAGGAGTGGAGCAAGCTGATGCTTAGCATGCTGCACGACATACACCAGGAAAGCGCCATCTATCTGATGGTGAGGAGACACCGTGACTGACGTTTTATTATGTGTGGGTAACAGCATGATGGGCGATGACGGCGCGGGCCCGCTGCTGGCTGAAATGTGTGCTGCAAATCCTCAAGGCAACTGGGTTGTCATCGACGGCGGTAGCGCGCCGGAGAACGATATTATCGCCATCCGAGAACTGCGTCCGCAACGTTTGTTGATTGTTGATGCCACCGATATGGGGTTGAACCCCGGTGAAATCCGCATTATCGATCCCGATGACATTGCCGAGATGTTCATGATGACCACCCACAACATGCCGCTGAACTACCTGGTAGATCAGCTGAAAGACGATGTTGGTGAGGTAATTTTCCTCGGCATTCAACCGGACATCGTCGGTTTTTACTACCCGATGACACAGCCGATCAAAGATGCTGTTGATACCGTCTATCAGCGATTAGCCGGTTGGGAAGGACACGGTGGATTCTCCGAGCTGGAAGCACCAGAAGAGTAAACCGTATCAGTGCCGGATGTGAACGACATCCGGCCTGTTTTCCCAGTGTATCCTCGTCATTCAATTGCCTGCTCAATAATTAATTTCCCCTGCATCACTGATACATTCACTGCCGTCCCGGTAGGGAATCCCGCTTGTTCCAGCCAGTCGCCGTTCAGCGTGAGTGAGGCGTGACGACTGATTCGTCGCGTATAACCCGTTTTTGGATCTTCATGGCGTTTTCTGACATAGCTGACTTTCAAGCGACGTACTGGTTTGGTGATTGCCACCGCTGTTTTGCCCTTTTTATCAAACATGCACGCTTCCTTGTGGTGAACGGCCAGGATTAAAAACTACTGAATAAAATGCCAGTAAAAAAGGGGGAGGGCAAACCTGAAACTGGAAGG
The DNA here is from genome assembly GCF_001037515.1 of Citrobacter sp. MGH110. Classification (NCBI taxonomy): domain Bacteria; kingdom Pseudomonadati; phylum Pseudomonadota; class Gammaproteobacteria; order Enterobacterales; family Enterobacteriaceae; genus Citrobacter; species Citrobacter sp. MGH110. The sequence goes on along the minus strand of NZ_KQ089831.1, from coordinate 215,923 downwards.
ACGATTCCAAATCCGGAATGTAATAAATGAAATGAAAATATGTACTTCTGCCGGAAGGCTGTAACCCCCTCCGGCAGATCCGTCATGCCAGATCGGCACCGTTACTGGCGATGACTTTTTTGTACCACCAGAATGATTTCTTGCGTGTACGTGCCAGCGTGCCGTTGCCCGCGTCATCGCGGTCCACATATACAAAACCGTAGCGTTTGCTCATCTCACCGGTTGAGGCTGAAACCAGATCGATACAGCCCCAGGAGGTGTAACCCATCAGCGGCACGCCATCTTCAATCGCGTCTGCCATGGCGCGAATATGTTCGCGTAAATAGCTGATGCGATAGTCGTCATTGATCTCACCGTTAGCATCGATTTCATCTTTCGCTCCCAGCCCGTTTTCCACCAGAAACAGCGGTTTCTGGTAGCGGTCATACATCATATTCATGGTGATGCGCAGGCCGAGCGGATCGATTCCCCAGCCCCATTCACTGGTGGCAATGTACGGATTACGCAGCGACTTCACCACGTTGGCAGCGCTGGTATTGCCCGTGTTCATTTCAGCGGAGGCGCAGCGCGATGCGTAATAGCTGAAAGAGACGAAATCGACGGTGTTTTTCAGTATGTCGTCGTCTTCTGGGGCTTTTTCGATTACCACGCCTTTTTCGCGAAAAACGCGGGCAGAGTAAGCCGGGTAGGCCCCGCGCGCCTGCACATCAATAAAGAACAGGTTTTCACGGTCTTTTTCCAGTGCGGTCCACACATCTTCCGGCTTACACGAGTAAGGATAAAAATTACCGCCAGCCAGCATACAACCGACCTGGTTTTGCGGATTAATTTCATGGGCTATTTTAGTCGCCAGGGCGCTGGCTATCAGTTCGTGGTGAGCGGACTGATATTTCACCTGATCCTGATTTTCACCTTCTTCAAATACCAGCCCGGCGCCTGAAAAGGGGCTGTGCAGCATAATGTTGATTTCGTTGAACGTCAGCCAGTACTTCACCAGACCGTCAAAGGCCTCGAAGCAGGTACGGGCGTAGCGGGTAAAGAACTCCACCATTTTGCGGTTACGCCAGGAGCCGTACTCGGTGACCAGATGCATAGGCACATCGAAGTGACACAGCGTGACTAATGGCTCAATACCGTATTTTTTACACTCGGCAAACACGGCCCGATAAAACGCAATTCCGTCTTCATTCGGCGTCAGCTCGTCGCCGTTAGGGTAGAGGCGGCTCCAGGCAATGGAAGTACGAAAAACCGTAAACCCCATTTCCGCCATTAGCGTGATATCTTCTTTATAGCGATGATAAAAGTCGATCGCCTGATGGCTGGGATAAAATTCGTCATCCCGCAGCGTAAAGCGCTTTTCCTGACCCAGTTTGACGGGCATGCGGTGTGTGCCGTGGGGGATCATATCGACGGTAGTCAGCCCTTTGCCGCCTTCCCGGTATGCCCCTTCAGATTGGTTGGCGGCCAGTGCGCCGCCCCATAAAAATCCTTGCGGAAAAACAGACATAATTAACCTCAGTTCGTACCAGTCAAATGCTGGCTCCATTGATATTGCCCGGTTGTGCGGCCTGGTTTTTTCTGGCCTGCGCGGCTGCATCTTCGACAGGAATATCTTCAAAGCCGAGAATCAGCGTTAATACAAAAGAAAGCACTACCGCCAGCGCCATTACGCCAAATACCCAAACGATGGTCATCGGATTGGCCGGATCGAAAAACTGGACGCTGGTGAACAGACCTGGAGCCGCCATGGAGTGGCTTGCAAGCCCGGCCATTCCAGCAACAGCACCGCAGATAAAACCGCTGATAAGGCTCGCAATCAGCGGACGTTTCAGGCGGATTGCCACGCCATACAGCGCGGGTTCGGAAATGCCCGCCATGATGGCTGAGGCGGCGGCCGCTAACGCCGTCTGGCGCAGCTCCGGGTTTTTGGTTTTCCATGCCACTGCCAGCGATGAACCACCTAACGACAAGTTGGCACCGATTTCCGACGGCATCACCATGCCTTCTTTTCCGGTTTCGGCAATGGTCTGAATAATGGTTGGCGTAAAGACACGGTGCATACCGGTCATTACCAGCAGCGGCCACAGCGCGCCCATAATGGCCACTGACAGCCAGCCGAGATAGCCGTGGATGGTATAGACCAGCGCTGAAATCGCGCTACCGATCCAGATACCGATCGGGCCAATGATGACGATGGCGAGCGGGGCGGCGATCAGCACGATCAGCATCGGTTTGAGGAAGTTTTTGGTCACCGCCGGAGTTATACGATCGACCCAACGTTCGATGTATGACAAGCACCAGGTCATGACCAGCGCCGGGATCACCGTGTAGGTGTATTTCACCGCCGTCACTGGGATCAGGGCAAACTCAACGTGCTCACCCTGCGCGGCCTTCGCCATCAGGTCGATAAAGCTGGGATGCACCAGTACGCCCGCGATGGCGATAGCCAGCGACATGTTGGTTTTGAATTTGATAGCGGCCGACGCGGCGACCATCAGCGGCAGGAAGAAGAATGCACCGTCGCCAATGACGGTCAGAATGGTGAGCGTGGACGATCCTTTCACCAGCACGCCGGTCATTTCCAGAACCATCGCCAGCAGCTTGAGCATTGATCCGCCGATAATCGCCGGGATCAACGGCGACATTGTGCCGATCAGCGCATCAAGGATCCCCGCGCCAATCCGCTTCAGCGTCAGTCGGGGTTTGATTTGCGGCTCAGCAGGCTGCATGTTGGCAGGCAACAGGCTGACCACTTCACGATACGCCTGCGAAACGGTGTTGCCGATAATCACTTGGCACTGGTTCTCGTTGCGCACCACGCCGAGCACGCCAGTGAGGGTTTTCAGCGTCGCGCTGTCGACCTGCGAGTCATCTTTGATAACGAAACGCAAACGGGTCATACAGTGGGTCACTGCTGTGATGTTGTCGACGCCTCCCAGAGCCGTCACAACGGAGCGCGCCAGCGCTGCATAATTCTTGGACATCGGATTTAATCCTGTTTTATCAGTAGAGTACGTTATTTTTTATCCGTTTACGTGGGTCGCTTTTCTGGGTTGATGAAACGCAGATAGGAAACCGGTTCCACAAAATCATGTTTAAATTACATTGACTGATCAAGATTTAATTTTGATCAATTTTTGTAATTGTGACTCCGATCACCAGATGTCAGCGTCTGCGATTTAGCAGCAAGGACAGCGGCAAAACGGTGCAGTACACTGCGTCACATCGAGATAAAAGGGATGAGTAATATGACCACGATGCTGGAGGTGGCGAAGCGTGCCGGAGTGTCGAAAGCGACGGTTTCCCGGGTGCTTTCCGGAAACGGCTATGTCAGCCAGGAAACCAAAGACCGCGTGTTTCAGGCCATTGAAGAGAGTGGTTACCGCCCAAATTTGCTGGCGCGCAGTCTCGCGGCGAAAACCACGCAGACACTGGGTCTGGTGGTAACAAACACCCTTTATCACGGCGTCTATTTCAGCGAACTGCTGTTTCATACCGCGCGGATGGCGGAAGATAAAGGGCGCCAGCTGTTACTGGCTGACGGTAAGCATAGCGCTGAGGAAGAGCGCCAGGCGATCCAGTACCTGCTCGACCTGCGCTGTGACGCGATTATGATTTATCCGCGTTTTCTCAGCGTGGATGAGATAGATGACATCATCGATGCCCACAGCCAGCCGATTATGGTGCTTAATCGACGCCTGCGGAAAAACAGTAGCCATAGCGTATGGTGCGATCAAAAGCAGACCAGCTTTAACGCCGTTACTCAGCTCATTGCCACCGGGCATAAAGAGATTGGTTTTATTACCGGCTCGATGGATTCGCCAACCGGCGTGGAGCGACTTTCAGGCTATAAAGACGCGCTGGCACATCATGGGATCGCGCTAAATAATGATCTGATTGTTAAAGGGAAATGGACGCCAGCCTGCGGCGCAGCGGGTGTGGATACTTTGCTCTCGCGCAAGGTCAATTTTACCGCATTGGTGGCCAGCAATGACGATATGGCGATCGGCGCGATGAAGCAGTTGCACGAGCATGGTGTGAGCGTTCCCGCACAGGTGTCGGTGATTGGCTTTGATGATATCGCCCTCGCGCCATACACTATTCCGGCGCTTTCCAGCGTTAAAATTCCGGTAACAGAAATGATTCAGGAAACGATTGGGCGCCTGATCTTTATGTTAGGTGACGGGGCGTTTACGCCGTCAAAGACCTTCACCGGTGAACTCATTGCGCGCGACTCAGTTGCGCCGCCCGTTTCGCGCTGACGGCTGTCATTTGTCATCGTCACTAGTGACGATGACACGCCCTTCTTGCGTTCTTCAGAATAAAATACCTTTAAAAACAGCAAATTAAATTCTGGCACGATTTGTGTATGCTTCGGCAGATATTCTGTCATTGCTGGAGAAATTGATGAACCGTTTCATCATTGCAGACGCCAATAAATGCATTGGTTGCCGTACCTGTGAAGTGGCCTGCGTGGTATCCCATCAGGATAACCAGGACTGCGCATCGCTGACCCCTGAAACCTTTTTACCCCGCATTCACGTCATCAAAGGTGTTAATGTCTCCACGGCGACGCTGTGCCGCCAGTGCGAAGACGCGCCGTGCGCTAACGTCTGTCCGAACGGTGCGATCAGCCGTGATAAAGGTTTTGTCCACGTAATGCAGGAACGCTGCATTGGCTGTAAAACCTGCGTTGTGGCTTGTCCTTACGGCGCAATGGAAGTGGTCGTGCGTCCGGTCGTGCGTAACAGCGGCGCAGGTCTGAACGTCCGTGCAGAAAAAGCTGAAGCCAATAAGTGCGACCTGTGCCACCATCGTGAGGCCGGTCCTGCCTGTATGGAAGTGTGCCCGACTCACGCACTGATATATGTGGATCGCAATAAGCTTGAGCAACTGAGCGCGGAAAAACGTCGTCGCGCCGCGCTGGATTCCACCGCATCTTTGCTGTTCTGATATCTGAAAATCCGCGTAAAATACGGTAGTACTTATGCCGGATGGCGGCTTTGCCTTATCCGGCCTACTGTTCGCATCCACGTAGGCCTGATAAGCGTAGCGCCATCAGGCAAACCGGGATAGATGACTGCGGGAACGACTTAATGACAATAAACAACCACTCCGGCGTACAGCTGCGTATTCGCGGCAAAGTACAGGGCGTCGGATTTCGCCCCTACGTCTGGCAACTGGCGCAGCGCTTACAACTGCATGGCGATGTGTGTAACGACGGTGACGGTGTGGTTGTGCGCTTACAGGAAGATCCGGCGGAATTTATTGCGCAGTTGTATCAACACTGCCCACCGCTGGCGCGCATTGACAGCGTTGAGAGCGAACCATTCGCCTGGACGCAGCAGCCTGCCGATTTCTCGATTCGTCAAAGTGCTGGCGGTACGATGAATACGCAAATCGTTCCGGATGCCGCGACTTGTCCCGAATGCCTTGTAGAAATGAACACCCCTGGTGAACGTCGTTACCGCTACCCCTTTATCAACTGCACCCACTGTGGTCCGCGTTTTACGATTATCCGCGCCATGCCCTACGATCGTCCGTTTACCGTAATGGCGTCATTCCCACTCTGCTCGCAATGTGACAAAGAGTATCGCGATCCGTACGACCGTCGATTCCACGCCCAGCCAGTGGCTTGTCCGGCATGCGGCCCTCATCTGGAGTGGTTCTGTGCGGGTGAGCGGGCGGAGAAAGAAGAGGCGCTGCAGGCGGCGGTATCGCGGCTGAAAGCAGGCGGTATTGTGGCGGTTAAAGGCATTGGTGGGTTTCATCTGGTGTGCGATGCGCGAAATGATAACGCCGTTGCGCTACTCAGGCTGCGCAAACACCGTCCGGCGAAACCTCTGGCAGTGATGCTGCCCTCTGATGAAGGATTGCCTGAACCCGCTCGTCGTTTGCTGACTACCCCTGCTGCGCCGATCGTGCTGGTGCAGAAACGCTATGTCGCTGCATTGAGCGAGGGCATTGCGCCGGGGTTAACGGAGGTTGGCGTCATGCTGCCAGCGAATCCGTTACAGCATTTACTCTTACAAGAGATGAATTGTCCGCTGGTGATGACCTCTGGCAACCTCAGCGGCAGGCCTCCGGCCATTACCAACGCCCAGGCGCTGGAAGATTTACACGACATTGCCGACGGTTTCCTGCTGCATAATCGCGAAATTGTGCAGCGGATGGATGACTCCGTGGTGCGCGACAGTGGGGAAATGCTGCGTCGTTCCCGGGGATATGTGCCAGATGCGGTCGCACTACCGCCAGGATTTCGCGACGTGCCGCCGATGCTGTGCTTAGGGGCGGATCTGAAAAATACTTTCTGTCTGGTGCGCGGCGAGCAGGCGGTTATCAGCCAGCATTTGGGCGATCTTAGCGATGACGGCATTCAGCAACAGTGGCGTGATGCGCTACGCCTGATCCAGAACATTTATGACTTTACGCCGCAGCGTATCGTGCATGATGCACACCCTGGCTATGTTTCCAGCCAGTGGGCCAGTGAAATGGAGCTGCCAACTGAAACGGTGCTGCATCACCATGCGCATGCCGCTGCGTGTCTTGCGGAGCACGGCTGGCCGCTCAATGGCGGTGATGTGATTGCTCTGACGCTAGACGGTATCGGTATGGGGGAAAACGGCGCGCTGTGGGGGGGAGAGTGTTTGCGGGTCAACTATCGTGAATGCGAACACCTTGGCGGCTTACCGGCGGTAGCGCTGGCGGGCGGCGATCTGGCGGCAAAACAGCCGTGGCGTAATCTGCTCGCGCAGTGCCTGCGTTTTGTTCCTGACTGGCAGCGTTATCCGGAAACATCGGTGCTGCAACATCAAAACTGGAACGTGCTGGCGCGCGCTATTGAACGGGGAGTTAACGCTCCGCTGGCGTCATCGTGCGGACGACTGTTTGATGCCGTTGCCGCCGCGTTGCAATGTGCACCGGAATCATTGAGTTATGAAGGTGAAGCGGCCTGTGCGCTTGAGGCGATGGCATCGCAATGTAATGGCGTTGATCACCCAGTCACGGTGCCGCTTGATGACAATCAGCTGGACTTAGCGGTTTTTTGGCAGCAATGGCTTAACTGGCAGGCCAAACCAGCAGAAAGGGCATGGGCGTTTCACGACGCGCTGGCGCGTGGTTTTGCCACTCTGATGCGAATGCAGGCCGAAGCGCGCGGGATTAAGACGTTAGTATTTAGCGGTGGCGTGATGCATAACCGCTTATTGTCGGCCCGTCTGGCGTTTTATCTGCGTGATTTTACCTTACTGTTCCCGCAGCGTTTACCGGCGGGCGACGGCGGGTTGTCATTGGGGCAGGGCGTGATTGCCGCGGCGCGAGCGTTGGCGCAAAAATAAAAAAAGCCCCGGGACTGGCGGGGCAAGAAAAACATGTCGGGGCATACCGACAAGTGGCAACGCACATCCATGTGCGTGAGGTTAATAAATCAGTAGCAGCGTTGCCGGGCAAAGTCGTAGGCCGGATAAGACGCGAAGCGGCGCCATCCGGTATCCCAGACTTACACAGGCAACGTTTTCAGCAGCGCAAAGGCCTCTTTCATGCGGTCTTCACTGACGACAAACGCACACAGCTGGCCTTCGTCGTTCATCCCTCTGGCAACCATTCCCTGCGCTTCGGCGGCGATGTGCCAGTTTAGATCGCGGCGCTGGGTTTCCCCGGCCAAATGCAGAGGCAGTTCTGGCGTTTTGACTTTTACCAGCATGGCTGGCAGTTTCAATGGCGCATTGCCGCCGAGCAGGTTTTTCGCCAGATACATGGCGCTCAGCTGAATCGGCTGCAGGAACGGGAGCACCTGACCGTTAATCTCCGCACAGTCGCCGAGAGCATAAATGTCCGGGTGGCTGGTTTGCAGGTAGCTATCGACGCAGACGCCACGATTGATGTTCAATCCGGCACGACGCGCCAGTGCGGTCTCCGGGCGTAAGCCGGTGGCGGCGATCACCGCATCGACTTCTACGCTGCGGCTACGATCGAGCGTGGCACGAATACCTGACGCCGTTTTCTCCAGCCCCTGAAGCTGTGATTTCAACAGCAGGTGTACGCCCATATCGGTCAGACGATGCTGTAAGCGACTGCTAACTTCCGGTGGCATCAGCGAAGCCAGAATGCTGGCGGCGTTGTCGATAAGCGTTACCGCTTTACCGGCACGACAGAAATCCATCGCCAGTTCACTGCCAATCAAGCCGCCGCCGACAATCAGCACCCGCTGGGCGTCACGCAGCTGCGTTTCACAAGCGCGATACTCTTGTTGGCTGTTCAACGTGAGCATTAACTCACGTCCGGTAACCGGCGGTACAAAGGCTGACGCGCCCGTCGCCAGCACCAGTTTGTCGTACTGCCACTGCTGATCCTGGCTTTTCACTACGTGGGCATCAGCATCGATGTCGGTTACCCAGGTGTGCGGAAATAGACGCAAATTAAACTGTTCGGCAAACTCCCCCGCCGACTGGCGGGTGAGGTCGTCTGCACGCTGTGACTGACTGATAACATGGCTGAGATCGGGCTTGTTGTACTCATCCATGCTGTCCGCAGCAATCAGGGTCAGCGGGACATTTGCATCCTGCTTACGGATATTTTTGACTAACTGGCGGGCGGCGAAGCCCGAACCAATAATGACAATTCCGCGGCTCATTTTGCCTCCGTTGCCAGGACGTCGAAGACGTCTTTACCTAATGAACATTCCGGGCACAGGAAGTTGTCAGGCACGTCGCTCCATGGTGTTCCCGGCGCAACATCCTGCAGCGGTTCACCTTTTGCCGGGTCGTAAATCCACTGGCACACGCTGCACTGCATGCTAGGGCCAAGATCGGCGGCAGCCGCAGCGGCGCAAGCGCATTCTTCTTCTTTGGATGCGGCTTTTACGGTTGTTTCCGGCAGTGGCGCAAGCGCCCACTGGCGCGCGATTTCACGGCCGTGCTGGCGGCATAGTTCCAGCGCATCCAGGTCCGGACGCCATTTCGCCTTCAGGCTCAGCGACATTTCGAAACCAGCATCCTGCAAACGCGTAGACAAACGGTCTACTGCGCCGCCGCTCCAGCCGTGTGAGCCAAAGGCGCTGGCGCGTTTGTTACGAAAACGCAGGCCGGTCATCTCTTCCACCAAACCGGCGATTTTTGGCATCATTACGTTGTTCATCGTCGAAGTACCGACCAGCACGCCTTTAGAGCGGAAGACGTTAGTCAGAACTTCGTTCTTATCGCTACGGGCGACGTTAAAGATTTTCACCGCCACGTTCGGGTCAACTTCGTTGATGCCCTGGGCTATGGCGTCCGCCATCATGCGGGTGTTGTTGGACATGGTGTCGTAGAAAATGGTGATGCGGTCTTCCTGATAATCCGCCGCCCATTTCAGATACATTTCCACGATTTGCGTCGGGTTGTCGCGCCATACCACGCCGTGGGAAGTGGCAATCATATCGACAGGCAGGTTGAAGCCGAGGATCTCAGTAATTTTCGGTGTAACCAGACGGCTGAACGGCGTCAGAATGTTGGCGTAGTAACGCTGGCACTGTTCGAACAGTTCGGTCTGGTCAACTTCGTCGTTAAACAGACGTTCGTCGCAGTAGTGCTGACCGAAGGCGTCGTTACTGAACAGCACCGCGTCGCCGGTCATGTAGGTCATCATGCTGTCAGGCCAGTGCAGCATTGGCGTTTCAACGAAGATCAGCTGTTTGCCGTTACCAATGTCCAGTGAATCACCGGTTTTCACCACGTTAAAGTTCCACTCCGGGTGATGGTGATGCCCGTTGATGGAGTCAATGGCGTTGGCTGTGCAGTAAATCGGCGTGTCCGGGATGCAGGACATCAGCTCAGTCAGCGCCCCTGCATGGTCTTCTTCCGCGTGGTTAATGATGATGTAGTCGATATCCGCGAGGTCAATTTCACTGCGCAGGTTCTGCACGAATTCACGGCTAAACTTGTGGTCTACTGTATCGATCAGGACATTTTTTTCTTCACGGATGAGATAGCTGTTGTAGCTGCTGCCGCGCAGCGTTTTGTATTCAGTCCCGTGGAAATCACGAACTTCCCAGTCACGTTGGCCAACCCAATGAATGTTATTTTTAACCAGAATAGACATAGCAACCTCAGTAATTAATTCAGCGTTTTTCTAAAAAAGATGTTTTGCTTATTGCAGGTTGCGTGCCAACTTTTTATCTTTTTGATTTTAATGGTTTTATTGTTTCCTGCTTATTAAGTGGTAGTCAAAATGACTATTCATTTTATTGTCAATATGACAATATGAATTGTCAAAATGACAATGAGGTAGTCATGAGCTTTTCCGTAGACGTGCTGGCGGGCATCGCCATTGAATTACAAAGCGGTATTGGACATCAGGACCGTTTTCAACGTCTGATAACCACTTTGCGTCAGGTGCTGGAGTGCGACGCGTCGGCACTGCTGCGCTATGAGTCGCGACAGTTTATTCCGCTGGCGATCGATGGGCTGGCGCAGGATGTTCTCGGCAGACGCTTTACTCTGGAAGGGCATCCGCGTCTGGAGGCGATTGCCCGCGCCGGAGACGTGGTTCGTTTCCCTGCCGACAGCGATTTGCCAGACCCATATGATGGTCTGATTCCGGGGCAGGAGAGTCTGAAGGTGCATGCCTGTATTGGGCTGCCGTTGTTCGCCGGTCAAAATTTGATTGGTGCGTTAACCCTGGATGGCATGGAGCCCGATCAGTTCGATGTTTTCAGCGATGAGGAACTTAGGCTGATTGCCGCGCTGGCGGCGGGTGCGCTGAGCAATGCGCTGCTGATTGAACAACTGGAAAGCCAGAATATGCTGCCAGGTTCGTCAACCAACTTTGAGCAGGTGACGGAAACCCAGATGATTGGCCTGTCGCCCAATATGATGCAGTTGAAAAAAGAAATTGAGATTGTGGCGGGGTCCGATCTCAACGTGCTGATTAGCGGCGAAACAGGAACCGGGAAGGAGCTGGTGGCTAAAGCTATCCATGAAGGTTCGCCGCGCGCGGTGAATCCACTGGTGTATCTGAACTGCGCGGCGTTGCCGGAAACCGTAGCCGAAAGTGAGCTGTTTGGTCACGTAAAAGGTGCATTTACCGGGGCTATCAGCAATCGTAGCGGTAAGTTTGAAATGGCCGACAATGGGACGCTGTTTCTCGACGAGATAGGCGAACTCTCGCTGGCGCTACAGGCTAAGCTGCTGCGCGTATTGCAGTACGGCGATATTCAGCGCGTGGGTGACGATCGCAGCCTGCGCGTGGATGTGCGGGTGCTGGCGGCGACGAACCGTGATTTACGCGAAGAGGTGCTGGCCGGGAATTTCCGCGCGGATTTGTTCCACCGTCTGAGCGTTTTCCCCCTTTCTGTACCGCCTCTTCGTGAGCGCGGCGAAGATGTGGTGCTGCTGGCCGGCTATTTTTGCGAGCAATGCCGACTACGGCTGGGTCTTTCCCGCGTGGTGCTAAGCCCTGGCGCGCGTAGTCATCTGCTGAATTACGGCTGGCCCGGAAACGTGCGCGAGCTGGAACATGCCATTCACCGGGCGGTTGTTCTGGCCAGGGCTACCAGGGCAGGGGATGAAGTGGTGCTGGAGGCGCAGCATTTTGCCTTGCAGGATGAAGGTCCGGCTCCGCAGGTGGCGGAAGTTGTTGCGGAGATCCCACAACATCACAATCTGCGTGAAGCAACAGAGTCGTTCCAGCGGGAGATGATCCGCCGGGCACTGGCGCAAAATAATCACAGTTGGGCGGCAAGCGCGCGGGCGCTGGAAACAGACGTCGCCAACCTGCACCGGCTGGCGAAACGTCTGGGTCTGAAGGATTAGATAATACCGGCCTGATAGAAATCCTGCAGGTTGATAGCACCGGTGAGTTTACCGTTTTCATCGACCACCGGTGCGGCAGTGATTTTACGCTTCATCAGGATCTCTTTGGCGTCAATCGCGCGGCTCTGCGCCTGTAGCGTAATGCCATTCTGAGTCATAGCTTCGCTAACCTGGGTGGTGAGCGCTCCGCCGCCAACCAGCCAGCGGCGCAGGTCACCGTCGGTAAAGACCCCTTTCACCAGTGACTGGTCGTCGCAGACCGCGACCAGGCCAAGACCCGTACGGCTGAGTTCCAGCATCGCGTCCATAACGCTGGTGGTGAGCTTCACCTGAGGTATGGCATCGTCACGGCGCATCAGATGATGCACTTTATTTAACAGACGAGCGCCCAGCGCACCTGCCGGATGTGAGCGGGCAAAATCTTCTTCGTTAAAGCCGCGCGCCTGCATTACGGCGATCGCCAGCGCGTCGCCCATCATCAACGTATTTACGGTGCTGGACGTCGGTGCCAGGCGCATCGGACAGGCTTCGCGCTCAACGGAAATATCCAGCACGGCTTTGGCGGCCAGACCCAACGGTGAGGTCGGTTTTCCGGTCATTGCCAGCAGTGCGACGGATTTGTCTTCCAGGCGCGGAATGATGAGATCCAGCTCTTTCGCACCGCCGGAGTAGGAGATAAACAGCATGACATCACGGCTTTCGATCATCCCTAAGTCGCCGTGCAGCGCTTCCGCCGGATGCACAAAAAAGGCGGGCGTGCCGGTACTGGCGAGGGTCGCAGCAATTTTTTTGCCAATATGACCTGATTTACCAATACCGGAGACAATGACTTTGCCTTCACAGTGGATAATCGTATTAGCGGCGCGGACAAAATCATCGCCCAGTCGCTCTGGCAGTCGGCTGGCTTCCTGTAGTTCCAGCATTAACGTCTGACGGCCCGCGTTCAGTAGTGCATCACTCATTGGTTTCTCCGGTTATGATCACTTCAATCCCTTTTGCTTCCAGCGCCTGACGAAACGCAGGGTCGATGCCCGCATCGGTAATCAGCTTGTCGACGCTTTCCAGACTGCATACAACATTAGGGCTTTTGCGCCCAAATTTTGACGAGTCAGCCATCAGAATCACTTCGCGAGCGGCATTGCACATCGCTTTACTGACGCTAAACACCTCATTAAAGGTGGTCACGCCGGCATTAAGGTCAATGCCGTCGGTGCCCATGAAGAGTTTATCAAAGCTGAACTGCTCAAAGGCGTTTTCTGCCAGCTGACCGTGAAATGACGCAGATTTTTTGCGAAAGGTCCCGCCGGGCATCAGGATAGTTTGCTCGTTGTCCAGCTCCGAAAGGGCGTTAACAATGTGCAGACTGTTGGTCATGACGGTGATGTTGCTAAAGCGCGTGAGCATCGGCACCATCTGCAGTACGGTGCTACCCGCATCCAGAATAATAGAGTCGCCATCGTGTATAAAACGGACGGCGGCTTCGGCAATCTGCTCTTTTTTATGCGTATTGATTAGCGTTTTGTGATCGATTGGCGGGTCGGATTCGTCTTTATTTAATACCACACCGCCATAGGTACGAATGACGGTTCCGGCATTTTCCAGAATGACCAGGTCTTTGCGAATGGTCGTGCCGGTCGTGTCAAAGTAGTGGGCCAGTTCTTCAACCGAGCATTTGCCCTGCTTTTGCAGATGCTCCAGTATGGCAGCCTGACGCTGACGAGGTTTCATAGGCGTGATTACCCTGACTTAATAAGTTGCAAAATGATAATTTCGCAAGCTATTAGCATTCACAACGAAATTACCCATGTTTCAGTTTAAGCGCCAATGATAGTGCATTCTGTGATAACGGATCATGGGGAAAGATCACATCAGGCTGTAAATCATCAAGATGTTTGCCCATTATCGTGGCAATTTTGCCTGGTCGGGCGAATACCGTAAGACCTTTCATAAATAACGTGTCGGTCACCCGTTGCTGCTCATCCAGCGCAATGGCTACCACCACGCGCGGTTTAAAACGCCCACCGGAGCGACCAACACCAACCCGACCTTGCTGGCAGAGTTGATCAAACGCCCGGTTAAAGCGGGATATTTGCCAGCCACCAAGCGCCAGTTGCAGGCACCAGGCGATAGCGGCGACGGTAATCAGTGCGGAAACCATTATGTACTCCTTTGATTTTGCCGGATAAGCGCAGCCGCCATCCGGCAATTCAACATTAAAACATCACCTGACCGCCGGTCACGTTGATGGACTGTCCGGTGCAGTAAGAGGCTTTTGGACTGGCGTAAAACAGCAGCATGTTCAGTACGTCCTGATAATCGCAGCCGCGTTTAAGCGGAACCTTATCAATGTAGTACTGCTCCACTTCGTCTGGCTTAAGGCCCAGCTTGGTCGCATATTGCGGTAATAACGACTGAAACATTGGTGATTTCAGCAGGTTGCCGAGCATCAGCGAATGTACGGTGATCCCATACTCCGCCAGATCCAGCGCCAGCGACTGAGTTAAGCCCACGCCACCAAATTTTGCCGCGCTGTAGCCTGAATTGTGTTTGCTGCCCACTTTCCCTGATTTTGAGTTGATCTGGATAATGCGTCCCTGCACGCCATCGCGGATCATCAGGCGTGAAAATTCACGAGCACAGAGGAAGTAGCCGACCAGATTGACCTGCAGCGAGCGGTCGAAATCCCCAAGCTGAAAGTCGCTGATAAAAGCGGCTTTAGCGATACCCGCGCTGTAAACCAGCAGATCGACACGACCGAATATTTCATCCACTCCGCGCGACAGCGCCAGCACGCTCTGTTCGCTGGTGGCATCTGCGCCAAAACCGTACGCGGTACCTTCGCCAAACTCGGCGTTAATTTCTTGCGCGACGTTGGCAGCTTTATCGCTTTGAATATCCACCACCGCGACGCGGTATCCTTCTGTCGCAAGCCCACGGCAAAGGAATGCCCCCAGGGTCTGGCCTCCACCAATGACAACGGCAACCTGATTCATTTTTATCTCCTTCAATCTTAAGCAACAAACTTCAAAATACAGCCCGGGGTGATACCGTCCGGGACGGGGCCCGCAACGTGTACAGTGCCGGGGAATTCCGCTTCGCTCTGCCCGTCAAAGCGCAGGGTGATATGCCCGAGTTCACGTAAGTTTTGTTCCGCCACGCTGCCAACGGCGGTGACCGGGTAGTGGTGCTGGCCCAGTTCAAACTGGATCCCTGCTTGTAAAGAGCCGTTCAGGTCCCCGTGGCAATGGATGAAACAAAACTCTTCGATATCCGCTGGCGCGCCTTCACGAAAGGTAATCAGCATCTGGTCGCACAGTGCATCCGGGGCGCTCTGGCCGATACGGGTAATGGTGGTTTGATAAATTACGGTCATTTTTGAGTGCCCCTTATTGGTAAATAAAGCCAGAAACAAACCAGGCGATGAGAACGGTAGGTGCGCCGGTCAGAAAACGGCTCACCAGTACGGATGGCACGCCGACGCGGACCGTGTCCTGACGTGCTTCGGCCAGCGACAACCCAACCGGAATAAAGTCACATGCAGCCTGGGCGTTAATGGCGAACAGGGCAGGTAGCGCCAGATGTGGAGGAATGTTCCCCAGACCAATCTGTACACCGATCAGCACGCCGATAACCTGGGCGATAACCGCACCGGGGCCGAGGAAAGGCGACAGCAGCGGGAAAGAGCAGATCAGCGCCAGAGTAACCAGTCCCAATGGATGGCTGGCCAGCGGCGCGAGTCCATGGGCAATCCAGTCTCCCAGACCCGAAGCCATAATGATGCCGATCAGTGCCGAGACGAACGCCATAAATGGCAGAATAGTTTTCAGGACGGTATCGATGGTGTCACGTCCGGACTGGAACAGGACCGCAACGGCTGAACCCATGCCCATTCCCACTTTTGCCAACAGGCCGTCGCTTTGTTCGGTAATCTTTTTACTGGTGTCGTAATCGCGACCGATAGTGCTGCTTGCAGGTTGCGGCGCAGCGGATGCCTCGCCGACAATCGTGATGTTTTCTTCTTTCACGCCAGAGACATAGATATCTTCGACAATGTACTGAGCCAGCGGGCCGGATTTACCCGTAGCGTGAATATTCACCGTCGGTATACGGCGTTTGGGATAGATCCCACAGCGCAGCGTGCCGCCGCAGTCGATGATCGCCACACCAATTTCGTTCTCCGGTGGCTCGCCCTCTTTGAAGCCATCAACTGCCTGCCAACCGGTCAGGCTTGCTATCCTGTCGACTATTGCGGGGCGAGTTCCTGCGGTGATATAGACAATTTTCTTGCCCGGAATGGCATCCAGTTCAAGGGGGCCACCCCAGCCGCCGGTGCCTTTTTCAATACGAATACGTGTCATGATGTTGCTCCCGCCAGATGCACCTTCTGTTCAAGTTGAATGCCCATTTTTTTCTCGAAGATAGTGGTGGTGAAATCGGTCACCCAGCCGCGGAAGAAGTTAGTCACCAAACCGACCAGCAGGTAGCTCACCGCCAGTGGGCCAAGCGGAAGCCCCAGCGTGGTCAGGCCGCTGGCGATCCCCAGATAGACAAACAGTTCGCCGGGGTTGATGTGCGGGAATAAGCCGTTCATTGAATGGCAACTGTAAGAGGCGGCGGCGTAGTAGCTGGGCTTGTATTTTTCTGGCATAAAGCGACCCAGACTCAGCGTCATCGGGTTACAAAATACAAATGTGCCGATGCACGGCAGCAGCAAATAGCGGGACAGTGGATTTCCAGCGCAGCGCTGAGCAAAACGTTCAATACGCTGCTGGCCGATAAAGTTAATCAGCGCATTCATGATGACCAGCAGGCTAATCAGCAGGGGAAGAATACCGGTCACCATACCGGTAAACACTTCTCCGCCTTTCTGGAACAGCCCGATAAACCACTCAGCACCGAGTGTGATGGTGTCGATCATTATTCTCTCCTGTAGGGATTTTAGTTATCTTGCCAAACGGTGGCTAATTTTAATCAGATTGAAAGATATAAAAGTGTTATTTTGATCTCAAAATGAAAGATAAATATTTTAATTTGAAAGTTATTGCGTGAAGGCTCGCAAATGTGAAGGTCAGAGATGAAAGGGGATGTAAATTCTGTGAAGGAGAGCGACTACCGCTTCCTTGTATGCCGGAGGATGCTTTACCATACTTCTCCCAGGCTGAATTTGTTTAATGGATGTCTCATGTTCAAGCGTCGTTATGTAGCGTTACTCCCCCTTTTCGTACTGCTCGCTGCCTGTAGCAGCAAACCTAAACCTTCAGAGACTCAAACGACTACGGGTGCGCCATCCGGCGGCTTCCTGCTTGAGCCACAGCACAACGTCATGCAAACGGGCGGTGATTTTGCCAATAATCCCAACGCGCAGCAGTTCATCGAAAAAATGGTCAACAAGCACGGCTTTGACCGCCAGCAGTTGCAGGAGATCCTGTCGCAGGCCAAGCGTCTGGACTCGGTATTGCGTTTGATGGACCGCCAGGCACCGACGACTCAACCGCCAGCCGGTCCTAACGGCGCATGGCTGCGCTACCGCAAACAGTTCATCACGCCTGACAACGTGCAAAATGGCGTAGCCTTCTGGAATCAATATGAAGATGCGCTGAACCGTGCGTGGCAGGTCTATGGTGTTCCGCCGGAAATTATCGTTGGCATTATCGGCGTTGAAACGCGTTGGGGCCGCGTGATGGGTAAAACGCGGATTCTGGATGCGCTGGCGACGCTGTCGTTTAACTATCCTCGTCGTGCGGAATACTTCTCTGGTGAACTGGAAACCTTCCTGCTGATGGCGCGAGATGAAAGCGACGATCCGCTCGATTTGAAAGGTTCTTTCGCCGGCGCGATGGGCTACGGCCAGTTTATGCCGTCTTCCTATAAGCAATATGCCGTTGATTTTAATGGTGATGGCCACATTAACCTGTGGGATCCGGTTGATGCCATCGGTAGCGTGGCGAATTACTTCAAGGGCCACGGCTGGGTGAAAGGCGATACGGTCGCGGTGCCGGCAAATGGTCAGGCACCTGGGCTGGCGAACGGCTTTAAAACCCAGTACAGCATTTCTCAGCTTGCTGCGGCGGGTCTGACGCCACAGCAGTCGTTGGGTAATCATCAGCAGGCCAGCCTGCTGCGCCTGGATATTGGTACCGGCTATCAGTACTGGTATGGATTGCCGAACTTCTACACCATCACCCGCTACAACCACAGTACCCACTACGCGATGGCCGTGTGGCAGTTGGGTCAGGCGGTCGCGCTGGCGCGCGTGCAGTAATCGCTCCACCGGCCTACAGGAAGAAATCTCTTGTAGGCCGGATAAGATGCCCTGACATCGTCATCCGGCAGGTCTTATTTATGCAACGGAGCAATTTTTGGAATCCCCCTCGTAAAACGTTCTCTCCATCCCCACATTGGTTATGAAAGTGCTATCTTGTCCGGCATATTTTTTAACTGACAGAGGCTGAAATGACCGACAGTGAACTGATGCAGTTAAGTGAGCAGGTTGGCCTGGCGCTGAAAGCGCGTGGGGCGACCGTTACGACGGCGGAGTCCTGCACCGGCGGCTGGGTGGCCAAAGCGATTACGGATATTGCCGGAAGCTCCGCCTGGTTTGAACGCGGGTTTGTGACCTACAGCAACGAAGCCAAAGCGCAGATGATTGGCGTGCGCGAAGAGACGCTGGCCCAGCATGGGGCGGTGAGCGAGCCTGTGGTAGTGGAGATGGCGATTGGCGCGCTAAAAGCTGCCCGCGCGCATTTCGCGGTCTCGATCAGCGGTATTGCCGGGCCGGATGGCGGCAGTGAAGAAAAGCCCGTGGGTACCGTATGGTTCGCCTTTGCCAGCGCGAGCGGCGAGGGGATTACGCGTCGGGAATGCTTCAGCGGCGATCGCGACGCGGTACGTCGACAGGCGACCGTCTACGCGTTACAAACCCTGTGGCAACAATTTCTACAAAATACTTGATACTGTATGAGCATACAGTATAATTGCCTCAACAGAACATTATCTATCACGTTTCGCGGTTTAACCCGAAAGCGGCATGACAGGAGTAATTAATGGCTATCGACGAAAACAAACAGAAAGCGTTGGCTGCAGCGCTGGGTCAGATCGAAAAGCAATTCGGTAAAGGCTCCATCATGCGCCTGGGTGAAGACCGTTCCATGGATGTGGAAACTATCTCCACCGGTTCGCTTTCTCTGGATATCGCATTGGGCGCGGGCGGTTTGCCAATGGGCCGTATCGTCGAAATCTACGGGCCTGAATCCTCCGGTAAAACAACGCTGACCCTGCAGGTTATTGCCGCTGCGCAGCGTGAAGGTAAAACCTGTGCATTTATCGATGCGGAACACGCGCTGGATCCGGTCTATGCCCGTAAGCTTGGCGTTGATATCGACAACCTGCTGTGTTCTCAGCCGGATACCGGTGAACAAGCGCTGGAAATCTGTGATGCGCTGGCGCGCTCCGGTGCGGTTGACGTTATCGTTGTCGACTCCGTTGCCGCATTGACGCCGAAGGCAGAAATCGAAGGCGAGATTGGCGATTCTCACATGGGCCTTGCGGCGCGTATGATGAGCCAGGCAATGCGTAAGCTGGCCGGTAACCTGAAGCAGTCCAACACGCTGCTGATTTTCATCAACCAGATCCGTATGAAGATTGGCGTTATGTTTGGTAACCCGGAAACCACTACCGGTGGTAACGCCCTGAAATTCTATGCGTCTGTTCGTCTGGACATCCGTCGTATTGGCGCGGTGAAAGAAGGCGACAACGTGGTCGGCAGCGAAACCCGTGTTAAGGTTGTGAAAAACAAAATTGCAGCGCCGTTCAAACAGGCTGAATTCCAGATCCTTTACGGTGAAGGCATCAACTTCTACGGCGAACTGGTTGACCTGGGCGTGAAAGAGAAGCTGATTGAAAAAGCCGGTGCATGGTACAGCTACAACGGTGAGAAAATCGGTCAGGGTAAGGCGAATGCGACCAACTGGCTAAAAGAAAACCCGGCAACTGCGAAAGAAATTGAGAAGAAATTGCGTGAGTTACTGCTCAATAACCAGGATTCAACGCCTGATTTCTCCGTTGATGACAGCGGCGAAGACGTAAAAGAAACGAACGAAGATTTCTGATAATCTGTTTTGAATCGCATGTTGTGAATCACATATAGTAAAGGGCTGCATATCATGCAGCCCTTTTTCATTTCTGAAGGCTTACTATGACAGAAGCAACTTCCCGCCGTTCCGCTTATTCCCGACTGCTTGACCGCGCCGTACGCATTCTGGCGATGCGCGACCACAGCGAGCAGGAACTGCGGCGCAAGCTGGCCGCTCCGGTGATGGGGAAAAATGGACCAGAAGAAATTGATGCCACGCCGGAGGATTACGACAAGGTCATCGCCTGGTGTATTGAAAGTCGTTATCTGGATGATGATCGTTTCGTGCAGCAGTTTATCGCCAGCCGTAGCCGCAAAGGTTATGGACCAGCCCGAGTGCGCCAGGAATTAAACCAAAAAGGGATCGCACGTGAAGCTATCGAGCGGGCCATGCGTGAGTGCGAAATTGACTGGGCAGTGCTTGCACGCGAGCAGGCCATTCGGAAGTACGGTGAACCTTTACCTGTCGATTTTTCAGATAAAGTAAAGGTCCAGCGTTTTTTGCTCTATCGCGGCTATCTGATGGAAGATATTCAGGCAATATGGCGAAATTTTGACGATTGACCGCATACGGGATTTTACTTCCCAGTAAAGAAAACTTATCTTATTCCCACTTTTCGATTGCCAGAGGCGCAGTTTGCGTGCCGATGCTGGTAATGACATTTCGTTAGCTTGATTTCTTCAGGATAATTATGAGCAAGAGCACCGCTGAGATCCGTCAGGCGTTTCTCGATTTTTTCCATAGTAAAGGACACCAGGTAGTTGCCAGCAGCTCCCTGGTACCGAACAATGACCCTACTTTGTTGTTTACCAACGCCGGGATGAACCAGTTCAAGGATGTTTTCCTTGGCCTCGACAAGCGTAATTATTCCCGCGCAACCACCTCGCAGCGTTGTGTACGTGCGGGCGGTAAGCACAATGACCTGGAAAACGTCGGTTACACTGCACGTCACCACACTTTCTTCGAAATGCTGGGCAACTTCAGCTTCGGCGATTACTTCAAACACGACGCTATTCAATATGCATGGGAACTGCTGACCGGTGAAAACTGGTTTGCCCTGCCAAAAGAGCGTCTGTGGGTAACCGTCTATGAAACTGACGATGAAGCCTATGAAATCTGGGAAAAAGAAGTCGGTATTCCGCGCGAACGTATCATCCGTATCGGTGATAACAAAGGTGCGGCTTATGCTTCAGACAACTTCTGGCAGATGGGTGATACCGGTCCTTGCGGTCCATGTACCGAAATTTTCTACGACCACGGCGACCATATCTGGGGTGGACCTCCGGGAAGCGCAGAAGAAGATGGGGATCGCTACATTGAGATCTGGAACATCGTCTTCATGCAGTTCAACCGTCAGGCTGACGGCACCATGGAACCGCTGCCGAAACCGTCCGTGGATACCGGTATGGGTCTGGAGCGTATTGCGGCCGTGCTGCAACACGTTAACTCCAACTATGAAATCGACCTGTTCCGCTCACTGATCGAATCCGTGGCGAAAGTCACTGGCGCAACCGATCTGAGCAACAAGTCTCTGCGCGTTATCGCCGACCATATCCGTTCCTGTGCATTCCTGATTGCCGATGGTGTTGTGCCGTCGAATGAAAACCGTGGCTATGTGCTGCGCCGTATCATTCGTCGCGCGGTACGTCATGGCAACATGCTGGGCGCGAAGGATACCTTCTTCTACAAGCTGGTTGGTCCGTTGGTGGACGTCATGGGCTCTGCAGGTGAAGAACTGAAGCGTCAGCAGGTTATGGTTGAACAGGTTCTGAAAACCGAAGAAGAGCAGTTTGCGCGTACTCTGGAGCGTGGTCTGGCGCTGCTGGACGAAGAACTGGCAAAACTGTCTGGCGATACGCTGGATGGCGAAACCGCATTCCGTCTGTATGACACCTACGGTTTCCCGGTTGACCTGACGGCAGACGTTTGCCGCGAGCGTAACATTAAGGTTGATGAAGCGGGCTTTGAAGCTGCAATGGAAGAACAGCGCCGTCGTGCGCGTGAAGCCAGCGGTTTTGGCGCAGACTACAATGCGATGATTCGCGTTGATGGCGCCTCTGAATTTAAAGGCTACGAGCACCTGGAACTGAACGGCAAAGTGACCGCGCTGTTTGTTGATGGTAAAGCGGTAGACGCAATTAACGCAGGTCAGGATGCCGTTGTCGTACTGGATCAGACGCCGTTCTATGCGGAATCTGGTGGTCAGGTTGGCGACAAGGGTGAGCTGAAAGGCGCAGGCTTCGCGTTTGCCGTTAGCGACACGCAGAAATATGGCCAGGCCATTGGTCACATTGGCAAGCTGTCTGCGGGTTCTCTGAAAATTGGTGATGCGGTACAGGCTGATGTGGATGAAGCCCGTCGTGCGCGTATTCGTTTGAACCACTCCGCAACGCACCTGATGCACGCAGCGCTGCGCCAGGTTCTGGGCACACATGTGGCACAGAAAGGTTCGTTGGTTAACGATAAACTGCTGCGCTTCGACTTCTCTCATACCGAAGCAATGAAGCCTGCTGAAATCCGTGCCGTTGAAGATCTGGTGAACGCGCAAATCCGTCGCAACTTGCCGATTGAAACGAACATCATGGATCTCGAAGCGGCAAAAGCCAAAGGCGCAATGGCACTGTTTGGCGAGAAATATGACGACCATGTGCGCGTTCTGAGCATGGGTGATTTCTCTACCGAATTGTGTGGCGGTACTCACGCCAGCCGTACGGGTGATATCGGTCTGTTCCGCATTGTGTCCGAGTCAGGTACTGCGGCAGGCGTTCGTCGTATTGAAGCCGTAACCGGTGAAGGTGCTATCCAAACCGTGCATGCTGAGAGCGATCGCTTAAGCGATGTTGCGCAGCTGCTGAAAGGCGATAGCCAGAATATCGGTGACAAAGTTCGTTCCGTGCTGGAGCGTACTCGTCAACTGGAAAAAGAATTGCAGCAATTGAAGGAACAGGCTGCGGCGCAGGAGAGTGCAAATCTTTCCAGCAAAGCGGTTGATATCAACGGCGTGAAGCTGCTGGTCAGCGAACTCGCGGACGTTGAGCCGAAAATGTTGCGTACCATGGTTGATGATCTGAAAAATCAACTGGGGTCTACCGTTATCGTTCTGGCAACGGTAGTGGAAGGTAAGGTTTCTCTGATTGCGGGTGTGTCTAAGGACGTGACAGATCGCGTGAAAGCAGGGGAACTGGTTGGAATGGTCGCTCAGCAGGTCGGCGGTAAGGGTGGCGGTCGTCCGGACATGGCGCAAGCCGGTGGTACGGATGCAGCGGCTCTGCCTGCAGCGTTAGCCAGTGTGAAAGGCTGGGTCAGCGCAAAACTGTAATAATTATAAGCGTAAGTCGACGCTGCGGACTTCAATCCGCAGCGTTTGAATCAACGCTATCGACAACGATAAAGTCAGGTTGAAGTTGTGTATATCGGCTAAACTTAGGTTTAACAGAATGTGATGCCGTGACTGCTTACACTTAGGTGTTTGTCATCGCTTACTTTTTGGCGTTATATGATGGATAATGCCGGGATACAGAGAGACCCGACTCTTTTAATCTTTCAAGGAGCAAAGAATGCTGATTCTGACTCGTCGAGTTGGTGAGACCCTCATGATAGGCGATGAGGTCACCGTGACAGTTTTAGGGGTGAAGGGCAACCAGGTGCGCATTGGCGTAAACGCCCCGAAAGAAGTTTCTGTCCATCGTGAAGAGATCTACCAGCGTATCCAGGCTGAAAAATCCCAGCAGTCCAGTTACTAAGGTTTTCGCGTCTCACCTTTCTGGTGAGGCGCAACCTGATTGAGTTACTCTTTTTCTTCTCTTTTCTTCTTCGTCTTCCCCATTTTTTCGATTCCACTGCGCGTAATGCCTTTTCCTGCGAAGTTTCCGTTTGTTCACTCCTTCAGGAAATTGCCAATTTATCTGTTGATAAAACACTCTTTTTGCCGTTTTTGCAGACTAATTGCGCGTGAAATGTGCAAACGATAAAAGCTCTGGAAAAATTGTTTGACTTATAAGTCCCAGAAAGTAATATGTGCGCCACGCAGCGACGATGAGCAGAAACAAGTTCTTCGAAGCACTCGCAAGAGGCGTGTTGGTGAGGTGGCCGAGAGGCTGAAGGCGCTCCCCTGCTAAGGGAGTATGCGGTCAAAAGCTGCATCCGGGGTTCGAATCCCCGCCTCACCGCCATTTGCATCCGTAGCTCAGCTGGATAGAGTACTCGGCTACGAACCGAGCGGTCGGAGGTTCGAATCCTCCCGGATGCACCATATTACTTGATAGCGCTTTAGCAGCGACATCAAATCTGCAGTAAAGTAAGTTTCCCTGATGCATCCGTAGCTCAGCTGGATAGAGTACTCGGCTACGAACCGAGCGGTCGGAGGTTCGAATCCTCCCGGATGCACCATCTTCTCCGAGGCAACAGCAAAACTGTTGTTTCATGGTCTGCGAGATAATCGCGAGCACCAGGGAGGATAACGTTGCTTTAGCAACGGCCCGCAGGGCGAGGCGCAGCCGAGTAATCCTCCCGGATGCACCATCTCTTACTTGATATCGCTTATCACGATATCAATATCGGCAGTAAAGCAAGTTTTCCGATGCATCCGTAGCTCAGCTGGATAGAGTACTCGGCTACGAACCGAGCGGTCGGAGGTTCGAATCCTCCCGGATGCACCATATTCTCCGAGATAACAGCGAAACTGTTGTTTCATGGTCTGCGAGATAATCGCGAGCACCAGGGAGGATAACGTTGCTTCAGCAACGGCCCGCAGGGCGAGGCGCAGCCGAGTAATCCTCCCGGATGCACTATCTTCTTCGCAGTATCAGTAGTAATCAGCAATTCCCGATGCATCCGTAGCTCAGCTGGATAGAGTACTCGGCTACGAACCGAGCGGTCGGAGGTTCGAATCCTCCCGGATGCACCATCTTCTCCTGAATAATAGCGAAACTGTTGTTTCACGGTCTGCGAGATAATCGCCAGCACCAGGGAGGATAACGTTGCTTCAGCAACGGCCCGCAGGGCGAACACTAGTGAGTCATCCTCCCGGATGCACCATCTTGTCCCTCCCTCTAAATCATTTCCACATACTCTCTGAACACCCCTCAATTCGCTGTCAGCGACAAAATCAATCAATTACGATAAAATAACGTCTGGTCACTCGGCTTGTGAGAAGACGATGTACGAACGTTATGCGGGTTTGATTTTTGATATGGATGGTACCATCCTGGATACCGAGCCTACGCATCGTAAGGCGTGGCATGAGGTATTGGGGCATTATGGACTACGGTTTGATGAACATGCCATGGTCGCTCTCAATGGTTCCCCAACGTGGCGTATTGCGCAATCGGTAATTGAATTAAACCATGCCGATCTTGATCCTCATGCACTGGCACGTGAAAAAACTGACAAGGTGAGAAGCATGCTGCTGGATAGCGTCCAGCCTTTGCCGTTGGTTGATGTCGTGAAAGCCTGGCATGGTCGTCGTCCTATGTCGGTAGGTACGGGTAGTGAAAGCGCAATTGCAGAAGCGCTGCTCGCTCACCTTGGTCTGCGTCGCTATTTTGATGCTGTAGTCGCAGCCGATCACGTACAACACCATAAACCGGCTCCTGATACGTTTTTGCTTTGTGCCGAACGTATGGGGGTTGTTCCGGCTCGTTGCATCGTGTTTGAAGATGCCGATTTTGGAATACAGGCGGCGCATGCCGCGGGAATGGATGCCGTGGATGTCCGGTTATTGTGAGTGATGGACTGTCGCTCCTGTCACTGTTTGCCAGCAGTTTTCTCAGTGCCACGCTATTACCCGGCAATTCTGAAGTTGTTCTGGTTGCTTTGTTGGTTTCCGGGGTCAGTCATCCCTGGGTCTTAGTCTTAACAGCAACAATGGGTAATAGCCTTGGAGGGTTAACTAACGTTATCCTTGGGCGTTTCTTTCCATTGCGTAAAACATCGCGCTGGCAAGAAAAAGCCACTGGCTGGCTGCGGCGCTATGGCGCTGTCACACTATTATTAAGCTGGATGCCGGTTGTGGGGGATTTGCTGTGCCTGTTAGCCGGGTGGATGCGCATCTCGTGGGGCCCAGTTCTCTTTTTCTTATGCCTTGGCAAGGCGCTGCGCTATGTTGTTGTCGCAGCGGTTACGACACAAGGCATTATGTGGTGGCACTAATTGTGTTGTGGGATAGCCTTCAGGGTAACCAATACCATTATGCTAATTAAAACGATTTTGACAGGCGGGAGGTCAATTTGATCCCGGACGTATCACAGGCGCTGGCCTGGCTGGAAAACCATCCTCAGGCGTTAAAGGGGATTCAACGTGGTCTGGAGCGCGAAACGCTGCGTGTTAATGCAGATGGGTCATTAGCAACGACAGGCCATCCTGAGGTGTTAGGCTCAGCGCTAACGCATAAGTGGATAACCACTGACTTTGCCGAAGCATTGCTGGAGTTCATTACTCCACCCGGTGATGACATTGAGAAAATGCTCACGTTCATGCGCGACTTACATCGTTATACCGCCAGAAACCTTGGCGACGAGCGTATGTGGCCGTTGAGCATGCCTTGCTATATTGCCGAAGGTCAGGATATCGAACTGGCACAGTATGGTACGTCGAATACCGGTCGCCTGAAGACGCTGTACCGTGAAGGCCTCAAAAACCGTTATGGCGCGTTGATGCAGACAATCTCGGGCGTACACTACAATTTCTCGCTGCCTATGGCTTTCTGGCAGGCGAAATGCGGTGTAACCGAAGGTGAGGATGCAAAAGAGAAGATCTCCGCGGGCTACTTCCGTCTGATCCGCAACTACTACCGTTTTGGTTGGGTGATCCCGTATTTGTTTGGTGCTTCTCCGGCCATTTGTTCCTCATTCCTGCAAGGAAAACCGACAACTCTGCCGTTTGAAAAAACCGACTGTGGGATGTATTACCTGCCGTACGCAACGTCGCTGCGTCTGAGTGATTTGGGCTATACCAATAAGTCGCAAAGCAATCTCGGAATTACGTTTAACGATTTGCATGAGTATGTGGCAGGATTAAAGCGCGCGATTAAGACGCCTTCCGAGGAGTACGCGGCGATCGGTCTGGAGAAAGACGGTAAGCGTCTGCAAATCAACAGCAACGTTCTGCAGATTGAAAATGAGCTGTATGCGCCTATTCGCCCGAAACGCGTCACTCGTCGTGGAGAAACGCCATCAGATGCGCTTCTGCGTGGCGGTATCGAGTACATCGAAGTACGCTCGCTGGATATCAACCCGTTCTCGCCTATCGGCGTGGACGAGCAGCAGGTGCGTTTCCTCGATCTGTTTATGGTCTGGTGTGCGCTGGCTGATGCCCCGGAAATGAGCAGCGATGAATTGCTGTGTACGCGTAAAAACTGGAATCGCGTGATTCTCGAAGGGCGTAAGCCTGGGCTGACGTTAGGTATTGGCTGTGAAACAGCCCAGTTCCCGCTGCCGAAGGTTGGGAAAGATTTGTTCCGCGATCTGAAACGCGTGGCACAAACGCTGGACAGCATCGATGGGGGAGAGGAGTATCAGAAGGTCTGTGATGAACTGGTTGCCTGTTTTGACAATCCTGAACTGACTTTCTCTGCCCGGATCCTACGGTCTATGATTGATGAAGGCATTGGCGGCACGGGCAAAGCGTTGGGTGAGGCTTACCGAAATCTGCTGCGTGAAGAGCCGTTAGAAATAGTGCAGGAAGCTGAATTTATTGCTGAAACCGAGGCTTCAAAGCGTCGTCAGCAGGAGATCGAAGCGGCTGATACTGAGCCGTTTAGCGTGTGGCTGGAAAAGCACGCTTGATACAAAAGAAAAAGGCCACTCGGGAGTGGCCAAAATTTCATCTCTGAAAACAGGGATGATGATAACAAATGCGCGTCTTTCATATACTCAGACTCGCCCCGGAACAAAGAGTTCAGATTATTTTTAAAAAATTTATCGGAGGTGGCTAAATGCCGTTGTTAGATAGTTTTACTGTCGATCACACCCGGATGGAAGCTCCCGCGGTCCGGGTTGCAAAAACGATGAACACCCCGCATGGCGACGCAATCACCGTGTTTGATCTGCGTTTCTGCATTCCGAACAAAGAAGTGATGCCTGAGAAAGGTATCCATACGCTGGAACACCTGTTTGCAGGTTTTATGCGTAACCACCTTAACGGTAACGGCGTTGAGATTATCGATATCTCTCCGATGGGATGCCGTACCGGCTTCTACATGAGCCTGATTGGTACGCCGGACGAACAGCGTGTAGCCGACGCGTGGAAAGCGGCAATGGCGGACGTGCTGAAAGTACAGGATCAGAACCAGATCCCGGAGCTGAACGTTTACCAGTGCGGTACGTATCAGATGCACTCTCTTAGCGAAGCACAGGATATCGCGCGTCATATTCTGGAGCGTGATGTACGCGTGAACAGCAATGAAGAGCTGGCGCTACCGAAAGAGAAACTGCAGGAACTGCATATTTAGTCTTATTGGTTAGCTGTTCCAGTATTTAAATTAACCCCGGTTTATGTCCGGGGTTTTTTATTGCTTAATATAATGTGTGTTTATTATATTTGCGGCGAGAATATATTTTAATTTAAATGATGCCTGACCTGTTAAATAATAAAATGTGATCTGGCAAGCAGAAAGCGGTGGATAATTAACGATGCCAGAGTGTATTGATCACATAAACTAAAAAACATAAATAATTAATAGAAAAACATAATGGAATGCGCCAGATATCCGGGTAATAACAAGACTCTTTTAATAGCCGGTAGATAGGGTTTTTATCAAATCTTATCTGGTATACATTAAACTTTAGGGATGAAAATGAAGGCTAAATATTTGGCGCTGATGATCGGTGCTTGCTTTTCTCATAACCTTTGGGCAGCAAATAATATCACTATTGAGCAGCGTCTGGCTGAACTGGAGCAACGTGTTGTTAATGCCGAAAAACGGGCATCCGATGCTGAGGCGCAAATTCGCTCGCTGAAGCAGCAGCAGGTCGCCGCTACGCCGACGGTGAATGTCCAGTCTGCCGAGCCGATTGCAGCAGGTGAAACTCCGCCTAAGATGACATTATCCGGCTTCAGCGATATTAAGTTCTATGGCGATGTCGAATTTAATATGGATGCGGCAAGCCGTTCCGGTAGCCTGACATCGACGAGAACGTCAGCGAATAAAGATTGGGCACCAGGAACCAATGAACGCTGGGATATTAACGGACGCCTGTTGCTGGGTTTTGATGGCTACCAGCGGCGGGACAACGGTAATTTTGCAGGGTTCTCGGTACAGCCTCTGGCGGACCTGACCGGAAAAATGAACCTCGATGATGCCGTTTTCTTCTTTGGTCGTGAGAATGACTGGAAAATTAAGGTTGGTCGTTTTGAAGCCTACGATATGTTCCCGCTGAATCAGGATACGTTTGTTGAATATTCGGGGAATACAGCGAACGATCTCTACAGTGACGGTTACGGCTATATCTATATGATGAAAGAAGGACGGGGACGTAGCGACAGCGGGGGGAACTTCCTGCTGAGCAAAACCATCGACAACTGGTATTTCGAAGTTAACACATTGCTGGAAAATGGCAGTACGTTATATACCGAGAAGCAGTACCACGGAATGGATTTAACCAACGATAAAAACGTGGCTTACGTCCGTCCGGTTATCGCCTGGCAAAATGGGCGTTTTTCAACGGCGATAGCGATGGAAAGTAACGTCGTTAACAACGCCTACGGTTATTACCAAAATGGGACGTGGATCGATCAGTCAGATCGTACGGGCTATGGTTTTACCATGACCTGGAATGGTCAAAAAACGGACCCGGAAGATGGCGCAGTGATTAACCTGAATACCGCCTATGTGGATGCGACCGATGAGACAGATTTTACCGCTGGGGTGAATGCGTTGTGGCATCGATTTGAACTGGGTTATATCTATGCGCATAACAAAATCGAAGCCTTCAATGCTACCAATATCGATGCCGTTTGTGAGGACGATTGCTGGATCACCGATCCCGGCAATTATGACATTCACACTATTCATGCCTCATATTTATTCCCCAATGTGATGGATATGAAAAACTTTAACATCTACCTCGGTGCCTATGCTTCATGGGTAGAGGCCAATCCGAATAATGGTGATAACAGCGAAGATGCGCGTTACGGCGGGCGTCTGAGATTCAAATATTACTTCTGATTGTAGGTCTAATAAAAAAGGGATCCGCAGATCCCTTTTATCAGATAGTTAGTGTGCGCCACCGCCGCCGCCGCCCGCACCGAAGGGCGGTTTGGCGAACCACACCAGGCCAAGCAGGACCAGGAAGATCCCCGCCGACATCCAGAAGATTTCGTTAGCGGATATAATCAGCCCCTGATTGGTGATCTGCTGAGCTATCCAACCTGAAGCCTGCTGGTGCGTCATCCCTAAATCCTGCAGCTTATCGTACATAGCCTGTGCATTTGGGTTGTAGGGGTTAACAGATTCCGTTAGCTGCGCATGATGCAGCGACTCGCGGTTTGTCCACATTGTCGTCGTAATCGATGTGCCAATGGAACCTGCCAGCGTTCGCGTAAAGTTCGACAAGCTGGATGCCGCCGCCAGACGCTCTGGCGGTAAGCCGGACAGCGTAATGGTGGTTAGCGGCATAAAGAAGCAGGCTACCGCGAACCCCTGAATAAACTGCGGCCAGGCCGATGCGCCAAAGTCCATACCCGGCTCGAACGTCCACGCACGCCAGTAGAAACAGACGGCGTACATAATAAAACTGAACGTTACCAGCCGACGCATATCCAGCTTATGCGCGAAGCGGCCGATAATCGGAGACAGGATCACCGGAATCACCCCAACCGGCGCTGACGCCAGACCAGCCCAGGTTGCCGTATAGCCGTATACCTCCTGCAACAGCTGCGGCAGCAGTACGATTGCGCCGAAGTAGAGCATATAGGCCAGGCTGATACACAGGCAGCCGATGGTAAAGTTGCGCGACTTAAACAGCGAGAGATCGACAATGGGGTGCTCGTCGGTAAGCTCCCAGACGATCAGGAAGCTGATAGCAACCACGGCGACCACAGTCAGGATGATTATCTCCTGCGAGGCGAACCAGTCCAGCTCTTTGCCGCGGTCGAGCATAATCTGCAAACTGCCGATACCGATGACCAGCAGTGCCAGACCAATGGCGTCAATGCGCCGCTGCTCGGTTTTGGTTTCCCGACCGCGCAGGGTTTGCAGTGTCATCAATACCACCACAGCCCCGATAGGCACGTTGATAAAAAATATCCAGCCCCAGTGATAGTTGTCGCTGATATAGCCCCCAAGAATAGGACCACATATCGGGGCAACAATCACCGTCATCGACCATAGCGCGAGGGCGATGGAACGCTTGGCGGGTGGATAGTTATTCAGCAATAGGCTCTGTGACAGCGGAATTAATGGACCGGCGACAATACCCTGGATTACGCGGAAGAAAATCAGCATGTTCAGGCTGGTGGACATCCCGCATGCCCATGACGCAATGACGAAGGCGATAGTTGACCACATAAAGAGTCTTACTTCGCCAAAGCGTTTTGCCAGCCAGCCGGTGATCGGAATAGAGATAGCGTTCGCCACCCCGAATGAGGTGATCACCCAGGTCCCCTGGCTCAGTGAAGAGCCGAGGTTCCCGGCGATAGTGGGGATCGCCACGTTAGCAATGGTGGAGTCCAGCACCTGCATGAATGTCGCCAGGGACAGCGCGATCGTCATAATGACGAGCTGCGCGCCTTCCAGCGGTTTTTGCTGTTGCATCACACGCACCTTTGAATTAGCCCGCGTTGGCCCGCACGATCTCTTCGATCATCTTATTGACCGGAGCAAGGTTGATTTCACGTGCATTACTTTCTGATACCGGCGTGGTACGAACCTGGCTTGCCAGAATTTGTCCGTCACGATTTGAGGTATCTACCGTAACCAGCGTAGACAAACCAATACGTAATGGATGCTGTGCCAGTTGCTGCGCATCCAGTTCGATACGTACCGGCAGACGCTGGACGACTTTGATCCAGTTGCCGGTTGCGTTCTGCGCTGGCAGCAGGGAGAAGGCGCTGCCCGTACCCATATCGAGACCGACAACTTTACCGGTATATTTTACGTCATCGCCGTAAATATCGCTGATAACGGTCGCTGGTTGGCCAATACGCATGTGTGCGAGCTGTGTTTCTTTGAAGTTGGCATCTACCCACAGGTTAGTGGCCGGAACAACCGCCATCAGCGGCGTGGTTGGGCTAATTTGCGCACCAGGCTGTACGGCGCGACGGGATACATAACCGGTCATTGGGCTGACAATTCTGGTACGTTCCAGCGCCAGCCAGGCATTGCGCACTTCGGTGGCAGCCTGTTGCACAGCGGGTTGATCTTCCAGCTTGCTACCCAGAATCATCGCCTGGTTAGCATTATATTGTTGGATCGCGACATCAAGCTGGGCCTGAGCGCTGGCGACGGCATCACGAGCGTGTTGCAGCTCTTCACGGCCAATCAGGTTGGCATTGCCCAGCGGAACTCGGCGATTAAAGTCGCTTTGTGCCTGCGCCAGTGCGGTTTTTTGCACTTCAATGCTTGCCTGTAACTGCTTGCTGTTGATCATCAACTGGTGCGTCTGACGCACGCTGGAAGCCAGCGCAGTTTTGGCTTTTTCAAATGCCTGCTTTGCGTCTGTCTGGTCGAGGGTGACCAGCACATCGCCTTGTTTTACAAAGTCAGTGTTATCAGCCCAGACTTTCGTCACGCTGCCCGATACCTGAGCCATGATTTGAACCTGGTTCCCTGCCACGTACGCATCGTCTGTCTCTTCGACATGACGAAGTACTAAAAACCAATAAATCCCATATGCCACGGCAATGATAATAAAGAGCAAGGTCAGAAGGAGCAGCATACTTTTACGTTTGCCATTCTTCTTGACCGGTTGCTGCGGGGTTTGAGTCTCCGCATTTGCGCTCATGTTGTTCTCCACGATCTTATTTTTTTCACATCGGCTGAGCCGACCTGTTTATCAGACAGGCCAGCAGTATGCGTGCTGGCCTGTCGGTTTTTTCATTTATAAATCTGGATTTCTGAGCGAGTCGGCGCGTTAGCGCAGCGCTTCTAACACCGCGCCATCCTGCTCCATCTGATCAAGACGGGTCAGAAGTTTACGGGTAATTTGCTCAAGCTGATCTTTTTCGGTGGTGCTAAGAGACGACCAGAGCTGATGCAGGCAGTTATGCTGAGGCGGTAACACCTCTTGCAAAAATGCATGGCCTTTCTCGGTCAATTGCAGATGCAGACAGCGGCGATCGTTATCGCTTTCGCGACGTTCGATCCAGCCACGTTTTTCTAACTCATCCGCAATGCGGGTAGCGTTAGTGCGTGACGAGCCAAGCGCGCAACTCAGTTCAGAAGGCTGAATACTGTGGTTTTCCTGAGACTCCAGCGTAATCAACGCCATAAACAATGTCTCGTTAATCCCTTGAGCTTTCAGCATCTTATTGCGGTTTTCCAGCAACTTACCCTGCATGTGCATACAGAGGCGAGTCAGAAGCACTTCCTGATAAGGGAACTCTTCGTAGCGGCTGGCGCGAAATTTTAGCATTTGTTCAATGGGCGTAAACGAACTATCCATTTGGGTATAACCTCATTAATTTCAGCCGATATAGTAACGACAGTGACAAATAAAGTAAATGTATTATTTCTTTAAAATGATTGTTTTTATCTATAAGCCAACAAGCATTTTCCAGGCTAATCCATAGCCCAGAGCACTCAGTAACGTTGGAATGATGATGCTGCGGGTCTTATAGAAGCTTGCGCCCAGTATGACAAACCCCACCAGCGTAGGCACGAACCGACGAGCGTCGTGCATAACTTCTGGTGCGGTAGACACCACCAGCAGGGCGCAAATAGATGCAATGCCAATAGTGTCGAGTAGTATGCCCGTCGCGCCGCGCTTCGTCGGGCGAATATTGCCTACCCCAAGACGGAGTGGCAAATAGCGAAAACAGTAATTAACGCAGCCGACCAACAGGCCAAGTAGCAGAACCTCATAGCTCATCAGGACCTCCCTGCCAAAATGACTGGATGAGCGCCGTCAGGCATCCGCAGACAATACCTGCAAGGATAGCGGCAGGTATGGAAAACAGCATGACGCCAGCCAGCGCCCCGGCCAGGGAGGCAGTCACGCAGAGCGCTTGTTTACGTTGGAATGACGCGAGCAGGAAGCTCATAAACAGCGCCGGGAGCATGAATCCCAGTGCCGCTTCAACCGCCGGGTAATCCTTGAGTAAACCACTGCCGGAAAACGCGCCGATCACCGTACCAAACACCCAGGAGGCCCAGGAGCACAGTGCGATGCCGATCATCCAGTTTTCACTCCAGCGCCGATTATCCCGGACCAGTTTTGCCGTTGCGGCGGCAAAGACTTCATCGGTAAGGCCAAAAGCCCACAGTGCACTTTTGGGTTTACTCAGTCGCTGGGCTATTCGACTGCGCAGGGAAGGGCCGTACAAAACATGACGGACATCCATGGCCATGACGGTAAGGGCGGCGACCCACAGCGAACTGCCCGCAGCAAGCATGGTGGTAATGACAAACTGGCTGGCTCCCGCATAGATAATGCAGGAGAAAAAGACGCTTTCAATCGGCGTAAAGCCAAGGCGAGTGGCATTGAGACCAAATGCAAAAGCGACCGGAATATAGCTGATGACTATTGGCAGGCTGTCTTTGAATCCTTCCGTTAACGTTGCCGAACAGGATTCAGACTGGGGTACAGGGCTTTCCATAGGGTTATAGGTTTCATTACCGAAATTAATATAACTTGGCTCAATGAGTTATAACCTTAGCAGACTGATGGGCTCCTTAACACCCTGTGGAGCCCAATCAGCGGTAAACATGCACTATACGCTTAATTTACGGCTTCCTGACGGTGAAAACCTCGCCACCAGACCACCAGGTTGAGTACGGCAACGGTCGTACCCGCCAGACAAACGCCAGCCCAACCAGCATGCTGCCAGGCGGAGGCTGAAATCAGCGAACCTGCCGCTCCGCCAATAAAATAGCTGGTCATGTATCCGGCGGTCAGGCGATTACGCGCATCCGGATGAATGCGATAGATAACCGTCTGGTTGGTGATGTGTACTCCCTGAACGGTGAGGTCCAACACCAGAATACCGATAATCAGCATGGGGACGGAAGCGTGCCCAAGCCAAATAGCAAGCCAGGAGAGCAGCAGTAATAGCAGCCCCATGGTTGTGGTCAGGTGGGATTTACCTTTATCGGCAAAACCGCCCGCCGGACGTGCGCCTAATGCCCCTGCGGCACCCGCCAGACCGAACAGACCAATCATTCCTTCCGAATAGTTAAACGGCGGCGCGGCGAGCAAAAACGCCATCGAGGTCCACAGGATACTGAAATTGGCAAAAGTCAGGCAGCCCAGCATCGCGCGGGTACGCAGCAATTTATCGTGAATAAACAGGCTGAATACCGAGCCTAACAGCTGAGGATAGTTAAGATGAGTATCGGATTTCATCTTCGGCAGGCCGCGCCACAGAGCAACCGCCATCAGCGCCATTAATACTGATGCGACCCAAAATACGGTGCGCCAGCCGCCAAGATTCGCCAGTAATCCCGCCACGGTGCGCGCCAGCAGAATACCCAGCAGCAGGCCGCTCATAATCGTGCCGACAACCTTCCCGCGCTTGTCCGGTGTGGCAAGCGTTGCCGCCAGCGGAACCAAAATCTGTGCCACTACCGAGAACAGTCCGGTCAGGGCAGTACCGAGAATCAGCATACCCAGCGACTGGCTGCTGGCGGTGATCAGCATGCCGCCAGCCGCGAGCAACGTCATGGAGACAATCAGCATCCGACGTTCAAACATATCGCCAAGCGGCACTAAGAACAGCAGGCCGGCAGCGTAGCCGAGTTGGGCCGCAGTGACGATAAACCCTGCGGTACTGGCAGATAGCGAAAAGTTGCGCGCGATGGTGTCGAGCAGCGGCTGCGCATAATAGTTACTGGCGACGGCGAGGCCGGTGGCAATAGACATTAACAGGATCAGCGAAGGGCTAAGTCCCTGAGTAGTTTTCGTCATTGTTTTCAACTGAGTAATGGGTTGCAGAAAACAATCATAACGGAAGTGATTAAATGTTGCTGATTTGTTGAGTGATGGATTGTGCGATTGGGGGAAGGAGGATAGGCCGGATTAGGTGCATCGCGCCACCATCCGGCATTTATGCGGTTACAGGCCTGATGGCGCTACACTCATCAGGCCTGCGAGTGGGTTATTTCTGCACGGCCAGCGCTTCGTTCACCCAGCCGTCAAACTGCTGCTGGTGGGCTTTGATCCAGCCGTCAACGTGACCCTGTACGTCGGCTTCAGACGCTTTCCCGTCGTGCATCATTGCGTTCTGCGCGTTGATATCCGCCAGCGGCAGCTTCATGATGGCAAACAGTTTCGCCGCAGCCGGGTTTTTCTCCGCCCAGGCTTTATTGGCGACAATATGCATAGTGTTCACCGGGAAGCCGTAGTTGGCGCCGTTTGGCAGTTTGGTATCAATATCTTTCTGCTCACCTGGCAGGGAAGAGAACGGCACCTGCAGCCAGACCACATCTTTACCAGGTTTCATTACGTCGCTCACCCAGTACGGTGTCCAGGTGTAGTAAAGAATGGGTTTACCTTCTTTGAAGCGGGTAATGGTGTCGGCCATCATCGCCGCATAGTTACCGTGGCTGACCTCGACGGTTTTTTCCAGATCGAAAGCTTTGTTCTGGTGGTTGATTACTGCTTCACAGCCCCAGCCCGGTGAACAGCCCATCATATCGGCTTTTCCGTCACCGTTGGTGTCAAAGATTTTGGCGATCTTCGGATCTTTTAACTGGGCGATATTGGTGATTTTATACTGCTCAGCGGTTTTCTTGTCGATCAGATAACCCTGTGCGGCACCCGTAACGAATACCCCCTCGCGATAAAACTTTTTGTCTCCGCCCGCAGCGGCGTACATATCATCATGCAGCGGCTGCCAGTTCACGGCGGTAAAAGTTGCATCGCCAGAGGCAATGGAGGTATAGCCGACGTTGTAGTCAACTTCGCTGGTTTTGTTAACGGTGTAACCCAGTTTCTCCAGCGCACGGGCGACTAACTGCGTCTGGAAGGATTCTTCAGAGATAGTGCTCTGGATTGGCTGTACGGTGATGCCTTTGCCCGGCAGGTCGGCAGCGAAAGTGCTGGTGGAGACAAGGGTGGCAAACGCTGTGGCAATAATTACTTTCTGTCGCATCGTTGTTCCTTATTACACTTCATCCTTCAAGCTGCCTCTTTGTTGGCTGCACTCATGCACCCCAGTCACGTACTACTTGTACGCTCCTGGGGATACATTCGTTTGCCGCCGCGATGCAACTTGAATGATTTTGTGTAAGTTAATGAATTGTATGCCCGGTAAGCAATGCGCCACCGGGCAACGGGTGTATTACTTCGTGAAAGGGCGAGTGATAAGCCCAACGGGACCGGTGGTGTACCAGCGACGGTTGCCACGACTACGCGAGTCGCGACCGACGGCCTGCGTCAGGCGGTCGAGAATGATAGCGAGGATCACAATCCCAACCCCGCCGACGGTGGCAAGCCCCATATCCAGACGACCGATTCCGCGCAGAACCATCTGGCCCAGTCCGCCGACGGCAATCATCGACGCGATGACGACCATTGAGAGCGCCAGCATCAGCGTCTGGTTAACCCCGGCCATAATGGTGGGCATTGCCAGCGGGAGCTGCACTTTAAACAGCATCTGACGCGGGCTGGCACCAAACGAGCGCGAAGCTTCAATCAGATCGGCTGGCACCTGGTTAATCCCCAGAATAGTCAGACGCACGATTGGCGGCAGGGCGAAGATAATCGTCACCACTACGCCCGGGACGTTACCAATACCAAACAGCATGACAATCGGCACCAGATAGACAAACGCGGGCGTGGTTTGCATGGCGTCCAGCAGCGGGCGAACAATTTTTGCTGCTCGTGGACTGCGCGCCAACCAGATCCCCATCGGCAGACCGATCACCACGCAGAACAACAACGCGGTCAACACCAGCGCCAGGGTTATCATGGCCTGCGACCACGCGCCGATGGCACCGATAGCAATCAAGGAAATCAGCGTCGCAACGCCCATCCCCACGCCGGAAATCTGCCAGGCAATCAGCGCGAACAGGATAATCGCCACGGGCGCTGGCATACCCAACAGCAGCTGTTGAAAGCCGTTGAGAATGTAATCCACCGGGACACGAATGCCCTGGAAGACCGGACGGAAATGGGTAACGACCCAGTCGATCCCCTCTGTGACCCAACTGTCAAGCGGGATCAGCGTTTTATGGAACGGATCCATAATATTGAAATGCTCTGGTGCCGGCGCGGGTGCGCTGGTCAGCCAGTCCGCGCCACCACCGTCAGTGGGTGCGCCTGATGGCGTACTCCAGGCATCAGCATTTTGTGCGGCACTGTCGGCCGCTGGTGTGGTGTCCCACGGATTAGTTTGATCAGCCATTGTTTACCCCCTCACGATCTAAAGCCTGTAACAGCATGCGTTTTGAAATGACGCCCACATACTGCTGTTCCTCATCTACAACCGGCACCGCGCACGGGGCCTGACCGACATGAGAAAGCAACTCGCTGAGAGGGGTTTGTGCATCTACGGCTGACGGCTCATCGATCAATGCCGCTTCAATACCTTGCGCCTGACTTAACGCTGTTTTTAATGAGTCGATAGAGACAACGCCAACGAATTTATTGCCGCGTTCGATCACGTAACCATATTCGCGATCTTTGTCCTGCAATAATTGCAGCGCAGAACGTGGACCCACCCCGGGGTTTTTACGAATCAAACCTTCGGGACTACGGCGTGAAATATCTTTCGCGCTAAAGACCTGGCTAATATCGACGCCACGGAAGAAGGTGCGCACATAATCATTGGCCGGATTATTCAGGATTTCATCTGGCGTGCCGACCTGGACCACTTCACCGTTTTGCATAATGGCAATTCTGTCGCCAATGCGCATGGCTTCGTCGAGGTCATGCGATATAAAGACCACGGTACGTTGATGCTTCGCCTGTAGTTTTACCAGTTCATCCTGCATCTCAGTACGAATTAATGGATCGAGGGCTGAGAAGGCCTCATCCATTAATAAGATGTCAGGGTTAATGGCTAATGCGCGGGCGAGGCCCACACGCTGGCGCATCCCCCCGGAAAGTTCATCCGGGTAGCCGTGAGCATAATTCTCCAGACCAACCTGGCGCAGCGCATCTAACGCTTTTTCACGACGTTCATCCGCACCTACGCCGGCTAATTCCATGCCGAATGCCGTATTGTCGAGAACCGTCATGTGCGGCATCAGGGCAAAGGACTGGAACACCATCGCAATCTTTTTTCTGCGCACCTCGCGAAGCTCAGCATCGGATATCCGGGCGATGTCTACGCCGTCAATCAATACCTGTCCGCGGGTGGGTTCAATCAGGCGATTGAGAAGGCGTACCATTGTGGATTTACCCGAACCGGATAATCCCATGATGACAAATATCTCGCCTTCTTCAATGGCCAGACTGGCGTTCTTAACGCCAAGCGATAGCCCCGTTTTATCCAGAATCTGCTCTTTTGAAAGTCCTTTTTCAATATATTTGAAGGCTCTCTGGGGATGCTCTCCAAATATCTTATAGAGATTTTTAACTTCTAATTTAATTGCCATGCAATAGAATGATTCCTGTTATTTGTTTATATCGATATATTACCTGATGGAAATAGTGACCTTTTTCTACCCTAACATACTGAGAATCTGAGACAACCCTGAATTTGGTTGTGGCATGAATATTGCCAAAGGCCAAGTGGCGGGACTTCCCGTGATATAAGGGCTGAGCGCGAATATGAACGGGTTAATATTTTTTGTAAATGGCAATGAAAAATCGCCTGAATTGCTGGAATGCAGGCGAATAATGCGGCTGATATTGAGTGTAGATCACACAATTATATTTGCACGACAAAAGTGTGATCCTGTTAAAATATTTCCGCGAAAAATGTACGGTATTTCCCGTGAAAATGAGTGCTAGAAATTCCAGTCGTCATCTTCGGTTTCGACCGCTTTTCCCATCACATAGGATGAGCCGGAACCCGAGAAGAAATCGTGGTTTTCATCAGCGTTGGGCGACAGCGCGGCAAGGATTGCCGGGTTAACCTCCGCCATTTCAGGCGGGAATAGCGCCTCATATCCCAAATTCATTAATGCCTTATTGGCGTTGTAACAAAGGAAGGCTTTGACGTCATCCACCCAGCCGGTTTCTGCATACAACTCTTCCGTATAACGCGTTTCGTTATCATACAATTCCATCAGTAGCTCAAAGGCAAAATTCTTTAACTCCTCGCGTGCAGATTCGGAAATATGCTCCAGACCTTTTTGATATTTATAACCAATGTAATACCCATGAACCGCTTCATCACGAATGATCAGACGAATGAGATCGGCGGTATTGGTCAATTTGCCGCGGCTGGAAAAATACATTGGCAACCAGAAGCCAGAATAGAACAGGAAGGATTCCAGAAACACGCTGGCTATTTTTTTCTTCAGCGGTTCGTCGCTGGCGTAATGTGTCAAAACGATCTGCGCTTTGCGCTGGAGTGGGGTATTTTCTTCACTCCAGGCGTAGGCTGCATCCACGTCTTTGGTCTGGCAAAGGGTGGAGAATATTGAGCTGTATGAACGGGCGTGCACCGCCTCCATAAAGCTGATATTCGACAGCACCGCCTCTTCATGCGGCGTTAACGAATCAGCCATTAACGCTGGTGCTCCGGCAACATTCTGAATGGTGTCGAGCAGCGTCAGCCCGGTAAAAACGCGGATGGTTAACTGCTGTTCGGCGGCGTTCAACGTTTGCCAGGCCGGAATGTCATTGGAGAGCGGGACCTTTTCCGGGAGCCAGAAGTTACTGGTCAGACGGTTCCATACCTCAAGATCTTTATCATCCTCAATCTTGTTCCAGTTGATGGCGCTCACGCGGGATAATGTCATTTTCTCCTCCTTACAGCGCGCATGACACGCAGCCTTCTATTTCGGTGCCTTCCAGCGCCAGCTGGCGTAGTCGGATGTAGTACAGGGATTTGATGCCCTTACGCCAGGCGTAAATCTGCGCTTTATTGATATCGCGCGTGGTGGCGGTATCGGGGAAAAAGAGCG
The DNA here is from genome assembly GCF_001037515.1 of Citrobacter sp. MGH110. Taxonomy (NCBI): domain Bacteria; kingdom Pseudomonadati; phylum Pseudomonadota; class Gammaproteobacteria; order Enterobacterales; family Enterobacteriaceae; genus Citrobacter; species Citrobacter sp. MGH110. The sequence goes on along the minus strand of NZ_KQ089831.1, from coordinate 174,827 downwards.
TCAGTGAAAGCCCCTGATCGACATGGCGCGTTGCTTCAGCATAGGTATCAATGATTTTTTGTGGGCCGATCTCATAGGCATCCTGATACAAGGCCAAATTCTCATTGGTCATAAACGGGGCAGGGTAGTAAACGCGCCCGGTTTTGCCCTCTTTGCGAATCTCCACTTTCGACACGATCGGGTGAATGCTTGACGTGGCATGATTGATGTAAGAGATAGAACCGGTGGGTGGAACCGCCTGTAAATTCTGGTTATAAATGCCGTAGCGCATCACATCTTCACGCAGCTGTGACCACATCTCGCGCGTCGGCAGCGTAATGCCGCTGGCGGCAAACAGCGTGCGAACCTTGGCGGTTTTTGGTTGCCAGTCGCCCTGCAGATACTGGTTAAAATACTCGCCGCTGGCGTAGCGCGACTGTTTGAATCCGGCAAAGGTTTGACCGCGCTCGCGGGCGATCTTCATTGACGTATTCAGCGCATGCCAGGTGATGGTATAGAAATAGAGATTGGTGAAATCCAGCCCTTCCGGCGAACCGTAGGCGATCCCTTCCCGCGCCAGATACCCGTGCAGATTCATCTGCCCAAGACCAATCGCGTGCGACGCGCTGTTTCCGGCCTCAATCGAGGGCACGCTGCGGATATGGCTCATGTCCGAAACGGCGGTTAAGCCACGAATCGCCGTTTCCACGGTACGACCAAAGTCGGGTGAATCCATGGTATGGGCAATGTTTAACGAGCCGAGATTGCAGGAAATATCGTGCCCGGTCTGCGCGTAATTGAGATTTTCATCGTAGGTGGAGACACTGTTAACCTGCAAAATCTCCGAGCACAGGTTGCTCATATTGATCCGACCTGCAATCGGATTGGCGCGATTCACCGTATCTTCAAACATGATGTAAGGATAGCCAGACTCAAACTGGATCTCGGCCAGCCGCTGGAAGAAATCGCGGGCGTTAATGAATTTTTTGCGCACACGTTCGTCGGCAACCAGTTCGTCATACCGCTCACTCACGTCGATATCACCGAAAGGTTTGCCGTAAATCCGTTCCACGTCATACGGTGAGAACAGCGCCATTCGGGCATTTTCTTTCGCCAGTTGAAAGGTAACATCCGGGATCACCACGCCAAGCGAGAGCGTTTTGATACGGATTTTCTCGTCGGCGTTTTCGCGCTTGGTATCGAGAAAACGTAAAATATCCGGATGGTGTGCGTGCAGATACACCGCCCCCGCACCCTGACGTGCCCCGAGTTGATTCGCATAAGAAAACGCATCTTCCAGCATTTTCATTACTGGGATCACCCCAGATGACTGGTTCTCAATACGCTTAATGGGCGCACCTGCCTCGCGCAGGTTGGAGAGTAAAAATGCCACGCCGCCGCCGCGTTTGGAGAGCTGAAGTGCGGAGTTGACCGCCCGACCAATAGACTCCATGTTGTCTTCAATACGCAACAGGAAGCAGGAGACCAGCTCACCGCGTTGCTGTTTGCCGCAGTTTAAAAAGGTTGGTGTGGCGGGCTGAAAGCGCCCGGAGAGCATTTCATCGGTCAGCTGCATCGCGAGCGTTTCATCGCCCTGCGCCAGCGTGAGCGCCACCATCGTGACCCGATCCTCAAAGTCTTCGAGATAGCGCTTACCGTCGAACGTTTTCAGCGTATAGCTGGTGTAGAACTTCCATGCGCCGAGGAACGTCTGGAAACGGAATCCGCTGGCGTGGGCGTGATCGAATAGCTTCAGCACGAACGCGCGATCGTAGCGGGCTAACACGCTGGCATCGTAATAGCCTTCATCCACCAACGTTTCCAGGCGCTCCTGCTGGCTGGCAAACGCCACCGAGTTTGGGCGGACGTGGGCGGCAAAGTAGGCCTCCACGGCCTGATGGTCTTTGTCGAACTGAATGCGCCCGGCTTTATCGTACAGATTCAGCATGGCGTTCAGGGCGTGATAATCCAGCGTTGGCTGCATTACACGTTCTGCGGTTGTCGTTGCCAAAATTCGCTCACTCCTTTTCGAACGTTGTCGATATCGCTTTGGGTGCCCATCAGCTCAAAGCGATAGAGCCACGGCACGCCGCATTTTTGTGAGATGACATCACCCGCGCGACCGTAGGCGTCACCGAAATTACGATTGCCGGAGGCGATCACCCCACGGATTAACGCCCGGTTGTGCGTATCGTTTAAAAAGCGGATCACCTGTCTTGGGACCGCGCCAGCAGTGCCGCCGCCGCCGTAGGACGGCACGATTAATATGTAAGGTTCGTCTACCCGGATCCGCTCGCGTTCGTTAAGCGGAATGCGGATGGCTGGCAGCCCCAGACGCTGCATAAAGCGGTGCGTATTTTCGGAGCTGCTGGAGAAGTAGACGAGCTGACTCATGCGCTGGCCACACGGTGTTCCGGATGCAGACGGTTGATCATGTCCGGGCGAAATCCTGACCAACTGGTTTCACCCGCGACCACGACCGGTAGCTGGCGAAACCCTTGATCGCGCAGGCTATCAGCCAAATCGGGCTGTAAATCGACGTTTACCATCTCAAAGTCAAAACCACGGCTTTCCATTGCCCGTTTGGTGGCGTGGCACTGAACACAGTTATTGCGAGTGTAAATAATAATACGCATGATTCGTATTTCCATTTAAAAATAAAGGATCGGCGCGATAAAGGGCGTCGGGTTGTGTGTGTCCTGATAGGAGAGATACTAGATGTAGTTTTAAAAAGATTCAACCATACAAGATATGGGAATTTTAGATTGATGATGAGCGGGGTGATGAGCGTGGCGGGGGAAGGCTAACGGGTGGTTATAAATTGCCCGATGGCGCTAAGCTTATCGGGCCTACGGGCAACAGGAGAGCACAACGTAGGCCGGATAAGGCATTTATGCCGCCATCCGGCAGCGCAAAATCACATGCGCATCCCCACCGCCAGGCGGTTGAAGCAGTTCATCAGGCTAATGGCAAATGTCAGGTCGCTAATTTCTTTCGCGCTGAAATGGTCGAGCAGCGGCAGATAAACGTCATCTTCGGCGTGAGTAGTGGCAATCTGGGTGACCGATTCGGCCCACGCCAGCGCCGCACGTTCCTGCTCGCTGAAGTGGTGACTCACCCGCCAGCCTGCCAGTGCGTCCAGTTTGGCCTGAGCAACACCGGATTTGCGCAGTGCTTTACTGTGCATTTCCAGACAAAAGGCGCAGCCGTTGATTTGCGAGACCCGCAGGTAAATCAGCTCCGTCAACGTAGGTTCCAGCGCGCAGTTTTCCAGCGCTTGGCTTGCCTGAACCAGAGCGTTATAGATTTCAGGACTGAGTTCGTAATAGGGCTGGCGTAACATTGTCATGGTATTTCTCCTCGTTTGGATGACCCGCAATGTAGCACTATAATGGACTGCAACAGAGAGCCATATTGTTGCCAAAAAAGCAGACCATAAATGCCACGTTATCAGCAAATCGCCCGTCAGTTAAAAAACGCAATTGAGAAAGGCGAACTCAAGCCCGGTACCAGATTGCCCTCCAGCCGGACCTGGGCCCAGGAGCTGGGAGTATCACGCTCAACGGTGGAAAATGCCTATGCAGAGCTGGTGGCGCAGGGCTGGCTCGCGCGGCGTGGACAGGCAGGAACGTTTGTCAGTGAGCAACTGCGACCAGAAAGGGCGCCTGCATCGCCTGCCATCTTCGCCGGAGAAAATCCCAGACCGCAACTATTTCAGATGGGATTACCCGCACTCGATCTTTTTCCGCGTGAAGTCTGGGCACGGGTGATGGGACGGCGTTTACGCACCCAAACGCGTTTTGATCTGGCGGTGGGTGATGTATGTGGCGAACGGGTGTTACGCCAGGCAATTGTTGATTATCTGCGCGTTTCACGCAGCATTGAATGCCAGCCAGAGCAGATTTTTATCACTTCAGGCTATGCGGCATCAATGACGTTAATCCTGCGCGCTCTGGCGCATCCCGGTGAGGGAATGTGGGTCGAAGATCCCGGTTTTCCGCTGATCCGGCCCGTGGTGTCTCAGGAACGCATTGAGTTGATGCCGGTAGCGGTGGATGCCGATGGTCTGGATGTCAGCGCCGGGATCCGCGACTACCCGCAGGCGCGTTTTGTACTGCTCACTCCCGCACATCAAAGCCCTCTGGGGGTAGCACTGTCTTTGGACCGTCGCCACCAGTTGCTGGAGTGGGCGACTCGCGCGCAGGCGTGGGTAATCGAAGATGACTATGACAGTGAATTTCGTTACCACGGTAAGCCGTTGCCGCCGCTAAAAAGTCTGGATGCGCCTCAGCGGGTGATTTATGCCGGAACGTTCAGCAAATCGATGTTTCCGGCTTTGCGTACGGCATGTCTGGTGGTGCCTCTGACCCAGGTTGAACGCTTTCGCCAGCAAGCGGCGCTAACGGCCTGTAGCGTCCCGGTTCTATGGCAGCAAACGCTGGCGGATTTTATGCGAGACGGCCACTTCTGGCGACACTTAAAACGTATGCGACAGCATTATGCCGAACGACGACAATGGATGGAAAACGCCCTGACCGAACAAGGATTTAGCGTCATTCCTCAGGAAGGTGGGATTCAACTGGTGATGAGTGTAGACGGAGATGATATTGCGCTGGTGCGCAAAGCGAATCAGGCCGGGTTAGCGGTTCAGGCGCTAAGCCGCTGGCGAATAACGTCAGAAGGAAAGGGGGGAATATTGCTGTCATTTACCAATATCAGCTCGGCGGAAATGGCGCAACAGGCGGCCTACCAACTGCGGTTGGCGCTGACATAAATCTGTACGGTTCTTAAGATATTCGTCTCATCGTGTTCACTCGTTTATGGACTTTTCTGAAAGCGTTGCTAATGCTGAATCAGGTAAGGTAAGCCCGCAGTAAAAGATAACGAGGAAAATAATATGTATTTACGACCTGATGAGGTGGCGCGCGTACTTGAAAAAGTGGGCTTTACCGTTGATGTAGTGACGCAGAAAACGTACGGCTATCGGCGTGGCGAAAATTATGTGTATGTTAATCGTGAAGCTCGCATGGGGCGTACCGCATTAATTATCCATCCCACGTTGAAAGAGCGTAGCTCTTCACTGGCGGAACCGGCAACGGATATTAAAACTTGCGATCATTACCAGCAATTCCCGCTGTATTTAGCCGGAGAGACTCATGAGCATTATGGTATTCCGCACGGCTTTAGCTCGCGTATTGCGCTTGAACGTTATCTGAGCGGGCTGTTTGGCGACGTTAATTCTAACTAATAACGCGACTGGCAGCGCCAGTCGCGAAGAAGCGTGTCAGGCTTTAGCCTGATGATAACTGCTGACCTTAAACAAGCGGCGACAATAATCAAGAAAGTAGCCATAGACAGCGCCCATCAGCATTGACACCACGATGTTCGAACTTACTGCAGCCGTAATCTGATGCCAGTCTGCGCCAACCGTCAGCAGAATAATCACATACACCGGCGACTGGAAGGTGACATAAGCCAGCACATCCGCCAGATTTTTTGCCCATCCTGCCTGCGTGGCTTTACGGGCCGCGCGCATGAACAAATCACGATACATGCCGTATGGCCACGCGATCAGTATGTTGACAGGGATAGCGACTAATCTGGAATACAGCGACTGTTCGAAGCTCATTCCAGAAAGGAATATTTCGATCAACATGTTCACGACAGAACAATAAACAACCATCGCGAACGTGTCTGCTACTGCATGACGCAAGCGTGACTGCGGAGAGAACATGTTAATGCTCCTTGTAAAAAGGGGAAAAAAGGTTTTGAATACCTTAACTGCTAGTGATTTGTCTTGCTGCTTTCGCGTTTTAATAGGATATCTGCCTGGATAATAACTAGCAACTAGCTGAAAATTTTTATTTATTGTCTTTTTGTCGATAAAATGCTCTGTAATGGTTTGTTTTTTGTTCGTTTTGGTGTTTTCGTTGCTGTGTTAATTAAAGTCTTTTTAGATCAAAGAGTTATTGTTGCTTGTTTTTCTGAATTTTTTGCGCTCCTTTTCTGAATGTTGACTGATGTGCAATAGGTATACTCGTTGGTTCCACGAGATGCCGTGGCTTGTTTCTTAAGTGACGCGCTGAGATACCTTGCAGGTATATTCAAAGCTGCAATCAGGGTAATAGAATATATTGTCTGGGCGATAGCAGAATGGATGCTATAAATATCAGAGTTGGCTATTTGTTTAATGATAAACGAATAAATTAGACTGGAAATATAATAATTGGTTGCATACAATATTTAGCGTAATACCGTTTTTATGTTTTACGTTAAAGAGGTTTTGTTAATATGAGTTCAATGTTAAAAAACTTAAATAATATCCGCTCGCTGCGTGCAATGGCTCGTGAATTTTCCGTTGATGTACTGGAAGATATGCTTGAAAAATTCAGAGTAGTGACCAAAGAACGGCGCGATGAAGAAGAACAGCTACAGCGCCAACGTGCGGAACAGCAGGCAAAAATTAATGCCTTGCTGGCGCAGATGCAGGCAGACGGGATCAGCCCGGAGGAGCTGCTGAGCATAACACCTGCGACGGCACGTTCAGTTAAAAAACGCCAACCGCGCCCGGCGAAATATCGTTTTATCGATCTCAATGGTGAAACGAAAACATGGACCGGACAAGGTCGCACACCGAAGCCAATTGCCCAGGCGCTGGCTGCCGGTAAATCTCTTGATGACTTTTTGATCTAATTGCGAAGGCGGTGAGGAGATCCTCACCGCTTATTTTCAGCAAACGCCGAAATCACCCTCTTCGGTATATCGCGTGACATCAGCTGCTTTCAGCGTGAATTTATCACCGCTTTCATTACTGGCTTGTACCGCCACAATTTGATCGTCATTGACTTCAACAACCTTCAGTTTTGGACCGCCTATACGCGGTTGAACCAGATCGCCAGGTTTAAACATATTGTTGCGCTCCTTTATTTATCATTTATCGCAGAACTCACCATAGATCACGTCAATCGGCGGGTACAGTGCTGTTTCAATGATTACCGCTTAATGAGTACGTCGGTTCCAGGGCATGATGTCCAGTAATCGCGCCATACCGCAAAAGCCGGTTACGCCAGCGAGTATCAGCCCGGCGCCCACAAAACCGCTCAGCAAGAAGAAGGCGCTGCTAACGCTATAGCCCAGAATAACGCCGAGTAGGGCAAGGCTGCCTGCGGCTATCTGCACCTGACGCATCAGCGGTAACGGTTGTGAACTGTCTTTCGCCACCGGCAACCCTGCGGCTTTCCAGCCATCAATTCCACCTTCCAGCAACCAGACCTGCGCGGGTGCGGCGATGGCGCTCAGTTTTGTTGCCGCATTTTGTGTACGTTTGCCTGACTGGCAGTGAAAAATCACCTGCTCGGCGCGTAAATTCGCAGGCAGCGATCCTTGCTCAAGCGCGGGTAATGGCGCCAGATGTGCCTCAGGAATATGCTCGTGCAGATACTCGTCAGCATCGCGGATATCAATCAGTTTTGCACCCTGCGCGACCAGTGTCTGCGCCTCGCGTGGGGAAATCGTCCCAATAGTCATGATGGCTCCTTATGGGCAATACAGTGTTTTTAATGTGGCGATCAGCGAATTCACGGCCGCATTTTTAATGGAGTAGAGGATGCGCTGGGCATCGCGCTGGCTTTCTATCAGACCTTCTTCACGCATACGCGCCAGATGCTGGGATGTGGCGGAAGGACTAAGGCCGGTAACACGGGCTAACTCACCCGCGCTGGTACCGGGTGAACCACAGAGCATGCACAAAATCAGCAACCGTTTCGGGTTACTCATCGCTTTTAGCAGGGCGGCAGCCTGTTCAGCGCTGGCCTGGAGTTGTTCAAGTTCAGTCATATGTATTTAAGCATTATCTAAATTAAGCGTATTCTAAAATAAGTAACCAACGTACGCCAGCGTAAAGAGCGTAAAGAGCGTAAAGGAGGGTAAAACAGCCGCGGAATACTGGCAGAGTTGGGTAGAATGGCTACTCTTAGAGATAAAATCTCTTTTTAAACAATGATTAATTTTTGCTTGTAGGGAGTGTGCATGGGTTTCTGGAGAATCGTTTTTACTATTATTCTGCCCCCGCTTGGCGTGCTGCTGGGGAAGGGGTTCGGCTGGGCATTTATCCTCAATATCGTTCTGACGCTGCTGGGCTACATTCCTGGTTTGATCCATGCCTTCTGGATACAGACGCGTAATTAATTCCTTTCTTCTACGGCGCTTTGGCGCCGTTTTCTTTGTGCCCCTTTCTCCTCTGCTACACTTTTGGGTGTTGATTGTTAATTACCGAGGTGGATATGGGACTCTTCAATTTTGTAAAAGATGCAGGTGAAAAACTGTGGGATGCGGTCACTGGAAACCATGACACAGCCGATCTGGCAAAAAAAGTGCAGGAACACCTGAACAAAACCGGCATCCCTGATGCGGATAAAGTGGACGTGCAAATTAACGAAGGCAAAGCCACTGTTTCTGGTGATGGATTAAGTCAGGAAGCAAAAGAAAAAATTCTGATCGCGATTGGTAATATCTCTGGTATCGCCAGCGTAGATGATCAGGTTAAAACCTCTGCACCCGCGAGCGAAAGCCAGTTTTATACCGTGAAATCTGGGGATACCCTGAGCGCTATTGCCAAACAGGTTTACGGTAATGCCAACCTATATAACCAGATATTTGAAGCGAATAAACCAATGCTAAAAAGCCCGGATAAAATCTATCCTGGGCAGGTTTTACGTATTCCGGAACAGTAATATTATTCAGGCTTATTGCGTCAGTAATTTACCGGACATAGCCTGTTGAATAATCGGAATCGGCGTCAGCAAGTGCTGGCGCATTAATTCGCTGGCGCACGTGGCATCACGTGCCAGAATCGCTTCGGTCAGCGTCTTGTGCTGATCGTGTTTGTCTTCCAGCATTTCAACCGACAGCACCGTTTTACGTAGCCAGATAAACCGGTAGCGCGCCGCCAGAGAGAACAGCCGTTCGCGCATTTGCAGCAGATATTGTGAACCACAGCCAGCGACAATCGCCGAGTGAAATGCCTGATGGCGCTGATCCCACTCGTCGAGCATCTGTTCGCTGGCGTCAATGGCTTCAAGCTTACTGAGCATATGCGCGCGCGCCAGAATTTCAGCTTCCCAGGCGTCGTCGCCGCGTTCAATGGCCAGCGCGACCAGCATGGCTTCCATATTGGCGCGGGCATCGAAAATATCGAGCAACTCCTGCTCTGACATCGGGGCGACACGATACCCTTTCTGATTAACCACCGTCACTAACCGCTCGGCAACTAACTGCGAAAGCGCTTCGCGCAGCGGTCCCACGCCTAGCTCATAGCGTGAGGTTAGCAGGCTCATACGCAGTTTTTCATCAGGCTGATACACACCGCGGATGATGTCGTTCTTCAGCCAGCGGTATCCATCAATGGCCGTCGGTTGGGGAATGGCGGTCATGGTCATACTCCTGAAAGGATTTCCCGGCCTGCGCCGGGAACAGGTTTAATGCGTATTTTGCAATGGTGCTTTTTGCCACGATAGCAGTTTTTTCCAGCGTGACATAATGGGCACGGTGCAAATAATTCCTATGGCTAACAACCCGGTAGAAATAACTTCCAGCTGTTGGGCCGGGCGAAACAGCATGACCACCAGCACAAAGATAATAAACGCGATGACCAGCCAGGTAAGCCACGGATAGAGCCACATTTTCAGTTTAATTTCACCGCCTCGCGCCAGCAGGATTTTGCGCATCCGCAGTTGAGAAACGGCAATGACCAGATACACCAGTAGCGCGATGGCACCGGAGCTGTCGATCAGGAATTTAAACACCTTGGCCGGGGCGTAATAGTTGACGATGACGGTGAGGAACGCAGCACCTGTCGACAGTAATACCGCCACATAAGGCGTTTTGCTGCGGTTCGTTTTACCCATAAAGGCGGGGGCATCGCCACGGCGGCTAAGGGAGTAGAGCATACGCGATGACGTATACAGCGCGGAGTTAAGACAGCTGGTCACCGACAGTAAAATGACGCAGTCCATGATCAATTTCGCGTGCGGGATATGCAGTAGCTCCAGCACCGAGCGATAAGAACCGACTTCTTTCAGGCCCGGCATGTTCCACGGGATCAGCGCCACCACCACAAAAATAGAGCACAGATAGAAGATAGAGATACGCCAGATAACCGAGTTGGTGGCGCGAACGATATGTTTATCCGGGGTATCGGATTCGGCGGCGGCGATGGTAACTATCTCTGCGCCCATAAAGGAGAACATGGTGATTAACATCGCGCTGATCACGGCGCCAAAACCGTTGGGCATAAAGCCGCCCTGATCCCACAGGCGTGAAACTCCGCTAACATCGGCATAAGGGTAGAAACCGCTAATCGCCGCCGCACCGAGGGTAATAAACGCCAGAATGGCAATCACTTTGCACAGCGCCAGCCAGAACTCGAATTCACCGTAATTTTTAACGCTCAGCAAGTTACTGCCAGTTAACGCCAGCGTGATAACCAGAGAAAACAGCCAGATAGGAATGCCCGGTACCCAGGAGTGCAGAATGATGGCGGCAATATTCGCTTCCAGAGGGATAACTAACACCCAGAACCACCAGTACAACCAGCCGATGGTGTAACCCGCCCACGGGCCAATGGCCTTATCGGCGTAAGTGGAAAAAGAACCGGTATCCGGGGTGGCAACGGCCATTTCGGCCAGCATGCGCATAATCATCACCACCAGCAATCCGGCGAACAGATAGGCTAATAATACTGCGGGACCGGCTTCTGCAATCGCCACACTTGAACCGACGAACAGACTTGCGCCGATTACCCCGGCAATAGACAGCATGGTGACGTGGCGTGATTTCAGCCCGCCCCCTAAATCATGTGATTGTGACACTTGCCCCATCTTTAAACCTCGTTATTGTTATTGACGTCGCTTCCTGCACCTTACCCGTAGGCCCGGTAAGCGTAGCGCCACCGGGCATCACAACATTGCCGGATGGCAGCGCTTGCGCTTTATCCGGCCTACAATTTCCCGTTTTTACTCGGGGGTTTAACCCTGCTTTGCCTCGGCAAAACACTGGGCGATAATGTCCAGCCCCTGGCGGATTTGAGCATCTTCAATGGTCAGCGGGACAAGAATGCGCAGCACGTTGTAGTAAGGTCCGCAGGAGAGCAGGATCAGTCCTTTCTCGCGTGCACGCGCCACCACTTCCGCAGTCAGTTTGGCGTCTGGTTTCGTGTGGTCGCCGTTTTCGAACAGTTCGATAGCAATCATCGCGCCCAGCCCGCGTACGTCGCCAATCTCGCGATGGGTTTCCGCGATAGCCAGCAGGCCTTCGCGCAGGGTTTGTCCCAGCTCGTTGGCTTTTTGCAACAGATTTTCCTGCTCGAAAATGTTCAGTACCGCCAGCGCGGCGGCGCAGGCAATTGGGTTACCGGCATAGGTACCGCCAAGACCGCCCGGTGGGATTGCGTCCATGACTTCGGCGCGTCCGGTCACGCCCGCCAGCGGGAAGCCGCCGGCGATGGATTTGGCGAAGGTGGTGAGATCGGGCGCAACGCCCATCTGCTCCATGGCAAACAGCGTACCGGTACGGCCCGCACCGCTCTGTACTTCATCGGCAATCAGCATGATCCCGTGTTCGTCACAAATGGTGCGCAGCCGTTGCATAAAGGAAGGAGAGGCTGCGTAAAAGCCACCTTCGCCCTGAACGGGTTCAATCACGATGGCGGCGACGTCTTCTGGCGCGGCATCGTTTTTGAAAATGCGGTGAATGCTGGCGATAGCATCATCTTCACTGATGCCGTGCAGCGGGCAAGGATAAAGCGCGCGATACACGTGGCCCGGCATCAGCCCCATTCCGGCGGAGTACGGATTGACTTTCCCGGTCAGTGACAGGGTGTAGTGGGTACGGCCGTGGTAAGCGCCGCTAAAGGCGATAGTCCCCGTACGCTTGGTGGCGGCGCGGGCGATTTTCACCGCGTTTTCTACCGCTTCAGAACCGGTGGTCACCAGCAGGGTTTTCTTGGCGAAATCACCCGGCACTTTCTTATTCATGATTTCACACAGCTCCAGGTACGGCTCATAGGCCAGCACCTGGAAACAGGTATGGGACAGCTTTTTCAACTGCGCTTCTACTGCAGAGACGATCTGCGGGTGCAGGTGACCGGTGTTCAGCACCGCAATACCGCCAGCAAAGTCGAGGAATTCCCGGCCTTCAACGTCCCAGACCCGACAGTTTTCTGCCCGCTCGGCAAAAATAGGGTGGATCTGGCCTACGCCACGGGGAACGGCGTTGCTGCGACGTTGCATGAGTTCTTTGTTGGTGCTCATCAGGTGTTCTCCAGTATTTGTTTTATTAAAGGCCGATGCACATATATTTGATTTCTAAGTAGTCTTCGATGCCGTATTTCGATCCTTCACGGCCAAGACCGGAGGCTTTTATCCCCCCAAACGGGGCGACTTCGTTGGAGATAATGCCGGTGTTAATCCCGACGATGCCGTACTCCAGCGCTTCGCCAACGCGGAAGACGCGGCTTAAATCACGGGCGTAGAAATAGGCGGCCAGACCAAACTCGGTGTCGTTGGCCTGAGCGATGACGTCAGCTTCGTCTTTAAAACGAAACAGCGGAGCCAGCGGGCCGAAGGTTTCTTCTTTGGCGACCTTCGCGTTATCAGGCACATCTACCAGAATGGTGGGCTGGAAGAAGTTACCGCCGAGCGCATGAGGTTTACCGCCCGCGATAATGCGTGCGCCTTTATCCAGAGCGTCGGCGATGTGTTCCTGCACTTTGGCAATCGCTTTCTCGTCGATCAGCGGCCCGGTGGTTACGTCAGGTTGCAGACCATCGCCGAGATGCAGCTTGCTCACCGCCTGCTGGAGTTTTTCGGCAAAACGCTCATACACGCCGTCCTGCACGTACAGGCGATTGGCGCAGACGCAGGTTTGCCCGGCGTTACGGAACTTCGATGCCAGCGCACCTTCCACGGCTTTATCGAGATCGGCATCGTCAAAGACGATAAATGGCGCATTGCCGCCCAGCTCCAGCGATACCTTTTTGATGTCTTTGGCGCACTGCTGCATTAACTGACGGCCGATTTCGGTCGAGCCGGTAAATGACAGCTTGCGTACCAGCGGGTTGCCTGTTAGCTCGTTGCCGACTGCGCTCGCAGAACCAGTCACCACGCTGAAAACGCCAGCCGGGATCCCGGCGCGATTAGCCAGTTCTGCCAGCGCCAGTGCGGAGTAGGGGGTCTGGCTGGCGGGTTTAAGCACCATCGTACAGCCTGCTGCCAGCGCCGGACCGGCTTTACGGGTGATCATCGCTGAGGGGAAGTTCCACGGCGTAATCGCGGCGGTAACGCCGATCGGCTGCTTAATGACGATCAGGCGTTTATCAGCCTGATGGCCAGGGATCGTATCGCCATAGATGCGTTTGCCCTCTTCGGCAAACCACTCAATAAATGAGGCGGCATAGGTGATTTCGCCTTTGGCCTCCGCCAGCGGTTTACCCTGTTCCAGGGTCATCAGGCGGGCGAGATCGTCCTGATGCTCAATCATCAGGTTGAACCAGCGGCGCAGGATATTGGCTCGCTCTTTGGCGGTCAGCGCACGCCAGGCTGGCAGGGCGCGGTTAGCGGCGTTAATCGCTTCGCGGGTTTCATCTGCCCCCATTTTAGGTACGCTACCCAATTGCTGACCGTTGGCGGGATTGGTCACCGCGATGGTCTCGCCGCTGTTGGCGTCACGCCAGTTGCCGTCGATCAGTGCCTGCTGGCGAAATAATGTTGGATCGTTAAGTTGCATGATTGCTTCCTGTCTTAATCGGTTTAACGGGTAAATGCGGCGTGTAATGTCTCCACGCTACGTGCCGCACGCAGCGTGCGTCCGGGGTTACTCTGGTTCTCCAGCAGCGCATGAACTTTGCTGACAATATGTGTGCCGATAGGGATTGCCGACGTTGCTGCCGGAGAAGGGGCGTTACAGGTGTGAATTGAGCGTGGCGTGGTGACAAACAGAAAATCGTCGATAAGCTTGCCATCAGGTGACACCGCCTGTGCCCGTACGCCCGCAGGCCACGGCTGCAGATCCTTAAGCGTCAGGCTCGGGCAGTACTTTTGTACCAGCCGCAGATAACCGCTTTTGCACAGCGAATTCTTCATTTCGCCAAGCCCTGAGCGCAGGTTGTTTTGCAGCACGCGGCGAATACCAGAAGAGCCGAGGATCTCCAGCGTATCGCTGAGCGAGAAGTCACGTTTACGGTAGCCTTCACGTTTAAATGCCAGTACCGCGTTGGGGCCGACGGTGACGCTGCCGTCAATCATCCGGGTCAGATGAACGCCGAGAAACGGCATCGCCGGGTCGGGGATGGGGTAGATCAAATGGTTAACTATCTGATTATGTTCTGGCGCCAGGCGGAAATATTCGCCCCGGAACGGACAGATGATAAAGCCAGGTTCAACGCCGAGCATTTTTACCAGTCGGTCCGCCATCAGGCCAGAACAGCTAATCAGCGTCGCGCCTTCATATTCCTGGCCCTGACGGGTACGGACAATTACACCCGCAGCATGCTCTTTCAGCGCGCTGACCTCGGCGTTGTAAATAATTTCACCGCCTTTGGCCTGGAAAATCTTCGCCATCGCGGCGGTGACTTCGCGGTAGCTGACAATCCCGCTCGACGGGACAAAAATGCCGCCCAGTCCGGTGATATTGGGTTCACGCTCGCGAAGTTCCTGCGCATTCAGCCATTCGCGCTCCAGACCGTTAGCGGCGGTGCGATCCCAAAGCGCGCGCATGCGCTCCATTTCCAGAGCGGAGGTGGCAACCAGCATTTTTCCGCAGACGTCGTAGCGGATGCCGTTTTGGTCGCAAAAGGCTTTTGTGGCGCGATTTCCGGCCAGGCAAAACTGTGCCTTCAGGCTGCCGGGGGTGTAATAGACCCCGGCATGAATGACGCCGCTGTTGTGGCCCGTCTGGTGGCAGGCCGGGCCGGACTCTTTTTCCAGTAGCGCGATTTTGGCGTCCGGATAGACATCAATCAGTTGCATGGCGGTCGACATGCCGATAATGCCGCCGCCAATAATCACAAAATCATACATCCGCTTTTCCTTCGCGCTTACTGATGGGTCTGGTAGTGGTTGGTCGCGTACGCAAAATAACCACGCTGGCGCATCAGTTCGCGGCGCAAGTCCGGATGCGAAGTGAAGCGATCGCGCCCGTGCAGCCAGAACAGGTTGTTGATCAGCAGGAATTTACCCACTGAAACCGGAACGGAAATAATGCTCTTGCTGGTTTCCAGCGCATCGGACAGGTCACTCAGCCAGACGCCTTCTTCATAGTCTTTTGGCTGGACGAACTGGTCGATGTAGCGCATTACCGGGCGGCCCTGCTGGTCAACGTCAAATACCGGATGGAACACTTCCTGACTGACGTTTTTGCTTGGCGGTGCGGCAAAGCGCATGGCGCGACGTGCCAGAGGATGGGTAAAGTACTGCTCCAGATGCTCCCAGTCGTCGAGGTGCAGCAGCAGCGAGTTACCGCCGGTCATGTTCTGCTCGTCGATCTTCATCATCAGCACGTAATCGGTGATTTCTTCGAGGTAGGTTCCGTCGTTGTGCAATTCCATTACTCGGTGAGGCTGGCGCAGATAGCTGTCTGAGTTATCGACGTTTTTCACCACAAAACGTGCGTAATATTGACCGCTCATCGCATCAAAATTAGAGCGTCCGATGAGGTGCGCTACCGCCGTTGCCAGCTTGACCATCTCTTCCGCCTGCGCCACGTCGTCTACGCCAACGGCATTGATTAGCAGTGCGCCTTCGGCACGATCGAGCAGGGTTTTCAGCAGCAGGGGCTGTAACTGATTGCCGCACAGGTCGTCGAGGATCTTGCCCACTTTGAAGCGCAAGAAGGATTTGTATTCCAGCGCCTGAACCGGCCACTGCGCGACGGCCTGCAGAAATTGCTCAGTGGTCTCAGCAGAAAAAGTCAGCTCCAGCAGGCGTGGGGATTGGGCTGACGGTTTCAGCGTGAAACCGCTGTAGTGCTGGGCTGGATCTTCAGCGTTCGGTTTTACGGCAGTCAGTGCGTTCATCAAATCGTTCCTCTCAGTAGATTGTCAGGGAGATATGGCGCAGCTCGTTTCGTAGCCATAAATTAAAAATATCTACATTTTTGAAAAACGCGCACAGAATGAGCTTGTTTGTTTATTATTTGTGATCAAAAGCAACAAATATTTAACATTGTGAAGGGTGTGGGTTAATGCGAGGAAAAAGATAAAGTATTTTAAAACAGTGGGTTAATCACGCTGCCGTGGGTGATGTGTCAACGGCAGCGGCAAAGTCAGTAACCGACTTTATAAATACGCCCGGTTTGGATGCCTTCCACACTGCGGCGGTAGGCGTTGGCGACGGTGGTGGCAGGCACGCTTTCAAAGCCCGGGAAGAAACTGTCGTAAGCTTCGGCGGACTCACTCAGCACGGTCGGACTTATCAGGTTAATGCGTTGACCATGGCCCAGTTCACAGGCCGCGGCGCGAACAAATCCTTCCAGCCCGGCATTGATCGTTGCGGCGTTTGTCCCCTGGGCGATGGGCTCGTGGGCGATAATGCCGCTAATTAACGTTATCGATCCGCCATCATTCAGGAAATGCTGCCCGGTTAATGCCAGGCGTATCTGGCCTAATAGCTTATCCTGAAGCCCCTGATTAAAGTCCTGGTCGGTCATTGTCGACAGCGGCCCAAAGAACAGATTACCGGTGGCGGAAACGATCGCATCTACCCGACCGACTTTTTCAAACAAGGCCTCGACACTCTCCTGCGAGGTGATATCGACCTGGTAATCACCCTGAGTGCGACCCACGCGGACCACCTCATGTTTACGGCTCAATGCTTGCGTAACTGCGCGACCCACTGTACCACTGGCACCAATAATGACGATTTTCATAACCACCTCCACAATAGTGTGAGCCGCTATTCTTTAATGAAAATGAAATCAGATAAACTGGCTAAAAGTTAGATGATTACTAACCAGGGGTTTGTAATATGGATAAACTGCGCGGCATGGAAACGTTTGTCGCCGTGGTGGAGAGTGGGAGCTTTACTTCTGCGGCGACGAGGCTCGAGATGTCTGCGGTGATGGTGGGAAAATATATCACCCAACTGGAAGCGCAGCTCGGCACGCGTTTGCTGGAGCGCAATACGCGCCGCCAGAGTCTGACCGATGCCGGACGCGTCTATTTTGAAGAAGCCCGTCGCGTGCTGGAGCAGGTATCGATAGCCGAACGTTCGGTAGAGCGTCTGCGGCTGGCACCTGCGGGGACGCTGCGCATTAGCGCGCCCACTTCTTTTGGCGCTTGCGTGATCTCGCCGCTGGCCGCTGCGTTTTTACAGACCTGGCCAGAGGTGCGTATTGAACTGGATCTCACCAACCGGATGGTTGATCTGGTGAATGAAGGTGTTGATTTGGCGATCCGCATTGGCGATATCCATCAGACTGACGTGGTGGCGAAATACCTGTGTCCCTACCGTATGGCAATTTGTGCTTCGCCAGATTATCTTGCTCGCCATGGCACCCCCCGGACGCCCGCGGATCTGGTGGATCATCTGTGCCTGTCTCATACCGTGTGGACGGCTCGCAACGAGTGGATACTGCCTGGCGTGACGGGGGAGGTCAGATGGAAGCGCGATGCGATCCTGCGCTGTAACGATGGTCATGGCCTGCGTATGGCGGCAGTAGCGGGGGCTGGGCTGTTATTGCAACCTGAGGTGCTGCTGGCGCAAGAACTGGCTACGGGGAAATTGATTCGGATCCTGGAAGGGTTTACGCCGCAGCCGCGGCCAATTCATTTGCTGTGGCGACAGGATTTGCGTCCGTTGCCTAAGCTGACACGGTTTGTTGAACATGTGCTGGAAGGAACGCAGGGGCTGCGCGGAAAATAAAAATGCCGGATGGCGTTGCACTTATCCGGCCTACAACCGAGCCAAATTGTAGGCCGGATAGGGCGCAATAGCGCCGCCATCCGGCATATTATTAACCGATATCCACCTGCGGTTTGCTGTTGCGTTTACGGATCATGCGCAGCACCGGCGGGACCACGATAACCAGTACCGCCATCACCAGCAGCACTTTCGCCACGCCGCTGGCCCACAGAATATCCATACTGCCGTTACTGATAGACAACGCCCGGCGCAGGTTCTGCTCCAGCATTTCCCCGAGAACGAAGCCCAGAATCAATGGCGACATTGGGAAGTGCATTTTACGCAGGATGTAGCCCAGCACGCCAAGGGCGACCATCAATACCAAATCGAAGGTGGTGCTGTGAACGGCGTACACGCCAACCGCGGAAACTGCCGCGATAGCCGGTACCAAAAACCACAGCGGGATGGTCAGCATGCGGGTAAACAGACCGATCAGCGGAATGTTCATCACCAGCAGCATTACGTTAGCAATCAGCAGCGCTGCAATCAGTCCCCAAACGATATCCGGCTGCTCGGTAAACATGGCTGGCCCCGGGGTGATGTTGTACAGCGTCAGCGCGCCCATCATCACCGCCGTGGTACCGGAGCCCGGCACGCCGAGCGTCAGCATCGGAATAAAAGAGCCACAAGCCGAGGCGTTATTGGCGGCTTCTGGCGCCGCTACGCCACGAATATCCCCCTTGCCAAAGCTGTCGCTGTTGCCGCTGAGCTTTTTCTCGGTCATGTAGGTGATGGCACTGGCAATGGTGGCGCCAGCGCCAGGCAGAACGCCGACGAAAAAGCCAATCACTGATGAACGCAGGGTGGCCCCTACGCACTGTGCACCTTCTTTGGCGTTGAACAACATGCGGCCCGTTTTACGCACCAGCGTCTGGCCACTGCTGGTATGTTCCAGCATTAACAGTATTTCAGAGACAGAGAACAGCCCAATCACCACCACGATAAACTGCACACCGTCGGAGAGATGGACACTGTCAAAAGTAAAGCGATAAACCCCGGTGTTGGCGTCTACGCCGACGGTCGCAAGTCCGAGACCGATAAGCGCTGCCAGAAATGATTTCAGCGGATTTTGCGCCATCATGCTGCCGAGACAGGCAATGGCGAAAACCATTAAGGCAAAGTATTCCGCCGGACCGAAGGCCAGCGACCATTGGGCTAACGCCGGGGCAAACAGAATGATGCCCCCGATGGCGATAAGCGAACCAAAGAAAGAGCTGACCGCCGAGATAGAGAGCGCCACGCCGCCGCGTCCTTGCTGCGCCATCGGGTAACCATCCAGCGCGGTCATAATCGCCGCCGCATCGCCAGGAACATTCAGCAGAATGGAGGAGATGCGCCCGCCATATTCACAGCCTATGTAGACTGTAGCCAGCAGGATCAGCGCGGATTCTGCGGGCAGATGCAGCGCAAAGGCCAACGGCAGCAGAATCGCCACGCCGTTGATCGGCCCAAGGCCAGGCAACAAACCCACAATGGTGCCGACAAAACAGCCTATCAAGGCGATGACCAGGTTTTCCGGCGTCATTGCCACCGCGAAACCCTGAGAAAGATAAATCCAGGTATCCATCGTTTCTCCGTTAACCCAGCCAGGCGCCGAGTGGTAAGGTGACGTCAAGCAGTCGGTCAAAGGCATACCACAGCAGAATGCCGAGCACCGCGCCGGAAATACCCGCAGCCGGGATGGTTGCGCCGAACAGCATGCCAATCACCACGGTGAGAATGGCGGTGGCGATGGGAAAACCGAGCCACTCAAAACCCCAGGCGTACATCAACAGAACAATGACCATCGTCAGCAGCTTTTGCAGCACGTGGCGACGGGGCCAACTGATGGTGTCCGGATGGCGCAACAGCAGCGCCACGGCGCAGACCAGCATCAGACTGATAATGCCAAGCGGGAAGGGACGCGGCCCTACGGGTTCATAGCTGTATTCGCTGCTGATTTGCCAGGCCACGAACAGCCCGGCTATGCAGAGCAACAGCCAGATACCTGCGAAAATACGATCGCTCATCATCTTTGCCTCTGCGTTTACTTCGCCAGACCGAAGGCTTTCGCCTGCTCACGATAATCCGTGACCTGCTTTTTCACGTAGTCGTCGAGCTGTTTACCGCTCATGTTGAACTCAAACAGACCGCGCAGATCGCGCTGCTTTTTAAACTCATCGGTCTGCTGGAGTTTGTTAAAGGCATCAACCCACCACTGATACTCGGCGTCGCTGACTTTTGGCCCAACGTAGAAGCCACGAATGATAGGCCACACGAGGTCATAACCCTGCTCTTTAGCGGTTGGTACGTTGGCTAACTGGCCCGGCAGGCGTTCATCAGAGAACACTGCGAGCACGCGGATTTTGTCGCCGCTGAGGTAAGGCACCATCTCACTGAGATCGCCGGAAACCACCTGTACGTGATTTCCCATCAATGCGGTAACCGGTTCGCCACCGCCTTCAAAGGCCACGTAGCGCATCTTGTGCGGATCGACATTGGCTTTTTGCGCCAGCAACGCCGACTTCATCCAGTCCTGGCTACCGATAGAGGCGCCAGCACCAATGACCACGCTGTTGGGATCTTTTTCCATGGCTGTCAGCAGATCTTTCAGCGTCTTCCATGGCGCGTCCTGACGTACGGCAATCATGCCGTAATCGGTACCCACACTGGCCAGCCAGCGGACATCATCCACGCCGTAGCGACCAAACTTGCCCTGTGACAGATTCAGCAAGGAGCCGCCGGAGAAGGCCACCACGGTGCCTGCTTCAGCCGGGCGTTGGGCAACAATCGCGTTATAGGCCACAGCGCCAACGCCGCCGGGCATGTAGGTCACGCGCATCGGTTTTTCGATAGCGCCGGTTTCCATCAAACTCACCTGAATCAGCTTACAGGTGAGATCGAAACCACCGCCGGGTTTAGCAGGGGCGATACATTCAGTGCGCGACGGCGCTTGTTCTGCCAGTACAGAGGTACTCATCAGTAAAATGCTTGCAGTAAGGGTACGAAATAACTGTTTTTTCATTGTTTATCCTCACACCGGAAAACCGGATTTTCAGGTACGGAAGAAGATTTTTGTGATTATGTGAGCCGATGTGTAGCAGTTCGGTTGCGTGATTGTTAAAACATTAACCTTTCAATTCCCTTTCAATGCGGCAGAAACTTTACAGGATGTGATATGCGTCTCTTATTAGCGGAAGATAACCGTGAGTTAGCTCACTGGCTGGAGAAAGCGCTAGTGCAAAACGGTTTTGCCGTTGACTGCGTGTTTGATGGCCTGGCAGCCGACCATCTTTTACATAGCGAAACGTATGCGCTGGCGGTGCTGGACATCAATATGCCGGGGCTGGATGGCCTGGAAGTCGTTCAGCGGCTGCGCAAGCGCGGGCAGACGCTTCCTGTCCTGCTGCTGACGGCGCGTAGCGCGGTGGCCGATAGGGTGAAAGGGTTGAACGTCGGAGCCGATGATTATCTGGCAAAGCCGTTTGAAATCGAGGAACTGGATGCCCGACTGCGGGCCTTGCTGCGTCGCAGTGCGGGACAGGTGCAAGGCATACAGCAACTGGGGGAGCTGGCGTTTCACGATGAAGGCTATTTTCTGTTGCAGGGGCAGCCGTTGGCGCTCACGCCACGTGAACAGGCGCTGTTGACGGTGCTGATGTACCGTCGGTTACGGCCGGTTTCACGTCAGCAGTTGTTTGAGCAGGTCTTCAGCCTGAGTGATGAGGTTAGTCCTGAAAGCATTGAGCTGTATATCCATCGCTTACGTAAAAAGCTACAGGGAAGCGATGTGCGTATTGCTACGCTGCGTGGTCTGGGCTATGTGCTGGAGCGTAGCGATGAAGTGGGTTAAACCCCAATCGTTGTACCTGCAACTGCTGATGTTTCTGGGCCTGCCGCTAATGTTGCTGTGGGGCCTGTCGGCATTCAACAGCTATGTCAGTGCGCTACAGGCGGCGACCCAGGCGTATGACCGGACACTACTCTCATCCGCCAGGACCGTCTCCGAGCGGCTGGTGGTGCGCAATAAACAGCTGGAAGTGAACGTACCATGGGTGGTGCTGGACAGCTTTGAACTGAATATGAACGACCGACTGTATTACAAAGTGGTTGATCCGGCGGGGAAGGTTATCTCGGGTTATGACGATTTACCGGCGATGCCGCCTGCTACCTCGCGCACGCGTCTTTACCCGGCGCTGGCATGGTTTTATCACACCGAATATCGCGGTGAGGCAATCCGCGTGGCGCGTCTGCTGCAGCCCGTCAACGAAGGCGGCATTGTCGGCATGGCGGAGATTTATGTTGCCGAAACGCTGCAATCGCGGCGTTATCTGGCGCGACAACTGCTGTTTTCCTCGTGGGTTTCGCAAGGACTGCTGGTGTTACTGACTCTGGTGCTGGTTGGCTGGCTGCTGCGCCGGGTGCTACGCCCGATGCGCCAGCTGTCATCGCTGATGGTGCGTCGTGAGCCAGGCCTGCTGACGCCGCTGCCGGAGCTGCTGCCGTGGTCGGAAACCCGTCTGCTGATTGTGGCATTCAACCGTTATCTGGACCGACTTCGCGGTCTGATCTCTCGCCAGGAGCGCTTCAGCGCGGATGCTTCCCATCAGCTCAAAACGCCGTTGGCGGTACTGAAAACTCAGGCATCGGTGGCTCTCGCCAGCGCCGAACCGCGGCAATGGTATGAGAGTTTACAAGCCATGAGTAGCACGCTCGATAATACCATTCAACTGACGGAGAGGCTGTTGCAGCTGTCTGCGGTGAAGCGCAAAGAGCAGGGGGAAAGGCATTTCTCGCCGGTTAATCTGTATGAGGTGGTGCAAACCAGCTGTTTTACCCGACTGGCGCAGTCGCGTAGTAAAGGGATCGATCTGGGCTATGAAGGGGAACAGGACGCGGTGTGGGTCGAGGGAGATGAAGTGCTGCTCGGTGAACTGTGTGGGAATCTGCTGGATAACGCACTGAAATACACGCCGTCGCAGGGGATGGTGACCGCCCGGCTGCAACGAGAAGGAGAGGCCGTGGTGCTGGTAGTCGAAGATAGCGGGCCGGGCATAGATGAGCAGATGGTTCATCAGGCTCTGCTACCGTTTCATCGTCTTGATAACGTTGGCAATGTCCCAGGCGCCGGAATCGGCCTGGCGCTGGTCAATGATATTGCTCGTCTGCATCGCACGCATCCTCAGCTAACGCGTAGTGAGACATTAGGTGGGCTGAGGGTTCGGGTACGCTTTTTAAGCGTTACCGTATGAGGTATTCATGGCGATGATATTTGTTGTTTAATTATAATAAAAAGTAATTAATTGTATTATTAATATCATTTGAAATGTTGTCGTAAGGCAGCTGTTTTTTATTTTAATTACGGTATTAAACAGCAACTCTAAGGTGATTCAACGTCACTGAAACAATACTTTTGTGCAATTTATCATACATAAAACACTTTTTCATAGACCATGAGATGTTATCTGTCAATAGCGAAAATGTTGTTAAAGGTTATCTTTTTTGCTGAGGTAGATAAAACTTCTATTGATGTCATCTGCATTAAAATCATATAGATACGATTTCACTGGGGAGTGTTGTCACAGTAATGAGTATTATTTTTTACATTTACTGACAATGTACCATTGCGTTTTTTAGACTTGTGATATAATTAGCAACATGAAATGAGAAAAAAACAATTAAAGATCAATAAATAATGGGCTGAGATATGCTTAAAAAATCGCTAAAGATTAGCAGCCAAGGATATCCAGTCTTTTTAAAACTGGTCGATTTCATTGTTATCAATGTGACGTTAATTTTTAGCGCCCATCTGCTGGGTTTGGTGCCCTTTAACACCATTGCCATTTTGAGTCTTCTCTTCTCAATCTTTTTCTTGCTGTTTGCTGAATACATTAAAATGTACCAGCAAAAGATTAAGACGATCGGTTTACGTAATCAAAAGCGCTTGGTTTTTTGTACGCTGCTGGCGATTTTTTTTAACGAACTGGTCAGTATGACGGTGGCTGAACCTGAGTCACTGGGCTACTTAGACAGACTGCCTTCCCCTTTTTATTCAGCTATTATTTACTGGTACTTCATTCCATTACCTTTTCTTTACTACATTCGTTTTTTTATTTTTAAGTATTCAACGAAAAAGAGTATACGCGTGGCGATTATTGGTCTGACCGACAATGGTCTGGCCGCAGAAACCGCGCTAATGAATGAATACGCCAATATCACATTAGATCTGGCCTTTTATGATGAGCGCGCCTTATCTCGCTGTGGCGATGTCGTTGATAAGGTTAAAAGCCCCTTTCGTGGTCCGGTGATCAATCTGGTCGAGGAAGCCAAGAAGGGAAACATAGACGAAATCTATATTGCTTTACCGATGGTTGCTTTACATCGCATTCGTCACTTTTTGGCCATGATGTCAGACACCACCGTAGATACCTATATTGTCCCTGACTTTTATACCTACAGTAACAACATGTCCAAGTTACGCTCCATCCACAATCTGCAAACTATCGGTATCTTTAGTTCACCTTTTGAGGGGGCGGGCTCGTTTATTAAGCGGGCGGAAGATTTGGTTCTTGGCAGCATCATTATGGTGATGATTTCCTCTCTGATGCTGGCGATTGCCATTGGTATCAAACTCACGTCCCGTGGGCCGGTTTTTTTCAAACAGGACCGCTATGGCTTGAGTGGGCAAAAAATTAAGGTCTGGAAGTTTCGTTCTATGCGCGTCATGGAGAATTCCGATACGGTTATTCAGGCCACTAAAAACGATCCGCGGGTAACCAAATTCGGGAGCTTTTTGCGCCGCACTTCGCTGGATGAACTTCCTCAATTTATTAACGTTTTACAGGGAAGTATGTCGATTGTCGGTCCCAGACCTCATGCGGTTACGCATAATGAGCAGTACCGCAAACAGGTCGAAAATTACATGATTCGCCATAAAGTTAAGCCAGGGATCACTGGGCTTGCGCAGATCAACGGAT
The DNA here is from genome assembly GCF_001037515.1 of Citrobacter sp. MGH110. NCBI lineage: Bacteria > Pseudomonadati > Pseudomonadota > Gammaproteobacteria > Enterobacterales > Enterobacteriaceae > Citrobacter > Citrobacter sp. MGH110. The sequence continues at coordinate 149,938 of NZ_KQ089831.1, read as the reverse complement.
TCCGCGGGGAGATCGATGCGCTTTATAAGATGGAAAAAAGGGTTCAGTACGATATTGAGTACATTCAAAACTGGTCGTTATGGCTGGATATAAAAATTATTATTAAAACTATTTTCAAAGGATTTGTCGGTAAGAATGCATACTAAATTACTCGTTATTACCGGAATCGTGATATCGCAGTCCGCATGGGCTGATTTAACACCGAAATCACACATTGGCTTTGCGGGGATAGACTTCCAGGGCAAGGTCGCTGTGGACTATGGTTATAATGATAACGTGTCTTATCAGCCACATAGCAGCGATGCTATCGGTTCCTCGTTTCAGAGTGCGGCGCCCGTTCTGAGTATGATTGGAGAGCGTGGTCAGGATAAGTATTTGCTGATGTACTCCGGGGATTATCGTAACTACTCAAGCGATTCTGCTGATAACTACAACGATCATTTTTTTCGTTTTAACGGTGCCTGGCGGTATGGGCTCAAGCATGGCTTAACCCTCAATCTGGAGGATTCGCTTGGGCATGAATCCCGCGGCCGTGGTATCACTGAGGGTTTTTTACCGAGCCAGTTTGAACAGTACGGGATTATATCTCCGCTGACGACGAATTTTATCAATAGTGAATTGCGCTACAGCTACGGTGCGCCTGATGGTCGCGGCAAAGCGGAACTGGCGTTGTTATACAAAAAACTGACTTTCGGTAACACTTCTGATGTTCAGGACAGTAGTGAAGACTTCTACAATTATATTCAGGAACAGGAATGGCATGAAAATAGCCTGATAGCGGAAGTTTTTGACCAATACTCATCCAGAACGCGCTTTCGCTATAGCTTTATTACTAACCAGCGTCGTTATGATAACAACTCAGAAAAAGACACTAATGAGTATTATTTGCTGTATGGCCTGAAGTCGCAGTTGACGGGGAAAACCAATGTCGACATGAATATTTCATGGCTTTATAAAACATTTGAAAACAACGCAAACTCGCATGATTTTAATGGTCTAAACTGGGACATAAAAGCGGAGTGGAAGCCGTTACAGCAGTCTGTTTTCACGGCCCACTCTGCGCAAAGCATTAAAGACCCATCGGAAGTTGGGGGATATATTTTAGTGACCCAGTATGGCCTTTCTTACCAGCATTTCTGGTTAGGTACTCGTTTTTCTACTTTATTGGACTACTCATTCACTTCGGAAGACTATAAAAAACAGAACAAGGATCGGCATGATAAAGATGGCGTGTTTAGCGTCACCATGAGCTATGACTACACACCGTCGGTTAATTTTGAGATTAAATATCAGATAGATACATTAAATTCGAATAAGGATACTGACTCGTTTTATATCGGTCCCAACGACAATCAGGAAGTCATTAGAACGTTGGGTTATGATAATTCTATGATTATGCTTAAAGCTAAGGTTCAGATCTAAAATGAAAATAATAGAACTGTGCGCGGTTTTGCTATTCAGTATCCTGTTGGTCGGATGCACAGCGTCCAGCCCGCGATTAATGGACGATCCTGCTACTGTTCAGCAGGATTACCGGCTTGGGGCGGGGGATACGGTCAATATCGCTGTTCATGGTCAACCCGATATGACGATGCGGTTTATTTTGGATAAGAGCGGGGAAATTAATTTCCCGTTTGTTGGTGCTCTTAAATTACAAGATAAAACCGTTGATCAAGTGACTAAAGAATTAACTCAACGCCTGACCGGAGATTATTTTACATCTCCAATGGTGACGGTAAGTATTGCCGAGTTCCGCAAATACTATGTTTCAGGTGAGGTAAAAAGTCCAAATGGCTTCGCTTATGAGCCAGGGCTTACCGTCGAGAAATCTATTGCGCAGGCGGGTGGATTTACAGATCGTGCTGACCGAAAAGATATCAACATTCGCCTGTCAGGGAGCAATCAGCTGCTTGAGAATGTCGATTTAACGCACTCTGTTCATCCTGGGGATGTCGTGATTATTGGCATGGGGTTCTTCTGACGATGAAACTATCAATAGTGGAAAACGGCAAAAAACGAGAAAGCAGTGTCGAATTCTCCCGCTTTGCCAAAGAGCTGAAAAAGAACGCCTGGAAAATCGCGCTGGCCGGTATCGTTGCCGGGGTCGTCGCGTATCCGTTAATCAGCATGATGTCCTCAAAGTATGTTTCAACGGCGACGGTGCTGATTAAGGCGCAGGCTGATAACGTTTCTCCGTTTCCACAGGTTGATGGTTTCGATTCAACACGCAGTGGTTACTACGAAACACAATATGCGTTGATGCATTCACGTATTGTGCTGGAGCAAGCCGTACGTGATATGAAGCTGGATGAAAACCCGGAGTTTACCGGGGAAAAAGCCGGTGCTCAGGGGGCTGATAGCAATGAAAGTCGGCAACTGAGAATGGAGCAAGCGCTGAAAACGTTATCGAAAAACCTGAATGTCATCGGTATTCGCACGACGAACCTGGCTTCCATTACCTATGAATCAACTTCGCCTCAGGTTGCGGCTGATATTGCCAACGGCGTCGCGCAGGCTTTCATCAACTATACGGTGGAGCAGAAACGTCTGAAGGTGGAGAAAGCTCGCGAACTGAATTTTGAAAAAATGGAAGAGATTCAGAAGTCGATAGCTAAGCAAAAAGACGAGATGGACAGCTATCTGAAAAATTCCGGGCTGCTGACCTTCCGCGGTATCGATGGTTTTGAAACCGAGCAGTTAAGTATCGTAACTAATCGCCTGGCCGATGCGACCCAGCGTCGGGTTGCCGCTGAATCCGTCTATAACGAGGTGAACGGGGGAGGTAAGTCCCTTGAGAGCGTTATCTCGCTGCCTTCGGTCTCTAACCACGCTCAGATCCAGGATTTGCGCATCGCGTTGATTCAGGCGCAACGAACGTTGTCCGAACAGCGTAAAGTCTATGGGCCAAAAAATCCCGCCATTTTAAAAGCAGAAGCCGATGTTCAGTCGATCCAAAGCCAGACCGGGCGGGTATTGGGCGAGCTGAAAGTCGGTTTACGTCAGCAATATCTGGCGGCGCTGGCGGACGAAAAAAACTATCAACAGCAAGTGATTGAGCAGAAAGAGATCTTCCAGAAAATGGCGTCAAAACGGGATGCCTGGAACAGTCAAAAGCTGTCGTTAGATAAAATGGAAGACCTGTATAAATCGCTTTATCAACGTACTCAGGAGTTGTCGCTGTCCGGCGTGAATGCCGATGCGGTGTTATACGACCCTGCGGTACCCGCGTTAAAACCGGCGAAACCGAATAAATCTTTATTGTTGCTGATGGTGGTCATGCTGGTGGTGGTGTTCAGCATCATGTATTTCATTGTCAAAGCGGCAATGGATAACTCAATCGGTACCCTCAGTCGCATGAAAAAACGGCTCAATGTTGTTCCGTTGGGTGAAATTCGTCGTTTTAGCGGAACCTCAGGGCGCGCACAGGTGCGAGACATGATCATGAAGAACCCGCTTAATGCCGATATTGTGCACGGTATCCGTACCCGGATTATGCTGGATAATCGACCTTTACAGACGCTCGCTATGGCGTCGACGGAGCACGGCGATGGGCGTTCTTTGTTGGCGAATCTGTTAGCGAACTCTTTTAGTTTCGACCAGAAAACACTGCTTATTGATGCAGATTTCTTTAACACTGGTGGGCTCACATCCGAGCTGGCGTCAGCTACATCCGCAGGCTTAGCGGAACTGCTGCGCGGGGAGACAGAGCTTGAACAGGCGAGGATCAAACTCAGTGATAACCTCGACTTTATTCCACACGGCAAGAACACCATCTCATCTTTACTGATGCTGTCGTCGGAGCATGTTGAACTCTTAATGCGCGAGTTGAAATCGCATTATCAGCGCATCATTATTGATGTTGCTGCCGTGAATCAGAGCCAGGATGTTCAACTGATCAAACGTGCCGTCGATGGCGTTGTTTTCATTGTGAAAGCCGGGGCGGGGTCCGCGGGACAAATCGCCAACGCGCTGGATAAGATCGAGGAAAATAACGGCGTGGTGATTGGTGCGGTGCTCAATGCAGTTGAAGAAAAGGATCTTGAGACGCAAGAGGGTCTGCGTTCACTGAACTTCAGTACCGATCAACTGATGGCAACGCCAGGCCGCGTATGAGTCTACTGAAGAGCGCTTCCACGATAGCCGGTTCATCAGTCATCTCGCAGTTGATTGGTGCACTGTCTATTTGGTTGATTTCACACAAGTACGATATGGCTGAAGTGGGACTTTATGCGCTCAACTACAGCATCGCCGTGGTGGGCGCTCAGGTGTGTACCTTTGCATCACAGCTGTTAATTCCTAAACAGCAGGATGACGAACTGGTGCAGAATGTTGTGTTTTGCCTGATCCAAAGCACGATCATTGCCTTACCGTATGCTGTGCTGACCGCGTGGCTGTTTCACCAGAACATTCTGTTTCTCTATTTGCTGACGCTGGCAACGGCGTGGGTTTTAATCTCGGAAAACCTGTCGCTACGCACGGCCAACTTTCGTTTTCTGATTTTCCAGCGTATTTCTGTCTCTGTGGTGGTATTACTTTCGGTTCTGGTTACGCACCATGTACAACTATTTTATTGGTCGTGGGCCTGCACGACGATGGTGCTGACCATAAGCTGTATTTTGCATTCGTTTGATATTCGTTCGGTGGCGGCCAGACATCTGCGGCCCACCAGTAATTGGCATTTTTTCAAACAGAATATTCATCACATTACCAAAGTGGGCAGCGCGGAAGTGCTGGCGATGGCCAGCAGCAATTTGCCTATTATGCTGATTAACTTTTGGTTCTCGGCGCTGACGGCGGGTTATTTTTCCGTGGTTAGCCGCTTTTGCCTGGCGCCGGTGGTGATCATCGGGAATGCGGTGCGCAATACTATTTTTTCCAAATGGTCTATCGACTTCAGAAATAATACCTTTAACTATCAGGAGTATACCAGGGTACGTATGCTATTGCTGGTACTAGGGGTTATCTGTACCCTTGGGGTTTTTATTTTCTATCCGATTGTGATGCGCCTCGGCTTTAGCGAAGACTGGATAAACTCCATTGAGACGTCACGCTACATGTTGCCCTATTTATTCCCGGCGCTGGCGATAAGCCCTCTGACGGTGATAGAGCTTATTTTTGGTTCCCATCGCTATTTTCTGCGTATCCAACTGGAACAGCTGGCGATTGTACTCTTCGCTTTTGTTGTGACGCCCTATTTTTATAAAGATTATGCAACGTCGGTCATCTTGTTTTCTTCACTGACATTTATTCGCTACGCCTTCATTTATCTGAAAATGAATAAGCGAGCCAATCTCCTGAAAGACAAGCCGGTGATACTATGACGCTGAATACCGGATACTATTTACAGGTTTATACCTTTGTCACGCTGATCCTGTGTGGCCTGGTGCAATACTTTACCGGCATGCAGTCAGTGCTGTGGATACCTTTTTTCCTGACCCTGTTGATGGTGGGATTATTGGTGATGCAGACGCGTGATGGCTCCTTACATCTCGATGCCCAGGAGACGATTGTCCTGGCGTTGTACTTTTCGTTTCTGGTGCTGGCTGGAGCATCGACGCTGATTCAGGGCGGTATCACCGTCGCGATTGTGGCATTTAAAAACGAAATTGCGCTGTCGCTGGTGATGATCTGTTTGCTGCTGGGCTTTTGCCGGGAATCACAGATTTACCGCGCAACGCGCTATCTGTATTGGGTGTTTTACGCGCAGATTCCGGTAATGATTTATCAGGTTTTACTGGTCGTTCCCCAGCGTGTTGCGGTGCGCGGCGAAGATGAGAAATGGGACTCCGTGGTTGGCACGTTTGGCGGTGACCCTATGGGAGGCGGGAATACTGCCGCAATGGGTTTGTTTTGCCTGTTAATTATGTTGTTAAAAGTCTCCGAATATAAGCATGGGCTCACCACGTTCAAGTCCATGGCGCTGCATATTGTTCTCGGTATCGGGTTATGCATCATTGGTGAAGTGAAGTTTGTCATCCTGCTATCGCCTATATTCCTGGCGTGGGTGTGGCTTTCACCGAGCTACGTCAAAGACGTTAGTAAGGTCAATCTGAAGACGTTGTTGGTTATTGTGGCGGGAATGCTGTTGCTTATTAGCCTGTCGATTGTGATCCTCGCGTACTATTATTCTACGGCGTTCGGCGGCGATCCGTCGAAAAGCTCGTTAAGTATTTTTATCGACTCCTTAAGCTATATCTTTGATCCGAACTATATTATGTCTACCGGTGAATTAGGGCGCTTTACGACGTTCCTGTTCTGGTTGAAAAATAACGATCTGTGGGGGCTTTCAGGAACGTTATTTGGCTACGGACTCAATGCAACTAACAGTGGTAGTACGGTGTCGCCGGGCTTTTTGAATATTATCTACAACTTAATTCTCGACTCGACTTCCCTGAGTATGCTGCTGTGGGAAGTTGGGGTGATCGGCACGTTACTCTTTATTAGCTTATTCATTTATATCCTGAAAGTTTGTCAGCCAAAGCCATTACTGACGCTTGAACAACTGGACCAGCAGGATCTCCAGTTATTGAGCTTTGCACCGGCGTTTAACGCTTTTGCTATCAGTTGCTTAATTAGCTTACCTTACAGCCAGATACTGATGATTACACCGATGTTACAATTCCTGTTCTATTTATCACTAGGATCAAGTTTAGTGATTCGTCGAACCGTCCTTCGCTGTGTAGGGTAATTGTATGGACCAAAAACCGTTTATTTCAGTGAGTATTAAAACACTCAATGAATCTAAATGTATTGAGAAGACGATTGACAGTATCCGTAAGCAGCTTATTGATTATCCACACAAAATTATTGTGGCAGATAGTCTGTCAACGGATAACACCCAACAGCTTGCGATCGATAAAGGGGTGACCGTAGTGTCCTTAACTGACCCTGGCGATCGCTGCTGTGGCGTCGGGCACCAGTTAGGTTATCTGTATAGTGAAGGGGAATATCTGTTGTTGATGGACGGCGATATGGAGCTGGAGGAGGGCTTTGTGGATCAGGCCGTCGCGTTTTTGCAGGCCGAACCAGAATATGCAGGCGTTGCGGGAACCGTTGAAATGGATGATGCCGTAAACTATGAATTTAAATCGCGTAAGCAACGCATTAATAAAATCTATCCACTCGGGGATAGCGATCATCTGGGTGGCGGTGGGCTGTATCGTCGGTCGGCAATTGAAAAAATTGGTTATCTGACTAACCGTAATTTGCACGCGTATGAAGAGGCTGAACTGGGCCTGCGTTTAATCGAAGCAGGCTATAAACTGCGGCGTCTGGATATTCCTTACTTCAGCCATACGTCACATACGCTGCCGACGTTTAAGATGCTGGCGCGGCGCTGGACCAGCGGTTATTACCAGGCACCGGGTGAACTTTTGCGTTGTAGTTGGGGGAAGCCCTGGTTTTCCCAGTCATTCAACATCGTGAAGAATGAGGCGGTATTTGCGCTCTACCTTATTCTCTTATTTGTGGCGATGCTCAGTTTAAATATCAATGTGTTTGCCGTTGCGCTTCTACCATTACTGGCGTTTGCTTTGTTGAAGATTGTGCAAAACCGCTCGTTAACAGATGGGCTGCAAAGCGTTATTAATTTAATCGTACGCTCAGCGGGGCTGATCAAAGGTATTTTTTATCCGGTACGCGATCCGCTGACTCCGCCTAACAGTAAAATCATTCATGAATAACCGGGGCAGGCGCCATGAAAGTATTATTGGTTAACAAGTTTTTTTTCATCAAAGGCGGCGCAGAAACGGTTTATTTTCAAGAGCGCGATATGCTGAAACAGGCCGGAGTGCAGGTTATTGATTTCTCTATGCAGCATGAGAATAATTTCCCCTCGGACTATACGGATTATTTCGTCAGTAATGTGGACTACCACAAAGCGAGCAATCTGCTGGGTGGTATCAAAACGGCGGTTAACTTTATTCATAATTCGCAGGCCTGTAAAAAAATGCTGGCGCTATTAGAAAAAGAGCGCCCGGATATCGTCCACTTTCACAACATCTACCATCAGTTAACACCGGCGTTGATTAAAGTTGCGCGCAATTTTGGCTGCAAAACGGTGCTGACTGCGCATGACTATAAGATTGTGTGCCCCGCGTATTCCATGCTGCGCGACGGCAAAGTGTGTGATTCTTGTATTACCGGAACGGTTTTCAATGCCTTCAGGTATCGTTGTCAGGAAGGTTCAGCCTCAAAAAGTCTTCTGCTCTCTTTGGAGGCAACCTGGCAGTACATTGCACAAAACTATCAGGCACTGGATGTGATTGTTTCACCAAGCGTTTTTTTACGCGGTGTCTTGCTGCGCACGCTGCCAAATTCGCGCATTGATGTCATCGTCAATGGTGTTGATGACAGCCGTCCCCTGGCTGAAGTGAGCGATGAGGGCTATATGCTGTACTTTGGCCGTCTGAGCCGTGAAAAGGGCGTGGCAACGTTGTTGGCAGCGCATAAAAAAATGCAGAACAAAGCGCCGCTGAAAGTTGTAGGGCACGGTCCGTTGCATGATGAATTAGCCGCCAAATACCCTGATGTTGAGTTTTTAGGTTATGTGCAACAAGGGGAAGCGCTCGATAAGCTTATTAAGCATGCGCGAGCGGTGATCCTGCCTTCAGAATGCTATGAAAACTGTTCAATGGCGATATTAGAGGCGATGTCCTTAGGCAAGCCGGTTATCGGGTCGCGCATCGGCGGTATACCGGAACAAATTCGTGACGGTATCGAAGGGATTTTATTCGAACCGGGTAATGTGCATGAGTTAGCCAATGCGATGGACGCTCTGGCCGACTCGCCTGAGAAGGCGAGGAATATGGGTTTACATGGACGTGCACGGTTGAGTGAAAAATATGCGCTGAGTAAACATATGGATACCCTACAGGCGCTGTATAAAGAACTGCTGAGCAGGCCATAGTATGAGTAAAAAAATAACGGTTTTTGGAACGCGTGGTATTCCCGATGTATTGGGCGGTGTGGAGACACACTGTCAGAATCTTTATCCTGCCATTAAACAGCAGTTCGACGTGGATATTTGCGTGATCGCTCGCTCGCCATATGTAAATTACAAACGATCGGTATATAAAAAAGTCGAAACCTACGCGCTGTGGGCACCCAAAAAGCGCTCGCTGGAAGCTATTGTCCATTCCGTTATAGCGGCGTTTAGGACACGTATCGACCATTCAGATATTGTGCATGTCCATGCTATCGGCCCTGGCCTTGTGATCCCACTCTTACGCGTGATGGGTAAGAAGGTGGTTTTTACCCACCACGGGCCCGATTACGATCGCCAGAAATGGGGATTTGTAGCCAAAAAAATATTGTTGCTGGGTGAGCGTTGGGCGGTGAGATATGCCAACGAGGTGATTGTGATTTCTGACGTTATTAATCAACTGATCCAGAAAAAATACGGTCGCTATGATGCGCATTTAATTCACAATGGCGTGAACGAGCCGAGGTTATTATCACAGCTCACCATCGACAGTACGCTCTCCCGCTTTGGGCTGCAGCCGAAAAACTACCTCGTGGTGGTTGGGCGGTTTGTGGAAGAAAAAGGGATGCATGATGCCATCGCCGCTTATCAACACAGTGGTTTGACCATGCCGTTAGTGTTAATTGGCGATGCGGATCATCCGACCGAATACAGCGTGCGCCTCAAAAAGCTTGCCGCCGACACGCCAGGCGTTGTGATGACTGGTTTTTTACGTGGTGACGAACTTCAGGCGGTGTTTTCGAAGGCTAAATTGTTTGTGATGCCCTCATACCATGAAGGATTGCCTATTGCGCTGCTGGAGGCAATGTCATTTTCTCTTCCGGCCGTCGTCAGTGATATTCCGGCTAACCTTGAAGTTCAACTGCCCGCCGAGGACTATTTTAAGGTGGGAGATGTAACCGGTCTGGCTGAAAAATTAGGCCAAGGGGCAACAGCAAATAGCGTGGACTATGGTGTATATTTGCAAAACTACAATTGGCATGAAATCGCCAAAAAGACGGTTAACGTCTACCACTCCATTGATAAAGATATAGGTTAATTTTGACCAGTCCTCAAAATCGTCCTCCTGCCATCGAACGGTTTTACGCTCACCTTGATGAGCGGATAGCGGAGGAATTGACCCCTGAACAAAAAGAAGGGGTGGAAAAAGCGCTCCTTGCTACAACCCTGACTTCGCGGCATCAGATCGATATTCGCAGAAGCTTTCCTTTTTTCAGTAAGCGTTATTATCTGGTTTTTTTGTTTGGCAGAGATTTACGCCGCCAGCATCGCCAGGAATCAACCCTGTCGAGAATGTTGCTCACTTTTTTGCTGCTGATTGCCGTGCTATTCGTCACCTGCTGCATATTGCTGACGCTGTATATGATCAAATCCGCGTTAGGTATTGATGTGTTCCAAAATTTTCACGTAGGTATCTGGGACTGGTGGTTAAGCCTGAAAGACCGCTAGCGTTAACAAATTGGTGGAGGACGTCATTGCGATGAAGCGTAAATGGGTTTGTGCGTTGTTGTGCATGTTTTTCCCGCTGACGGTTATGGCCGCATTGACGACCGTTACCCCCAAAGCATTGACGGGCCCGTTAACCAATCCGGGGATTGGCGTGGCAAGTTTTCATCAGGGATATGGTGAAACGCTGGGGCTGGCGGACTATCCCAATACCGGATTTGAATACGAGCGTTTTTACTGGCGGGATCTGGAGCCAGTCGAAGGCCAGTACAATTTTGCGTTGGTGGATGATGCCTTCAAATACGCGGCGGCACATCGTCCTGCGATGAATGTCGGGCTACGATTTATGGCTCTGGCAGAGCCGGAAAGCGGTTCGCAAATACCTGACTGGCTGATTAAAAAAGGTGTGAAAGGAACCTGGACGCCGGATAAAAAGACATTTGCCCCGGATTTAGACGATCCTCTGTTTATTGAATACAGCCAGCGTCTGTTGAACGCATTTGGTAAACGCTACGATGGTAATGAGAATCTCGCGTTTGTTGATATTGGCATGGTGGGATCGTGGGGAGAATGGCATAACAGCAACTTCCCGAACCTGAAGCCATTACTGGAGCGATACACCACGGCGCAACTGGATCGCTACGTCGCGATGCACTTTTCTGCTTTTCCGGTGACGCCAAAAACCATGCTGATAAGCGGCGGTCAAAGTCTGGCGAATGCGGTGGCGCGTGGGGCTGGGTGGCGTGCGGACTGTTGGGGGGACCTGCGCGTATTTTCGGACACCTGGAACCATATGGCTGATGATTACCCGCAGCGATTGCTGGCTGCGCAGCAGAGTTATTCAGGGTTCAACGACGTCTGGAAACGTGCGCCGGTGAGTCTGGAGATCTGCTCGTATATGCAGGATTGGAAGAACACCTTTCACTATACACGTGCTGAAGTGCAGGGGATTTTTGACTGGGCGGTCAAGCAGCACGCCAGTACCATTAACCTGAAATCGAGAACGATACCCAGCGACTATCGACCGATTGTCGACAATGCGCTGACCAAATTGGGCTATCGATTTCGCCTTGCGTCCCTGAGCCATGAGTCCGTGTGGGACAGTGGACAAACGCTGACATTAAACAGTACCTGGTACAATGAGGGTATCGCACCGATTTATCTGCCATACATGCTGGCATTCCGGGTCGTAGACAGCGCCAATAAGGTGGTGGCACAGGGGAATTCCGCGGAGGATATTCGCCGCTGGCTCCCCGGTAAGTATCAGGTCAGTTATGCGTTATCTATGCCAGGCCGACTGGCGAAAGGGCAATACGCGATTGAGGTTGCGATGCTGGATAAGTCGGGTGCGGCGAGAATTAACTTTGCCAATGAAGGGAAACAGAGCAGCGGCTGGTACCGGGTGTCAACAATAACGGTACGCTAGTCAGACACAGCAGCGAGCCTGACGGTCAGGCTCGCTGCTGAGAACATTAAATTTGATACCCATTCGGGTTATTTTTTTGCCAGTTCCAGGTGTCACGCATCATTTCATCAAGGTTATAGATGGCCTTCCAACCTAGCTCTTTGTATGCCAGCGATGGGTCAGACCAACATTCGGCAATATCTCCGGGTCTTCTGGCGACAAACTGATAATTAATTTTTGTCTGTGCCGCTTTTTCAAATGCCTCAATCAGATTAATCACGGAATAACCGACACCGGTACCGAGATTAATCACCTTATAAGTCGCGCCTTTGCTCTGGCAATCCAGCGCGGCTAAATGACCGGTCGCCAGATCCATGACGTGAATATAATCACGCACACCGGTACCATCAGGGGTTGGATAATCATTACCGTACACCGATACGGTTTCCAGCTTACCAATCGCGACCTGGGAGATATACGGAACCAGGTTATTAGGGATACCGTTAGGATCTTCACCAATCCGACCTGATGGATGGGCGCCAACCGGGTTGAAATAGCGCAGGCAGGTAATGCGAAAACCCGGCTGTGCACGTGAGAAATCGGCCAGAATTTGTTCGACCATCAACTTAGACGTGCCGTACGGATTAGTGGTACCACCCGTGCGCGATTGCTCGCTCAGCGGTACGCTTTCTGGATTACCATATACCGTGGCAGATGAGCTAAAAATGAAACGATTAACGCCAGCGGCCAGCATCTCATCCAGTAAAACCAGCGTTCCGGTAACGTTGTTTTCATAGTAGGCGAGGGGCTCTTTTATCGACTCTGAAACCGATTTGAGTCCCGCAAAATGAATGACATCGGTGATGTTATGGTCGGCGAAAATGTTTTTTAATGCCTGCCTGTCGAGAACATCGGCGATATAGACAAAGGGCTCTCTTCCGGTGAGTTCCGCGACCCTGTCCAGCGAGATTCTGCTGGCGTTCGCCAGATTATCGATGACTACGACATCATCGCCTCTTTCCAGTAGCGTTAACACAGTATGTGAACCAATATAACCTGCACCACCAGTGACAAGAATTGCCATACAGACTCCAGATAAACGGGGATTGATTCACGCCAGTACCATAGAGAACGCGTTATTGGTTACGTTTGGTAAGGTAATAGTTGCGATACCTCACCATGCATTTATAAGATATTTTTTTAAGTATAGATAAAAAGCTGAATTTGTTTATTTTTGTATCATAAACAATATAGTTATTTGAGAAGTTCAGCGTGTGGACGCCGTCACTGTGGTTGATCGACGAATTGATTTGTTCGATCAGAGTTTCAGCAAAATTAGCGTCGTTCAGTGTCACTAATTCTTTGATATAGATTGATTTTCCATAAGTTTCAGGTGTGCACTCCTGTGTAAGGAAGTACATTTTATTTTCGACCTGATAGGAGGCACCTGCACCTCGATGATGGGGATTGCTCACCTTCAATGAGGGGGTAATCCGCTGCCATTGTCCATAAATATGATCTGCTGAATGAATAATTATTTCGTTATCCATCGTGGTGGACAACAGATAACAGGTTTCATTAATTGAGATAAATACGTTGTCGGTTAATTGGGTATCAGAGATTAAAACTTTAACTTGCTTCCAGCGTGCAGGGAACTCAATTGACTGAAACAGTATTACCTCTTTTCTTTCTGAAGACTCGGGGATCATGAACAGTTGATCGTTGATATGTATCAGATAAGGGAATGACAAATGACACTGTAAGTCGTCAAAGCCTTCAAGCCTAATATCTTCAAGTTCGACCAGTTCACGGTCAAGAACGCGACATCGTAGCGTGCCTTTTGAGTTGCGAAAGCTAAGAGCTTCATAGAAAACATACAGTTTATCATCTTTTTCAATCAGAAAAGGATCGGCCTGAAATGTATATTTCTTTTTTAACTGCTGCGCAGTGGATTTGCTTAATATCTCCAGAGTGTTGTCGGGGAATGAGTGTGTACCATTATCCTTAATAAGCATGATGTCCCACGACTCATGATAAAATAACTTATCCATTATTCTTTTTATTTTTGTTTGCATCTGCACCTGCTCCTTTTTATCGCCTGCACCATGTATGCACAGCTGTTTGCGACTCAGTGAATGAGCCTGTCGCAATGTTGTATAAATGTGCGAAAACCGATGTGGAACACCAGTGGCTACTTTAAAACTAGTCGCAAGCCCGTTTTTTGTCCACTAACAGAAATAGGGAGAGGAGATGTCCAGAGCATCCTTGCTCCAGTGGGGGAATTACTCGAAATGCACCTGCGGGTTATCTGCAAGGGAAACGTAGGTTTTGCTGTTTTTATCCAGGGTACGGATTTCACCGCTTTCGATGTCATACACCCAACCGTGCAGACGAAGCGCATTATTGCGCAGCCCAACCGCGACACAAGGATGCGTTTTAATGTTGTTAAGCTGTGCGATAACGTTCTCTTCCACCATGGCATTAACTTTATCGATTGGGTTATCCCAGGTTTTTTTATCGACCACGGCTTTCGCGGCATCGGCATAGTGCAGCCAGTGAGCGACAGCGGGCATTGGATCCAGGGGCTGGCTATCGGCAATGGCTTTCATTGCGCCACAATTAGAGTGACCGCAGATGACGATATCCGTTACGCCAAGTGCGACAACCGCGTATTCGATGGTTGCGGATACACCACCCGGTTCCGGACCAAATGACGGTACGATATTACCGGCGTTGCGGATAACGAAAAGCTGTCCTGGATCTTGCTGAGTAACGAGTTCTGGTACCAGGCGGCTATCGGAACAGGAGATGAAAAGTGCCTTAGGATTCTGGCTGGATGCCAGGCTGCGGAAGAGTTCCTTGCGTTGAGGGAAAATCTCTTTTTGGAAGTTGAGGAAGCCCTCGATGATATGTTGCATAGCAGTGTCTCTTGTCTCTGTTTAAGCAGGTTATGATGAAGATCACACTTTCCAGTTTAACACCAGCCGACAGAAGGGAAAGACTTTATAGCAGTTCAGCAACATCTTTGGATAATTTTGCCCCACCGTGGCAGGGCAAATCGTGTGATGTACGCTATGCGTTCTGCCATTTCTGGTATGCCGCTTTTAGCCTGTTCATCGCGTCTACCAGTACCGGGCGCGGGCAGCCAACGTTGAGTCTCATGTGCCCCTCTCCACCGGGACCGTATTGCGCCCCAGGTGACAGGCCAAGCCTGGCGTCATGCACAAAAAAAGCGCTTAGCTGCTCATCGCTGAGATCCATTTTTTCCGCATTCAGAAATAACAGATACGACGCGCCGCCATACACTATTGAGATCAAAGGACAGTGCTTTTCAATTTCACTTCTCACAAACGCTACATTGTCGGCCAGATAGGCCAATAATTTCTGGTGCCAGTCGGCGCAACGGGTAAAAGCGCTATAAATGGCCGCCTGCTGCAATGAATGCGTCTCGGCAAGGTAGCAGTTATCCAGAAAGTGGTAGAACTGATGGCGTAATTCATCATTCTTAATAATGGCGATTCCGCCCTGGATCGCCGCCGTATTGAAGGTCTTGCTGATGGAAGTAAGCACGATTGACCGACTATCTGGTGCTTCATCAACAGTAAAAAACGGCAAATGGCGCTTTCCTGGCAGGGTTAAATCACTATGCACTTCATCAGACAGAATGATGACGCCAGCCTGCTGGCAATAGTGGCTGATTTTTTCCAACGTTCCCCGCGACCACACCATTCCACCTGGATTATGCGGTGAAGGGAACAAAAACATTTTGCACTGCTTGAGTTTCTCGCTGAAATCATGCCAGTCAAATTCATAGTGCCCGTTTTTCTCAATGAGGCGCGTCTGAATCAAATTCCTACCGCTGGTGTTTACCAGATTAGGATAGGGATCATAGATTGGCGTACAGGTTAAAATATTATCGCCTGGACGGGTAAGCGCCATTAAAGAGAGTACGATAGTTTTTATAACACCGGGAATAAAATGTAACCAGTGTGCCTTGATATCGGCATCATACTGTTGTGCATACCAATGAATAACAGATTCTTTCCATTGTGGATAATCCAGGTTATAGCCTTGCACAGGCTGTGACACCACCGAGCGCAGCGTGCTCATGATTGGCTCTGGTGTCGCAAAATCCATATCTGCAATCCACAGCGGTAATACATCGGTGGTACCGTACATCTGTTGTAATTGCCCGTATTTGCGACAATTAACATCCCTTGTGACAATATCATCAAACAAAGACATTGTTGACTCCTGGAAAGTCTCTGAAAATAGTGTAAGCAACGCAAAAGCGAAGAATGTTATGTATATCTAATGGATATGTTTAATTTACCCTGGTGATAGCGAATATTTAGCTATTTAGTCGTTTATGATTTTTGCTCAACCATATTCTCAGTGGCTTCATTGGGCTCATATTTAGCAATGCCAATACCGGTTGCCGCCCACAGTAGGGCAAAGATGACACCGCTGTAACAGAGGATTGCCCAGGGCAAGTAATCAAGCGTGGCAACGCCCAGCATAGTGGCGCAATAAACGCCTGAGGCAGACCAGGGGATAATCGGTTCGACAACGGTTCCGGCATCTTCAGTGGTTCGCGAGAGGTTTTTTGCCGCAAGCCCTCGTTTTTTGTACTCCTCTTTAAAGGCATCACCGCACAGCAGCAACGGTAAGGTCCCATTTGCCGTGCAGGCACAGATGGTAAATGTCGTCACAATCGTGGTAGCCACCAGGCGGAATGTGGATTTAACGCCTTTTGTCAGCGCGTTTATCACGGTGTGCAAAGAGCCCGTTGCACTCATTGCCCCGGCAAAGCTGAAGGCGCTGAAAACGGTAACGAAGCTGCTAAACATTGAAATAGCGCCGCCTCGCTCCAGTAAGCGGGAAACATCGGAAGACAGTGTCGGCAGATTATCTCCGGTAAGCATTGCGAGCTTAAAGCCACTGACCACGGATTCGCCGACAGAGGATGCCGTGAATTGCTGAAAGATTAACGCCAAAATCATTGAGACTATTGTGGATAAAAAGAGCATCGGAATGGGCGGTCTTTTTGACAGTGAGCCATATAAAACGATGATCGGCGGGAGTAGCAGCAGAATATTAAAGTGATAAATCTGACCAATAGAATTCATCAAGTTGGTAATGTTTTCTGGCGCGCTGGACGAGGCATCAATGCCCATGCCCATATAGCTGTAAACGATGCAGCAAATAATAAAACCCGGGCCGGTAGTCCACAGCAGGTGGCCGATATGCGAGTACAGGTTTACCCCGGCAGCCAGTGCAGCCATGTTGGTTGAATCAGAAACCGGTGAGAGCTTATCACCAAACCAGCAGCCTGAAACAATGGCACCAGCGGCAATGGGCAGCGAGACATTCAGACCAATCGCTACGCCAATCATGGCAATACCAACGGTCCCGATAGAACCCCAGGAGGTACCGGTGCATACTGAGATTAGTGCCCCCAGCATAAATGCCGAAATATAGAAATACTGCGGGTTAATCCACTTCAAACCATAATAAATCATCATTGGAATAGTGCCTGACACCATCCATGCGCCAATTAAGAAACCGATACTGGCGACAATTAATATGACCGGCAGCGCTTCAGATATTTTATTGCAAATAGATTGTAGAATGTCATCCCACGTGTAGCCGTGAGCGATGGCGATAAACGAGGCGGTTGCCGTTCCCATCAGGATCATGGGTTCAGCACGAATATTGAAGATAAAATATCCGATGCTAATCCCGCCCAGCATGACTACCATGGGTAAAACTGACCAAAAGAAAGACAATGGCTTTCTGTTATTGGCGGTGCAGTTATTTAATTCCATAATTCCATCCCAATCGTTAATGGTTGAACACGTCAAATAAATACCTGCTACAGGTCACTCATGTCTGAGCAACATAGTTGCCAGAGCTCATGGCTGAACCCTATTTTATTAACTGCTGCAGATTATCTTTTTTGACCTGCTATTCTGGTGCTTATATTTTAGTAGTAAGGTAAGAGAACGTTTGTTGAATAAATTACCCCTCGGCATAAGGTGAATGATGTCGGCGTTGTTGACTCAATTTGCGATACTGCTGTGGCGGCATGCCGACGTATTTATGGAACGAGCTGTAGAATCGACTGCTGGAGCGAAATCCTGCAATTGTAGCGATATCCAGAATTGTTTTATCCGTATCGCTGAGTAAAGCCCGCACATGGTTAATGCGCATCGCGGTAATATACTGTTTCATCGTCAGTTGCATCACCCGGTGAAAAATACCCATCGCATAATTGGGATTGAGCTTTACGTGTTCGGCAATAGCATCGACAGTAAGCTGTTTGTCGCAGTTGGCGGCAATAAACTCCAGCATCTGGCTGACGTAAAACTGTGAATGCCGTGAAATACTGTTTTTCTGGGTGCGCGACGTTTTGTTACCCAGTACCGGCCGCCAGCCAGCGAGGCTAAAGCGCTTGAGCATCAGCGCGATTTCATCAGTGGCTAACTGGCGAATTTGTTCGTTATCGCTATTGAGTTCATTCTGCCAACGCTGTACTTCAAACGCGCTCAGCTGCTGTGAAGCCAACGAAGTAATCACCATCCCGTGGGTCACGTGATTAATCAGCTCCCTGTCCAGCGGCCAGGACAAAAACAGATGCATCGGTAAGTTGAAGATGGCCATCTGTTTACAGTGCCCGGCATCCGTGAGTTGATGGGGAGTACAGGCCCAGAACAAGGTGATAAAACCCTGTTTGCTCTTCACCACTTCGTCATTAAAGAGATACTCCACATCACCATCAAATGGCACGTTCACCTCAACCTGGCCATGCCAGTGGCTGTAGGTCATAGCCAGCGGCGCCCGCAGTTCGACATCCATACGCTGATACTCGGAATAGAGCGCCAGCGGACTTCGCGACTTTTTCTCATAGCTGCGACACATATGGGGGTCGAGTGGCAGCTGCGGAGTACTTTTTGCCATTATGGTTGGGTTCCTGGATAGTGATTCCGGCCATGGGGTAACGCCAAAGCATGAACATAGCTTAACCGAAAAAAAACGTCGTTTTCTCTCCATTTTCGCGAAGTTATTCCCAAAAACTCAGATCCTGTGCCTGTCGCTTGTCGATCTGAGATAGCGGGAATGGCGAGCTGTAATCTCAAAAACGCACAATCTGGGGAGCCCATGGCAAAGCAACATCGTTTATTTGCCCATAAATCGGAGTTGAAGCGATAGCCAGTATTCAGCGAATACCGTACATTTTTATTTGTATCCACAGCTTAAGGAATCATCATGTCCAGGCTTCGAACTTTAGCCGCGGCGGTAGTTGCCGTTGCTGCGATGACGATGTGTGCCACTCCTGTGTTGGCTAACCCCGGCAATGGCAACGGAAATGGTAATAGTGGCAATCATGGTAATAGCGGGAACAAGGGGAATAGTGGTCATAGTCAGAAAGGACACGCGGACCAAAAAAATAACGCACAATCAGAACAGCGTAAAAATTATGGTAAGCCGGACCATGTCGATAGTGACATCAGCTATAACGTGGCCAGGCAGTATGCCGTCACATACGGTCTAACGGGCTATAAGTCACTGCCTCCAGGTATTGCCAAAAATCTGGCGCGAGGAAAACCGCTTCCTCCGGGGATCGCCAGGAAGAGCGTTCCGCCATCAATGTTGAATCAACTTCCGTATTACCCGGGCTATGAATGGCAGGTTATTGGCGATAATCTGGTGCTGATTGCACTGAGCACGGCGATTGTCACCGCTGTTATTAATGGTGTGTTTGATTAAGTTTCAACGCCATGTCCAGACGAAAGGCCATGTTATTAACATGGCCTTTTTGTTGTGCATTATTCACTAAGAATCACCTGCATAATCAAAGAGTTATATTTTGCACATTTCCCAGTTAATATCTGATAGTTCTGACATGGATCACAATCGCAGTTAAATAAGTTGGCTTGCCGTTGGAGCATCTCCATTATGTGCCTTTTCTTAACAAGGATTACGTTTTATGAACATTCGGCCTCTCCTCGCCTTCACTTTTATCGGAATATTGTGGGGTGCGGGATCTTCACAGGGACAAGCAAAAGAGTGGAATAAAGAACCTGTGGCTGTTTTACAGCAGGGTGCTGAGGCGGGGGATGCGCAGGCGCAGTTTGTGCTTGCAACCGTGTACTTAAAAGGTAAAGAGGTAGAGCAGAATTTCAGTAAAGGCAGCGAGTGGCTGACCAAATCGGCTGAGCAGGGTAATGCGAGTGCCCAGCATCTGCTTGCACTGATGTACTACGAGGGCAAAGGCGGCCTGAAAGATGACAAGAAAGCGGCCGAATGGTTTAGCAAAGCGGCGGCCCAGGGGAATGTCGATGCCCAATACTATCTCGGTGTGCTGTATTTCGAAGGTAAGGGCGTGCAGCAGAATGACAAGAAAGCTGTTGAATGGCTGACACGTGCGGCTGAGCAGGGCAATCTCGATGCGCGTTATCTGCTCGCCTTAGTCTACTTTGATGGTGAGGGCGCGCGCTGGTATGACGGTAAGGTCATTGAGTGGTTTGACAACGAAGTCGGAAAAGGCAATAAGCAGGCCGTCGAGTGGTTAAGCATTGCTGCCGAGCGCGGAAACTATCATGCCATTGAGTGGCTCCATCGTGCGGTTGAGAAGGGCAATCCTGACGCAAAGCGTTTCCTTGAAAGTAAGGCGTCGCTATTAGAGGGCTACAACACCGTTAAGTCATTGAGTAAAGCGGCTGAACGAGGGGATGCCAAAGCGCAGGGATTACTGGGCAGAAAGTACTTTGAAGGTGATGGTGTCGGTCTGGATACTGACAAAGCTTTCGCGCTGTTTAAACAGTCCGCCAGCAAAGGGGACGCGCTGGGCCAGAGCATGCTCGGCGCGATGTATTACCTTGGCGAGGGGGTTGGTGTGGCTCAGGACCACAAAAAAGCGTTTGAGCTGTTTAATCAGGCTGCTCTTCAAGGGGATATGCTGGCCGAGGGCATGCTTGGCATGATGTACGCAAAAGGAGAGGGAACGGCCCAGGACAGTAAAAAAGCGGTGGAGTGGCTGGAGAAAGCCGCGGCCCAGGGAGATGCAGGCTCGCAGAAAGATCTTGGCTTGATGTATTTAGAAGGTAATGGCGTCGCTCAGGATGAAAAAAAAGCCGCTGAGTGGTTTGAACAGGCCGCAAGAAAGGGAAATGCGGAAGCTCAGGGGATGCTGGGAACCATGTACCTTGAAGGCAAAGGGGTAACTCAGGATTATGCTCAGGCGTATATCTGGAGTGCGGTGGCCTTCGCTAATGGGAATTCTGATGCGCAAAATGGACTGGATATCGCGCAGAAGAACCTGAATCCGACAGCTCTGAAAGAAGCTGACGATAAGGCCAGACGCTATTTCGAGCAGCATCGAAATCAATCGGCCCTGTAACGCATTCGGTTGCACAGTATGGTTTTACGTGAGCCTTTTCGCTAAGAGGGGGGGCTCACAAACCGTACAGTTTTATTTTTCTATAGAGCGTGGCAATGCTGATCCCCAGTTCTGTCGCGGCTTGTTTTTTCCCCTCAACGCTTGAGCCGAACCGCTGGATGACGTTTTCGATAGCTTCTCTTTCCGCCTGTTTTCCTTTGCTGGCAAGCTGACAGGGTTGCGCGGTCATCGTCGTTTTCCTACCGTCAGCGGCGGTGAGCAGGTAAGGGGGAAGATGGCTGGCGTTGATCCCGGCGGCTTCTCCGCGCATCACAAAAATGTATTCGATCACGTTGCGTAATTCACGAATGTTGCCCGGCCAGTGCCAGGCATAAAGGCGGTTAATAACGTCATCAGGCAGTTTTTGCGGTGGTCGCTGGTAACTGACCGAGAACTCATCGGCAAAATACTGTGCGAGGACCGCAATATCAGCCCGGCGCTCACGCAGGGAAGGAAGTACCAGAGGGACCACGTTCAGGCGATAGAAAAGATCTTCGCGAAACTGATTATTCTCCACCATCGCATTAATGTTTTTGTTGGTCGCGGCAATAATGCGCACATCAATATTGATGGTGTTATTAGAGCCAACGCGGGTGATCGCCTTTTCCTGCAAGACCCTGAGCAGCTTGGCCTGCAGGTGCAACGGCATATCGCCAATTTCATCCAGAAACAGGCTGCCGCCGTTGGCCAGTTCAAATTTTCCCATTCGTCCTTTGGGATCGGCCCCGCTGAATGCGCCACGAACATAACCAAACAGTTCGCTTTCCAGCAGTTGTTCGGGGATAGCCGCGCAGTTGATTGTCACGAAAGGCGCGGCTTTACGTGGACTGCTTTGGTGAATGGCAAAAGCCACGACCTCTTTCCCCGAGCCACTTTCCCCGGTGATGAGCACGCTGGCGTAACTGTTGGCGATTTTACCGATGGTGCTTCTGAGTTGCTCCATTGAGGGAGAGTGACCAATCAGTCGCACCTGCATATCGGACTCATAAGGGGATGGAGTAAGGTTACTCAGGTAGTCGTGTGCATCACGAAAGATAACCATGGTTAAGCGATCGTTATCCTGCGAGGAGAGCGAAATTTGTTTGCACAGTACATGATGTTTCTGACCTTCAAGCGTCAGCCACGCTTCTTCATCGCCATACAGGCTATCCCCGGTTGTTTCAATGGTCAGTGGTAATCCCTGAACCTCACGGTTGAGGATGCGATCGGCTGAATGATTGGCATGCCAGATAAGACCCTTGCCATCAATCGCCACCACGCCGCGGTCCATAGCATCGATCAGAAGCCGAAATGCGCCAAGCGTTTCCTGCGCGCGTAAACGCTCCAGGCATTCAAAGACCTTACTGGAGATCATTACGGCGATTTGCTCAATAAAGGTGACAAATTTATCAATCTGGCTCAGTAACGTGTCACGCTGTGCCTGGGTTGAGCAAATAATCCCGATCACGCCAATCACGCGATTATTGAGAAAAATGGGTGCGTTCAAATCCAGCATTTCAGAACAGTAGTGGTGTTTTTCACATAACTGACACAGCGGATGCTCGCCGGGATTTTTGATCAGTACCGTTTCTCTCACCTGCAATACGTGACGATAGATGTAGCCATTTTTGGCCACGTTCTCATTGAGCATATGCCGGTATTTCCCGGTACCCGCGATGCGCATTAAAGATTCATCAATGATTTCAACGTCCGTGCCCGTTATGCCAGAAATAGCGTCGGCATAATTGCATATATCATCCTGAATATTGCTGAGTACTGAAATCATGGTACTTCTCCGGCAGTGTGTCGCATTTCTCAAGGAGAATGATAAATAGGCGAAGCAATGCAAAAATGATTTGCGAAAAATCAATCTATCACGCTGTTTTTGGATGTTTTTCTTATTTTATCTTCAGCGATCACACTATTTATCAATAATGAGAATTTATCAAAATGAGGCGATAAACTGACGCAGTGATATTTTTTGGTGTCAATTTTTATTTCTATTTAATTTATTGAAATTAAAGCCTTTATTAAAATATTCATAAGAATTTACTCGGTTAATAAAAAGCTGGTAAGCATTTTGCTCTATTGCCAATACCGATAACGGAAATATCTCTGTATTGCACCGATTACAGGGAATGAAATACCAGGACAATGAGGTTTTATGATGCAGGAAAACTTATCATTTTTTATTAACCAGACACCGTTTACCGAACATCCGAACGCGCCGTTGGCACCGTTTAGCCGCCAGGAACTGGTAAAAGCGTTGAATTTTCATCGGTCTATTCCGGGTTACGCGCCGACGCCGCTGTATACGCTACCGGCGCTTTCACAAAAACTGGGCGTAAAAAATATCTATCTCAAAGATGAATCTCAGCGTTTTGGCCTGAAAGCCTTTAAAGCGCTGGGTGGCTCCTATGCGATGGCGTGCCATATCGCTGAATTAGTTGGTAAGGATATCAGCGAACTGCCGTTTGACGTGATGACCAGCGAAGAGGTACGCCACGATCTGCAAACCGTCACGTTTGCCACCACTACTGATGGCAACCACGGTCGCGGCGTAGCATGGATGGCGCGCCAACTGAAGCAAAACGCCGTGGTGTATATGCCGAAGGGCTCTTCGCAGCAACGTCTGACCTCTATTCGTAACGAAGGCGCTACCGCTGAGATCGTCGATATGAACTATGACGATGCGGTTCGTATGACCGCAGAACAGGCCGAAAAGTATGGCTGGATTGTGGTGCAGGATACCGCGTGGGAAGGATACGAAAAGATCCCGCAGTGGATTATGCAGGGCTACGGCACGCTAATGCTGGAGGCGATAGATCAGCTGCATCAGGTTGCGCCGACGCACATTTTTGTGCAGGCAGGCGTCGGCTCGTTTGCCGGAATGGTTCAGGGAATGGTGACGGCAGCCTGGGGGGAGAATCGCCCGAAAGTGATCGTCGCCGAAGCGTTAATTGCCGATTGCCTCTACCGCTCAGCCCGTTCGAAAGAGGGAGATGCCATTGCGGTGGGCGGTGATTTACAAACCGTGATGGCCGGTCTCGCCTGCGGTGAGGCGAACAGTATCGGCTGGAAACTGCTGCGCGATTATGCCAACGCATTTGCCTCCTGTCCTGATGAAGTTGCAGCGTTGGGCATGCGCATGTTGGGCAACCCGCTGGCAGGCGATCCACAGATTATTTCGGGTGAGTCAGGTGCGGTTACTACCGGTCTGCTGGCGCTGCTGATGACCTCGCCTGAACTGGCGCAAACGCGTGAGCAACTGGGGTTGGATGCGCACTCTCGTGTGCTGTTAGTCAGCACCGAAGGGGATACCGACCCACAACAATATCTGGATATTGTCTGGGGCGGTCAGTACCCGGGCATCAACAAATAATTCCCTGATTGAGAGATATAACGGAGAAACCCATGTTATCTGCAAACCGCATTGAAGAAGTCATTAAAAACTGTCAGGCGCTGATCCAACAAAAAAGTTATTCCGGTCAGGAAGGGGAAGTGGTTAATGCCATAAAAACAATGATGCAGCATTACCAATTCGATGACATCCACGTTGATAAGTACGGCAACATTGTTGGCGGCATTGTCGGCACCCAGCCGGGGAAAACGCTGGTTCTCGATGGACATATCGATACCGTGCCGGTGAACGAAGAGAAGTGGTCCCGCAATCCATACGGCGGCGATATTGAAGATGGCAAAATTTATGGTCGCGGCACAACAGACATGAAAGGCGCCGTGGCGGCGATGATCTCCGCCGTGGGCTTTTTCGGTCAGGACAATCAGCGAAATTTTGCCGGGAAAATCTACGTTGCGTGCATTGTGCACGAAGAGTGTTTTGAAGGTATTGCTGCCCGCCTGGTCAGCGAGCGCTATAAGCCAGACTACGTAATCATCGGTGAAGCTTCCGAGTTAAACCTGAAAATTGGTCAGCGTGGTCGCGCTGAGATTGTGGTCGAAACCTTTGGTAAGCCCGCGCACTCCGCTAACCCACAGGCGGGGATTAACGCGGTGTACAAAATGGCGCAATTGATCGACAAAATTCGCACGATCACGCCGCCGACGCATCCGGTTCTGGGGCCTGGCATTCTGGAACTGACCGACATTAAATCTTCGCCGTACCCGGGAGCCTCGGTGGTACCGGATTACTGTCGCGCAACCTACGATCGCCGTTTGCTGGTGGGTGAAACCAAAGAAAGCGTGATTGCTCCGCTGGAAAATGCGCTTGCCGAACTTATTGCTCAGGATCCGCAGTTTAAGGCCCGAGTGTCCTACGCGGTGGGTCAGGAGTCTTGCTATACCGGCGCCACGATTGAGGGAGAGCGTTTCTTCCCAGGCTGGGTGTACGACGAGTCCGACGAATTTGTGCAGGCAGCGTTAGTGGGCATTCGTGAGGCTGGCTTTAATCCAACCATTACGCAGTACTCATTTTGTACCAACGGTAGCCACTATGCGGGCGAAGCGGGAATCAAAACCATCGGCTTCGGTCCTTCACGAGAAAACCTGGCACACACCATTGATGAGTATATCGAGATCGATCAGTTAACCGGCTCAGCCAGCGGCTATTACAGCATCATCCAGACACTCTATCGCCAATAAAAATAAAGATAACCACCTCTTACCTTACAGGCGGTGTCGCTCAGCAGCACCGCCATGGAGAATAACGATGAAAACCATTTTCAAAAACGGAAATGTAATCGATGGGACGGGCAGTGAAGGCAGGATTGCCGATGTGATGGTTGATGAAGGACGTATTGTCGAAATCGGTCAAATTGAGGTTGGCATCAATGAACAGGTAATTGATGCAACAGGAAAAATTATTTGCCCTGGCTTTATTGATACCCATACGCACTCTGACCTGTCGGCCATTATTAACCCCGCGCTGTCGGCAAAAATTCGTCAGGGTATCACCACCGAACTGTTGGGCCAGGATGGCGTCGCCTTAGCACCGCTACCTGAAGAATATATTCCAGCCTGGCGTAAAAATATCGCCGGGCTGGACGGTGACACCGACAAAATTGACTGGAAATATAAAAATACAGACGGTTATCTCAATCTGCTGGCATCGCGTCATCCGGCGACAAACCTCGCGTATTTAGTTCCTCATGGCAACGTGCGCATGGAAGCGATGGGTCTGGATGGGCGTCCTTCAACCCGTGAAGACGTGGCGAAGATGTGTGAAGTCCTTGAGCGGGAGCTAAAGGCTGGGGCATTTGGACTTTCCACTGGACTTATCTATATGCCTTGCGCCTTTGGTGATACTGCCGAAATGATTGAACTATGTAAGGTCACGGCGAAATATGACGGGATCTTTGTGGTGCATCAGCGCAGTGAAGCTGACGATATTATCAACTCAACCCAGGAACTGATTGATATCGCCAAAGCCACTGGCGTCTGGCTACATATTTCGCATATGAAGGTTTGCGGCAAGAAAAACTGGGGGCTGATCGACCAGATGCTGGGCATGCTGGAACAGGCGCAGGAAGAGGGAATTCGTATCTCTTTCGACCAGTATCCTTATGTGGCGGGCAGTACGATGCTTGGCGTGATCCTGCCGCCATGGGTTCACTCCGGTGGTACGGACAAATTACTTGAGCGTCTCGCCTCGCCCGAACTGCGCGCCAAAATGATTGATGATATTCAGCAGGGTATTCCTGGCTGGGATAACTTTATCGATTTTGCCGGCTTGGACCAGATTTTTGTCACCAGCGTGAAAACGGCAAAAAATCAGGATGCTGTCGGTTTGAACCTCGTCCAGTTGGGCGAGCTGCGCGGAAAAGATCCGTACAACGCCACCTTCGATCTGCTCTTTGAAGAGGAAAACGCCGTGGGGATGGTCGACTTCTACGGTACCGAAGAGCACGTGATTAAGTTTCTCTGTCGACCTGAGCAAAACGTCTGTACCGACGGCTTAATGGGGGCTGGCAAACCGCACCCGCGCGTGTTTGGCGCATTCCCTCGCGTACTCGGTAAATATGTCCGTGAAGAGGGATGTCTGAGCTGGGAAGCGGCAATCCGCAAGATGACGGGGAAACCTGCTGAAGTATTGGGTTTGCAGGATCGCGGACTGCTGAAGGTGGGTTATGCAGCGGATATTGTGATGTTCGATCCGAACACAATTACGGATAAAGGCACTTTTGTGGAACCCAATCAGTACCCGGAAGGGATTGAAATTGTCATGGTTAATGGGCGCATTGCCTTAATCAATGGCACGGAAAGTTATGCCTGTAGCGGTACGGTTATTAGAAAACAATATTAATAAATAACGCTAAACACGCATGGATCTATCGCGACTATTTATGGCCGCGGTAGATCACTACACCCTAAGGACATCACAATGAACCTACAAACGTCTTTACCTTCAGGTAAACCCAAGACCTGGAAAGCAAGATATACCGTCCTGACCCTGATCTGGCTGGCGTGGCTGCTCTCTTTTCTCGACAGAATGGTGATGAGCGTTTCGCTCCCTTATATTGGCAAAGATTTAAATCTTGATACGACTCAACAAGGTTTAATTATTAGCGCCTTTTTTATTGGTTATGCCGCGTTTCAAATTCCCGGTGGATTACTGGCGGATAAATTTGGCTCGCGCAAAATCATGGCCATTGGTATTGCATGGTGGTCTGTGTTCACCAGCTTAACCGGCGCTGTGCTGACGCTGCCGCTGATGTTAGCAGTACGATTCTTCTTTGGTATCGGTGAGGGATGTTTCCCGTCGGCCTCATGGAAGATGATATCAACCTATTTCCCGTCGAAAGAGCGTGGTCGCGCCACGGCGATTCAGTCAACGGTTAACACCTTAGGCCCAGCGCTGGCGGTAGTTGTGGCGGCAAGCATCATCGGGGCATTTGGCTGGCACATGGTTTTTATCGTGCTGGGTATACCCGGTCTGTTTATCGCGGCAGGTATCTACTTATTTACGCGTGACAACCCGAAAGATCACCCTGCCATTACGCAGCAAGACCTGGCGGAGCTGGCTGCTGACGATCAGGGGAGCCTGCAAAACACCAGCGCTATCGCGTTTAAAGACGTACTCAAAATGCCAGTGCTCTGGCAAATGGCCAGTATCTGGTTTTTGTTTGATATCACCTTTTGGGGTTTTTCAACCTGGCTACCAAGCTACCTGATTACCGTACGAGAGTTTTCTCTGGCAAAGACCGGTGTCATGGCGGCCATTCCCTTCCTGTTCGGGGCAGGCGGAACATTATTAGGCGGTTATTGCTCAGACAAATTCAAACCCCAGCGTAAAACGCTGTATGTCGTAACCTCTGTTATTGCCGCGGGATTCCTGTATCTGACTTTCAGCGTGAGCAGTGCAGATATGGCGGTGGTTTATCAGTGTGTCTCAGCCCTGTTCATGTTCTTTGCCATGGCGACGTTCTGGGGCATTCTGATGGATACGATCCCGAGCAACATCATGGGGCGGGCATCCGGTATTGTTAACTTTGGCGGCCAGATGGCAGGGGTTGTATCAGCGCCGATCATCGGCTGGCTTATTCAAAGTAGTGGCGGAAGCTATAACAGCGCCTTTATCTTTATGATTGCTGCACTGTTGTGCTCAGCTGTCGTTACGCTGACAGTCAAAAGCTCGCACGCAGTGGGAGCGTTGCCCAGTAAAGCCTGATTAATGTCTCTCTCTTGTGGCTCTGCTGTTCCAGAGCCACATTAAGGATGACGGAAATAAGTGATTAAGAGCCTATCCCATTAGGCTCTTAGTGGAAACTCAGGAATCGGTTTGAAAGAAATGCAGAGGATCTTTTAATCGTTTTCTCTAAGGAAAACAGTATAGGATTTTGTAAACTACAAAAATGAGATGTTTTGTTATCTCTTTTATCTATAACAGGAAAGGGGTAAAAAACCTTATTTTTAGGGAAGCATTCTGTATAAATGCTCATATGGTTTAATACTTCGCTGTTCAATGGTTTGGCCTTGTTACATATCTCGTTGGCGAATGCACTGCATTTGCTGCAATTACAACAACATGCAGAATAGTCAGTCGAGATGAGGGAATCATTATTGCCAATGTTAAATCCTAGCTTTCCTCGCCGGATATAAGCATCCATTATTCCACTGGCTTCATATTTTAGCAGTAATCCCTCCCGTTCACTCCGCGTTAAAGATGGCGATAATATATAACTCAGCAATAAGGTGGTTCTTTCATTTATGGATGGATATAGATTTAAATTGCTGATCTGTTTCGTCTTAATGATGAAATAGGACGCGATGACAAAGCCAAGGCATCGAGCGGTACTCATCTGCAGATCCCAGTTGTCTTTTTGTACGGTATATTCGTAAGTTACAGGCATGAGTGAATGTTCGTACGCTAGAAAGTCGGCAATAAACTCCATGGTCCTGATATACGGAAGTTGGTTGCCATTCATCTTGATGTATTGATGCTGGCAACACATCAAATGAACCAATTCATGAAAGAAAACGAAGTTCATAAAAGAGCGTGCGGTGTTAAGAGATACCTCTACTGAATGTATGTCAACGCGATTGGCTATAATACATAGCGCTGTATCGGCTAAGGCTGTGTGTTTAAATATGGAGGCAAGATCGAGACTGATGTTTAAGTTGTATGTTCCTGCAACAATAATTACCCATGAATAGAATCTGTGATTAATTGCAATATATGCAATATCTTCGTGGATAACTATCTGGATTAATGGTTCATTTTCGTTCACAAAACCCCATACGGTTTTGTTCACCGGGATGAGTGAGTCTTTACCCAGCCAGGCTTCGATCATCAAATCCAGCTCAGTAAATGAGTACCATGTAATATCGGTATCAATATTTTCAGGTGAACACCAGGATTGATAAGGCCATGCGTCAGGCATTGTGTCAGGGAATGCAACATTGTTTAATGATTCTCGTATTTGATTCATTTTGCTATACGCCATCAATCAATTGCTTTGCTTACTACCAGAAGAGAAGCGTAACTTGCTGTTCTGGTAACCTATTTTTCTCCTTAGAATGTGAAAGTGGTGCTTTTAACGTTGGCCGGTTTTTCTTCCCGCCAGGTTGTGCCAGTGTACGATCCCTCTGTGTTTACAGTTTCTCCAAAATTCAGGTTAGTAAAATTGTTATCACCCGAAAGTATGAAAAAATGCTCTATCTTATTTTTTATCAGCGCATCAATGTAACCTGGGAATTTGAAAGTGCGCTGTTTCTGATTTATTTAAGCATAAAGACAAGTGTAGGATAATTTCATATAGAAATAAAATTAACAAAAAACTGTCGTAGGCAACGTATTGAAAAATAATATTTGTTTGTAATGTAAAGTTGCTGGCATAGAAATGTGCATGGGAATGTTCAACGTAAGCGGCTATTTGATAGCGGCTTTCCACCATGCCACCCTAACGGGAGGTTCGTCAAATGAGGGGCATTTTCCGTATTTTTTACGGTTCTAATGCTTACTACGCTATTGATATTAATAGTTTTGTTAAGAATGAACCCTAATAAATGAAAGACCTGTCCTACATGTGTAGGAATTTTCCTTTACGTTGTGTTAATGATTTGATATTTACAAAGGTTCAAAGTTTAATTTTTGTAAATCAAAATGTTATTTTTATGATTTATTCATTCGAATTATGAAAAAATAATAAAATATACGCGTGGCTATGCTAGAATTTTCCTCTTAAAGTCTTGCGTTTATAAAACATAATATTGAAGACTCATCTGCTCTATAGCCATCGCCTCTCTTTATTTATCGGGATTCTTATACGCAATGAACGCGATAATCGTTGACGATCACCCATTGGCTCGCATTGCCATCCGCAACTTACTCGATACCAATGGTATCGCTGTGACCACCGAACTCGACAGTGGGGATCAAGTGGTTCAAACTGTTGAAAAAACTAAACCGGAGCTGTTGATTATCGATGTGGATATTCCGGGTATCAGTGGCATCGAAGTGCTGGAGCAACTGAGAAAGCGGCACTATGCTGGTGTAATTATTATCATTTCAGCCAAAAATGAATTTTTTTACGGCAAACGTAGCGCCGAATACGGTGCTAACGGATTTGTGAGTAAAAAAGAAGGTATGAATAATATTCTTGCCGCAATTGAAGCAGCAAAAAATGGCTATAGCTATTTTCCCTTTTCCCTTGAGCACTTTACTGGTTCATCCGTCAGCGAGCAGGATAAGCTTGATACGTTGTCGAACCAGGAAATGAGAGTATTGCGTTATATCCTTAATGGCATGGATTACAGCACAATTGCCAGCAAAATGAATATCAGTAATAAAACGGTAAGTACTTATAAAAGCCGGTTGATGGAGAAATTAGATTGTTCATCATTAATGGAAATTTATGATTATGCGCAGAGAAATAAAATAGGATAGAGTAATGCTGGAACGCTTTTTTATTTTTTTGATGGTCATCCTTACCATCGGGTTGTCTACGGGTGTAAGCTCAGCTCGGCAAGTTGAGCTAAAAAGTAACTATAATACCTCAGTGCAAAATATCGGCTTGAACAGGGAAGAAACAAACTGGTTAGCGCATAAAAAAACCTTGGTTGTTGGCACCTGGTTACCGGAAGTCTCCCCCATTGTTTATCAAAATAGCGGTGAATATTATCGGGGCGTCAACGCGGATTACCTTGCGTTAATGCAAAAGAACCTCAATCTAAAAATCATTATAAAGCAGTATGATAATGAGCAAGAGGCGCTGGCCGCGCTCGCCAATAACGATGTTGATACGCTGATAACCCAACTGTCCCGACGCCAGGATGTTGGCGGAAATCTGTTGCGCACTTCGGCATTGCTGACCACGTGGCCGACGCTTGTAACATCGCTAAAAAACACTCTGCTGCCGCTGACCTCGAACCATCAGGTTAGCGTCGCGTGTGTGCGGGATTGCCCTTTTCTCGATGTTATCCAGGGGGCTTTTCCTGAGGCTAAAGTCTCATTTTATGACGACGAGTATCAGGCTATGGCGTCGGTAGTGAATGGCGATAACCAATATTATATTGGTAACAATATCACCAGCAGTCATTGTATCTCTCGATACTTCTCACAATCACTGGTTATTACGCACTACTTTGATAAGCAAGAACAATATAATTATTTTGTCGTTAACGAAGATCAGCCTGTATTAAGAAATATTCTTGATGGTTTCATTACGTCAATCAGTAATGAAATTCATATGCAAGTCATGCAGAACTGGTTGAACCGCGGCAACCTTGCCTATCTGAATGCGCCTATTCCTTTCACCGATCAGGAAAAAGCGTGGTTGAAGAAAAAGCATGTTATCCGCATTTTAATCAACCCAGATTACTCGCCCTATACGCTGGTCGATCGCAGTGGTGAGTTACGCGGTATTATTGGTGATTTGCTGAATATTATTCATCTGCAAACGGGGCTCGATTTTGAACCCATTTTAGCTAGCTCCAAAAGTGAGCAGACAAAGCAAATAAGCGGCGAACAGTGGGATATGTATCCCACTATCACGCTAACTCATCAAAACCCGAGCAATTCGGCCTTTAGCGATCCGCTGATGAATGTGGCATTTGTGATGATCACTTCCCGTGAGGAAACCGCCGAATCGCTACTGGAGAAGCCGATACGTATTGCTTTGCCTGCCGGGCATGTGCTGGAAAGCGAGCTGAAGCAACGCTATCCGCAGGCCACCTGGGTGAATGCGGATACTGGCAGTGTTGCGATGGCCATGGTCAAGGAGGGCAGCGTTGATGCGGCAATCGCTACCGAATTGTCGGCAAGATTTATGGTCGATCATTACTACCAGAAAAATATGCACTTTTTTAGGCTTCCAGATATGCCAGGTGCGTCGGTAAGTTTTGCAATCTCTCCCCGCGAGCCGATGTTGAAGTCTGTTATGGATAAAGCGCTACAGGCTATACCGCCACGTGAAATTTTGCAGATGACAGAGAGGTGGTCGAAAATTTCCAATACGCAGGTCGATTTCTGGAGTCGATATAGCAAACAGTTCTATCAACTGGGGATATTCGCGCTGCTGCTGATAGCAATTAGCCTGATCTGGGGGATCTCACTCTCCCGTGAGGTAAATAAAAGGAAACAATCGCAGCGGCTACTGGAAGAGCAGCTTCATCTCAAAGAAGCATTATCTCAAGAACTGGAAAACGAAAAGAATAAAGCGATTGAAGCAACCAAGGCCAAAAGTCGCTTTCTGGCGAGTATGAGCCATGAATTACGTACTCCGGTAAGTTCGATTGTTGGCTTTGTGGAATTACTGTCGAGTTCAGAACTCAGCCCGGCACAGCGAAAAGAGGCGATTGCCCTTACCGGGGCGACGGCCCAGTCATTGCTTGGACTGATCGGTAAGATTCTGGATGTGGATAAGATTGAGTCTGGTAAATACCAGGTTGTTCCTCAATGGACGGATCTCTCGCAGCTCATTGAATTGCAGTGTCACTCTTTCGATGCCTTAGCCAGACAGAAAGGCATTACGCTTGCCTGCGTTAGCCAGTTGCCGGCGAACGAGCGGGTATTTGTCGATCAGCAGGCTTTGCGGCAAATTCTCACCAACCTGGTGGGTAATGCGTTGAAGTTTACCGAGCAGGGCAGCATTCATGTGACGGCCCGTTTGATGCCTGAGGGGGAGAATCACGGTACCCTGACCATCGCCATTAGCGACACCGGTTGCGGTATTAGTGAAGAGGAGCAGGCGGGGCTGTTTCAGCGTTACGCTCAGGGACGCTGCGGGCGTCAACAAACCGGTTCCGGTCTTGGGTTATTTATCTGCAAAGAACTGGTGACGTTGATGGGCGGCACGCTGGAGTTGATGAGCGTCCCGTTGCAAGGAACCACGTTTACCATAACGCTGCCGGTTGAAACAGCTCGACAGTCGATTGTATCGGATGGCGATGCGCCCGGTACTCTGTTACCGCTTCCGTGTCTGTCTATTTTGATAGCTGACGATAATCCAACCAATCGCCTGCTGCTCAAGCGACAGTTGAATGCCATTGGCTACAGCGTGGATGAAGCGTGTGATGGGGAGGAAGCAGAAGCCAAACTGGCGAAGAAATCGTACGATCTGCTGATAACTGATGTAAATATGCCGAAAAAAGACGGGTTTGATCTCGCGGCTTCGCTACGTCGTCAACAGCCGAATTTACAAATATGGGGACTGACGGCCAGCGCACTTCCACAGTCACGCGATCGATGCCTGCAAAATGGTATGAACTTGTGCCTGTTCAAGCCTGTGTCGATTCAGACACTGACCCATGAATTGAGTAAAATCGAAACCGGTTATGCGTCTCCTTGTACAATCCGGCATTTGAAATTCAATGTGTTGACGGAAAATACCGGCGGCGATCGCGCACTGATGAACGAGATTCTCGAGACATTTCGCGAGGCAACGCTGAATGATATACAAGCGGCTGAGAAAGCCGTTCTGCAAGATGAACCTCAGCTGTTTTTGCGAGCCCTTCACCGGTTGCATGGTTCGGCGCAAATTCTGGGTATCACTGCGCTACAGAACCTGTGCGACCCTTTCGAATCCAGACGACATGACGATCTTTCTCTGTCAGAACGCGAGGAGGCATTGCAGAAGATCATTGCTGTTATGCGGGAAATTGAGATTGAGATAGACAGTCTGATTAGCCATTAATCCCCCTGATCGGGTAGCTGTAGCTGCCCGATCAGGAGAGAAAGTCCTGGTTCAACACTCCGTAGTGCTGAGTACTACTGGCCTGCGCCGATCATCTCGCTATCGACCACAATGCCATCTTCAGCACCTTTTAACACAAGGTTTGCTTCATAGTATTTACCGGAAGTCAGCAGTTTTTGCGCGCTGGCAACGGCTTTACGAGTCTGATTCAGAGGCATCAGGTATTGGGTCTGAAGCACGCTGATACCAGCCAGTTGCAGAGTATCCACTGCACCTTTCCAGTCGCCTTTGGCCATTTTGCCATTCGCTGTTTTGATAGCGGATTCTTTGGCCGGAGTCGCAATATAGTCTTCTGACAGCGCGACCGTAGCGTTAATAACCACGTACTGATCGTCAATCATCTTGGCTTTAGGCGTAGCTTTTACAAATTTCGCCCAATCTTTGCTGTCGCCTGCCAGCAGGGAAGCCGCGTCATCGGTTAATTTTTTAGCGCTGTCAGGCTGTCCATGAAACAGGGCCAGACGAGCAAGCTGAATATCACGCATCGCATTTGCGCCTTGCACTGCGACCTGCATAACATCGGCAGCTTCTTTTTGTACATTTGCGGTAGCAGCTTGCGCCGGAGTGGTTGTGGTAGCAGTAGCAGCCATCACTGGTGCTGAACCCATCATGGTTGCAAGCACACCCGCAAGAATAATCTTTTTCATTACTTTCTCCTGAATAAATTTGGTATATGTCACCAAACGCAATAAGCATATTAAATAATGTTAAAGAGAGGAATCAGAGCCAAGATAGAATAATGACCGTTTAATCCTACAAGTGTCAGATGTCTGACATGTGTAGGAATATACGCATAGCGACATTCTCTTGTTCTTATATACGCTTCCTTAGTGGAAGTCTTATCATTCTATTGTAAGTAACATATGTTGAGTGAGTAATAATTCTTGTGTCAACAGGTTACATTGCGTTTATGTATAACGGAGGATGTATGTTTGTTTTTAATCAGCGTAGCCTGAGAGCGTTTAATGAAAAAACACTCGTTCATTATAAAAAGCACGCGACGATTATGGCGGTGTTGATGTTGATTTGTGGCATCTGCTGCTTGATTTATCCGATTGCTGCAGGTGTTTATTTAAGCTATGCAACCGGCTTTATGTTCCTGGTATGTGGTTTCTATTCTATTTATAGCCTGTTTAGCTCAGGTAAAAAGCAATTGAAAGCCAAATTTACCTATGCCTTTTTTGCTATCGCGTGGTTACTGCTGGGTTACTGTTTCCTCGTGAATCCTGTGATAGGCATGAATTCACTGGCAATGGTATTTTGCTGCCTGTTTATTCTGGGGGGGATTTTTCGTATCGCCTCTGGGGTCAAACTGTTCCGTAGCCCGGGTTATGGATGGAACATTTTTATTGGTATTTTTGACCTGCTTATTGCCGGCGTATGGCTGAATATGGATCCCGACAGATCGTATGTATTTACCTCAATTTTTATTGGTGTCGAGATGATCTTTAGTTCTTTAGCTTTTATCAGTCTGCGTAGAAATGCGACGCTGGTTAAAACTGATAAGCTCGCCGATAAAAATTAATGCTAACTCTGGAGCGCATAGTGAATATTAAGATGATGGTTTCTGCAGCTATTCTTGTGACCTCTGTTATGGCGCCAATAACCCGTGCTTTGGCTACTCAGGCAACGGAAGCTGCGCCACAAGATATGACCTGTAAAGAATTTGTTGATATGAGTCAGCAATACAAGACGGCAATTGCCTTTGTGATTGTTAATAAAAATTCTGACTTTAAAGGCGATGATTATGTTCCCCTGCATGAGGTGGAAACGGAAGCTGTACCGAAAATGGTTAAAATGTGCCATCAGCATCCGAATACAAAACTGGGTGAACTGGCTGTAAATCTGAAAGGTTCCGGTCTGCACTATTGATTAACCGTTTTGATAGCCTGGCTTTTGTTAGAATTGACAACCTCTGTTCCTACCCTCAGTCGTTCCTTATAAAAAATCCGCGTAATTTACCCTGCTATCCACGAGAAACTCGCTGGATAGCCGTGCCCGCTAATAACCGTAGACCTGACAAACGAAGCCCCATCCCTGGGAATTTAATAATCTAAACCCAGGGATAGGGCAGGGGATCAGCGTCGAGCTTTAAATCGCGCTAACGTATTTTCAACGAGGACAAAGAACACTGGAACAAAATAGATTGCCAGTACCGTCGCGGCCAGCATCCCACCGATAACCCCCGTACCGACGGCATTTTGCGCACCAGAGCCCGCGCCGTTGCTTATTGCCAGTGGAATAACCCCCAGGATGAAGGCCAGTGAGGTCATCAGAATTGGACGTAAGCGCATTTGCGCGGCTTCCACTGCGGCTTCAAGCGGCGTTTTCCCTTCTTTCTGCATAATCTCGACGGCAAACTCGACGATCAGAATGGCGTTTTTAGCCGACAGCCCCATGGTGGTGAGCAGGCCGACCTGGAAATAAACATCATTGCTCAGGCCGCGCAGATCGGTAGCCAGCAAAGCGCCGACCACCCCGATTGGCACAACCAGCATCACCGAGAACGGGATCGACCAGCTTTCATACAGAGCCGCCAGCGCCAGAAACACGACGATCAGCGAAATGCCGTACAGCATTGGTGCCTGGTTTGTGGATAGCGCCTCCTGATAAGACAGACCGGTCCAGGCATAGCCGACGCCTGCGGGCAGTTTATTAATCAGCGATGCCATAAATTTCATCGCATCACCGCTGCTTTTCCCTTCAACCGGCTGGCCCAGAATTTCCATTGCTGGTTGACCGTTGTAGCGTTCAAGGCGAGGAGAACCGTAGGTCCACTCGGTGGATGAGTAGGCGGAAAGCGGGGTCATGGAACCGGAGGCGTTACGTACGTACCAGTGGTTGATATTGTCCGGCAACATACGGAACGGCGTATCGGCCTGGACATACACTTTTTTTACGCGCCCCTGGTTCAGGAAATCATTGACATAGCGACTACCAAACGCGGTGGAGATGGTCTGATTAATATCCGATAACGCAACGCCCATAGCTTCAGCCTTTTTGGCGTTGACGTGAATGCGGAACATCGGTGTATCTTCCAGACCGTTCGGACGCACCCCGTCGACCTCACCGGATGACTGGTTGGCCAAAGCCAGAAGCTGGTTCCGCGCCTGCATCATTTTTTCATGCCCAAGATTACCGTTATCCAGCAGCTCCATATCAAACCCTGATGCGGTGCCCAATTCTGCGACCGCCGGTAAATTGAACGGATAAACGACGGCATTATTGATGGTGCTTAAGGCCATCATGGCCCGTCGAATAATGGCGGTAACCGAGTTTTCTTCGCCAACGCGTTCTGACCAGGGCTTCAGGCTGATAAACGCCAGACCGTTGTTTTGTCCCTGGCCGCTGAAACCAAATCCGCCGACGGTGAAAACGGAAGCAACGTTTTTCTGCTCTTTCGTCAGGTAGTAGTCGGTTATTTCCCCGAGCACTTTACTGGTGTTCACCATCGTTGAACCCGAAGGCAATTGTGCCGTGGTCATGAATACCCCCTGATCTTCTTCAGGCAGAAACGAGGTCGGAGTGCGTAAAAACAGCACAATCATGCCCGCGCCAATGACTAAATAGACGACCATATAACGGCCTGTGCGACGTAGCAGTCTACGGGTGCTGTCCGTGTAGTGCTGAGTGCATTTCTCCATGAAGTGATTGAAACGGGTAAACAGAAAATGTGTGTTTTCCTTTTCTCCTTCGTGGGATTTCAACAACATAGCGCAAAGTGCAGGCGTCAGGCTCATTGCCACAAATACCGACAGCAGCATGGAGGAGATCAAGGTGATGGAAAACTGACGGAAAATTTCACCCGTTGCCCCGCTCATAAATGCCATTGGCATAAACACGGCGGATAAGACGACGGCAATACCGACCAGTGCTCTCTGGAGCTGACCCATCGCTTTATGCGTCGCCGCTTTTGGTGACAAGTGCTCTTCGGCAATAATACGTTCTACGTTCTCAACCACCACGATGGCATCATCGACTAACAGCCCTATCGCCAGCACCATGCCAAACATCGTGAGCGTGTTAATCGAAAAACCGGCGACGTCGAGTATTGCAAAGGTTCCGAGGATAACCACCGGAACGGCGATAGTGGGGATAAGCGTCGCACGGAAACTCTGTAAAAATAGATACATGACGAGGAATACCAGAATGATTGCCTCGATCAAAGTATGAAAAACACCCTGAATCGAAATCTCGATAAACGGCGTGGTGTCATAGGGATAAACGGTTTTCATACTGGCCGGAAACCAGGCCGATAATCTGTTCAGCTCTTGTTTGACCGCCTGGGACGTTGCCAGGGCATTGGCACCAGCGGCAAGTTTAATCGCAATCCCGGCGGCGGGTTTGCCGTTGTAACGTGCAACCGTTGCATAATTTTCCGCACCCAGCTCAATGCGCGCGACATCGCGCAGCAGAACCTGAGAACCATCTTGCTGAACTTTAAGGAAGATCTTGCCAAATTCATCGGTCGTTTGCAGACGCGTCTGGACGATTATCGACGCATTTAACTGCTGATCGGCTGACTGAGGCATGCCCCCCAACTGCCCGCCAGATATCTGATTATTCTGCACTTTGAGCTGGGTAATGACGTCCTCGGGAGTGAGGTTATACTTGTCGAGCTTTTGTGGATCCAACCAGATGCGCATGGCGTATTGCGAACCGAATAACTGTACGCTCCCCACCCCGGCAGTGCGGCTTAGCGGATCTTTAATGTTCGAGGCCACATAGTCGGCAATATCATATTGGCTCAGGCTGTTATTATCAGAGATAAAACCGGCAACCATTAAGATATTGCTGCTGGATTTATCAACGCTGATCCCTTGCTGTTGTACTTCCTGTGGCAAGGAAGGCATCGCCAGCTGTAGTTTATTCTGTACCTGAACCTGCGCAATATCGGGTGACGTACCCGTTTTGAAGGTCAGGATAATCGAGGCATTACCTGCCGCATCGCTGGTGGATGACATATACATCAGGCCATCAAGACCATTCATATTCTGTTCAATCACCTGGGTGACGGAGTCTTCAACGGTCTTTGCGTCAGCCCCTGGGTAGGCAGCGCTGATGGTAATGGTTGGGGGCGCAATTTGTGGATATTGGGCGACAGGCAGGTTCATTATCGCGATACCGCCCGTAAACATCATGATAATAGCGAGCACCCAGGCGAAAACCGGGCGCTCAATAAAAAAGTTGGCCATGAAGAAAGTGTCCTTAATGCCTGAAATATTACTGTTCAGCTACCGTGTCAGGTGTGTTCAGTTTTGAAGGGAGGACCCGGGCTTTGATTCCCGGACGAATTCTTTGTAATCCGGACACAATGACCCGATCGCCAGGATGTAATCCCGCGGTCACTAACCATTGATTACCAACGGCCTTCACTGCGTTTATTTCACGCAGTTGCACTACGTTTTCCTGGTCAAGGATCAGCGCGGTGGCTTTTCCTTGCTCGTTATGCGTAATTCCTTGCTGGGGGACCATCAACACGTTTTGTTGACTACCTTCATCCAGCAACGCCGTGACATACATACCGGGTAAAATTTCACCTTCAGGATTGGGAAATACGGCGCGCAGGGTTACCGAACCGGTGGTCTCATCAACAGCGGGATCGGAAAACTCAAGCGTACCGGTATGGCGATAGGGCTTGCCGTTTTCCAGCATTAGCTCAACCGGAATTTTGCCTTGTTGCTGGGCGATTTGGCCGTTGGCTTTCTCTTCTTTCAGGCGTAAGAAGTCCTGTACTGACTGGGTTAAATCAACATAAATCGGATCTAATCTCTGAACGGTGACCAGCGCGTTTTCCTGATTGGCAGTAACCAGGGCACCCACGGTCACGGAAGATTTGCCGCTAATGCCATCAATGGGCGAGGTAACATTGGCGTATCGAAGATTGATGGTGGCTTGTTCAAGATCCGCTTTAGCGACGGCAACATTGGCTTGCGCTTCATTAAGCTGTGAACGCGTCGTATCATAGTCTTGGCGGCTGACGTAATTAGATTTTATTAATGCTGACTGCCGATTGAGTGTCAGACGAACATTATTGGCGGTAGCCTGTGCCTTTGCCAACGCGCCTTTGGCTGAGTCCAGTCGTGCCTGCAGCGGGGCTGGATCAATTTGATACAGTGATTCTCCTTTGCTGACTTTATCACCTTCAACAAAGTTGCGTTTTATGATGATCCCACCAACCTGAGGGCGGATTTCGGCGATCTCGAACGCAAGCGCGCGACCCGGAAGTTCACTTTTAATATTTACTGAGGAGGGCGCTAAGGTAACAACGCCGACCTCGGGCTCCATGGCGGTTTTTACTGCAGGTTTATTATCGCAGGCGGTGATGATGACGCTACTAAAGAATAATGGTATCAACAGTAAGCATTTTCTGTTCATAGTAATCCCTGAATAATGTATAAACACAAATGTTCTTTTATTGCATGCAGGGTGGGGGGGTTGTCGGTAAATAACAAAAGATGGTCAGGCATGAGAAGGGTAAAGCCCATTTCTTCGCTAAAGAATTAGCGGTTAAAAATTATATGTAACAGGAAGAATGCATGTTAAGCGAAGGATCTCATGAAGCAGGATGGCGCAATAAGATAAACGCGGGGTGATGAGAAGGGGTGTTTGCCAACACCTGACTCCGGAATATAGTCGCGCCATCTTACCTCTGGGATTATTTCACTAGCTCCGGAGTTACCTGAGTGACTGTATTGGCGTAGTAAGGCGCTCCCCACATCGGCTCAGGCCAGAATGCGCCGTAACCATAATCCCACATGTTATAGGTGGTGTTGACAGACTCAGTTAAATGCCAAACCTGAATTCCTTGTAAATCAACTTTAACAAAGTTGTACGGGACTTTGTTGATGAATCCTGACTCATCTCCTTGAATTGTTCCCAAAATGGTCACGAAATGGTTTCTGTAGTTTACCGGATCGAGGAAACCTTTCTGCTGGGCAAGAATACGTCCCTGATAGCTCGCGTCTATTTGTGGCTTAGCAGAGTCGTTCAGTGGCAAAACGGCGATTTCCAGCAACGTATCATTTTTGGTGTTAATCACATTGATGACTTTACCACCAAAGCGAGCCTGTTGACCGGTATATAAACTGGGCTGGTTATGCACGGAGATAAAGTTTTTTTGGATATCGGGTTGATTATTACCTTTGATATTCTCAGGAATGGAAGCACATGATGCCAGGGTGAAAGCAAGGGCAATAATCATCAACCCTTTTGTATTTTTCATTTTACTTTCCTGCTTAAAAAAGACAGGTCTATAGTAAACCTTTGCGTATTATTGTCAGCATGCGCATTGTTGATTATCTAATATTAATATAATTGTAGCTTATGGTAATAACGGATTGTATTTTATCTGGTCGCTGAATGAGGGCGATATTTTCAACGACCATAAAAGTAACGGCTGGCATCACGGTTTCACGTCACGCTGGCGGGAATGTAATAAAGCGGATCGTCAATTTTTGCGGTGCTCATCACCCGACAGAATGACCGCGTTCATTACTCCCGTCACCCAGACGGTAAGCCAGCGCCACCACTAGCGACTGCACCAGGCACAGCGTCGCAGACTGGGATCGAAACGCGTCAACCTGCGCCTCTTTCACCACAAAGCAGAGATCGCTGAACGTGGCCAGCGGGCTTATCTGGCTGTCGGTAATCACGATCTGGCGCGCGCCGGCATTGGCCGCAGTTTCGCTGACCATCAGCGTTTCTTCCGCATAAGGCGAGAAGCTAATCGACACCACGATATCCTGCGCTTTGATGCGGTTAATCTGCTCGCGCAGCATTCCGCCCATTCCGTCGAGCAAAATAGGACGACACTCAAGATGGCTCAGGGCGTAGGTGAGATAGGCCGCTACGCTAAACGAACGACGCAGACCTGCAATGTAAATGGTGTCGGCTTCTGCCAGCAATTGTACGGCGCGTTCCAGCATTTCAGGTTCGGCACGGGCTGCCAGCTGCTGGAGCGCCTGGGTATTCGAACGGGCGAACTCCTGCAGGATATCGAGCGGGGTTTCCGGTACGGCTTCGCTTTCCATCTCACGGAACATGCGCGCGCGGTCGCTGTAGCTGGCGGTTTCCTCTACCAGGTTCATACGAAACAGCTGTTTCATTTCGTTGAAGCCGGTGAAGTCAAAGGCGTTGGCGAAGCGGATCAGCGTAGAGGGGGGCACTCCGGCACGTTCAGCAATGACGGCAACCGTATCAAAGGCCACGCTATTGGTATTATCCAGCACATAGCGGGACACCTGCTGCAGCCTCTTACTCAGGCTATCGTAGCGATCGCGGATTTGCTGCTGCAGCTCGTTCAGGCTGGTTGCTGTTGTCATTTTACCTCCTGGTACATAGTTTTATGATTCTAAACGCAAAACCGCGTCTTTGAAATGTCACTCATTCATCTGGCTGTAAAAACGAAACAAAAGCTTCAGGCTTGTCGTCCGCTGAAACGTTATGCCAGTGCACGCTAATCATGCGATTCCGCTTGTTAACATAAAAACCCATCCTTGATCACATTAATCATTATTTATTTTATTTCAACTTAAAATGGAATGTTTGTTTCATATATAGTACACAGATAACAGTGTTCAGGTAACAGTCACGTATCAACAGCGAGAGGTTAAGGATGGAGACAGTAGCGAATTTTATCCACGGCGAATGTGTCACCGGTTCAGGCCAGCGCGTTCAGGCAATCTTCAACCCGGCCACCGGCGAACAGATCCGCCAGGTGGTGATGAGTACTACACAGGAAACCGAGCAGGCCATTGCGGCAGCGCACGACGCATTCCCCGGGTGGGCGTGCCATTCTCCGTTAAAACGTGCGCGAGTGATGTTCCGCTTTAAGGCGCTGTTGGAAGAAAACATGGAGAGGCTGGCTCGCATCATCAGCGAAGAGCATGGCAAGGTATTCTCTGACGCAGTTGGTGAGCTGACCCGCGGCCTGGAAGTGGTGGAGTTTGCCTGTGGCATCCCACATCTGCAAAAGGGCGAACACTCAGCCAACGTAGGGACCGGCGTCGATAGCCATTCGCTGATGCAACCGCTCGGGGTTTGCGTCGGGATCACGCCGTTTAACTTTCCGGCAATGGTACCGATGTGGATGTTCCCCATCGCGCTGGCAACCGGGAATACTTTCGTGCTGAAACCCTCAGAAAAAGACCCTTCTCTCGCCCTGGCACTGGCGAAACTGCTGCAAGAAGCCGGATTGCCTGACGGCGTGTTCAACGTCGTGCAGGGGGACAAAGAGTCCGTTGACGTGCTGTTAACTGACCCGCGCGTGCAGGCCGTGAGTTTTGTCGGCTCTACGCCGATTGCGGAATACATTTATCAGACGGCATCCGCCCACGGTAAGCGTTGCCAGGCGTTAGGTGGCGCTAAAAATCACTGCATTTTAATGCCGGATGCCGACATGGATATGGCGACCAACGCCATTATGGGGGCCGCTTACGGCGCGGCGGGTGAACGCTGCATGGCGCTTTCGG
The DNA here is from genome assembly GCF_001037515.1 of Citrobacter sp. MGH110. Lineage (NCBI taxonomy): Bacteria > Pseudomonadati > Pseudomonadota > Gammaproteobacteria > Enterobacterales > Enterobacteriaceae > Citrobacter > Citrobacter sp. MGH110. The sequence goes on along the minus strand of NZ_KQ089831.1, from coordinate 105,561 downwards.
TCGTGCTGGCGGTAGGGGACAAAACGGCAGACGAGCTGTGCTCGAGACTGGAAAAACAGATTGCGGCGCTGCGTGTCGGGCCTGGTCTTGACCAGACACCGGAAAATGAAATGGGGCCGCTTATCTCCTCTGTACATCGTAATAAAGTGCTCGGTTATATCGACAGTGGGGAATCGCAGGGGGCCAGCCTGCGCGTGGATGGTCGACGTTTTAGCGTTAAAGGCCATGAGCAGGGTTATTTTGTCGGGCCGACCCTGTTTGATAACGTCACGCCGGAGATGACCATCTATAAAGAAGAGATTTTTGGACCGGTGCTTTCTGTGGTGCGCGTAGCAGATTACAGCAGCGCAGTGGAACTGATTAACCGTCATGAATATGGTAATGGCACGGCAATTTTCACACGTGACGGCGGCTGTGCGCGTCGCTTCTGCGAAGAAGTGCAGGCGGGCATGGTGGGCGTAAACGTGCCAATTCCGGTGCCGATGGCGTTCCACAGTTTTGGCGGCTGGAAGCGGTCTATTTTTGGTGCGCTGAACGTTCATGGTAACGATGGCGTGCGCTTCTACACCCGGATGAAAACCGTCACCGCACGCTGGCCGGAGATGCTGCAGGACACAGGGGCCGCGTTCTCCATGCCAACGCTGGGCTGACAGGAGGGTTTATGCAAACCGAACGTATGACCATGGCTCAGGCGCTGGTCAAATTCCTTAATCAACAATATATCTGTGTCGATGGCGTGGAAACACCCTTTGTCGAGGGCGTCGCCACCATCTTTGGTCACGGTAACGTGCTTGGCATTGGCCAGGCGCTGGAGCAGGCACCCGGTCATTTGCAGGTGATGCAGGGATGTAATGAGCAGGGAATTGCGCACATGGCGACCGGATTCGCCAAACAGCATCGGCGCCAGCGTATTTTTGCCGTGACGTCATCGGTTGGGCCGGGAGCGGCAAACATGGTGACCGCCGCGGCAACCGCGACGGCGAACCGTATTCCGCTGCTGCTGTTGCCTGGCGATGTCTACGCCAGTCGTCAGCCGGACCCGGTATTGCAGCAAATTGAGCAATACCATGACCTTGGCATCAGTACCAACGACTGCTTCCGCCCGGTCTCGCGTTACTGGGACCGGATTAACCGCCCGGAGCAGTTAATGAGCGCGATGCTAAACGCGATGCGAACGCTTACTGACCCCGCAGATACTGGTGCCGTAACTATTTGCCTGCCACAGGATGTGCAGGGGGAAGCCTGGGACTATCCGCAGAGCTTCTTTGCGCGCCGCGTTCATTTGATCGAACGTCGACCACCCGACCCGCAGCGTCTGGCGATGGCGCGGGCGCTGATTGCCCGCAAACGCCGTCCGCTGGTGGTATGCGGCGGCGGGGTACGATATTCCGGCGCGCATGAGGCGTTTCGTACGTTTGTTGAAACGCTGCAACTGCCGTTTGCCGAAACTCAGGCCGGAAAGGGAGCGCTGGTTAGTGACCACCCACTTAACCTCGGAGGCATTGGGGTAACTGGAGGGATGGCAGCGAATCAGCTCGCACCGCAAGCCGATCTGGTGATCGGCATTGGTACGCGCCTCACAGACTTTACCACCGGTTCGAAAGCGCTGTTTTCTCATCCGGAGGTTGAGTTCCTGCTGCTGAACGTGGCGGAGTTTGACGCACTGAAGCTTGATGCTACTGCGCTTATCGCCGACGCCCGTACCGGGCTTACGGCATTAACTGAAACACTGAAAGACTACCGCAGCGATTGGGGGAAGGAGGTCGCTAAGGCGCAAGAGGCCTGGCGCGATGAGTGCCAACGTTTATGGGAGCGCGACTGGCGTCCCGATGACGAACCCGAAGTGGCTGGGCATCTTGACGCTCAGCTGGCGGAATATGGCGACACGCTAAACACCCGGTTGACCCAGACGAAGGTGCTGGGGCTTATCAATCAGCACATTGAAGATAACGCTATCGTCGTGGGGGCCGCCGGATCGCTGCCTGGCGATTTACAGCGTATCTGGCAGGTCAAAACCCCGGATAGCTATCACCTGGAATACGGTTACTCCTGTATGGGCTATGAGATTGCGGCTGCTATTGGAGCCAGGCTGGCGAAGCCGCAGCAGCCGGTATATGCCATGGTGGGGGATGGCTCGTACATGATGCTGCATTCCGAGCTACAAACCGCCGTCCAGGAGGGGATAAAAGTCACTATCCTGCTGTTTGATAACGCCAGCTTCGGGTGTATTAACAACCTGCAGATGGGGCATGGGATGGGGAGCTTCGGTACGGAAAACCGTCACCGCAACCCGCAAACCGGACGGTTGGATGGGCCATTGGTGAAGGTCGATTTTGCTAAAAACGCTGAAAGCTACGGCTGTCGGGCATGGCGTGTACATGACGAGCAAAGCCTGCTGGCGGCGCTGGAAGCCTCGCGTGCGCATTCGGGACCTGTGCTGCTGGATATCAAAGTTCTGCCGAAAACCATGACCCACGACTATGCCTCCTGGTGGCGCACTGGCGATGCGCAGGTGGCAGAATCTCCGTCGGTGCGAAAAGCGGCTGAGCAGACGTTTGAGCAGATGAAAAACGCACGTCAGTACTAAAAGCGATTAATGCCGGATGGCGCCGCGCTTATCCGGCCTACAGCGGATTCTACCCCCAGGCCGGATAAGTCGTTAGCGCTGTCATCCGGTAACCTGCGACAACGAAATTTTCATTTCATTTTTCCTTTCTCTTCATCCATCGCCTCCTTCCTGAACGGAAGGGGGCTAATTCCTGCATCTTCCCTGTTGTTATGTTGTGATATTGATAACAGATTTTATCTCGATCATCTCAAAAGTGTTAACTTGCACCCAAAAACATAATTTTCACTATTTATAAAAATGAAATAAATGTTTTATTTAAAGGGTCGTTAGTTCATCGCATTCACCAACACCGGGAGCCGTTATGTTTAACATTGCTTTACTGGGCGCTGGCCGAATTGGCCAGGTACATGCAGCTAACATTGCCAGTCACAGTGCCACTACCCTCTGGTCCGTCGTCGACCCGAATAAGGAATTTGCCACCCGTCTTGCCACACAGTACCAGGCTCGTTTGCAAAGCCTGGATGAGGCGATGACGGACCCTAACGTTCACGCCGTGCTGATTGCCTCCGCGACCGATACCCATGCGGATCTGATTGAAATGGCCGCCCGCCACGGCAAAGCCATCTTCTGTGAAAAGCCGGTCCACCTGGATCTGGCCCGTGTACGCGACTGCCTGAAAGTGGTCAAAGAGTACGACGTACCGTTGTTTATCGGTTTCAACCGCCGCTTCGATCCACAGTTTCGCCGTGTGAAAACTGACGCACTGGCCGGGCGTATCGGAAAGCCGGAATCGCTGCTGATCATCTCCCGCGACCCGTCGCCGCCGCCTGCGGAATACGTGTGTGTGTCCGGCGGTATGTTCCGTGATATGACCATCCACGATTTTGATATGGCGCGCTTTATCATGGGCGAAGAGCCGGTTTCGGTGTATGCCCAGGGCAGCAATCTGGTGGATCCGGCGATTGGTGAAGCGGGCGATATCGATACCGCGTTCATCGTACTGAAATATGCCTCCGGCGCGATGGCGACCATCGTCAACAGCCGCCGCTCCTCCTACGGCTACGACCAGCGCCTTGAGCTACACGGCTCTGAAGGGCTGCTGTGCGCGGGCAATATTCTCGAAAACCAGGTGCAACACTACGCGAAGACCGGCTGCACCAGCGCGTTACCTGAACACTTCTTCTTGCAGCGTTATAAATCGGCCTATGCCGCGGAATGGGAACACTTTGTTGCGGTTCTGCGCGGCGAAGCAGTCCCTGATTGCAGCGGGGACGATGGTGAGCGTGCGCTGTATCTGGCGGATAAAGCGCTGGAGTCACTGCATAGCCAACGTGAAGTTCTCCTCTGATTGTCACCACAACCTACCCTACACAGAGAGACATAATAATGAAAAAACTGATCTTAGCTGTCCTCATCGCCATGACATCCGGGGCAGCCATTGCTGAAAACGAGCAAATTGTTTTCAGTACGCCAAACCTGGCGATGCCATTTGAAGTTCACATGCAGCGTACGGCGGTGAAAGCCGCAAAAGAGATGGGCGTGAATTTACAGGTCCTGGACGGGCAGGGTAGCTCGCCAAAACAGGTCGCTGACCTGGAAAACGCCATAACTCGTGGCGCACAGGGCTTTATTGTTTCACCGAACGATGTCAACGCGGTGTCCAGCGCGGTAGATGAAATTCAGGATGCGAAACTGCCCGTTGTTACCCTCGACCGCTCCGTTGACAGCCAGAAAAAAGTGCCGCACTTCGGCGCGAACAACTACAAGGGCGGTCAGGCGATTGGCGACTTTGTCAAAACCAAATTCCCTGACGGGGCAGACATTATTCTGCTGACTGGCCAGCCAGGCTCCTCCTCCAACATTGAACGTACTAAAGGCATTCGCGACAGCCTGAAGGCGGGTGGTGAAAAGTACAAGATCGTTGCCGATCAGACCGGTAACTGGATGCGTTCTGAAGGGATGCGCATTGTCGAAAGCGTTCTGCCTTCGTTGCCGAAGCGTCCGCAGGTGATCCTCTCCGCTAACGACGATATGGCGTTGGGCGCGATTGAAGCGTTACAGGGACAAGGACTGAAACCGGGTGAAGTTCTGGTCACGGGCTTCGATGCCGTGCCGGAAGCACTGGCGCGTGTGCGCGACGGCTGGCTGGCAGTGACGGCGGATCAGCGTCCTGGCTTTGCGGTGAAAACGGCCATGAGCCAGTTGGTGAATAACGTCCGTGAGAAGACTGCGATCACCGGGGCTGACTACCCGCCAACGCTTATCACCAAAGAGAACCTGCAGCAGGCCGAGCGTATTAGTGAGGCCGGTAACTGATATGTCCGCAGCCGCCGCGCAAGTGGCGGCTCTCTATGAGGAGGAGCAGACCGATGTCGCAACCCTTACTGAAAGTGACCGACCTGGCGAAAAGCTTTTCCGGCGTTTGGGCGCTGAGCAGCGCACAGCTGACCGTCGGAGCAGGCGAAATTCATGCGCTGTTAGGTGAGAACGGTGCCGGAAAATCGACCCTGCTGAAAGCGCTGGCGGGCGCACAGCCGCAAACACGCGGGGATATTTGGTTCAACGGCGAAACATTGCCGGTAGAAGACTCTCCGGTTGAGCGGCAGAACAAGGGCATTATCACGATTTATCAGGAATTTAATCTGCTGCCCAATATGACCGTCGCCGAGAATATGTTTCTCGGACGCGAACCGCGTAAACGCAATCTGATTGTTGACGAAAAGGCGGTAAATCAGGAAGCGCAGGTGATTCTGGATTACCTGCAACTGAACGTTGCGCCAACCACGGCCGTGGCCCGGCTGAGCGTGGCGCAGCAGCAAATGGTGGAAATTGCGCGGGCGCTGACGCTGAACGCAAAGCTGATCATTATGGATGAACCTTCCGCCGCGCTGAGCGACAGCGAAGTAGAAAGCCTGCATCGTGTGGTGCGGGAACTTAAAGGGCGTGGCGTGAGCATTATCTACGTCACCCATCGCCTGCATGAAGTTTTTCAACTCTGCGACCAGTTCACCGTTTTCCAGGATGGACGATTCACCGGGAATGGCGCGGTTGCACAGACCACCGTAGAACAGCTGATCCGCCTGATGGTGGGGCGCGATGTGGCCTTTAATCGCCGTCCGGCCAGCGAAACTCACCATGAAGATAAACCTGTGCGTCTGGCGGTGAAGGGGCTTAGCCGCGAAAAACCGCCGCTGGATCCGCATGGTATCGCGCTGCACGACATTAGCTTCCACGTGCATGCTGGCGAAGTGTTAGGCATTGCCGGACTGGTGGGTGCCGGGCGCACTGAAGTGGCCCGCTGCCTGTTTGGCGCCGACAGTTTTACTTCCGGCAGCTTTGAACTTGATGGCGTGCCATATCAGCCGCGCGATCCGCTGTTTGCGCTGGATCAGGGGCTGGCGCTGGTACCGGAAGATCGTAAAAAAGAGGGCGCGGTGCTTGGGCTGTCGATCCGCGACAACCTGTCGCTCTCCAGCCTCTCGTCACTGCTGCACTGGCGCTGGTTCGTGAATACCCGCAAAGAGGATGCCCTGATCGAGTCATACCGCCAGGCGCTGCAGATCAAAATGGTCAACAGCGCGCAGGAGGTGCGCAAGCTCTCCGGCGGGAACCAGCAGAAAGTAATCCTCGCGCGCTGCATGGCGCTTAATCCTCGGGTGTTGATCGTGGATGAACCAACGCGCGGCATCGATGTTGGCACCAAATCAGAAGTCCATCAGGTGCTGTTTGATATGGCGAAAAAGGGCGTGGCGGTGATCGTGATCTCCTCCGATCTGCCGGAAGTCATGGCGGTTTCCGATCGGATCATCACGTTAAGTGAAGGCCGGGTGACTGGCGAGATCCACGGCGACGACGCTAATGAAGAGCGGCTAATGACGATGATGGCCATCAACCACAACGCCCTGAATGCGGCATAACGGAGTGATTCATGACGCAGATTATTTCTAAAACGCAGGTTCCTGCCAAACGCGGCGGACGTCTTGATCCCATTGCCTTTTTTGAGCGCTTTGGGGTACTGATTTTCATGATCCTGCTGCTGATTTTCTTTCAGTTGCAGAACAGCAATTTTCTTTCTGAACGCAATATTTTCAACATTCTGACCGAAGTCTCCATCTACGGGATCATGGCGGTGGGGATGACGTTTGTCATTCTGACCGCCGGGATCGATCTGTCGGTGGGCTCCATCCTGGCGGTCTGCGCCATGACCGCCGCGTATGTGATTAAGGGCGACAACTTCACCACCGTCGACCCGAACGCCTGGGGTGGCATGAGCTGGCTGATTGGCCTTGGTATCTGTATGGCGATGGGCACCGCGATTGGTTTTCTGCATGGCCTCGGCGTGACCCGCCTGCGTCTGCCGCCGTTTATCGTCACCCTCGGCGGGATGACGATCTGGCGCGGCCTGACGCTGGTGATTAACGACGGCGCACCAATTGCCGGTTTCGACGCGGGATACCGCTGGTGGGGACGCGGCGAACTGCTTGGTATCTCCATTCCAATCTGGATATTCGCGCTGGTGGCGGTAGGCGGTTATCTGGCGCTACATAAAACCCGCTGGGGGCGCTTCGTGTACGCCATCGGCGGCAACCCGGAGGCGGCGCGTCTGGCAGGGGTTAACGTGAAGCGCGTGCTGGTGAGCGTCTACGTGTTAATTGGCTGTCTGGCAGGGCTGGCGGGCTTCATTCTCAGCGCGCGGTTGGGCAGTGCAGAAGCGGTCGCCGGGATCTCGTTTGAGCTGCGCGTTATCGCCTCGGTGGTCATTGGCGGTACCTCACTGATGGGCGGTTACGGGCGTATTGGCGGCACCATTATCGGCTCGATCATCATGGGCATCCTGATTAACGGTCTGGTGCTGATGAACGTCTCGGCTTACTACCAACAAATTATTACCGGCTTAATTATCGTTCTGGCGGTGGCGTTCGATACCTACGCCAAGAGCCGTCGCGGCGCATTGTGAGGATCATGATGAAAGAAGTTCGTATTGGATTGATTGGCACCGGGTATATCGGCAAGGCGCATGCCATCGCCTATGCCCAGGCCCCGACGGTGTTTAACCTGCGCGGCAAGCTGGTGCGCGAAATGGTGGCGGAAGTCTCTCCAGAGCTTGCCGCCGAGCGGGCGCAGGCGTTTGGCTTCAATCGCTCAACCGGAGACTGGCGTGCGCTGGTGGCTGACCCGGCCATTGATGTCGTGGATATCTGTTCTCCTAATCATCTACACAAAGAGATGGCGCTGGAAGCGATTCGCCATGGCAAGCATGTGTACTCGGAAAAGCCGTTGGCGCTGAACGCCCACGACGCGCGTGAAATGGTTGAGGCTGCACAGCGGGCAGGAGTGAAAACGCTGGTGGGGTTCAACTATATGAAGAACCCAACGGCGCAGCTGGCGAAAGAGATCATTGAGCGCGGAGAAATTGGTGAGGTGATCCATTTCTACGGCACCCACAACGAAGACTACATGGCCGATCCGCTTGCGCCGATCCACTGGCATTGTTTTAAAGAGACCGCCGGACTTGGTGCGCTTGGCGATCTGGCGGCGCATATCGTCAATATGGCGCAGTACCTGGTTGGGGATATTAAGCAGGTCTGCGGCGACCTGAAGATCGTGGTGCCACAGCGTCCGGCGAAAGTCGGTTCCTCGCAAATGGTGACGGTAGAGAACGAAGATCAGGCCCACGCGATGGTGCGCTTTGCAGGCGGTGCGCAAGGGGTGATTGAAACCTCGCGCGTTGCCTGTGGCCGCAAGATGGGGTTGTCGTATGTGATTACCGGGACCAAAGGAACCATCAGTTTTACTCAGGAGCGTATGGCTGAGCTGAAGCTCTATCTGCATGACGATCCGGTCAACCGCCAGGGGTTTCGCACTTTACTGGTTGGCCCGGCGCACCCGGACTACGGCGCGTTTTGCATGGGAGCCGGGCATGGTATCGGCTTTAACGACCAGAAAACAGTAGAAGTACGCGACCTGGTGGACGGCATTGCCGCCGATGCACCGATGTGGCCGGACTTTGAAGAGGGCTGGAAGGTGTCGCGCGTGCTTGACGCTATCGCACTCTCGCACCAGGAAGGCCGCTGGCTGAACGTGAACGACATTGTCTGAAGAGGTATCAACGTGGAAAAGCAGTTTGATGTGATATGCATGGGCCGCGTGGCGGTTGACCTCTACAGTCAGCAGATTGGCGCACGCCTGGAAGATGTGTCGAGCTTTGCCAAATATCTTGGTGGTTCGTCCGGCAACGTGGCTTACGGCACGGCACGCCAGGGACTGCGTTCTTCAATGCTGGCGCGGGTTGGCGACGAACATATGGGCCGTTTCCTGCGTGAAGAATTAAACCAGGTAGGCTGCGATACCAGCCATCTGATCACTGATAAAGACCGCCTGACGGCGCTGGTGCTACTCGGCATTAAAGACCGGGACACCTTCCCACTGATTTTTTACCGTGATAACTGCGCGGATATGGCGATTACCGCCAGCGATGTTGATGAACAGTACATCGCTTCTGCTCGTTGTCTTGCCATCACCGGGACGCATCTTTCTCATCCGCAAACCCGCGAGGCGGTGTTGACGGCGCTCGCTTACGCCCGGCGTCACGGCGTGCGTACGGCGCTGGATATCGACTATCGCCCGGTGCTGTGGGGGCTTACTTCCTTAGGCGACGGCGAAACGCGCTTTATCGCCGCCGAACAGGTCACCCGCCAGTTGCAGGAGGTGCTGCATCTTTTTGATGTAATTGTCGGCACCGAAGAGGAATTTCATATCGCGGGCGGCAGTACCGATACGCTGCAGGCGCTGTCTCAGGTTCGCGGCGTGAGTCACGCGACGCTGGTTTGCAAGCGTGGTGCGCTCGGCTGCTCGGTGTATACCGACGCCATCCCGGCCCGGCTTGACGATGGCCTGACGGTGACCGGCGTGCGCGTGGAGGTGCTGAACGTGCTGGGGGCAGGGGACGCGTTTATGTCCGGTCTGCTGCGCGGCTATCTTAACGATGAGGGATGGGAGCAGGCGTGCCGCTATGCAAATGCCTGCGGCGCACTGGTGGTATCACGTCACGGCTGTGCGCCAGCGATGCCGAGCAAAGTTGAGCTTGATGATTATCTTTCTCGCGCTGCAGAGGTTCCGCGTCCGGATCTCGATCCGCATCTCAACCATTTGCATCGCGTGACGACCCGTCGTCGCACATGGCCGGAACTGTGCGTGATGGCCTTCGATCACCGTAGCCAACTGGAAGAGATGGCGTTGCAGTGCGGCGCGTCTTTGAAGCGTATTCCGGCATTGAAACAGCTTATTTTGCAGGCCAGCCGTGAAGCGGCCAACAGCGCCGGGCTGGAGGGCAAGGCCGGGCTGCTGTGCGATGGTACGTTTGGTCAGGATGCGCTGAATGCGATAACCGGAGAGGGCTGGTGGATAGGTCGCCCTATCGAACTGCCGGGGTCGCGCCCGCTGGAGATGGAACACGGCAATATAGGCTCGCAGCTCATCAGTTGGCCGCAGGAACATGTGGTGAAGTGTCTGGTCTTTTTCCATCCGGAAGATGCCCACGCGTTGCGTCTGGAACAAGAACAGAAAATCGCTGAGGTGTACCGCGCCTGTTGCCAGTCCGGTCATGAGCTGCTGCTGGAGGTGATTTTACCGGCCAGTATGCCGCGCAGTGATGAACTGTATTTGCGCGCCATTTCCCGTTTCTACAACTTAGGGATCTACCCCGACTGGTGGAAACTCCCACCGCTGACTTCTGCTGGCTGGACGGCGTTGAGTGACATTATCGAACGGCGCGATCCGCACTGCCGTGGCGTGGTGATCCTGGGTCTGGACGCTCCGGCAGAGCAACTGCGTGCTGATTTTAAAGCGGCTGCGGGTCATGGGGTGGTGAAAGGATTTGCCGTGGGACGCACGCTGTTCGGCGACGCTTCCCGCGCGTGGTTGAAACACGATATTGACGATGCGCAGCTGGTGACGCGCATTAAAGATAACTACCTGCAGCTTATCGCCTGGTGGCGCGAGCGCGGACAAGCATAATTCAGGAGAAGATGATGACGGTACAATTAGGTATTAATCCACTGACATGGACGAATGACGATCTTCCTTCACTGGGCGCTGAGACGTCGCTTGATACGTGTCTGAGCGAGGGCAAAGAGGCTGGATTTGCTGGTTTCGAACTGGGCAACAAATTCCCGCGTGAGGCGCGACTGCTCGGCCCCATTTTGCAGCGCCACGACCTGCAACTGGTTTCCGGCTGGTACTCCGGACGTCTGCTGGAACGCAGCGTGGAGGAGGAGATTGCCGCTGTGCAATCGCACCTGACGTTACTGCGCGAACTGGGAGCGAAGGTGCTGGTCTTTGCCGAAGTCAGTGGCTGCATTCACGGCGAGCAGCAGACGCCGGTACATCTGCGTCCGCGCTTCCCGCAAGAGCGCTGGCAAGAGTACGGTGAAAAACTCACCGAGTTTGCGCGCTACACCCAGCAGCAGGGGGTACAGATTGCCTATCACCACCACATGGGAACGGTGATTGAATCTGCTGAAGATGTGGATAATATGATGACGAATACCGGTGATGAAGTTGGCTTGTTGCTCGACACCGGGCATTTGACCTTTGCGGGTGCCGATCCGTTGGCTGTGGCGCAGCGCTGGGCATCACGTATCAACCATGTTCACTGCAAAGACGTACGTGCCGACGTGCTGGCGGATGTCAAAAACCGCAAAACCAGCTTCCTTGATGCGGTGCTGAGCGGCGTCTTTACCGTGCCGGGAGATGGCTGCGTTGACTATCCGCCAATCATGGCATTGCTGAAGGCGAACCAGTATCAGGGGTGGCTGGTGGTGGAGGCGGAGCAGGATCCAGCCATCGCGCATCCGCTGACGTATGCGCGTCTGGGCTATAACAACCTTAGCCGTCTGGCGCGGGATGCCGGGCTTATCTGAGGAGGTGATATGTCACGTTTATTATCACGCTGGCAGCAGCCGGACGCGCAAGGGTGTACGCAGTCAGTGACGCCGGAAAGCGCCGGTTGGGGATATGTTGGCTTTAGAGCGTATGAACTGGAGGAAGGGCAGCAGCTTACGCTGCCCGCCGTCAGCGAAGAACGTTGTCTGGTATTGGTTGCCGGACGCGCGACCGTCACCACGCCGGGCGCAACTTTTACGGATATCGGTGAACGGATGAGTCCGTTCGAGCGTATCAAACCGTGGGCGGTTTATGTCACTTCTGGTGAAACCATACAGGTTCAGGCGGTGACCAGACTGGAGCTGGCGGTCTGCGCTGCACCGGGGAAAGGCACGCACCCAACACGGCTGATCGCACCTAAGGATATCGACGGGGAAGCGCGCGGCAAAGGCCACAACCAGCGCTACGTGCACAACATCTTACCGGAAGATAAACCCGCAGATAGCCTGCTGGTGGTGGAGGTGTGGACCAACGAAGGTTGTACCAGTTCTTACCCAAGCCATAAGCATGACACCGATAATCCCCCGCAGGAAACCTATCTGGAGGAGACTTACTACCATCGCCTCAACCCGCCGCAGGGATTCTGTATGCAACGGGTCTACACCGATGACCGGTCGCTTGACGAGTGTATGGCAGTCTATAACCGCGACGTGGTGATGGTGCCGAAAGGGTATCACCCGGTGGCAACCCTGGCGGGATATGACAGTTACTACCTTAACGTGATGGCCGGCCCGGTTCGCAAATGGATGTTTACCTGGGAAGATGAACATGTGTGGATTAACAGGGATTATCCGGTTGATAAGTAAGGTCATGAATGGCTTTTTTAACTGCGAGTCGTTTTTTTCCCTCCTTTTGATGAGTAAAAGGGGGAAGAATGGGATGACGGTTGGCGCTATTTAAGTGCTCATTATTCTCATAGCTCGCCTGGCCATGAGAATAATCCAAGCGTCGATATATTTGAGGTTATGGCAGTAGCCGGGGTGCTCTCGAAAACACCCCGGCTATCTTTTGTTGAGGGCTAATTAGAAATGATATTTCAGTCCTAACGTTGCCGAGCTGTTGTTATAACCGTTGTCTCCCATCTGGACGCCCACATTACCCCACAGATTTAAATCTGGTGTAATCTGGCCTTCGACACCCAGTTTAATCTCTCCCAGATTGCGTGCACCTTCCTGGCTGACGCTAACGTCGTCCATTTTAGTGCTAAAACTGCGTGTATTATGGAGCCAGTTAGCTTCAATAAATGGCTGGAATTCGCGGCCTTTGCCCTCATCCATTTTATTAAAGCTTTTCAGGTAGGCTCTGGCTCCAAGACGGGTTTGAATATTACCGTTACCATTCATCTCGATACGCGTTCCGTTAGCTTCCCGATGGTCATCAGATTTGACCCCCATCCAGGTAACCTGCGCCTGCGGTTGAACATACCACTCATTAACGGTTCCTTTGCTGCCAGAGAATTCGCCAACTTTAAAGGTATATCCCGTTTCAACAGAAGCTGTCAGACCTTTGGATTTATAGGACTCAGAAGCCAGTCCTTCACCTTTTACATGGTTGTCAAACCATCCATATTGTGCCCAACCGTCGAGGTACAGGCCTTTATGGTCGGTGTTATCGGCAAACCATGTAGCATAAAGGCCAGTGCTATAGCCATTGACGCTACCTCGCGAGGTGTAACCCGTTGCTGATGAGCGGGTCTGATTATTGTCATGACCATACCCGGCCATGATCCCGAGACGCCAGCTATCATGCCCGTTGGTTGAGCCCTGCGCGATATCGCTGCCGAGTTGCATCACATAGCGATTACTTTGAGTACGTAATTGGCTGCTACCGTCATACCAACTTTGGTGGCCACCTGCCTGACGCATCCACATACCGGTGGTTTTCATCTCTCCGGTTGACACATCTGTGTACTGAGCTTTGCCCGAGCGAGCGTGTAACTGCATGTTAAACATGGTGTTTACGGCAGCATGGTTCGCGGTATAGGTCCCTCCTTCCGGGCGAAGCATATGCTCTGTGGGCGAAACCGGTTTTTCGGGTATTTCAGGCTTATTCAACTGACTGGTCAGATACCAGTGATTATTGTTAGCCCCCTGACCTCGAACCAATGAATAATCATACGCGCCCGCAGTGATACGCCCGCTCTGAGTAAAATCACCATCAGAACGGCCATCAACATGAATAAGCTCAATCCCCTCCAGAGTTTGTGAACCCTGGCCTCCTGCATTGGTGACACTGACTTGAGTATTACCAGTGGTATCACCTTTTACAATAAGCTTATCGGTGGCTGAACGGTCGTCCCCCAGAACCGTATCAAAATTAATAACACCATTGTCGCCGTGGTAATTTCCTTCAACAATCAGCTGATTGCCTGCGGACTGTCCAATATTCCCTAAAGATATCGCACCCTGGTTGGTGAGATCTCCGCCAACAGTAAAGTGGCCTGATGCTCCATTTCCGGCAACAAACAGTCCGGCATTATGGATACTGCCTAGTACCGTTCCCGCGCCTGAAAGCATACCGGCAGAAGATATATTGACCTGCTGGCTCGCTAAGGTAACAGGTGCATCCTCCTGACCCAGCATCAGACCCCCTTGTTGAATATCAGTGGTGCCGGTATAGGTGGAATCTGCAGTCAGAGTGATAGTGCCCTGACCCTGCTTGATGACATTACCGCTGCCATCGACCTGGTTTTGCATGGTCCAGTCATCCAAGCTGTTAAGGATCATGTCACCCTGATTATGAATGGTCGCCTCTCCCAGATGTTCGGCGGCTGACGCCACTAATTGTGTGTTTTTATCCAGGTTAAGCTGGCCGCTAAATCCACTGTTATCCCCCTCAAGAGCGACGTTAGATTCGCTGAATGAAACTTCACCCTTACCGCTAAGGTTGTTGGACAAGTGTCCCTCAACGGCATTGAGATTGAGGTGGCCATCGGAAATAATCTCCCCGGTCCCCAATCCCTGAACATTATCCAGAGTGACCTCTGCGCCGGAAGCGATGGTCGTTGTTGCGCTTAAGGACGCATTATTGCCCTTCACGCTAAAGACACCGTTATCTATATTCAGATTACCGCTGCCGACCAATGCTCCTGCGGATGTTCCGCCGTTAGAAATCGTCAGGCTACCGCCATTAATATTCAGAACTGATCCCACCGCGCTGGTTAGCTGCCCAATCGTCTGGCTATGCCCATTCATATCCAAAACGGTCTCTTCTGCCATCTGCAGACCTGCTGTATGGCCCAGTACATTATCATTGAGCATCAGTAGATTACCGCTGCGCAAATCGGTCAGACCGGTGTAATCATTATTCAAACCTGACAGTGAAACTGTGTGGCCTTTCTGGCTGTCGAGCGCCAGATCCCCGGAGCCGGTCAGGCGGGAACTCAATTCCGCAGCCGCTCCGGTTTTTCCGTTGGCGTTCAGGATCAATGCATTCTGACCCTGTCCTTGTAATTCAATCTGTGTCAGACCGTAGCCCACATAAAGGCCGTCATGATTTTGCCCACTGGTCAGGCGATAGTCATACGTTCCCTTTGCTACAACCTGTCCGTCCTGGCTGATGTCATGCTGAACAGCATCTGTTATCGCGTTACCGTTCAGATCTTGCAGTTGCAGGTTTCCGGCATCTCCTGTTACAACGGTTGCTGAATTGGTGGAAACCAGCTTAATTTCCGCATTGGCGTCTTCCTGCTCCATTAAGGAGAGACCGGTATCAATACCCTGAGATATGGCGTCCACTACGCCCACAGGATTCACCTGCACAGCACCAGACCCAGTCAGGTCTAACTGATCTTTAACATTCACCATTTTGTCGGTTTGGTGTATGCCGGGGGTAATGTTACCAAACTCAATGGTACCGCCAGAAAAGGCCAGGCTTCCAATGGACTGTGTGCCAGTGCCCAGTGAAATTTCACTTCCTTTTCCTGCAATCAGCCCTGCTTTTGCAAGAGAATCGGTGTTGGTTCCCTGCAGGTTGAATGTCGTATTCTGTAACGCCAGAGCACCAGTGAACCCAGAGGTCGCTGTGCTATTTTTAAAAGAGAAAGCGTGATTTCCCGTATCGACACTCAGGATGCCGGACCCAGAAATCTTGTGGTTAAACAACCAGTCGCTGGTGCTATTGAGCTGCAGTTTCCCGGCAACGGATAACCCGGCAGAGCCCAGGTTTTTCTGATCGGACACGGTCGCAACGGCACCCGATTCAACATTGATCTTGCCTTTAAAGGCGCTGTTATCACCCATTAACGCCACATTTCCGGCGCCGACGGAGATAATACCGTTCCCCGTAATCTTATTGGTGAACTCCATGTCATCTTGAGCGTTCAGCAAGAGTTTGCCGCTATTGCTAATATCAGCGGTTCCCAGGTTCTGCGTAACCCCAAGGGTGGCATTCTTGGCAATTTTTACTTTGCCGCTAAATTTTGAGTTATCTCCGGACAAAAACGTTGTGCCATTAAGCGCATTGATATTACCCAGCCCCTCACTGCCGCTTGATATATCAGCTGTTATATTGGCGTTATCACTGGTGTGGTTCAGTGTGATTTTTTTATTGTCCGTACTAGCCCAAACGAATTCTATTTTCTTGGCGTCAATAATCCCAGCAGCTTTAGCTTTCTCTCCTTCTTGAGCGCCTAATGCTAATTCTGAGTTCGTACTCAAGCTAATTTCTGGAGCAGAGATTTTCCCCATATCTGATACCACTAAAGTGGTATTTGAGTCTTGGTTAAAATACCCCAGACTTAATTTCTCACTGGCGTTAATTTCTCCCTTGTTATTAACCGACAGGAATTGATCGCCACCGTAGCTCTTGAAAACACCCATGAAGAATGTTTGAGTATTTACCTGGCTACCTTCGCCGCTAATGTTTCCCCTTTCATAGGTAAGACGACTGGTCCCTTTAACATGAATCTTACCGCCATCAGACACGTTAAAATAACCGCCAGTTCGCCAGTTGTCTGATGCGCTGTCATATAAGTCGTCAGCATAGAGTTCGCTGCCTGCATTGGACACGTTAAGGTAACCCGTACCTCTCAGCAGAACGTTTAGCTCACCATTGATACGCACTGTTCCTTGGGTAATATCCAGCCCACCACCTGATGTGAAGGTCAGGCGGGGGCGAGAGTCCGGCGCATTAATCACCAGGTTGGCGTTATCTTTTACATTGATATGGTAATTAATGGAGTGACTGTTTTGGCCAAAATCAATGGTGTTATCTGTGATGACATCAATATCATCAGCAAAAGCCATTGATGAGCATAGCGCTACAGCACCGGCTAATAACGCCCTGGACTTTTTTTTCGTGTTCTTCCTTCCCAGTTCGGAGCACACACACCAGCAATTACGGACTTTACTCCATTTTATTTGATATATTTTGTTCATAAACTCTCCGCAAAATAATCATAATAAAAATTTAACACTTTTGGGGTGAAATATTTATCGGGATACATTTTTGAGAGTGAAAATGTAGATCTCCGAATTGATGATATATGTCACGTGTCATTAATGTGATGTAAACATCGATACCGGATACTCGATTCAAGTCTCCCTGCGTAGTTTGTCACGTGATAAATTAATTTTGATAATATAGCCATCTGGTTGGAAATATTTTACCTGAGGTTTTGTCGATATTTCCAGCCCCTTTATTATATTGCTGCTTGTTTTCAAATCAACGGGGAAAGGGGAATCATCGAGAGTGAACTTAGCTTTGCTAAAGCTATTACAGTTCTGAGTCTTAGTGGGTAGAGGACGCGTGGACAATATATAGAAAGGGAGATAGCCGCCACGCTGCGGCTATCTCCTGTTTATATCCCGATCAGAAATTTGGTTGATGGTTCTCAACTACCCAGACGGTGAGTACTTTTTCCAATGTTTTATCTCCCGTCGTCGCCTTCGCTCTCACCCAACTTACACCGGCCGTATCCGTTCTCAGTTCAGAGTAAGCATTCCCTAACTTAAAGTTGGTTTTATCCGGCGTCATCGTAAAGGTTCCGCTGCCGGGTTTGGCTTTGCTGCCTGCGCTAAATTCGACACTGCCGTTTAACGGGTTACCGAATTTATCCTGCAACCGGGCCATAAAGCCTACCGGCTCAAGGTTGGCAACGGCATAGCCAGGATCCTGCTCCAGAGTGAGTACTGGATTCTGGGCATCGGCATTCAGCGTTAGCGAAGCATTTGCCGAGACATTGCTACCGTGTTCAGCCAATGTGGCGGTCAGCGTGTAACGACCCGCCTTATTACCGTGGACATTTACAGTCGCAGTACCGGAACCATTGGTGGTGACAAGCGTATTGTCAATCACCAGAGGATCGCGTGGCGATGGGCCTGTAGCCGTAATTTTCAGCTTACGGTTGCTGACGCTGTTCCCTGATGTATCGGTCAGATGCAGGGTAAACGCCACGTTATCCACATCACTGACTACGGCGGATGTCGTTGACGGTTCGATCGTCAACGCGGCATTTTGTAGATCCGATACCACCTCAATCGCCTTACTCGCCGTAACGCGTTTACCCTCTTTGATGAAGGTTGCCTGCAATTGATAGTGCCCGGCTTCTGCGGCAATAAAGGTTGTTGATGCCATTCCTTTCTCATCCAATGTCAGTTCGGACTGGCCCAGTTTTAATCCACTGGTAGGGGAACTGGTCAGGTGCACGTCACCACTAAATGGGTTGTTTTCACCGTCGACAACCTGTACCTGAATTTCATGTGCCGCTGATGCGTT
Source organism: Citrobacter sp. MGH110 (assembly GCF_001037515.1). Lineage (NCBI taxonomy): Bacteria > Pseudomonadati > Pseudomonadota > Gammaproteobacteria > Enterobacterales > Enterobacteriaceae > Citrobacter > Citrobacter sp. MGH110. The sequence goes on along the minus strand of NZ_KQ089831.1, from coordinate 87,332 downwards.
TGCCACAATGCTCTCAGACGGTGCGGTCAAATTCAGCACTGCGCTGTTAATATCAGGTACGAATTCCAGGTCAACGCTTGAGGACTCAACGCTGTGCTGCCCATCTGTAACCCTGGCATTAACGGTGTAATGACCTGCCTTAACCGTAGTTAACGTTACCGTCGCGTAACCGTCTTTATTGGTGGTGATTTTCTCCGGGTACACGAGCCCTTGTGGCGTGACGATAAGCTCCACTTTCTGCCCTTCAACCGACGCGGCGGTATTGTTGAGCATGATCTCAAGCGTGGCACCATCGCGGCCGTTTGCTGCAATATTGGTGATTGCGCCATTGTCTTTGGCTGTCAGAGACAATGTTGCCCCCTCCATTGCAGAGGCAAATGTTACGCTTAGCGATGAGCTGATGTTCCCCGCGCTTAGCGTAATATCATAAGTTCCCGGCGTTGAACTGGTCAGTGAGAATCTTGCTTCACCTTTGGCATCGGTCTTCACAACGTTCTCCCCATTCGCGATCTTAACCTGTGGCGGTAACGCCAGGGTGACCGTGTATCCGGACAGCGGGTTCCCATAACGGTCGGTCAGGGTAACGACCGCGACATTACTCTGTTTGCCATCCGCCAGCGCATTGTCCCTGGTCAGGTTAAAAGCCTGCACCACCGGTTGCGTTTTGTCGGCAATCCAGTTGGCTTGTTTTTCCAGCCCGGAGAAATCATGTTTTTGTGACGTCACACCAATGCGTGTCGCCTGAGCCAGTTCAGACGTTGCCTTAGCGCTGTACACGCCGTCTTTCTCTTCTACGGCAGTAAAACGGACCTCGCCGCTGGCTGAAACAGCATAAAAACGTAAGCTGTCGTCGCCGGTGATGGCATTCCCGTCTTTATCTTTTGCTTCTAACGCCAGGCTAATCGGGTGTCCAACGACCTGCTCCATGGGCATTACCGTGAATGTCGATTTTGCCGCCTCTGCGGAAACCGCTTTTAGTTTCACCGTCAGGGTTTCTGTTTTACCCAGAACTTTAGCGGTTATGCGTGCCGTCCCCGCCGTTAAACCCGGCGTCAGCGTGGCGGTATACACCCCGGAGCGGGTTTCCTGCACTTCACCAAGCTTTGGAGCCTGTGCCGAACGCTCACGATTTCTCTGTGCGTCAGGTGTAAACGCTAAAGACAACTCAATGTCATGTGCAAGTCCTGTTAACGGATTACCATTGGTATCTTTAAGCACCAGCGTAACCGGATGCTGTGACTTCCCGTCAGCAGCGATGATCGGTTGCTGCTCGCCGTTCAATGTAAAATCCATTGTGCCGACAGAGGCCGAACTCCTCGTCACCGTCACGTCCATCACCGCATAGTTAGAGGCGTTTCCTTTAACATCTCGCGCCATTGCACCGATTTGCCAGTGATTAGTGCCGCCTGGTGTATAAGCGGGTAACGTCAGTTGCCATGATGTGCCGCTACCGGAAATGCGTCCGCCAGCGGCGGTAAATGCGCTATCGTTCCACTCTACCGACTGAATGCCCCAGTGGGATTTATCCAGCGAAATAGTCACCGGAATAACGGCGCCACCTTCCCCCTGTACGCTTTCAGGCAGGCGGATTTTCAGAACCGATTTTTTGCGGTATTCCAGAACAATATTGTTATTTCGTTCGACAAAATCGTAGCGTCCGTGCTGAACTTCGCGCATTAACGCAACATTGTCGCTGTCCAACTGCTTCGCCAGCGGGATGCCGGGGCGATAGTTAATCTCTATGCCGAAGCGTGAATCATGAGTATTGCTCTGCCCCTGCTTGTGTTCAGCGGAAAGCGTAACTAGCGGAACCGGCGTATAGCTGATCCCGCCTGTAAAGGCGTACGGATTTTCCTGAAGATGATTGCTGCCAAAGAGGCCGACATTCTTGCCGTAATACTTTTCATATTTAAGCGATGCGCCCAGTTGCGGATACGATGGCAACCAACCTTGGGTATAGATATCCCATCCATCCGCCGGACGTTCCTGATAATCATCCAGATCGTGGGAATCCTTCCATTTTGATAATCTTAAATAAGCATTTGCGCCTGCGCGTAAATAATCTCGCCAATACTCAACGCCTGCACCCATACGTGCGTGATGACGACTTAAATCGTAGTCATAAAATAAGTTTGCGCCAAGCATTGAATTATCCGCCGTGAAGTAGCGATAACCCATACCGATATTAGTTTGGGTTCTGTCATCGGTACGGTGAAGCGATGTCTGGCTAAATAAAACATGCTGCTTTGTATCAACCCACGGATAAAGGAAATCGAACGCCGAATCTTTCAACGAGAAAGCGTCATCGACGTTGAGTTGAATACGCGCATTACCGTACTTCTGTAGCCACTCTACCACCTCCTTCGTTGCCTGTGCTGAGACGGTATTGGCAGCAAAACTGCCCGCATGGCCGTTTTCAATACTTCTGCCAGCCTGCGCGGCGAGAGAAGACAGACCGCGCAGTTCTTGCTGTTCTGCGGTGGCCTGCGATGCCTTAACGGCTGACGCATGGCTGATGGTTGGCGTGAAGCTAAGAAGGGCAGGATACAGAGCCTGCAAAGCGATTGTTGACCATGCGACAACCTTATTAACGGGGCCTGTTGCCCCATTGCTCCGCGAAATTTTCTTATTTGACATTTGTAACTCCAATATCAATTAAAAAAATCAAAGGTTATTTCATGTACTGAACGGGATGCGTAATATATGTATTTAGTAGGAAAATTCAAGAGTTGTTCATGGAGAAGTTAACTGGATATTTTTACACTATGCGGCATTGTGGGCTGTTTAACGATGTCGAACGTTTAAATGACGAATGTATTTAAAAAATACGTTTCTTTTTATCGTGATGATTTTAAGCCTGTAGGGATATTATTTAACCATGGTCGTTCACTGTTAAATAAAAAGAGTTATCAGGAAATTAATCTGCCTGTTCGTATTCAGCTATCATCACGTTCTCCGGATCTAAGTCTGGAACGTGTCAACACTTTCAGGACGGGTCAATAGACACAAAAAAGCCCTCAGCTTGCGCTGAGGGCTTTCACCGGTGTTTGGTGGAGCTGGCGGGAGTTGAACTCGCGTCCGAAATGTATTTAACTAATTGAAAATAAACAATTATTTCACCATATCAGGCTTCAAGTGCATTTTACGCGCATATTGATGTCTGTCTAACGTCCTGATTCCGTCCAACATTTTGAAATATTCCCCCTTTACAGAGCTGCTGAAATCGCGGTTTTGCCGTCATATTCAGCTAGGTATTTACCGTAATTGCGGAACAACATTTCCGGCCCTTTGTGGCCCATCTGTCCAGCAAGCCAGAAGAGGTTAACGCCCTGGCTAATATGCTTGGTGGCGAACGTGTGACGGGTCTGGTACGGGTTACGGTAACGCACGCCTGCTTTTTTCAGTGTCGGTACCCATGCTTTTTTGCGGATCGCGTCGGCGTTCGCCCATGGCTCCCCCGTTTTCGGATCGCTGAATATGAACTCACTTTTCATAAAGGTGTATTGTTTCTGCGCCTGCAGGGCTGCCAGTGCCTCACTGTTCAGCTCCACCTTACGGGTACCGGCTTTTGTCTTGGTACCTTTAAGTACCCCTACGACACTGGCTGCCTGTACGTGGGCAGTGTTCGCTATAGTATCGAGATCAGGCCAGCGCAGCGCGCACAGTTCGGAGCTCCGCAGACCGGTATTGAAGGCGAAGCGGAACAGGTTTTCCCATTCCGGGTATTTGCAGCTCTGGTAAATAGCGAGGGTTTCCGCTGGCGTGAACGGGTCAACCTCATAATCGTCAGCGCTTGGACTGTTGTCGATCACATGGTACCGGCTGGCGCTGACAAGGGTTACCGGGTTTATAGTCAGCAAGCCATCCGTCACCGCTTCATCGATGGCGCTGCGCAGAAACGAGAGGTTATTCCTGGTCGTTTTCAGCTTCGTTTTCCGGCTGGCTATCCAGTTTTTAAGGACAGCAGGTGTCAGTTCTGAGACATGGAGTTTATGCAGAGCTGACAGCGCCGACAGGCATTTTTCATAACCGTTGATGGTCGACGGAGACAGGTTGCGGTTCTGGCAGATTTTCAGGTACTCGTCCAGGTAAGACTTTATATTTTTGGTCTTCTTCACTACCCCGAACAGTTCCAACTTTTTTGAGTTAGGGAAATATTTAGCATATTCAAAGGTTCCGCTGACGATCTGGTTTTGTATCTCCCCGAGCAGGCGCTCGGCGTACTTCACACCGCGCGCGTTCGCTTCCATTTTGGAGAGGGGCTCCCGGCACAGAACCCCTTTGTATGTAAAAGTGATAACCAGAGTGTCGCCAGTTTTATGCTGGCGGATGGTTACTCCTCTTGGGAGAGATAATGATCCTTGTTCTTTCTTGCCCACTTTGAAACCTCCGTTAAGTCAATCCAGCGTTCTTTAACGCCATCGACTTTTAATACATGTACTCCCTCCTTCCATAACCCCCTTTGTATCCGTTTGTTAACGGCTTCTACCGTTTCCCCCGCGTCCCTGCAGTACGTAGAAAGGGGTACACAGTCAAGAGTCATGGCTGACCTCCTGCCCAAATGCTTGGGCATTTTCCAGTTCATTAGCTGCATAAATCAGGGCGTTGTGATGTGCTCGAAAACCACCATCGAGTTCGCGAGCAGCTTTGTCGCGCAAGATGTCGATCGCTGCCTGATAGTCACTCTGACAATCGACTGACTTTTCAGCCGAACTGGCTGGCAGTTCCCCCAGTACCATCAACATGTTTTCCGGGTCGATCGGGATGGTGGTGAGACCCAACTCTTTGGCTTCCGATGCTAAACGGGTCCAGCGTTCAATAATTTCAGTGGTATCTTTTTTCATGGCATACCTCAGAAACCCATTAAAAATTTATACTCAATAAGCGCGCCGAAAACGACGGCCACCAGTAACAGGCCAAACAGCATGGAAAGGAAAATGGCTTTCATCTGGCCGCTTCTCTCTGAACGGTTTTATAAGCCCTTAGCATTTCTTTCGATCTGCCAGAAAGGACTGATCTCATAATGAAAAAGCCACTCCGGTTGGCAATAACACCAGGCGAGCAAATTAATGCTGTATCAACAATGCGCACATGACGACGGAACTCAAATACAGTGCTGGTAATCGTTACCTTTGCGGTTGCGCCTTTATCTTCATAAGCAATTTTCATTTTCTATCCTTCACTTTGCTGTAGCGTTCATGGCTCATCACTTCCCAGTTCTGGCCGCCGTCTCGGGACAGCAAGCGCCAGCGGCGATTAACCCTCAGGCTCAGGTTCCCGGAACCGTGCATGCGACAGGGATGAATTCGCCTGGCCCTGAACTGGCGGAGTACATGGACCGCCTGCAGGTGCACCCACTCAGGAATTCGTATCGCTGTCAGGGCCATTGTCCTTCTCTCCTGCAGGTGGAGTGATCGTGTAACCGGCACGTTCAGCCATCCATAAAAAAGTCTCCAGCGACGCTGTAACTTCGCCGTTCTGAACCGGGCGCACGTGGATTACTTTCCCGTTCTCGATCGTCAGCACTATTTCAATAGGACCATGTTCCACCGAATAATTAACATCAGCCATTTGATGTCTCCTGAATGCGTAATTCCATATCCCGAGCCATTTCGATGAATGTGTCCAATGTGCAGATATGTTCATCCTCAGTTAGCCGTCGGTCGCACTTAACTGCGCCATTTTCGATATAGAGAACCACGCGCCCGGTAAAAGCTGGAGATACATGTAGATCTATACTTAAAACAGGACGTGGAATTAATGCCTCTTTGTACATAATCAATTTTTGATTAGACTGCATGTTGAGCTCTCCTTTTTTTCAGCGCTTCTTCAGCCAGGGTTTCAATAAGAGCATCCATGAAATACACTGCATCGGGTGTTAAGTTACTTTTACCTAAGCAGTCGAAATAATGCCCGGCTATGGCTTCTTCTGCTAAATGCTTAGTGGGATAAGTCATGTAAATCATTTCTTCAAAAAGTTTTATCAGCGCTTTTGTCAATATGCCTTCGGATAATTCGACAGGAAATAATGCACCGTTATTCAACTTTGCCATTTGGATATAGCCGCCAGTTCTACGATAAACAGAATTCAGTTTCGCCTGCACTAAGTGACGACGGCGAGTTTCAATTAGTGTATTCATGATTATTTCCCGTATGCTTTTTTTAAGTAAAGGGTTGCTATGACCATATGCCCAGCAGCGGCGAAACGCTGTGCTGTTTTAAATGCCTCAATATCTTTAATGAAAGTAATAATTCATCATTCCCTATTGCAGGGCTGAGTGATTCCCCAGCGATTAAGCTGTAAATAAATTATTGGTTATTACTTGGTTAGACCGCGACTATGTGAATCGATAACATCCATCTGGTTTAATAGCGCGGTTGCAATAATATTAATGTTCGCACCAGCACCAGCACCTTCAATGGAGTCGGATATAAAAAACAAGGCCTGTGCACAACGTTCTATTTCGTCTCTCCATAACTCAAGGTCTTCGGCAGAGGTTACTAATGGTGCTGACTGTTTGCTAGGCATAACACCCTCTCTTTATCCATATTGCTGATAAGTGACAATTAATTTAATTTCGATTCAATTTTTTCTAGTTCTGCACGGATTCTCATGGCGTAATCGTGAATAACATCTGACATATAACATTTAGGGTTGTTATTATCTTTATCTGTGAAATATGCCTCGATATAAATGTGGGTTAGTTCTTCCAGTTTTTTTGCAATAATGATTGCATCAAAAATATCTTCATCGATATTGGCCGTTCTATCCGTTAAATTAAAATCGGGTTGTGTTTGCGTGTTTAGTTTTTCTACATATTCATATGCAGACTCATTGGTTTTCTGCATGGAGCGAATCAGGCACGCAATTGCATTATCAGCTTCTGGCGGCAATTCGTTGTTGCGGTAAATAACCTCAAGTAATGAAGTGCTTTCTAAAAGATCAGCCGCAATGCTTTCAATCATGCTGATTGGAGTTTTCATTTATTTATTCTCCGTCCAGTCATGACCAAGTTCATGGTTTAAAGTGGAAAGGTTTTTTTTCAGTTGATTGATACAAATTTGAATAAGGGCTGCAGGTTTATAGCCAGTATCTGGATCAGATTCGGCATATTCAAGCGCATTGACCACCCGATCAATATCCATAGCTAGCTTATGGACAAGACCATTTTCCGAAACCAATTGTTGAGTGTTCATATACTCGCTCCGTTTGCTTGTTGATGATTCAACAATACATAATGTATTAAGTTGCGTCAATACAAAACGGATTAATCTGATGTATTAATTTTTATCTTTCTGTTTGTAAAGGGGTTTTTGTTTGCTCTAGTGACGTAGGGCATAAAAAAAGCCGCTTACGCGGCTTATGCACTATGGAAGATTGGTTATCTTTGCGTCTACCACGACACCGATAATACGGCAATTACCGTTTATGGGAATGATCGGATATTGAGGGTTCAACGGCTTGAGGAATCGTTGACCAGCATCGATAACTAGTTTTTTGAAAGTAGCCTCGTTATCCCCATCAAGCTTAGCTACAACTAACTTTCCGTTGATGGGCTCAACCTGAGGATCGACCAGTATAACCATGCCTTCTGGAATGCTAAGCCCTGCAGGCGAGGTCATCGAATCCCCTCTGACGTCTAACCAAAATGAATCTTCTGAACATTCGACGGTTGTATCATACCAGCGGTCGATCGCCCGCCTATGATATGGCTCTACTGCTTCCATCCAATCCCCTGCGCTAACCCAACTGATTACGGGGTAGCTTCCTTTCGATTCATTGATTCCGCGAAATGACACATTGTGATCAGCTCTTGCGTCGCTCACCGCGCCGTCAGCGTCAACTACAAAACCTGGCATTTGTAGAATTTTAAAAATTTTTGCTATGACCTCCAGATTAGGTTCACGTCTTCCGTTCAGCCAATGACCTAACCCACCCTGTGTCATACCGAGTGCTTCAGCTAGCTGTTCCTGAGTCATTCCGACTTCTTTCATCCTGGATTTAGCCAGGTCCTGCCATCTCTGTTTCATAGACATGATTATTACAATCCGTATTTTTTGAACAACTTCCATTTTGTATTATTGTCTTAAGTGTGTATAGTACGTTATGTATTATTTAGATAGGAACTATCCGAATGAGCGGTATCAAGAGCCTAAGGCTGAGAGCAAAAGTGACCCAAGGGGAGCTGGCAGCGTTGATTGCTAGCTCTCAAGGGGCCGTTAGCCACTACGAAACTGGTCGCCGAATCCCAGATATTGAAGTTGGGAAACGCATTGTGAGCGCTTTTAAGCAGCTCGGATATGAAACCAGTCTGGATGAGGTTTTTTCCGATGAACATACCGGAGAGCAACTTCGATAACGCAATGCTGCCGGAAACCCACTCACAAGCGGATGCCGAGTGGGTTAAGCAGCAGTTACTTAGCCTGACACCAACTGCAAGACAAAAAGCTATCCAGCGTTATGCAGCTGTGTATCAGGAGGCGTTCGAAGCTGAACCCGTTTCATACCGCAAGGAGAACCGGGCAAGGCATGAAGCAAACACAAGGCTTCGCCTGTTTGTGAGAAATCAGGGCAGAGCTTTACAGGGGTATACCGCCGAACCTCCCCTGGCTGGAACGCGACAGCGCTCCTGATTGTTTCGGGTTTAAAGGTACCTGAACAGAAGCAGGCTTAAAGGTGCCTGTTCAGGTTGGCAACCAACTGACCCAACTCCTCATGTGTACTAGGGAAGTAGTACGTTTTTATGGGGAAGAGGGAAAGGGGGGTAAGGGGGGATTGGGTGCAGGGGTAGGAATAGGGTCTTTTCCAACAGGAGAGATCCATTGGTTAAGTAGATCACTGTCTTAAGGGCGCAATTTAAAAAAACGCCTGTATCAGCAAGGTAGTACAAAGCGCTCAGGCGCTGAGAAACGAAAAGGGTTCTTCCTGGAAGAGTGATTTTTCAGAGGAGCTGAATCAGAAGGGAGGCTGGCAGCCTTTGGGGAGGCCGCTAGCCATGTGAGGGGGAATCCATGAAAACCACATCACAAAATTATTATCTCATCAGCACGGGGGCAGCACAATGGAGCTGACGATTACGCCGAATTTTGCACAGGAAAGAGCGTTAAACATGTTGCGCCATGACTGGAAGGCAAACGACACCTTCATGGTGTACTCGCCAACTGGCAGCGGTAAAACTGGTCTTGCCGCTTTCATCGTTGCCGGGTTCGTCAGCCGTGGTATGCGCGTTCTGTTTTGTGCACCGTACACCATCCTGATTGGTCAGACGGCCAATCGCTTTGTGGAGTACGGGTTACCGGGGGATGAAATCGGTTATATCTGGGCGGATCACCCGAACTACGATCCAGCCCGTAAAATTCAGATTGCCAGCGCCGACACGCTTATTCGTCGTGTTTTTCCTGAAAATATTGATCTGCTGATTATCGACGAAGCACACCTGCGTAAAAAACGCATCCTGAAGGATATCGAACGGCTGCGCGGCAAAGGCGTAAAGGTGATTGGTCTGTCGGGTACGCCTTTTTCCCCATTCCTGGGCAAATACTATGACCGACTGATTAAGCCGACCACCATCGGCGAGTTAATCCAGCGTGGCGATCTGAGTAAATACGAATTTTACGCGCCAACAAAGCCGGATCTGAAAGGCGTAAAAACCAAGTCTTCGCTTGAATACGGCAACGATTACAACGAAACGCAGCTGGCTGAAATTATGTGTGGCTCTACGCTGGTGGGCGACATCGTACAGAACTGGCTGGAGAATGGCCGGGATCTCCCTACCATCGCTTTCTGCGTCAACGTAGCTCACGCCAATTACCTGACAATCCAGTTTAACCTGGCGGGTGTTAACGCTGAGGTCATGACCGCCGACACTCCAGTGGATGAGCGCCAGACCATCATTCACCGCTTTGAAACCGGCGCAACGAAAATCATCGTTAGTGTGGGCGTTCTGGTGGCCGGCTTCGATAGTGACGTTCGCTGCATCATCTACGCCAGACCAACAAAAAGCGAAATTCGCTGGCTGCAGGCGCTCGGGCGTGGCCTGCGCACCGCACCGGGTAAAGAGTCCTGCCTCATATTCGATCACAGCGGTACTGTGCACCGCCTCGGTTATCCGGATTCTATCGAGTATGACGATCTCCCCGGTAAGTCTGACGGTATGGAGGAAAGCGCGCGCCGCGCAGCTGAAGAACGGGCCGAAAAACTCCCCCATGAATGTTCTCAATGCCACTACATGAAACCCGCTGGTGTGTACGTATGCCCGAAATGCGGACATAAGCCGTTGGGCGGTGAGGACGTCGATACTGACACCGGACGCAAACTCAAAAAGCTGGGTAAAGACCAGCATCAGCCCACGAAGGCAGAGAAACAGGCCTGGTGGAGTCAGATCAAATTCTATCAGCGCCAGCGCGTATCGCAGGGGAAAAAGCCCGTTAGTGATGGCTGGTGCGCAAACACTTTTCGCGATCGTTTTGACGAGTGGCCTAACGGGCTGAGCGATTTCCCGATGGAGATCACACCGACTGTTTCGAATTTCATCCGGCACAAATTGATCGCTTATGCGAAAGGTCAGGAGAAGGCCAAACGTATGCAGGCGGCATCTGGTGCACCTGCGCCATCCTCCATTCGGCAAGCACAGAAAGTGATTAGCGATATCAAACAGCAGTTAGGAAAACGAGCATGAAGACGGCAGAAGCAGCAATTGGGCATTGGCCTACCATCTTTGAGCACTTCGGCCTTCCGCCGATCACTGGTAAAAACCACTTTAAAGGCGAATGTCCGGTATGTGGAGCGCGCGGCAAGCTACGTATTGACGACCGCGACGGTCGGGGGACGTGGATTTGTACCTGCGGCAACGGTGACGGTATGAAGCTTGTCACCCTGACACAGGGGAAGCCATTTAACGAGGTTTGCAGGGAAATAGACCACCTGATCGGTAATGATTTTCAGCGTGTAAAAATCCCTGTCAGCAGCAGTGCTACCAGCCTGCGTACAAAGGTTCTGAATAAGTTCGCGAAGCTGCAGCCGTTGCGCGGCACTTCTGGTGCTGCGTATCTCAATGCGCGCGGTATTTTCAGTCTGCCTCCTGAAGCGATTCGCTTCAACGATAAGCAGCGCCATGCCGGGAGGGTGTATCAGTCGCTTTATTCCCTCGCCACTGACGATAAAGGGGAACTGTGCTATCTGCACCAGACATTACTCGATGGCGCCAAAAAGGCAGATATTGGCACCAGTGCAAAGCGCCAAAAATCCCTGCAGGAAGATAACTATCTTGATCACGCTCGTTCAGTAGCGATCCGGATGTTCCCGGTAGCCAGCACACTTGGTATCGCCGAAGGCATCGAAACCGCTTTATCAGCGCACCAAATTTACAACGTAAATACCTGGGCAACCATGACGGCCAACTTCATGAAGAAATTCCGCGTTCCGGCTGGCGTTAAGCACCTCATTATTTTTGCTGACCGTGACGAGAACAGCGCTACCGGGTTGGCTGCGGCCTATGAATGCGCTCATGCCAATCTGCTGGCAAAGAATGACTTACAGCGAGTGAGCGTGTACTGGCCCGATCACGATGATTTCAACAACATGCTCATGAACGGCGATCAGGTTCGTGAGCTGGTTTTCCACAAGAAAAAGGCGGCTGCGTAATGCGTACAGATAATAACGAACATAAAGCACTATTCACCATCCCGACGGCAGCGCACAGCTCCGCCCTGGCAAACATCAAACCTCTGCCTGAGCAACGGAGAATCACCGGGCATAAACAGACCGATGCCTATTTGTGGGTACTGGAGGTCATCCGCCTGAATGAACCGGCACATCTGGACGCTGCAGAAGCTGCGCTGGAGAAAATTAAAATCTCTCCAAAAGAGGCCGAGCAACGGTATTCCCGTTATCTGCTGGCGAATGGCGGCGATCCTTTCCAGGTAGCTTTCGGTACCATCGGCATGGATAACCCGGCCCGGGCTATTGAGAATGCGCGTAAGAACATCAAAAAAGCTGCTGATGTGCGTGCTACGTTCGGCAGCTATGAGGCAGCGATGGAGGACGTAGAGGCCGAGCGAATTATTAAGTCCTCTGCGAAATTCATCGATGATTATGACTGGGGATGGACTCCAGAGGAACTCGAAGCCGGCCATATTGGCGGCGGTCGTATGTTTGAAATTGACGATCAGCGTCGTGATTATGTTGATGGTTATCGTGATGTTTTGCCAGAGCCCCATACTCTCTCTGATGTTGTTCGCGAATTTGTTTACTGGGACTGGCTTTATAGCGTACGCAATGCCGCAGGCAAAGAACTCGGTTATGAATTCGGTTACTCCGAGCATCATAATTCAGTCTATGACCGCGAGCATTATCTGGAAAAATTGCTGGCAACCATCAAACCCGTGACGCGAGCTGAAGCTATCGAGGTATGTCGCTGGTTCCTTGAAAGTGAAAAGGTACAGTACATGGAAAACCACGGTGCAGCGGTCATTCTTAATCTTGTTGGGGAGTGCGAACAATGAAGCTTGAGGCATCGCTAAAACACTTCAGCCCTCAGGGAATGCATATCAGCGACGACGTGAAGGGAACCTCTCCGGATCGTATTACCGGCACCGATGTTATGGCGGCCATTGGTACCACCAGCAGCCGCGCGCGGTTTGGTCTGGCAGCCTTCTTTGGTAAGACCGGGATCAGCAAAAGCGATGAGCAGCTGGCTGTACAGGCTCTGGCGCGTCATGCAATGGAATCAGCGCCCAGGAATGTACGTAAAGCAGCTGCAGGAGAGTTTGGCTGGTGCATGCTGGTGCTCGCACAATTTGCTTTTGCTGAATACTCCCGTTCAGCGGAAACCAGCGTGACATGTCACCGCTGCAGCGGCAGCGGATTAACCTCTCAGTATGAGGATGTGATCAAACATCCTGGAGTCTTCAACTCTGACGGAATGGAAATCGTACCGCCGAAAATCAAGCACGAACTGGTCAAGCGTAAATGCGCGGCATGTAACGGTAAAGGTGAGTTGTTGGCCCGATGCCGTTGCGGCGGCAAAGGTGAAGTGCTCGACCGCAAAGCCACAAGCGAGCGCGGCGCGCCGGTGTTTAAAACCTGCGAGCGCTGCAGCGGAAGCGGATATTCTGTCGTTTCATCTGCAACTGTTCATCGTGCCATTTTGAAGAGACTCCCGGATCTCCATCAATCCTCATGGTCGCGTAACTGGAAGCCATTCTATGAAATGCTGATTGATGTACTGCACAAGGAGGAGAGTCGGGCATCATCAGAATTTGAGAAGGCAACCAGTAATTAATACGATCGGAACAGATGGTGACAAGTTTTCGCATGATGGTGTTGACTTTGCATAAAACTGTCCTGTATGCTTCTGATTATGGAGTATAACGCCCTGTAAATAATTAATCTCAAAAAGCCCGCTATTTTGCGGGTTTTTTATTTGTGATCACTTTATTTTTTTCGCTGCTAAGTTACTGTATGTTCGTGAACAAAATTTAAGTGGTGGCATTGTGCTTTCTAACAACGAGCGTTGGGTTTCTTTTTTTGATTTTGCTTTGAGTCCTACACATCCAGCAGCGCCAAGCATTCCGATCGCAGATATTCTTACAAAGCTTAACCTGCTGGTGAAAGCAGGCAATGCTGTTAAGCTTTACAACAATGGTTCTAGAGCAGTCAGAATTTCAGAAATGAAATATGCAGTCGGGGGGCCACAAGCCACGTTGCTTATTCAACTGAGCGATAAGAACGGATCAGATCCCGTTTTTGGTGAGCTTACTACAGGAAATCTACGGGTAGAGCCTAAGCTTGCAGGGGAAGGCATCGCAGTTTCTTGTCATATTGTGATTTCTACTGAAGTTGTACCGCACACAGCAGATCATTACAAAACACTCGTTGAATCTGTGCCGGGAATAAGCAAGTCGGTTCTTGAGCCTTTTTTGAACGCAATGCTGCGAGAAGCATTCGTAGGGTGTGAGTTTAAAAACCCAGCAACAAAGGCCATGTGTCAACATAGACCAAAACTTGATATCTTCTCCCATGGTTCTCAGACGCTGATGGATGCCCTAAAAGGTGCAAAACTTCATAACGTTAAGCTTGTGAGCACAAGAAGAAAAGGTGGATTGGACCAAACGGCGTACACTGAGCTCTCAGAAAGGTCCGTAAGGTATAAAATCATTAGACAGCCGCCATTGAAAGATAAAGAAAGGTTGTTAGAGATTTTAAGAAAGAAAGGGCAGCAGTCTGGATATACCAAGGTTTCAATTAGTTACTCAAAAGATGGCAAGCAAGCCAGTTTGGATCTTGACCGTAACGAAGATGCTGCCACAAAACTGTTCACTAAAAGTGAGAGGGTAATATTAGGTAACCTCATCAACCAATGTGAAAGCACAGTACATCTGCAGCTTGAAACGAAAATGATAGGGTTGCTCTAACGGGAGTTTCATATGAAACTTTTTTCGCCGCTGAGTTATCTCCGCATCAAGCATGAGGAAAAGGACTGGTATGATTACAAAATACCAGCTGCAGTGTCTCTAATCGTCACTATTGTTTATTATTTCCATGCTAGCAAAATTTCTTTAATCGAGACTAACGGGCTCCTGCTTCAGGTTAATGGATTACTTCAAGTCTTGATTGGTTTTTATATCGCAGCACTGGCTGCGGTTTCTACTTTTTCTAGCTCTTCGATCGACGAAGTAATGGCGGGCGTACCTCCGACTCTAGTAGAGAAATTCCGAGGGCAAAAGCTTACTGTCGAACTGACGCGCAGGCGCTTTGTTTGTTACCTTTTTGGTTATCTAGCTCTTGTGAGCTTTATGCTATTTTGCTTGGGGATGATTTCTATTCTGATTGGGAAGCCTTTCCATTTGTGGCTGCTCACATTCTGGTCTCCTGATGCAATCTTGTGGCTTAAAACGGTGTTTGTTGGCGTTTATATATTCATCTTAATGAATATCATAACAACTACTTTGCTGGGACTTTACTTCCTTGCAGTTCGGTTCCACCAATCATCGCTGTAAAAAAATCTAAATACTTTGAGGCTGCCTTCGGGCGGCCTTTTTTATTTCAGGCTCACGGGAATCATCCTCGACGTGCTTTGTTGATAAATCCAGCCCGTGAAGCCTGACCCTTTTCATACACACAGCGCCATCCGAAAAATCGGAGGTGAGGCTATGACCAGAATGAGCACCATTTACAGCAGACTTTCATATGGAACAGGAACCACGCTGACCGGCTGCGGTGTATCAGCGAAGGCATATGCCGAAACAGCTAAAACAGCAAAAGAGGTGTCCTGGATGTTGGCCGACAGAATTGCAGGGTTAAACCTGAGCGACTGGGCAATTATTGTCGGTATCGCATGCACTGTAATCACCTGTGCAGTGAACTGGTATTACAGGAAAAAGGAAAGGGAGGACCGGCTTAATGGCAATGTCACCAAAGCTGAAGAATAAACTGAGCGCAGCGGTCGTTGGGTTAATTCTTGCCGGGGCTTCCGCACCTGTAATTCTCGATCAGTTTCTTAATGAGAAAGAGGGTAACAGCCTTACGGCATATCGCGACGGTGGCGGACTCTGGACCATTTGCCGTGGCGCCACGATGGTTGATGGTAAGCCAGTAGTTCAGGGTATGAAGCTGTCTGCTGAGAAATGCGCCCAGGTGAACGCCATAGAACGCGACAAGGCGCTGGCGTGGGTTGAGCGAAATATCAAGGTACCACTGACCGAACCACAGAAAGCCGGGATCGCATCTTTCTGCCCATATAACATCGGCCCCGGAAAATGTTTCCCGTCTACGTTCTATAAGCGGATCAATGCGGGCGACCGTAAAGGAGCCTGTGAAGCGATCCGCTGGTGGATTAAAGACGGTGGCCGTGATTGTCGCCTAACCAAAGGCCAGAAAAATGGGTGCTATGGTCAGGTAGAGCGGCGAGACCAGGAAAGCGCGCTGGTGTGTTGGGGGATAGACCAGTGAAATATTTACCATCTGCAATCTGCTTCATTGTCGCCGGAATACTCGCATGCAAGGGTATGACTGGTTGGGGATGGTTCTTGTTTGTGGGAGTGATATTGCTATGAGTTTTCGCTCTCAGATAATTATCGCCGCGCTTCTGGTATCCGTCGCATTCATCGGCGGAAATGTCTGGAGTAACCGAGGCTGGGAAAAAAAGTGGGCGGAACGTGATAGTGCGGAATCATCGCAAACAACGAACGCTCAGACCGTCGCGCGCATGATTGAACAAGGGCGTATTATTGCCCGTGATGAGGCTGTAAAAGATGCACAAGCACAAGCCGCTAAATCTGCTGCCACTGCTGCTGGCCTGTCTGCCACTGTTAGCCAGCTGCGCACCGAAGCAACAAAACTTGCCACCCGCCTGGATGCCGCAAAGCACACCGCAGATCTTGCCGCTACCGTCAGAAGCAAAACAACCGACGCCAACGCCGCAGTGCTCGCCAACATGCTCGGAGATATTGCAGAAGAAGCTAAACGTTATGCTGGAATCGCTGACGAACGCTATGCCGCCGGGATGACGTGTCAACGTATTTACGACTCGGTGAGACAGTCGAATAACGGGAAGTGGCAAAAAGCGGGGACGAATCCCCGCTAGCTGTTAGCCAACTTTGCGATAAGGATAGCCAGCTTTTTTGATGTGGGCATCAAAATACTGACCTTTTGACGGTGCATTCATTAGCGCCGTGTGCACGGCAGAAGGAACCCGAGAGTATTGATAAATGCCACTGCTATGGAATGCAATTTCCAGCGTTGAAGTGGCCTGGTCATAACCTACTGATTGGAGATTTGAAGATGAAACAGGTTGACGAATCAAAGCAGTTTCCTCGTTTGAATGGGAAAAGTCCCGAGGAAATCGTAGAGCTATTCAAAGGGTATAACTTTGTCGACGATCATGGTCATCGACTGGATATGTGCCAGGACTTCATTGACTTAGTAGAGATGGCGACCGAAACAGATAAGTAGCCATTACAAAGCTCATCGCGGGTGGGCTTGATCATGGTCTTGAAATCTGTAATGCAATCCCCATTTACATTTTGAAACCCTCCGAGTTGGTAGGGAATTAAGGGGATTGTCATGTTAGAGAACTATTTTAAAAATGGCGCGATTGCCACTGATGAAAAAACTCAACGTCTTTTAGCTGTTCAAGCGGCCTTAGAAATTGTTAAAGCATCAGCTTCCTCAGCTGCTGGGCAGGGCGGGTCAATGTATAACGATTTAACTTCCGCCAAAGAAGGTATCTCTGGCCTCGCAGATGCGATTCAAGCTGCATTAAAAGGCTGATAGTCTCAAGTTTCTACCTAACCGCCTACGGGCGGTTTTTTATTGTCATTACAATGGGCAGTCCCATCGTAATGACATAGCTTAAATCAGAGGATTGTTCAGTATGGCTTCGTTAAAAGAATCCACTGATGTCAATGGACAATCAAAATATTACGTCCACTGGAAGGATGAAAAATCCGGTCATGGACGCCGCCGCATCTTTAAGAATATTGACGATGCAGCACATCTTTTCTGGCAAAAACAGAATATTGAGCTGGATTGTCGAACCGCCAACTGGAGCGGAATAGATCATTCATGGACTTTCCGAAAGTTAATACTGTTTTATCTTGGCTATCAGGCCGGCAAGCTGGAAAAAAATATCATACGGCTGTCGTCTTATACGAAATGCCGTCACGATCTTCTCGCTGTTGATGGGCCGATACTGGAACAAAATATTCTCCATATCAGTCATCGGGATATCGTTGATTCGGTTCGCCCTGGCTGCCATCGCTGGATTCGTTCGGCTTTCTTCCTGCTGGTGGGAAAACGGCTCATCACTTTTAACCCTGTTGATCGTCCTGCGCGCCGGAAGCGTCGACCCATCACTATACCGCCTTCATCATCGGTCAGAGAGCTACTGAATAACGCGCCAGTTCGTGAGCGTATCGCGTGCTGGCTCGGGATTTGTGGCCTGCGCATCGGTGAGGCTCTGGCGGTTACTTATAACGACGTGTCAGCCGACTGGATCGACATCCGGGGGCATGTAGTTGACGGTGTGATACATGAGGGGCTGAAAAGAGGTGTGGAGCGCCGGGTACGGATGCCGCGTGAGCTTTTCGCGTTGCTGGATAAAAGTAAGCTTGGTTCCTCTGAGCCTCTTATCTGTAATCAGTTTACCGGCGCATGCCTCGCTACCAGCTATGGCACTCAGGGTGTTCTCGTCAGAACTCTAAACGACTATGGCATTAAGCGATTCCATCATCTTCGCCACTTTGCTGTATCTCGCCTGGCAAATAAAGGCGTCGATATTCTGAAAGTTTCCAGGCTTATTGGGCATTCGAACATCAAAACTACGATGGACGTTTACGGTCACCTGTTCGGGGAAGTGGTGGAGATGGATTTAGACTGAGTTATCCACATAGTGGAAATATTAGGGCGATCCACTATCTCCCCATTCTGCGCGGCCTCCGGGCATTAAATCGCAGTTTTGGCGAAAAATAGATAACTCCGCATTTTTTCGACATTTTAATTCCGCACTCAAACCCAGCAGGCTTGCAGCCCCGGAGTGGATTTTTTCTCAGAATTATTCCGCACGCAAAATGCGGAAAAATGATTTTGAACAAAATATAAACAGCACCCGATTTCAGGTAAGCGTATGGCCCGAAAAAATAGCTTTAAGAAGGCCTACGTCGGTATCGTTCTTGACATGGCCTTAGCCCGTAACAAGATCTCAAACCGCATGGTTGCCCAGCGGCTGGAAATTGACGAGGCGACTATCCGCAATTGGCGTAAGGAACATGCCGACTTTAACCGTGCCTTTACCGAGGCTCGCGAAGTTCTGATGGAAAGGATTAACAATGTTGCAGGTAAAAACCTGGACGTTCGTAAGCGGAAGACTGTCACTAAATCCCCCAATGGCCTGAAAACAACGGTCGAGGATGTCTTGCCAACACACAATGATGTTGCGGTGTTTGCCAAAGCCCTTGGCCTCGGTCGCAGCGTTTATGGGGAAGAAGACCGTCAACGTGATGTTCTTCGTGAAGTGATGAAACACAAGGTCGACGGTAAATACTCCGCGCTGCAGGCGGCGCAGCTACTTGAGGCTGAGGGGATTAAGGTTCCGCCCACTCTGCTTATGGAACTGGGAGCACCGAAAATTTTCGAATCGTTCACCAATATGGACGAGGCAGCCAAAGCCGAAGCGGCGAACCTGACCCCGCAGGAAGCGGCAGATATCTACAAAAAATACATGGGCTGAAAAATGCAAAAACAGGCGTTTCGAACTAAAAAAATGCTATGCACTTTTTGACCCGTTTTATGCACGTTTTATTCATCCCGATTTGACCTCTTTTCTGTTCAAAACAGAGGCTTCACGCCGTTTGCGTGATGGGTGCTGTTGCGCCAGTGCGGGTAACGACCATTATGTTAAATCGGGGCGTTTTTGAGGAATTTTTCTGTGCCGATCCCGTTCCCCTTTGACTTCCGTAAACCGGACTATACCGCCGTGTTTGAGTGGAGAATGGAGAGGCTGGAGCGGATCAGGAAAGCGCCTGAAATGCTTCCGGCACTCCGTGAGTTTTACCGTACTAACCCGGCCCAGTTCATCATCGACTGGGGCATGACGACGGACCCGCGTAACCTCGATTATGGCCTGCCTGCGACCATCCCGTTTTTGCTGTTCCCCCGCCAGGAGGAATGGATTAACTGGATCATGGACAGGCGCGCCAGTCTTGAGCATGGGCTGACAGAAAAAAGCCGCGAAATGGGGCTTAGCTGGACCTCTATCGGTCTGGCCTGTTCGCTTTGCCTGTTCAACAAAGAAATGGTGATCGGGTTCGGTTCCCGTAAAGAGGAATATGTCGACAGTACCGGCGACCCGAAAGCACTTTTCTGGAAAGCGCGTAAGTTTGTCGAGCTGCTGCCGGTTGAGTTTCGCGGTTCATGGAATGACAAAAAGCACGCACCTTACATGCGCGTGGAGTTTCCGGAAACGGGCGCGGTCATTAAGGGTGAGGCCGGCGATAACATTGGCCGTGGTGACCGTACCACTCTTTATTTCGTGGATGAGTCGGCATTCCTCAAACGGCCATTAATCATCGATGCTGCGCTCTCTCAGACGACCCGCTGCCGTATAGACCTCTCATCCGTTAACGGCATGAATAACCCCTTTGCACGTAAGCGCCACAGCGGAAATATCCCGGTGTTTACGTTCCACTGGCGCAGCGACCCGCGCAAGGATGATGAGTGGTACCGCAACGAATGTCTGAAAATTGATGATCCGATTATCGTTGCTCAGGAACTGGACCTGAACTACAGCGCATCCACAGAGGGGATTCTCATTCCTTCCGAATGGGTGCAGGCCGCCGTCGACGCACATATTAAACTGGGTATTCAGCCCAGCGGCCAGCGCCTCGGCGCAATGGATATCGCAGACGAAGGGAAAGACAAAAACGGCTTTTCTTGCCGCTATGGCTTCCTTCTGCAGAACGTTCACGAATGGTCTGGCATTGGCAGCGATATCTACGCCTCAGTCGTTAAATCGTTTGGGTATTGTGACGATTACGGTCTGGATGAGTTCCGTTTCGATGAGGACGGTCTGGGTGCTGGTGCGCGTGGCGATGCTCGCGTGATAAACGAGCTCAGGCAGGCTGAAGGCCGGGGAACAATCACAGCTACGCCTTTCCGTGGTAGCGGTAGTGTATTCGACCCGGAAGACGAAGCCGTACCTGGTGATAACGGTAAAGCGGCGCGCCTGAATAAAGACTTCTTCGCGAACGCGAAAGCACAGAGCTGGTGGCATCTCCGCAAGCTGTTTCGTAACACCTTCCGTGCGCTGAACGGGATGGACTACAACCCCGACGAAATCATTTCGATAAGCAGCGAGATAGAAAATATAGACCGCCTGCTGATGGAGCTTTCACAGCCCACGTGGTCGAAAAACGCCGTCGGTAAAATCCTCGTGGATAAACAGCCGGAAGGCACGAAATCGCCGAACCTCGCAGACGCCGTAATGATTAACTACGCGCCGATGGATTCCTCCCTTGATAACTGGGCCAAACTGGCCGGAGCGTGACATGTCCCGTAAGAAACGCCAGAACGGCGCACAAAAGCCCGTTGCGACTGCTGACGGGTACAACAATTTCACGGCCAAACTTGGCAGCGACACCAGAAACATCCAGACGGGTGGAATGTACATGCCCGGGTACATCAGCCGTAACAGGGTGATGCTGGAGTTTGCGTATCGTTCATCGTTCCTCGTTGGTGCCGGTGTGGATGCGATGGCCGATGATATGACCCGCAAGGGGATTAACATCAGCTCAAAGCTGAAACCTGGACAAAAGGGCAAGCTCGAAACGTTCTGGGATGAGCTCGCTATATGGGATGGGCTTAACGATAACCTCAAATGGTCACGATTGTACGGTGGCGCGGTGCTGGTGGTCCTGCTTGAAGGGCAGGATATGTCCTCCCCGCTGAAACTGGATCGCATCAAAGAGGGGCAGTTTAAGGGCGTGATGAGCCTTGACCGCTGGATGATTAACCCGAGTTATTACGATCTCGTTACCGATTACGGTCCCGATTTTGGGAAACCGAAATATTACAAGGTAATCACGAACCAGCAGGGGATTCCCCCCTGGAAGATCCACCATAGCCGCGTTATACGCATGGAGGGCGATACGCTTCCTTTCCAGCAGGCCCAGACGGAAAACGGCTGGGGGATGTCTGTTGTGGAGCGTATTTTCGAGCGTATCGAGGCTTTTGATACTGCGACGGTCGGCACCACACAGCTGATCCACAAAGCGCATCTACGGACCTACAGCATTGAAGACCTGCGCAAGATTCTTGCTACCGGAGGCGACCTTGAAAAGGCGCTGATGAAGCACCTGGACATGATACGTCAGTTCCAGACAATAGAAGGCATGACCATCATGGATGGTAAGGATAAGTTCGAAACCCACAGCTATACGTTTGCGGGTATCGCTGATGTCCTTCTCCGCTTTGCTGAGCAGGTTTCCGGCGCGACGGGAATTCCTCTCGTCCGTCTGTTCGGGCAGTCTCCCGCAGGTTTCAACACTGGCGACGGCGATCTGGAAAACTACTACAGCCGGGTTAACTCGCTGCAGGAGAGACGCTTACGCCGCCATATCCGATGGCTGCTCGATATCTCCTGGCGTTCTCTGTTCGGTGAACCACTGCCTGACGATTTTACTTTTGAGTTTAACAAGCTCTGGGAAATGTCAGACGTGGACCGCGCAACGATGGCGAACAATGTGGTTACTGCACTTGGTACCGCCGTTCGTGACCTCGGAATGTCGCCTGCAGCAGCGCTTAACGACCTCAGGAACATTTCCGATGTGATTGGCATCGGTGGTTCTATCACTGACGAGGATATAGAAGATGCGAAGGCCCAGTGGCAGGAGGATGAACCTGAAACCATCCCTCCGCCGTCGTTCGGAGATCCAGTATCGAAAAAGCCTGTTGGCGATAGCAAACCAGATAGGGCAGATCGTCGATGGTACCTACGATGGTTCACAGGTTAGCGCTGACAACATTTCGAAAACGCTGGTGGACTATTCCGAGGTAATCAGCGACTGGGCAGAGCAGGTCGGGCGAAGGATGTTTGCCCAGGTCGAGCAGGAAGAATGGAATCAGTGGAAATCGGTATCTGAGGAAATTGGCGCTGGCCTGCGTGATGTGGTGGGTAATACCCCCGTCGGGCAGGTAGCACAGGATATCGTATACCGACAGATTCAACTGATGAAGTCCTTGCCTCTGGAAGCTGCCGATCGTGTGATGGACATACAGCAGCGCGCAATGCAGGCGGTTGTCACTGGAGAACGTCCGGATCAGCTCTACGAGATGATTATGGCTTCCGGTGATGTGGCCGCCAGCAGGGCGCAACTGATCGCCCGTACAGAGATTGGACGAGCTACCGGCGCGTTGACGCAGGCCAGAGCCCTTTCGGTTGGCTCTGAGGGCTACTGGTGGCGCATCGAAGGGGCCGGAACGCGTGATTCTCACCGAAAGATGAAAGATAAATTTGTGCGCTGGGATAACCCGCCGACGCTGGACGGTATGACCGGACACGCCGGATGTTTGCCGAACTGCAAATGCTGGCCTGAAGTGCAAATTCCTGAACCGAGAAAATGAAAAATACGGCTTTGAGCATTCATTTCATGCGAACTGCAATACCTGCGAAATGTTATGAAAATGTTGTATTCGAAAAGATCGGTTTTTAGCTAAGTTAATCGCGATTTTTACGGCTTTAAGGGGACATTTTAATTGAGTCCATTTTCGTCGGTGCGGGTAAGAACTCTTATGTTAAATAGCCCGTTATTTTGAACATTTTTCCCATCTCACAAGGTCGCCACTGAGCGGCCTTTTTGTTGCCCGTAATCGAGCAGGTAACCCATGAAATATTTCTTCACTACACGCCTGGGCGAAACGCGTTATCTGCAGGCGGATGGCTCACTGCTGTGTAAAGACGTACCGATCGCACGTACAGGAACGCAGGTCTACTTACCCGAAGAAATCGACCTCGAGCCTGACGCCAGCGGCACAGTGACGGTCTGGCGAACGGAAGATGAGGTGTTTTCCCCGGAAACGATGGCGAGCTTTGAGGGCGTGGCCGTCACGCTGGGGCATCCAGAGGATAGTCTGGGCAACATCGTATTCGTTAACCCATCTAACTTTGCTGAGCTGGCGCACGGACATATTCAGAACGTCCGACGCGGCACCGGCGATAAATCGGATCTGCTCATTGCTGACGTGCTGATTAAACGGCAGGAAGCAATCGACGCGGTGAATTCTGGCCTGACCGATGTCAGTTGCGGCTATGACGCGCAGTACAAGCAACTGGCACCCGGCAAGGGCAAGCAATACCAAATCACAGGTAACCACCTCGCTGTCGGCATTGAACGGGGGCGTGCTGGTGGCCGCTGTGCAATCGGGGATTCCATCCCATCAACAACAAAGGAGAAGCCTGTAATGTCATGGCTTAAAAAACTGGCTCAGGCCATTAAGACGAAAGATGAGGATGCACTGGCAAAACTCATCGATGAAGCGCCGGATATGCCGTCTGATGGCATGGCTTCAATCCCCGGTGTAACTATCAACATGAATGCTCCAGCGCAGTCTACCGCGCTCCCTGAGGCGAACCGCTCCACTACGGACGAAGGCGATCCGAATAAAGAGAAAACAGGCGATGAAGAAATTCCTGCCTGGGCGAAAGCGTTGCTGGTTCGTCTGGAAACGCTGGAGGGTAAAACCACCGATGGCGATCCGGACCCAGGCAACATGACCACCGACGAAGACGAAGAAGAAAACCGCAAAGTGACGGGTGACGCAGCCTTTAAGCGCAACCTGATCGCAGATGCGGAAATTATCTGCCCTGGCTTCCAGCCTGCTGGCGATAAGAACCTGAAACGTCAGGTGCTGAATCACGCAATGCGCACCGGTGACAGCCTGAAATCGTTTGGCGTGGATGATTTCTACAAAGCGCCAAAGGCTACGGTCGACGCGGTGTTTACTGCCGCTGTAGCGCTGCATAAGGCGAAGAACCACCTTGCACCGCTAAATAGTGGTACTCGCACCACCGACCGGGCAATCAGCACAAAGCACCTTTCCCCGGCAGAACTGAACAAGCTCAACGCCGATTTCTGGGCAAAAAATAAATAAGGTAAATCATCATGGCAGGTACTGCATATTTAACGCGGATGCCCCTGGGCATTGCCGGGGGCGTTACCCGTCCTCGTGATCTCACCATTGAGCCGGTCACCCTGGACCACTCGAAGCAGTTCGCGTCCTACGGACTGGCTGGTAAATACGTGAACGATAAATTCGTTCCTCTGGAGTCCGGCGACACTATCGGCAAAGTGAAAGGTATTCTGGTCCGTCCGTTCCCGATCACCTCTGCGCTTGACCTGGCTTACATCGGTGTGACCGCTAATCAGGTGGGCGACAACCTTAAACGCGGTTACATCTGCGTAACTGCTACTGCAGGTAACGCGACGACCGCGAAGAAAGGCGATCCGGTATACGTTCGCGTGGCTGGTGGCACCACTCAAAGCCCGGTTGGCTCTTTTGTTTTGTCTCCGGACTCCACCGCATCAAATACACCTCAGCTGACAAATGCAGAGGTCATGGGGCCGGGTGAAGCCGACGGCCGTATTGAAATCGCTTATAACATCTGAGGGAATGATTAATGTTTACAGTTGACAGAGCGACCATCGACTCCACCGGCGCGTTTCTTGTCGGAGAGCTGGAGCGCATGGATCAGACGCTGAACATGCCGCTGACCTCCGTTAAGTGGTCCCGCGACATGCCACTGCGTAGCGATATTTCTATCGCTGATGAAGTGTCA
Source organism: Citrobacter sp. MGH110 (assembly GCF_001037515.1). Lineage (NCBI taxonomy): Bacteria > Pseudomonadati > Pseudomonadota > Gammaproteobacteria > Enterobacterales > Enterobacteriaceae > Citrobacter > Citrobacter sp. MGH110. The sequence goes on along the minus strand of NZ_KQ089831.1, from coordinate 62,001 downwards.
TCTTTCACGAACACCGATTTCGTCGGCGTTGGTGGTCCTAACCCTAACGGTAAAAACTGGATTGGTAAGAAATCCACCGCCGTTCCTGGTATTGAACTCGATATTCAGCCGACCCGTAACAACCTTACCCCTTGGGGACAGGAAATCGGATGGACGGTGCTGGAGCTGGCCTCCGCGCAAAAACTGGGCCGTCCTGTTGATGTCCAGAAATACGAAGGCATGAAGCTGAAGTGGGCAATGGATACCGACGAACAGGTTTACATCGGTGATACCGAACTGGGCGTTCGTGGTCTGCTGAACCTGCCGGATGTTACCCCGGTTGCTGCAGCTGCAGCGTGGACTGCCACCACCGATCCTGATGTCATTGTTCAGGATATCAACCTGGTGCTGTCTGATGGCTGGGTTCGTTCTGGTTATGCGGTCTGCCCGGCGAAAATTGGTCTGGCTCCGGAGCTGTTCGGCTTGCTGGCGAGCAAAAAGGTTTCCTCTGCAGGGAATATCTCCGTGCTGGAATACGTGAAGATTAATACCATCGCGTTCCAGGAAAACGGGACACCACTGGAGATCGTCTCCATGAAGTGGGCTTCCAAGCGTGGCGCTGGTGGCGCGCATCGTATCGTTGCTTACACCCAGGACGAAAAATACGTTCGCTTCCCGATGGTTCCTCTGCTGAACACGCCGCTGGAGTATCGCGGCCTGCAGCAGTTGACCACTTACTACGGCAAGCTGGGCCAGGTGGAAACCCCGTATTCCAATACGATCTCTTACCTGGACGTTCCGGCGTCTTAACCTGAAACAGGCGGGGAACCCCGCCTTTTTTATGGAGCAAAAACATGAAATACGTTGTTTCCGGTGGCGCAACTCTCAGCTTTGCCGACGGTTCTAAATTTGAGCTGTCTCAGGGCATCCACGACAGTTCCTCTTTCCCGAAAGAAGTTAAGGACCACTGGGCCTTTAAAGCCTATGCGCGCCCGATTGACGAAGCCGACCTGGCGAACGAGCAGAGCACTGAAGACCTGACCGCGAGCCTTGTTCTCCTGGCAGAAGAAAATAACACCCTGAAAGCGCAACTGGCGGCGCATGAAAAGACCATCACCGATCAGGGTAATGAAATTACGGATCTGAAAGCGCAACTGGCGGCCGCTCAGGCGGCATCTGCCGGTAATGCTGATGCCACGGACAAAGCCGATACCACCGGTGGGGACGCTAAAAATGCCAAAAAACAGCAGGCTTCCAACTAACGAGCAGTTCCGCACCGACTTTCCCGAGTTCGCCGATACCACCCGCTACCCTGATCCCTCAGTGAATTTCTATTTGGGGCAGGCAGACACAATCCTGAATCAGGACGTACAGGGCGATCAGTTCGTTTACCTTGCCGAACTATTCACCGCTCACTATACGGAGCTTCGCGGCCGCACGCTGGCCGCTGCTGCCGCTGGTGGTGTGAACAGCAACGGTGCGGCAGGTGTCGTGTCCTCTAAATCAGTGGATAAGGTTTCAGTGAGCTATGACGTGTCCGGGGTAATTAATCCGGATGCAGGTTACTGGAACAGTACCGCTTACGGACGCGAGTTCTACTGGTGGTGGTCCATGTTCGGCGCTGGTGGCAGGCAACTGCTATGAAAAGCGGGTTAACGGTTCGTGCTGATAACGCCGTGGCTGTTTTGGAATCCCTCCGCCAGTTATCCGGAATGGATGTGCTGGTGGGAATACCTGAGGACAAGGCAGGGCGTGAGGATGGCTCACCGATTAATAACGCGGAACTGGGCTACCTCCACTCGACGGGCGCAACGGTGGAAATCGACAGTACAACGGTCACGCTTCCCCCGCGTCCTTTTCTGGATATGGGGATCGAGGATTCAAAACCCCGAACAACTGCGCACCTCAAAGCAGCGGCAACCGCCGCGCTGGAGGGGCGGACTGAAGCAGCAGTGCGTGAGCTGGAGAGCGCCGGACAGATTGCTCGTGACGCTGCAAAAGCCGTTATCGGTGCTGGTGGCCGGTTGCATCCACTTTCTGAGAAAACCCTCGAACGCAGAAGGGCCGAGGGCATTCCCGGCGAAAAGCCGCTGTATGCCCACGGATACCTGTTGCGCTCAATTAACTACGTCGTGAGGAAAAAATAATGCCTCTTCTCGATGTGAGCGATGTTCTTCTCGATCCCGACTTCATGGACACCAGTCTGGTATGTCACCGGCAGGTTCAGACGGTGGATGAGGACAATTTCGCGAAAAACACAGCTCAGGATATCCCATTCTCTGGCGTGGTAACGGTTGATCGTTCTCTGGAAGCCAGGCGAATGGAGGCAGGCCAGAACATCAGCGGTGCGATCCTCATCGTGACGCAGTTCAGGTTAACTCAGGGCCAGCCCGGTACAGACAGCACCCCGCGACTTGATGCCGATATCGTGACCTATAACGGACGCGACTATCGCGTGACGTTCGTCGATCCGTACACCAGTTACGGCGCCGGATTCGTCCAGGCACATTGTGAGCTGGTGGATTTTAACGGAGGGACGCCAGTTGAGTAACGACAGCACCGTGCGCGGGTATCTGACGCCTGTCGGGGATAGCCCACAGTATGACGAGGCGCTGGAGCGAGAAATTAGTCGGTGGATTCGTGGTGTTTCTGGCCTGCCGGCCTCTCTGGTTTTCCCCCGATGGACCGACCCGCAGCCGCAGATCCCCAACAACGGGGTGACGTGGTGCGGTTTCGGTATCACTACCGTTCCGCAGCCGTTAAGCCAGTCTGATGTTCAGGTGTCGGAAGAACAGTCCGAGCAATGGATATGGGAGCAGGTCACAGTGATTTGCTGCTTCTATGGGCCTCAGGGAGCCAGCACGGCATCAACTTTCCGCGCGGGGATATTCGTCGAGCAAAACAACGCCGAGCTGAATCGCTCGGGACTTTCGCTGGTGGAGGCCGGGACTATCTACAACCTGCCAGAGCTCATTAATAACCAGTGGGTGAGGCGCTACGACCTCACCATAACGCTGTCCCGCAAAAACATTCGTACCTACAACGTCCGGACGCTGCAAGATGCGCCCGTCTCATTTTTCGGAGACTAAATTATGCCGCAGGGATTACCTGTATCTAACGTCGTGAATGTCGACGTGATCATTGGGCCGCGTGCGGCTACTGGTCGAAACTTTGGTTCACTGCTCATTCTCGGGAGATCAACGGTTATCCCGGTTTCTGAGCGCATTCGCCTCTACTCATCCCCGGAAGATATCGGCACAGATTTCGGCGTAGATAGCCCGGAATATGAAGCCGCTACAGTGTATTTCTCGCAATCACCGAAACCTCAGCAGGTGTATGTCGGTCGCTGGGCTAAAACGCTGGTATCGGCTGAAAGCGGTTCGGCGGAAACGTTGCTGCAGGCGGTGAACGCCGTTCTGAATTACACGAACTGGTACGGTCTGGCCGTGGCTGACGATGAAGATATCGATGATGCCGACTGGCTGAGCGTGGCCGCTGCGATCGAGGCCTCCAGTCTCAGCCGAATTCTGGCGATTACCACTGCAGAGCCTGAGACGGTAAACGCGACCTCCACTACCGACCTGGCTTATAAGCTGAAGGCGGCAAAATACGCTCGCACGTTTGTGCAGTATTCCACCAGCAGCAAGTACGCCGCACTGTCTGCATTTGGTCGCGCGTTCACGGTGAATTTCAATGGCAGTAACACGACCATCACCCTGAAATTCAAGCAGGAGCCGGGGATTACCTATGAAACCCTGACCACCAATCAGGCGGCGGCGCTGGATGCCAAGAACTGCAACGTGTTTGTGTACTACCAGAACGATACGGCAATCCTGCAGCAGGGCGTCATGTCCAGCGGTGATTTCTTCGACGAACGCCACGGGCTCGACTGGCTGCAGAACTACGTTCAGACCAACCTGTATAACCTGCTCTATACCAGCACAACCAAAGTCCCACAGACCGATGCTGGCGTTACGCGCCTGCTTTCCAATGTTGAACAGTCTATGGATCAGTCCGTCACTAACGGGCTGGTGGCTGCTGGCGTATGGAACGGTGGCCCGATTGGGCAGCTGGATTCCGGCGACACGCTGACAAAAGGCTATTACGTCTACGCGCAGCCGATTTCCGAGCAGGCGCAGGCAGACCGTGAAGCACGTAAGGCACCGGTTATTCAGGTGGCCTGTAAGCTGGCTGGTGCGGTTCATTTCGCTGATGTTCAGATCAACGTCGTTCGCTAAGGAGAACATGAATGGCTACTTATTCTTTTATGGATGTCACGGCGTCCCTCTCTGGCCCGACCGGAGAGATTGATCTGGGCTACGGTTCTGCCAGTTCAGAGGAAGGGATCACCGTTGCAATGGGCGGACCCAAAAACACCATGACCATCGGTGCTGACGGTGAAGTGATGCACAGCCTGCACGCGGATAAAAGCGGCACGGTAACCGTCAACCTTCTTAAGACCTCGCCGACAAACAAAAAGCTGTCGCTGGCGTACAACGCACAGAGTCAGTCCTCAGGTACCTGGGGAAACAACGTCATTGTGATCCGAAATAAGGTGAGCGGTGACATCATCACGGCGCGCAGCGTGGCATTCCAGAAACAGCCGGATAACGCCAACGCTAAGGCCGGCAATACGATGCCCTGGGTGTTTGACTGCGGCAAAATCGACCAGGTACTCGGAGAGTTTTAACAGATGGAATGCTCAATCAAAGGCCACGATTATCGCGTGGCAAAACTCAGTGTGTTTGATCAGTTGAAAGTGACGCGAAAACTGCTGCCGGTACTGGCGGGCATGATGGCAGATTTCGGGAGCATTCGCTCCCTTTTGCCTGCTGATGGCAAAATCGACAGCGCTAAGTTTGATGCGCTTAAGCCGGTGTTTGAAACCCTGCTACCGCGCATCGCTGATGTACTGTCTTCCCTGAGCGAAGAAGATACCAACGCGATTATCCATCCGTGTCTGTCTGTGGTTTCACGTAAGCACATGGACGGATGGACGCCGGTATTTAACAGCGGTCAGTTGATGTTCGATGACATCGACCTGCCGAACATGCTGCAGCTGGTGGCGCGGGTGGTCGCCGATTCACTGGGAAATTTTTTGCCCGTGAGCCCTACCAGCGCGACGCCGGACCAGCCTCAGGGCTAACCCTCAACAGCCTGCCTGACGGGCTGTCTTATCTCCTTGACCCGGTTGATGCCGGGTTAATCCCTTATTACGCGCTGAAGGATGGATCAGTCGATCTGTGCGATATCGCGCTGATGAATGACCATCTGGCCGTTAAGGCTGACAACCAGCGCCGTATTGAGAAATGGAGAGAAGATAATGAACGCTGAGACTATTAAAGATTTCCTCGTCTCGCTCGGCTTCGATATCGACGAGGCAGGTGCGGCTAAATTTGATTCAGTCCTTGCAGGTACGACCGCAAACGCCATCAAAACGGGACTGGCCGTCGAGGGGGCAGCGCTTTCTGTGGTGGCCTACACGGCGAAAATTGCCTCCGGTCTGGATAACCTCTACTGGGCGTCACAACGTACTGGTGCGACCGTTCAGGGTATTCAGTCGATTGGTTACGCTGTTTCTCAGATGGGCGGCAGCGTGGACGCAGCACGCGGCTCACTGGAAAGCCTCTCTCGGTTTGTACGTAACAATCCCGGTGCGGAAGGTTTTCTGAACCGTCTTGGCGTACAGACGAGAGACGCCAGCGGGAACATGCGCGATATGGCCGCCATTTTTACGGGTGTCGGCCAGAAGCTCAGCAGCATGCCGTATTACCGGGCTAACCAGTATGCGCAGATGCTGGGTATTGATGAAAATACTCTCATGGCGATGCGCCGTGGTGTGGGCGGTTTCTCCGGACAATACAGCGCGATGGCGAAGGCTATCGGTTTCAATGCTGATGAGGCGGCCAGAAGCTCCAACAAATTCATGACCTCCCTGCGCGAGTTCGGCGCGATGGCTGGCATGGCCCGCGACAAAATCGGCTCTAACCTTGCTGGTGGTCTGGCGGGTTCGCTGGATACCCTGCGCCGTCACATCCTGGATAACTTCCCGCGTATTGAGCAAACGCTGACGAAAGCCATAAAAGGCATTCTGGCGCTCGGGGATATTATCGGGCGGCTGTTCTTCCGGCTTATCGAAGGAACATCAGACCTTATCACCTGGTGGCAATCGCTGGACAAGCAGACGCGGGAGCTGATCTCGTTGTTTGGCGCGCTGACGATAGCGCTGCGCATTCTGAACAGTACGTTCTGGATGTCACCGATTGGCCTGATTACCGCGCTGGCGGCGGGTATTGCTCTGTTGTGGGAGGATTACAAGACCTGGAAGGAAGGCGGCCAGAGCCTGATTGACTGGGGGAAATGGAAACCGGAAGTCGACGCCGCGCTGAAGATGGTTCGTGACCTTAAAGCGACTGTTAACGACCTGGCGAAAGCGCTGGCGAAGCTGCTCAATATTGACCCCAAATCATGGTCCCTGAAGTGGGATTTCAGCAACTTCATCGACCAGATGGGCGAGTTCAGCAATATGTTGAACATGATCGCCGACTTGCTTAACGCCATCAAAGATGGTCGCTGGGCTGATGCCGCCAGCATCGGCAAACAGTTGCTTAATCAGGGGAGCGATAAGCCGTCAGCAATGCCGATGGTGACCGACAGCGCCAACGGTACCGCCGACTGGATTAAAGAGCACTGGGGCTTCGATCCTCGTAGCGTGGGCCGAACGGTGCGCGGCTGGTTTGGAGATGATGAACCAGAACAGCATGCACAGGCCGTTAAACGTGGTGAACGGAATAATAATCCCGGAAATCTGAATTTTGCAGGTCAGGCGGGAGCTTCACTGGAAAGCCCTGGCGGACGGTTTGCCAGATTCGAAACCTCCTTTGACGGTTTACGGGCGCTTTCGCGACAGTTGATGTTATATGCCGGACGAGGAATTAACAGTGTAGAGAAAATTATCTCTACATGGGCTCCCGCATCAGATAACAACAATACCGCTGCCTATATTCAGGCTGTTTCTCAGCGGCTGGGGGTAGATCCTCGCGTTGCCCTGAATATGAAAGATCCACAAACCATGTCTGCACTAATGAGCAGCATTATTCATCATGAAAATGGGCGAAACATCTATTCGAGGGAATTAATCGGGAAGGCTGCCGTCGCAGGAATTGGCGGTACTCAGGTTAGCCAGAAGAACACTTATCACATCTATGGTGGAGGTGATCCGCGTTCTGTCGGTACTGAGGTCGAGCGCCGGCAGCAGTCGGCAAACGCCCAGGTTATGCGCGGCAATCAAACGAAGGTGGGCTAATGGATATTCTCTCTACGCTCTTTCAGCAGCAGAGCCGGAAAATAGGAATGATTGTCCCCAGCGTGGTTGTTTCTGAGAAGCATACCGACACGCTGGAGATAACAGAGCACCCTGTCGAGGTCGGGGCCGCCATCGCTGACCATGCCTACAAAAAACCTTCTGAAGTTGTAATGGAGGTCGGTTTCGCAGGTGGCGGAGCGTTGCTGGATTTTGCCAGTAATCTGACGGCTACCAGCCTGCTCGGGCTGAGTCCCCAGCAGACGTATCAGGAGATACTCGACCTGCAGGCTAGCCGTATTCCTTTCGATGTGGTGACCGGCAAACGGCTGTACAGCAACATGCTGATCCGCGCGCTGGAAGTGACGACAGACAAGACAACCGAAAACGTCCTGTCTGCTGTCCTCACCCTGAGGGAGGTTCTTATCTCGCAGACGCAGCAAATCACCGTTGCGGATAAAACCAACATGAAGGACGGCGCCAGCACGTCGGCGGTACTCAATACTGGCACCAAAACTACTAAGCCGCCAAATACCTCGCTGCTGCAAAGCATATCGGGTAACGCGGCGTCATTACTGGGGCTCGGCTAATGGCAATTCAGGAAATCCCGCTGACAGCGGATAACCAGCAATTCAGCATCATCCTGGCGGGGACGACGTGGCGGATTAACATTATCTGGCGCGATCTGTACTGGATTATGGACCTGCAGAACGACAGAGGGGAGCCGGTAATCTCCGGTATTCCTCTCGTCACGGGTGCTGACCTGCTGGCGCAGTACGGCTATATGGGGCTCGGCTTTAAGCTGGTGGTGGTCTGTGACGACAGCACACAAGATTATCCGACGAAAACCGACCTGGGCGGCAGCAGTCATTTACTGGTATCAACGGAGTAAGCATGTCACAGAATTGGATGAGACATTTCGAGCTGCAGCTTGTGGACGAGAACGGGCAGGGTATTGAGCTCAGTGATTTTAAAGTGACCTTTACGATCGACTGGTTCAACATCAGCAGCGCGTCACGCGTGGGAACGTTCAAAATCTACAACCTGTCAGCTGATACGGTGAACCGCATCACCGGGCAGGAGTTTTCGAAAGTGCGGCTGATTGCCGGTTACGACGGTATCGCGCCAGAGGTATCGGCCAGCGACGTCGGGACCGTGCGGGAAGTCGATGCGGCGGATGTGGGCCAGATTGACGGTCGCAACTACGGGTTGATTTTCAGCGGCGAAATTCGCTACTCGGTCACAGGAAAAGACAGCCCCATTGATACCTACGTCCTGATTCAGGCAGCCGATACGGATCTGGCTTTTGCCACCAGCATAACCTCGCAGACTCTGGCAGCCGGTTACACGGTCGCAGATGTGAACCGTGCGCTGATGAAAGACTTTGAGGTCAAAGGCGCAACCGAAGGCCTGACGCCTGAAATGCCTCCGACTGTATTCCCTCGAGGCAGGGTGCTGTTCGGCATGACCCGGCATCTTATGGATTACGTGGCCGGACAATGTGGCGCCACATGGCAGTTCGTGGACGGTCAGCGCCAGATGGTGGCGAATAACGAATATATTCACGACGCGATTGTGCTCAACAGCGCCACCGGACTTATCGGCATGCCGCAGCAGACCATTGGCAACGGCGTAAACGTCCGCGCGCTGATTAATCCGAACATCCGGGTTAACGGGCTTATTCAACTGAATCAGGCTTCCGTGTACCGCACCGCGCTGTCGAACAACGATATCGCTATGGCTGGTGGGCAGATCACCGACCAGAACACGGACGGAAATATCACGCTCAGCGGCACCACGGCGCAGCCTGCCAGCATTGCAACGGATGGCGTTTATATTGTGCGCGGGATTATGTACACTGGCGATACAAGGGGCCAGGCGTGGTACATGGATATGATGTGCGAAGCGCGTGGCGCGCAGGATATGCCATCGAGCACCGCATTGCAGAGGGGACTATAGAAATGAAACGATGGATTTTTTCATTGCTGGCGTTAGCGTCTGTTGGCGTAAGTGCAAACACCATAACGATGCAATGTGGTAACTTTCGTATGGACGCGATCCCTGACTCATTATTTAAAATCAATGGCGAAACAGTAACGTCCCAAAAAGTTAAAATGTTGGGTAAAGACGGTACTGGCATGCAGATCCAAATGGGACTGATGCCTGCCAAAGATGGAAATAATTATGGATTCGAATATATCCATCGTCCGGGCAGCGAAACGCGTTTCCTGAATGTCCAACTGCTCCAGAACAGCATGGACGCGCCGAAAGTTATCGGATCTTTCCCGTGCAAGAAAGTTTCAGATTGAAAAATTGTGCGGATGAGTGATGAAAGTCAGGCTAGGTTGATGCAGTTGAAGAGGTAAGTTAGCATTAAGGAAAGGGAGATTTAATATATGGCGGCAACTTCACCTCAACTAATAACAGATCAGCTTTTTGAAAAATTATCGCCTTCGATTGAAAAAGGTGAAAACCTCATCGGCGAATTTGAACTATTTAGTATCATCCGTGATGCTAAGAAAATTCCAGTTGAGGATGAGTCATTGGCAATACAAGGGCTTGCTTGGATTGTTTTCGGTGATATGCCCAAAGGTTGTGACTTGTGCGAGGCAGCGATCTCTATAAACCCTTCTGAAGGTGCTTTATGGGGTAACTATGCAGTTGCAGTCGGACAAAAAGGTAATCATGCTTTGCAGCGAGATATACTAAAGCGTAGCGTCGTGATACGTAATCCATCATTACTGGTTTTTGATTTTATAGTCTCATCCTTTTGGGCCGATTATAGCGAGATGTCTCGTGTGAGAAATCTGTTCAAAAGCCTCGATTCTGTAGAATTAACAGAAAAGCAAGAAGGTGATTATATGAATGCGGAAACTATCTATAATACATTGGATAGATTTCCCGATGACGAGCGAAATAGTTTGTCCAGAATGGCTAATATTGCGATGGAAATAATGATAAGTCATAACCTAAAAGCCAAAAATTCTGGTCAGTATGTAGCGCCTGACGGTATGCTGTCTTTTAACTATGATGTATTTAATACCTCCGCTGATTTTATAGTTAAGTTGAATGACGAGCTTGCTACAAAAATAGTAGAGCATGGGCTTTACAACGCAAAATCAATAGTTCTTTTTACTCCAGGGGATTGAAATGTCTATAGATTCCATTGAGTTTATAAATGTCGCCCAGAAAAATCTTGAGCAAAATAAAAGCGAAATAGGATGTAGAACTGCTGTTAGTCGAGCTTACTATGGTATGTATCATTCATGTATAGAATTGACTGGCCCAGTACCAAAGCACCATCCTTTAAATGGAGTGTTGAAAGGTGGCTCTCATTCTCGACTTGCTCAGTATATGACCGAATGTGCAGAGTTGATTTCTCCAGAGAAACAGATGGAAGTGCGTAAGTTAGGTGTAAAACTTAAGATGTATCATAAATATCGTTGCGATGCAGATTATGAATTAAATAAATCCGTAACACAAAAATCTGCCGAAATAGTAATATCTGAATCCAGAAATTTAGTCAGTTGTGTAAATTCAGTAAAGTCCTCTGTCGTTTAATATCATTTCCAATAATTAGCAACCCGCCATCCGGCGGGTTTTTTGCTTTCTGGAGCCTACAAAATGGCAGTATCTGACCAGACCCGCAGCGGCGACCTTGCCGAAACATTCAAATCTGAGCGGGAAGCCACTAAAAACCAGATCCGCGTCGCTTTGCCTGGCATTATTCAGTCATTCGATCCTGATGCGGTGACGGCGACTGTGCAGCCTGCTATCCGTTACATTGAAATTGATAACGACGGGAACCGGGTTACCAGACCTTATCCGCTGCTGGTGGATGTGCCTGTGGTGTTCCCTACCGCTGGTGGCGTCACTTTAACGCTGCCAGTAAAAGCCGGCGATGAGTGCGAACTTAAGTTTCAGGACCGCTGTATTGATTTCTTCTGGCAAAACGGCGGAGTGCAGGAACCTGTCGACGACCGCATACATGACCTGTCCGACGCCACCTGCTCAGTGGGCCAAATATCTCAGCCCAACAAAATTAAGAATGTCAGCACCACGTCGGCGCAGCTTCGAAGTGTTGATGGAAGTACGTACATTGACCTTAATCCGGATACGCAGAAAATTAAAATTGTGGCGCCGGGGGGCGTGGAGGTGGTTACCCCTCTGGCCGACTTCTCGGAGAAAGTCACTATTCACGGGCTCCTGTCCTGGTTGGGCGGCATGGTGGGTTCTGTTGTCTCAGGCGTCGCATCCAAAATTACTGGCGCAGTCGAGTTTATCGGCACCGTCAAAGCTAACGGTAAATCCATCGATAATACGCACACCCACGGAGGGGTACAGCGTGGCAACGATGATACGGATGAGGTGAATTAATGCGATACAGACGTGAAGGTGCCGATGGTGATTACACCTTTGGCAGCGGCGATGACACCTGGCTGATTAACTCGCCTGAAGCCGTGGCGCAGGCTGTGAAAACGCGGTTCGCATTATGGTATGGGCAATGGTTTCTCGATACCACAGAGGGAACACCGTGGATTCAGTCTGTGCTCGGTAAACAGAAACCCGAAACCTACAACCTGGCGATCCGTAAGCGCATCCTCGAAACACGGGGCGTTAAATCCATTCTCTCTTTCAATACGACAGTGAACACAACGACGCGCCGCGTCCAGTTCTTCGCTGAAATCGACACTTTCTACGGAACAACGACAGTAACCAGCGAGGCATAAATGGCCCTCAATTTGGACACACTCGGCTTATCGGCAACGGTAACCGCTGAGGGGATCAGTGCGCCTGATTACCAGACGATACTCGATACCCTGACGAGCTATTTCCAGCAGATTTATGGTAGTGACGCTTATCTGGAGCCGGACAGCAAAGACGGCCAGATGGTGGCGCTGGTGGCGCTGGCTATTCACGATGCCAATAACACAGCTATTTCTGTCTATAACTGCTTTTCACCTGCTACCGGGTACGGTGCAGCGCTGACCAGTAACGTGAAAATTAACGGCATCGCGCGCAAAGGGGCGACGAACTCTACCGTGGATCTGGTTTTAACCGGTACCGCAGGGACAACCATCACTAACGGCACCGTGAAGGACACTAATAATGTGATCTGGCGTCTTCCTGTCTCGGTGACGATCGGTGTTGGTGGCACTGTGACGGTAACTGCAACCTGTTCAAACAGTGGAGCGGTAGCCGCGCTGACCGGGACCATCACCACCATTAATTCGCCGACTCGTGGCTGGACATCGGTAACAAACCCAGCAGCGGCCACAGTAGGTGCACCGGCAGAAACCGACGCAGAGCTGCGCATCAGGCAGGGGCAGAGCGTCGCGCTGCCGTCCATCACACCGTTTGAGGGTGTTGACGGTGCGATCGCCAACGTAGCTGGCGTGACACGTCACAAACTCTACGAGAACGACACTGGTGCAACTGATAGTAACGGGCTGCCCCCGCACTCTATTTCCGCGATTGTTGACGGTGGCGATGTGACAGAAATTGCCCAGACAATCCGGGGGAATAAGGGGCAGGGAACTGCGACTTACGGGACGACCTCTGTCACGGTACCGGACATTTACGGCAATCCTCACGTAATCAGCTTTTCGCGTTCTACTGATGTCCCAATTTACGGACATATCACGTTGAAAGCTTTTGCCGGTTACACGTCGCAAGTCGGTGTGCAGATTCAACAGGCCGTCGCGGATTACATCAACGGGCTGACGATCGGTGATTCTGTTCTGCTGAGCCGCATTTACTCCCCGGCTAACCTGGGCGTGGTCAGTGGTGGCAGTGCTCGTTATTACGACATTCAGGAACTGCTAATTGGCAAATCAGCCGGAACTGTAGCGGCGGCAAATATCAACATTGCATATAACGAGTCAGCATCCTGTAAGCCTGAAAACATTGTTCTAACGGTGACGTCATGAGCAAGTACACGGACTTAATCACCAACTATCACGCTACTAAGCCCAGGTTCTTTGATCACGTAGACCTGAGCACACGTCCATTGATTGATATCACTGCGGCCACCAGGGGACTGGTGAGCGCTTTTGATGTCGATACAGCCGTCGGTGTACAGCTCGATATTCTCGGTCTGTGGATCGGACGCAGTCGCATAGTCAGCCAGCCAATTAGCGGCGTTTATTTCAGCTGGGACACTGACGGGCTTGGATATGACCAGGGCATCTGGCAGGGGCCATATGATCCTGATTCTGGCTATACGACGCTGAGTGATGAGACGTACCGCATCATTCTGAAAGCGAAAATCGCTATCAACAACTGGGACGGCCGGAACGATTCTCTGCCTCCCATCCTTGACGCTGCGACTGCAGGCTCAGGCCTGAGGATGCAAATTGTAGACAACCAGGACATGACGATATCGGTCTGGGTATTCCCCGAGACTGATATTTCTAATGTGTCTCTTGAACTGATTGCCGCTATCAAACAGGGCTATCTCACCGTTAAAGCCGCCGGCGTATGGGCCGGTGATGTTGAAACGCCTTCGGTAGAAGCACCATCCGAGGGCTCTAAATTCTTTGGGTTTGATATGGATAACGAATACATCGGTGGGTTCGATGTTGGAGCATGGGGGACAATACTCTAATGGCAACAAACAACTTTAAACCGTTTGCGACAGCGGCAAATGCTAACGTGACGGCCCAGGCTGACTGGGAAGCGCTTCCGGCTCTACTCTCTGGTTTCATGGCAGGAAAAGCATCCAGTGCGCAGGTAAACAAAGCCATTCGACAGGCCAGCTTTATTGCGGCAGCACTGGCACAGTATACAGCCAACAAAAGTGGGCAGGACGTGCTTGATGATGGTGACCTGAACGGCTTTATCTCCAAAATGGGGACCGCTTTTGGGAAGGATTTCCAGGCGCTTGATGCCACGCTGACGGCATTGGCTGGGCTCGCAACCGGTGCAAATAAACTCCCGTATTTCACTGGAAATGATACAGCAGCACAGACTGATTTAACTTCTGTAGGCCGTGACATTATCGGGAAAAATACTATTGCAGACATTCTCACATACCTTGGTTTAGTAGATGCCACAACATCGCAGAAAGGACTGGTGCGCCTTAATGGAGGCGTAACGAATGATGACGATACATTAGCTGCCACTTCAGGGGCGGTAAAAATAGCTTATGACGCTGCAATGAACGCCTTCAATCTGGCTAAAACAAAGTACACCGCAGAAGGAGCAACAACAGCAATAGCCGGTCTTGTTCAGCTTGTTAATTCTATGGGGGGATCAAATTCTTTGGTCATGCCACAGGCCGCTGTAACCACTGCAATACAAACTTATCCCTCCCTCGGTAAAGGGCAGACACTACAGGATTTAAGAGGCTCGCGTGGGGTAGGTGTCACTTATACCAATTCAACAGGCTTTCCGATTGCGGTTTATGTCCGAATTACTGGCGGTACTTCAGCAAATTTATATGCCTATGTTGATGGTAAAGAGTTTGGTGGGGGTGGGGCAACCGCTTCCCAGACATCTATAGCAACAGCATTTTTCATTGTTCCCCATGGCGCCACTTACCGTGTGGACGCTGCCGGTGTTTCAACTGTTTTGCAGGCCTGGACGGAGTTGAGATAAAAATGAGAATGATGATGAAGTATTACAAAGACAAAGACAAAGATAATATTATATACGCTTATGATGCTTATGGTACACAGGACTCTTTCATCAAAGATGAGCTTGTTTTAATAACAAGAAATGAAGCTCTGATAATTGTAAAAATGAGATTAACTAAAGGAAAAATAATCGAGGAAGCTGAATCTGAAAAGTTATATTTAAGGCAGCGTGCAGAATCTGAAATAAACTGGAGACAGGATGCTGTTGATTTAGGTATCGCCACCAAAAAAGAAACAATAGAATTAGAACAATGGAGAAGTTATAGAGTGCAGTTGATGCGTATGGATTTATTAACTCCCGAATGGCCAGAAATACCATCGATATAGAGGGGCATTACTGCCAGTTTCGTTTTTTAATAAATAGCGCCGATGTGGCGCTATTTATATTTTTATTTTACTATGAGTGGGTTGTTTAATTTAGTAGAGATATAATTTTGTTAACTATTAATTTATCTATAATGTAAACTATAATTAGTGATGAAAAGAAAATTGCTGGCATGAAAATTAGTGTCTTAACAGCAACAAGATCAACAACAGTATCAATAGAAAAATACTTGGATATAATAACTAGGAGTATCATATGCATTAGATAAATGCCATAGGTGAATGGCGCAATCCAAGTAATTACTTTCGCTGATAACGAGTTATTACTGAATTCAATCCCTGTTATTACTATTGTAAGCATGCACGAAACAAAAAACATACTTAAACCCGTATCAAATGGTCTTGGATCAAGTCCGTATTTGTTTACACTAAGCCATGTGGCCAGAATTTGTATTATGAGGGATAATCCAAAAAGCTTTAATGCTATTTCTTTTCGGATTTTAACGCGTGCTAATAGCCCACCGATAATAAAATAACCTACCCAGACATCAATTCTTGGGAGTGGAATGATAGATTTATACCCGCTGAATATTTTAGGTATTTGATATTCATATAGTGGCCATGAGCAAATAAAAGCAATGAAAATAATTGCATGTATTGATTTGTTTTTAGGTATCGCGTCAGTTACTATTCTTAATGCTGGCAATACTAGGTATATGCCAAGAAGAACATAAACAAACCAAAGATGTGTTGCAATTGCTATTTGAGATTCAAATAGCAATTTAAAAAAACCTCTAACCCCTTCTTTATCAAAGCTTTCCGTATGGAAGTAGTAATAATTTATAAAGGCATAAATTAAAAAAGGTACAAGTAAAGTAACAAATCTTTTTCTATATTCACTGGTTAAATTATTGTTTTTTTTGTTCAATAAAAACCAACCGCTTAATATGAAAAATACAGGCAATCCGATAGCAACAATTGCTTTGAGTATCATCGATTGCAAGATTATATATGTGGGCTGGTTTGTTTCAACCATTAACGCATAATTGGGGGTTGAGTGTATACCGATAACAAACATGCAGCATATTATTCTTAGCAGGTCAGCAGAAATATTTCTCATTACAAGTTCCGTTTTATATGATTATAAAAAGCAATTAAATCATATCATTACTTAAATAATAATTAAAGCAAGGAGTACGCTTGAGTGTGAAAAATACGGCCAATGTTATTGAAGTATGAAGTAACAATGGGATTTATCGGAAGGAAGAACTCCGCCAACGCGGTATTAATTTCCGTAGTCTGACTGACAGCATAGATACCAGCATGCCTATGGGGCGGTTCTTCTTTCATGTAATGGGCGCACTGGCTGAAATGGAAAGGGAGCTTATTGTCGAACGCACCCGTGCAGGTTTAGAAGCTGCGCGCGCGGAAGGTCGCATTGGTGGCCGTAGACCAAAACTAACGGATGAGCAGTGGGCGCAGGCAGGGAGATTAATTGCTGCAGGGGAAACGCGTCAGCGCGTGGCAATAATTTACGATGTAGGAGTGTCAACACTATACCGAAAATTCCCTGTAGGCAGGGCTTAGACATGATGCAGGCCGCCGGTAAAGATTAATGCTGGCAGCCAGCACAACTTTAGAGCCCAACCTGGCGAACTGTCGGGAACTCAGACACCAGCCACATATCGGCCTCTTCAAACATATCCTCCAGCATGCGGTTCAGCTTTTCCCTATCGCTTTTGCTGGCATCGCTATTCAAGGCGTTCGCCTGCATCGGTTTCACCTTCACTTCGGCATCAGGGAAAATCTGGTGCACTCGCTTCGTCAACTCAGCCAGGATGATCTCTCTGGCCCCCGCCAACCCTTCAACATTACGCTTGTCATAAACCAGTTCAACGAACATAAAAGCCTCCGGAAAAACACTGTGATTGTATACAGTATTTTTACTGTAAAAATAAACAGTGTCAAGGCGAGCTGAGCGCGAAGAGGTGATGTATTTTTGTTACCCTTAGTTACAAATAGAAAAACCCCAGACCGTGAAATCTGGGGTTCTTTTAAAGTGCACGTGCATTTCACGTGCATATTTTTGTCTTTTCTCGGTCTGCCTGCTGTCTGGTCAGTGTCCGTAAGTGGCTGTTTTTATTGCCGCTGTCCGGTTGCAGTCCTATCAAAAGTGGTGGAGCTGGCGGGAGTTGAACCCGCGTCCGAAATTCCTACATCCTCGGCACTACATGCTTAGTCAGTCTTTACATTCGCCTGGCACCTGCGGACAGACACGCCACTACCAGACTAGCCTGATTAGTTTTAACGCTTCAACCCCAGGCAGGGCCTCCACGCGATCTCTTTTGGGTTTGACCTCTCTTTGATCCCCGTCTTAAGAGCGGAAGCTAGGGAGAGAGGGCTCAGAGCAGGTTATTAAGCTGCTAAAGCGTAGTTTTCGTCGTTTGCGACTATTTTTTTGCGGCTTTTTACGAGGCCAACCGCCCCTCGGCATGCACCTTGGGTTTCGCGAATCCCGTCGAATCCAGAATCAGCCCCAATGTGTTAGAGCAAGTATAACAGACTTGTGACACGCGTGACCAGCCCCCGCAACCCCTAATCCTCAAGGATTTAGCGCTCGCGCAGCGCTTCTTTTGCGCGATTAAACGGTTTGATTAAATAGTCGACGATGGTTTTTTCACCTGTTTTTATATCCACTGTGGCAATCATGCCCGGTACTATGGAGAAATGGCGTCCCAGTTTGTTCTGTAAGAAGTCCTGATGTGTGCGGATAAACACGCGGTAATAGAAGATTTCCGGTTTCACTTTGTCCTGAATGGTGTCCGGAGAGATGGTTTCGACTACGCCTTCCAGTCCGCCGTAAATGGCGTAGTCATAGGCGGTTATCTTTACCAGCGCCCGCTGGCCGGGATGGATGAAAGCGATATCACGCGGCGACAGGCGGGTTTCTATCAGCAGATGATCGTCCAGCGGCACAATCTCCATCATCTCGCCGTTGGGCGGGATTACGCCGCCGATGGTGGTGACCTGGATGTTTTTCACAATACCGCGCATCGGCGCGCGTACGGTCAGGCGGGTGACGGAATCCTCACGTCCTTTTAAAATCGCCGCCAGCATATCCACTTCGGCGTTGGCCTTTGACAGTGCTTCCCGCGCCTGCACGAAATATTGCGAGCGCAGATCGGTGATTTTTAATCCCAGATCGCTTTTTTGTCGTTGCAGGCGCAGCACTTCTACGTGGCTGGCAGCACCGCTTTTCTCCAGCCGTTGGGTGATGGCCAGTTCTTTATTTACTGAGATCAGTGCATCCTGAAGTTCTGCCATTGAATCCGCAAGCTGCGCGCGGCGGCTTTTATACAGGCGAGTTTCGGAGGCGATGAGATCCGGCCAGGCGCGCAGTGAATCGGGAAAGACCAGCGGCAGATCGTTAACTTCGGCATTAAGCCTTGCGCTGGAAGCCAGTGAGGCGCGATAACGGGCTGCACTCTCCCCAACGTTGGACTCAGAACGGGTGGGGTCGAGGCGGGCGACTATTTGATTGGCCTGCACTTTATCTCCCTCGCGTACCGTAAGCTCGGCGAGAATGCCGCCATCCAGCGACTGCAAGACTTGCTCTCGCGAGCTGGGGATCACTTTTCCGCTGCCGGTTGAGACTTCATCCAGCTTGCCGAAATATGCCCAGATACCCAGGACGGCAAACAGCAGCGTGCTGAGCAGAATAATACGGCTGGCCCCGGAAAAACGGTGCTCGCGGCGGATATCGAGGTCGTCCATGGCGGCATCATGCGGATTGGTTTTCATTTTTCCACTCCCGACCGTGAGTTGGGGCGGGTGCCCGGCTCGCATTTAATGCCTGCGCTTTCGGGGCATCCATAACCAGTTGGCCTTCTTTTAATACCACCACGCGTTCGACCAGCTCCAGAACCGGTACGCGATGAGTGGCGACAATCAATGTGCGGTTGCCCAGCCACTGGTTCAGGCGCTGAATAAACTCCCGCTCGGTATGTTCATCCAGCGAGGCGCTGGGTTCGTCGAGCAGCACGATATTGGGCGATCGCAGCAGCATTCTTGCCAGCAGGATCGACTGCCGTTGTCCACCGGACAAACCGTTGCCGCCCTCCATAATGGGATGCGCCAGCCCTTTGGCGAGCTGTTTAACGAAAGCTGCCGCGCCGCTGACCTCCAGCGCTTCGAAGATCTGCGAGTCGTTGGCATGCGGTGCGCCAAGGGTCAGGTTCTCGCGCAGGGTGCCGAAAAACAGCCGCGCGTTCTGGCTAAGAAAACCGATGTTGCGGCGTAAATCAGCCATATCGATCTGCGCCAGACTCAGGTTGTCGAGCCGGACATCGCCCTGGATAATCTCCACACCACCCGCCATGGCCTGCAGCAGGGTTGATTTCCCGGCACCGTTACGCCCGAGGATTGCCACGCGCTCGCCGGGCATGACCTCCAGGCGCGAGATGCGCAGCGGAACGCGCTGATCGTCGCTGTGGTAGCGAAAGTGTGCGTTCTCAAACAGATAATGGCCGTGAAAAATCTCCTGATGCACCCGGTCTTCGTCGTACTGCGTTTCGGTGGGAAGCTGCATGATGCTGTCTAACCCCATCTTCGCCGCCTTGACCTGTTGCCAGCGGGCCAGCACACCGCACAGATTAGCCATTGGGGCAATCATTCTGGAACCGAGCATCGAAGCGGCCACCACAGCCCCGGTGGTCATCGTGCCTTCAATGACCATCGGCGCGCCGAACATAATGATGGCGGCGTAGACCAGGCTTTGTACCGACATGCCCCAGCCAATCAGCCCCTGAGTCAGCCTGCGCGTGCGCAGCCCGGACTCTCCGGTAATGCGGATGTAGCTGTTCCACTGCTGTAAAAAGCGGTTTTCCGCCTGCATCAGCTTGATGTCTTCCAGCCCCTGAACGCTCTCGACCAGCACCGCGTTGCGCAGGGTAGATTCATGGGCAGCCTGGTTGGCGAGCACCGCCAGCTTTTTCTGTAACAGCAAACCGGGCAGGATCATCAGCAGGGCCGCGACGGGCGCTATCCATGCCAGCGGCGGGGCGATAAAAGCCAGCACCACGATAAACAAAAAGAAAAACGGCAGATCGACAATGGTCGACATGGTCGAGGAGGTGATCATCTCGCGAACCTGTTCCAGCTCGCGCAGTTGAGAAATGAAGCTCCCCGTCGAGCGGGGGACGGCGCTGTTACGCAGGCGCAATGCATGGCTGAACACGCGATCGGAAATGCGCATATCGGCGCGTTTGCCGAGCAGGTCCATTATGTGGGTACGCGCTTCGCGCAGCAAAAAGCCAAACAGCACCGCCACCAGAACGCCAGTGGAGAGAACATACAGCGTTGGATAAGACTGGGCGGGGATCACCCGGTCATAAACCTGCATGGAAAAGATAATCCCGGCGAGCGACAGAACGTTAATCAGAAAGGCGGCAATCATGACCGGCAGATAAGGACTAATGTCTTTTAACACCAGTTCGCGCATCCAGTCGGGCTTGAAGCGCGAAATATAGCGGTCTACCCGACTGTCCTTCAGCGCCGACAGCGGGCGCATCGCGGTAATACTCACGATCTCCGGCAGAAGCTCTGCGACCGTGAGCCGGTTACGCTGGCCCTCTTCGGCGATGATAAACACATCCAGTGCATCTTCGCCGTTGAAATGTTCTATCACCATTAGCTGGCCGTCGCGCAGTTCCGCCACCACCGGCAGACGCCACTGACCGAATACCTGCGTGGCGGTATTCAGCGCATGAAATGACAGTCCCGCCTGACGCGCCAGTTGCGACAGGGCCGTTGCCCGGCTTTTTCCCGCAAACCACGGGGCGTTGGCCTGGATTGCGCCGGGAGAACAGGCCACGCGATAGTGATTGGCAATATGCGTCATCGCCTGCGCCCACTGGCTAAGAGCGTGTTCGCTAATCGCATCTTTTGCATGTGAATCGAGGTCGCTCATAGCTTGATCTCCACCGATTGAATGCTGCGATTATTTAAGGCGAACGCCTGGCGAAGCGAGCCAGTGTTATAGAGGCAGTTCAGCTGGAGCTGGCGCAGCTGGTTTTGAGTCTGGAGTTCCGCAAAACGGGCCTGATACACCTCTTGCTCGGCGTTAAGCACGTCGAGCAGCGGGCGCGAACCGAGGTCCAGATACTGCTGTTGATAAAGCTCGCGCGTTTGTTCACTCAGTCGCTGCTGGCGGCGCAGAATCTGCAGGGCGGTGGCGAGGCTCATTGCCTGGCTGCGGGACTCCAGTAATTTTTGTCGTACTTCGAGTCGGGTGCGCTGGATGGAGTATTGTGCAGACTCTACCGCATGGCTGGCGGCGTTGCGCCTGGCGGTGAGTCCGCCCCCCTGATACAGCGGCATCTCAACTTTTACCCACGTGGAGTACTGGGTTTTGTCGAGCACCTCATGGCTGGGGTATTTGTCGTTGAGATAATGCTGAACCGACGGTTCCAAAGAGATGGTGGGCGTCATCTGCGCGTTGGCGTAATCGAGATTTGCCTGTGCCACATTCGCTTGCGCCCAGGCCGCCAGAACCGCGGGAACCAGTTTATCTTCCGGTTTGACCACATCGCAGCTGCTGTCCAGTTTGGCCGGGAATTCGTTGCTGATGCCGTTAAGTGAGTTCCAGCCGAGGTAACTCATCAATGTGGCCTTACTACTGTCGAGATTGGCCTGATACTGCGCCAGCTGAGAACGTGCAGACTCGATACGCGCATCGGTTTGCACCACGTCGGACAGCGAGGTTGCCCCTTCATCATTGCGTTGTCGGGTCAGTCGACCAATGTCGTTTAAGGCGGTGAGCTGTTCTTCGGCGGCATCCACCATTTGTTGCCACGTCTGCACCTGGACTATCGCGTTGGCGGTTGCGTGGGCGATGGTATCAATACTGAGTAACACATTCGCCTGCTGTTGTGCGGCTCCGGCGGTCTCGGCTCGGACCTGGCTTGCCACTTTGCCGAAGTCGTACAGCATTTGTGACACCGAAATAACCAGCGCCGGGCTAAAGCCGTGGTCGGTATAGGTATTGCTGTAACCGTTATTCATTCCGGCAGAAACCTGCGGGTAATATTTCGATTTCGCCACGTCGATCTGTTCGTTTTGCGAAAGCAGTTTGCCGATCGATTCACGAATAGAAGGATGCCAGCTCACGGCACGACTTACCGCGTCGTTGAGCATCAGGTTGCCGGGGGCGGCAGCGCTCAGCGGCAGATCGGCAACCGCGCCGTCCAGCGAGGGAAGCATCTGGCTGGTGGCCAGTCCTTCCGGCGTAATAATTTGCGGTTCATCTTCGGCATTCACCCGCAGGGTACAGAGCGTTAATGCCAGAAGTAATGCAACAGGCGCGACATTTCTCATAGTTTATCCCTTACAAAATACGGCAGCGACGACTGTTATTGCCCCGGACGTCATGGCATCCGGGGCTGTAGTTATGGCGCTTTAACGCATTGCGTTAACGTCAGGGCACGATGTGATTTTGTTGCACCAGCTCATCGAGCGTGGTGTGTACGTTCTCCAGCGTTATGAGATTGGTTGAGTGATATGTGTTGCCCGTACCGTCGCGGTCGATGGCAATCACCGTGTTGTTACCGCTGGTGGTTACGGTGAGGTAGCTGCCGAGCGTAGCGTTCTGCCCGTTCCAGCCCACCAGCAGGTCGCCGATATCGATTTTGTCACCCTGGGCCAGTGAGAAGTTGGTCCAGGTGTCGGTAGCACCATTGCTAATGTTGCCGCCGGTAGCGTCGTTGGCGTTGAGCAGGTGATAAATCAGCGTATCGCCGTAGGCGCTGCCAGTCAGGCGATCGGCATCGACGGTACTCACCACTTGCGGATTCATATTGATGGTCAGCGTAGCGGTATCGGTATGGCCATTCTGGTCGTTAAGGGTGTAGGTAAATGTCTCTTTGGTGACGATGGTGGAGAGCGAGACATCGCTGTTGAGGGCATAGGTGTAATGACCATCAATGCCAATGGTCAGTTTGCCGTACAACCCGTTAATGATGGCGCTGGTCGTGCTACTCAGCGGATCAAGTGTGACGGTACTGCCGCCCGTGCCGTTCACCGTCAGCAAGGTATGCACGCTGGCAATATGGTCTCCGTCATAAATATTGCCGGTGACGCTGTTCGCTGTGGAAGTCTCGAAGTTTTGCAGGTCGATTATCGTACCTTTCACGCTGGGGGTGATGGTGATATTCCCCAGCCCCAGCCCCCCGACGCTTCCGGTATAGTCGAGGCGATAGTTGCCGGGGTGCAGTACGATCCCGCTCAAGGCTATATCGATATTGCCACCAACCAGCAATCCGCCATTGAAAGAGTTACCGGCAATCTTGATGTTGTTGCTGTCATACAGCGCCCAGGTGACGGTCAGCCCGCCCAGCGTCAGACCTGACGCGACGTTAAAATGCAGTATGGCGTTTTGCACCGCCGTTCCCGTAGCGATTTCAATGACGCCAGTACCACTTTTTGAGGTGGGTGAAAGGAGTTGGGCACTCCAGCTGGCGTTCCCGACGCTGTCGTCGGTAAACGACCGGGAAGTATCCGCCTGGGTACTAACCGCCATCGTGCTGCTGACGTCATTTACTGCATCCAGCGCCTGTGGGGTCGGTTTGATATTCAGCGATGCACTGCCGGTATCGCCGTTTGGCGCTTTGACCTTATACACGAAACTGTCCGGCGTATTGATACCGTCTGCGCCCAGTCCGCTTCTCAGCGTGTAGGTGTAGTTCCCTTTCGCATCAATAGTCAGCGTGCCGTACTGCCCGTTAATGGTGGTTGTACCCGTTCCGTTTACGGTGACACCGTTAACTTCGGTGATAACGGTATTGGCCGGAGCCGAGTCGTTGACCAGCAGGTTTCCATTGGTTGTCGCACTCAGGCTGTCGACGGCGTAGGTGTGATCGGCCTGTATATTCAGGGTATAGCTGGTCAGCAGCGTCAGACCGCCGGAGGCGTTAAGCAGGAACAGATAGTCACCGCCAGGCAGGGTGATGGTGTAATCCGTTGAGCTACCTCCTAGCAGCGCCGTGACCCAGTTGGGCTTCACGCGGAACTGCTCATACTGCTGAATGGACTCGTTGAAGCGATAAACATAGAGGTCAAAACCGCCAACCGTGACGCCGAGAACGCTGGCCTTGACGGTCAGCGTGCGGGTTGCGCCATCATCCACATTAAATTTGATCGGATTGGTTAAACCATTAACCAGACTGACATCCAGCACATTACCCAGTCCGACGTTGGCGAGGGTGAAGCCGGTTTGCTGTGATGTGCCATGATCAACCGCGATGACCTGCGTCCCGTAAGTCAGCGCAGCCACATCGTCTGCCGCGGTTACCGTACTGGTGGTGGGAGCCTGACCGAGCGTTACCACCAGTTTTGCCGAGGAGTGATCGCTGCCATGCGTCAGCGTGTAGGTGAAACTTTCAGAACGGCCATACACCGAGATTGACGTATCGGTCAGGGTATAGGTGTAGCTACCGTTCTGATTGATATGCAGGATGCCGTATTTCCCCTGCACATCAATGCCGCCCGCCGGGATGTTCACGACGTTGCCGTTACCGTCGGTGATGGCGGTAACCAGCGTGCCGGAAGGGGCATTATCCTGCCCGTTGGCGGGATCGATATCGGTGATGATATTGCCAGACTCGGTAGTACCGCCGGTGATGGTTCCTGCGCTAGCTTTTACCACAGAGACATCAAGGCTGGTGTATGCTCCGGTCGCCAGCAGGTTGGTGTTGTAGCTGACCACGCGGTAATCACCACCAGTCAGTCCGCTGTAATTGAGCGTTACGCCTGAGGCGCCCAGAGTGAGGAGGCTGGCAAAGTCTGGTTTCCCGGTATCCACCACCGTCACCCAGGCATTCAGCGTGGTGTCAAAGCGCTGGATGACGACTTCAAGTGTGTTTAACAGCGACAGCACCACGCCGGTCGCTGCGGCATTGATTGTAATGGATCCGCTGCCGCCAGAAGCGATGCTGAAATTCACGCTTGCCGTATCGTTCCCCAGCACGTTGGCGACATTTCCCAGCGCATTGACCAACAGGAAACCATAATCGCTTTGATGCTCGGTGCTGACGGTGACATCGGTTTGTAGCGGCAGGCTGGTGACATTGTCTTCAGCCAGCAGCGGCAATACTGGTGCGAGAGCGTTTGTCGGCGATGAGGTATTTCCCGCCGCATCGGTCGCCGTGGCGGACAGCGACTGCCCTTCAATCTGGCGAACCGGCAGGTTGACGCTGTAGACACCGCTGCTGTTGGCGATTGCCGTCACGCTGGTGCCGCCGGGCAGAGAAATGGTGACCGTGCTTCCCGCTTCGGCGACGCCGCTGACGGTACCGCCATCGGCGCTGATCAGGAGCGTTGGCGCGGTCGGTGGCGTGGTGTCCACGATCACGCTGAACGAACCGGACAACCCACTTGCGCCGTTGGCGTTGGTTGCCGTGGCGGTAAACGCATGGTTACCTTCGCTGAGTGCACCGGATGGGGTAAAGCTCCAGATCCCGTTACCGTCTGCGGTCGTGAAGCCCATTAGCACGCCGTTGTTGTACAGATTGATGACGGCGTTAGCCTGCGCCGTTCCGCTGAGCGTTGGCAGGGTGTCATTGGTGGTTTTACCGGGAGCGACGGGTCCCATGATAGTGCCGACGTCATCGAGCACGCTGGCAATAACAGGCGCAGGTGGTACGCCGGTAAACGGTGCCAGCACGTTACCCGCCGTACCGATGTTGCCTGCGGCATCCTGTGCGCTGACCAGCAGAGTTTGTCCACTGATTTGCGGTGGGTTCAGAGTGAAGGTGAAATTACCGGAGGCGTTGGCGGTTGCTGTGCCGAGCACCGTTCCGCCGCTGGAGGTAATAATGACCGTGCTGTTTGGTTCGGCAACGCCGGTGAGCGCGGTGCCGTTGGCGTTTACCGCCAGCCCGGCTGGAATACCCGGGGCAATGGTATCGACCACGATCGCTGCCGCAGACGATATGCCACTGGTATTACCCGCACTGTCCGTTGCAGTGATGGTAAACGAGTGGGTACCTTGTGCCAACGCGGTAGTCGGGGTGTAGCTCCAGTTGCCGCTGCCGTCCGCCGTTACGCTGGTGACAAAGCTGCCGTTATCATAAATATCAACTCGCGCGTTGGCTTCCGTGATGCCGTTTAACGTTGGGCGCGCGTCGTTGGTCGGCTGATTGCTGCCAATCGGCCCGGTGTTTGGCCCGACATCATCAATAATACTGCTGATTGAAGGCTGCGTCGGCGCCGTGGTGTCAACCACCACGCTAAAGCCTGCCGTTGCGCCGCTGGTGTTGCCCGCCGCATCAGTGGCGGTGACTGTGAAGGTGTGCGATCCATTTGCCAGCGGTGTGGTTGGGGTAAACGACCAACTGTTATTGCTTTGCACCAGCGCGGTACCCAACAGGGTGCTTCCGTCATAGATGCTGATGGTGCTGCCTGCCTCGGCGGTGCCGTTCAGCGTTGGGCGCGCATCGTTGGTCAACTGTCCGTTGCTGAGCGCTGCATTGAACACGCCGCCTGCGATATCATCCACCACAGAGACCAGCAGCGGGACGGATGGTGCAATGGTGTCGACATTAATCGTAAACCCACCTGAGACAGGACTCACGTTCCCGGCGGCGTCGGTGGCGATGGCGGTAAACACATGCTGACCGTTGCCAAGTGTGGTGGTCAGATATTCCCACGTGCCGTCTATCGCCGCAGTCACCGTTGCCAGCAGCGCGCCATTATCGTAGATGGCTACCCGGGCACCGGCTTCCGCTGAGCCGCTGAGTACGGGACGGGTGTCGTTGGTAAAGGCTCCGTTCGATAGCGTTCCGGTTCCCGGCTGCACGTCATCAAACGCCTGGATAATCGTTGGCGCAAGCGGGGCGACGGTATCAACAACGATGTTAAATCCCGCAGACGTCGGGCTGACGTTTCCAGCCGCGTCGGTGGCTGTTACCGTCAGCGCGTGGTTACCGTTGCTAAGTGGGGTTCCCGGTGTGAAGGTCCAGGCGCCCGTACCATCCGCTGTGGTAAAGCCGATAAACGATCCGTTATCGTAAATTCTCACCGTGGAATTGGCTTCAGCCGTACCGCTAAGCGTCGGAAGTGGATCGTTCGTGGCCTGACCGTTGTTCAGATTACCGATCAGTGGGCCGACATCATCCGCAACCTGAGTAATCACTGGTGCTGTCGGTGCCAGAGTATCGACGGTGTAGGTAAAGCCACCAGAAGGCAGACTGGTATTGCCTGCGCTATCTGTAGCCGTGACGGTCAGAGTATGCTGGCCGTTACCCAATGCCGCGGAGGGCGTAAAACTCCAGCTTCCGCCTGCGCCGACGATGGTGGTGCCAATGGCCTGACCATCGCTCAGGACGGTAATCGTCGCGCCAACTTCACCGGTACCGCTGAGCGCCGGGCGACTTTCGTTGCTGATTTGCCCGTTGGAGATAGGCCCGGTTGTCGGCGCGGTATTGTCCTGCACCGAACTGATGACCGGTATTGACGGGGCAATAGAGTCCAGCTCAATAGTAAACGATGATGATACTCCGCCTGTGTTTCCCGCCTGATCTGTGGCAACGACGGTGAAATTATGTTGCCCCTGTCCCAGCGGAGCATCCGGAGTGAAGCTCCAGTTACCTGACTCGTCCACCTGAGTTGTACCTATTTCAGCGCCGTTATCACGGATCGTGATGATGGCGCCAATCTCGCCTTTGCCGTTCAGGGTAGGCTGCGCATCGTTTGTAAGCTGTCCGTTGGTCAGCGCGGTATTGCCGGGCTGATCGTCAATTACTGAGGTAATGCTCGGTGCGGCTGGCGCCAGCGTGTCGACGACGACCACAAATGGTGGCGTTGTCGGGCTAATGTTACCCGCGTTATCTGTAACGCTGGCAGTCAGCGAGTGGCTTCCTTCTCCGAGAGCAGGGGCAGGCGTAAAGCTCCAGTTGCCATTTTCGTCGCTGGTGGTTGTGCCGATTACCGTGCCATTATCGCGGATGGTAACAACCGAATCCGCCTCGGTAACGCCAGCAAGCGTTGGGGTATTATCATTGGTCAACTGCCCGGAGGTCAGGGGCTGGATCGTACCAACGTTGTCCGTGACCGTCACAATAGATGGCGCATTCGGTACCAGGGTATCGACAATGATCCGGAAATCACTGGATGGATCTCCCAGGTTGCCAGCGGCGTCCGTTGCGCGGGCGGTAAAGAGATGATCGCCTTCTCCCAGCGGTGCTGTCGGGGTAAAGCTCCAGAATCCGTTACTGTTTACGGTCGTTGTGGCATAAGCGACACCGTTATCGTAGAGGGTAATGGTTGCCCCGGGTTCGCCAGTTCCGTTGAGCGTCGGACGCGAATCATTTGTAATTTGCCCTTTATCCAACGAGCCAGTGCCGGGGGCAACATCGTCGATAATGCTGGTGATCGTTGGCGCTTGCGGTGCCGTCGTGTCGATGGTGATAGCGTAGTTGGGTGACTGACCGCTGGGTATGCCACCGACGGTTTGCGACACAGTGAAGTTATAGGTTGCACCGTTAGTTAGTGGGGCGGGTAACTGATAACTCCATGCGCCAGAAACAACGTCGGCTATTACCGATGGAACTTGCAAAACACCATTTACATAAATATTAACAGTCGCTCCTGCAGTGGCAGTCCCTTGCAGCAGTGGTAAGGTGTCATTGGTGGTTTTACCGTTGCCAATCACCCCCATGATGGGCGCGATGTCATCAACGATCTCAAGCGTTGGTGGATGAGGAACGCTGGAGGTAGCAGCGCTAAACGTTGTCGGGTCGCTTTGATTTCCGGCGGGATCCTGAGCGATGGCGTTGAGCGCCTGACCGGTTGTTTGCGCTGGCGAAATTGTGACAGCGAAGTTACCTGAATCGTCAGCGATCCCTTGGCCGAGGATCGAAGTACCGCTGCGAATGATGACGGTACTGCCTGGATCGGCAGAGCCGCTAACCAGCGTACCGTTCGGGTCTACGCTGGTAACCGTAGGCGTTGCAGGCGGCAGGGTATCGACAATCAACGTCAGCGGGTTATCTGCTGCCAGTGAGTTACCTGCGTCATCCACGGCGCCGAAAGTCAGTTTGTGAGTGATATTGGGCGTGAGGGGGACATCCACACTCCAACTGCCGTTAGCAGCAACGGTAGCTGTCGCAATGGCGATGGGATTGTTACCATCGAAAATCAAAACCGTACTGCCCGGTGTGCCGGTACCGCTAATGGTTGGCGTTGTATCGTCCGTGACGCTGCCGCTGGTTAGCGAACCGGTAAAGACGCCAACGTTATCCTGGATATCCGTGACCTGCGGCAACGTTAACTTCGTGTTGTTAACCGTAAACGAAATGCTGTTTGAATTGTCGCTGACGTTACCTGCGGGGTCTGTTGCGGTAGCGCTTAATGTGTAGCTCCCGTTTGCCAGCGCAGTCCCGGGGGTAATACTCCAGGTACCGCCTGCCACCGTTGCAGTACCGATCACCGTACCGCCGTTATACAGAGTGATGATGTCTCCATTGACACCTGTACCACGAATGGTTGGCGTGGTGTCATCGGTCACGGCGTTGGGTGCAAGGTCACCCATGATATCGCCGACGTTATCATTGGCGGCGATAATCACCGGCGGCGCAGACGGCGTCGTGTCGATGTTCAGTGTTATAGCTGTTGATGGCTGGCTGACGTTGCCTGCAGGATCGGTTGCGGTGAGGGTTACCTGGTAAGTACCTGGAGTAACCGGTGCTGGCGGAGTAAAGCTCCAGGTTCCGTCTGCACCTACTGTTGTCGTTCCCTGCAAAGGGGGAGTGCCGTTCAGATAAACGGTAATCAAATCCCCGACATTCCCCGTGCCGCTAAAGGTTGGCGTGGTATCGTTGGTGTTGCCGTTAGTGACCACACCTGTTATTGGGGCCACATCGTCGGTAATGATTGGCGCGGCTGGTTGTGCGGGAGGTGTGTTGTCTACCGTCAAGGTAAAGCTGGCCGATGGGATCCCCGTGTTGCCTGCAACGTCAGTCGCTGTAGCGGTGAACTTATGCGGCCCGTCGGCGAGTGAGGTTGGGGTAAATGTCCAGGTGCCGTCTGGCTGTACGGTGACGGTACCAATGGAACCGCCATTATCATAAATCGTAATCTTCGCGCCGGGCTCGCCGGTTCCGGAGAGTTCGGGATTCGAGCTCTTGGTACTGCTGCCGTTATTCAGCGTTTGTAGGTTTGTCCCAATCAGACCTTCTGCGGAGCTGATAACCGGGGCTGCTGGTGGAGTGGTATCAATCGTTAGCGTAAAGTTTCCGGCATTGCTGGCGTTGCCTGCAACGTCCGTGGCAATAGCGGATAAATTGTGTGTGCCTTCACTGAGCGGTTGGTCGAGTTGAATACTCCAGGTGCCTCCGGGCAAAACAGTCGTGCTTCCAATTGGCGTAGCTCCATCATAAAGAGTGATCTTAGAACCGTCTGTTCCGGTTCCTTTCAGCTCTGGCAAGGTATCGTTTGAACGGCTTCCGGTAGGCAGATCGATCGGTGCATTCCCAACGTCGTCGGTAGCAGCCAAAATGACAGGAGCGCCTGGCGGTTGGGTATCTACGGTAACGCTGACCACTGTGGGTGAGGTGATGACATTACCGGCGGCATCAGTTGCCGATACCGTAAACTGATGGGTGCGATCGCTGAGCACCTGATTCCCCGGAACGGTATAACTCCAGGTACCCGAGCTGTCGACAAGAATAACCGTCAATAACTGAATGCCATCGTACAGGTTTACCAGTGAACCTGGCTCACCGGTACCCGAGATGGTTGGCGTATTGTCGTTGGTGACCCAACTGTTATTTGCAACGCTGCCCGTAATGCTGCCAACGTCATCGTTAACCAACGTTATCACTGGAACAGTTGGCGCAATTGTATCGACAATTATTTTCCAGCTTGCCGCGCTGCTGGTGTTATTCGCGGCGTCTGTGGAGGTCACCGTGAAGATGTGAGCGCCCTCGCTTAGCGCCGAGACTGGCGTATAGTTCCAGTTACCGTTGATATCAGCGACAACGGTCGTCAGCAGGGTGCCGTTATCGTAAATTTTGACCTGAGAACCTGCTTCGGCGGTGCCTTCCAGCTTAGGTTTGCTATCGTTGGTGACATCGCCGTTATTGAGAGGGCCCTGATACATGGGCTGGTCATCCGTCACGGCGGTGATGATGGGTGTTCCGGGGGCGGTAATATCCGGAGCCACCGCGGAAGTTGGCTGACTCTCGTTATTGCTACTGTCCGTTGCGGTAACTTTTACCGTTTCGCCGTTCATTTTCGACGGCGTAATCGACACCGTGAAGTTGCCGCCGCTGTCTGCCTGGCCTGTGCCGATCTGATTACCATTGCTGTCTTTTACGGTGACGGTGCTTCCCGCTTCAGCATGTCCGCTTACAGAACCACCGTCCCCGGCGACGGTGACGCCGGTTGGCGCGTCAGGCGCCGTGGTATCCGGGGCGGTAATCGCGCTGTTGCCGCTGGTATTGCCAGCAGCATCCGTCGCGTTGGCGACAAGATGTTCTCCGTTGGTCTGCGGCGGAACCAGCGTGGCGGTGAATTCTCCGTTCGAGCCGGCGGTTACTGTTCCAATTATCGCGCCACCAGGATCCAGAATATGTACCGTACTGTTGGGTTCCGCCATGCCGGTAACCTGATCGCCTGTAGGATTAATCACCAGATTAGCTGGCGGCAGCGGGGCCGTGATGTCTGGCGCGAGCGCGGTTTCCGGTAGGCTTGGGTTCCCGGCAGGATCGGTGGCGATAGCGGTAATGGTTTCACCATTGGTCTGAGGCGGGTTAATGGTGATGGTAAATGAGCCATCCGTTCCGGCGACGCCGCTGCCGATCTGAAGACCGTTATTATTATTGATGGTCACGGTACTTCCTGGTTCGGCTGTACCGGTGACGACAGAGCCGTCGGCAGATACGTTCAGATCGTCCGGCGCTGACGGTGGCTGAGTATCGATAGTGATATTGAATGCCGCTGACGTTCCTCCCGTGCCCAGGTGGTTGGTTGCTGTGGTGGTGAAGGAGTATGAGTCGTCCTGCAAGTTGGTGTTGGAGGTCCAGGTCCAGTTGCCGCTGGAATCGGCAAGCACGCTTACAACAAGCGCGCCGTTGTTATAAATGTTAACCGTGCTGTTGGCGTCTGCGGTACCCGAGATCGTAGGCGTTGGGTCGTTGGTGGCCTGATTATTGTTCAATGGCCCAGTTGAGGGGGTAACATCATCCACAATGCTGATGATAACAGGCACGCCCGGGTAGCCAGAGTTGGTGGCATTGAAGGACGTGTCTGGCCCGACGTTGCCTGCCTGGTCCTGAATCTTCGCGATCAGCGCTTCACCGTGCGTCTGTGAAGGTGAAATCGCGATGACGAAATTGCCGGTGTGATCAACGGTAGTTGAACCCAAAACCTGATTATTACTACCGATGATAATGACCTGGCTTCCTACCTCAGCACTACCGGTTACCTCGGTGCCTTGCAAGTTTACGGAGGAAATGACCGCGCCTTCAGGCGGGGTAGTATCGACGGTGAATGTCGGTACACTCGTTTCCGCGCTCACGTTACCCGCATCGTCAGTTTGCGTCAGCGTCAGATTATGAACACCGTCGCTAAGCGGCGTGTCAGGTGTAAACGTCCAGTTACCATTGTCATCCACCTGAACCATGCCAATCAGAATGCCATTATCAGAAATGCTGATGTAAGAGCCCGCTTCACCAGAGCCTGTGAGTGTTGGCGTGGCATCGTCGGTTACACCGTTATTACCTATCAAGCCTTTAATGGAACCTGAATCGTCAGTTACTTCTGTGACCACAGGGGCGTCGGGGGCAAGCGTATCGACAATAATCTCCCAACTGTCCGACATGTCGCTGCTGCCCGTACCGTCTGATGCACTGACGGTAAACTTGTGGGTACCGTCTGCGAGTGGAGAGGATGGCGTAAACGACCAGTTGCCGTTGGCATCGATAGTGACCTGGCCTATTTCGACGCCGTTATCAAAAATATGCAATGTGGCATTTGCGGGGCCGGTGCCCTGAAGAGTGGGCGTATTGTCGTTGGTGGATTCCAGCTGATTAACAGGGCCAGTAATCAGCTCCTGGTTATCGATTACGCTGGTGATAACGGGTACGTCAGGCATGTTAGGGGTTGTTGTTGGCGGTGAACCACCATCCCCATTACCACCGTTGCCATTTCCGCCATTTCCGCCATTTCCTCCATTACCGTTGCCGGCATTATTATCACTCCCGCCGCCACCACCGCCGCCACCTCCACCACCCGCCGCGAGGCCAATTCCGCCTGCTACCGCGATCCCACCAAGAACCCACGGCCAGACGGCGCCGCCTTCATGGCTTCCCTCAGCAGTCATTAGCGGAGTGAGATCGTCCAGATGCTGGAAATGGAATGCCCCATCAGTATCCTGAACCCACCACAGCGCGCCATTACTGTCTTCCAGAACAAGCTGGTTTTGCGCATCACCTTTTCCGACATAGAAGTTCTTAATGGTGATGGTTTCACCTGAGCGGAGAGTGACAACCAGATCCTGATTCACGCGAGTCAGTTGACTTACCTCCTCACGTGACACCGACAGTTTCACGATAGAAGGCGAACTGAGCGTAACTTCAGAGGATTCAACATTTGTGGAAACGCCAGTTAATTTTGATACAACGGCGAGTAGACGCATATGTTCACTCCTGATGGCATGTCGGGAGTATTAATCCGCAACAGCGCGCTGGGAAAATGAGCAGACAGGGGCCCCGTTCACCATAAAGATGAATTTACACATGTAATTACATTGATTAGGTCATGCAGAGGTTCATTTACTTATCAAATACGTTCGGGCCCTGTTAGCTGAATAGTTCTTTCGTATTAGATGATATAGTCAGAAAGAATGTATTCTGCAACTTATCCATATTAAAAATATATTTGGCTAATTGAAAAGTATACTTTCCGGTGTGTATTTAATGATTTATTTTTAGTTAACTTATTGTATTTAAAGGTTTTGTATTTTAATTGAAATGAGGACTGATATAATAAACAACAGTAATAATAGTGTTATTAAATAAGTTTGAATATAGGTGACATGGTCTTGAAGTTTTATTTTATTAGACTATGTGGCGCTACGGTGATGCCAGGGGAGTTTATTTCATACCTGAACGATTCAGCACAAATAAACCATAAACCTGATGAATGTATTGAGTGGGTTTCAATAACTAAAAAATAAGAACCAGTCTCAGGATGAGAGACTGGTCACAGGAGAATAGCGTTTAGCGACCAGCATTTTTCATAATACGCGCTTTATCTAACTGCCATTCGCGTTCTTTCACATCGGAGCGCTTGTCGTGCTGTTTCTTACCTTTCGCGACGCCAATTTTCACTTTGCACCAGGCATTTTTCCAGTACAGTGAAAGCGCAACAACGGTATAACCGTCACGATTCATTCGACCATACAGGGAGTCGAGCTCACGTTGGTTTAACAACAGCTTACGGGTACGGGTGGGATCACATACCACATGCGTTGAGGCAACAGCCATTGGCGTGAAGTTGGCGCCAAACAGGAACGCTTCGCCGTCTTTAAGGATGACGTAGCTGTCGCCGATGTTAGCTTTACCCGCCCGCAGGGATTTGACTTCCCAACCTTGCAGAGCGAGTCCTGCTTCGAACTCTTCTTCAATAAAGTATTCGTGTCGTGCACGCTTGTTAAGCGCGATTGTGGCTGAGCCAGGTTTGTGTGCTTTTTTCTTCGTCATAATGCCGCTCAGTATAGGTAATCTGGAATCGAAAAACACCCCATTTCATCCAGCGGGGCGCAAGGCGCTATCTTAGCACGAGTTAGGCTATAGCGTTTTTTTTAGCGGGGGATAAATGGTATTATTTGTGTGATTGATATTGATGGAAATTGTTATGCCTCAGATTAGCCGGACCGCTTTAGTACCTTACAGTGCGGAACAGATGTATCAGCTAGTGAATGATGTTAAATCCTATCCCCAGTTTTTACCGGGATGCACCGGTAGCCGTGTGCTGGAGTCGACTCCGGGACAGATGACCGCAGCGGTGGATGTCTCGAAAGCAGGGATTAGCAAAACGTTCACCACGCGCAATCAATTGACCAGTAACCAGAGCATCCTGATGCATCTGGTCGACGGACCGTTCAAGAAACTCATTGGCGGATGGAAGTTTACGCCACTGAGTCATGAAGCGTGCCGCATTGAATTTCATCTCGATTTTGAGTTTACCAATAAGTTAATCGAGCTGGCATTTGGTCGTATCTTTAAAGAGCTGGCTTCGAACATGGTGCAGGCCTTCACGGTCCGCGCGAAAGAGGTTTACAGTGTCAGCGTCAGCTAAAATTGTCGTTGAAGTGGCGTATGCGCTACCCGAGAAACAGTATCTACAGCGTGTGACGCTGCAACAGGGCGCTACGGTGGAAGAGGCTATCCGCGCTTCCGGGCTGCTGGAATTACGTACCGATATCGATCTCAGCAAAAATAAAGTGGGCATTTACAGCCGTCCGGTAAAGCTTGCTGATGTTCTCCAGGACGGTGATAGGGTGGAAATTTACCGGCCACTGATTGCCGATCCGAAAGAGCTGCGCAGACAGCGAGCAGAGAAATCTGCTAAAAAATAGCAGACAATAAAAAAGGTGCTCATTGAGCACCTTTTTTTGATCTGTTAATCCTACTTGTTGTCGGTCAAAGCAGGTTTGTTATCAATGTTCGTCAAAATGCCGCTGCTGTTAAAGGTCAGCGTCAGTGTTTGCTGGGTTACGCCTTCATGACCAGGTTGCTGACGGAACACATAAAACCAGGTGTTAGTGCCAAAAGGATCGGACATCATTGGTGTACCCAGAGCATAAGCAACCTGCTGTTGCGTCATACCCGTGCGCACTTTGGCGACATCGGTAGGTGTCAGATAATTTCCCTGGTTGATGTCAGGGCGGTAAACCACTCGCTCCAGAGTGGAACAGCCTGCAGTCAACATCAGTAGTACTGCTGCAGCAGCAGTCAGCGTTTTACAGCGCATAGTGATTTGATTCCTTTTCGGGCCCGAGCAGTACGCGGCTCATATGTAATATGCCGATGATAATAGACCTTTCACCACTTTAAAACCTTTTGCTGTCGGGTCGGTCGGCGATTTTATGTTGAACTCAGACCTTAACAAGGTAAAAAAGTTTATGCCGCCAGCAGTTCTTTTGCATTTGCGAGGGTATTGCGCGTCACTTCGCTACCGCCAAGCAGGCGGGCTAATTCCTGCAGGCGAGCGCGTTTATCAAGCGGCTGCATGTGTGTTTCGGTCATCGCGCCATCCGTTTCTTTGCTGACGTAGAAGTGTTGATGACCACAGCCAGCAACCTGCGGCAAGTGAGTAACGCACATTACCTGAGTTGACTCGCCCAACTGACGCAGCATTTTTCCCACTACCGCAGCAGTCGGGCCGCTGATACCGACATCCACTTCATCGAAAATCAGCGCCGGTGTTTCCATTTTGCGTGCGGTAATAACCTGAATAGCCAGCGCAATGCGCGACAGTTCCCCACCTGAAGCCACTTTCGCAATCGGCTGCAACGGCTGGCCTGGGTTAGTGGTCACTTTAAACTCTACGCGATCGGCACCGTCTGCGCTCAAATGATGTTCCTCAAATTTCACATCAATGCAAAAGACACCGTGCGGCATTGAGAGAGTATGCATGCTCTCTGTAATCAGTTGTCCCAGCTCCTGAGCATAATGCTGGCGCTGTTTGTGCAGCATTTTTGCCGTTTCCAGAGCCTGCTGGTGGTGATTGTTCACCGCCAGGGTTAAGGTTTCGAGCGAGTCGGCCTGATCGTCTAACTGCTGTTGTTCATCCAGCAATGACTGATAGAACTGTGGCAGCGCTTCAGGGGCAACATGATGCTTGCGGGCCAATGAGATTTGTTTGGAAATACGCTGTTCAAGTTCGAACAAACGGTTAGGGTCCAAATCCAGACGATCGCAATAGTGGCGCAGCTCGTCGCTGGCTTCGCTGAGTTGGATCGTGGCCTCTTCCAGCATATCCAGGATACCGGAAAGTTTGCCGTCCATGCCTGCCAGTTCAGTGACCAGCTGCTTTGCAGTGTACAGCTGGCTTTGCAGGTTGATGTCTTCGCCATCCGCCAGGATAGCCAGCGCCTGTTGGCTGGTGGTGAGCAATTGCCCGCTGTTAGCCAGACGCTTGTACTCTTCATCAATTTGCTCAAATTCACCCGGCTGCGGGTTGAATTCGTTCAGTTCTTTTAACTGGTATTGCAACAGTTCCGCCCGGGCTGCTCGTTCCTGACTCTGTTGTTGATGATGCGCCAGGTCACGGCAGCTTTGGTGCCACAGCTGGTAGCGCGCAGCCATTTCCTGAGTCAGGGACGCTTCATTGGCGTAACCATCCAGCAGAGACTTTTGGTGTTCTGATTTTGTCAGGAGCTGATGCGCATGCTGACCGTGGATTTGAATAAGCAACTGGCCCAGCTCGCGCAGCTGTGACAACGGTACGGCAGTGCCGTTAATGAAGCCGCGTGAACGTCCATCGCTGCTGATAACACGACGCAGCAAACATTCACGGCCTTCCTCAAGCTGGTTTTCTTCCAGCCAGCGCAGAGCCGCGGGGGTGTCTTTTAAGGCGAATCGCGCGCAGAGGTCGGCTCGCGTGGCGCCTGCACGTACCATGTCGGCGTCTGCGCGTCCGCCCAGGCACAAACCGAGAGCATCAATGGCAATGGACTTACCCGCACCGGTTTCACCGGTAATAACGGTCATTCCGTTCTGGAAATCGATCTCAAGTTCACGAACGATAGCAAAATTGCTGATGGTCAGTTGTGCCAACATAGCTGTTTTCCTGTATGAAAAACCATAACTGTAATTACATACAGTATAAACTGGTTTTTTATACAGTAAAGAGGTTGGCGTTAAATTAAAATAATTTTTTTGACCAGCCTAGTTTAGTGCTTAATGTGTTGAAATAGCTGTAATCTTTTGGGTGTATCAGGTTCAGATGATAATCACAGCGGCGAATTAATACGTCTTCACCTTCCTGTATAGGCAGGGCGATCTGGCTGTCGCAACTGATTTCCAGATCGTTACGGCGATGAGAGAAGCGCAGGCGAATGGTGCTGCTACTGTTGATCACCAGCGGTCGTGCGGAAAGTGTATGCGGGAACATCGGGACCAGCGTAATAGCATCCAGCGAAGGCGTCAGGATCGGACCTCCGGCAGAGAGCGAGTAGGCGGTAGAGCCGGTCGGTGTGGAAATAATCAAGCCGTCCGAACGCTGGGAGAAGGCAAAAATTTCATCGATATAGACTTCAAATTCAATCATGTGCGCCACTTTTCCGGGGTGCAACACAACTTCATTGATCGCAGTGCTAATACGCTTCTGGCAATCCTGTTGGCACACCTGGGCTTCAAGTAAAAAGCGCTTTTCGCTGATGTAGTGGCCTTCCAGCACGTCAGCTAACTGTTGGTGGGCATTGTCTGGGTCAAGGTCGGTCAGGAAACCAAGATTACCGCGGTTAATGCCAATAACCTTGATATCATAACGTGCCAGGGTGCGTGCGGCGCCCAGCATATTGCCGTCGCCGCCGACTACCACGGCGAGGTCTGCCTGCTGGCCAATCTCTGCAAGCGTACCGGTTTTCACATTTTTCAGCTGCAGCTCGTGGGCGATTTGTTGCTCAACGATAACCTCATAACCTTTGGCGCACAGCCAACGGTAGAGCATTTCATGTGTGGTCAGTGCAGTGGGGTGACGTGGATGCCCCACAATGCCAATACACTTGAAATGTTTGTTCATTTTCTCGAGGTCCTTGTAACGAAGATTAGTGACAATGTGAGTACTTCCCTTGAATCCCTGAATCTGATCCCCATAATAAGCCAAGTTAGCGAGATGAATGCGAAAAAAACGCGGAGAAATTCATGAGTAGTAAAGAACAGAAAACGCCTGAGGGGCAAGCCCCGGAAGAAATTATCATGGATCAGCACGAAGAAGTTGAGGCGGTTGAACCAGACGCTTCTGCTGAGCAGGTGGATCCGCGCGATGAAAAAATTGCGAATCTGGAAGCTCAGCTTGCTGAAGCCGAAACGCGCGAGCGCGACAGCGTGTTGCGTATCAAAGCGGAAATGGAAAACCTGCGTCGTCGTACCGAACTGGACGTAGAAAAAGCGCATAAGTTTGCACTGGAAAAATTCGTCAACGAACTGCTGCCGGTGCTGGATAGCCTGGACCGTGCGCTGGAAGTTGCGGACAAAGACAATGACGCTATGGCGGCTATGGTCGAAGGTATTGAGCTGACTCGTAAGTCAATGCTGGATGTTGTGGCGAAGTTCGGCGTACAGGTAGTTGCGGATATCGACGTGCCGATGGACCCGAACGTGCACCAGGCGATTGCAATGGTAGAGTCTGACGACGTTGCTGCCGGTAATGTGCTGATGGTTATGCAGAAAGGCTATACCCTGAACGGACGTACCATCCGTGCGGCGATGGTCTCTGTGGCGAAAGCCAAAGGCTAATCAGCCTCAGACCGGGTAATGCTGATGCGCTACCCGGTCTGGATTACTCTCACTGGTCCGATACGCTTTCCCGCAGCGGTTTGACGGGCAACACCTGCACCTGTTTAATCATATTATCCTGCACGTCGAGAATATCGATATCGTACTGCCCAATACGCACACGTGTGCCAGCAACCGGGATCTCTTCCAGCGCTTCAAGAATAATACCGTTCACGGTACGAGCGTCATCTTCCGGCAGGTGCCAGTTAAACGCCTTATTGATTTCACGAACGTTGGCGCTACCGTCAATGATCACCGAACCGTCATTCTGCGGCGTGACTTCTTCGGCAAGCGTCGGTGACATTGAGGTCGTGAAGTCACCAACAATCTCTTCCAGAATATCCTCGACCGTAACCAGTCCTTGAATATCGCCATATTCATTAACGACCAGGCCCACTTTCTTCTTATTGCGCTGAAACTTAATGAGCTGGGTGCTGAGTGGTGTGCCTTCCGGAACGTAATAAATTTCGTCGGCGGCGCGTAACATGGTCTCTTTGGTGAACTCTTTTTTCTCGGCCATCAATCGCCAGGCTTCACGTACGCGCAGCATACTGATGGCATCGTCGAGCGAGTCGCGATACAGCACAATACGACCGTGCGGGGAGTGCGAAAGCTGACGCACGATTGATTTCCAGTCATCGTTAATATCAATGCCGATGATTTCATTACGCGGGATCATGATGTCATCGACGCTGACTTTTTCCAGGTCCAGCACTGACAACAGCATATCCTGGTTACGGCGTGAGATTTGCGAGCGCGATTCATTCACCAGCGTTCGCAGTTCATCTTTACTCAGCGAACCGCTCACTACGATATCCGTTTTGATGCCCATCATGCGCATCAGAAGCCGAGTAATGGTGTTGAGTAGCCATACTAACGGCATCATCAGAATCTGCAGCGGAGCCAGCAGGACGCTGCTCGGATAGGCAACTTTTTCCGGATATAGCGCGGCAATCGTCTTTGGCAGCACTTCGGCAAAAACCAGTACAACAAACGTCAGTACCCCGGTGGCAATGGCGACGCCAGCATCGCCATACAGGCGCATACCGACAATGGTGCCGAGTGCGGAGGCCAGAATATTCACCAGATTATTACCGATGAGCACCAGGCTTATCAGGCGATCCGGCTTGCGAAGTAACTTTTCAACGCGTTTTGCCTGGCGATTTCCCTGTTTGGCCCGATGGCGTAGGCGGTAGCGATTCAGGGTCATCATTCCGGTTTCAGAACCGGAAAAATAGGCGGAAATGACCACCATGATGAGGAGCGTGATAATGAGCGTGGTGGTGGAGATGTGTTCCACGTAGGGTTCCTTAAAGATTTAACTCACGAACTGCTGCAGGATACGGCTGCCGAAATAGGCCAGCGTCAGAATGCCAGCGCCTGCGACGTTAAACCATACGACGCGACGTCCGCGCCAACCTTCATGGTAATGCCCCCACAACAGAACGATATAGACAAACCATGCCACGATAGAGAGAACGGCTTTATCAATGTTCTCGGTACTGAACAGGTTATGCATGTAAAACAGGCCAGTGCACAGGGTGAGCGTCAGCAGAACCACGCCAATTTGGGTGATATGAAACATCTTCCGCTCAATACTCATCAGTGGTGGCATCTCATTGCTGAAGGCCAGTTTTTTGTTTTTCAGTTGGTAATCGATCCATGCCAACTGTAGCGCGTAGAGCGCGGCGATAATCAGCGTGGCGTAAGCGAACAGTGATAGCCCGATGTGAATCATCATGCCTGGCGTAGCTTCGAGATGGGTGATGAACTCGTTAGGCATAAATGTGGCGAAGGCCAGGTTTATCAGCGCAAAGGCGTAGACAATGGGCAGCAATAGCCAGCCACGATTGCGGGAAGCGACGATGGTCATTACCGTACAGATCATCAGGCTTACCAGCGAGCCGACGTTCAACAGACTCAGGTTTTGTCCGCTTTCACCGCCGGGTAGGATACGCGCTTCCAGGGCGATAGCATGGCTTACCAGCGCAACGACCGCAGAGAGAATAGCCATACGCCGCCAGCCGCTGTTTTTTTGCAGCAGAGCGGGAATAATCAGCGCGAGGCTGACTGAGTAGGCGACAAGGGCGAGCAGAGCAAAAACGGGCATATAGGTGTCGACAGTTGGCCAGTGATAAAGAAAAGCAGTATAGCGTTACGTGACCGCTGCTCCAACCGTTGCATAACAACAAAGGCGGCTTCATGTTATACTGCGACAAATTTCTGTTGATGTGTCGCTGTCGCGACCGACCGTTTCCACCCCAGGCGAGAGACAATGTTTGATAATTTAACCGATCGTTTGTCGCGCACGCTGCGCAATATCAGTGGCCGTGGACGCCTTACTGAAGACAACGTTAAAGAGACGCTGCGCGAAGTGCGCATGGCGCTGCTGGAGGCTGACGTAGCGCTGCCGGTAGTGCGTGAGTTTATCAATCGCGTAAAAGAGAAAGCGGTTGGTCATGAAGTTAACAAAAGCCTGACGCCGGGTCAGGAGTTCGTCAAGATTGTCCGTAACGAACTGGTTGCGGCAATGGGCGAAGAAAACCAGACCCTGAATCTGGCTGCACAGCCGCCAGCCGTGGTGCTGATGGCGGGCCTGCAGGGTGCGGGTAAAACGACCAGCGTCGGTAAGTTGGGTAAATTCCTGCGCGAGAAGCACAAGAAGAAAGTGCTGGTGGTCTCTGCGGACGTTTATCGCCCGGCGGCGATCAAACAGCTGGAAACGCTGGCCGAGCAGGTCGGTGTCGACTTCTTCCCGTCGGATGTCGGCCAGAAGCCGGTCGATATCGTTAACGCCGCGCTGAAAGAAGCCAAACTCAAATTCTACGACGTGCTGCTGGTGGATACCGCCGGTCGTCTGCACGTTGACGAAGCGATGATGGACGAAATCAAACAGGTCCACGCTTCTATCAAGCCGGTAGAAACGCTGTTTGTGGTCGACGCCATGACCGGTCAGGATGCCGCGAATACCGCAAAAGCCTTTAACGAAGCGCTGCCGTTAACCGGCGTAGTGCTGACAAAAGTTGATGGTGATGCCCGTGGCGGTGCGGCGCTCTCTATTCGTCATATTACCGGTAAGCCGATTAAATTCCTCGGCGTCGGCGAGAAAACCGAAGCACTGGAGCCGTTCCATCCGGACAGGATTGCTTCGCGCATTCTCGGCATGGGTGACGTGCTGTCGCTGATCGAAGATATCGAAAGCAAGGTTGACCGTGCGCAGGCAGAAAAATTAGCCAGCAAGCTGAAAAAAGGCGATGGCTTCGATCTCAACGATTTCCTTGAACAGCTCAACCAGATGAAAAACATGGGCGGTATGGCAAGCCTGATGGGCAAGCTGCCGGGCATGGGTCAGATACCTGACAATGTGAAATCGCAGATGGACGATAAAGTGCTGGTGCGTATGGAAGCCATCATCAACTCGATGACGATGAAAGAACGGGCTAAGCCGGAAATTATTAAAGGTTCCCGTAAACGCCGTATCGCTGCCGGTTGCGGTATGCAGGTACAGGACGTAAACCGCCTTCTGAAACAGTTCGACGACATGCAGCGCATGATGAAGAAAATGAAGAAGGGCGGAATGGCGAAGATGATGCGTGGTATGAAGGGGATGATGCCCCCAGGATTCCCAGGCCGCTAATCGGCCTGGCTTGTTTGCCATTTCGGCACCGGGGTGTGCTCGCCATCCTCACGTACTGCGTGTACGCTCCGGTGGCTGCGCGCACGCCGGCACCGAACTGACGGCACCGCCAGCGGCCTTTTATAGCAGAGTTATCAACTGCTGATTGCATTTTCCCCAGAAATCAGTAAAATTTTCGGGCTTTTAATATGACACCCGGGCTCCGTTCCTCGATGGGGCCTGGGTGTTTTATTCACACAAGAGGATGTTATGGTTACTATTCGTTTAGCTCGTCACGGCGCTAAAAAGCGTCCGTTCTACCAGGTTGTTGTTACCGACAGCCGTAATGCACGCAACGGTCGCTTCATCGAGCGCGTTGGCTTCTTTAACCCAATCGCTAGCGAAAAAGAAGAAGGCACTCGCCTGGATCTGGATCGCATCGCTCACTGGGTTGGCCAGGGCGCGACTATTTCTGATCGCGTAGCTACGCTGATCAAAGCAGCAAACAAAGCAGCTTAATCTGTCACGGTGGTCATGATGAGCAAGCAACTCGCCGCACAGGCTCCTGTGGAACCCATCGTTTTGGGGAAAATGGGGTCTTCTTACGGTATCCGTGGTTGGCTCAGAGTGTTTTCTTCCACTGAAGACGCCGAAAGCATTTTTGACTATCAGCCCTGGTTTATCCAGAAGGCGGGTCAGTGGCAGCAAGTACAGCTGGAAAGCTGGAAGCACCACAATCAGGATCTGATCATCAAGCTGAAAGGCGTTGACGATCGTGATTCGGCGAATCTACTGACTAATTGCGAAATTGTCGTGGATTCCTCGCAGTTGCCAGCGCTGGAAGATGGTTCCTACTACTGGAAAGACCTTATGGGCTGCCAGGTAGTGACTACTGAAGGCTACGATCTCGGTAAAGTCGTCGATATGATGGAAACCGGTTCGAATGACGTCATCGTCATCAAGGCAAACCTGAAAGATGCGTTTGGTATCAAGGAACGTCTTGTGCCGTTCCTCGATGGGCAGGTTATCAAGAAAGTCGATCTCGCTACTCGTACTATCGAAGTAGATTGGGATCCTGGTTTTTAAACCACCGGATAAACGGTAAAAGTCGGCGTTATGGGGATTGGCTTGTGTTTATAGGTATCGTTAGCCTGTTTCCAGAAATGTTCCGCGCAATTACCGATTACGGGGTAACTGGCCGGGCAGTAAAAAATGGCCTGCTGAACATCCAGAGTTGGAGTCCTCGTGACTTTACTCATGACCGGCACCGTACCGTGGACGATCGTCCTTACGGCGGCGGACCGGGGATGTTAATGATGGTGCAACCTTTACGGGACGCCATTCATGCAGCAAAAGCTGCGGCTGGTGAAGGCGCAAAGGTGATTTATCTGTCACCTCAGGGACGCAAGCTTGATCAAGCGGGCGTTAG
The DNA here is from genome assembly GCF_001037515.1 of Citrobacter sp. MGH110. Lineage (NCBI taxonomy): Bacteria > Pseudomonadati > Pseudomonadota > Gammaproteobacteria > Enterobacterales > Enterobacteriaceae > Citrobacter > Citrobacter sp. MGH110. Next base: position 17,153 of record NZ_KQ089831.1, on the reverse strand, counting down.
CGAACTGGCCACGAATCAAAAGCTGATTCTGGTATGTGGTCGCTATGAAGGAATAGATGAGCGCGTGATTCAAACCGAAATTGACGAAGAATGGTCAATCGGCGATTACGTACTCAGCGGTGGTGAGTTACCAGCAATGACGCTGATCGACTCCGTGTCCCGGTTTATTCCGGGGGTACTGGGTCATGAAGCTTCGGCAATCGAAGATTCGTTTGCTGATGGGTTGCTGGATTGCCCGCACTATACCCGACCTGAAGTGTTAGAACAGATGGAAGTACCGGCGGTGTTACTGTCGGGGAACCACGCTGAGATACGTCGCTGGCGTTTGAAGCAGTCGCTGGGCCGGACCTGGCTTAGAAGACCTGAACTTCTGGAAAACCTGGCTCTGACTGAAGAGCAAGCAAGGTTGCTGGCGGAGTTCAAAAAGGAACACGCACAACAGCAACATAAACATGATGGGCAGGCGTAAGCCCCCAATATCAGTTTACCCAGGATAAGAGATTAAATTATGAGCAACATTATTAAGCAACTTGAACAAGAACAGATGAAGCAGGACGTACCTTCCTTCCGTCCGGGTGATACCGTGGAAGTGAAAGTATGGGTTGTTGAAGGTTCCAAAAAACGTCTGCAGGCATTCGAGGGCGTGGTTATCGCTATTCGTAACCGCGGTCTGCACTCTGCATTCACTGTTCGTAAAATTTCCAACGGCGAAGGCGTTGAGCGTGTCTTCCAGACTCACTCTCCGGTAGTTGACAGCATTGCTGTTAAACGTCGTGGTGCTGTTCGTAAAGCTAAACTGTACTACCTGCGTGAGCGCACTGGTAAGTCTGCTCGTATCAAAGAGCGTCTTAACTAAGATTCGCGCAAGCGACATCCTGTTAGAAAAGGGCTGGCCGAAAGGCTGGCCCTTTTTTTTATCCCGACGTTTACTCTTTTGTTCTTTATGGCAATGGAAGGACTGCGCGGTGCGCAGCCAGTTGGGGGACGATTATGGTGTCGTGATCACGACCGCCACGCGGCGGTTTTCAGCGCGACCTTTTGATGTCTGGTTGCTGGCAATGGGATATTTCTTCCCGAGTCCCTGAGTCGTCAGGTTGCTGCGGGGAATATTAGCGCCCTGCGCCCAGGCATCGGCAACGACATTAGCGCGTTTGAGTGACAGAGCTTCGTTATAGCTGTCTTCACCGTAGTTATCAGTATGACCATCCAGGCGAGCATGATTTAGCCCGGTAGCTGCCAGTTTGGATGCCATTTCCTTGATCTGTTTTTCACTTTCAGGACGGAGTTTATAGTCATTTTTGTCAAACAGGATGGTGTCAGACAGGCCGAGAGACCAGTCTCCTGATGCTTCAGTAAATCCGTATGATTTCATGGCTGCAATTTGCTCTGGGGTAAATTTTCCCTGAGGTGCCTGACAGCCAGCCAGAATCAGTAAAAGCAGAAGAAACGGGGATAATAAACGTTTTAGCATGTGTGTAATTCCTTATTTTTTAATAATGCGTTCAGAACGCAAATGTTTAGCCTGATACATATTTTGATCGGCAAGTTCTTGTAATTTTTCGGCAGAGGCATGTTCCCACGTCAGCGCAAACCCAATGCTGAGCGTCATGCTTGCCAGATGACCATTATGCAGGTCAAAAGGTCGGTTAAACTCTTGTGACAGTGCAGCGCAGATCCGCTGAACCTCATATTCAGAATGAACGCTGTACAGCACCATGGCGAACTCATCGCCGCCAAGTCTGTATGGGTAATGGCGACTCCCCCCAAACTCGGATAACCTTTTTGCGACTTCAATCAGGACCCGATCCCCCGCTGCGTGGCCCCAGGTATCATTAATAAATTTAAAATTGTCGCCATCAAGGAATAACAATGCCGAGCTGCTGTGGGCGGCATCATCATTCATTAGGGCATTTATGCTGCTGCGAAATGCGGCGCGATTTGCCAGACCCGTCAGAGGATCATGTAGTGCAGTACGCAAAAGCTGAGCGTTTTTTGCCTGCAGTTTAAGTTGCCACTCCTCCATCTCGTCCAGCAGACTATTAAAGTCCAGGGCAAAGAGATGAAACTCTTCAATGCGTTCCTCTGATACGCGCCGTGAAAAGTTACGGTTGGTACGAACATCATGTACCACCTCGGTAATGTTTTGCAGTGCATCCACAACGCCATTGTGTAAATAGCGAGTGAGCATTAATGCAATTCCGGATGCCAACAGAATGCACCCGGTAAGAACGGCCAACGACAAATAGATGAAATGACTGATAACGCTATCGCGCGCAGTCAATCGTACTTCACCGATGACGTTGCCATTATGCAAAATCGGCTGAGTGACCGGTTGTGGGAACAGCCAGTGGCTGATCATCCCGCTGATCTTTTCAGTGGTATCCTGCGCGTTATAGCGCCAGGTGGCGATCACCTTCTGGTTTTTATTACGAACTTCTGCAACGGAAAATTGCCCCTGCTGACCCAGTGCCGCCAGCGTTTCAGTTGCTGCAACACTATCAGAAAAGACTAATGCAGCTTCGAGCGTACGGGTCATGGTAGCGGCAGTCAGATCCAGATTCTTTTGCGCATACTGTCTTAATGCCAGCACGGAAGAAATGCTGAGCAGCAGCCAGATCAGCATCATGGTTACCAGAACGCTGATTATGCTGATACGCCGTAATGTTCGCTTAAACGTCGGGCGTGCTATGGGAGAATGGCCCTTATCCATGCTTATTATTCCGTGCAAGCATCAATACGTCTGGACTGACCCTTACGCCGCTGCGTGAAAGGGAATCCATATTTACGGAAAATCTCACATCTTCGTCTTTAATTATGAGGCAAAAGGCGCTGCCAATAACGCATTCAGGGTTCTGTTCAGCAATTAATAACAATGCCTTAGTCGGATATTTATTCTTTAATTCCACCTGATAAGTAGGGGATTCTTTTCCAAAATAAAAACCGTCACACTGCGAAACTAATATTTCTTGTTCCGTACGGATGATGACGGGAAGATAGGGTAATGCGCCTGCACTGGTATCTTTCAGGACACTGGAAAAACGCGATGAAGAGAAAATACACAGTTTTGGGGGCCCGGAAAGTGCAGGCCAGCGTGTATAACTGACGATGCCGGAAACCATAGCGCGTACCGATTTTGCTTCTTCCGTAACGCTTTGGGCATACAGCGGTAATCCGGTCAGGAGCAGTGCCAGTAGAAGTATGAGTCGGTAAGAATAGCTCATGAATAGTTACCTACCAGCGTTTGCTGTAAAACGTCGAAATACATTCAAGATTGTTTGCAACAAAATAACATTATTTTCCTAAGCCGTCATTATTCCTGGAATAATGCTATTGGTGATTTAAGTTAAATCTTAATGGTTTATAAAATATAAACCATTGTTTAATTTAACCTTATCGAGGCAGCACCCTCGTTTGCCCCTTGCTGCCAGGCGCTGTGTAACTGGTCAACATTTTCGACAGTATCGCAACTGGGCGGAAAAGTTTTCCCGGTCAGGCCTCTGGCATAAACAAAATCCTGCTGGCAGGTTTTACGTTGTCCCTCGGCGTAACCCTTAAGGTATTCCGTACGATCGACGTCGGGGTCATTGTAGTTGTCGGCAAGCGTTTCATTATCTTTAACGGCATAACCCGAAATGGCATCTTGTATCCCGGCGTCGTACCAGTCGGTACCAGTCCAGGTAGGGGCATGGGTGTAGGGGTCTATCTGACATCCGCTCAGAAGTAATAGAAACAAGATGCTGATGAGTTGCTTCATTGCCTGTGCTCCTTCGTTTTTTTAAGCATAGTGGATCTGAAAATTCGGTGATGTAAATTTAAATGTACATTTGCAAGGGCTGTTTTTGCCTTGAAATAACATCATGTAAATTAAAATTTACGGATTGTGGATTGAAATCTTTACCTGTTGTGATATCGTTATTTCCTCCTCGCTGAGGATCAACTATCGCAAACGAGCTAAACAGGATCACCATCATGCAAAAAGACGCGCTGAACAACGTACATATTACCGACGAACAGGTTCTGATGACTCCGGAGCAGCTGAAAGCTGAATTTCCGCTGAGCCATGAGCAAGAGGCGCAAATCGCCCAGTCGCGTAAAACCATCTCAGATATTATCTCCGGTCGCGATCCGCGCCTGCTGGTCGTATGTGGCCCATGCTCCATTCACGATCCTGAAATGGCTATTGAGTATGCTCGTCGATTTAAAGCCCTTGCCGCAGAGGTCAGCGATAGCCTCTACCTGGTGATGCGCGTCTATTTTGAAAAACCCCGTACCACTGTCGGCTGGAAAGGGTTAATTAACGATCCTCATATGGATGGCTCTTTTGATGTTGAAGCAGGTCTGAAAATTGCGCGTCAGCTGCTGCTTGAACTGGTAAATATGGGACTGCCGCTGGCAACTGAAGCGCTGGATCCAAATAGCCCGCAATACCTGGGCGATCTGTTTAGCTGGTCCGCAATCGGTGCCCGTACTACGGAATCGCAGACCCACCGTGAAATGGCTTCCGGTCTTTCGATGCCGGTTGGCTTTAAGAATGGTACCGACGGTAGCCTGGCGACCGCCATTAACGCCATGCGTGCGGCTGCGCAGTCGCACCGCTTTGTCGGTATTAACCAGGCCGGGCAGGTTGCACTGCTGCAAACACAGGGGAATCCGGACGGTCACGTGATCTTGCGCGGGGGTAAAGCGCCGAACTACAGCCCGGCAGATGTCGCCCAGTGCGAAAAAGAGATGGAGCAGGCGGGACTACGACCTTCTCTGATGGTAGATTGCAGTCATGGTAATTCCAATAAAGATTACCGCCGTCAGCCTGCCGTGGCTGAATCCGTGATTGCACAAATCAAAGATGGCAATCGCTCGATCATTGGCTTGATGATTGAAAGTAATATTCACGAAGGCAACCAGTCTTCCGAACAGCCGCGCAGCGAAATGAAATACGGCGTATCCGTAACTGACGCCTGCATTAGCTGGGAAATGACGGATGCGCTGCTGCGTGAAATTAGCCAGGATTTAAACGGCCAGCTGTCGGCGCGTGTAGCATAAGAGGTTGGTTATGGTTGCTGAATTGACCGCATTACGCGATCAAATTGATGAAGTCGACAAGGCGTTGCTGGATTTACTGGCACGCCGCCTGGAGCTGGTTGCCGAAGTAGGTGAAGTAAAAAGCCGCTTTGGGCTGCCGATCTACGTGCCGGAGCGGGAAGCCTCTATGCTGGCCTCTCGTCGCGCGGAAGCGGAAGCCCTTGGCGTGCCGCCGGACCTGATTGAAGATGTGCTACGCCGCGTTATGCGTGAGTCCTACTCCAGTGAGAACGACAAAGGGTTTAAAACGCTTTGTCCTTCTCTGCGGCCGGTGGTGATTGTCGGCGGCGGCGGTCAGATGGGGCGTCTGTTCGAAAAAATGCTCACCCTGTCAGGTTACCAGGTGCGGATCCTGGAACAGCAGGACTGGGATCGCGCGCCGGAGATCGTCTCTGATGCCGGCATGGTGATCGTCAGCGTGCCGATCCACGTCACCGAGCAGGTGATCGCCAAACTACCGCGTCTGCCGTCTGACTGCATCCTGGTGGATCTGGCTTCGGTGAAAAATGGTCCTTTACAGGCGATGCTGGCTGCACATGATGGCCCGGTGGTGGGGTTACACCCAATGTTTGGTCCGGATAGCGGCAGTCTGGCCAAGCAGGTCGTCGTTTGGTGTGACGGACGTCAGCCGGAAGCTTATCAGTGGTTTCTGGAACAGATTCAGGTATGGGGTGCGCGACTGCATCGGATCAGCGCCGTTGAACATGACCAGAACATGGCGTTTATTCAGGCACTGCGTCACTTTGCGACCTTTGCTTACGGTCTGCATTTAGCGGAAGAGAACGTTCAACTGGAGCAGCTGCTGGCGCTCTCTTCGCCGATTTACCGCCTTGAACTGGCGATGGTTGGCCGTCTGTTTGCCCAGGATCCGCAGCTCTATGCCGATATTATTATGTCGTCTGAGAGCAACCTTGCGCTGATTAAACGCTACTACCAACGTTTTGGCGAGGCGATCGGTTTGCTGGAGCAGGGAGATAAGCAAGCGTTTATTGACAGCTTCCGTAAGGTGGAGCACTGGTTTGGCGATTATGCGAAACGCTTCCAGAGTGAAAGCCGTACTTTGTTACGTCAGGCGAATGACAGCCGTCCTTAATTAAGATGCCGGATGGCGGCTTCGCCTTATCCGGCCTTCAAAAATCGTATGAACCGTAGGCCGGATAAGCGTAGCGCCATCCGGCATTGCCAAACGTTAGCTCGGATCGACTGGCACCACGTTCTCACTTGGATAGCATCCCAGTACTTTCATCGAACGCGTAATCTCACCCAGCTCTTTCAATGCTTTTTGCATCTGGGGCGATTCCAGGTTGGCCTGGATATCAAGATAAAACATCTCTTCCCACGGATTGCCGTGAATCGGGCGTGACTCCAGTTTAGTCATAATCAGATTATGGTTACGCAGCACCAGCAGCGCCTCAACCAGCGCACCGGCTTGTTGCCCCGTCGCCATCAACAGGGTTGTTTTTGCCGGAACCTGATCGGAAACATTGATTGCTTTGCGTGCCAACACCACGAAGCGGGTGATGTTTTGCGACTGGTTAGCCTCAATATGCTCGAGAACCTGCAATCCATACAGTACGCCTCCGGCTTCGCTCCCCAGGGCCGCCACGCGCGGTGAGTTAGCCTGCGCAACTTTTTCCATCGCCGCAGAGGTGCTTTCAGTGTACTCAATCTTCCAGTGCGGGTAGCGATTCAGGAACTTGCTGCACTGCTGGAACGGCTGCGGATGGCTATATACCGTTTCAATGGTCTCAAGATCCGTCGTGCCAGACACCAGTACACAGTGGTCTATCGTAATGGTCATCTCGCCAACGATAGACAGGCTGGTGTGCTGCAGCAGGTCGTAAACGTCGTTAATCCCACCTGAGCTGGTGTTTTCAATCGGTACCACAGCATAGTCAGCCTGTCCGGTTTCGACCTGATTAAAGATATCGGCAAATTTTGCGCAGCCGCTTTCAATAAATTGTTCAAAATGGCGAGCGGCGTACTGACGTGCGGCGAGATGGGAATATGACCCTTTTGGCCCAAGGAAGGCCACGCGCGCGGAGTGTGGGTTAATTTTGTTCAGGTGCTGCTGGAGCAGAGCCTGTTGAGTCAGGACGGAATCTTCGATTATGAGCTGGAACAGGCGAGTAATGTAGTGAGCATCAAGATGATGTGTTTTGCCAAGCTGAATGAGTCGGTCCAAAAGGTCACGTTCACGATCGATATCACGAACCGGACGATGCGAAAGCAGTTTGGCTTTACCAACTTCTACGGCCAGTCCACGTCGCTCAGCCAGCAGGGCCAGTAATTTTTCATCCAGCGTGCTGATCTTATCGCGCAGCGCCAGCAATGGGTTTTCCGATGTCATAGTGTTGCCTTTCTTGTTATCAATAAAAAAGGCCTCCCGTGTGGGGAGGCCTTATTGTTCGTCTTCGCATTCTTTATCACACGACGAAACGCCTCCCATTCAGGGGAAGGTAAAAAAGAATGCGAAGAAGAACGGGACAAGTTTCATGTAATTTTCCTTTGGCTACGTCAGTAAAGTACCCGTACTGTTTTCACCCTGTCAACAAAAAACGCGCCCGAAGGCGCGTTGGCGATACACTCAATGTAAGGGACTACTCTTCTTCTGCTTCGACGAAGTTGGCGTCTTTGACTGAAGTTGTTGCACGACGGGCTTCGCCTTTGTGCTGCACTTTATTGAGCTGCCGTTCCAGCTTGTTGATCAAATCGTTAATTGCGGTGTACATATCCTCGTGTTTTGCGCTGGCGACCAGATGTCCGTTCGGTGTATTGATGGTGGCATCAGCAATGAAACCCTGTGGCTCCTTAGACAGAATGATATGTGGATTAATCAGATGAGTTTGCCATTTTTCTAGTTTGGCGAGACGGTCTGCGACATGCTGGCGAATTGCCGGAGTAATTTCCATTTGTTTACTGGTAATGTTCATTGTCATAAATTTTACCTCTTGTCTTTCCCGTCTTGGTGATTCCAGCATACCGTTCCTAATGTCAAAATGTGTGATCTAAATCACATTATTTTGTCGCTTTTTGTCAAGAAAACCTTTTTGTGAGGCACCGCAGGAACAGGCGATTTTTTACTTGAGGAATACCTGAAAGCAGGCCATATTTGATGGGATGCGTTGGAGCTAAACCGCTTCAGTTGTGGCGTTAACGGATAAAAAAACGGCAGCCCTTGGGCTGCCGTTTTGCATTCTGAGGCAAATCAGGTATTGCTGTTGTTGGCGGCAATGATTTTCGCGACTTTTTCAGCCTGCGCATTCATCTGCATCTGGCGATAAGCGTTTTCCATCAACGGCAGGGCATTACGTGTTGCCTGGGTATCCGGGTAGTCGCGCAGCATGCCTTCCACACGGTTTACCACGGCAACCCATGCGCCGCGGGCAGTGTAGTATTCTGCAACGGAGTATTCATACTTCGCCAGGCGGTCTTTCAGGAACACCAGACGTTTGGTGGCGTCAGTGGTGTACTGGCTATTCGGATACCCACGCACCAGTTTGGAAAAGTCATTAAACGCAGCTCGGGCATGTTGCGGATCGCGATCGCTACGATCAACACCAAAGAATCCTTGCAGTGCGCTATCATCCAACGCCATATTGGTCAGGCCACGCATATACATGACATAATCAATGTTAGGGTGTGTCGGGTTAAGACGGATAAAACGATCGATGGCAGCCTGAGCAAGTGGCAGATCGGCGTTTTTGTAGTAGGCGTAGATGAGATCTAATTGCACCTGCTGAGAATACGGTCCAAATGGATAACGGTTATCCAACGCTTCCAATTGCGTTATTGCCTGTTTCCAGTTACCGTCCTGCAGCTTTTGCTGAGCAGTCGCGTAGATTTCATTTGGCGGATTATCGGGCACCTCTTCCTTTGAACCAGAGCAACCCGCCAAAAACAGGCTCAACGTGGCTGCTGCCACCAGATATTTCATGCGCGTCATGACGTTTTGACTTTCCTCAAAATGTAATACGGGAGATTCTCTGTTCCTGCTCCCGGTTAAGACCAGCTACAATAGCACACTATATTAAACGGCAAAGCCGTAAAACCCAACGTTAAACGAAGAAGCAGTTTATGGCACAACGAGTAGAACTCACCGCAACAGTCTCCGAAAATCAGCTCGGTCAACGCTTAGATCAGGCTTTGGCCGAATTGTTCCCTGATTATTCGCGATCGCGCATAAAAGAATGGATCCTCGACCAGCGCGTACTGGTAAATGACCAACTTTGCGATAAACCGAAAGAAAAAGTGCTGGGTGGAGAGCGTGTCTCCATCAATGCAGAAATTGATGAAGAGGTTCGTTTTGAACCTCAGGATATCCCACTGGATATCGTTTATGAAGATGACGACATTCTTGTCATCAACAAACCCCGTGACCTTGTAGTGCATCCGGGCGCCGGGAATCCCGATGGTACGGTATTGAATGCGTTACTGCATTACTACCCGCCAATCGCGGATGTTCCTCGTGCAGGTATCGTGCACCGTCTGGATAAAGACACGACCGGATTAATGGTGGTGGCAAAAACGGTTCCGGCGCAAACACGTTTAGTGGAGTCGTTGCAGCTGCGCGAAATTACCCGTGAGTACGAAGCCGTGGCAATTGGTCACATGACTGCTGGCGGAACCGTTGAGGAACCGATTAGCCGTCACCCGACCAAGCGTACGCACATGGCGGTACACCCAATGGGGAAACCGGCGGTAACGCACTATCGCATTATGGAACACTTCCGTGTGCACACGCGTCTGCGGTTGCGTCTGGAAACCGGACGTACGCACCAGATCCGCGTGCACATGGCACATATCACTCATCCGCTGGTGGGCGATCAGGTTTACGGCGGTCGTCCACGTCCACCGAAAGGCGCTTCTGACGAATTTATCTCCGTACTGCGTAAGTTCGACCGTCAAGCGCTGCACGCGACCATGCTGCGTTTGTATCACCCGATTTCCGGTATCGAAATGGAATGGCATGCGCCGATCCCACAAGATATGGTGCAGTTGATTGAAGTGATGCGCGCTGATTTCGAAGAACATAAGGATGATATTGCCTGGCTATGAGTAAGCTAATTGTCCCGCAGTGGCCGATACCGCAAGGTGTCGCGGCGTGTAGTTCTACCCGTATTGGCGGAGTCAGTATGCCGCCTTACGATTCGCTGAATCTGGGCGCCCATTGCGGCGATAACCCGGAGCATGTTGAAGAGAACCGCAAACGACTGTTTGCTGCGGGCAATCTGCCGTCAAAGCCAGTTTGGCTGGAGCAGGTCCACGGTAAGGATGTCCTGAAACTGACCGGCGAGCCTTACGCCTGCAAACGCGCAGATGCGTCGTACAGCAACACGCCGGGCACCGTGTGTGCGGTGATGACCGCTGATTGTTTGCCGGTGTTGTTTTGCAATCGTGCCGGAACGGAAGTTGCTGCGGCCCATGCGGGTTGGCGCGGATTATGCGCCGGCGTGCTGGAAGAGACGGTGGCGTGTTTTGCCGACAAACCTGAAAACATTATTGCCTGGCTAGGCCCGGCGATAGGTCCAAACGCGTTTGAAGTTGGACCAGAAGTCCGCGAGGCGTTCATGACGAAAGATCCGCAAGCGGACCTCGCATTTGTACCGCGTGGCGACAAGTATCTGGCGGATATCTACCAGCTTGCGCGCCAGCGTCTGTCCAGTGTCGGGGTAGAGAACATCCACGGTGGCGACCGTTGCACCTTCAGCGAAAGTGAGACGTTCTTCTCTTATCGTCGCGACAATACCACGGGTCGTATGGCAAGTTTTATTTGGCTGATATAACCTAAAGAATCAAGACGATCCGGTACGTGTAATTTTCTTTTCACATAATTCAGGTCATTCACCTTGAATAATTGAGGGATGACCTCATTTAATCTCCAGTAGCAATTTTGACCTGTTATGGGAGGAGTTATGCGTCTGGATCGTCTTACTAATAAATTCCAGCTTGCTCTTGCCGATGCCCAGTCACTCGCATTGGGGCACGACAATCAATTCATCGAACCACTTCATCTAATGAGCGCCTTGCTGAATCAGGAAGGGGGATCGGTACGTCCTTTATTAACGTCTGCTGGCATTAATGCTGGCCAGTTACGTACAGCCATTGACCAGGCGTTGAGCCGTTTGCCACAGGTAGAAGGTACCGGTGGCGATGTGCAGCCTTCTCAGGAACTGGTGCGTGTACTTAATCTTTGCGACAAGCTGGCGCAAAAACGTGGGGACAACTTTATTTCGTCAGAACTGTTCGTTCTGGCGGCGCTTGAGTCACGCGGTACGCTGACCGACTTATTAAAATCAGCAGGCGCGACGACCGCCAATATCACTCAGGCAATTGAACAAATGCGTGGAGGTGAAAGCGTGAATGACCAGGGAGCTGAAGACCAACGTCAGGCCTTGAAAAAATATACCGTCGATCTGACCGAACGTGCCGAACAGGGCAAACTCGATCCGGTCATCGGCCGTGATGAAGAAATTCGCCGTACCATTCAGGTGCTGCAACGTCGTACTAAAAATAACCCGGTGTTAATCGGTGAACCCGGTGTCGGTAAAACCGCCATCGTTGAAGGGCTGGCCCAACGCATCATCAATGGTGAAGTGCCGGAAGGCTTAAAAGGCCGTCGTGTACTGGCGCTGGATATGGGCGCGCTGGTTGCTGGGGCCAAATATCGTGGTGAGTTCGAAGAACGTTTAAAAGGTGTGCTGAACGATCTCTCGAAACAGGAAGGCAACGTCATTCTGTTTATCGACGAATTGCATACCATGGTTGGGGCGGGTAAAGCCGATGGCGCAATGGACGCCGGGAACATGCTGAAACCAGCACTGGCTCGCGGGGAACTGCACTGCGTAGGCGCAACAACGCTTGATGAGTATCGCCAGTACATCGAAAAAGATGCGGCGCTGGAACGTCGTTTCCAGAAAGTGTTTGTGGCTGAACCTTCAGTGGAAGACACCATCGCAATCTTGCGTGGCCTGAAAGAACGTTATGAACTGCACCATCATGTGCAGATTACTGACCCGGCGATTGTTGCGGCTGCTACGCTGTCTCATCGATATATTGCCGATCGTCAGTTGCCGGATAAAGCTATCGACCTTATTGACGAAGCGGCATCCAGCATTCGTATGCAGATTGACTCCAAGCCGGAGGAACTCGACAGACTCGACCGCCGTATTATCCAGCTCAAACTGGAACAGCAGGCATTAATGAAAGAGTCTGATGAGGCAAGTAAAAAACGTCTCGATATGCTCAACGAAGAGCTGGACGACAAAGAACGCCAGTATTCTGAGTTAGAGGAAGAGTGGAAAGCTGAAAAAGCTTCCCTCTCGGGAACGCAAACTATCAAGGCTGAGCTGGAGCAGGCAAAAATCGCCATCGAACAGGCGCGCCGCGTTGGCGACCTGGCGCGGATGTCTGAACTGCAGTACGGCAAAATTCCTGAACTGGAAAAACAACTGGAAGCAGCCACCCAGTCTGAAGGCAAAACCATGCGTCTGCTGCGTAATAAAGTTACGGATGCAGAAATTGCTGAGGTGCTGGCGCGCTGGACCGGGATCCCAGTTGCTCGCATGCTGGAAGGCGAACGAGAAAAACTGTTGCGTATGGAGCAGGAGCTGCACAGCCGCGTGATTGGTCAGAACGAAGCGGTGGAAGCCGTTTCTAATGCCATCCGTCGTAGCCGCGCGGGCTTGTCCGATCCGAATCGTCCGATTGGTTCATTCCTGTTCCTTGGTCCAACCGGTGTCGGTAAAACCGAACTGTGCAAAGCGCTGGCAAACTTTATGTTCGACAGTGACGATGCAATGGTGCGTATCGATATGTCCGAGTTTATGGAGAAACACTCGGTGTCTCGTCTGGTTGGGGCACCTCCGGGATATGTCGGTTATGAAGAGGGGGGTTACCTGACGGAAGCAGTACGTCGTCGTCCTTACTCTGTCATCTTGTTGGATGAAGTGGAGAAAGCACACCCGGATGTGTTCAACATTCTGCTGCAGGTGCTTGACGATGGTCGTTTGACTGACGGACAGGGGAGAACGGTCGACTTCCGTAATACGGTTGTCATCATGACCTCGAACCTGGGGTCCGATCTGATCCAGGAACGCTTCGGCGAGTTGGATTACGGTCACATGAAAGATATGGTGCTGGGCGTCGTGAGCCACAACTTCCGCCCGGAATTCATCAACCGTATAGATGAGGTTGTTGTATTCCATCCGCTGGGTGAGCAGCACATTGCTTCTATTGCTCAGATCCAGTTGCAGCGTCTGTACAAACGTCTGGAAGAGCGTGGCTATGAAATCCATATTTCTGACGAGGCGCTTAAACTGCTGAGCGCGAATGGTTACGATCCGGTGTATGGCGCGCGTCCATTGAAACGTGCTATCCAGCAGCAGATCGAAAACCCGCTGGCGCAGCAAATTCTGTCTGGTGAACTGATTCCGGGCAAAACGATTCGTCTGGAAGTGAATGACGATCGCATAGTGGCAGTGCAGTAAGTCACAAAACAACAATAAACGGGCCCTGTGGGGCTCGTTTTTGTTTAAAAACCAGGCAGAAATGGACGTGTTGATTGAAAAGTAATCGCTTGATAAGTTTTTTATATTTTTAACTTGTCAGCCTGAAATAACTCCCTATAATGCGCCTCCACTGACACGGAACAACGGATTACAAGCCGCCGGGTCAGCGGGGTTCCACTGAGAACTCCGGCGAAGAAAGCGAAATTAAATGCTTGACTTCGTAGCGGGGTGGCGTAATATGCACACCCCGCGCCGCTGAGAAAAAGCGAAGCGGTACTGCTCTTTAACAATTTATCAGACAATCTGTGTGGGCACTCGAAGATACGGATTCTTAACGTCGCAAGACGAAAAATGAATACCAAGTCTCAACGAGTGAACACGTAATTCATTACGAAGTTTAATTCATTGAGCATCAAACTTTTAAATTGAAGAGTTTGATCATGGCTCAGATTGAACGCTGGCGGCAGGCCTAACACATGCAAGTCGAACGGTAGCACAGAGGAGCTTGCTCCTTGGGTGACGAGTGGCGGACGGGTGAGTAATGTCTGGGAAACTGCCCGATGGAGGGGGATAACTACTGGAAACGGTAGCTAATACCGCATAACGTCGCAAGACCAAAGAGGGGGACCTTCGGGCCTCTTGCCATCGGATGTGCCCAGATGGGATTAGCTAGTAGGTGGGGTAACGGCTCACCTAGGCGACGATCCCTAGCTGGTCTGAGAGGATGACCAGCCACACTGGAACTGAGACACGGTCCAGACTCCTACGGGAGGCAGCAGTGGGGAATATTGCACAATGGGCGCAAGCCTGATGCAGCCATGCCGCGTGTATGAAGAAGGCCTTCGGGTTGTAAAGTACTTTCAGCGAGGAGGAAGGTGTTGTGGTTAATAACCACAGCAATTGACGTTACTCGCAGAAGAAGCACCGGCTAACTCCGTGCCAGCAGCCGCGGTAATACGGAGGGTGCAAGCGTTAATCGGAATTACTGGGCGTAAAGCGCACGCAGGCGGTCTGTCAAGTCGGATGTGAAATCCCCGGGCTCAACCTGGGAACTGCATCCGAAACTGGCAGGCTAGAGTCTTGTAGAGGGGGGTAGAATTCCAGGTGTAGCGGTGAAATGCGTAGAGATCTGGAGGAATACCGGTGGCGAAGGCGGCCCCCTGGACAAAGACTGACGCTCAGGTGCGAAAGCGTGGGGAGCAAACAGGATTAGATACCCTGGTAGTCCACGCCGTAAACGATGTCGACTTGGAGGTTGTGCCCTTGAGGCGTGGCTTCCGGAGCTAACGCGTTAAGTCGACCGCCTGGGGAGTACGGCCGCAAGGTTAAAACTCAAATGAATTGACGGGGGCCCGCACAAGCGGTGGAGCATGTGGTTTAATTCGATGCAACGCGAAGAACCTTACCTACTCTTGACATCCACGGAATTTAGCAGAGATGCTTTAGTGCCTTCGGGAACCGTGAGACAGGTGCTGCATGGCTGTCGTCAGCTCGTGTTGTGAAATGTTGGGTTAAGTCCCGCAACGAGCGCAACCCTTATCCTTTGTTGCCAGCGGTTAGGCCGGGAACTCAAAGGAGACTGCCAGTGATAAACTGGAGGAAGGTGGGGATGACGTCAAGTCATCATGGCCCTTACGAGTAGGGCTACACACGTGCTACAATGGCATATACAAAGAGAAGCGACCTCGCGAGAGCAAGCGGACCTCATAAAGTATGTCGTAGTCCGGATTGGAGTCTGCAACTCGACTCCATGAAGTCGGAATCGCTAGTAATCGTGGATCAGAATGCCACGGTGAATACGTTCCCGGGCCTTGTACACACCGCCCGTCACACCATGGGAGTGGGTTGCAAAAGAAGTAGGTAGCTTAACCTTCGGGAGGGCGCTTACCACTTTGTGATTCATGACTGGGGTGAAGTCGTAACAAGGTAACCGTAGGGGAACCTGCGGTTGGATCACCTCCTTACCTTAAAGAACCGACCTTTGTAGTGCTCACACAGATTGTCTGATGAAAAGTAAATAGCAAGGCGTCTTGCGATTGAGACTTCAGTGTCCCCTTCGTCTAGAGGCCCAGGACACCGCCCTTTCACGGCGGTAACAGGGGTTCGAATCCCCTAGGGGACGCCACTTGCTGGTATGTGTGAGTGAAAGTCGCCGACCGAAGTATCTCAAAACTGACTTACGAGTCACGTTTGAGATATTTGCTCTTTAAAAATCTGGATCAAGCTGAAAATTGAAACGACACACTGTTTCATTTCTCCGTAATAAGAAATGAAAAATGGTGTGTTCGAGTCTCTCAAATTTTTGCAAGTCGATGATGAATCGAAAGAAACATCTTCGGGTTGTGAGGTTAAGCGACTAAGCGTACACGGTGGATGCCCTGGCAGTCAGAGGCGATGAAGGACGTGCTAATCTGCGATAAGCGTCGGTAAGGTGATATGAACCGTTATAACCGGCGATTTCCGAATGGGGAAACCCAGTGTGATCCGTCACACTATCATTACGTGAATACATAGCGTAATGAAGCGAACCGGGGGAACTGAAACATCTAAGTACCCCGAGGAAAAGAAATCAACCGAGATTCCCCCAGTAGCGGCGAGCGAACGGGGAGCAGCCCAGAGTCTGAATCAGCATGTGTGTTAGTGGAAGCGTCTGGAAAGTCGCACGATACAGGGTGAAAGTCCCGTACACAAAAGTGCATGTGTTGTGAACTCGAAGAGTAGGGCGGGACACGTGGTATCCTGTCTGAATATGGGGGGACCATCCTCCAAGGCTAAATACTCCTGACTGACCGATAGTGAACCAGTACCGTGAGGGAAAGGCGAAAAGAACCCCGGCGAGGGGAGTGAAAAAGAACCTGAAACCGTGTACGTACAAGCAGTGGGAGCATCCTTCGGGGTGTGACTGCGTACCTTTTGTATAATGGGTCAGCGACTTATATTCTGTAGCAAGGTTAACCGAATAGGGGAGCCGAAGGGAAACCGAGTCTTAACTGGGCGTTAAGTTGCAGGGTATAGACCCGAAACCCGGTGATCTAGCCATGGGCAGGTTGAAGGTTGGGTAACACTAACTGGAGGACCGAACCGACTAATGTTGAAAAATTAGCGGATGACTTGTGGCTGGGGGTGAAAGGCCAATCAAACCGGGAGATAGCTGGTTCTCCCCGAAAGCTATTTAGGTAGCGCCTCGTGAATTCATCTTCGGGGGTAGAGCACTGTTTCGGCTAGGGGGTCATCCCGACTTACCAACCCGATGCAAACTGCGAATACCGAAGAATGTTATCACGGGAGACACACGGCGGGTGCTAACGTCCGTCGTGAAGAGGGAAACAACCCAGACCGCCAGCTAAGGTCCCAAAGTCATGGTTAAGTGGGAAACGATGTGGGAAGGCACAGACAGCCAGGATGTTGGCTTAGAAGCAGCCATCATTTAAAGAAAGCGTAATAGCTCACTGGTCGAGTCGGCCTGCGCGGAAGATGTAACGGGGCTAAACCATGCACCGAAGCTGCGGCAGCGACACTATGTGTTGTTGGGTAGGGGAGCGTTCTGTAAGCCGTTGAAGGTGT